>NZ_JYGT01000011.1 GCF_000960085.1 Streptococcus infantis | reverse complement strand
GGTGTCTTAACCCCTTGACCAACGGACCTTGAGTTTTTCAACTCTTTCTATTATACCTACTTTTTGGCGCTTGTCAAGAACTTGAGATTATTTTTTTCTGATATTTTTTTATTAAATCTTAATCTTTAATTTTAAATAGTAGTCTTCCTAGACCGAAAAGCACTATAAGGGGAGTAAAAAGGGGAACAAACCCAGAGGCCAACATTTTAAGATAAAGAAAAAAGCCCACTGTTGTAGGCTTTTTGTAAAACAAATCTTAAAATTAAAGCATTTTGTTGTAGAATTCAACGATAAGTGCTTCGTTGATTTCTGGGTTGATTTCATCGCGTTCTGGCAAACGAGTCAATGAACCTTCCAATTTATCAGCGTCGAATGATACGAATGCTGGACGTCCAAGAGTTGCTTCAACAGCTTCAAGGATTGCTGGAACTTTCAATGATTTTTCGCGAACTGAGATCACTTGACCTGGAGTTACACGGTATGATGGGATATCAACGCGTTTTCCGTCAACAAGGATGTGACCGTGGTTTACGAATTGACGAGCTTGACGACGAGTAGTCGCAAGACCAAGACGGTAAACAACGTTATCCAAACGACGTTCCAAAAGAAGCATGAAGTTGAAACCAAGGATTCCGCCTTTGATTTTTGTAGCTTCTACGAACAAGTTACGGAATTGTTTTTCACCAACACCGTAAGTGAAACGAAGTTTTTGTTTTTCAGCCAATTGCAAACCGTATTCTGACAATTTAGAACGGTTGTTTGGTCCGTGTTGTCCTGGTACGTAGTTACGACGTGCCAATTCTTTACCTGTACCTGTAAGTGAAAGGCCAAGGCGACGAGCTTGTTTCCAAGATGGTCCTGTATAACGTGACATGTGAATGTCCTCCTGATATAAATAATATTTCGGTGGAAATAGTCACTTAGAAAGCCCTGATTCGTGCAGATGCCCTTCGCCTAAACAGCCAAGGTTACTTATCATAAGACACCTGTTGACGAGCTTCATGCTTTCCTGCTGCTATTTCACACAAAGACTATTATATCATGAATTATTGAATTTGTAAAGGGGAGTTAAGCTTTATTTTCACTACCAGAAAGGTTGAGAAGGAGGGTAAAGGTGCTTCCTAGGCCGTACTGGCTGGTAACTGTGATTTCTCCACCTAATTGATGGGCTAATTCACGCGCAATCGCAAGACCTAATCCATGACCACCTGTTTTCATATTACGCGAAGTTTCAACACGATAAAGGCGTTTGAAAATATTCTCTAAATCCTCTGTGGCAATGCCCTGTCCCTCATCGGTCACACTGATTGAAAGCTGATGCTTCTCCAGTTTAGCTACCACTTCCAGCTTGGTTCCTGGAGCAGAGTATTTAAAAGCGTTATTAACCAGATTAACCAAGATACGAGAAAGCTTGGCATAATCTCCTTCAAACCGGGCAGACTCTGGAATCACTTGCAAGTGGACATCTCTCTCCTCCTGCTCAATCAAAAATTGAAATTCACTCATGCACTCAATCAAAAGCTGATCCAGAAAAATGCTGTCTTTTCCAGTCGTCTTCTCCTGATTTCTAGCTGTATTTAGGCTCAAAAAATTCAACTCTTCAACCAGTTTATTAAGCCGTTCTGTCTGGCGTCCAATGGTTGCTAGATAATGGGCTTGTTCTCCTTCCTTGATAACCCCGTCCAAAATCCCTTCTACCGTCGCTTGGATCGAAGTGATGGGGGTCTTGATATCATGCGACAACTGGGCAATCATCAAGCCCTTTTCTCGTTCGCTTTCTTCCAAGGAATCAAAGGTCGCCTGTAAATCATGTGACATTTCATTGAAAGCTTGTCCTAACTGCTGAAATTCCACAGGCCCTTTAACCTCAAAATTTGAAGGAAAATCCTTGTCCGCTACTCGCTTGGCATGTTCCTTCAGTTTACCCAATGAAGTAAAGACCGGTGATAGGAGATAGAGACTAATCCCAGCACCAACAAAACTTGCCATGAGAGTCATTCCCACTAGGAAATAAATCTCTCTTTCGTCAATTAACATTCGCTGGACCGCCCAAAAAACTACGATAATCGTTAAGAGTGTTGAAATGATATAACCCACTAGAATATAACTTTTTAATTTCATTGACTACCTCGTGCTTTCTCAATTTTATAGCCCAAGCCCCAAACGGTTTTGATGGTGGGCGTTTCTGCACTGGCATATTTAGCCAACTCCTGCCTCAATGCATGAATATGAACATTCAAGGTATTGGTATCATCCACATAGTCTTCTTGCCAAACCTTTTCATAGAGATCTGTCTTAGAGAAAACCCGCTTTGGATTGCTGGCTAAAAGCCATAAAAGCTCGAAGGATTTGACTGTTAGATCAAGCGATACACCTCCGATAGAAACCTCATGACTACCGTGATTCATCCGTAAATCCCCGAGACTGACGACTTCTGTCTCACCTCCACGATGAAGGCGACGCAAGATATTGTGGACACGTAAAACCAACTCACGAGGGCTAAATGGCTTGGCAATAAAGTCGTCTGCCCCCAAGCTTAGTCCATAAATCTTGTCTTGCTCACTGGTCTTAGCCGTGATAAAGAGAAAAGGCTGATCTGGAGAATGATACTGAACCTCACTAATCAAATCATAGCCATCCATCCGAGGCATCATGATATCTGTAATAATCAAATCAATCGGTTTTCGCTTGAAGATTTCTAAAGCCTCTACTCCATCATGGGCCACCAAAACCTGATATCCTGCCTGAACCAGATAGCGTTGATGAATATCTGTGATTTCTACCTCGTCGTCAACGAGTAAAATGGTCTTTCCCATCTGTCTCTCCTTTGAAAAAACAGTGCTATACCACAATAGTATAACACTATTTTAATCGCTTTACGAACATTCTAATCGCTATCTGGATTTTTCAAATCCTAGATAGAAAGTCTGTAGCCAGACTAGTCATTTTCCTCTCTTTTAGCTTTTAAACCGAGGCCACCTAACAGTCCGGCCAAGGCGAGTCCAAAGAATCCAAGAGTAGTCATTGAGGTTTGGGCTTCACCGGTATATGGAAGCATGCCTTTTGGTTCTTTCATTTGATCAGCCATCATTGGACTTGATACCTTATTATTAGATGCCATCTTGCCTTCATCAGACATCTTGCTTGAGGCTGCTGGAGCTTGGTCTTGCTTCATACTTGGAGTTGCCATTAGCTGTCTAACATTCATGGTTTTGTCTCGCTCTTTGTTAGGCATCATCTTATCCTGGCTAGCAGCTGGCATTTGAGCTTTCATATTAGAAGCACCTTGATGACTATTCATCATTGGAGTCAGCATAGCTGAACCATTAGAAGATGGAACGAAATCTGACTGCATCGGAATAAGAGACTGATGTCCATTCAAGTTCACTGTCAAATCCTTAGTCGCTACCAGATTTGTCAAATCGGCCTTGCCATCTTTTGCACCGTACACTTTAATAGTAGCTTTATAGCTTTGAGTGCCGTTTTGTTTTAACAAGTCAAGCAGCTCTTTGTCAGATTTGCCTTGAGTACCTGCCAAGTCCACTTCATAGAAGTAAAGGCCTTTGCCTAATTTTTCTACTGGTGGAAGGGCGGGATTTTTGGCTGAGCCATTATCTGACCATGGAGTCTTGTCTGATGCCTTCAGAATCAAACGAGTCAACATACCGTCACCGGCGAAGAATTCGTATGGAATGACTCGGTTGACACCGGCTGTGAATGGACCTGGGAAGTTGGCTTTATCCAAGTATGTAGCTGGGACGTCTACCGTGTCTTTAGTGTTGTCGGCTACACCTTTTTGTACTTCAACTGGAGTGGTCAAGCCGTTCAAGTTGACATCCAAATTTTTAGTCGCTACGAGGTTGCTTAAATCGACCTTACCATCTTTCGCACCATACACTTTAATAGTAGCTTTATAGCTTTGAGTGCCGTTTTGTTTCAAGAGGTCAAGAAGGTCTTTATCTGATTTACCTTGAGTGCCAGCCAAATCCACTTCATAGAAGTAAAGGCCTTTGCCCAATTTCTCTACTGGTGGGAGAGCAGGATTTTTAGCCGAGCCATTGTCTGACCACGGAGCCTTGTCAGAAGCTTTCAAGATAAGGCGAGTCAACATACCGTCACCAGCAAAGAATTCATATGGAATGACTTGGTTGACACCGGCGGTGAATGGACCTGGGTAATTGGCCTTGTCCAAGTAAGAAGCTGGAACATCTACTGTGTCTTTAGTGTTGTCGGCTACACCTTTTTGTACTTCAACTGGAGTGGTCAAGCCGTTCAAGTTGACATCCAAATTTTTAGTCGCTACGAGGTTGCTTAAATCGGCCTTGCCATCTTTCGCACCGTACACTTTAATAGTAGCTTGATAGCTTTGCGTACCATTTTGTTTCAAGAGGTCAAGAAGGTCTTTATCTGATTTACCTTGAGTGCCAGCCAAATCCACTTCATAGAAGTAGAGACCTTTGCCTAATTTTTCTACTGGTGGGAGGGCAGGATTTTTAGCTGAACCATTGTCTGACCATGGAGCCTTGTCTGATGCCTTCAGAATCAAACGAGTCAACATACCGTCACCAGCAAAGAATTCGTATGGAATGACTTGGTTAACACCGGCTGTGAATGGACCTGGGAAGTTAGCCTTGTCCAAGTAAGTAGCTGGGACATCTACTGTGTCTTTGGTATTGTCGGCCACACCTTTTTGAACTTCAGCTGGAGTGGTTGCTGGTTGAGCTTCACTTGCCTCACGGTCTTGTCCAGAGACTACAGGAGCAGAATTTGTTGCAGGTTTAACCGTATCTTCTGTTTGTTTCTTAGATTCTGGTTTTGCTTGCACTTCTTCTTTGGGAACTACTACTTGGTCTTTATCAGCTACATCCGCTTTTTCTGGAGAGCTTGTAGAATCCAAGCTTACTTTAGGTACTGAATCTGCCTGTTCTGAAGGAAGAGCTACATCGACTGCTTTTTTTAGAGCCTCTGCTGGTAAGTCGCTCTTTTCACTCACCGAATCTGCATCTGGCACGACTTGAGCAGTGGTCGGATTGACCACATCAGCACGCGCAGAACTTGGTTGTCCGACCAGGACAAAGAAGCCACTAGCTACAACAACTGAAGCAACACCGACACTGAGACGGCGAATAGACCAACGAGTATATCTCTGATTTGGATTGAATTTCATAGGATTCTCCTTAGAGTTTTCTTTTTTTGATGACTCTAGTATAATCTCCTGAAATTAAAAAGGATTAAGAAAAAGTTAAAATTTTTCTTAAATCCCTCTTATAAAATACTTATATTGACTCAATAATCTTTTTCTTCTACTCATTGAGGTTTGCAAGATTATCTAAGTATTGGTTATTAATAATAGCCATGATAGAGGTATCAGACTGTAAAAGGTCTTCCGGTCCGAATTGAACATCTAGTGGAGCATTCTCGTATTTACGAAAACCGAGTATATTGAGATTATAGCGTCCTCTAAGATTTAATTGGCTAAGACTCTGACCTACCCAAGATGCAGGGATTTTCATCTCAACAATGGAGACATTCTTATCCAACTGAAAGACGTCTACGCTATTATGAAAGAGAATCGTTTGTGCTAATGAACGACCCATTTCATACTCTGGCGAAATAACAGAGTCTGCACCGATTTTTTCAAGTACTTTTTTTGCTGTATGACTTTTGACCTTAGCAATAACAGTTGGTACTCCCAAATCCTTGCAATGCATAACCGCAAGAACACTAGACTCCAAGTTTTCACCAGTTGCGACCACAACCGTATCACAGGTATCAATCCCGGCTGATAACAAGAGTTCTTCATCTGTGATATCTCCAACAACACCGCGAACTAAAACAGGTTCAAATTGATTGATAAGTTCCTCATGGTCGTCAATAGCTATGATATTGATATCATGCTTGGCAAGCGCTGCGAGAACACTGCTCCCAAAAATTCCTAAACCTAAAATTCCGATTGTCCGATCTGACATAGTTTATCCTTTCCTATCCTATGGTAATATCTGCTTTCATATAGTGGATCATATCTTTCTTATCTGGTTGATACTCAGCCAAACTAACTAATAGCGTCAGTGGCCCAATTCGTCCGATAAACATCAGTAGCATGATAATGCTAAGAGCTAATCTGCCTAACTCTGGTGTCAAATTTGCAGTTACTCCGACCGTAGCAAGGGCAGAAATTGTTTCAAACATGATGTAGATAAAGCGCGGATTTCCTTCTGCGGTTACCCCTAACAGAATCAAGCCCAGCAAGAAAGTTATCAAGAAGATAATAAAGACACTGAATGATTTTTGGACTGTCCGAGGTAAAATTGTTCTCCGAGCTACATTGGCATGGGGTAATCCTAAAAGTTCACTGCGTGCAAATACTAATAATACAAAGAAGGTTGTGATTTTAAGCCCCCCAGCTGTTCCACCAGGCGCCCCACCGAGAAACATTTGTAAGATATAAATCATCAAAGTAACAGGCCGAGCCTGGGTGTAATCAATAGAAGCAAAACCTGCCGTTCTCATACTAACTGTTTGGAAAAAACTGACTAGCAATTTATCAGGGATGCTGAGATTGCCAATCGTTCCCGGATTGTTCCACTCTATCAAGAGGGTTGAAACTGTTCCAGTAAATAAAATTCCAGCTGTCAAGAAGAGAACCAACTTGGTATGGAAGCGAAGCCGACGTTTTTTCTTGCTCAACTGCGTGGCCAGGTCAAACCAAACCATGAACCCTAGACCGCCTGTGATGATCAAAGCAGCAAGCACTAGATTAATCAAAGGATCAGTTTGAAAAGCTACTAAACTTGTACTTCCAAAATTATCAAAACCAGCATTACAGAAAGCTGAAATAGCTACGAAGATAGAGGTAAAAATTCCTCGGCCCCAACCAAATTCCGGAACAAAACGAAAACTTAACAGGAAGGCTCCGAGTCCTTCAACGATAAAAGTCGTCAAGAAAATCGAACGTATGAAAACCATTAAAGAATGAGTTTCTCCATAACTAAAGCTCTCCAGAATTGTTTCACGGCTACGAAGACTTAGCTTTTGCTTACTTTGAATATAAAAGACCCCTATAAAGGTCATGAGACCCAAACCACCAATCTGGATCAAAAACATACAGATTAACTGACCCCAGATGTTATATGTAGTAGCTACTGGTTGAGTAAAGAGTCCCGTCACACAGACCATGGATACTGCTGTAAAGAGATGGTCGAAATAGGTCGCTTGGGAGCTTGTTGCTTGCACAAATGGCAGACTCAAAAGGAGAGAGCCTGCGAAAATAACCAAAGCAAAACTTAAAAAAATTCGACGAGCAGGTGATAAACGTCCCAAGGTCGTGTTTATTTTTTCCGAAAATGATTTGAATAACATAGTTACATTGTACCATAAAAACAATTAAAGCAGTCACATATGACTAACGATTTCAAGACAGAGTTCTAAGGCCTTGTCAAAAGCTTCTGAACCCCAATCGCGGCTATCATAATTTTCTAAATCCGCTAGAGAGTCGGCTGTAAATAGAAGTTGTCCCCAAACGACTCCTCGAAGCTGGGCAACTGCTGCAAGAGCTGCACACTCCATCTCCACAACTGCACAGCCTTCTTCCTTACGATAGGCAACTTTTTCAGCCGTTTCTCGGTAAAAACCATCTGTCGACCAAGTCATGACCTCCTCGTAAGGAATGCCTAGTTGTTCCAAGACTTGCTCAATGGCAGAGATAGCCTCAATCTGCATCTCCATATAACGAGAAGGCGCTACATAGTGGTAGCTGGCCCCCTCATCTCGCAGAGCGCGAACAGGGACGAGAAAGGCATTTTCCTCTATATCGGCTAGGACTCCACAAGTACCAGTGGAAATGATTTGCTCCACACCATAGCCAATCAACCAATCCATAAACTGGGCCGCTGGAGCGGAACCGACAGGCGCTTGGGCAAGACACACTTTTTCACCTTTGTAGTCCATGACATAAACCGGGTAGGTCTTAGTGGCAGAAACAAACTCCCCTACGCAATCTGCTTCTACTTCCTGAGCATAGCGGTCAATCTCTTCTTCCAAAAATGCATAGATGCACTTCTTTGGTAACTGTAAATCCAAGCCTTCGTGATTCGGCATGATGACTGCCTGAGGATTATCGTCAAACTCTAAAATAGGAATAGCATGTTTTTGAATCATAGAATACCTCCTCTAAATTTTTACTATTATAACAAAAGCCAAACGAAAGTCAAGACGGGAGGCTAAGTCAAATCATAAAAAACCTACCTTAAGTAGGAAACAACAATTAAATGCTTTTTCCTCTACTAACAAAATTGCTAAAACTTAGGAATTAGTTTATAATAGATTGAATTTGAAAAAGGGAGGTTCTTATGAAATTCTATTCATACGACTATGTTCTAAGCCAAATCAGTCAACAGGATTGGGTCATGATTATTGTGTCGACGCTCTTAGTGATTGTGACTGGATTCTTTGCATTTAAGGCTTTCAAAGATAAAAGAGGGAGTAAGTTCCGTGAATTATCGCTCATTTCTATTTTGACGTTAATTGCTTTTGTATTGATTAGCATTACGAATCTTCAAAACAACCAATCCAATGATAATCAATTTCGTAGTTCCTTGCACTTCATCGAAATTGTATCAAAAGAGTTAGGTGTTGATAAGAAAAATGTTTATGTCAACACATCAGCAGTGACTGATGGGGCGATTATTAAGGTTGGCAACAATTTTTATCGTGCCATTAGCGGGACTGACCAAGATAGCTATTTATTAGAAAAAATGGAACTCTATAAATCAGATGTTGAACTCGTGGAGGTTGAAAAATGATAAGCTTTTTTGCTACGATTGCAATTAAATTAGCCTTGGGGCTACTTTCTCTTGTTTTTGTTATTAACGTAACAGGTAAAGGAAATTTAGCACCAAGTTCTGCAGTAGATCAAATCCAGAACTTTGTTCTCGGGGGTATTATCGGTGGGGTTATCTACAATAGTTCTATCACCATCATCCAATACATTGTTATCCTTATCATCTGGACTATTCTCATCCTGCTCCTTAAATGGTTGAATACCAATATTTCCTTTTTCAAACACTTAATTGACGGGAAACCAACTATTATCATAAAAAATGGAACATTAGATCCTGAAGCCTGTCGTTCAAAAGGTCTAGCTGCAGCTGATGTTGCTCTGAAATTGCGCGCTCAAGGAATTTTCCAATTGAAGGATGTCAAGAGAGCTGTGATTGAGCAAAACGGACAGCTGATTGTCGTAAGAATGGGTGACGAAAATCCTAAGTACCCAGTGATTACAGATGGTGTTGTCCAAGTTGAAATCTTAGAAACCATTGGCAAATCCGAGGAATGGCTAACTGAGAAATTGAAAGAAAAAGGTTTCGAAGAAGTCTCAAATATCTTTATCGCTGAATATGATAAAGGTCAATTGAATGTTGTAACCTATTAAAAAAATAAACTGATGCTTTTCGTATCAGTTTTTTGCTTTTTAGTATAAAAGGGTATATACTTAAATTAATATCTAATGTAATTTAGATAATACAAAAAATTAACGGAGGTATCCCCCATGTCAATCGAAGAAAAATTCAACCAAGCTAAAGGTTCTGTTAAAGAAGGTTTTGGTAAACTAACTGGCGATACAAAAACTCAAGCAGAAGGAGCTGCAGAAAAGGTAGCTTCAAAAGCTAAAGAAGTTGCTGAAGATGCAAAAGAAGCTGTCGAAGGCGCAGTATCTGGTGTTAAAAACATCTTTAAAAAAGACGGAGAATAACTCTTTCTCGTCCTAACAACAATAAAAATCTCCCTTCTCTTTCGAGAAAGGAGATTTTTATTTTATGGACGTCCATCAGGAGCGGGACCTCCAGGGCCACCATTTCCTTGAGGACCACCACCAGGTGCTCCTCCGCCACCAGGCATAGAATTGACGATTTCAGTTTGTTTTTCACCATTGAGATAGATATCTCCACCTGTGTAGGTCGCTGTTCCGTCAAAGTCAAATCCTGTTTGACCAGTCATTTTAATAGTCCCGCCAGTAACTGTAATGTTTCCATTTGAGTCAATTGGATCTGTGTCCCCTTGGCCAACTTCAACTGTCAAATTCCCACCATTCATAGTAAAGAAGATTTCGCTTTGTTGGGCGTTTTTGTTAGCTGCATTAACACCATCATCTGTCGCGTAAATAGTAATGTCCCCACCGTTAATAGTGATTGACTTACCTTCAAGCCCTTCTGTAGAATTCTTAACAGTGTAGGTACCACTATCGATAACCAAATCACCTGATGCATGGATACCATCATCACCGGCAGTAACAGTAATAGTATTGTCAGAGAGATACATGGTTCCAACAGATGTATCGTCATCATTGTCTACCTTGACGCCGTCCTCCTTGGCATCGACGGTCATGGTTGTGCCAGTAATGTTAAGTTCATCATTGACATTAAAGGCATCTCCGACTGCTGTGATGTTGTAGGTTCCACCTGTTATGTGAAGCGTATCATTGGTCTTGATACCGTTATTTTTCTTGCCATCTACATTGAGAGCTCCTTTACCATTGATGGTCAAGTCCACTTTAGAGAAGAGGGTAGCATCTGCCTTGTCATCACTGTTTGAAGCTGAATCTGACAGGCTATTTGTGGTACCATCTGCTAGAGTGAGGTAGACATGGCCAGCTGATGTTGCAGAAATTGCTGCATTGGTGTTGGTCATAGTGACACCATTTAGAACGATGTGTACGTCATCTGAACTTCCAGCTTCAATCTTGATTTGAACTCCGTCGGATTGACCAGAAATTACATAAGTTCCTGACTTAGAGATTGTAACGGTAGAACCTGATACGGCTACTCCATCACCTGATACCGTCGCCGTTGATCCTGACAGAGTTACTGTTGCTGCTGTTTTTTCATCATAAGAAGTATCATAGTCCTTATCTGTAAAGTAACTAGATGTTTTCTTATTAGTAGTTACTGTTGTCGTTGCAGTACTATTGCTAGCTGTTGTATTTGAGGTTGACTGGGTACATGCTGTTACCAGTGCTAGAGTTGTTATACTTGTTAATAGGAATGTCCATTTTTTTGCTTTCATACTCATTTCCTCGTCTTTCATTTACATGATCCTAGTCTACGGGAGTTTCCTAAAAGAAGCCTAAATTTTTTCTGAAAGTTTTCTTAAGTTTAGTTTCAATTAAGTTAAATTTAACAATAGTTTTAGATAAACTCCTTAAAATCGTATACAAGCAAGTTCATCCTTGTTTAAAAATAGTATAAGTGAAGATTAGAGGAGAAAGATTTATGAAACCAATCGAAACAACTTTCAAACGGATTGAAACCAAATATGTTGTCTCAAAAGAAATTTTAGACAAACTCATCCAAGATTTAAAGGAGTATTTGGTAGAAGACGACTACCACATTTCAACCATTTCAAATATTTACTTTGATACAGATAACTTTGATGTCCTTCAAGAGGATCATCTAGGCAACAAGCGTAAAGAAAAAGTGCGGATGCGAACTTATCTTAGTAATCCTAAAGTAGATAGTCAAGTATTTTTAGAAATCAAGACCAAGGACCAAGAAGGAGTTGGGCGCAAGTACCGATTGCTATCAACTCCTAGCTCCATCATAAATTTTATGACCAAGGGACGATTAGATTCTACTATTACCGACAAAGTCGTCATTGAAAAGGTTAAAAAACTTCATCAGGATTACAAGCAAGCCATCAAGCCTCGCATGTATATCTACTACGATCGTTATTCTTTGAAGGAAAAGAAATACATTGAGGGATACGATTATAATAAAATCCGTGTCACGATTGACCAGAATCTAGTCTATAGAGATGAAAATGTCAGTCTTTTCGCTGGAAACCATGGAGATGCTTTACTAGATAACGATACTGTAATTATGGAGATTAAGGCTCCTGGAAACAAACCCCAGTGGTTACAAGACATCCTAGACAAGTATGGTTTGATGGAGCACAAATTTTCAAAATATAGTTGTGCTTACCACAAATCTCAAGGGCTTCCTTATGCGCCACGACCCAGTTTAGAAAGATCAGGTACCGCTTATGCTTAATCTATTTAACTCAATTTTCAACAACGCCACTGCCAGTGCAGACCCCTTCCAACTACTGCTGGCACTTCTAGTCAGTCTAGTCCTCGGTTTAGCACTTACTTGGACCTACAAATATCGGACCCTCTACACCAGAGAATTTGCTATCAGCTTGACTCTGCTTCCCTGCCTTATGACCTTGGTTATTTTTCTGGTCAATGGAAGCTTGGGAACTTCAATTGCTGTAGCAGGAACTTTTAGTTTGATTCGTTTCCGTTCTGCAACTAGTGGTTCAAGAGAACTGATTGCAATTTTCCTAGCCATGATTATCGGCCTAGCTTGTGGGACAGGTTATCTCTTTCTGGCAATTCTCTTCACGCTCTTTATCTTGGGCGTTTGGTTCCTTCTGGAACATCAACAGGTCAAAACTGACAATCAACGTCGTAGACTTTTGACAATCACGGTAGACAATCAAGAGAAGATACAGGAAGCTATCCAATCAGCTCTGGATCAATTCTGCTCAGAAATTGACATGATCACAATCAATAGTACAAATACAGGTGATAACCTAACAATCGTCTATGAAGTCGAGCTCAAATCTGATACCGACGACTTCCAAATGACTAGCTATCTGACACAACAGATCGAGAAATGTGACGTCGCTTTGACTAAGAAAGCTAAAAAGAGAAAAAATCTCTAGCAAAAAAGAACAGCATTTTGCTGTTCTTTTATTTTTCTTCTTTGACTGGAATTTCTTTGATAACTCGTGCTGGATTGCCTGCTAGAACTACATTGTCACCAAAAGATTTAGTAATGACAGCTCCTGCTCCTGCAACAACATTATCACCTAGTGTAACGCCTGGAAGAACAATAACCCCACCTCCTGCCCAGAAGTTTTTACCAATCGTGATTGGTTTTCCAAATTCTAAACCTGAATTTCGTTCTTCTGGATCTAGAGGATGAAGAGGTGTCAAAAATTGGCAGTTAGGACCAATCATTGCATTGTCGCCAATGATAATAGGACAAACATCCAACATGGTCAGATTCCAATTGGAATAAAAATTTTCTCCCAAATGAATATTGACACCATAATCCACCACCAAACGAGTATTGACATAGAGATTTTCACCAGTTGAGCCAAACCATCCTTTGATGATTTCCATACCTTTTACTGAATCGACTTCTGCATTAAAAGCTGCTTGCTTTTTTCGTGCTTTTTGTGCTAGAGCACGAAGTTCTGGATCGAACGGGTGATAAGGTTCTCCCGCAATCATTTTTTGGTATTCACTTTTCATAGTTTAGCGTCCTTGTTTGTTTTACAAGATTGTAGCATAGTTCTATCCTTAAGACAAGTAGCAAAGAGATTAAAAAAACTAGTACATCTTTGGATGTACTAGTTTTTAAGTAGAAAGTTGACTATTTCTTTTCTGTAAAAATCAGATTAGTCTTCTTTCTTTTTACGAGCGATAAGTCCAAATCCACTCAAGACACCTACTAAACCAAGGGCAGCAAGGCTAGCATTTTCCTTAGTACCTGTATTTGGCAATTGGTTAGTTGTCCAAACGACCTCTTCAGTTACTGGGGCTGGTTTTTCTTGAACTGGTGTTGGCACTGGATCTGGTGTTGGTACTGGATCTGGTGTTGGCACTGGATCTGGCGTTGGCACTGGATCTGGCGTTGGCACTGGATCTGGCGTTGGCACTGGATCTGGCGTTGGCACTGGATCTGGCGTTGGCACTGGATCTGGCGTTGGCACTGGATCTGGCGTTGGCACTGGATCTGGCGTTGGCACTGGATCTGGCGTTGGCACTGGATCTGGCGTTGGCACTGGATCTGGCGTTGGCACTGGATCTGGCGTTGGCACTGGATCTGGCGTTGGCACTGGATCTGGTGTTGGTACTGGATCTGGTGTTGGTACTTTCTCATAAACGTGCTCTGTATCACCGTTTGGAAGTTTCTTAGTCTCTACGAAGCGGTAACCTGGAATATCTCTATTAGGATTTTCACCGTCTTCGATTGGATATCCTGGAATCTCGTTACCTTCCTTATCCTTATGACTTGTCTTCACTTTTTCATAGACATGTTCAGTGTCACCATTAGGCAATTTCTTAGTTTCAACGAAACGGTAACCTGGGATCTCAGCTTTAGGTTGTTCACCATCCTCTGTTGGATATCCTGGGATTGCTTTTCCTTCTTTATCTACGAATGTAGTAACAGGAATTACAGTTGGTGTGTACGTTGCAGAAGCTTTAGTACCATTCATATCTTCACGAACAACTGTCACTGATGGAGCAGATCCAGTAAATTCTGGTTCTGGTTTAAAGGTTACAGTTCCGTCAGGAGCTACTGTATACGTACCTACACCTGGAATAGTCTTAGTTGTTGAACCATCGTCAAATGTAGCTGGAACATCATCATTCATAGGAACACGGCTATCGCCTTCCTTGAATATTGGTTTACCAGATTGCTCTTGACCTTTTGGACCAATTGTTGTTGCCGGTTCACCTGTAGGAGTTACTGGTGTTACTGTTGGTGTGTACTTACCTGTTACTGGTGTACCATTCTTATCTACACGTTTAACAGTCACACCTGTTCCTGTTCCGATGAATGATTTCTCTGGTACGAAGGTTACACTTCCATCTGGAGCTACTGTGTAGGTTCCTTCGCCTGGAATTGTTTTCGTTGTTGAACCATCTTCGAATGTAGCTGGCGTATCATCATCCATTGGAACTACTGGATCACCTTCTGTAAACTTAGGCTTACCTGTTTGAGTTTGCCCTTGTTTATCAATTGAAGTTACTTCTTCAGCTGTAGGAGTTACCGGAGTTACTGTTGGTGTGTACTTACCTGTTACTGGTGTACCATTCTTATCTACACGCTTAACTGTTACGCCTGTTCCTGTTCCGATGAATGATTTCTCTGGTACGAAGGTTACACTTCCATCTGGGGCTACTGTATAAGTACCTTCGCCTGGAATTGTTTTCGTTGTTGAACCATCTTCGAATGTTGCTGGCGTATCATCATCCATTGGAACTACTGGATCACCTTCTGTAAACTTAGGCTTACCTGTTTGAGTTTGCCCTTGTTTATCTTTTGAAGTTACTTCTTCAGCTGTAGGAGTTACCGGAGTTACTGTTGGTGTGTACTTACCTGTTAC
>NZ_JYGT01000010.1 GCF_000960085.1 Streptococcus infantis | reverse complement strand
TTCTGTTGTTGTAGGAGCTTCTGTCGTTGTAGGAGCTTCTGTCGT
This sequence comes from Streptococcus infantis, assembly GCF_000960085.1. Classification (GTDB taxonomy): domain Bacteria; phylum Bacillota; class Bacilli; order Lactobacillales; family Streptococcaceae; genus Streptococcus; species Streptococcus infantis_C. The sequence continues at coordinate 329,587 of NZ_JYGT01000010.1, read as the reverse complement.
TGTAGGAGCTTCTGTCGTTGTAGGAGCTTCTGTCGTTGTAGGAGCTTCTGTCGTTGTAGGAGCTTCTGTCGTTGTAGGAGCTTCTGTCGTTGTAGGAGCTTCTGTTGTTGTAGGAGCTTCTGTCGTTGTAGGAGCTTCTGTCGTTGTAGGAGCTTCTGTCGTTGTAGGAGCTTCTGTTGTTGTAGGAGCTTCTGTTGTTGTAGGAGCTTCTGTTGTTGTAGGAGCTTCTGTTGTTGTAGGAGCTTCTGTCGTTGTAGGAGCTTCTGTCGTTGTAGGAGCTTCTGTTGTTGTAGGAGCTTCTGTTGTTGTAGGAGCTTCTGTTGTTGTAGGAGCTTCTGTTGTTGTAGGAGCTTCTGTCGTTGTAGGAGCTTCTGTTGTTGTAGGAGCTTCTGTTGTTGTAGGAGCTTCTGTTGTTGTAGGAGCTTCTGTTGTCGTAGTTGAAGTAGTTGTAGGCTCTTCAGTTGTTGTCGTAGTAGTTGTCGTAGTAGTGGTTTCTTCTTTTGGATTCACAATTGTTTTAGTTACTGAACGATCAGCTCCAAAATCTTCAACGTTAACTTCTGTATCCGCATCCTTGATGACATAGCCGGATGGTGCTTCAACCTCGGAGATGATATATTTATCTTTCAACAGTTTGTTAACAGCAATATTACCATTATCATCTGATACAAACTCACCAATAACTTGATTGTTAGCTTGACGAACTACTTTAAATTTAGCACCCTTAAGTGGTTGATTCGCTTCATCTACTTTATGGATATTGATTGAGTATACATAACCAAGACCAGCACCACCAGCAATTTGAACTGCAGCAGCATTAGTTACGCTGTTACTTTCAATACCAACACCTTTAAGAGTTGCTTCATTTCTCAAGACCTCACCATCTACAGGATCATAATTTAAACGAACGTTATAAGAAATACGATACTGGTCTTCTTCTGTAATGTTCCCTAGTTCAATAACGAAGGATTGACCGTCTTCACTAACGGTAATCTTGTGTTGGTCAGTTACATCAACACGATTCGAGAATACCCATTCACCAGTTTCGAAAGAGAATTTACCTTTGATAACTTTAATACTATCTTTTACATAGCTAGCATTTGTAAATTGCAAGTGGTCCTCAATCGTTACATCTTTGATGTTTTGTTTTGTACGATTGACTGAAATAGTGTATTGGACCTCTCTTTTGTCTCCCTCGTTAACCCAACTAGTCTTTGTTAAAACTTTTGGATCTCCATCTCCGATACCTTTAAATGTAATCTTCCCAGCAGGTTTTGTTTCTTTGTTTATCGTAATTTCAACAGGAATTTCTCCTTGTTGAGGGTGTTTTTTGAAATCAACACGAGCATAGAAGAAGAAAGAGCCTTTTGTATCGTCATGTTTTTCAACATAATCTGTATAAGTTAAAGAAATGGACTTGTTATCCGCATTTACTTTAGCGTAAGCGATAATCTCATTTGTATTGATATCACGAATTTCGAATGATTGTGAATTAATCACCAAAGCGTCTGGTACAGTCATAACAGTAGTATCCCCTGCTTTGACATTTTTTCCAGATAAATCAAAATTTGCATTGATACGGAATGTAGCCCATTGCGCTAAATCCCAAGTTAAATCTCCACCTTCATTATTTACAACTTTGACATCTGTAATTGCATCTACAAATTTTCCAGTTACTGAAATCTCAGGAGTTTCAGCAAAAGTTTTATTCAAACTAAATACAAAGACAGTTGTCAATAAGCAAATAATAAAAGAAAAGATTCCCAATTTCTTTTTGTTATTCATTATTTTCCTTCCCTTTTGTTAGATTGGTATTCTTAAGATACAAAAAAATATTGTACTTTAAGTAATACTCCCTGAATCAATTATTTTATATAGGATGATTTTATAGACACCCTTATTACTGGCCTCCTCCTAGTCTATTACTAAAACTATCCTATAGGTGAATTATATCACAAAATAATATTAACAGCAAATTTAAATATGTGAAATGGAAGTTGAGTATATATTTTTTTAAGAAATTTTTAAATAATTTCTATAGTTTTAAAAGTTGATATTCGTTTAACAAAAACTTATTTTATGTAATCATTGCTAATAGCAATAGCTATTTGTCTATAGAAATGCAATTATGCTATAATATTTTAAATGTATTTTTAGAAAGGAAAATTTCTAAATTGTATTATAAATTTTTACTTTTCGACCTCGATCACACACTACTCGATTTTGATGCTGGTGAGGATATAGCTCTGACGCAACTCTTAGAAGAAGAAGGAGTAGAGGATATCCAAGCGTACAAGGATTATTATGTACCTATGAACAAATTACTTTGGAAGGACTTGGAGCTAAAAAAGATTACAAAAAAAGAATTGGTCAATACACGTTTTGCAAAATTGTTTGCTCATTTTGGTATTGAAAAAGATGGGGCCTACTTAGCAGGGCGCTACCAGTTTTTCCTATCGAAACAGGGGCAGACTTTCCCAGGTGTAGAAGATTTATTAAAAAAATTGATAAGAAAGGGCTATGAACTCTATGGTGCTACAAATGGAATTACCTTTATTCAGACAGGACGTTTGGAACAATCTGGTATTGCACCATTTTTCAAGGAAATCTTCATTTCAGAGCAACTCCATACCCAAAAACCAGATGCAGCATTTTATGAGAAAATTGGAGCTCGAATCCCTAACTTTGATAAAGATCATGCCCTTATGATTGGCGACTCCTTATCAGCTGATATTCAGGGGGGGAATAATGCTGGCATCGATACTATCTGGTACAATCCTCATCATCTGGAAAATATGACCCAAGCTCATCCAACTTATGAAGTCGACTCTTATCAGGCTTTGCTAGAAATCTTAGATAAACTGTAAAAAGTGGTTTAGATAGCCACTTTTTGCTATAATAGAGGCAGTATAAATGAAGGAGCGGTAGCAGTAAATGATGTCTAGGCCAATTCTTTCTCTTTATGAACCGTTGTATTCACTAAAGGAAGTTGATCAAAATATCTGGATAGTAGATGGTGATTTGATTCAAATGGACGTGAAGATCTTCAAACTTCCTTTTCAGACACGTATGACGGTGGTTAAGTTAAATGATGGCAAACTTTGGATTCACTCTCCGATTGCGCCAAATGAGGGACTGTTTACTGAACTGGACGCTTTGGGCAAAGTCGCTTACCTGATTTCACCAAATAAGATTCACTACGCCTATATTTCAGATTGGAGAAAAAGATATCCTCATGCACAAGCATGGTCTAGTCCAGGAGTTGAAGAGAGAGCGAAAAGTCAGAATGTCAAGGTAAAATTTGATGCTCCTTTAACAGATATGGCTCCCGACCTATGGTCTGATGAGATTGAACAGCTTATTTTTAAGGGAAGTTCTGTCATCGAAGAGGTGGTGTTTTTTCATAAATCAACTAAAACACTTATTTTAACAGACCTTATAGAGAATTTTGAACCTGAAAAAATAGCTAGTCCAATTCGCAGAAGATTCTATCGTTTAGCTCGTGTAACAGCTCCTGATGGTCAAACTCCTATTGACTATCGGATGACTTTTATAGGAAGGCAAAGGGAAGCAAAGGTTTCCTTTGCCCGTATGTTAAACTGGAAACCGGATAAGATCATTCTTGCACATGGTTTATGCTTTTTTAAAAATGGTACGGATGAATTAAGACGTGCCTTTAGATGGATACGATAAAGGAGTTGGCGATGCAACACTCATCTTGGCATGCTTTGATTAAGGAGCAATTAACTGAAGGTTATTTTGGGAAAATCAATCAATTTATGGAACAGGTCTATGCTCAGGGAACTGTTTATCCACCTAAGGAGAAGGTTTTTCAGGCTCTCTTGACAACACCGCTTGAAGAAGTGAAGGTGGTGATTCTAGGGCAAGACCCCTATCACGGGCCAGATCAAGCGCAGGGTTTGAGTTTTTCTGTACCCGATGCTATCCCAGCGCCGCCGTCCTTGCAAAATATCTTGAAAGAATTGTCGGATGACATCGGAGCTAAGAAGTCCCATGATTTAACGTCTTGGGCTGAGCAAGGTGTCTTACTTCTCAATGCTTGCTTGACGGTTCCTGCTGGGCAGGCCAATGGTCATGCTGGGCAGATATGGGAGCCTTTTACTGATGCCGTGATTCGGGTTGTCAATGATCTAGATAGGTCAGTGGTCTTTGTACTCTGGGGAGCATATGCACGTAAAAAGAAGGCCTTGGTTACCAACCCTCACCACTTGATTATCGAATCAGCCCATCCAAGTCCTCTTTCTGTTTACAGAGGATTTTGGGGTTCCAAGCCTTTTTCTAAGGCCAATGCATTTTTAAAAGAGACAGGACAAGAGCCAATCGAATGGCTTAGATAAGGAGAGAAAATGCCTCAGTTAGCGACAATTTGCTATATTGATAATGGAAAAGAATTGCTCATGCTTCATCGCAATAAAAAGCCTAATGATGTTCATGAAGGAAAATGGATCGGTGTAGGTGGTAAGTTAGAACGCGGGGAAACTCCACAAGAATGTGCTGCACGTGAGATATTAGAAGAAACAGGGTTGAAGGCTAAGCCGGTTTTAAAGGGAGTTATCACTTTTCCTGAATTCACACCAGATTTAGACTGGTACACCTATGTATTTAAGGTGACTGAATTTGAGGGTGAATTGATTGATTGTAATGAAGGTACCTTAGAATGGGTTCCTTATGATGAAGTTCTTAGCAAGCCGACCTGGGAAGGTGACCACACCTTTGTTGAGTGGCTCTTAGAGGATAAACCCTTCTTTTCAGCCAAGTTTGTCTATGATGGTGATAAATTATTGGACACACAAGTGGATTTCTACGAGTAAAGGAGTATAGATATGTTACTAATCAAAAATGGCCGTGTAATGGATCCAAAGTCTGGTTTGGATCAAGTTTGTGATGTTTTGGTTGATGAAGGGAAAATTATAAAAATTGCATCACAAATTAGTGAAGAAGGTGCAGAAGTCATTGATGCAACAGGCTTAGTTGTAGCACCTGGATTGGTAGATATCCATGTTCATTTCCGTGAACCAGGTCAAACACATAAAGAAGACATTCATACAGGTGCTTTAGCAGCAGCTGCAGGTGGTTTTACAACTGTCGTTATGATGGCTAATACCAATCCAACTATCTCCGATGTTGAGACTTTAGAGGAAGTTCTTCAATCAGCAGCCAAGGAAAAAATTAACGTTAAGTCTGTGGCTACAATTACCAAAAACTTTAATGGTCAAGACTTAACTGATTTTAAAGCCCTTTTAGAAGCAGGGGCAGTTGGTTTTTCTGATGACGGAATTCCTCTTGAAAGTAGTAAAGTAGTTAAAGAAGCTATGGAAGAGGCTAAAAAACTCAACACTTTTATCAGTCTGCACGAAGAAGATCCTGGTCTTAATGGTACGCTAGGTTTTAATGAAAACATTGCTAAAGAACACTTCCATATTTGTGGCGCTACAGGGGTTGCAGAGTATGCAATGATTGCACGTGATGTCATGATCGCCTATGCAACAAAAGCCCATGTTCATATCCAGCATTTGTCTAAGGAAGAGAGTGTTAAAGTTGTAGAGTTTGCTCAAAATATGGGAGCAAACGTAACTGCAGAAGTTGCTCCACAGCATTTTTCGAAGACTGAAGCTCTGCTTTTGACTAAAGGAAGTAACGCTAAGATGAATCCACCTCTTCGTTTGGAATCAGACCGTCGTGCTGTCATTGAAGGTTTAAAATCTGGAGTCATTTCTGTCATTGCTACTGACCACGCGCCTCACCATGCTGACGAGAAAAATGTTGAGGATATTACCAAAGCGCCATCAGGTATGACAGGCTTGGAAACTTCTTTGTCACTAGGTTTAACCTATTTGGTGGAAGCTGGCGAGTTGAGTTTAATGCAATTGTTAGAAAAAATGTCCTACAACCCAGCAAAACTTTATAACTTTGAAGCAGGTTATCTATCAGAAAACGGTCCAGCGGATATTACAATTTTTGATGATAAAGCGGACCGAATCGTGGATAGTCATTTTGCTTCTAAAGCAGCGAATTCACCATTTATCGGTGAATCTTTGAAAGGGCAGGTCAAATACACAATCTGTAATGGACAGATTGTCTATAAGAACTAGGTGAAATCTGCTCTTTCGAATCATTAATTAGAGAGAGACGATATGTACCCAACCCATCATTTTAAAGACAAATTTATCTTATTTCTTAAGATTTTCTTTCCAATTCTAGTCTATCAATTTGCCAATTATTCCGCTTCTTTTGTCGATACGACCATGACTGGCCAGTATAATACTATAGATTTGGCTGGGGTATCAATGGCGACAAGTCTATGGAATCCCTTTTTCACCTTCCTAACTGGTATTGTCTCAGCCTTGGTTCCTATAGTTGGACATCATTTGGGTCGAGGAAAGAAAAATGAAGTGGCTTCTGATTTTTATCAATTTCTTTATCTTTCACTTGGTTTATCAATTGTTCTATTTGCTTTAGTTTTTCTTGCTGCGCCACTAATTCTAAACAATATGGGTTTAGAAGCAGCAGTAGCTGATATAGCAGTACGCTATCTATGGTTTTTAGCAATCGGGATTATTCCACTTTTACTCTTTAGTGTTATTCGTTCATTACTTGATGCGCTGGGACTGACCAAACTATCCATGTATTTAATGCTTTTATTGCTACCTCTCAATAGTGGTTTTAACTATTTACTAATCTATGGAGCCTTTGGTTTACCTGAGTTAGGAGGTGCAGGAGCAGGACTTGGGACTTCCTTGGCTTATTGGGCTTTGTTGTTAATTTCTATACTAGTTCTTCTTAAACAAGAAAAACTGAAAGAGCTGCATTTAGAGAAACGTTTACCCTTAGATAAGGCTAAGATAAAAGAAGCAATTAGATTAGGACTACCGATAGGTGGAACCGTATTTGCAGAGGTTGCTATTTTTTCATCAGTTGGCTTGATTATGGCGAAGTTTTCATCATTGATAATAGCTAGTCATCAGTCTGCTATGAACTTTTCATCTCTCATGTACGCCTTTCCTATGAGTATTTCAACAGCAATGGCGATTGTGGTGTCTTACGAAGTTGGAGCCAAAAGGCTAGAAGATGCTAAGAAATACATCAAAATTGGGCGTTTATCTGCTATGGTATTCGCAGTTTTGACTCTCTCCTTTTTGTATATTTTCCGAGAAAATGTTGCGAGACTTTACGGTTATGATCCTGAATTTATTCAATTAACTGCAAGTTTTATGACCTATAGCCTATTTTTCCAGTTGGCTGATACATTTGCTGCTCCGTTACAAGGTATTTTACGAGGCTATAAAGATACAGGCATACCTTTCTATCTCGGTCTCCTTGGTTACTGGGGGGTAGCTATTCCTCTTGGATGGCTTTTGGACTATTCGACAAATCTAGGCGCTTATTCGTACTGGATTGGTCTTATCATAAGTTTAGTAATCAGTGGTTTACTCTATCAGTGGCGTTTACAAGTTATTATGAAAAGATTCAAATAATTCGTTGAAAGTATCCTTGAAAATCACTTTGTGAAATAGTCATTTTATGTAAAGAAAAGTCTTGATTTCATTGACTTTTCTTTTTTTATATTGTGAAAAAATAGCAAGCATATTCTTTGACTCTCATTAACCTATAAGTTAGAATAGAAATGTAAGAAATTAAACATAGAAAGGCAAGATTATGTCAACTTTAGATAAAAATCTTTTGCTTGAGATGTTCCGTAAGATGGAAGAAATTCGTCGTATGGATTTAAAAATTGCTCAATTAGTAAAAAAAGGGAAAGTGCCAGGAATGACGCACTTTTCTGTTGGTGAGGAGGCTGCTAACGTTGGGGCTATGTTAGCTCTTAATGAAGATGACCTTATCACATCAAACCACCGTGGTCACGGTCAAGCCATTGCTAAAGGAATCGACCTTAATGGTATGATGGCTGAAATCCTTGGTAAGTATACTGGAACTTGTAAAGGTAAAGGTGGATCAATGCACATCGCTGACCTTGATGCAGGTAACCTTGGTGCCAACGGTATTGTTGGTGGTGGTATGGGGATTGCAGTAGGTGCTGCCCTTACTCAACAAATGAAAAATACTGGTAAAATCGTTGTCTGCTTCTTTGGTGATGGAGCGACTAACGAAGGTGTATTCCACGAAGCTGTTAATATGGCCTCAATTTGGAATCTTCCAGTTATTTTCTACTGTATCAATAACGGTTATGGAATTTCTGCTGACATCAAGAAAATGACTAATGTTCAGCATATTCACGAGCGTAGCGCTGCTTACGGTATTCCTGGTATGTTTATTCCTGACGGAAACAATGTAATTGATGTATATGAAGGATTTAAGAAAGCAGTTGACCATGTTCGTTCTGGTAAAGGCCCTGTCTTAATCGAAAGCGTAACTTACCGTTGGCTTGGTCACTCATCATCAGACCCTGGTAAATACCGTACACGTGAAGAAGTCGATGAGTGGAAGGAAAAAGATCCAATCGAAAACCTCCGCAAGTACCTAGTCGAAAATAAAATTGCTAGTGCAGAAGAACTTGAAGAAATTCAGGCTCAAGTCAAGGAAGCAGTGGAAGCATCTGTTAAGTTTGCAGAAGAAAGTCCATTCCCTCCACTAGAATCAGCTTTTGAAGATATTTACGCAGACTAAGGAGAAGTAGAGAAATATGGAAACAAAATTAATGTCTTTCCGCGATACCATTATCCTTGCAATGTCTGAGGAAATGCGTCGTGATGAAAATGTACTCTTGATGGGTGAAGATGTCGGTGTCTTTGGTGGAGACTTTGGTACATCTGTAGGTATGCTTGAAGAATTTGGACCAGAACGTGTACGTGACTGTCCAATTTCAGAAGCTGCAATTTCTGGTGCTGCTGCTGGTGCTGCTATGACTGGACTTCGTCCAATCGTTGATATGACTTTCATGGACTTTTCAGTTATTGCCATGGATAATATCGTCAACCAAGCAGCTAAAACTCGTTACATGTTTGGTGGAAAAGGGCAAGTACCAATGACAATCCGCTGTGCGGCCGGTAATGGAGTTGGTTCTGCAGCTCAACACTCACAATCATTGGAATCTTGGTTTACGCATATCCCAGGATTGAAGGTTGTAGCTCCAGGTACACCAGCTGATATGAAGGGACTTCTTAAGTCTTCTATCCGTGACAACAACCCTGTTATCATTCTTGAATACAAATCAGAATTTAACCAAAAAGGTGAAGTACCTGTTGACCCAGACTATACTATCCCACTTGGTGTCGGAGAAATCAAACGTGAAGGAACTGATGTAACAGTAGTAACATACGGAAAAATGCTTCGTCGTGTTATGCAAGCAGCTGAAGAATTGGCCGAAGAAGGCATCTCAGTAGAAGTAGTAGACCCACGTACTTTGGTTCCACTTGATAAAGACATCATTATTAATTCAGTTAAGAAGACTGGAAAAGTAGTTCTTGTCAACGATGCCCACAAGACAAGTGGTTTTATCGGTGAAATCTCAGCTATTATTTCAGAATCAGAAGCGTTCGATTATTTAGATGCACCTATTCGCCGTTGTGCAGGTGAGGATGTACCAATGCCTTATGCACAAAATCTTGAAAATGCAATGATTCCGACAGTTGAAAGCATCAAAGATGCAATCCGTAAAACTCATAACAAACAATAATACATAAAATAAATTATGTAACATATTCGTGGTTTTATCTTTCATTTTGAAATAGATAAAATGCGACATGAGTGAGTCGAATCGATTCTATTCGACGAACGAATTAGTAAGTCTACTAGGTTGACCGCCTGATAGCGGCAATCGTAGCAACTTGAGATACGTGTGTATCCAAGTTGCTTGTAGAATTGAATCCGGACGGAGGACTGTGAAAAAAGATAGATTTCCTTGTGTTCATCGAACACAGCCTCAATCTCCTATTTTTTCTTTGTCCTCTACGTTCTTGATATCTTAAAAATGAACTCGGGCTAAAGTCTGTGTGAAAAAGATAAACTTTCTTAGAAACTAAAGTTTCTTCGTCAATTTTCCCATTTTCACTGTGACTTTTGATGCCCTTTGCATCATAAATAGAATAGGAGAGGTCATGGCTGATGATAAGCTAAGAGCGACTCCTGCAGCTAGAAAATTAGCGGATGATTTAGGAATTAATCTCTATGACATTTCTGGCTCAGGCGCAAACGGTCGTGTCCACAAAGAAGACGTGGAAACATATAAAGACACTAACGTGGTTCGCATTTCACCACTCGCAAAACGAATTGCATTAGAACATAATATTGCTTGGCAAGAAATCCAAGGAACAGGTCATCGTGGTAAAATCATGAAGAAGGACGTTTTGGCCTATCTTCCTGAAAATATCGAAAATGACACCATTAAATCACCTGCTCAAATTGAGAAAGTGGAAGAAGTTCCAGACAACGTAACGCCTTATGGAGAAATCGAACGCATTCCGATGACTCCTATGCGTAAGGTTATTGCTCAACGTATGGTTGAGTCATACTTAACTGCTCCAACCTTTACGCTTAACTATGATGTAGATATGTCTGAATTGCTTGCCCTTCGTAAGAAAGTTCTTGATCCAATTATGGAAGCAACTGGTAAGAAAATCACTGTTACAGACTTGCTTTCTCTAGCGGTTGTTAAGACTCTTATGAAACACCCATACATTAACGCGTCATTAACGGAAGATGGTAAGACAATTATCACCCACAACTACGTCAACCTTGCGATGGCTGTTGGTATGGATAATGGTCTTATGACACCAGTTGTCTACAATGCTGAAAAGATGACCTTGTCTGAATTGGTTGTTGCATTTAAAGATGTTATCGGACGTACTTTGGATGGTAAACTAGCTCCTAGCGAATTGCAAAATTCAACTTTCACTATCAGTAACTTGGGAATGTTTGGTGTTCAATCATTTGGTCCTATCATCAACCAACCGAACTCAGCCATCCTCGGTGTTAGCTCAACAGTTGAAAAACCTGTTGTAGTAAATGGTGAAATCGTGATTCGTCCAATTATGAGTCTTGGATTGACAATTGACCACCGTGTCGTAGATGGTATGGCTGGTGCTAAGTTTATGAAAGACCTGAAAGCTTTGATTGAAAACCCAATCTCAATGTTGGTTTAAAGTATTTATTATTAGAAATATAGATAAAGGAAGTAAGATATGGCCTTAGAAGTAATTATGCCAAAAGCCGGCGTGGATATGACAGAAGGACAAATCGTCCAATGGAATAAAAAAGTCGGAGAATTTGTAAAAGAAGGAGAAATCCTTTTGGAAATCATGACTGACAAAGTCAGCATGGAATTAGAAGCAGAAGAAGATGGATACTTGATCGCTATCCTTAAAGGTGATGGTGAAACTGTTCCTGTTACTGAAGTTATCGGTTATCTTGGTGAGGAAGGGGAAAATATCCCAACAGCTGGCGCAGCAGCACCTGAAGCTAGTCCAGCACCTGCTGCAAGTGCTTCAAACGATGATGGTAAGAGCGATGATGCTTACGATATCGTTGTTATTGGTGGTGGACCTGCTGGTTATGTATCTGCTATTAAAGCAGCTCAATTAGGTGGTAAGGTTGCTCTTGTTGAGAAATCTGAACTTGGTGGAACATGCTTGAACCGCGGATGTATCCCAACTAAGACTTACCTCCATAACGCTGAAATTATCGAGAATATCGGTCATGCTGCAAATCGAGGTATCGTGATTGAAAATCCTAACTTCACAGTTGATATGGACAAACTTTTAGAAACAAAATCTAAAGTTGTTAATACTCTTGTTGGTGGTGTTGCAGGACTACTTCGTAGCTACGGCGTTGATGTTCATAAAGGTATCGGTACTATTACTAAAGATAAGAATGTCTTGGTAAATGGTTCTGAATTGCTTGAAACTAAGAAGATCATCCTTGCTGGTGGTTCAAAAGTAAGCAAAATCAACGTTCCTGGTATGGAATCATCTCTTGTGATGACTAGTGATGATATCCTTGAAATGAATGAAGTTCCAGAAAGCCTTGTCATCATTGGTGGCGGTGTTGTCGGAATCGAACTTGGACAAGCTTTCATGACATTTGGTTCAAAAGTTACTGTTATCGAAATGATGGATCGTATTGTTCCAGCTATGGATGCGGAAGTATCTAAGAACCTTCGTTTAATCCTTGAACGTAAAGGTATGACAATCTTGACTGATACAAAACTCCAAGAAATTATCGAAGAAGATGGCAAGCTCCGTATCAAGGTTGAAGGAAAAGATGATATCATCGCGGATAAAGCCCTTCTTTCAATCGGTCGTGTTCCAGATCTTGAAGGTATCGGAGATGTTGAGTTTGAATTAGACCGTGGTCGTATCAAGGTTAATGAATACATGGAAACTTCTGTTCCAGGTATCTATGCACCAGGTGATATCAACGGTACTAAGATGTTGGCTCACGCTGCCTTCCGTATGGGTGAAGTTGCCGCTGAAAATGCCCTTAAAGGAAACCACGCTGTTGCCAAATTGAACTTAACTCCTGCAGCTATCTACACACTTCCAGAAGTAGCAGCAGTTGGTTTGACAGAAGAACAAGCTCGTGAAAAATATGATGTTCAAATTGGTAAATTCAACTTTGCGGCTAACGGTCGTGCCATTGCATCAGATGCGGCTCAAGGTTTCGTTAAAGTCATTGCAGACAAGAAATATGGTGAAATCCTTGGTGTTCATATCATTGGTCCTGCAGCAGCAGAGTTGATCAATGAAGCGTCAAGTATCATTGAAATGGAAATCACTGTTGAAGAAATGCTTAAGACAATCCACGGACACCCAACATACTCAGAAGTTATGTACGAAGCATTTGCTGATGTTCTTGGAATGGCCATCCATTCACCTAAGAAAAAATAAATAAGTTTTTAACTAAATTTTCTTAAAGTAGTACGGACGGCAGCGACCTCTATTAGAGTTCCATGCCTTAAAATTGAGCCTCTTGTCTCAATTTTTCCGAGAAATGTAACGTGTTATCGTTACATTTCTTTTTACCACTTTAGAAAATTGGATTGCTATGAACAGAATTTAAAAACTAGATTTTTGGAAATACTATGAAATACATTATCAATCATTCAAACGACACTGCCTTTAATATTGCTTTAGAGGAATATGCTTTTAAACACCTTTTGGACGAGGATCAAATCTTCCTTCTTTGGATTAACAAACCATCTATTATTGTAGGACGTCACCAAAATACGGTTGAAGAAATTAACCGTGACTATGTTCGTGAAAATGGAATTGAAGTAGTCCGTCGAATCAGTGGTGGTGGAGCTGTTTACCATGATTTGAACAACCTTAACTATACAATCATTTCAAAAGAAGATGAAAACAAGGCCTTTGACTTCAAGAGCTTCTCTACTCCAGTTATCAATACTTTAGCTGAACTTGGTGTTAAAGCTGAATTTACAGGCCGTAACGATTTAGAAATCGACGGTAAGAAATTCTGTGGAAATGCACAAGCCTATATCAATGGCCGTATCATGCACCATGGTTGTCTTCTATTTGACGTAGATTTGTCAGTCCTAGCTAACGCACTTAAGGTTTCTAAAGACAAGTTCGAATCAAAAGGTTTTAAATCAGTTCGCGCACGAGTAACCAATATCGTAGACGAATTGCCAGAAAAAATTACTGTAGAAGAATTTCGTGACTTACTTTTGGAATACATGAAAAAAGAATACCCTGAAATGACAGAGTATGTCTTCTCAGATGAGGAATTGGCTGAAATTAATCGAATCAAAGAAACTAAGTTTGGGACTTGGGACTGGAACTATGGAAAGTCTCCTGAATACAATGTCCGTCGTGGCACAAAATTCCCAAGCGGTAAGGTAGAAATCTTTGCTAATGTTATTGAATCAAAAATTCAAGACATTAAGATTTACGGTGACTTCTTTGGTATCGAAGATGTAGCAGCAGTAGAAGATGTCCTTCGTGGTGTTAAATACGAACGCGAAGATGTACTTAAAGCACTTCAAACCATTAACCTAGGTCGTTACTTCGCAGGAATCACTGCAGAAGAAATTGCTGAGGCAGTGGTGGAATAAAGAAAGAGAGATCCATGTAATGTGGATTTCTTTTTTATTTAAACTTGATAATCGATCATCATGAGAGTATAATATAGTGGAAATTTTAAATATATAGAGGAAAAATTAATAATGATAAAGATTCCAGTTGAAAATCTTGGTCTATTTGAACAGTTAGATCGTACTGTGGTAGCATTTTTTAAGAAACAAGAAACTACAAATCCATACGATTTGAATGTCAGTATCACACAAGAACACTTCGATAAGAAAAGACAAGAGTTAGAACCTTTAGGTTTTCAAGCTGTACAAATCCCTCTGGGAATGGCCTTAGACAATGTTATTCAGCAAGCTCATTTTAAAGACTTGATTATTGGGGGTCTTGCTCCTGAGGAAATCATCGTAAGCAAAGAAGCGTTAATGCCAATGAAAGACATCGTGGATAGTTTTTGTATTATGTATGCAGCAGCGAATAACCGACTTGAAAATTGTAAAGCTTATGAATTAATGAAAAATAAAACAGTCTACTTTATTGGAAAACTTCTTACTGACAGTCCTCAAAAAGGTGATGAAATTGCTTATATGGATATTGATCGTACAGCTAGTGACGGTACGCCATATGAAGCTGTTAAATGTTTTTTAACGAAAGAAAGTGCTGAGAAGTACAATGAAGAAAAAAGACCCGTAACCCCTGCGAATCTGGCTTATCTAAAGTCATTTTGGGGAAAGCCAGTTATAATTGAGCCACACAGAAATTATTGGATTGAATTTTTATAATAACAAAAAAAGAGCGTTAGATAATCAAAAATCTATCGCTCTATTTTAAATATTACATAAACTATATTATGTATCATTATAAACTATCCAAGGCATTTTTCTGCTCATCATTAACGATATGGGTATACAAGTCGGTAACTTGTGTGCTAGCATGTCCTAGCTGGTGACTGACCATAACCTGTGATTTGGTCGCATCATAGAGACGAGTTGCTAGTGTATGACGCAGTTTATGGGGTGTTACGCGTACTTTGAAGTCTTCTGAATACTTGGCTACCATCTTTTCGACACTAGAAGCGTCAATACGGTTTGGAACACCTCTATATAAAGTTAGAAAGAGAGCTGTATCAGTCTTTTCTGTCTTATAACGTTTGTCTCGAATAGCGAGATATTGCTCTAAATAAGGTTTAGCAAAGGCAGCAACATTGACCGAGTCTCGTTTTCCACCTTTTCGAGTTACATCAATCACCATCATCTTGAGATTAAGGTCTCGAAGATCCAGATTTACTGCCTCAGAGAGACGTACACCAGAGGCAAGAAGGAGTGCAATAATTGCCAAATCTCGCTCTTTATTCTTATTAAAAGAGGATAGGGCACGATTTGAGAGAGTTTTGGGGTATTCCTCATCGATATAATTCAAAAAACCCTCTGTTTCATCGCCTAAAAAGAGCTTTTGCTTGATATTTTCGGCTCGAGCAGCCAAAGTTTCTTTCTTTTTCTTGGTAGCAACTTTCTTCATAACATTGCGATAGAAATAAGGTTCCCCTTGTTCATTTTCAACTTCCTCAGTCAAGTACTTATAAAGACTAGAAAGCGCTGATAAAGTACGGTTGATGGTTGTTTGGGAGACACCATTCTTTGTCGTATTAGCATTAAGCAAAGGGCGTTCACGTAAGTAAAGAATAAAAGATTCCATGTCTTTCTTTGTCATATTCTCAAGTACATCTAAAGGTATATTTGCCATGGTGTCAGCATTCGATATACCAGATTCTAAAACCCAGCTGAAAAATCGATCGTATTCCTTTAAATATTCGTACAAGGTTGTAAAACTGTAGGGGACGGCTAATTTTGATTGATAATATTCCAGAACATACCAGGGCATCACTTGTTTGAGTTTATCAATCCGTTCTAATAAGATCTCGCGTTTCATGTTTTTCTCCAAATCTTTCTATACTAGTAGTATAGCATAGCTAGATATATTTTTCAAGAAAATTATAGTTTTTCGGAAAAATGTAATAGGTGATATATGCAATATCTAAATTTTTGCAATTGTAACCAAAAATTTTTTTAGTTTTTCTTTTAATTAATTTATTATGATTAAAATTTTTTATACTTTTTGCTAAATGCTCCTCTGTCGATCTTCAACTCTAGTAAATGTAATTCAAGTAAAATTTGATTCTTATTATCATAAAAACCAAATCATATTTGATTTGGTTTTGGAGTTTTATATTTCATTTTATTAAAATGAAAGTTTACTAATACAATCAGTTACGACTATACTCTTCTTTTTTATTCATTACCATATAGCACGAAACTAAGATGACGAAGATTTTTATCAAGTAAGTTTCGTATTGATTAGTATCTATGGTTAGTTGAGACAAGACATTAATAATTGAATGAGTCATTACACAAATCCAGAGATTGTTTGTTTTAATATATAGTGCTGATAGTATGAAAGAATTTGTCAGTAATCCAATTAGAAACGGCGTCAATTGTAATATTGCCAGAGAACCATCTATGTAAAAGTACAACAGATGCCAAATAGCCCAACTAAAAAAGGTTAAGATTGTGGAGAGGAAATACGGCAAATGTTCTTGTAAAATTGGTTGAAATACATATCGCCATCCAATCTCTTCTATTCCTCCAAATAAAATAAATTTGAAGAACATCAAAAAAGGGAGATACCAGTTAAATTCTAACATTTTCCCACCAAACAATATGAAAGAAAAATCAAATATAATTAGGAAGAAAGATAATAAATAGTGTTTATAACTAGTATGAATGTTAAAAAAATCTTTTAAAATCTTCTTAAAATGAATATGAAAATATCGATTAGCAACAATTATTCCCCAGAGAGCTGAAGAAATTCCACCTAGAATGATTCCTGAAATAGTTAATAAATCAGAATGAACAGAGTAACGATTCAATAGAAAGAAAACTAGACAAACTGATACTAATTGGATAAATGTTCCTAGCAAATATACCAAAATTGCCTTATTTTTTTTCATAGAGAAACCTTTCAAAACATATTATAACTTTTCGTAATAAAAATTATGTAAATTAATACTACTTATAAAAGCAAATCTTTTACTTTTCCAATTTCACTTTTTGGAATAACGAGATGGATCATATCTCCTAGATACATCCTTGTAGATCCATTTACTGTCTTACTTTTACCATTATGTACTTGGGTTGTGATAAGCACATTATGAGGTAAATTGAGTTCATGTACTTGTTTTCCAGCTATTTTGTCTGAAACAGGGATTTCTATTAGTGTAACTTCTCCGTCATCAGTTGCTGATTCAGGTAACATTTTCTCCAGCATGGCTTCATAGACAGGTGCTCCTTTGAGCAAATCCATGACGATGTAAGCTACTAGGGTCACCATCCCTAAAGGCATTAGATTTCGGATGTCACCAACCATTTCAGTTACAAGAATCATAGCTGTCAAAGGTGCTTTTGAGATAGCCCCAAAATAACCGCTCATTCCAAGAATTACAAAAATAGGAAATTGCTGCTGGCTAACAAGGCCAAGATTGACACAAATAACGCCTACTAGAGCACCAAGTATAGAACCTAATGCTAAAATTGGTAAGAAAATACCACCTGGCAGTCCACTTCCGTAACTGATCATGCTCCAGATAAAGCGAATGATAAAGTAAAGTAAGATAATTTGGAAACTAAAATTTTGTTCTGTTAAGGATAAAACAACTTGATTCCCGCCACCAAGAATCTGTGGTAGAAAAATTCCTACGGGAATAATAAGAATAAAAGCAAAAATCGGATGATAAGCTTTATCAACGTGAAGCCTTTGGCCAATCCATTCATAAACCTTGCCTACATTCAGAACTGCTTTTTCATAAATAAAACCTGAGAGCCCGAGAAAAATCCCCATTACCAGATAAATCCAATATTGGCTCAAACTCATGAGAGGGATATCATCCGGCATATCCAGAACAGGTGTTAAGCCGAAGATCAGAAGAGAGACAAAGTTTGCTACCAGACTGGCAGCCAGAGTTGAAACCCAGAAAAATCTTGAAAAGTGATGGTAAACTTCTTCTACTACAAAAAGCAGACCTGCTATTGGAGCGTTAAAGGCTGCAGCAAGTCCAGCAGCAGCTCCACTAGCTATTAAAGAGCGCTCTTCTACTGGGCTAGATTTCAGCCATTTAGCAATTCCTTTACCTCCAACGGCACCTAGTTGAATACTTGGACCTTCACGACCGAGCATGAGTCCACTAGCGATTGCTAAAATACCAAGGATGTATTTCTTCCAAAGCACACTCCACCAGTTGAGTGACATGAGACCTTTTAACTCCGCCTCAACTTGAGGAATACCAGAACCTTTGATATCCTTTTCTGAGCGTGTTAATTTAGCACTAAGCCAGCAAATAACAAGATAAAGCAAGGAGATAATCAACAGGTTACGTACAAGATTATCTTGATCACGATAAAGCCCTTGGATGACATGAAAACCTTTTTCAATAGAAAATCGAAAAGACCCAACAATAAGGCCTACGACTAATCCAACGATAATTCCTCGCCCTACTTGAGATAGAATTGTACTTGACGCAAAGGCAAATTCTTTCTTGGAACTAAGTGTTTCCGACTGTTCCTCCATAATTTTCTCCTTTAATTATCTTTTTCAGCTTCTGAAACGATCGTTTTAATCGGTTCAAAGCTTGTGCGATGAATGGGTGCAACACCGTACTTTTCTAAACCTTCTAAATGTTTAGCCGTTCCATAACCAGCATTTTGAGAAAAATCATAACCTGGAAATTCCTGGTCATAGTTAGCCATGATCTTATCTCTGGTAACCTTAGCAATGATGGATGCTGCTGCAATAGAAAGCGAGTTTGCATCTCCTTTGATGATGGATGTTTGAAAAATCGGCAAATCTAACTTCATAGCATCAATCAAAAGATGTTCTGGTTGAGGTTCAAGCTGAGAGATAGCTTCTTTCATTGCTAGTTTCGTTGCTTCATAGATATTGACTTGGTCAATGACATGATTATCCATAATCCCAATACCGATTGCTAGAGCATTCTCTTTGACAGCCTGAAAAATCTCCTCGTGTTTTTTCTTAGGAATCTTCTTACTGTCATTCAAACCTTTAATCTTACAATTTTGGGGAAGAATGACTGCTGCAGCAACAACAGGACCAGCTAAAGGTCCACGTCCAACTTCATCTACGCCTGCAATTAAGCTAATACATTGAGCGTAAAGCTCTTTTTCATAAGATAACATGCCTTCTAAGCGCAGATTTTCATCAATTTCAGCTTGAATAGCTTTCTTGCGCTTTTCAATTTCTTTTTGAACACCTGAACGAGAATCTTTTTCAAACTCCTTAAACAGAGGACTATCAAGTTCAGTTATCTTTCCTAGTTCTTCTTTTATTTCTTTAATTGTTGCCATTGAGGTCTTCCAATGTATCTAATGTATAGTTGCCTAGTTTTCCATCACGAACTTCTTTTACAAAAAGGTTGTAAAAACGATCGTAATCATCACGGAAACCAAGAATACGAGTCATATCCATGATGATTTCTGGAGCTTCGTCGTCCAGATTCATTTGTTTAAAACGTTCTTGAAGCTTTTCAGGATAATGTGTTTTAAAGTAATTAAGACCAAAAATTGTCACTTCATCCATTGGAAGCAACTGATCCTTGATGGCTCCTGTAAGGGCAAGTTTAAGAGCGACAGTTTCATCTTCGAATTTTGGCCAGAGAATCCCTGGAGTGTCCAAGATTTCCAAATCTTTATTTGTTTTGAGCCATTGTTGGCCCTTTGTCACACCTGGTTTGTTACCAACTACAGCAATTTTCTTACCAGCCAAACGGTTCATCAGCGTTGATTTACCAGCGTTTGGAATCCCAACGATCATGGTACGCAAGGTCTCGATTTGAATACCACGTTCCTTCTGACGAGCGATTTTATCTGCCATGAGTTTCTTAGCAGCTTCCGTTACGACTTTTACTGTTATTTGTTCCTTAGAGTTAATAGCAAGTGTCTGAATACCTTGTGATTCAAAGTATTGACGCCACTCTTTAGTTAATGCTGGGTCCGCAAGGTCTGCTTTGTTCAAAATCAATAGTCTTGGTTTATCTCCGATGATTTTAGTCAGCATCGGATTTTGACTAGACAAGGGTAAACGTGCATCAACTAAAACCGTCACAAAATCAACAAATTTTAAATTTTCCTGAACCTGACGACGCGCCTTAGACATGTGTCCAGGAAACCATTGAATAGTTGCCATTTTATTTCCTTTTCTTCATACAAACTTATTCTAATTAACATAGATGATTATTGACTATTTTACCATATTTCAGCTATTTTTGCAGATGAATTGTGCCAGTAAAAAGAGAAATCCCCCTTTATCCAAGAGGAAAAGAGGGATAAAATTCTTATTGATGAACAGCTTGTGCTGCAGTGATAAGAGTTAATTTGTAAACATCGTCAGAGTTACATCCGCGAGAAAGGTCATTTACTGGTTTGTTAAGACCTTGCAAAACAGGTCCAACTGCAGCAAATCCACCGAGACGTTCAGCCATCTTGTAACCGATATTACCTGCTTCAATACCTGGGAAGATAAAGACATTAGCTTGTCCAGCTACATTACTTCCAGGTGCTTTAAGAGCTGCAGTTTCTGGAACAAAAGCAGCGTCAAATTGCAATTCGCCATCAATTTCAAGGTCTGGACGAAGCTCATGAGCGATTTTTGTTGCTTCAACAACCTTATCGACACTTTCACCAAAGCCTGATCCCTTAGTTGAATAGCTAAGCATAGCAATCTTAGGTTCGATACCAAACATCTTAGCTGTGATCGCTGAGTTAATCGCGATTTCAGCCAGGGCATCAGCATCGGGGTTGATGTTGATAGCACAGTCACCAAACAAGTAACGTTCAGTTCCACGAACCATAAGGAAGGCACCTGATGTACGGCTCACATTCGGACGAGTCTTAATGATTTGAAGAGCTGGACGAACTGTTGAAGCTGTAGAGTGAATAGCTCCTGAAACCATACCGTCTACTAAGCCCATATAGACTAACATTACACCAAAGTAGTTAACATCATTAACAAGCACTTCTCTTGCTTCTTCTTCTGTCATTTTTCCTTTACGACGTTCAACAAGCGCAGCTACCATTTCTTCAAATTGTGGGTAGTGTTCTGGATCAATGATTTCGTAACCTTCTGTAATTCCTTCGATTTCAAGATAGATTTTAATTTTTTCAGGGTTTCCTAATAGGACAGGGATAACTTCTGTTTCTTTTACCAAACGCTTCGTAGCTTGAAGGATACGTGGTTCTTCACCTTCAGGTAAAACGATGCGTGCATTTTTACCAACTAAGTTGGCTTTCAAACTTTCAAAAACTTCCATGAGTTTTGACTCCTTTTAAGATAATTTATTATTTGATAACTGTGTAATAAGTGTGTCGAAATCATCCGGTAGTGGGCTTTCTAGCTCTAACTGTTCTTTTAAGAACGGATGATAGAACGATAAGTAATGGCAATGTAGAGCCTGGCGCTCTATGCCGTGGTCTAAACTTCCACCATAAAGGTCATCTCCGAGTAATGGAAACCCAATATGCGAGAAATGAACCCGAATCTGGTGGGTTCTCCCAGTATGGAGACGAATATCAACTAAGTGAATATTCCCGTAAGATGCCACGATTTGATAGGACGTATGAGCATATTTCCCACCCTTTGCTACTCGTCGAGTGATGATAGAATCTTCATCTCGGGCTATTGGAGCGATGATTTCTCCCTGTGGTTCCAGATGTCCATCTCCCTTGACTAGCGCGTAATAACGCTTTTCAATAGCCTTTCTCTGCAATTGCTTGTCTAATCTAGCATGCGCGTAGCCATGTTTTGCAAAAAGCATCAAGCCAGAGGTATCTCTATCAAGTCTAGTAACGATGTGAACTTGTTGGTTTTCATAGTTCTGTTTGACATAGTAACCCTTGATAAAGTTGGCAATGGTATTGGAATGATTGACGCTAGGAATAGATGCAACACCAAAGGGTTTATTAATAATCAAGAAATGATCATCTTCAAATAGAATATCTAGCGGATAATCAATTGCTTCCAGTGTCTCGAAACCTTCTTCTGGAGGAATATCAACGACAACCTCATCCCCAATATCTAAGAGATAGGTAGCGTTCTGTGGATGCCCATTCACTCGGATATCACCACCTCGAAACTTAATCTTGGCAAGTAAACCTTTAGAAACCTCATGTTTCTTTAGAAAGGTTTTTACCTTAACATGTTCGTCGGCAATAAATTGAAACCTCATTCGTCCACCTCACCAATAAAGGCATCTTTAACACGATTCCAAAAACTGGTGTGGCTTGGAGTGGCTACGAAATGAATCTTGTGGTGGTCGATTTGGTACTCTATTTTTTCAATATTTCGGAAAGAATAGATACTATTATCGATAGAGATAGTATGATAATCATTTCGAGTTGGTATTAGTTCGATTTTATCTTTCTTAGGAACAATAATTGAAGAACCAAGTGTGCGGTAGATTCGGTTGTTCAAACTGGCAATTTCAGCTAATTGTAAGGCTTCTATGGTTGGATGCAGTACTGCTCCACCAAGTGATTTATTATAAGCTGTACTTCCTGTCGGCGTTGAAACCGTCAAGCCGTCTCCTCGAAAACGTTCAAAAGGAACATGATTAATAATAACATCCGCAACCATAGTGCGATCCGCTCGACGAATACTAGCCTCATTTAGTGCTCGGAAAGACTTGACTTCTCCATTTTCAAGAAATATTTTAACACTTAAGAGCGGATAAGAAACTCGAGCTCCATTATCCAGCTGTAAATTTGTGACTAATTGATCCAACTCAAAATCACGATAATCCGTATAAAAACCTAAGTGACCAGTATGGACCCCAATAAAACGCACCTTATCGAGTTGGTTTTCATATTTATGAAATGCAGACAGTAACATGCCATCTCCACCAATAGAGATAACGATGTCTGGATTCTTATCATTCAGGATAAAATTATTCTTTTTTAAGCGATCTTTTAATTCAAAAAGAACCTTTTGACTCTGAGGTTTACGGTTGGCAATTAGGTCAATTCGTTTACCTGTATTCTTCATCGGTATCGTCACTGTTTCCTACCCCGTCATTTAATTTTCTGTGCAAAGGATCAAAGAGTGCTTGCGCTTCCTGGATATCAGCACGTATCTTACTCATTTCTTCGTCTAGCTGATGAGAAATTCTAGCAGTAATCTCAAGTCTTTCCTTGATTTCTTCCGGGAAATCTCCTTGGTATTTATAGTTGAGTGAATGTTCAATCGTCGCCCAAAAGTTCATTGCCAACGTACGAATTTGAATCTCAACTAAGATGGTTTTTGCACCATTTATAGTATCGACTGTATATTCAATAACTACATGGTAAGAACGATAACCTGACGCCTTACGATGAGTGATATAATCTCGTTCTTGAACAACTCTCATATCCTGTCTTTTACGAAGGATAGATACAACCTCATTCACGTCGTCTACAAATTGAACCATCACACGCAATCCTGCAATATCTTGCAAATCTTGTTCAAGCGTGTCATAGGTTATTCCACGACGTGCCATTTTTTCTTTGATGCTTTCAATCGGCTTTACGCGACCTGTGACAAACTCAATAGGAGAATGTTTATTTTGTTTTCGATATTGTTTTCGGATACCTCGGAGTTTAATTTTCAATTCTCCGACAGCTTGAATGTAAGGATCTAAAAATTCTTCCCATTCTGTAATCATATAACTCTTACGTCCAATTCTCTCTACACTATAATTTATCTAGTTTTTGATTTTCTAGTGAAAATCAGATACAATAAATACAATGCTTATTATACCATAAATCGCTTTCAAATATAAAGAAAAGGTTGAAAAAATGAAACATTTAGAAATTGAAATGAAAACACTTCTCAGTAAAGAAGAATATCAGAGATTGCAAGGCAAATTTTCAGAAATTTCACCGATTACACAAAAAAATTACTACTTAGATACACCTGGTTTTTATCTTCGTCAACATAAGATTGCCATGCGCATTCGTACATTTGAAAATAGTGCCGAATTAACCATAAAAATCCCTCAAAAAGTTGGAAATATGGAATACAATCAAGCGCTCACTCTAGAAGAGGCAAAGAAATGTTTGGAAGAATGTAAACTTCCTCAGGGAATGATTTTAGAAGAACTTTCAAATCGAGGTGTTTCACCAAGTGGATGGATTGTTTTAGGTTGTTTAACCACTGTTCGTTATGAGAAAGAGACCTCTATCGGACTGATGGCACTTGATCAAAGTAGCTACTTCGATGTTGTTGATTATGAACTAGAGTTGGAAGTCGAAAATGGAGACCAGGGAAGTCTTGATTTTCAGGAGTTTTTACAGGCAAATGATATCGAATACAAGAATGCACCTTCAAAATTAGTTCGATTTATAGAAAATATGAAAAAATCCTGAAATAATCAACTTTTTTTGATAAAATAAAAGAGATAAAAAATATTAGAATCTGTAACAGAAAACACTTGTTTTAAATTTGTTTCCTTTTGCTGATTCACTTAGTTTATAGAGGACGGTTTATCAATGTCAGATACAAAGAATATGAAGCTTTTTTCACTTTCATCAAACCATGAAATTGCTCAAAAAATTGCAGATGCTGCAGGTGTTCCACTTGGAAAATTATCATCACGTCAATTTTCAGATGGTGAAATCCAAGTTAACATAGAAGAAAGTGTTCGTGGCTATGATGTTTATATCATCCAGTCTACTTCTTATCCTGTTAGCAATCATTTGATGGAACTTTTAATCACTGTTGATGCCTGTGTTCGTGCTAGTGCAAATACAATCAATGTTGTCATGCCTTATTTTGGTTACGCTCGTCAAGACCGTATCGCTTCTTCTCGCGAACCTCTTACGGCTAAACTTGTTGCAAATATGTTGGTTAAAGCTGGAGTTAGTCGTGTATTGACACTTGATCTTCACGCTGTTCAGGTTCAAGGTTTCTTTGATATTCCTGTTGATAACCTCTACACAATTCCTCTTTTTGCAAAACATTATTGTGATAAAGGTTTGACAGGTTCAGATGTGGTTGTTGTTAGCCCTAAAAATTCAGGTGTAAAACGTGCTCGTAGCCTTGCTGAGTACCTTGATGCACCGATTGCTATCATCGACTATGCTCAAGATGATTCTGAACGTAGCCAAGGATATATTATCGGTGAGGTTGAAGGCAAGAAAGCAATCTTGATTGATGATATTCTAAATACAGGTCGTACTTTCTCTGAAGCTGCCAAAATCTTAGAACGCGATGGAGCGACTGAAATCTATGCAGTTTCAAGTCACGGACTTTTCGTTGACGGTGCTGCAGAATTGCTTGATGCAGCTAATATCAAGGAAATTTTGGTTACAGATTCTGTCGTAACAGAAAGTAAAAAACCAAAAAATGTACAATACATTACTGCAAGCGAATTAATTGGTGATGCCATGGTTCGTATTCATGAAAGAAAACCAGTTAGTCCACTATTTAAATTTAAATAGAAATTAGGTGAGTTTTTGATTTATTTGGATAATGCTGCTACGACACCCATGTCACCTGTAGCTATCTCAGCAATGACTCAAGTCATGCAAGAAACATATGGGAACCCTTCTAGTATTCATAGCCATGGACGTCAAGCAGGTAAATTATTACGAGAAGCGCGTCAAGAGTTAGCGAGTTTACTAGGAACAAAGCCACAGCACGTTTTCTTCACCTCTGGTGGTACAGAAAGTAATAATACAGCAATTATTGGTTACTGCCTTCGCCACCAAGGGCGTGGGAAACACATCATTACTACTGCTATTGAGCATCACGCAGTTCTTGAACCAATTGAATATTTGGTTGAAAATTTCGGGTTTGAAGTGACAATTCTAGAACCTGAAAATCAAGAAATCACTGCAGACCAAGTCAAAAATGCACTCCGTGAAGATACCATTCTAGTTTCAACTATGTTTGCAAACAATGAAACAGGAACTCTATTACCGATTGATGAAATTGGTGATGTTCTAAAAAATCATCCAGCTGTTTATCATGTTGATGCAGTCCAGGCGGTGGGTAAATTAGAGATTCTCCCTGAAGAATTGGGGATTGATTTTCTCAGTGCTTCTGCTCATAAGTTTTATGGTCCTAAAGGCGTTGGTTTCCTCTATGCAGCTTCTACAGATTTTGATTCTTATCTACACGGTGGAGATCAAGAACAGAAAAAAAGAGCAGGAACAGAAAACCTTCCTGCAATTATAGGGATGGTCGCAGCTCTAAAGGATGATCTTGAACATATAGAGCCTAATTTCGAAAAAGTTCAAAAACTACAAGAAACATTTTTAGGTGAAATGGATGGATCAAACTACTATCTAAACCAAGGTAAAGAGCAACTTCCCTATGTCCTCAACATTGGATTTCCAGGACAACGCAATGACCTACTGCTACTTCGTCTAGATCTTGACGGAATTTCTATCTCGACTGGTTCTGCTTGTACTGCTGGTGTTGTTCAAGTCAGTCATGTTCTTCAGGCTTTTTATGGAGAAGATTCGCCTCGCTTACACGAATCTGTCCGCGTCAGCATTTCACCTCAAAATACAGAACAAGAAATGATAACTCTTGCTAAAACTCTTAAAAATATCATCGGAGGATAACTCAATGGCATTCGAACAAACAATTAAACTTAAAAATTGCCGTTACGATTACACACTTAGCCCAACTGTAAAGAAATTTACTCTTAAAGATAATACTTTCTTTGAAACTAAAGTTGGTAATTATGAACTCACACGTCTACTTGAAAAAGTTCCAAATAGTGGAGAAGGTTTCCAGCTTAAGATTATCATCAATAAAGACCTATCAGGCGCAAAGATTAATATCACTGATAAATCTGGACTCCGCTTAGTTGATATTTTTAAGTCTGAGGAAACACATATTCACCAAGAGAAATTCTACTTCTTGATGGATAGTCTGGTTGAACGTGGTGTATTTACAAAAAGCGAAAGATAGAAGGTCGTTATGTTTCGATTAACTTACAAGGATCCTTATAAAGTTGAACGTGTGCAAGAATATGAAGATTATGAAGCACTCATGCTTTCTCTATCAGGTTGTGTAACTCTTCCTGATACGACCCTTATTACTTCATTAACACATAATGGAGTAGAAATCTATCAGGGGCTTCTTGGTGATCTCTATCGTTTTTTAAAATCTTACCACGAAAATAGCTAAACTAAGATTTTTCTTAGTTTTTTTTTCGTTATTGTTGCTTTTTTCACAAACTTTCTATAAAATAGTAGATAGAAAGGTTGTGATTTTGTGAAAGAAAAACAGTCTGCTATTCCTAAAGCAACAGCAAAGAGACTATCTCTCTACTATCGTATTTTTAAAAGATTTAATGCTGAAAAAATTGAAAGAGCTAATTCCAAACAAATAGCGGAGGCAATTGGTATTGATTCTGCGACTGTTCGTCGTGATTTCTCCTACTTTGGGGAACTTGGACGACGTGGTTTTGGATATGATGTTAAAAAGCTCATGAACTTTTTCGCTGATCTCTTAAATGATAATTCTATTACCAATGTGATGCTTGTAGGTATTGGTAATATGGGACATGCCCTCCTCCACTACCGCTTTCATGAGCGTAACAAAATGAAAATCATCATGGCTTTTGACCTAGATGATCATCCTGAGGTTGGTACCAAGACACCCGACGGTGTTCCAATCTATGGAATCTCTCAAATAAAGGATAAAATTAAGGATAGTGATGTTAAAACTGCTATTCTTACTGTTCCTAGTGTTAAATCTCAAGAAGTTGCGGAACTTTTGGTTGATGCTGGTATCAAAGGTATCCTCAGTTTTTCTCCTGTTCATCTACATCTTCCTAAAGACGTAGTTGTTCAGTATGTCGATCTTACTAGCGAACTTCAAACCCTCCTCTATTTTATGCGAAAAGAGGATTAGAAAGCGAATTGATTTATGAAAAAACCAGTTATTGGGATTACAGGAAACGAAAAAGCCCATCCAGACGATGAGCTTATGATGAGTTATGCTGCCAAAGGCTTTGTTGAAGGAGTTAAGGAAGCTGGAGGTATCCCCATTATCCTACCAATTGGTGATGAAGAAATGGCCGGTTACTACATTAGTTTAATTGATAAACTTATTTTAACTGGTGGACAAAACGTTGACCCTAAATACTATGGTGAACCAAAAGCTATTGATAGCGACGATTACCACGTTCAACGTGATATTTTTGAGTTAGCCCTCATTAAAGAAGCAATCAAGCAAAAGAAACCTATTTTTTCTGTCTGTCGTGGTACTCAGCTCTTTAACGTAGCCATGGGTGGGTCTCTTTATCAAGATATCGAAGATCATTGGCAAGATACTTCCGCTGAATACACTACTCATCGGCTTGTCACCGAACCAGATACTATTCTAAGAGAAATCTATGGAGAAATCTCTCATATCAATTCTTTCCACCATCAGAGCATCAAAGATTTAGCTCCTAATCTTAAGGTTGTAGCACATGATCCTAAAGATGGTATTATTGAAGCTGTTACAACTACGGACGGCTTCCCTTATCTTGGTGTTCAATGGCATCCTGAATTTCTCTTTGAAAATCGCCCCAAAGATAAAACACTTTTCGACTATGTCGTCAATGAATTATAATTTCGATAAATTAGTTAATTAATTATGAATGAACTTAACCCACCTTCTACTCATGAGCTTTTGAGAGATTTAGATGTTAATGTTTTCTCATCTGTTAAGAGCAAGGAAATTGACCATTTCTCAACCTATAAGGAAAAGAAAATAGAAGTTTATTTTCAACTTTCTAATCTATATAGTCTTTTAACGGCAGAAAGTTACCAATCATTTTCTAAGAATAAAGAGTATCTAGACAAACTCTCACTAAAAGACAAACAAAAAGAACTGAAAGAAATGTCTAAAAAGGCAAAACCATTTTGTAAAAATGCAGATGCTAAATTTAAAGGCAGATTTCGTTCTTCGCTTGTTTTTTACAGAGATATCTTGATCCACTCAAAAAAGTATTATAAAATTGAAGACTTCAATGCTATTATTGACGTTATCGTACAAGAAAAGTTGCTGGTCCCTACAATTGATCCTCTTCCTAAAATTGATATGAACGAAGTTGAGTCCTATGCTTTACAAGCGTTTGAGCAGGGTTCCCTAAACTTCAAAAAATAATCCTATATCAAGTCCGTCTTCTCGCGGTAACTAAAATAATCAGAATGAGAGACGATTAAATGGTCCAATAAGACCAATCCCATTAATTCACAGGCTTCTTTAACAAGCTTCGTAACATGGTCATCATTGGGGCTAGGAACCACTGCTCCTGATGGATGATTGTGAACCAGAATCACAGATGTTGCCATATGCTTCAAAGCGTAGTGGAGAATTTCCCTCGGTTCAGCAATGCTTCTCGTGGCAGACCCGATAAAAATAGTCTGCTGATGAATGATTTGATTTTGAGTATTCAGATAGAGCGCCACTAGGTGCTCTTGTTTTTTATCTCCAAGCTCAGACTGCATCTTTTTAGCTAATTTACGACTGCTAAGAATACTCTCCATTTCCACTGTTTCCTTTTTATGGATACGGTAGCCTAATTCAATAACGGCTTGCAATTCGATAGCCTTAACACGTCCAATACCCGATAGAGTCTGCAATTCCTGTAGACTCATTCTTTTGAGGTCAGTTAAACATGTCAGCTGATTTAAGACCTTCTGCGCTATTTCAAAAACATTAGCCTGTTTTGTGCCTGTCCTTAGTAATATTGCCAGTAATTCTTGGTTGCTGAGTGCTTCTACTCCTTCTTTGACTAGTCTCTCTCTTGGTAAAAGCGAATCTTCTTGAAATGAAATACTATACATAAAAATCCTCCTCACTTTATTATTCGTGAGAAGGATGCTTAATTTGATAAATATAAGTTATTTTTAGATTTTTTCAAGAGCTAGTCGTAAATCTTCAATCAAATCATCGACATTTTCTAGTCCAATTGATAGACGGATTTGATTTTTAGTTACTCCTGCTGCTTCTAGATCAGAGTCAGACAATTGAGAATGAGTTGTAGTTGCTGGATGAACGACCAATGATTTGGCATCTGCTACGTTTGCAAGGTTTGAAAAGATTTCTAAGCTATCAATCACCTTACGAGCTTCTGCTTCTCCGCCTTTAACGTGGAAGGTAAAGATTGAACCAACACCTTTTGGTAAATATTTCTCCGCCAAGGCATGGTAAGGGCTATCAGCTAATTTTGGATAATTGACTTTTTCAACTTTTGGATGGTTCACAAGGAAATCAACGATTTTCTCAGCATTTTGAACATGACGTTCAACACGGAGAGATAGTGTCTCAAGACCTTGTAGGAGCAAGAATGAGTTAAATGGTGAAAGGGCAGCTCCCATATCGCGAAGCAATTGCACGCGAGCAGCAACGATAAAAGCTGCAGCACCAACATCACGAGTATAGCTGATATTGTGGTAGCTTGGATCTTCATCGACTAATTGAGGGAATTTCCCTGAAGCAGCCCAGTCAAACTTACCGCTATCAACAATGACACCGCCAATAGTTGTACCGTGTCCACCGATAAACTTAGTTGCAGAGTGAACTGCGATATCTACACCGTGTGAAAAGACATTGATAAGATAAGGCGTTGCAAAGGTATTGTCTGAAACCAAAGGAATCTGATGTTTATGAGCAATTTCAGCTATTTTTTCAATATCAGGAATGTTGATAACTGGATTACCCAAAGTTTCAATCAAAACAAGTTTTGTATTATCTTTAATCGCTGCCTCTACTTCTTCTAGATTATCAATATCAACAAAAGTTGTGGTGATTCCGTAACGAGGAAGGGTTTCTTTCAAAAGGTTAAAGGTCCCACCGTAGATAGTTGAAGCTGCAACCACATGATCACCAGCATGAGCAAGTCCAAGAATAGTATAAGTAAGAGCTGCCATCCCAGAAGCTGTGGCAAGTGCACCTACTCCGCCTTCTAGTGCTGCAATACGCTCTTCAAAGGCTGAAGTTGTTGGGTTAGTGATACGAGTATAGATATTACCAGCCTTCTGAAGTGCAAAGAGTTCTGCACCCTCCTGTGTATCATCAAATACAAAAGATGTTGTTTGGTAAATTGGTACAGCACGAGACTTGGTAGTAGCATCTACCACTTGCCCTGCATGCAATTGAAGAGTTTCAAATTTAAATTCACGAGTCATCATCAGACCTCCAAAGATTTCATTAATTTAATTGTATCATCTATGTCAGTCAGTTACAAATACAACTTTGTTATATATTGGCATAAGTAATAGCTATGGCTATTATTAAAATTGTAGAACTTTTTTCAGAAAGTTTAAAAAGTTTGTTTTTACTTCTCCTATACTTTATAATGGATAAAAAGGAGAAGACTATGTCAGAAATTACACATGAAATTGATTCAAACTTCGCTGGTCGTTTAAACATTTTACGTGCTGGTGTGCTCGGAGCCAATGACGGGATCATTTCCATCGCTGGAGTTGTTATCGGCGTTGCCAGTGCAACCAGTAATATTTGGATAATCTTTCTTTCAGGTTTGGCTGCCATCTTAGCGGGTGCCTTCTCTATGGCTGGAGGTGAATATGTTTCAGTATCTACTCAAAAAGACACCGAAGAAGCCGCAGTAGCTCGTGAGCAATTACTTTTGGATAAGGATATCGAGGCTGCAAAGAAATCTCTATATGCTGCTTATCTTCAAAATGGTGAGTGTGAAACTTCAGCTCAACTTTTAGTCAATAAAGCTTTTCTTAAAAATCCACTTAAAGCCTTAGTTGAGGAAAAATACGGAATCGAGTATGAAGAGTTTACCAATCCTTGGCATGCTGCAGCATCTAGCTTCATCGCTTTTGTTCTTGGTAGTTTACCACCAATGCTTTCCATCACCATCTTTCCAAGTGACTATCGAATCCCTGCTACTGTTTTTATCGTTGCGATTTCTCTATTGATTACAGGTTACACCAGTGCCAAACTTGGAAAAGCCCCAACTAAAACAGCTATGATTCGTAACCTTTGTATCGGCCTTTTGACCATGGGTGTCACTTATCTATTTGGACAGTTGTTTAGTATTTAAGATAAAAAATAATGCTGAGAAAAACTAGCTTAAAAATAAAACCACACAGTGATTTCAAGCTTGAATAGCATCAAGCCGAAAGAAATACTGTGTGGTTTTTGAATAGTAGACCTTTTAGAGTCTAAACTACTGGCCAATTTTGCTAGATTTATAGTCGTGAAGGTGAATCCTAACTCTGTTTAAATGGCTTATTTGCCTCTAATACTCAATGAAAATCAAAGAGCAAACTAGCCACAGGCTGTACTTGAGTACATCAAGGCGACGCTAATGCAGTTTGAATTTGATTTTCGAAGAGTATTAATTATAAACCATGACATGAGAAAGTGATTCTTTCATAAAATACTGGTACTGAACCTCTGAAATATTAAATGATGCAACAACTGCTCAATTATTGATAAACATAAATTGATGATGGGATGGAACTAACTTTGTATGCACATGATACATATAAGTAAACTGAATGTCATTGTCTTCTTCAGGACTATTTGTAAGTTTTATCAACTAAAAAGCGCGATTATCAAGATAAGATATTAGAATTAAAAATTGACTTTTTTCTATCAAAACAGGCAAATAAATCGCAATCACTTACTTTTTTCTTTAAAAGATTCATATAATTTTTTATATAAGTCTTTTATATCTTTTTTCTGAGAATTCAACTCTTCTTTACCGTAGTCAAAATTTGCTACTACAAATCCCTCGTCATCATTAGAAAAAGTAAAAAATTCTATTTCAATGAGTTTATTATGCTTAGAGTCCTCAATAGTATCTCCTAAATTATTATTAAATTGCTTCACCTCTTCTTCACGAACTCCGAACCCCATAGCAGCTCCATTTGCAATGATGTTTGAAAATACTTCTTCTGAAGACGCTACTTCTTTTACAGTTATGAAGTATGTAGCTTCTTCTGTTTCTACTTTTTTCACTTTATTCCATTTTTCTGTATCACTAGAAGAAACCGTATAAACTGTTAACTCCAGTGTTGGTTTATTGGTATTTTCTTTTATGATCATTTGTTTTCCAAAGAAGAAAATAGCAAGTAGCCCAGCTACAAAGATCAAAGCGATATAAATTATCTTTTTCATACATTATCCCCTATATCTTTCATATCAATGATCACATCAACTTTGTTATAGACAGCTGGATCATGCGTCGCTATTATAACATATTTGTCTTCATCTCTTTCATTTAATAATAAACGAATAATTTCTTTTCCAATCTCACCATCTAAAGCTCCTGTGGGTTCATCTGCTAAGATAATTTTACGTGGTTTCATTAACATTCTGGCAATAGCTACACGTTGAGCCTGCCCTCCAGACAATTCATATATTTTTTGATGTAAATGGTCGCTCGACAGTCCTACTTTTTCAAGTACATCAGTTATTATTTTTTTGTCTTTAGTGATAAGTTTCAAATTATCATATACTGTTTTGTTCTCTATTAAAGAATAATTCTGAAATACATATCCAACAGTATTTTTAAAGAAGGTTCTTTCTTTTATCTTCCAAATATCCTGTTCATCAACTAAAACGTTCCCACTGTCAATTTTTTCTAATCTTCCTATAATATTAAGAAGAGTACTTTTACCAGAGCCAGAACCTCCAATCAATGCGTAGCTTTTCCCAGATTCAAATCTTAAATTTAAGTCTGTAAAGATCTTTTTTGAGCCAAAACTTTTTGAAACGTTCAAAAGGTCAATTGTCATGTTTCATCTCCTTTTAAAATTTTAGTATAGCTTTCAGATAATTTTCTAAAACTCATGGTTATTGACAACATCAAAACAAGTATAGAAGCAAGACCAATATATAGCAGCTCTATTTGCCCTGTCATAAGAAATGTAAATAGAATAACCATTGTAATAGTCATCATAAAGTACTTGAGACTTGAAATTGCTATATATGTTTTTGACAGACCCAAAATGATTTTTTTCACATATTCATTCTGTTTTAGGGCAATATAAAGTTGGACATATTGATAAATGAGTATAAAGACAATACTGTAAATTATCTTCTGCAAGATTTGTGACAGTAGAATTTGGTGCTCTAAGGATTGGATCTTCAACTTCACAATTTGGTAAACATCTACTGGATTCATTGAAAAATTTAACGGGATAGTCATCTCATTTATTTTTTTAACCGCTTCAGGACTAAAAAGAGATTTATATAGTATATTACTAGCCAAAGAAAACTTGTTGTTTTCGATCATTTTGTCTGTGTCTAACACAACAACAATATTATCTTTGCTATCTGCTACACTTTCCATTGGTAAAATATCTTTATTTTTATGATCGATATCAGCATCCTCATTGAAATAAAAAATTTTATCACCATCAGGAATTATTTGTACTGCAAGCTCTTCTGTTGTATAGTGTGTTCCAATAAATTGTTCTGCTACAACTGTATTCTCAATAGATTTTTGGTTTTCTTTCCATTTCTCAGGAATATAAATGGTTGCTATCTTATTATCTAAAAGATGATAGTTTGTTCCATTCACTTTATTTTGTAGGTTAGCACCTGTTTGATTGATATAAATCAGGTCCTTATTTATTTCTGGATTCGTTATTCCATCGTTTTCTAATTGTTTAGAAAAGTCTTCTAAAACATGAGATGTTTTCATAAGATCTGGTACATAGGCCGAGGATCGTTCTATATATAAATAATCTAAGTTTTTTAAGGAAGCAGCTATCTGTAGATACTGACCATCCGAATCGCTTACTTCTCCATTTTTAGCAAAGTTATTTTCTATTCCAAGGAACTCAATTCTTCTCCAGTTCTTTACTGTGTCCCATGGTACTAAATTCTGTATCTGGATGTTGATACTGGATTGACTACTCTTTGTTTCTTGTAAAAAAATTCCTGATACAACGATAATAATCGAAATAATGGCAAGCCATACGACAAAAATAAGCTTGTTTTTTGCCTTGTTTTTGATAATTTCAATGGGCTTTTCAATCTGAATCGTCAACCAAAATAAAACAAAGGTGATGAGATCAATGATTTGAAATAGTATAAAATTCGTTAAAAGCAGAGAGAAAAATAACTTAGAACTATAGGTGAAGAAACCATTTCCCAAAAAAGAACTGTAAGAAATCATCAATAAAGACATCATAATCAGTTCAAAAATAAGAGAAATGACATACTCTCTTCTTAAATCGTATACAGGCAATCCCAAAGAACGTCGTATCACTCCTTCTTTAATCTGCCTCGTCCTAACAACAAATAAAACAACTAATAAAGTTAAGTAAATGGAACCCATTAACAGTATTCTTAAAGTTCCAGTGAATTGTAATATTCCTCCTATATACCAAGGATAAGCCATATATACAGTTTGCAGTCCTGTCATCGTAAGTGGTTTCAAACTGTCTACATCCATTTCCCCAAGGGTATAATACATCCCTATTATCGGTACTGACTTTAATTGTTCATTATTTACATCATCGACATTTACATACTTCAACTGACCCGAGCTCTGAACGATGGGCTTGTAAATGGTAACTTTTTCCGTTTTTGATAGGTCACGAAGCATTTCGTATATTTCATTATTTGAAAGATTGCTTTTCCCTTGAATAGAAAAAGCACCATCAATTGGTAAAGGTATGGGAGTTTCGGTATCGCTAATAGTGACCAGACCAATTGCAGCGATCAAACAAAAGAAAAAGCCAATGATACATAATTTTAATTTCATAAGCACCTACCCTATCCTTTCATTGGGTCTCTTGTTTTCATAAATTATTTTTAAAATCTATAATAATCCCAATATGCATTTAATCGAACATCGTTCCAAGATTTTTTTGAAAATATTTATCTATAATCTTTTTTATCGTAAACTTTAGCAGTTTCCAAAATATTCGTTGGGGTTAATACTATGATTCCTTCACAAACACTTCTTATTATATTTGAACAATCTTGCGATAACTTCTTGAAGTAATTATAAAGATTAGTACATAGACTAAAGCAAAGACGCCACAGATAGAAAGTGTTACGGTTAACATCATGGCTGTATCGATAACCCCGATAACCTTGAGAATCAAACTTAACATGTGATAAGCAAATGCCAAATGTAGAAAGGCGAAGATTACAGGGAGGAAGAAGACAGTCAAGACTTGCTTGTTAATAGTTTGCTTGATTTGTTTTTGGTCTAAGCCAACTTTTTGCAGGATAACAAAGCGTTCACGGTCTTCATAACCTTCTGAGATTTGTTTATAGTAAATGACCAGTACAGTACCTACCATAAAGATGATAGAGAGGAAAATACCGATAAAGAGGACTCCGCCAAAGAGAGCGTTCGCTTGGCTAATTGCATCACTTGCAGTATCTCCACCGTATACCATACCGTCTTCGCTCTTGAGATTATGACTAAAGTTGATCACATACCGATTAAAATCGTTAGCTAGTTTTAACTGCTCCTCTTGACTGGCGGTTACATCCATACCACCGTACAACTGAGTATAGACAGCAGAATCCTGGTATTTGTCCAAAAAACTCTGTAAATTTGGAACAACAAGGTAGTTATAATCCGAAATCAAGAGAGCATACTGGTTTGAAACATGATTGATGATAAAATCTTGTTGGATTTCTTCCTTGATACGGTACTCTTGTTTGTTAAGACTAAATGCTTTCTGACCTTTTAGTTGGTCATTTTTAACCCAAAGACCTACTTCGTTATCCGTTAAATGAAGCTTTTGTCCAGTCATTTTTTCATAGTCTTTTTGGTCAAAAACTAGGAAAACTGTCTTAGGCATGACATTGGTTTGCCCTTTTTCAAAGATGGTTAATTTGGTCCCATCTTGACTGGAAATGCCGAAGCTGGCATATCTAAGAACGTCTTTGTTGCTAATCGTTAAGTTCTTTTCACTGGCATATTGAGTCAAAAGCTTTTCTAAATCCTCAACTTCTACATTTTTTCCCTTAACATCAAAATCGTGAGGATACATGAGTTTTTTCATGTTTTCAGAACCGTTGTAGATGCTGGTTGCTGCAGACATAGTAACTAAAACCATGGTTGAAAGTATGGCAATGGTTGCTAAACCGACAGCATTTTTCTTCATACGAAAGATGAGGTTAGATACAGAGATGAGGTTATTGGGTTTATAGTAATATCTTTTGTTTTTCTTGAGTAACTGTAAGAAAACTGTAATACCCGCATTGAATAAAAGATAGGTCGCAACTATTACCAACATGACGGCAATAAAGAAAGTAAGGCTTGCTGAAATTGGGTCTTTTACGCTTTGTGCTAGATAGTAGCCACTACCTAGTGCAATTAGCCCTACAAGTGTTTGAAGAACTAGGAAACGCCCCTTCTTTTCACCTTTTGCTTTCTCACGAGAGAGTTGGAGTGCATCCATACGGATGATACGTAGGGCATTTAGGGACACAAGGACTAAAAAGATAAGACCAAATACAATAAGGATTGAAAGAACTACGGACCATTGGAAGGTTGCGGCTAGCTCTACCTTCATCTTTGCAAGTTTAAGCAATAATGCAAAGATGAGATTGTCAAAGAGGGCACCAATCCCAATACCAGCAGTGACTGTTACTATCCCAAAAATCAAGAGTTCCTTGAAGGTCATACCAATCAAGTGACGCTTTTCTAATCCTAACATACCATAGACACCCAGTTCTTTTGAGCGATTTTTCATGACAAAACTGTTGGCATAAAGCACAATAATGGCAGATGCAAGTGTCACAACGACAAGCCCTAGTTGTAGGGTAAATTGTATAGCAGATGCACCACGTAAATCCACAATTTTAGGATTAAAGGCTAGGGAGTAAAAGAGATAGCTGATAGTGACTGCCAAAATGACAGACAAAGCAAACGGATAATAGAGTTTGCGGTTTTTGATTAAGTTGGATATGGCCAACTTATTGGTTAATCGAAACATACTAGTTCACCTCACTTGCCATAACAGTCAAAGTGTCAGAGATTTCTTGGAACATCTGACGATCCGTCTTTTCACCACGATAGATTTGATTATAGAGAATACCGTCCTTGATGAAAAGAACACGTTTTGCACGGCTAGCAGCTGCTGTTGAGTGGGTCACCATGAGAATGGTTTGCCCTTGCTCGTTGATCTGATCGAAGATATCAAGGAGGGCTGCAGATGATTTAGAGTCTAGGGCTCCTGTTGGCTCGTCCGCAAGAAGAATTTCTGGTTCTGTGATGATAGCCCGTGCAACTGCTACCCTTTGTTTTTGCCCTCCAGAGATTTCATAAGGGTACTTCTCCTGCAATTGATTGATGCCAAGATTTTCGGCCGTCACGACCAATTTTTTCATCATTTCTGTAATAGGCTTTCTAGACAATACCAAAGGGAGTAAGATATTGTCTTTAACAGAAAGCGTATCTAACAAATTGAAGTCTTGGAAGACAAAGCCTAACTTTTCACGACGGAAGCTTGATGCTTCAGAATTTTTAATGATAGCTGTGTCAGTTCCGTTTAGGAAGACCTGCCCACGCGTTGGCTTGTCAAGCATAGCTAGAATATTGAGTAGAGTAGATTTACCAGATCCAGACTCACCCATGATAGCAACGTAGTCGCCTTTTTCAACGGTAAAGTGAATATCTTTCAGGGCTTCTACTTGGTTGCCTTGAAAGCGAGTTTTATAAATCTTTTGAACGTGTTTTACATCTAATAGTGTCATTTTAACTTCTCCTTTTTAATATCCCATTAATTGAAACTGAGCTTGCATCATTTCGATGCCGAGCTCAACTCGCTCGATATCCTTAGGACTCGGTTTACTTGTTTGTTTCTTTTGTATAATATTTTTCATAGTTTCGCTCCTTTATCTTTATGATATAAGTGTACTCTAAAAAAAGAGTTGGTTCCATAACATAACCTTACAAAAGAGGTCTGTAATCTTACATTTTTGTAAGATTGGATTATTTTTTTGATATGAACTACTATTAGTTTACCACAAATTTTTAAGCAAAAGAAAAACCCTTGATTCTACAAGGGTTTGATTTTTTATTATTTACCAAAACCAACCTTTATCATCATCGATAGGTTGAGCTTCTTTGATCTTGCGTGGGCCTGTTCCGTACATCTCCGCTTCGATATCTTCCTTAGTTGGTAGGATATAGGCTAGGATGATGTAGATGATGATTCCGAGTCCAAAATTTGCGATTGTAAAGATAGCGAAAATGAAGCGCACCAGTGTCACATCAAGATCCCATCTATCAGATAGTCCAGCAAGAACTCCTGATATCATACGATTTCGTCTCATTTTATAAAAATTTTTATTCATGATTTGTACCTCTTTCGGTATTCTTGAAGTAAGTATAACATGAACTAAAGCTCCCTGCATCAGTCCTTGGGCTGATTTTGTAGTATGAGCTTCCCATGACAAAGACCACATCGATAACGTTTTGTATCAATTCGACGTTTTCTCTGATAGGCTTGGCCACAAGAGTGACACTTATAAACCAAAACTGGCTTTTGACGAGTGCTTGATAAGGGAGGAACAAAGCGGAGACCGTCCACTTCTTTTAACAGTTCCTTAAAGGTTAAATCTTTATGCTTATAACCTTTTCCCTCATAATAGAGATGATAATGACAGAGTTCGTGACGAACAATCTTCCGAAAAACTTCTAAGCCTAGCTCTTGATAGACTTTAGGATTAAAATCCAAATGCCCATCCTTAGGGAAAAATCGTCCACCTGTCGACCGCAGACGAGTATTCCATTGAGCCTGGTGTTTGAAAGGTTTTCCGAAGTCTTCTAAAGAAACTTGCCTAACGTAATCAGTTAGATTCATCTGGTGCAAGGAGCGACAGATTTACTTTTTCACGTTGGACATCGATTTTCTTCACCCAAACAGTTACCAAATCCCCGACGGATACGACTTGACTTGGATGCTTGATAAATTTCTTGCTCATGTGTGAAATATGAATCAGCCCATCCTCATGGATACCGATATCAACAAAGGCACCGAAGTCTACAACGTTACGAACGACACCTTCAAGCTTCTGTCCGACTTTTAAGTCTTTTATATCTAAGACATCCTGACGAAGGACTGGAGCATCAAAAGAATCACGGAAATCACGTCCTGGTTTGAGAAGGTCAGCGATAATGTCTTTAAGTGTTTCTTGACCGAGGTCTAGCTCTTGAGCCATTTCTTTGATAGAAACAGATTTGAGTTTTGCTTGCGCTTCTTCATTTAGGTCTTTAATATCCAAACGTTTGAAGAGTTCCTTGACCGCTGCATAGTTTTCAGGGTGAACTCCTGTATTGTCAAGTATATTGCTGCTTTCAGGAATACGGAGGAAACCTGCCGCTTGTTCAAAAGCCTTAGCACCTAGACGAGGAACCTTCTTGATTTGAGCGCGTGAAGTGATTTTACCTTCTTCCTCACGGTACTTAACGATATTTTCAGAGATGGTTTTGTTAAGTCCTGCAACGTGTGAAAGTAAGGCTGGACTAGCTGTATTGATATTGACACCGACTTGGTTAACCACTGTATCCACCACGAAATCAAGACTTTCAGATAGTTTTTTCTGACTTACATCGTGCTGGTACTGGCCGACACCTATGGATTTGGGATCGATTTTAACCAATTCAGCAAGTGGGTCTTGCAAGCGACGAGCGATTGAGATGGCTGAACGTTTTTCAACGGTTAAGTCAGGAAACTCTTGACGGGCAAGTTCGCTGGCAGAGTATACAGAAGCTCCACTTTCGCTAACAATGACATAGCTGACTTCTGGAAAATCTTTGAGAACTTCAGCAACAAAGGCTTCACTCTCACGGCTGGCAGTTCCATTTCCGATAGCGATGATTTCAACACCGTATTGGCCAATCAAATCTGCTAAATCACGTTTGGCTTCCTCAATCTGACGAGCTGAAGCTGGTTTGACTGGATAAATAACTTGTGTTGTCAACATCTTACCAGTCGCATCAACTACTGCAAGCTTAGCACCTGTACGAAAGGCTGGGTCAAAACCTAGAACCACGCGTCCTTTTAGTGGTGCTACGAGAAGGAGATTACGAAGGTTTTCTGAAAAGAGTTGGATAGCTCCTTCTTCTGCCTTTTCTGTCAATTCAGTGCGAATACGGCGCTCGATAGCTGGCAATACTTTTTTCTTAACAGATTGTTGAATCACTTCGTCTATATAAGCATTCTTAACCTTGAAACGAGCAGCAAAGAAGGCTTG
Organism: Streptococcus infantis; assembly: GCF_000960085.1. Lineage (GTDB taxonomy): Bacteria > Bacillota > Bacilli > Lactobacillales > Streptococcaceae > Streptococcus > Streptococcus infantis_C. The sequence goes on along the minus strand of NZ_JYGT01000010.1, from coordinate 288,302 downwards.
AATACGATCAACTGCATGCTCAAATCCAATCTTCAAAATGCCTAGCTTCTCACCACGATTAAGAGCAAGCGTACGGTAACCCTGCATATTGGCAACTGTTTCTGAGAAATCGTAATAAATCTGAAAGACTTGCTTCTCATCCAAACTTTCGTCCTTGACTTGTGAAGTAATCTTAGAATGTCTAAGGACCTCTTGATAAGTCATTGAACGCAAGTTGACATCTTCAGATAGTGCTTCAACCAAGATATCAACTGCACCCGCTAAAGCATCTTGTGGAGTCTCAAAACCTTCACAGACAAATGTTTCTGCTTCTTTTTCTAGGTCAGATACATTTTGTAAGATTAAACGAGCAAGTGGAAAAAGTCCAGCCTCACGCGCAATCGTTGCCTTGGTCCGACGTTTCTCCTTATAGGGAAGATAGAGTTCTTCTACATCCGCTAATTTTTCGGCAGAAAGAATTGCTTCTTCTAATTCCTTGGTTAACTTGCCTTGCTCTTTGATTTTTGCTAAAACAGTTTCTTTACGATCGTTGAGAGCAGTTAGGCTTTTATCAAGGTCGATAATTGCCTTAATAGCTACTTCATCCAAGCTTCCAGTCATGTCTTTCCGATAACGAGCGATAAAGGGAATAGTTGCTCCTTCAGCTGTCAAAGATAAGACAGTATCAATTTGCTTTAAGGTTACACCCAAATCTTGGGAAATTTTTTCATATTTTTTATCCATGAAACTATTATACCATAAGCAGGAAAGCTTGTTTTCATTAATTTGTTGCTTTATTTCAACTTTATAAAGATAAAAAGGAAGTTGATTATAAAATATAACTATTTCCCAGAAATAATAGTATAATAGAGGTAACACAAAGAATCGAGGTATGCCTTATGGCTGTTAAATTTACAAAAACTGATGACTTAGATAAAATGTTCGAATTGTTTGCCAAACTTCCTGATTTAAAACAAGTAACATTTCCTGATGACAAAGAAAAGAAAGAAAAAGCAGAAAAGAAAAAATAGATGGATCTCTTTCAAAACCTGCCTTCAAGTGTTTTACAAGCTGGTGCCATTTTTCTATCAATTATCCTTGAAGCTTTACCCTTTGTCTTAATTGGTAGCATCATCTCTGGTGCTATTGAAGTCTACATCACTCCAGAAAAAGTTTATCAATTTCTCCCTAAAAATCGCTTGGGGAGAATCTTTTTTGGCACCTTTATAGGATTTCTCTTTCCTTCTTGTGAATGTGGAATTGTTCCTATCATTAATCGTTTCTTGGAGAAGAAGGTTCCAAGCTATACAGCTGTTCCCTTTCTAGTTACAGCTCCTATCATCAATCCTATCGTACTCTTTGCAACCTATTCAGCTTTTGGTAATTCCATTCAAATGGTTCTTCTAAGAGCTTTAGGGGCAATACTCATTGCTACGATATTGGGTATTTTTCTTGGATTTTTCTGGGAGGGATCGATTCAAAAGGAAAATAGGCTGGCTTGTCATGAACATGATTTTTCTCATTTAACGAAAGGTCAGAAACTTCTTCAAGTCTTTATCCAAGCTATTGATGAGTTCTTTGATATGGGACGTTACTTGATCTTTGGCTGTCTTTTTGCAAGCCTAGTACAAGTCTATGTACCAACTCGAATCTTGACATCTATCAGCGCTAGCCCACTGCTTGCTATTATTCTATTGATGCTCTTATCCTTCCTACTATCACTCTGTAGTGAAGCGGATGCTTTTATCGGGTCTTCTCTTCTATCAAGTTTTGGTCTAGCTCCTGTTTTAGCCTTTCTGGTTATAGGTCCAATGCTTGATGTCAAAAATCTACTCATGATGAAGAATTATCTCAAAACGCGATTCATTTGGCAGTTCATGATGATTGTAACTCTTGTTGTACTTGTCTATTCTTATTTAGTCGGGGTGATGCTATGATACGATTTCTTATTCTGATGAGTTATTTTTTCTTAACCCTTTATCTGCAGATATCAGGTAAACTCAATCAGTATCTAAACCTCCATTACTCTTATCTGGCTTATATCACCATGGTTTTGTCATTGTTACTAGCCATCGTTCAAGCCTATCTTTTCTTCAAGCGTTTGAAAGAACACAGTCACTTGCATAGTTATTCAGCCAAGCTTGCTAGTTTTGCCCTCTTAAGTTTACCCTTGTTAGTTGGATTTACATTTCCAACTGTCACTCTGGATTCACAAACAGTATCGGCAAAAGGATATTATTTCCCTTTGTCGGAAGGAACTGACAAGGCAATCCAAGCAAGTGAAGGAACGAGCAGTCAGTATCTCAAACCGAATACCAGTCGATTTTATTCACAAACAGCTCATGAAAATATTATTCGGAAGAGTGCTGATAAATACTTAGATCAATCAAGTATAGTTATAAATGATGAAAATTACCTGGAGGTCATGGAAGCTATCTATGATTATCCCAATGAATTTGAAGGTAAAGAGATTGAGTTTATTGGCTTTGTCTATAACGATCCTAGTCACAGCGATAGTCAATTTGTCTTTCGCTTTGGTATCATGCACTGTATCGCTGATTCAGGTGTTTTTGGACTTTTGACCACTGGAAACACTAATAAGTACGAAAATAACACCTGGGTAAAAGTCAAAGGTAAGATTAGCAAACACTATCACAAGGAACTCAACCAAATCCTCCCAACCCTCGAAGTCCAGTCTTTCATCAAGGTCGACAAACCCGATAATCCTTATGTTTATAAAGAATTTTAAAAAAGTAGCCTAATTGGGCTACTTTTTATTGTAAAATTAAATCACTTTTCATCTAAAATCTCAAATACTGTTTTATAATTTACACAATAATACCGAGCATTTCTTTTATGTCGTATAGAAATCAATCGACAAATCACTATCAGACTCGTATTTTTTCCATGCTAGGCTAAAGCCATAATAGTCTTCAAATTCTGGATGCCAGTCATAATAAAGTGGGATACGGCTAAATTTTCTTGCAACTACTTCATCTTCAAATTCTGGGGACTCTCCTGCAGTAATTCCAAATTGAAGGCCATTCAATTCCCAGGTATTTCCCCAAACATTTTCGTCTGATAGAACGTCAATCCAGCGAGAGGCATCAATATCAAAATCTGCACATAATTCAAGTTCTAACAATTTTCTGTAGTTTACCTTGGCAGGCTTTATATAAAAGGCTCCATCAACCTGATACTTTTTATCTTGTACTTGAATTTGTGTGATTTTCATCGGAATTGGAACTCTATTTAACTCCAACCAAAAATAGCCTAGAGGAGTTTTGATTGCATGGTAAATTTGTTTAGACTCAATTTTTACTTTTTTCGAGCAAGCATTTAGAATTCTTCCGTGCTCAAGTATATTTTTACAAACTATTTTCGAAGTCTCAGGATCAAAAATAGAATACCTACGGATGACCCTTTTTAACTTTTCAACGGGATAAGTGATATCTCTTGGGTAAGCATGATATTTCTGGACTACCAGAGCTATTTTTTCAATATTTTTCTTTCCAGTTGGTACAATCACACCATGCCCAATATGAATACTTGGATCATCACAGATATAAGTATATCCATTTCCACCTTCTTGAAACTCAACGACAACGAGATTCAACTCCTGATCAGGATCGAAAAGTGGTTCAACTTTTTCATTGGTCTGGCGCTCATAAAAAGTGAAACAATTTGGATTATCCTCTTCACCAAAAACCATGAAACTACCACAATTTGGGCACTTCCATATATAAAAGGAAGCCTTCGAAATGTCTACATAGGAAATTCTATCATGTTCGTCAGTATTGTTAAAAATATCCTCAAGCAACTCATCCGAATAAACTGAATAAGCATTTGGATCGGGCGCTCGGTGGTCATTCATAGCTTGCCCACATTTACATGTCCATTTACCCATAAAAACCCTCAGTCGTGGCCTAATTCTTCAAGGAAAAAATGATTTAGCTCTTTCCAGTCTATTTTATCCTTGCTAACACTAAGTCCATTTTATCATTATACTAATACTTTATCAAAAATTATTATAGTATTTACAGAAAAAAGCCTATACTAGGCTTTTCTCATCTGACAATATCTTTATACATGTCTGGTCTTCTATCTCTAAATAAGCCCCAATTTAGGCGCTCATTTGCTCCTTTGTTAAGGTCATAAGTTACTAGCAGAACAGCTTCTCCTTGTCTTTCAGCTCGCTCTAGAATAGCTCCTGTTTCATCGGTCATAAAGGATGAACCGTAGAAGTTAAGACTGGAACTTTGTCCTCCATTTTCTTCACAAGGAGTGACTTCTTCTAAACCATAACGATTGGCTGCGATAACTGGCACAATATTTGCTGCTGCATGTCCTTGCATGGTACGTTGCCAATGACCACAACTATCTGTATCCAAAATCGGCTCTGATCCAATGGCAGTTGGATAAAAGAGTAATTCCGCACCATTTAACGCAAGACAACGGGCAGTTTCAGGGAACCATTGGTCCCAACAGATCCCGATACCAATCTTGGCATAGCGAGTGTCCCAGACCTTGAAACCAGTATTTCCAGGAGTAAAGAAGAATTTCTCCTGATAATAATGGTCATCTGGTATATGAATTTTACGATAAACTCCTAGTACTTCTCCATCCGAATCAATGACAGCAATAGAATTGTATAAGACATTACCATCTTTTTCATAGAAACTGATTGGTAAAACGACCTTTAGTTCCTTGGCAATCAATTTAAAATGCTGAATGGCCGTATTTTCTGTCACTGACTGGGCATACTGGTAGAAGTCATACTGACGCTCCTGACAGAAATAGGGACGTTCAAATAATTCTGGTAAAAGAATGATCTGGGCTCCTTGCTCAGCAGCTTGACGGACTAAACGTTCAGCTGTTTGGATATTGGTTTCCACATCCTTAGAGCATTGCATCTGAATAGCTGCAACCGTTACATTTCTCATCTTTTTCTCCTATTCTGGAATTTGTTGGGTAATGCAGTGGATATTTCCACCACCTAAAAGAATATCTCTAGCTGGGATTCCTACGACTTCACGGTCTGGGAAACACTGGCTCAAAATATCCAAGGCCACTTGGTCGTTAGCATCCTGAAATTGTGGTACCAAGACAGATTTATTGGCGATATAAAAATTCACATAGGAAGCTGCTAGTCTTTCACCTGCATAACGCTCCTCTTCGCCTTCTTCATAAGCATAGCCCGGCAAATCTTCTTCTGTAACTACTTGGTGAATAGCTGGGATTGGAAGCTTATGAATAGTGAAACTCCGGCCTTTTGCATCAGTTTCCTTCTCTAAAAGAGCTAGATCTGCTGCAGACATAGCATACTGAGGATCTTCTTGGTCGTCCGTCCAAGCTAAAACAAGCTCTGCAGGACCAACAAAGGATGCAACATTATCGACGTGTTCATTTGTCTCATCTTGATAAATACCATAAGGCAACCAGATGACTTTTTCAGCACCAAGACTCTCTAGTAAGGTCTTTTCAATCTGCTCTTTACTCAGGTGAGGATTACGACCAGGACTGAGCAAGCAACTTTCTGTGACAAGAATAGTTCCTTGACCGTCACTATGAATAGCTCCACCTTCCAGTACAAAAGGTTTGGCATTATAAACAGGTATTTCCAAGGCTTCAGCAAAGCGACTAGCTACTTGATCATCTGCTTCATAGTCTTGGTAGAGACCATCAACAACACCACCCCAGGCATTGAAAGACCAATCTACCGCCAACTTTTCCCTTTGATCATTGAGGAGAATAGTTGGACCAGTATCACGAGCCCAGGCATCATTTGTCTGAATATCTAGATAAACAACCTTGTCTCCAAGATAAGATTGTGCTTCAGATAGATAGTACTCCTCTACCAAAAGATAGACTGTTTCTCCTTGGGCAATGGTTTTGATAATCTGGCTAAAAGCTGTTTTTGCAGCCTTGCCTTGAAATGGCCAAGACCCTGGTCGAGTAGGCCATATCATGAGAGTTCCATGATGGGATTCATACTCTGCAGGCATACGATAACCTAATTTCTTTGGACTGTCCATCATGATAATCTCTCCTTAAAGTCTTGGTAGCCAAAGGCCTTGACTAGACTGCATTTACCCTCTCTATCCATCACATACAAACTTGGCAGTCCAATCCCGTTAAAGGTATTATTTTTGACAAAGGAGTAGATTGCCATATCCTCGAAGTACAATCTATCTCCAATCTCAACTGGATTTTCAAAGCTATAGTCACCAATGATATCACCTGTTAGACAGGTATTGGAAGAAAGTCTATAAGTATAAGTTTTTTCTTGGGCTTCAAAACCATCTCTCAATGGAGGACGATAGGGCATCTCAAGGACATCTGGCATATGACAGCTTGCTGAAGCATCTAAGACTAGGGTCTCAATCCCATTTTCAACGATGTCTAAAACTTCAGTAGCTAAATAACCAGCATTGAGTGCAATCGCTTCTCCTGGTTCTATATAGACATCAAGGTTATAGGTTTCTCGAATCCGTTTAATCTCAGAAATCAGTAAGTCCACATCGTAGTCATCTCTCGTAATGTGATGTCCACCACCCATATTGAGCCATTTAACTTGGTGCAAATAGGCACCAAACTGGTCTTCTACTGCTTTCAAAGTCGTTTGTAAATCATCTGCCCCTTGCTCACAAAGAGTATGAAAATGAAGCCCATCCACCAAGTCCAGCAAATCACTTGGTATTTTGTCTTGAGTCACTCCAAAACGGGATCCAGGAGCACAAGGGTCATAGAGCGCGTGATCTCCCTGAGTAGAACACTGAGGATTGAGGCGTAGACCTACACTGATACCAGCCTCACGACAAGTTTGACCATATTTTCGTAGTTGTCTCTCTGAGTTAAAAACAATGTGATTAGATATTTGAAGCAGCTCTTCCATATCTGCTTCTTTAAAAGCAGGAGCAAATACATGGACTTCCCCTGGGAACTCTTCTCTAGCTAACTTAGCTTCATAAAGACCACTAGCCGTAGTACCAAAAAGATACTGGCTAATCAAAGGATAGGTTTTATAGAGGGAATAAGCCTTTTGAGCTAGCAACACCTTACAGCCTGCCTTTTCTTGAACCTCTTGTAGAATACGGCAATTATCCTCTAGTTTAGCTAAATCAATGACATAGGATGGTGTTGGTACTTGTTCTAACTTCATTAGTCCACCATTTGCGGATTTTCAACCACAACCCATGGTAAACCGTATTTATTCAAAGCTTCCATGAATGGATCTGGATCCAACTCTTCAAGATTATACACTCCTGGTTGTTTCCAAGTACCATCCATCACTAATTTTGTCCCAATCATGGCAGGAACACCTGTTGTGTAAGAGATAGCCTGCGAACCAACTTCTGCGTAGCACTCCTGATGGTCGCAAACATTGTAGATGTAGATAGTCTTTTCAATACCATCTTTGACACCTGTAAAGATACATCCGATATTGGTTTTTCCAACGGTACGTGGGCCAAGGCTTGCAGGATCTGGAAGCAAGGCTTTCAAAAATTGAATCGGCACGATTTCTTGACCGTTAAAGTTAATAGTATCTGTACGAAGGAGCCCAACGTTTTCCAAGCATTTCATGTGGGTTAGATAAGATTGACCAAAAGTCATGAAGAAACGAATACGTTTAACTCCTGGGATGTTTTTAGCCAGCGATTCAATTTCTTCGTGGTGAAGAAGATACATGTCTTTTTCACCAACTTGAGGGAAATCATACTCACGTTTGATAGACATAGCTTCTACTTCTACCCATTTTCCATCTTCCCAGTAAGAACCTGGCGCAGAAACCTCGCGAAGATTGATTTCTGGGTTAAAGTTAGTTGCAAATGGATAACCATGGTCACCACCATTACAGTCTAAAATGTCGATATAGTGAATTTCATCAAAATAGTGTTTCAGAGCGTATGCTGAGAAGACGCTAGTTACCCCTGGGTCAAATCCAGAACCAAGAAGAGCTGTCAAGCCAGCTTCTTTGAATTTTTCTTGGTAAGCCCATTGCCATGAATAATCAAAGTAAGCCGTAAATCCAAGATCTTTGCAGCGTTTCTCATAAATCGCACGCCATTCAGGGTCTTCTGTGTCTTCAGCCTCATAGTTGGCTGTGTCGATATAGTGAACTCCCGTTGCCAAGCAAGCGTCCATAATGGTCAAATCTTGGTATGGTAGAGCTACGTTCAAAACAGCTTCTGGCTTGTAGCTTTCAATCAAGGCAATGACTTCTTCTACCTTGTCAGCATCAAGAGCAGCTGTTTCAATTTTAGTACTTGTTTTTCCCTCTAATTTAGCTTTCAAGTCATCACATTTTGACTTGGTACGGCTGGCAATCATAATCTCTGTAAAGGTTTCGCTATCTTGACAAATCTTTGAGATAGCAACTTGGGCAACGCCCCCACATCCAATCACTAATAAACGACTCATTTTTTTCCTTCCTCTTCTTCTAAAATGTCTTCAACGTATTTTGGCAACATAAAGGCACCAACGTGTAAGTTTGCAGTATAGTATTCTGTGAATAGCTGGCGTTTTTTCCAGCCTTCTTTATCAAAATCTTTGACAGGGTGGTATTTTTTTGATGCAAATCCAAATAACCAATAGCCAGCAGGACTAGTAGGGATATGTGCCTGATAAACCCGACTGATTGGAAAGGCTTGATTGACCTTGCGGTGCATGCTTCGGCAAGCTGACTCATCTTCGTCAAAGAAAGGACTACCATGCTGGTAAATCATAATACCATCTTCTTTCAGAGCACGGTAACTATTGCCGTAAAATTCCTTTGTAAAGAGACCTTCTGTATGTCCAAATGGATCAGTCGCATCATTGATGATAATGTCGTAATCATCTTCGCAATTTCGTAAAAAGCGAAGTCCATTTTGGTAGTAGATGGTAACACGAGGATCATCTAGCCCTGCAGCAAAGTCTGGAAAATACTCTCGACAGACCTCAACCAACATCTCATCCGGTTCCACGATATCGATTTGTTCCAATTCAGGATAAAGCGTTAATACTTGGGCAACACCACCGTCGCCACCCCCGATAACCAAAACTTTCTTTGGATTAGGATGGACAGCCATTGGAACATGAACTGTCATTTCATTGTAGACAAAATCATCTGCATCTGAAAACAAGACATGCCCATTTAAAATCAATATCTTCCCAAAAGCAGGCGTATCTAAAACTTCAATATCCTGCCATTCACTTTTACCAGCGTAGAGTTGCTTAGCTGTTCTCAAGGACAATTTCACATCTGGAGTGTGAACCTCAGAAAACCATAAATCCATCTAGTTCTCCTTTCTCTCAATAACATTGATGTGATTGACCTCTGGATCTTCCGTTCCTTGGAGGGAACAACCACGTTCTTTGGCAAATTGGATATAATCAACAATTTCTCGTGTAATCCGTTCACCTGGCGCTAGAATTGGAATTCCTGGAGGATAGCACATGACAAATTCCCCACAGACTTGTCCAACGGATTCATCCAAGGTTAAACTTTTTCTTTCTGAATAAAAGGCTTCCTGAGGAGAGAGCACCAACTCTGGCTGGATATATTCTCCAGCAATCAAGTCCTTCCCATCTCTCGAGTAAAGTCTCTTGATATCAGCCAAAGCACCTACCAAGCGCTCGATGTCTTGAATCCGATCACCAATCGAAATATAGGCCAAGATATTCCCAATGTCGCCAAATTCAATCTGAATGTCATATTCGTCTCGTAGGAGATCATAAACCTCAATCCCTGTTAAACCGATACCTTGGGTGTAGACTGACAACTTAGTCACATCAAAATCACAAACCGAGACACCGTCTATTAACTCTTTTGAGTAGGCGTAGTAGCCACCGATGGCATTGATTTCACGACGAGCATACTCTGACAGCTCAATGACCTTCTCAAAGGACTCCTTACCACGAAGGGCTAGGTTTCTACGAGAAACATCTAGACTAGCCATTAACAGATAAGATGCTGATGTTGACTGTGTCAGGTTAATAATTTGACGAACGTACTCAGGATTCATCTGATCCCCAACTAAAAGAAGCGAACTTTGTGTCAAGCTGCCACCAGACTTATGCATGGATACAGCTGACATATCAGCTCCTGCGTCCATAGCAGATAGGGGAAGTTTATCTGTAAAATGTAGATGGGCCCCGTGCGCTTCATCTACTAAGACTTTCATTCCTGCAGCGTGAGCCATCTCTGTTAGCCCCTTAAGGTCTGAACAAATCCCATAATAGGTTGGATTGTTGATTAGGATAGCCTTGGCATCTGGATTTTCCTTAATAGCTTGAGCTACACGCTCATTTTCAAGTCCCAGTGCAATACCGATTTTTGGATCCACACTCATCTCGATATAAATGGGAATGGCGCCACATAAAACGAGTGCATTGATAGCTGATTTATGAACGTTTCGAGGAAGGATGATTTTGTCACCTGCTTTACAGGTAGAGAGAATCATGGTTTGAACTGATGATGTTGTTCCGCCAATCATTAAGAAGGCATGAGCAGCACCAAAGGCTTCTGCAGCCAACTCCTCTGCTTCTCGGATAATCGAAATAGGATGTCCCAGATTATCCAAGGGCTTCATAGAATTGACATCAATACCAACGCATTTCTCCCCTAAAAGTTCGACCAACTCTGGATTTCCACGGCCACGCTTATGACCTGGTACATCAAATGGGACAATTCTTTTTTTTCGTAACTTGACCAATCCCTCATAGATGGGAGCTTGGTTTTGATTTAACATTATAAAGACATACTCCTTTATCATAGTTTTCTCACCTTAACCATGTAAGGCTCTAAAGGATACTTATGAAAAAAGAGCAGGTTGGCACCTGCTCTACAATCTACTGACGTGTTTATGTTTGTTTCTTTTGAGTATGTCTGTTCCTGATGTTTCCTAACTCTCTAGTAGCAAATATTACGTACTTTATTGATCGTTTCACAAGATGACGTGTGCTTTCACCACACTAACAAATCTATACGAATTAGGACAAGTGTCCTAACATCAACTTATAAAAGTAGGCTTTTAACCCTATCAATAATGTGGCTTTCCAACCACGCTTCGGCATTCAACCCTGCCTGTCCGTAGGCATTTTTTACTCGGGTTTATATTTGCTAGAAAACATCATCTCATTTTCTAAGCTTCATTACTATATCATGTTTTCACTATCTTGTAAAGTATTTTGTGAAACTTTAATAAATAATTTGATTTTTCGTTCGTGAATTTACTATTTGGAAAAAATGAAAACTTTTTCATATTTATATTGAAATAAAAAAAGGAACTAAATCGATTAGTTCCTTAATTAGTTATAACTACAGTCAACTATTCAAAATCCTATCTACTCATCTCGTGCTATTTGGACTGCTAATTCAAAATCAATCATCAAATAATTTTCATCTAGACGGATAAGACTATAATACTCATTCCAAAATAGAGAGTCACTGTTACTTGACCACTGTAATCCATACCACAATTGAGTGACATCACTTGTATTTGTTGGTGGAATTGACCATAGATGCTTTTTGAAAGTTTCTTGAACAAGTGGAACATCCAGTCGACTAGTCAAGTCGAATTCATCCAATTTCAAAATTATAGAATGTTCTTTAGCTGCTTCAATGCTTTCCTTGTTAAATCGGACCTGAATAACCTTAGAATCTTCTAAAGCCACATTCTGGTCCTCAGCACCGTAAAAGGAAATACTCCCCAGTACTATGCCGTCTTTTGCTAGGAGATAGGGAGCGTAAGGAACAGCATTGCTATCAAGTCTGAAGCCTTTTTCGATGGTAACTGTTTTATTGCCTGGATACTTTTGGAAACTGCCATCTGTCAGGAGCTCTTCGTAGCCGCTACCACCATCGCTCTGTCTTACATAGATGTCAAATCCAGCATCCATCAGCTCACTGGCTTTAGTTTCTGCTAAAATGATTTTACTTTCATTAATTTGCAAAATTGGTGCTTGAGGTGGCAAACCAATCGTGAGATTAAACATGACTCCTACCAGAAAGACCATAAAGGTTATAAGGAGGGCAAGTAAAGACTTTCCAGTCCTTTTTCGAGCATTGAAGAGGGCCATTAGAGCTGGAAGGATAATCATTTTGGCTAAAATAGAATTCCCCACACCACCTCTATTTAAGGTCTGAAAAGCAAAGACCCCAGCAATAGCAATCAAGGTCAGGTAAACCAAAATCTCGCCAAGACCCAGTTTTTCTGTACGAGTTTGTTGGTTTACAGGGGATTCGTACAATGACTGTCCATTTTCTCTCCTTTTCTTAAGAAAAAGATAAAAGCCCAGACCTAGCAACAGATTAAAGATTGCAAAAGCTATTAAAGTACCTATAATCACCGTTCTATCCAAGGCTCTCTACTCCTTTATGATTCTTTTCTTTCTCATTAAAAGCAAATTCCTAACCAATAAAACGATTAGTAAGAAAGGACTATCTTCTATCAGTACAATCGGTATAGCCAGTAGAGCAATCATCAAAAAACTAACTTGCTTTTGACGCCAACTACAGTCTTCTCTTTAATTTTCATAGTGAATCACATTCAGATTTAATCTGCATCAACCCAGATCTGGTATTTTTGACAGTGGAGACATCTGAAAAGGTAGCCACAGAGAGAGCCATCCTTAACCAAGTATTCTTCAATATCTTGAAATTCTTCACGCGCTTCATAGTCTGCCAAGACTTGCTCAGCGATTCCCATATCCTTCAATTCTCGAGTTCCGACTGTACCCAAGTAAGCACAATAATCTTGGCAACAAGAAAGCCAATATTCTCCCTGCCAACTAGAGTACCCTGGGGTCTGACAAAAAAGCAGCTGATTCTTTTCTGGATCCAATTCACCCTGCCACTCGGCATCTTGGATAAATTCCGCATCAAATTTTTTGGCCGCTTGACCGTTTGCAATACAAAATGGGCAAAGGTATTCTATATCCTCTATACTATAAGGTATAAGGGCATAATAAACATTGCTTTCTTTCCCACAAGATGGACAAAGCTTGGCTTCACCTTCAACAAATGAACCTGTAGCCAACGGATCTGGATGATAGATAAAATGTGGTAAAGACTGTAATAGCTCTTTTCTCTGCTTCTTCTCTTTTTTTCTTAAAGGACGAGGAAGGGCAAAACGATCGCCATGACTCTGACTCATTTCTTGTAAACGGGTCAGTTTCTTTATCTGTTTTCGATCAGGTTTGTCTAAGATTTCGGTAAATAAGCTATAGGCACTAGTGTAGAGACCCAATTGTTCATAGAGGTCAACTAAGACTTTCTTCGCTTCTAAATCATCTGACTCAGCTAATTCATCAGCAAAATCATAAAGAGCTGCAACACTTGAAGGATGCCCATCTTGGTCTAAGTATTGTTTTTTTAATGTAATGTATTTTTCTAAAAATGGATTCATAGGATTACCTTTCTAATGGAATATAAAAACCTTAACAAATAGTCACTAAGACATTCCCGTTTAGCTCTAAGATTTCCTTATAAAACTCTTTCATCTTGACAAAGCAAATTGAAATATCATCTTTGATTTCTTCCTCTTCCTCAAGATAATCCCAAATATCAGGATACAAGTCGGCTTTCTTACAGGCCACCATACTAAAGTCTGCCATGGATCTGTCCATGTCAAAACTTTCTAAAGCTTCTACAATCTCGGCTAGCTTTGTTTTTTCAGTATAGGCGATATATTCAGATACATCCTCTAGAGGAGTCACCCCTAAAACAGCCTCTCTCAAGGTATTGTCATCCAAAAATTCTGAACTACTAAATCCTGTCATGACAAAGACCAAGGCATCCCACATTTTGTCAATATCTATTAAGATATCATGACTATCAGCGGAATTCTCGACAAAATCTAACAAGTCATCTTCTTGATTCGAGAGACCTTTTATTTGTTCTAATTCGTTGTCTGGTAAATATTGATAATTTGCAATCATTCCCATGATTTTACTCCTTTGAATCAGTTAATATAATACGGATATTTCTAGCTCTATTTCCCAAGAAAGTGCTATAATGGAGCTAACAAAAATGTTCTGTATTCATTGGAAATAAGAGGAAACAGTCATGTTCACTAGTATTGTTTTGGGGTTTTATGCTCTTTTCTTTCTATCCTTATCCTTTACTATCTATCTCTATATTAGACTTGTAGTTGCGGTTAAAAAAGGCAAAGACATTCCCAAATGGATTTATAAACTTGGCCATGCAATTCAAGGAAGAATTCACGTTGACTATGAAGAAATCACTGATGCTAATGCCCTTAAAGAGATTCATTGGTTCTTGCTGATCTATTTAATCGTCAATCTACTCCTATTGGCTGGCTTCTACTATCATGGCAATAGCTTCCCGCAAGCAGTTTATGAATGTTCGAAAAAACAATTTTTTATTGTGCTTGTTAGTATGATTTTAAAAAGTCTTGGCAAATTTGTTGTACTGGCTATAAGAAAAAACTTTCATAACAGTCATACCTATGCATCAACCAACGCTTTTATTGGGACAGCTTTTTTAACGAGTTATGTTTTTATGTTTTGCACGATGATGAGTGGCTTTCCAGCTCAACCTGTTCCAGTAACCATTCAAGATACCACTATCATTATCGGGGAAACCAAGGCTTCCGAGCTTTTGGACAAAGGCTTTAGCTTTGAAGATAAAAGTCCAGAGACTTCCATCACAAATCTCAAAAACGACCACTTCTACTACGGTCAGCTTCTCGAAGTCAAGCGGAATAATCAGTCCTTTGGCTTTATGAGCCTCACTCCCACAGGTAAAGATACTGATCTGCTAAAAAACTGCATCATCACCTATTACAGAACACCTAAGGATAAGAATCAACTAGAAGAAATTTCCATCAATCATGTCAAGTTAGCAAATCTCAAGCTTCAAGATTTTCAAACACGAAAATTAATCGATATCTTTGAAGTCAATCCTGCTGATTATAATGTCACTGATAAGGATACCAACTTTATCCTAACCATCCAAACAGCAGATTACGACCTCTGGAAAAGGTACCGTATTGAATCCAAGTTCAATTCAGATGGTTCCCTAGATAGCTATGGTGTCAGAGCCCAACACAGTCAATGGGAATGATTAACCCTTATTTTCCTCTTATCAGATAGACATTAGACTGAAAAAATATCATCGACAAGTTTATAGGTTTCGATGAACCGTAGGCCAGAAGAGCCTTTATCTCTAGTGATTTCTTCATAAACATCTTCTAAATTTTGGGCAGATGCCAGCATCCAAAGACTAAATGGTCTAAGTTTCACCTGTCCAATTTTTTCAATATTCTCTAATAATTGCCCTAAATCTTTGTGATTGAACCAGCAATCTGTATCCAGAGCAAACTTCGTATTGTCCATCTTACAGGAGATTTGACTGGTCAAAAAATCATCGATGGTGGGCTTTTTTGTTTGTAAGAGGCGAGTACAAGCTAGATGGTACTCAAGCTTTCTAGGACTCTGCTCAACCATAGATACAAAGACAAGACCATACTCATCTTCGAACTTAACAGCAAGAATATCTCCTTCTTCAAAGTAAGGTTTGCGTTTAGCTTTTGCTTTAGGGACCTTTAGAGGTCTAGGATTTTCAGTTTGCAACTGAACTGCAAGTTTTTCCAAGACCTTTTGCCTTTGCTTCAAAGCCTTTGGATCTATTTCCAACCAAAATGGATCAGCCCCTTTTCTGAGAAGCTCCAAGGTTTTATCTCTGATATCATCTGTCAGGTGACCAATCTTCCACAGTGAGTAGGCAAGAGCTGTCCAATAAATTTCTGTAAATAAGTCTGTTTGGCAGTAATCTTTCTCCTCATCGAGGATATCCTTTATAATGTTCGCCACCTGTTCACCGTCTCTATAGCGACTGACTACTTCATTGTAAATGTCATAACCTTGATCACTGTCAATGATTTTAACGCCATCAATAGCCATACTCAACTCCTATATCTTTTTAAATCTCAAAGCTTATTTAATCTTATGCTTATTCATTTTCTCTTGGAAAATATCTGTAAGAATTTGTCGTAATTCTTGAGCTTCCTTTTCAGGAAGTTGGCCTTCTTGTTCAGCAACGGCGTATAATTCTGGATACTCAAGTGAAATTCTCTTGACAGTACGTGTAATGGCATGTTTTCTAACAAAAAACGGGATACGCTTAATCATCTCTTGAGGAATTAGAGCGATTATCTTATCGGCTGTTTCCTTATCGCTAAGTTTAGAAAAAGTTAATCCCTTTTTAATCATTTCTTGTTCTTTTTCTGTAAAATCTTGTAATTCCATATGTCTACTCCTCATCTTCTGTCACTTCCCAAACTTCAGCTTGGTAAGATTCTCCATCTTCATCGTATCGATTGATACAACCAATAAATCTTTCATTATTTCTTGGTCTCTGCTGATTTGTCTTGATAATCCAAACAGCCCATACCCCTATTAGGAACAAGACTATCAGTCCAAACAATGCATCCATAATGTCTACTCCCTTAAAATTGAACCCACTTATTATTATCCATAATAAATGGCTTAGCTAGACCTTCACCTGTATAGTTTTCGTATTTTGTATCTAGATATTTGTAACAATCTTCCTTGGTCGCAAATTTAATGGCTTGATAAGGTTCCTCAAAGGTCAACTTTTCAACAAAGAGATAGCCATCCTCGCTTGGCACAAGTATGCCCACATGGCCGATAAAGAGTGATTGCCCATCCAAGTCATCATGGACGACTACGGACAACATTCTTGCATGTTCATTAAACTTAAATTGAGAGAGGAAGTTTTCCATCTTCGCAGCATGAACCTTAACATCAGTTGTTGCTTCGGTTTTAACTCTTGAAAATAGAATATCAAAAGCGTCCTTGTCATCTGCACTAAAGACCTCGCCTTTATCAATGGCATCATTATCGACAAACAATAGGGAATCATCTTTCTCTAACTTAGGAATTTCGATTGAATTTTTCAATAAACAATAACTGTTAATACGACAGTTAGTGCCGACAAAATCACCTTTTTTGGGTGTCCAAAGATTGCTAATCTTTTCTACGTCATATTCTGTCTTTGTAAATGTAGAAAAATCTCCAGTTAAACCAACTGAACCAACAGTTTCATTGTAGTCATTGACAAGATTGAAAAATTCATCCACACTTTCTTTATCCAAATGAGTAGCCAAGGCTTTTCGAACTTCTTCTTCACTTGGTTTACTGTTCATATTGCTATAAGTAGCTTTCCAAGAAACCTGATTAGACTGTGATTGAGTGACTGAGTTTTCCGAAGTAGCATCGCTTGCCTTTTGTGGTTGACTACAAGCCACTAAGGTCAAAAGAAGCGTTGAACAAAGACCAATAGCTGCTAATCTTTTATATTTCATAGGCGTTCCTTTTTTAAATAAAATTGTTGTTAAGAGTGAGAATCATTATTCCTTCGGTTGAGAATAGACTTCGATATGCTGCCCTAGAACCTTGATTTCTACTGGTAAATTATCAGATTTGTCGCCGTCAACATCCGTTTCTAATTCAGTATCTGAAGAAATTTTTATATGACGAGCTTTTATATACTCAATATTATCATTTTCTACAACATCACCCTTTAATAAGTCAGGGATAACCGACAATTTAGTAAGGATTGAGTCATCTTTTAAAATCAAAATATTAGCATAACCATCCTTGTCTTCATCAAAGATCTTTTTGTCAGCGAAATAATTGGTGAGGAGAACTAAAACATGACTGGCTGGTCCAATGTAATTTCCATTTTCAGTCTCAACTGTAATGTTAAATGCTTGATCTGTAACCACAGACTTCATGGTATTAATCGCATAGGCGAGCATACCAAACTTTGTTTTATCTTCTATCCCAACGTTGTGGATAGCTTCTGGCAAAGAGCCAATACTAAAGATATAACCGAAATAGTTTCCATTTGATTTTCCGATATCAATCTTGTTGGTAGAACTAAAATCAAGCTCGTCAATGGCACCATCAATATCTTGATCGATTTCTAATAGTTTCGTGATGAGATTTCCAGTTCCTCCTGGAATAATCGCAAGTTTCGGAATGTAGTCTTTCTCAGCGATGCCAGAGATTACTTCATTAACAGTACCATCCCCACCAAAAACAAGGACTGCATCGTACTGCTCACGAGAGGCTTCCTCAGCAAAGTGTGTTGCATCCAGCGCTTTTTCAGTAATTTTGGTTTCCACGTGCTCAAAATAATCTTTGGCCTTATTCTCCAGCTTGACCTTATAATCCAAAGCCTTTTCCCCACCAGAGGTAGGGTTTATAATTAACATTGCTTTTTTCATTGATAATACTCCTTAATTTTTAAATAGAAATGTTAGTGTAACTACATCAGTCATTACATATAATGCTATTATAAAATGAAACCTCAGAAAATAGAAATCAGACGTACTGGAGATTGAGAGAATCAGTTCTAAAAAAGGTTGGATATGCTGAAAATGATAAATAACTTCTAGTTTATTCTTTTACCAATCGATTAAAATCAACCAGATATAAAATTCCAGCAATAAGAGCAAAAATTGCTGAAAAAAATGAAAGGAAGGGGATAAAACCTGTGATAGATGCAACTAAAAGAAACAAAAAGCTTTTCTTACGACCATTTGATTCTTTTCTATAAATGAAAATTGCAAGTATAGAACAAACAAGAAATATAAAACTAATTAAATTTACTGAAAAAGCCCATGCTGGTTTATCAACAAAACGAAGAGCCCCATTGATAAATCTTATCTCCCATCTATAGAAAAATGCAAATGCAATAATGGGAGAGCACGTTAAAGCAAAAATTCCATTAAAAAAAAATAAACTGTTTGATTTCATATTCAATCCTTTTCTGTACTTATTCATTGCTAATTAATAGATTCACTATTTAAAAATCCTTTAGACTTCTGGACGATATAGAGCTGTTCATCTTCTTGAGCGAGTATTCTAAACAATTCATTCGCCCTAGTCATATCTCCTTTTAATTCAGAGTTCAAAGCTTGATAGTAAGTGATTTCCAATTGTTGATATTTAAATTCGTTTTCCAAGTCTTCAAAGTAATCATTGGATTGATGAGCAATTGTTAAATCGTAAAGTGCGATACTCACGCTTTTTGTTTTCTCGGCTAGAGAGGAATCTG
The DNA here is from genome assembly GCF_000960085.1 of Streptococcus infantis. Taxonomy (GTDB): domain Bacteria; phylum Bacillota; class Bacilli; order Lactobacillales; family Streptococcaceae; genus Streptococcus; species Streptococcus infantis_C. Next base: position 269,230 of record NZ_JYGT01000010.1, on the reverse strand, counting down.
AGATGGACATTTTGTTTAGCATAAGATTAAGCTGGTCCCTGGTCAGGTTAGGATTTGCAAGAACTGTCGAACGAATAAGATAACTTTCTAAAAAATCCCTATATTTCAGCTTCAGTTTTTGATCAGTCATTGCTTCAGAAGCCTCCTTAATGGCAGCATCGAAATCACCAATCATATAGGAATACCCAACAGATGTTAGTGTCACATCCATTTTTATAATAGCTCTTTTTGCATCTTTCTTCAATTCAATGTATTGCTTCCAAGATGGTAAATCTAAGTCCATATACAGTAACTTAGTACCACTCCTTACATACCCTCTTCTGATTAGTGCAATGAAAAGAAATAAGAGTGCATTTATGAATAAAATACAAAGGGTTTGAATAGTCCTATCTTTCACCATCCAAGCTACAGAAAGAATGAGAAGAACAGCCAAAACAATCACGACTTTTCTATAAAATCCATATTTCTTGCGTATTTCTAAATAATTCATTTTTACACCTTTTCTAAATTATAAAATGTCATTACGAGAGAAGTTCTGAACCTTAAATGAGTTATTGAGCAACATAAACACTTTCTTCGCTATTACATAATTTTTTCTGATAAAATAACCCAATGTGACCTGCAAAAGAGGATCATAAAATAGCTTTCATCTTAACTTATAACTGCTCGATTTTTTCAAAAATAATCTCTTGCTTTTCGACACTTTCTCGGAGTGGTGACATGCCTAAAATCACTGTAAAGAATCCCAACAATAGAATACTATTAATAACAAGTAAGGCTCCCTCTGTTCCATTAACAGTATATAGATAGAATGCAAAACATCCAAGAGTCGGAACAAGGATAAAAGGAAGAAGTTTGTAATGTTTTAATTGACGTTTATTTCCTACTGGTTTAAAGGTTATTTGATAGTTTGAAACTTTATTCTCAAGTCTTTTTTGGACACTATGACGAGCTCTTATGGCAATGAACCAGAAAACAAGATAAGCTAGGAAGATGAACAGGCCATATAAGCCTATCTTTAAAGGAAGGTTGTGACTAATCCCATTGTTTCTAAAAAAATTCGTCACTAGACGATAGCCAGAACCCCCTATTGCTGTACCAATTGCAACCCCAATCGATTTACTCATAGTTGGAGCCACACTTTCAAAACGCGTATCTCTTTTATCTAACTTTTGCATTTTTGCAGTAATCTCATCAGGAATAGAACCCCAGAAATAGGATTTGGGGCTAACGGTCGTCAAATCTAGAATATACTTTTCTCCCTCTACTTCTACTATTTTGAAAAAAAACTTATTCGTTTCTTTAAATTTTACTTTCATAATCACCTTTCAAATCTTATCAGAGTTAAATTAATTCTTATATCAAAGACCTTATTTGTTTTACTTTTTTTGTATTGGCTTTTTTAAATTGTTTATTAAGCAAATAAATAATATCCTACTCACCATACTCGTTTATTTTATCTGCATATTTAGTTAAAAGATTCTTTGAATAAATTTTTTCATTACTTGAATTTCTAACTTCTTTCCAAAGAATAGAAGCTACTTTTAGTTTATTCAAGTAGTTGGCACTATTTTCGTCTACACAGAAATCCTTTAAAAATTGATTCCATTGACAAACCGAATGGTCATACTTGGCATAATCTGAATCTCCATAATAAACTTTTAGCATGTCTTGGATTGTAAAACTCAAATCATGTTCCCTTTTTACTTTTCTCCAGGCAGTGGCCATATCAGCAGTAAATTTAAAGGGCGAAACACCTGTTAAAGTAGAGAAATATTCTCTAAAGTGTGCATTAAAGGCAAATCTACATTCAAGTAAGGGCGTATCTAAGGTAACGACTTCTACTCGTTTCTTATTTCTTTTTACTGATGGTTTTTTAATCAAGTTTCCCTTGAAGTACTGCTCAATAATATCATTGAGTTCTTGTTTTGTACCTCTATATTCAAGCCCTAATGACTTGCATATCTGTGAAAGTTCATCACGATACCAGTAATATTTATTAAATTCATCAAAGGATGTGACTTTATCAAACTCAGGTCTGCTTTCTATCAATATTTTAGCTCCTTAAAACAGTTTAGGTTTTCATTTCTAAATAATGGAGTTTTAGTTTCTTTAGTTTGAGGATTAACTATGTTTCACTAATAAATTTACACACTCCACGTGTGGTAATATTCTGCTTTTATACTAATAAACAAAAGGCAATGAAAATCATTTTAAAATGATACTGTGGAACGGAAAGATTATCATCACTCTCAAAAGAAACGGCATCCATAACTCCACTTAAAATTACAATTGATAATTCTCTAACATTAATCATCTAATTAAAATTCGTTACTTTCAATAATGGATAAGCTGATCTAAAATTTAAATGTTGTTTCCTTACTAATTCTATTACTAGCCAATATCGTATAAATCAAATAACCAATAAAAATAACATAGCAGCCAGTCTTACAACTTACTACTTTTCATATGATAATTTACAAATGTTTTTCCAGCCACTCGATTTTTTTAAAATCCTTATTGTTATTTTGTTCATTTCGATAGGAGTCTTGAGAAGAAGCTTTGTAAATACTTAGATACTGCTCCAGACTTGGAAGACGAAAAGTGATGCCTTCAATGTGAATAAGCTCTATATCCGATTCCGAAACTCCTGCAAAATCAAGTAAGGAATCGATACTTCCAAATTCAACACTCTCTCTATCCTTTTGGAATTCATGCTCATGAATATCTATTAAGACGTAGCCTAAGTCTTTCATCACTTTCATTATCTTGTCCCAGTCATAAATTCTGAGATGGTCAGGTGCTTCCCAACCTCTTGGGTCACCAGGTACATGAATGTCAATGTCAGACGGCACCCAATTTTCTTTCGATCTAAACTCCAATCCCAAAGAACCCATCAGTGTCGGTGTAATTCCGACTCGATTTAAATGGAAACAAATGGTTTTAAATTCTTCAAATAAGAGACTCATGTTTACTCTAAACCTTTCATCTAAATGTTCGTTATTTCTACTTTATTACCTTGATCAAAATCATTTTCATTTTCTAGAGTATATCCAGTTATTTTAGATACAAAGGCTTTCCCTTCTTCTAAAGAATCAAAAGCGACTAAATTTTTAAAATAATAATTTTGATACAATTCCAATAGATACATCTTTAATCTCTCAATATTTGAAAACTAACCGATGTTTTAAGCAACTTACAATCAAATTATCTATCCTTAATATACGCATTTATCATATAACGAAGATAATTAAGTTTGGTTTATCCAGGATCTACATCTATAGAAGTTATTTTGTAACCATCATTATTGTATAAAAATTCTAATTGTAGGGTTAAATCTACTAATTCAGATTCGGAGGTCATCTGATATTCAACAACAAAGCCAGTTTGATCATTAAATTCATAAACTTGTAGTTGAGAATACTCATAATTCGGATGAAAATTACATTCTACACCATATTCATCAATTTTATCAAAATCATTTAATTGTAATGAATCGTCAATATATTCAAGTAACTCTCTTACATCATCAACTTCTGAACCATCAACACAATCCATAATATCATTATAGTTATTTAGATGAATTGCTCTTAAAATCTTTTTAAGTACTTCAATTACTTTTTCTTCATTTTGGTAGTTTTCTTTGTACTCAAAATCATCGAATATTCCCATGACAATACTTCCTTTTCTAAAATTTAAATGTTGTTTCCTTACTAATTCTATTACTAGCCAATATAGTATAAATTAAATAACCAATAAAAATAACATAGCAGTCAGTCTTACAACTTACTACTTTTCATATGATAATTTACAAATGTTTTTCCAGCCACTCGATCTTTTTAAAATCCTTATTGTTATTTTGTTCATTTCGATAGGAGTCTTGAGAAGAAGCTTTGTAAATATTTAGATACTGCTCCAGACTTGGAAGACGAAAAGTGATGCCTTCAATGTGAATAAGCTCTATATCCGATTCCGAAACTCCTGCAAAATCAAGTAAGGAATCGATACTTCCAAATTCAACACTCACTCTATCCTTTTGGAATTCATGCTCATGAATATCTATTAAGACGTAGCCTAAGTCTTTCATCACTTTCATTATCTTGTCCCAGTCATAAATTCTGAGATGATCAGGTGCTTCCCAACCTCTAGTGTCACCAGGCACATGAATGTCAATGTCAGACGGCCCCCAATTTTCTTTCGTTCTAAACTCCAATCCCAAAGACCCCATCAGTGTCGGTGTAATTCCGACTCGATTTAAATGGAAACAAATGGTTTTAAATTCTTCAAATAAGAGACTCATGTTTACTCTAAACCTTTCATATAAATCTTCGTTATTTCTTCTTTATTACCTTGAACAAAATCATCTTCATTTTCTAGAGTTTATCCAGTTATTTTGGATATAAATTCTTTTCCTTCTTTTAAGGAACCAAATGCAACTAGATCTTCATAGGAAGAATTTTGATACAATTCCAATAAATACATCGATAACCCTCCTAAACTTTCCTTAGCGTAATTGTTCAATCATACTCTCTAAATCTTTCTTTTCCACACTCATGTATTCAACTTTTTTTGTTCCTTCATTGTATTGATAGCATCTAAATATTAATTGATTGCTTGTCTGAAACAGTGTGTCTACCCCAGAGTATTCTCCATGGCATTTTTCTAGTATCATTTCATCAACGAGTTCCAATGTCTTTAAATGAAACACAAACCATCTTTCTTCCGTTGTAGAGAATACACCATAGGAATTGTTAATCTTCCATACGTTTGATACCTCGTCCTGTTCAAATACAGGAAATCTTTGACTAAATTTTATTTGGAAATCATGATTTGATATTATATAAAATTCAGTCGAGTAAAAATTTACCAACAATGAACTCTCCTCGTCAGTCGAAAAAACAAACGCCAAATTTCGTGGAAATTTATGTCTCACATTTAGCTCATGATTCAAAAATTCAAGGCAAAAGTCCTGTGAACCATCCTGTCCCGCTGTCAATGAAACGATGATTCTATTATCAGAGAAGCCCTTAAAAGTTACTTCAGAATCAAGAAAGCTATCTTCCAAATCTAAATAGTAACTTTGAAAATTCTGTTCGTCTCTCACTTCAATCCGAATTTCATGGCTACTTTTTCGATAAGCAAACCAAGTTAAGTTATTTTTCTGAGATTGATAGCTGCCGATTAAAGTGCCCACATTAGTATCTATATTTTCAAAACTCTTATAGGATTGTTTATGATTGTTAATTAAACAATTTCCATTTACTTTTTTAAAACGGTTAAGTTGAATCACTCGGTTTACCTCCATCTGATCTGGGAAATTTAACTATTATCGAGCAATAGCCTTTTTTCTATAAATTCAGCCAACTTCCTTTTCCCATCGTCTAAGCACCTCTTTCAAAGGCTCATCTAGATAGCTAAAGGCCTTGTCTTTGATCCACTGAGGAATTCCATAAGCTGCCTCGGCGATACTTCCTGTGATTGCAGCAAGAGTATCGCTGTCTCCACCAAGAGAAATCGCATTTCGAATCGCGTCTTCAAAATCTGTACTTTCTAGAAAGGCAACGATGGCCTGAGGAACGGTATCCTGACACGTTTCATTGAATCGATACGTAGGACGAATTTCATCTAGCGTTTTAGAAAGGTCATATCCATACTCTTTCTCGATGTGTTCCTTGATGCGTCTTTTAAGCTCCTCAGGGTTATCGCTACTATCATCACCAAAGAAATAACGGCACATGTAAATAGCATCCACTGTAGCCATTGCTCCTTTGATTCCTTCTGGATGGTTATGCGTCACCTCTGCAGAAAGTTGCGCCAGACGTTTCACCTCAGACGGCAACTCGTCTGTTGTGGCATCCATCACCAAAGCACACGGAGAAACGCGCATCGCAGAACCATTTCCAAAACTATTGTAAGGTTCACGGTTATCACTATGAATCCACGTATCAAATCTTACACCGTAACCTGCATCGGGATACATCCTACCATATTTTTTCATGGGATCAATAAAGTCATCCTTCTTACCGCCATTCATAACGGCTTCTGCAACAGCACAGGTCATAACCGTATCATCAGTGAAAAAACAATCCTCACGAAATAAAGGGAAGTCTTTCGTTTTAATGTTGTCCCATTCATAAACAGAACCAACAATATCTCCAACTATTGCTCCTAGCATCAGATTCCTCCTTATGATATATCAGATTCATTACACATTTCCAATGAATCACTCTTTAAAAATGGCACCACCAAATTAATCCACTCTTGAGGCAGGTAAGCTGATAAATAGCCATGGTTATAGCCCTTAGCTTCATACAAAATCGTATTTGGATGCAGTTGTTGAAATAATTTCGCTGATGCTTTCACACAGTTCAATTCTTTTTCACCATAAATATAAAGAACCTGCGCCTTATTAACAGAAATCGTATTCTTTAGCTTGTAATGCCCCATATAGGTTTTGTAAATGGTCACCAATGTTTTGATAGGCGTCCTTGGCAGATCCTCCAAATAATAATCTTTTAGTTCCTCTGGATAAGCGAGTTTAGGATAGAGTTTGTTCATCATGCTTAACTGAAGTTTGCAAGAGAATTTACTAATCATTAGTTTGCCAAATAGACGTACCAGAAAAATACTGATTTTAGCCAACCTTGGTTGAGGAATACAGAGGCTTCCATCTATGATGGCTTTCTCAGCTATATCTCTGTCTATTGACAAAAGCTCCATAGTAATTTGACCACCAAGTGAAACACCACCGATTGCAAACAATTTCCCACCACAGTTTGCTTTGATATAGTCCAGAATCTCCAAAGCAGAATCTTCAGTAGAAACATAATCAAGTTGATATTCTTCGCCGTGGCCATTCAAGGTGGGTAGAATGACACGATACTTCTCCGATAAGATCCGTGCTTGACGAAGATAATTCCACCAAGAACTGCCACCGCCATGTATCAGCAAGATAGAAGGCAAATTCTTATCACCAAATTCATGGAATTTCATATTTAAACTCCTTACTGTAAGACATTCCTAGCTACATCTTTGTTTAATCTGTTTGAACAAGCTGTGATACCACTTTAAACAGACAATCTCTAACATCGATTATCTAGATAGAATGTTACCTTTAATAATGGGTATCCTGATCTAAATTTTAAAATCTTTTTTCTTTACTAATTCTATTACTAGCCAATATCGTATAAATTAAATAACCAATAAAAATAACATAGCAGCCAGTCTTACAACTTACTACTTTTCATATGATAATTTACAAATGTTTTTCCAGCCACTCGATCTTTTTAAAATCCTTATTGTTATTTTGTTCATTTCGATAGGAGTCTTGAGAAGAAGCTTTGTAAATACTTAGATACTGCTCCAGACTTGGAAGACGAAAAGTGATGCCTTCAATGTGAATAAGCTCTATATCCGATTCCGAAACTCCTGCAAAATCAGGTAAGGAATCGATACTTCCAAATTCAACACTCACTCGATCGTTTTTGAGTTCATGCTCATGAATATCTATTAAGACGTAGCCTAAGTCTTTCATCACTTTCATTATCTTGTCCCAGTCATAAATTCTGAGATGGTCAGGTGCTTCCCAACCTCTAGGGTCACCAGGTACATGAATGTCAATGTCAGACGCCCCCCAATTTTCTTTTGTTCTAAACTCCAATCCCAAAGACCCCATCAGTGTCGGTGTAATTCCGACTCGATTTAAATGGAAACAAATGGTTTTAAATTCTTCAAATAAGAGACTCATGTTTACTTTAAACCTTTCATATAAATCTTCGTTATTTCTTCTTTATTACCTTGAACAAAATCATCTTCATTTTCTAGAGTATATCCTGTTATTTTGGATATAAATTCTTTTCCTTACTAATTCTATTACTCGCCAATATAGTATAAATCAAATAACCAATAAAAATGATAATAAAAATAAGATTAATCTTCAACACAAAATAGAGATTTAACAAATTTGCGAACGTATGGAATAATAGACAGTATCCCACAGATTTCGTTTGACGATAAAGAAGCCCTAAAACAAAGCTTAAAAACAATGTATATATAAAAAATAAAATAAAAGGAAATCCTTGATGACTTTCTCCAACTATAAACCATAAAGGCAGATGCCATATTCCCCAAATTGATCCTACAATCAAATTAGATTGCCAATAAGTATATTTTTTATCAAGTAACGGCTGTAATATTCCTCTCCATCCTAATTCTTCATGTCCACCACCAAAAAAAATTAGTTGTATAAAGAATAATGGCATCAGATAAATTGATACTTCATTTAATTCTAAGGAAGATACAGAAAATAGTATCAAAATTGCTAACAAATGAATAATGAAATAAATACTACTATTTTCTTTCTTACTAAATAAAAAATGTTTAAATTTTATATTATTCCTTTTCAAATAAAAGCCACTTGCAATAGCTGGACCAAGTGCACCTACTATATGTAACATTCTCCCTATAAATGTTTCTAATCCCAAAATATGAGATTGAGTAAAGATGGCAAGAATCCCCCAAGCTATATAAGTAATTCCAAATGTACAATAAAGATAATTTTTTAAATTATTTTTGTCAATTTCTGTCATTTTATCTTCCTTATTTTGATTATTTTATATGTAATATTTGCTACTGCTTCTTAGTTGCTCTCGATTAAAACTACCTATATTTTATCACAAAAATGCAAAAAAAGCCTTACAATCAAGGCTTTTCATTATTGATTCATACCAAGCTTTCTAGGCTTTTACCAGCAAAGCTACACACTCGGCGTGTGCTGAGAGCTTTCTTCTATACTAATAGACGAAAGGGTGTGAAAATGATTTTTAAATGATACTGTGGAACGGAACAGTAGCCCTAGTATTGACTACTGTCGTTTCTATTCATATTGGCTATTCTAGGACTGAGATGAAAAAATCTATAAATGCTCAGAATAAAATTGAACCCGCAAATCTCCCCAAAACAATGGTGAGTCATGTACTTGTATTATTCCGAAAAAATACACCTCTGGTGCAGTGAGACAAATTGGTGTATCTTATAGTGGCTTCGTAGATGAAAGCTATACTCTACTATCACTCTTTGATGATGTAGAACAAATTGAAAAAGATAATAGACTTCAGACAGCTATTGATGTTGTCAGAGAACAGTTTGGTTTTTTAGCCATACAAAAAGGAACCGTCCTAACTGAAGGTTCCAGAAATATTGAACGCAGTAAACTTATCGGTGGTCATTCCGCGGGTGGATTGGAGGGATTAAAATGAAACAAGAAAAAAATACAGTACAATTTTCAGAAATCCGTAGCAAAGGATGTAATGATATTGAAATGCTTGAAAGATTTTTACATGGAATCGTTGAAACAGCAACTTCAAAACTTCGTCAGAGAAAACTCAAAACAACTGAAATATCGATACGACTAGTACATGCTAAATCTGAAAACCGATTACCATTGGAATTTACATTTAGCATTAAGCCAACAAGCTCATCTGTGATAATCTATACTGAGGTAATCAATCGCTTTAAAGAATGTTACACAGGTGGGGGAATTCAAGGTTTTACGATTCAATTTGATAAAAATACCCTTGCCTCTGCATAGAAAGGATTTGATATGATTGACCGTTCATATTTACCATTTCAATCAGCAAGAGAGTACCAGGATACAAAGATGCAAAAATGGATGGGCTTTTTCCTATCTGAACATGCATCAGCACTCTCTGATGATACAAACAAAGTAACGTACATGTCTGACTTATCACTAGAGAAGAAATTATTACTCCTCAGTCAAGTATACGCCGGGCAGCTACGCACACGCATTCAAGTGATTGAAAAAAACAAGCGTGTTTCCTACACTGGAACAATACCAAGTCTGACCAAAGATTTCATTTTGATAAAAACTACAACAGGTCACATCAATTTGAAATTAAAAGACATTATTAGTATTGAACTTGTCGAGGAGGTGCTCTATGAATCAGCTTGAGTTTCAGCGTAATCACCTACAAATGGACTATTATAGCGAGAGCTACCAAGATTTTGAACGTGACTTCTACCGCTACTCTAACATGAATATTCCATTGACCTTCCTAACTGATGATATCCTAAAAACAATGGCGACTTCACGTAAGAATTACTTTGTCCTCAATAAGGAAAAGTCCAGAGATAACCGCGATCACTTCTTCATATTTGAAGTAAGTACCGTAGATGAGAATCCGCTAATCTATCATTATACATATAAGAAAACTACAATATATTTAGCAGAAAAATAGGAGCAGTTCAATTGACTGTTCCTATTTTTAATATTCATAAAATCTAAAGTCTTTATACTCTTTAACAATGGAGTCGCCAACCAGAACAGACTATACTGACCAGCGACTACCTTAAATTTAATGTTTCAGATTTATTTTCTTATCTCTAATTTCATAAACTACATCTGCTACATTTTCGAGTAATCGTTTATCGTGGGTGATAAACACGATAGTTCCGGTGTACTCCTTCATTAGTATTTCCAAAGCCTCTAAACTTGGTATGTCAAGGAAGTTACTGGGTTCATCCATTATTAGGATGTTATATCTACCCATGAGCATTTTAGCAAGCAACAATTTTATAATTTCTCCACCGCTTAAAACAGATAAACTTTTTCCAATATCGTTCTGTTTGAACCCCATAGATGCTAGCACTGAACGAATTTCTGATATATTGTAGTCACAATCCTTCTGCATAAACTCCATAACATTCTGATTACTGTTGTACTTGTAACCATTCTGTGCAAAGTAACCTATTTTTGCCTTAGGCGAAATAGAAATTCCTTCTTCATGGTTTAAGATCATTTGGATTAAAGTTGTTTTTCCGATTCCATTACCACCAGTTAACGCCACTTTTGCTCCTAACGGAATTTGAAAAGATGCATTTTCAAACAGAGCCTTATCCCCAAATACTTTATTAATTTCTGCACCGACTATAGGGTATGGATTATGGAGCTCCAATGCTTTACTTTGCCTGAAACGAATTCTGCGAATGCCTTCCGGAGCTTCTACTTTTCCTAAGGCCGCAATCCTGTGCTCTAGGGTTTTAGCAGCATTATACATCTTTTTTTCCTTACTTCCTATTGATTTTTGATGAGCTAAACGCCCTCCGTCTTCAGTACTTTTTTTCTTTGAAGAACCTTTTGCCTTCTGTTCTATTTTACGAGCCTGTTTTCGCTTTTCCTCCGCAGCCCTTTCCAATCGGGCACGTTCCGCAATAAATTGTTCGTATTCTGCAGCTTGGCTCTTACGTTCTTCCTCTTTCTGACGAAGATAATCAGAATAGTTTCCCCAATACTCAGTGATTTTGCCATCTTTCAGTTCCCATATTTTATCTACTATTTCATCAAGAAAATAGCGGTCATGGCTAATAACTAACAGTGCACCTGTAAAATATTTTAGCTGTCCTATTAGAAAATCAATTCCTTCACGGTCTAAATGGCTCGTAGGTTCATCCGCTAAAATACCATGAACCTGTGCCGATAAGGCCTGTGCTATTTTAAGCCTTGTTTCTTCACCACCGCTCATAGTCTGTATATTTAATTGCTCAACACCTAGCTTGCCTACAAGTGCAAAATCTTTTTCCTCCTGCAGAGTTACTTCGTCCAACTGGGGAATATAGGCAAGTTCACCCAGACGATTCATTTTACATCCTGGGGGAGTTAATTCTCCTAAAAGTACCCTGAGTAAAGTGCTTTTTCCAGCACCATTTGCTCCTACTAAACCAATACGGTCATAATCATATACTTCTAATTCATTTATATCTAAAACATCGCGTCCTTTGAATTCCACACGAATGTCTTTTGCTTTTAATATTAATTCCATAACATTTCCTCCTGTCTATAATCGCATGCTTTCATTTGCTTGTATGCAGGGAAAACCCTGCGATTTTAGCAGGAAGAGTTACATGAAAATAAGATACATAAATATTCCTCCAATATTGTTTATTTTAAATCTAATTTTCTAACCTCAGTTATCATTTGGCAAACTATAGCAATGCCAATAATTAAAATACCTGATAGTAAAAACCAATGATTTACACCGATTTTATCAGCAAAGAATCCAGAAAGAATTAACCCAATTGGCATAGCAAGTGACATGATACTTCCGATCAAAGAAAATACACGTCCTAAATATTCAGGCTTAATTTTCTCCTGAAAAAGAGCTGTTTGCACACCGCTATAAAATGGCACCGAAAGCCCCATTATTGCACAGCAAACTACGAATATTACAAATCCATTTGGAGGAAGTATTCCCGAAACGGCTAAACTGGTCCCCATTATAAAAAATGAACTTGTTATTAGTAATACATGCTTTTCGAAGCCCCCTAATCTTCCTAATAATAAGCCTCCTGCTAGCATCCCAAATGCAAAGGAAATTTCCGTAATAGAAATATGCACAGGCGTTCCATTAAAGTGTTCCATGCTTATTAAAGGAAATAGTGCATTGATTGGCATATAAACAAAAGTATATAGTGTTCCTAAGAGTAATAAGGCAAACAATCCTTTGTTTTGTCTCAGAACCACAACTCCTTCTTTCATCTCCCTTATGAAATTTGGTTCTAAACTTTGCACTTGATTACCCAGCTTAGGTATACGTACAATTGCTACCGTAATAGATGCAATCACAGCACCCAATACGTCGATGGCAATAATAGCATTTAAATCCCAAACGGAGTATAAGAGTGCTGCAACTGCCGGACTAACAATATAGCTTATAGACTGCAAAGACTGACTATAGCCTGCGCATTTCGTTAGCTGTTCTTCTGGTACTAAAAGTGGTGTAACCGCATTGAGTGCTGGGGTATGAAAAGCTGTTCCAATGCTACGGATAAACAATACTATCATAATCATCCAGACAGGTAGCTCCATACAGAATGCAACAATAGCAAGCACTGCACCAGCTGCTGCGATAATTAAATCGGCACCAATCATTATCTTCTTCCTATCATGACGATCCACTAGCACACCAATGGCAGGTCCCAAAATCGCATAGGGTAAAAAACCTACTAATGAAGCCATAGACAAGACCATCGCAGATCCTGTTTTTTCTGTAAGGTAAAAAATAATCGCCATTTGCAGGATGGCACTAGTGATTAATGATACTGCTTGCCCTGCCCATATTGCATAAAATTTTCGTTTCCAATTGTTGTATTTTTCCATTTATATTATCTCCTGCATATTATTTTGCTTGAATTTCTATTTTGAATAGCATTCTAGGCAATAAAAAATGCAGGCCAAACCCCACAATGTGGCTTTTGGTCTGCATACATACAATTTGGAAACATTCATATTAAAGACATAGTTAAATAAAGGTATAGTTAAATAACCAATATCCTCACCGTAACTAATGAATGCTCAATATCGTATAAATAAGCACAACAAAAAAGCCTATCATCGGGTATAGATTCTGCTTTTTTTATTGCCAGCTTATCTTAAACGCATTGAGGCTGTCATAGTTTCGGTTCCTCCTACATCTTTGTTTATATCAATTTATAGTATAACACAACAAGATGATATGTTCAATATAAAAGTTATGGAATGAGACTCATACTTCCAATTCGATGCCAGATTTAAAGGATATGACGAAGTTTTCTTCATAGACTGTAACGCTCTGGATTATCTTCCTTAGTAGCAAGCGATTAGCTTTCACAAAATCTTCTGTTTGTAGTTTTAAAAATTCATCAGGATTTTCTAACTCAACCTCAAAATATTTCATTTTACATTCCCTCATTTCATTTATTGATAAATTGAGTTTGCAAAAAAGAGTGGACAATTTTTGTCTACTCTTAACCTTTAAAATAGTTTTTTTTAATCGATTTGAAGTTGCCTAAATTATTACTTATTCGGTAAAATGAAGTATTGCTTTCAACAGATTTCCTTCAACTACACTTCACTTGATTCAAACAAGGTGGGTACATTTCTATTCCCACAAACTCCTTGTCAATGGAAACAAACACGTACCCACAGGGTAAATGGAAATAGAAACTGATAATTTCTAGCTATCACTTCTACTCATTCCAAAAATTTTCTCACTCTGATACTTACCCACCATAAAGCAAAAAGCCTTGCAATCAAGGCTTTCATTATCCCTTTCGTTCAAAGGTTTCTAAGCTTTTACGAGCAGAGCGACACACTCAGCGGTTCGCTATCTCCGTTCTGTCTGCGTGCTAGCACTTGTCAATCACGGACAGCTATCGCATGGGCGGAAGTAAATGCTAATCTTCGTCGTTTTACTCCTTGACTAGCAAACTTACCGCCTCAACATGTGGTGCTAGCAAGCATCTATATTATAGAACGAAAGAGTTTAATTAGGCTTTGGGATTATATTATTGAACGCAACTATTTACTACTCAAATAGCTAGGCAATATTTACAGATCCTTTTTTTTAAACCGCTCCTTTTGCCTTTTAATTACTTTAACAACCTCATCATGGTTTTGCCCTTCAACAACTTGACATAGATGAATCCTTTGATCATCTTGACCAAATTTAACATGAAGTCTCCATCCTGAAATTTTATCAATATCTGCCCTATATACATTCCACTTAATACCAGTTACTTTATGTAATCTAGTTTTAGGAAAATCTTTAGTAATGTAATTATTATTATCTTCCAATTCTGCTATGGCTTCAATTAAAGCAGAATGATATTCTTCGGGTAAAATTCTACTACATTCAGCAATTACTCCATAATCATCCGCAAGTTTCTTAATCTGCATATCGATTCACCTCACTTTCCAAGTATGATTTTATCTCTTGGAAAAATGATTCTGATGTATTTCTTATCATTTTTTTAATATCATGGTCTCTCGAAAAAGCATATAATGTAATAATCTCTTGATTAAAAAGAGCATCATCATCAATAGAAACGATTGCTCTTGCAACCTGATCAACCTTAACTAGGTACAAAGTTGCATCTAATCCATATTTTTCTATGTTTGGCATCGATAACTTACTAAGTTTGCCAACTGATTTTTGTATACAAAAAGAAATAATCTTCTCAATTTCTTTACTAGTTACATTATTTTTCTTGATATCTCTAGCACCGTGACCAGTAGTCTGAAAAACAACTTCTCTTTGATCTATCATTTTGACACACACCCTCATCTATTATTCTTAAATGATTATACCACAAATACGCAACTAGGCTGTAACCATAATTAGGTTTTTATTGATTGAAACAGCTATCACTATTCAAGGTACTAATATTCTGATGCTCGTAAAATTGCATTAGTAAAATATGAAAATTAGAAATTTCTTTCAAGTGATAATTTATTGTCATATGGATTAATTCCTTCATCTAAAAAATCTTGATACAGTGGGCTACATAACCTCATTTCACCTTTACTTGAAAATTTTAAAAATGTTCCATATATTGGAATATTTGACAATAGATTGTATAGACTTTTTTCCATTGTTTTCCATTTATCTAAGTTTATTAATTTAATCAAATATAACTAACCTATCATTACTGAAGTAATTAAAGGTAAGATTTACTTTATCATAAACTTCCTGAGTTTCCTTATAAATCTTATCCGAAACATATGAAGATCTCAATTCGGATTTCTCAATAAGCACCCACTTTAACTGAGAGTATGAATATTTTGCAAAAGTAATCCATTGTGCGTAATTTATTGTCATTGGATTTTTTGTAAAGTAGATTTTCCCTGCATTAGCAGATGTGGCTATAGAATGTCCAATAAATAGCATCGTATGTAATTTGGGATGTTTCTCTCTATCCAACGAAAAAGGAATAGAATTTTTTATGGAATGTCCTTCGTTGATTTTCTTAAGGGCGTATCCAATTCTAATTATAACTTCAATAATCATTGTGGATATAGCCATACTACTAAAATGAATGAAATCATAGCCTTCGTAATACATTCCTTGTACTATTTCTGCTATTGTTTGATCCTCGTCACCAATTTTTCCAAACTGAAACAAATTAAATAATCCCATCAAGGGTGCAGGTAATCCCATTGATGTCGTAATATCAGATTTAAAATGAATTATCTGCTTTGCTATTGCTGCAAAAATATCACTTTCTTTTCTATCTGTGTAATTCTCCATAAATTGAGATACTATTTTCCCAGTTTTATCAATAGTAGTCATCTTACCATTTAGAATATCAGATACACCAATTACTAAACCAAGAAGTGGATCATGTCCAAGAGATAACAATCTATGATAGTATGCAGATAGTCCATTAACATTTACTTTGGTATGACGATTATCTTGAGCGTCAAAAGGGACTTTACTGACCTTTGAATTTGCCAACTTTTCCATTTCTTCTTCAGGGAATCGTTGATTGAACCAATCTCTTACATAATTAGATAAGGGACCACCATTTAAACCATGCGGAGTTTTCTTAGGTATTCCAATTAAAAGAATATCAATAATTGCTGCTAATATACCAGCTCCTGCACAAATCGATATATCAATTTTATCAAGTTTATGAATGTTGTTAAAATCATCTTGCAATGATTGAATAATTGTTTGATTAAGTTCCAATTCTTCGTTTGAGAAGAGTGCATCTAGTTCATTCATTGAACCAACTTCGCACTCCGCTTTTATTACTAAGTCTTCCCATGTAGGTACAACGATAGTTTGTTTTTTAGTTTTGGTATCTATTATTGGTAAATCAGTCAGAGTATAGCCTAGCTCTCTCAATAATTTTTCACTTTCCGCTATACGTTCTTCTGCAATAGACATCTCAGGTCTGTTTATTAAATCTAACTCTTTTGTTTGATAAGTTAAAATATTATTGAATTTTTGTTCTTCATCAGAATAAATGAATTTACTCATTGTTAGTCACCTAAATCATTTTTCAAATCCTTAATTGCTTGAGTTAAGAGGATATTTAAACTCTGTAAATAATCTAGGCGTTCCTTATCAGCATCTGCCTCAGTTTTCAGTGCTTGTATAATAGCTTCATGTTTTTGCAAAGCTTCTTTATATAATCGTTCTTTTTCCTGTTTAAGTTGTTTATTTTTTAGATTAGAAGCTAATAATATACCGCTTCCGGCTAATACAACGACTGGAGCAGCCATTACAAACACTCCAGCTACCATACCACCTCCAACAACACTGCCAATAGTAGCGAGACCAGAAGTAATACCAACAGCTGATAACCCTACAGTACCTAAACCATAAAGAGCTGCAAATGAACCTATCCCACCAATACCTGCTCCCAATGCTCCAGCTAACACTTCTGGGATTGGACTCTCTCTTATTGTACGTGTTTTATCATTAAGAGCTGCCGCGGCCTCATTAATTACATTTACAACTTGTTGTAGTGATTCTACACTTTGAAATACTAGTTCTTTACTCATAAAAAACCTCTTTATTTTATTATTTTAATTATACCATGTATAAATTGGAAAACTGCAACATAAAAGTTACAGTCTAACAATATTTAGCCCAAAACAGTGTAATGAATTATAACCTATCCTTTATCATTCACGAGAAATACTCACACATCAACATGTACTGACAGTATTTTCCAATACTATCAAATAAAAAGGAGTTCTTCTCTTTAAGATTATATTATTGAACGAAAATATCTATTCCTCTTCATAATAATTCCAGCATTCCTCACATAAAAATGGCTCATCCTCACTTGGTGAACCGAAATCATTACGACCACAATGCTCACACTATGTTACTTCATTAATTTCCCCACAGTTCAGACATCTACCAAAATCTGTGATAGTTTCATCAACACATATCCATTCCTCTCCACACTCTTGACAAGGTAAATCTAAAATAGGATCCGGGCCACCATCTTTGATAATAGAATATTTGGAACTTTCCGCTATCTCCTTATAATCTGTGAATTCAGAATTTATTATATCAACTATTTTTTCACCTAGTCTAGACATCTCGTGCTCTGAAATACCATCCATTTGGATAGGCATATAATTACCTTGAAACTCATTGAATTCAACCTCACCATAATTATATGACACGCTTCCAATTTCTTCTAAACTTGGACTACCGTCTTTTTTATACTCTAAATATAGGAAACTTTGGGAACCTTCAGAGTCGTTAATATCAGTATTAGCCTCAAAGCTAATTACGTAACCATCAATTTTGTTTTGAATTTCGAATACAACACTATTTGAATTACAATTCTCTAGTTCAGTGTAATCGCTGAAATTCAAATACTCACTGAATCTGAAGGATTCTTCAATTGATTCATAAAGTCTACTCAATTCATCATTGAATAGAGCTAGAATCTGATTACTATTTCGAATTATTACCCCACTCTCAATTTCCTTTAATTCAAGATTTCTTTCCGACATTAACACTTCCTGTAATAATTCAAACTCTTCTTCTTTAAGCACCTCCTTCGATTTTAACTCTAATGACATCTTTTCTAAACCACAATCTAAAGCTTTCTGAACAACATCTATTGAATGTAATATACTCTTATAGGCTGCTTTATCTATCAATTTATTGTGAGCGATATGATTTCGATTTAATTCAAAATCTTTGAATTCGGACAGAAAACTTTCAGGCAAAAGAGGGGAAAAAATCGTTTGCCACCAATCACTATATACAACTTGCTGTCTTTGTAGAATTTTAGCCAAATTTTCCGAATGTAAATTAGGTTGAGTCAATTCCATTATATTCTCTTCGGAAGACTCCCACTTCATCACTTTATTTGATAATATATCGTGCAAATCACCTGTATCAATAGACATCAATCTTTCATCTACATCTTTGAAATTATCAATTATTGCTTTGTAACCACCAAATCTACTTTTGTGTTTTTCTTGAATTTTTAATGATACAAGTTTCCACCAATGAATACCAAATTTCCGATTCATTACCAATGTAATAAATTTTCTAGCTAAATTTTCGACAGTAAAAACTTTAGGATATAAATCGGTTGCTAAAAATTCGGACTCAGAATCATATAGCCAGAATATTTTCTTGTGCTTTATTTTAATAAAATTTTTGACTATTCTCTTTAATCGCTCAAGGTATTCATTTTCTGTACTAATTATATAATTTTCGCTTTGAATTGAAACCATCAGTTCATAATTTTTTTCATAGGTACTATATTCGACACCAATTCTCCATATGTACTCTCCAGAATGAAAATCAATAAGATAAAGTGGTACTTCAGTTAGGCTATAAAATTGCCTATCTACTTCCTCAGCATCAATTATGCCTGATTCGACCAAGTAATTTTGAAATTCCATCATGTAACTATCGAAATTTTCAACAACTTTTTCTTCTGCAACTGCTACAAATTCAACTAATGTCTTCAAATTATTATTAACTCCAATTATAAAACTATGTCAATTATACCATAAAACCTCAAAAAGACTGCAACTTCCCAGTCACAGTCTCTTATAAATCTACCTCAGTTCCTTCAAGGAAAGTTACTACAATTTGTCCAGCTTCTGAAATACTGATGTGGTCGAGAAGTTGATTCATGATTACTCCATCAAATTTATCTAGATCTAGTATCTGATACATCTGCCTTGCATAGTGCTTATGGAGAAGATTTGTTCCTTGCTCAAGCTTTTGCCACTTAGCTACCATATCAGATTTATGTTCTTGTAGCAGTCCAACTGCTTTCATAAAGGCTTTCTCAAGCATTTTTTCATCTATATGATTGTTTAAACATCCAATCTGGCCTTTGATTCTATATCGATTGTTACACTGCCAAACCTTCCGTTTACCACGACTTGTCGTCCAGTTCTTTCGACCAAATGCTGAACCACACTCGGCGCAAAATACTTTTGTTGTAAAGGGATTGTTTTCTTTCTGCATGATATAGAACTGGAGCTTATGTTGTTCTCTAAATCTCTTTCTTCTTTCTATTTCTAACTGAACAATCTCCCACTTATCTCTATCTAAGATTGCTTCATGATTGTTTTCAATATAATATTGATTAACTTGTCCATCATTATCAATTCTTTTCTTTGTCAGAAAATCAACGGTATAGGTTTTCTGAAGCAAAGCATCACCCTTGTATTTTTCATTTTGAAGCATTTTCCATATAGCACTTGGGCACCACTTTGCTTTACCTGTGCAACTTGGTATTTCCTGTTCTCTTAACTCTTTGGAAATAAATTCTGGACTGTATCCTTCTAGAAATCTATCAAATATATACCTTACGACATTAGCTTGTTCATGGTTTATAATGAGATTTCCTTTTTCATCTTTGTCATATCCCATAAAGTTTGTAGTGTTTACTTGAACTACACCACGCTCAAATTTCTTACGAATTCCCCAAGTTGAGTTTTCTGAAATGGATCTCGATTCATCCTGTGCGAGTGACGATAGAATGGTAAGTAGTACTTCTCCTTTTGAATCTAGACTATCAATATTCTCTTTTTCAAACGTTACTCCAATACCTAAATCTTTCAGTTCTCTTACATACTTGATGCAGTCCAATGTATTTCTGGCAAATCTACTAATAGATTTAACTAAAATTCTATCCACCTTACCATCTCTACAATCTTGTATTAGTCGGTTGAAAGCATCACGTTTTTTTGTATTAGTTGCGGAGATTCCTTCATCTGCATAGATGTCTACTAACTCATAATCTTCATGTTTCAAGATGTATTCACGGTAATAATTCACCTGATTCTCATAACTTGATAGCTGTTCTTCTTGGTCTGTAGACACTCGACAATAAGCGGCTACCTTGACCTTTCTCTGAGTTTGAGATTTGACTGTTTGCTGAGGTTTTTTGGCCGGTATAACCGTAATGTTTTTCTCCATCTTCTATCCTTTCTAACACAATTACTGGTAAACTTAGTTTCCAATCTTCAATATCCCTTTCAGGGACTCTCATACCTTTACATGAATTTTTTCCTTCTTTGATATATTTGGAACAACACCAAACAATCTTTTTCTTATAAGATACCTGTCTTTTTAATGTTGAACCACAATATTGGCATTTTAACATTCTGGAAAATTTATAGGTTTTATTTGTACCTTGGATCCGAGAACGGCTTTTCATTTTTACCTGAACCTTCTCCCATATTTCCTTAGAAACAATTCCTTCATGATTATCTTCGATATAGTATTGTTCAATCTGTCCTTGATTTAATTTCTTTGGACCGTTTACACCGTCATGAAAGTATTTTTGAAGTAGTAAAGAGCCTTTGTATTTTTCGTTTTTTAAGATATTACGAATTGTGCTGTCATACCATTTCTTTCCTGTTACAGTTGGAACCTTGCCCTCGTTAAGTTTTTTAGCAATCCTATGTGTACCCATTCCTTCTAAATAACTATAAAAGATGGTTCTTACTATTTGCGCTTCTGCTTTGTTTATAACAAGTTCACCTTTTTCATTTAAATCATACCCTAAAAACCGTTTAGCATTAATGAGTAATTCTCCCTTCTGGAACTTTCTACGAAAACTCCATCGTTGGTTTCCGCTCATGCTTTGTAACTCTTCCTCAGCCAAACTTGCTAACACAGTCAAGACAACTTCACCTTCATTGGATAAAGTGTGGATATTCTGCTCTTCAAAAAAGATATCAATACCAAGAGTTTTTAATTCTCGACTTATTTCAAGAACATTGATGAGATCTCTTGCAAACCTTGATATTGACTTAGTATGGATAACGTCAATTTGTCCTTTTCTACAAGCATCTAGCATAGTTTGAAAATCAGGTCTATCATACTTTGAACCTGAAATCCCTTTGTCACAAAAAACACCCAAAAACTCAACATCATCACGTTCAGCATACAACTTTTCAAAATAGACTTTTTGATTCTCTAGCGAATCAAGTTGACTTCCGTTGGTTGTAGAAACTCGAACATATGCACAAATTCTCTTTTTTCTATTGTTATTCTTTGCTTCAATTTTTCTTATATTCATTTTTCCTCCTACAAGAAGTTTTTACACACTATATATCCCTCTAAACGCAATATTAGTCAAGTAATCAGAAACCCTGTACTTTAACAAAATGTCTTTATTGTCCTCTTACCTAAATAGGTACTTTCAAGATAGATTTTTCCGGTTTTAAGAAAAAATCAAAAAGAAAAAGCCTGATGTACTTCACCAGGCTTAGATTTTTTATTTGAAATTTAATCGCAATATGTTATAATAAACATAGAAAAAGGAGCTGAGCTACCAACTCAACTCCAACGTAGAACCGTTAAAAAGACGGTAGCTCGTATAACAGATTTAATCCGTCCTACTCGCTCAAAAGTGGGGACGGATTATTTTTTGTCCTTGTCTTTGAAGATTTTATAGCACAAGCCAATCAAAGTAATGGCAAAACTACCAAAACCAAGTATTGTCTGTACAACTTCAAATGCGGTCAAAAGAGTGCCCCTCCTTTCCGTCAGATTTTGTGAACTGCCCATAGGCATCACCTCTCTTTCGGTATAAGGAGCCACCGTCTTCACTTTTCTACAATAGATATTATACCACATGAACCACCAACTTCGGTGGTTTATTTTGTTTAAAGATTTATTTTAAGAGTAGTATCTACAAACTCTTAGTTAGTAGTAATCAAACCATCAGGTTCAATCGTAAATTCTGGTTTTACTGATAACGAACCATCAGACTTGAGATAGTACCATCCGTTTCCTGATTTAATAAATTGCTTAGATTTCATATCCCCATCTTTTTCATCCAAGTAATACCAAGTTTCACGATATTTTACCCAACCTTTAGCCATTCTACCATCCGACTTAAAATAGTACCAACGATGATCGATATGCATCCAACCAGTAACCATGGCACCACGCTTATCTAAATAAAACCAATCCTTGCCATCATGGAACCATTTATTGATGAAACAGTAGCCTCTATTATCAAAGTAGAACCATTCTCCGTTGATATTTTTCCATTGAGATTTTGGATAAAAGCCATCTGCTTCTTCCCACCACCAACCAACTTCGTTTCGTTTCCAGTTTCCTTCAGTTAGACCAGATTCAATATCTTTCTTAAACTGTTCTCTACTAATGCCCCATTTTGCAAGGTATGGATAGGGATCTACATGATCACTTCCATTATTTGGTTGGTTGTAAGTACAAAATTGATGAGTTTTAATCCCAGCAAGACTACTAGAATCTAGAGTTTTAGGGATTCCAGCCTCGTCAGCTAACTCACGTAATAGCTTGACATAAAGTCGATAATCTCTCATGAATTCTTCTTTAGATTCATGACTTTCTATTAGTTCAACTTGAGCGTAACCTTCAACATTCCATCCGCCACCAACATCATAAGCACCTCGGTCTACTAACCAAGTTTGCATGATACGACCATTCCCTACCACATGGGAGAAAAATCCTGACTCAACTGGACGACGCAAATGGTAATCCGCTTCATTTTGTGCTGTTGAGTTAGGATTACCTGTAGAGTGAGCATGAACTTGTCTATAGGGTTGCTCACCGATTTGAGGAAGATTTGTTCGTAATCTACTTTTATCAACTTCCATGATTATCCTCCTTATCATCGTTAGACTTTCCTTCAGTTAGATGTTCAAAAGCTTTTAAAATTGGTTTAAAAAGTAGAATATTCCCTTTTACTTTTTGATAGTTCTCAATTAGTGATTGGAAAGTAAAAACTAGGTATCCGATATAAATCGAATACAGAAACATAAATCCAGTTTTTTCAGGCAACAAAACAGACATCGGAATCAATAACAGTAACATAAAAATCCCTAAGACTTTACGAATTAATCCATTGATTCCAATTCTACTCTTATACTCAACATCTGGATTTACAATGGCAGCAAATGTGCCTGATGCAAAGTCTACAATTTCCATGATGACAATTAACGCTAACGCATACAAAATAAGCCCATCTTCTGTTTCGATGAGCTTTCTTAAAAAATTAAACAATTCAATATCCATTTTTAATACTCCCTATTGTTCTTTTTTATTTGACTCAATTTCAGCTAAAACAGCATCTTCTAATTCATATCGTTTATCTCGGAACAATTTTTCTTGGTTTCTCATTTCGTGACGATGCTCCGCATAGAGCTCTGAATGATAGAGAAACTCAGATACTGTAGAAACACCATGTTCATCAACATCAACAGTATACTGCTTAACTACTTCATCGCCAATCTTCAAATTTCCAACCAAACGTGTTGTTTTAGTAATTTCTAATGCCATTAACTTTCTCCTTTCTCTCTTTTAGTTTTTACTTCCTCAAATAAGTCTTTTAGGTCTGAGTCGTATTCTAATACATCTTTCATTAACTGCAATTCGCTTGCAACAACCAAATAAAGAGCCTCATTTTGTGCTGCTTGACCTTCGGTTTGTGCTAGTTTCTTAGTCAACGACTCCATTGCTAATTGATGGATTAAATCTGTGTTCATCTTCTAACATCTCCAATCGTTTATTTAATTTTCGAATATCAAGTATTAACTCTTGAATTCCTTTTAAAGCGATATTCGTTAATCTTGTATTATCAAGATTCAGAAAACCACCATTTTCATACACAAGTGACGAGTCAATTTGTTGAATATCTTGAGCGATGAGTCCAATTTTGGTATGAGCCTTTTGAATACGATTCCCTATTTTCTTCCAGTCATATTCTTTAAATTGAAATCTTTTGATAAAATCGAGTGCTTTATAGTTAGATAAGCCTATATTCTCTTTTAAGTTTTTATCAGAAAAATGTTGGTTAACAATTTGCCATAAGCTATAAGCCTTTCCGTTATATGAGTAGTAAATATCATTTCCTGATCCACCAAAGTCTAGAGATACATTATTAGAATTCCAATAACTAATAGTTCCTGTAGTTGAGCCATTAATGCTACTTTTGCCGTACTTTAACCAGCCAATTCCTTTTGCCTTAATGTATCCTTCGACCGTCAATAGAAAATCATCACTATCACTTGCAGTGTTTCCAGTAGTAAAATCTGAATCTTTGTAAATAAATAAGCCGTAAGGAACATTGTCTCCTCGGCCATAAGAACCTATAAATTGTACGCCTAAACCATCTTTAGAATTAAACTGACGAGGAACATTAATCTGTAATCCACCGTTGATAGCGTCAAATGAACCATAAGCACCTAACTTAATTTTTGTTTCTCCAGTTAATAATCCACCAGAAATTGTGGTTCCAGTTATTGTGCCACCCTGAATTCTGTCACCACTTAGTAAGCCTGACTTTATTTGACTAGCATCGATCCTAACACTTTGTACACTATTGATAAAAGCATTCTTAGCAAATAGCTGTCGTAAATAAGCTTCATTTGCAACTAACTTATTAAAAAACGCTTGATCCACGACAATTTTATCTGCGGTTACTGAATTCGATGCTAATACCATAGTAGTTACAGACCCAGATTCAAAGTTTGATGTCTTTAATTTATCAATCATTCCTGATTTAATGACTGCTCTATCAATTAAAGTATCCCCAGTGATATGAGTTGCCTTGCCAATAATTCGATTGATTCCATTTGCACCTAAATTAATCCCTGAAATTAAAGATCCAGCATTAGTTAAATTTTGAATCGAATAGGAACCTTGATGTTGCTGAACAAGACTTTCTGTTGCAATTTGTTGAAAGGATGTACTATCTACAAAGTTATTAGGTGGCTGACTACCTCGAACAATTGAAATTTGGCCAACTGCCACAGTGCCGTTCTTTTCTAGCCAAATATGAAGCCCAAAATCATCTGTTTTTGTCACGGTTTTATTTATCGTAAAAGTTCCTGTAAAAATTTGAGCTGCGCCCGTTCTAGTCGGACTAATGGTGAAACCTCCTATTGAGTTACCTGATTTAATTTCAAAACCAACTTTTCCATCAGGTAGTACATCTATCCATAAATTGACCCTATAAGAAAGTTTCTCACCAGCAACAAATTTTTGACTATGAAGAGGCATTTGGAAACCACGCCAACCATTTGTTGTCCTACCACTTTGTGCAATTCTTAGCAGCTTGTATTCATTAGTTCCAGTCATAACTAAATTCGAATTCGGTTCACGTTCTCTATATTTACTAAAATTGGTTGGATCGTATACTAAGTTTTGGTTATCAATTAAATCACTGACTCTTGTAATCAGTCCTTCGGATGTTTGTACAACCTGACTAATTGTTTTGCCTTGTTCACTAATAGTTCTTGTATGACTACTTAGAGTATCTTTTACTTCGTTAAAAGCCGTTACAGTTGTTAAATCTTCGATAGGTTTAGTCCAATAATTTGGGAAGATATCTCCAGTAGTAATCATTAAAGCTCTCCAATGAAACTTACCTGAACTCGCTCCATCAATACGAAATTGTAATTCAAAGTTTTTAAAATTATTGAACATCTCATCTGTTACGATTCGAGAAATCTTAATAAGATGGTAGTTTGTACCAGTTTTTAATGTAGTAGACCAAGAGGTATGAAAGGGATTAGAATGAACACTCCATACAGCACTATTATCTGATTTTTTATAGCCTGGACCTTGTAAGATAATTCTAGGAGTAACAGTTGAATCTAATACAACATTATCGACAGAAATATAAACAAATAGATTGATTTTTGTCCCTGAATAAATGCCAGTCGAATCACCATAAGGAATTTTTCCTAATGTTTGAATCCAATTGAGTTTCGAGTTTATTTCTTTGTATGAAGTCCAACTATCACTGGAACCAGATGCTAAGTTTCGATGAGAAACACTAGTTGGTATTAAAGCTTTAGTTTCACTAATAGTCCGACTGAAACTATTGGATGTTTCTCTAACTAAGTTTTGCACGCTAGAGTTCGTTACATATCCTCTATCTAAAATATTTTTATCAACATCTGATTTAGTTTGAAATCCTTTTAAATTTATTACGGATTCTACCTGACTACTGGTCAATCGTTTGGCTATTTCACCTGCTTGGATTTTAATTGTTGTTTCAGTACTAGCAAGTCGATTTGTCGTTTGATTAAAATCTGTTTGTGATACTTTAGTCTTTATAGCACTTGCAGCAACTTGTAAATCAGCTTTAGTTTTAGATATTGCTAATGCGTTCTCTGATATTCTTTGGAGTGCTTCACTAGCTGTTTGTTTAATATTTTCTACATAGGTCTTTTCAGCTTTTAGATTTATTTTATCCTTGGCTTGTGATATTTCCGTTCGTTGTTGCTCTACGGTATTTTTGATAGCATCAAAGTCTGTCTTTGAAACCTTGTTAGTAATAACCCCCTTAAGCTTATCAATTGAAGATTCTACTGTCGTAATTTGATTCAATAAGCTATTCTTGCTGAGTTCAACTAAACGGTTTGCTTCAGCAATAGCTTCTTTTTTATAATTTAAGGTATCTGTTAGTACTGTATTAGTAGTTTCTTTAACTTCTTTACTGACCTCTAAGGCATGATTAGCTAAATCTCTACTACTATTTGCTTTAGCCAACACATCGTTGTATCTATTTTCATTAAGTGATTCATTAGATAGAACTTTAGAATCAACATCAGCAATCTTTCCTTCAATCTCTTGACGAATACCATCTGCGTAAACTTCTGCACTAGCTTTGACTTTTTCAATATCATCTAGAATTGAATCTTTTTGTTTAGTGAATTCGGCATCAAATGCTGTGTTCGCATTTCTCAAAGCTTTTTCAATTGCGACTTCTTGTAATGTGAAACCAGAGTCTAAAATTTCATTTGCGACAGTTGAAATTGCACTATTTGAAGTTGAAGCACCTACCATTGGTTTATCATCAAAAGTAATCGATATATATTCTTGTGTCAGTGCATCAAATTCATAAGCAACTGCCTTTTTGGGAATATCGATCCCATGTTTCAAACTCTTGATATTTACGGTATCCCCTAAATGTACAACCTGCCCATCGAGTTCATAGGCTTCAATCGTAATAGCATCCGATAACTTATCAATTCCTTCATTCTTAAACTTAGCCTCAGCCCACTTCCTTAACTCCTCAATGCTTTTAAGAGTATTATTTTCGTACTCTTTTTCATTGATATATGGATAGAAAGTGATTAGAGGACTATCGACAGTAATTTTAATTGTCTGGTCTTTATCTTTACCATCTGGTTTAAATGTTGATTTTGCATGAATACGAGTAATGATTGATTGAGTTGATTTGGTTCTCTTGTAAGACTTTAGATTCTTATGTGTTGTTATGACAACACCCCTATTTTCACCTCTATTCTTCTTGATTGTCAGAGACAAATTGTCACGAATCAACTCCCCTTCCCAAGTTCCTATGATAGAATGGGCACCATCCATTAAGACAGCATAGAGTGTCTTTACTTCATTTGTATTGAAAGTACGGCGATCTGTAACATCACTCGTAAATGAAAAATCACCAAGATTGGTCTTAGTATTTTGAACCATTTGGGATAAGGCCATACCACAAGTAAGATTAGCAACACTAATTGGTTCGATAGACCGTTGCATAATATCATCTGAAATATGGTAGGCGGTTATATCCAAACTATCATCGTTTTCAATTGGTTTTTTAATACGAAATAACTGGAATCCTAAGACAGGCACAGGAGCCTTGATAAGCATATCCTCTTTTATTTGTTTATAGATACCAGAATCGGTAATTGGATAGCGAATAGATAGGGTGAAATCACCGTTCAGGGTTTCTTTTACAATAGCAGAGCTGGTTTCATGAAGAGGTAATCCATTCCACTTTGCAGTTCTGATATCTTTGTTCAACAAAAATAACATTTAAGCCCACCCCCAATTTGTTTCAAAGCTTAAAGAAGTAATACCTCTACCAAGAACAACACCTACTTCTTTTTTAGAGCTTGGATCAATAGTGATAAAATCACCAGACCATTTGATGTACTTTTTGCTAACCGTTAGAAAACTTGGACTATTTGGTTCGTTTACCATTACAAGAGGTTCTGTAAGTTTTTCAATTTTAATAACCTGATCTCCAATCGTAAACTGAGTCTCAGTTGCCGAATTCCCCATTATCGTTATTTTGGGGAACGCTAGAGACGTCCCTTGAACTCTAAGTACACCGTTTGATGTCAAAGTTTGTCTATCCATTGATTTAAAAAACTTTGTAGGATGACAAATAAAGGTAGCTTTCGTCGCATACACACCATCTCTCTCTTGTTTTACCTCAGTACATTTTACTCGGTAACACCAAAGACGTGTGGTTTTCATCCGTTCACTCTCAAGCCAAAACTGCTCCTTGATAAATAGACCCATAAATTGATGGAGTTGTTCTTCTGAGGGCTTAACAATGTAAATCGTATATGATTTTTCAATCAAATCTCGGTGCCGATTTGTTTGCGAAAGAGCCCCACTCATTCCTTTATGTTCTAATAAACTCGTCTTACTCTCCGCTAGGATAACAGAAGGCGATTCGTGGACAATCACCTTAAAAGGAAAACTAGAAGTTCCAATTCCATCTATGACTAACTCGTTTCTTTTAATCATATAGTGGCTCCTCTCAATTGTTTTTGACGTGCTAATTCTTCTGCGATTCGACTTGCTACTTCATTTGCTATTTTTTCAATATCTGCCTGTTCTCGGATGATATTTCCAGTAATCGAAATGTTGATGTCTGGCATTCTTAAATCCATCGTTCTTGCAATACCTCTTCCAATTGCCCCAAGAGTAGATTCATTTAAAGGGAGTACCGCTTCGTTTCCTGCTTCTCCTCCTACCATTAGGGAATTCCCTATTGTTCCGAAGGCAGTTGGTTTTGTTAAAATTCCCCCTTTTGCATACCACTCAATTCCGATTCTAGGAATTTGTCCCTTTAACCAATCCAGAGGGTTTGCAGATCCTGACACACTAAAATGAGGTAAAGGAATGTGTGGCCACTGAAATCTGAAATTAAAGAGGTTTTTGATAGCAGTTATAGCAGTTGAAACTGCATTTTTGGCAGTGTTAATTGCATTTGAAATCGTATTTTTTACTCCATTCCAAACATTGGACACTGTACTTGAGATTCCATTTAGAATACCTGAAATAGTTGAACTGATACTATTCCAAATTGTACTGACAACGTTACTAATTGCTGATAAGAGATTACTAATTGTGTTCTTAATCCCATTCCAGGTGTTGGATATAAGTTGACTAATAGTACTTAGAACTAAGCTTACAATTGACTTGATGGATTCCCATACTGTTAAAATAACTGTCTTTATTGTTTCCCATGCACCAGACCAATCTCCTGTTATAACCTGCATGATTGCTTTAATAATGCCTAAGACAAGATTGATTGCCGTTTCAACTACTTGTTTGATGATTTCCCAAGCTGTGCCGATAATCAGTTTTATATTTTCCCATGCTGCCTGAATATAGGGTTCTAGAATTGACATAACGGTAGTTATGACTGTTGAGATTGCATTCCAAACTGTGGTTGCAGCTGCAAGAATTAAATCTTGATTGTCAGTCCACCATGAAGTTAGAGTCCCCCAAATGCTTAAAATAAAGTCTGATATTTCTTGAATGATAGTAGATATAAAAGAATATATAGCATTCCAAATATCCATTACTGCTGTTCTAAATCCCTCGTTATGTTCCCAAAGTTCTTTTATACCAACAATTAACAAAGCTAGAACAGCTACAATTCCTAATACTATAGCAATAACAGGTGCTACACTTGCTATTAAGCCACCAATTGTGACACCCATTGCTAAGGTAGCTGCCTGAAGTGCTAAAAATATAGGGAGTAATAATCCTAATCCAGTAATGAGGCTACCTACAATAATGATAAATTGTTTTACTGGCGTTGATAAACTAGAGAACCACTCTGCAACTGAACGTAACAAATCAGCTAAAATCTCTAGTATCGGTGCAAAAGTGACAGCAATAGCATCCCCAACTTCAGCCAATGCTAACTTCGCTTCATTTTGAGCAGTTGTAAATTTATCAATTGGATCTAGTGTCGCTTCATAAGTTGAGCCGACTGTTCCTGATGCTTTCTTTGCTGTTTCAGCTAAGTCATCAAAAGATAAAGCACCACGATTAATAGCATCCACCATTCGTGGAGCACCCTTAGTTCCAAATATATCTGAAGCGAGGGTTAACTTTTCAGTTTCGCTAGTTGAATTTTTAATTTTTTCGATGGTTTCAGATAAACCTTGCTGTAAAGTCTTTCCTGATGCCGCATACTTCACCGATGCTTTTGATAAGGATGATAAAGAGGCTGATGAATCCACACCAGCCTTTTCAAATTTCCCCATTAAAGCCACACCCTCATCAAATGAAAACCCTAATGCCTTAATTTGTGGTGCTCCAGAAACAATCTTATCCATCAGATCTTGAACACCTACACCAGTAGCTTGACTGGTAAAGGTGACAGTATCAAGAACACTAGACAAATCCGTTGCCTGTAAGCCGTATGCTTCTATAGCTTTCTTAGCTGAAATAGCTGATGAGGTAACATCACTCCCATTTATGGATGCGAATTGGATGAGATAACTTGAAGCTGATTTTAAACTATCGCCGGTTAAACCAAATTGTGTGTTCAACTCTCCGACTGCACTACCAGCAGTATTAAAGTCTGTTGGAATTTCAGTAGCAAGATTTTTTGCGATAGTCGTCATCTCTTCTAAAGCTTGGCCAGAAGCACCAGTTTTGGTGACAATGATATCCATCCCTTCATCAACTTCGTTAAAAGCTTCAAGCGACTGTTTCCCAAAATCAATCAATTTTTGTGATAATTCTGCTAAACGATCACTGAATTCCATTAGGATATCTGCCTTTAAGAGATGATTGATTTCTGATAAATTATCCTTCGCACTTGTTGAACTAGTGCCCATCTCTTCCATCTTATTTTGAAGATGATTATAGGCCGTTTTGGTATCATTTAGAGTCTGTTCCAGTTTATTGGCTTCAATCGAGTTTTCGCCATACTGAGATTTTGTTAGTTCTAGCTGTTTCTCTAAATTCTGAATCTGTTTTTCTAGTAAAGAGGAACTTTCATTTACTTTTCTTTGAGCTAAAGCTAGCTTTTCAGATTCACTAGCATTTGAAGAAAGTTCACTTTCTTGCAATTTAAATTGACTCGTTAATTTTTCACTCTCAGAAGCTAGACGAGCTTGTTCTTGTTTCAAACTATCCCATTGACTTTTAGTAGTACCTATTCGATTACCATTTTCCGATAAGGCTTGATTGACACCCTCTAGTTTGCTTTCATAACTTTTCAGTACTGTCTGAGTAGTTTCTACTTCCCTTTGAAAGGCTCGATATTGTTCCGCCCCAATATTACCAGACTTAAATTGTGCTTCAACTTGTGCTTGTGCCTGTCTTAAGGTAGCTAACTTTTCTTTAGTAGTTTCAACTTGTTTAGCAAGCACTTCTTGTTTTTGAGTAAGGAGTGTGACATTTCCTGTATCAAACTTAAGAGCCTTATCAATTTGTTTCAATTCTTTAGTTGATTCAGCGGCTTGTTTATTTATCCCTTTTAAGGCATTTTGCAAGGGTTGTGTGTCACCACCAATTTCTATTGTGATGCCTTTTATATTTCCAGCCATGTTCACATCTCCTTTCTATTAAAAATTATCAAAATCACTTTGATTCGCTTTTCTTGTGTTGCTTGTTTCATTTGTTCGCAAGTTTACATAGTCAGTTTGATAATCAAGAGCCATCCCAATTGAAATATGTTTTAAGTCGTCTATGGATAAACCAGTTTCCTTACAACAAAATAGATAGCTTTCTACCGTAAAGATTTCTTCACTTGCTGTTTCTGTTTGATCTGCTTTTTTCTTGTATTCATTCCTTGGTTAAGCATGTTCATTAAGATAGTTGCTACTTCTTGAACTGGAAACTCCTCCATCTCCATAAAGAATTCTTTGAATGGTTTAATTTTTGGATTAGCAGATTTAGCAAACACCCAAAAAATTCTGTGAAAAAAAGTCATATCAAAATTGCTCAGGATGGATAGATCAATGTCACCAGTTTCGAGTTTTTCTTCCTCATTTAGGTGCTCAATCTTATCAAGAATTGACTGCGTACTCACCATTGAAAACAAGTCTTGAAAATAATCTTTACCAAACTGTTCTTTATAGGCAATCGGTGTATAGGCATTAGTAGCCAATTCATAGGTCTTTCCTGAAATTGTAATACTATCTCTCATCTGTAACTCCTTTATTCACGAGGTTCAAAGACTTCCTTGAACCAATTCTGACGAATCTCATCACTTGTTTCTTCTGTCGTTTTGCGACGTACCACCTTATCAAGTGGACGGGGGCTTGCAGTAAAGTTTAACTCAACCTCATTAATATCTGAACCAGATTTTGTTTTTGATCCCATTGACGGACGTGATGCGTAACAGTAATACAAAACATGAAGTGTTTCTTTCTTATCTCCTTCAAAACGAAACATCAGAGCGAAATTCTTCTTTTCAGCATTTGCGATTTCAGAAATCGTTTTAGTTGTTGGATCTAATTTTTCTCCTAAGACACGAGTTAAAAATTCTTGAGTTAATAAGGCGAGCTTCAATGTTCCCTCATAACCATCATTTGATTCCGAAGTATAAAAGTTGATATTATCTGCCTTGTATGAACCTTTGTCACCAGTCGGTTCCAAGGTTAGTTCTGCTGCACCTCGTAATCGTTCAACCGTTCCATAAGTCAATGCACCATTTGAAGCTTCAGTTGTAACTTCTGCCCAATGAACATCTTGTAATCCGAATGTAACTTTATTTTTTTCAGTCATAACTATCCTCCGTTTAATGAAATGTAATATGTAATTTGATAGAGTTTTTCAGTTGAGATATAAGTCTCTACTTTGTCAAAAAAAATTGAATGACTATCAAATAAGTCATCCATCTTAGTTTCGATTCCTAAGTCCTTCTTTAAGGTATATAGTTCCACTTGAAGATTAAGAGTCTTATGATAGCTCCAATTATCAGCTCCAGTATTTTCAGAGTCCTTAACAAGATATACAATAAATGGTGGAGCTGGACTTCTTCCTTCTTCAAAATGATGATAAGCTACTGGCAACTTTGATTTTATTAAAATGTTATAGAAATCTTTTAATGTCATGAAATCCTCACAATCTTTGTCTCAGCCTATCTTCAAGTGACTTAACGGCACTTTTTTCAACGATTTCAATATGTTTTTGCCCTTCTACTCGACCACCATTTTGTTTAGCGTGACCATTTTCTAGGAGATGAGTTAAGCCTGGTGTTCGGTTATGAATGGTTTTTGTTAAGCCTGTAGGACTGTCACTTGTTGACTTACTTTTCCAACCTCGTGCATACTTACCAGTTTTTCGTGGAGAAGAGATCTTTAAAGTATCTACAGCACTATCTGTTACTTCTTCTACTACCTCTCGCATTGCAGATGTCGTCTCTTTAATGTAATCACCCAACTCTTGATCAATTACTTTTTCCAACTCATCCATTCCTATCCTGTTCATAGTCATTCTCCTTAGTTGCTACAATATAAATCAATTGCCTAGGAACGCTATCACCATCAATTGAATCTACCGTAAAGTAGGCGTCTCTGTACTTTATCCTAGTTTTTAATGAACTTAGATTTAGTACCGCTTTGTCGTACCTTAGTGTAAATTGAATTTTGTTATAAAGGAGTTTAGACACACTCCCCTCATTTTCTGTCAAGGTCAATGGGCGACTAGAACACCATCTTTGGAAAACCGTGTTCCAAATTGAAGATTCATTTCCAATTTCATCAACCACAATTTTACGCACTTCAAATGTAAGACGGTCACGTAACGGAGCGATTTTCATCAAAAAATATCCTTCCTATCAGCTAATAGTAGGTGATATAACATTTGTTTTAACTCTTTATAATTAGCTGTTTC
Organism: Streptococcus infantis; assembly: GCF_000960085.1. Taxonomy (GTDB): domain Bacteria; phylum Bacillota; class Bacilli; order Lactobacillales; family Streptococcaceae; genus Streptococcus; species Streptococcus infantis_C. The sequence continues at coordinate 234,542 of NZ_JYGT01000010.1, read as the reverse complement.
ACGGTGTTCATAAAGATAGGCAACCCCATACAGGATTGCCATTCTTAGAACCTCACTGTAAGTATTCTGCCTTAATGTTTCTTCACAGAGTTTTTTACTCGTATCAATCAATTGCGTAATCAAGTCATCTTCATCTGTGTTTTCTACCTTAAGGTAAAGTTTTGCTTCTTCTAGACTTATCATGATTATTTTGCTTTCACAGTTAAAATTTTTACTGCTTCTGGTAATACTAATTTCCCATCAACACGTTGAGATGCAAGAAAACCAATTTGACCATTATTAGCATAAAGTTCATTGAGACGTTTAAAAGTACGTCCTTGGCGGTCTGCAATCCAGTAATATGAGAAATCTCCAAATGCAATGGCTTTATTCCCCTGTTCAGGGAGAGGTGCAAAGGTAGATGTATAGTATGGACGGTTAAGAATTAAATCTGGTTGTCCAGCTTGTGTAGACGGTTGCCAAATATAATTTCCGTTATTGTCTTTCAGTTTACGAATTGCTTTGACAGTTGTATCATGAAGAATCCATACTGCATTTTTACGATACGGAGCAGGAAGAGAATGATACAATTCAATCATGTCATCAAACGTAATGTCTTTAGTCGTCGTTGTAGGACCAGTAACATTTGCTTGCGTAAAGATTCCTGTTGGTTTCTTTGAGCCATCTCCAATAAGGAATGATTTCTCTTCTTCTGTACCAATACGTCGTGCAAACTCACTAGTCATATAGGATTCTAAATCAAATACTGAGTCATTTAACAATTCTTCTGAGATTCGAATAGCTGTTCCAATCTTATGTGAATCAAGTGTTACTTGACCAAATGTCTCATCAGTTTCAGGATAAAGTCCATTTTCATCCATCCATGACGCAGTTCCATGCCCTGTAACAACTGGAATCTTCCGCTCTCCACTTGATGTTTTAATGACGGTTGCTAGACTTCGGAAGAAATTCTCTTCTTGAAGACCTTGAACTAGTTTTTTCTCATACTCATCAGGTACTAAATGGCCACCCTCTGTATCTTCTCCAACACGAAGAACATCCTTAACATCAAAGAAGTTACGCTTACGGACATTCGTCCAAAAGGTTTTGGAGTAGACATCAGACTTAGTTCCCTTCTTCTCATCTTCTACCTCACTATCTTTTAAGACAGTGGTAGGCTGTCTTGTCAAAGCCTGAGAAGTTGGTTGAGCAAGTTCTAGATCAATCTTTTCTTGTCGTTCTAAGCGAGCAATTTCTTGATTATAGCGATTGATTTTACTTTCCATTTCATCATAGCGTTGAGAATCTTCTTCTGAGACTAAACCATCTTCAGTTCGCACTGAGTCTAGGAAAGTTTTTGCTTGTTCCCAAGCTTGATTTCGTTTTTCTTTTAATTCAAGTAATTTAGACATAGGTTAGTTTTCCTTTCATTATTTCAATAAATCTAATCGTTTTCTTAACTGATTGAGAGGAGTAGTTGGTAAAGGTTTGAAACTATCAAGTTCGGCTTGAAGTTTAACAACAAGGTTATGATCCGCAGTGCCTCTACTAAATGAATAACTGCTAAGTTCTAGCTCTTCTTTAGGCTCATCTTTACCGAATAAAATCTTGTCCGCAAAGCCAAGTTCAACTGCTTTTTTTGCATTAAACCATGATTCAGAATCCATTAAATGTGAGATTCTTGCCCTAGATAATCCTGTTCTTAACTCATAAGCATTAACAATGGACTCTTTGATTTCCCCCAACATTTCAATGACCTTTTCCATATCCTTTGCTTCACCTTGTGCAATTGTCCATGGATTGTGAATCATCATCATTGCAACAGGACTCATGGATACTGTTGTTCCAGCCATGGCAATGACACTGGCAGCACTAGCAGCAAGGCCATCAATAATGACATGTACATTTCCCTTGTAATCCATCAGCATGTTATAGATCTGTGCGGCGGCAAAAACATCACCCCCTGGACTATTAATCCAGAGGGTGATATCACCTTTTCCTGCATTTAAATCATTCTTAAAGAGTTGTGGAGTCACTTCATCTCCAAACCATGTTTCATCAGCAATCTGTCCTTCAATACGAAGAGTACGAATATTCCCTTCGTCTGAAAAAATCCAAAATTTACGCATCTTCTTCCTCCTTTGGTTTTTCTTGAGGTTGTTCAATTACCTCTTTTGTCATAAAACCACCAGCATCTTTTAATTTAGTCATATTTCCGTTAATTAAATAAAGGTTTCCTCCTTCTTCATCTGTTAAAAGATTTAAATCTTCAAGTTCTCGAATATCATTTGTAGATAGCCAGCCATTCTGTCTTGCAATAGCATATCCACTCATACGACTTTGATAATCTCCACGTAATAAACCATCTACATTGAACTTAACAAAGTACTTCTTCTTTTCTTCAGGCAAAAAAAGAGACCTCTTGAAGGCCTGTTCTAAACGAACTACCCAAGGGTCTAATGTGTATTTAACAAACTCTAGTGATTGTTGCTCGATATTTGAAAATGAAGATTTTTCTAAATCACCAATCATATGTGGTGGTATCCTATACAAACGTGCAATCTCATTGATTTGAAACTTCCGAGTCTGTAAGAATTGCGCTTCTTCTGGCGGAATGCCTATTTGAGTGTACTTCATCCCTTCTTCTAGAACTGCAACTTTATGTGAATTTGTGACACCGTTATAAACCGCATTCCAAGAATCACGTACTCTTTTTGGATCCTTCAAAATCCCTGGATGTTCCAATACACCACCTGGATTTGCACCATTTTTAAAGAATGATGCTCCGTAATTCTCTGTAGCCAAGGTCATTCCAATTGCGTTCTTTGCTAATGCGATGGGAGAATAGCCAATCAATCCATCAAAACCAAGTCCGGGAATGTGAAGGACATCTTCTTGTTTTAAAATAACACTGCCTTTATCCCTGAAATTTGGATTTTCTTCGGTCTGACGTTGATATTTGTAGTAAAGTTTCCCATTTTCATCACGATGTACTGACATTTTATCTGGTAACAAAGGATACAAACTGATAACCTGACCGCTCTTATCCCTTATGATTTGAATATAGGCATTGCCCCATATCAAAAGATGAGTCATCAAAGTTTCACGAAAGACAAAAGAAGACATCTCTGGATTTGGTTCATCATGAAGTAAGAAATATAGAGGGTGTTCAAATTTTTTCTCTCTCCCATTAGATGTTCTTTCGTATATATGAATGGGTAGAGAAGCGACAGCTTCAGCTAATATTCTCACACAAGCATAAACGGCTGTTGTCTGCATTGCTTTAAATTCATCGACATTTTCACCACTAGAAGTTCGTCCAAAGAGATAGGAAAAGTCCTGCCCCTCATAGCTATTATGCGGTTTATCTCGTGATCTTTTTCTTCCAATAAAATCTAAAAATCCCATCTAATCCTCCATTTTTGAGCACAATAAAAGCACCTCATTTATGAGATGCTCTACAAATTATAATTGAATTTACTTATTGAATAACTTAGCCCAATTCTGCTTGGAATTTAAAATTCTAGAGACATAAACCTCATATTTCTCGATATAATAAAAAGCTAAGTAGTTTTCAATTGGCATATATCGGTAACGTTTTCCGTCATCTGTTAATTCACCGTAACCTCGACTCGATACCAAAGGACATGCTTCTGGAAATGTTTCTAAAGTTTCTAGTGCCGTTAAAATAAGGTCTAATTTACTATCGGCAGATTGCTGGCTATAAAAATTCAGTACAATATAATCATGTATTTCTCTCAAGTCTTTCTTAGCTTGATCCGTAAGAGAAACATGGTAACGTTTATGATTACTCAAGTCCAAATTCCTTTCTTACATCTGCTAAAGACGTTAGTTTCCCTTGCTCAATTTCTTGATGGCCCAACAAGATTTCCTTTTTCAAATCTTCAAAAGCAACCTGATATTGAGTCTCTTGTGAATCACTAAATACGAACTCTTTGGGATCAACTGCACCTGTCGCAATTTTACGAAGTGCAGCATTAAAGATATCTGACAGGGTTAACTTTTCATCAGCTAAGATTTCTTTCGTTTGTTGGTAAAAAGTCGAATCTGCTCTAAAATTAACAGGTTGAGTACTTGCCATGATTAATACCTCTTTGTAAAGATGTTTTGTAAATACATTGTATCATCTTTAGATTTAGAATTCAACTAAAAGCTTAGTATTCCTCGCTCATCATAAATACTACTATCATTATTTTGGTGTCTAATACATCTATCAATCCCCATTATAAGAGCAACAATTCCATCGATTTTTTCAATTGATTTCTCTTTATCTGGTTTGATATTGCCTGCAGGGTCTTGGCGCATAACTACGTTTTGCGACATCCATTTTAAAACAGGTTGTCCTCCGTGTTGTATACGACCTTCCATCATAAGTTTGAATAATTCCTTTGACGGTGGACTCATATCCTTGTACCCCTGACCAAAAGGAATCATCGTCAGTCCCATATCTTCTAAATTCTGCACCATTTGTGTGGCGTTCCATCTATCATAGGCGATTTCTTTTATATTGTATAGCTTTGATAATTCCTCAATGAACTTCTCTATAAAGCCATAATGAACAACATTACCCTCTGTCGTCTTTAGATAACCTTGCCGTTCCCATACATCATACAAAACATGATCTCTACGACAACGAAGTTCAAGAGTATCTTTTGGTAACCAGAAATAGGGTAGAATGATGTAATTTTCTAGTTCATTCCTAGGTGGAAAAACTAAGACAAAGGCTGTGATATCGGATGTACTTGACAAGTCTAGTCCTGCATAACACCCACGACCTTTCAAACTTTCAAAATTGATTGGTGCATCCCCTTTGTTGTATACATGTTCTGGAATCCAAGCAACTGTAGAATTTGTCCACATATTTAGCCGTAGTTGCTTGAATACATTTTCTTCAGCAGGATTATCAAGTGCTTGTTTATATGCTTCTCTGACACGGTCTAAGCCAATGGTATGACCTAATGACGGATTAGCTTTTAACCAGTTACTTTCGTCATTCCAGTCCTCTTCATCAGATAAACCATAAACGATAGGATAAAAAGATGTATCTTTCTTTCTGCTGTTTAAAATATCAAGTGCTTTTGTGTGTAACTCGTAACAAATTGAATTCTTATCTGTTCCTGCAGTAGTAATGATGAAAAATAAGGGTTGTTCTCGTGCATCTCCTGAACCTTTAGTTAAGACATCATAAAGGTGGCGATTGGGTTGCGCATGAATTTCGTCAAACACGAGTCCTGAAACATTGAGACCATGTTTTGTACCAGTCTCAGCGGATAAAACTTGATAGAAACCTGCATTAGAGTAGTTAACAATTCGTTTCGTAGCTCCCATAATTTTTGAACGTTTCTCTAAAGGTCGACTCATTAGTACCATTTGTTTTGCTACATCGAATACAATAGAGGCTTGATTTCGATCGCATGCAGCACCATAAACTTCTGCACTAGCTTCATTATCTGCATAAAGGAGATAAAGAGCGATTGCTGCTGCTAGTTCACTCTTCCCATTCTTTTTTGGAATTTCAATATAAGCAGTTAGAAATTGTCTATTCCCATCTTCTTTAACAATCCCAAATATATCTCGTACTATCTGTTCCTGCCAAGGTAAAAGTATAAACTTCTGACCTGCCCATTTTCCTTTAGTATGACAAAGGTTTTGAATAAAAGTCACTGCTCTATCAGCCTTACTTTTATCATAATGTGATGTAGCTAGCATAAAAGGAGTTGGTTCATAATGAAAAGTCATAGTAAACCTCCCAACAAATCTTCCATTTCGTCACCGTTACCAACCTCTGAATCCATAGTAGCTAAACGATTCCTAGCGGATGGGGTTAGACCAAATTGTTCACAAAACTTCAGCATGATTTTTAAATTAGTTTGACTAATTGAAACTTGTGGAACTTGCTGTAAATACCCATTTGGTGTCTTTAAGATAGAACCATGTTTTGATAAAAACTCCTCTGCTTCTTTCCACCGTGCGTAAGCTTGACAATAACCTGCAAATGCAGTCATATCCATTTCCGTCAGTAATCCCATTTGTTCCAATATTTTTCCCATCCGCTTCCATTCCCTCTTAGCATCTTCTTCAAGCCACTGGGGGCAACGTGGAGCCTTCTTTTGAGGTTTTACTTCATTCGTTGGGAGAGGCCGTTTACCAGGATTACCTTCTAGAACTTTTAAATTTGTAGGTTTCGGTTTACGTCCTCTAATTGCCACTAATTCACCTCCTAAAATAAAAAGAACTCACATCGAGTTCCAAATTATAATTTATTGTATGTATCCACTATTTCTTGATAGATAATTTTATCAAAATCATCCATTCGGTCAGTGATTTTACCATATTCATAATGAAAAACTATTTCTTTATTTCGTTTAATTTTTAGGATTGCTATCCAAGCTCCATCAATATGTCGATCATAAGTACTGTATTCCCTAAGAAACTCAATATGATAGTGCCGACCATTGAATTCTCTAGTTATCATTTCCCACATAACTATCTCAATTTCATTATTTTATCAATCCCGTAAAGTACATTTAAACTTTGTCCGTTATCCCAACTTACTAAAATTGAACCAATATCATCAACACCAATTACCGTACCGAGAGTACCTATAGGTGGTGCAAATGGATCCTCCATTTCGAGTAATTTGACTCGAGTTCCATTTGGATACAATGATTTCAAAGTCTTTACTTTTAAGTCATCCATAATACAACCTCTTCTCTTTTGTTTAGTACATATTAACTCTAAAGTTCATTTTTATCCAGTTATTTCTGATGATATTTTTGAAGATAATATGGCACAACCAATAGCATAAACAACTGGTACTGTGACTCCGTTTCCTGCTTGTTTATAGAGTTGTGCATCAGAATTTACAGCTTTTGCCTTTTCAAATAAGTCATCACTGAAACCTTGAAGTCTGAAACACTCTTTTGGAGTAAGTCTTCTAATTTTGACAGCACGACCATTCCAAACTACGGCACCCATCTGGCAGCTACATGAAACGTTGTGAGCTATTCCTCTCCCTACTCTTGCCCTTCTCGTTAATGAACTTGGATAAGAAAGATCAACCGAGTCACCAACCTCCGCCAATTGGTAACCTTGCTTTGTTCCGTTCCTAACCTTGATACCTTGTGTCAAAATTGGTTGGACCTCAAGCACTCCAGAGTTCATTGCTGTTCGCTTTGTCGCACCAGCAGTATAACGAGCAGTTATACATCTTGCTTCTTCAGTTAACTTTGGTTCAGTTAGTGATTGGTCAATCAGATAAAGACCTGTCTTAGCTCCTAGTCCCCCACCCTCTCCAACAAGTGTTGTTGCAATACCACTAGGGTCGTAGACACGGTAGCTTTGCATACCGCCTACAAGTTGCTTAAGATGGCTACTGCTTTCTCTGCTGATAGGTAGTACTTGTCGTCGACCTTTTCTTCTAAGATGTCCGATAGTATAGATGCGTTCTCTATTTTGTGGTACTCCGTAATCTTTTGAGTTAAACACTTGCCACTCAAGGTCATACCCTGATTCATCCAAGATAGAGAGATAGTCGAGATAATCTCGTCCCCCACCACTTGATAAAAGTCCTTTAACATTTTCAAGGAGAACCCATTCGGGTTTATCTTCTTCTTTTTGGCTTTTGATGAGTTCAACAAATGTAAAAAAGAGTCCACTTCGCTCACCGTATAGGCCGGCTCGTTTCCCTGCGATAGACACATTTTGACAAGGGCTTCCCGCACACCAGAGATCTGCTTTTGGTAATCGTGTTGAATCGATTGTTGTGATATCGTCATGAAACCATTCTCCTTTCGTATCATACATTGCTTCATAAGATTTGCGTGCAAACTTATCTTTTTCGCAAAATCCTATACACTTCATTCCTGCTAATTCTAGCCCATGTCGAAAGCCACCAACTCCGGAAAAGAAATCTAGAAACGTTAATGTCATACTTGTTCCTCCAACTCCTTTAACACTTGGTTATAAGTTAAAACCTCATGATTACGTTGTACGGTTACTTCAGTATCGCCTGTAACTTCTATATAGCGTTTAACAATGACATCCACAAACTTTTCATCCAGCTCTATTCCATAACAAACACGTCCAGTCTGATCTGCAGCTATTAAAGTAGAACCAGAACCTAAAAATGGATCTAAAACTATTGTTCCACGCATAGAAGAGTTTTGAATAGGGTAAGCCATAAGTTGAATTGGTTTCATGGTTGGGTGGTCTTTACTAGACTTAGGACGGTCATATTCCCAAATGGTAGTTTGCTTCCGATCACTAAACCATTGATGCTTTCCTTTTTTCTTCCACCCATATAAACAAGGTTCATGTTGCCATTGATATGGGCTACGACCTAATACAAGTGAGTTCTTTTTCCAGATGCAACACCCACTCAAATAGAAACCAGCATCTTTAAAAGCTTTACGGAAGTTGAGTCCTTCCGTATCTGCATGAAAAACATAGATAGACGCATCATCTTCCATGTGATTTTCTACTTGAGTAAACATAGAAAGGAGAAACTGATAGAAGTCTCCGTCAGACATATTATCATTTAGGATTTTCCCAGCCGTCTCTTCAACGTCCACATTATAAGGTGGGTCCGTTACTACTAAATTAGCTTTCCTATCATCTAGCAACTGCTTATAGGTTTCAGCTTTTGTAGAATCACCACAAATGACTCTATGTTTTCCCAATTGCCAAATGTCCCCATGTCTTGATACCGTTGGTTTCTTCAATTCTTCTTCCACATCAAACTCATCTTCAGACAACTCCTTGTCATGGACATTTGAGAGGATGTCATCAATCTCTGGTGGCTCAAAACCAGTAAGGTCTAGATTGAAATCAGACTCCTGTAAATCCAAAAGTAAGTCCGCTAAGAGAGCTTCATCCCATTGACCTGTAATCTTATTGAGTGCAATGTTCAATGCTTTCTCATCTTCTTTGGGTAAATCAACGATGACGCACTTAGCAGTTTCATAGTCTAAGTCTTTAAGAACTGTCAAGCGTTGATGACCACCAATTACAGTTAAATCTTCATTGACAATAATAGGATCAACATATCCAAACTTAAGAAGCGACTTTTTAATTTTTTCATATTCTTTATCCCCTTTTTTCAGTTTCTTTCGAGGATTATAAGCTGCAGGCTTTAATTCTTTCAGAGGAAGTTCTTTTATTTCCATTGTTGGTTGCTTCGTCATTTTAGACTCCTTTGTAAAATCTTATCTGTATGTAGCAGGCATGGCTACAATACTTTCTATTGGGATTGGCATAAGATAAAAATGACCTACCACAACACTGGCAAGTCATTTCTTCATATGCAGTTTGTTCCTTATCATGCTCCTCTTGATGATTTTTCCACCAATTTATTCTGCACCTATCTGAGCAAAATTTCTTCGGTCGTCCAGTTTTATTAGGAACCATAGGTTGAAAACATTGAGGACAGTTTGTACCATCTTGAACTCGTTTCTCAACCATCAAATACGGTAATGTTCCTTGTCCCTTTAACTCAGGATGTCTTTTACAATACTTCTTAACAGAGTCTTTAGATAAACCAATTACTTTAGAAACTTCACCGTATCCTAAACCATTTTTCCTAAGTAACCAAATTTGTTCTCGTTGAAAGTTATTCATACCTGTTCCTCACTTTTATACTAAAAAATAAGGTTATTTTCGTACCTAAATTTAAACGAATTTACGAAAATAACACTCACTTAATTCTATATTCTTACTGGATTCTTTACTATTTTGAATTGATTTTTATATCCCACCCTATCAATTTTGCGAAATTTTACGTTTAAGGGGGCGTCGGTCTTTTACAGACAAGGGGTTAGAGATTTTATCCCCCCTACCCCAGAGAGAAAAAAATAAATACTTTTAGTACGAATCTACAATATTAAAACCGATAGGTATATTCCACATATCTATCAGTCGTCTTGGTCTTTCTATCATGACAAGATTTACAAAGGGCTTGCCAGTTAGATTGATTCCAAAAAAGTTCTTGGTCACCTCGGTGGGGAGTGATATGGTCAACCACTGTTGCCTTGGCCAGTCGTCCCTCTCTTTGACAGTAAACACAGAGAGGATTGAGCTTTAAGTAACGAATCCGTGCCTTATTCCACCGTGCATTGTAACCTTTAGCTTTAGTTGTCTTGGCGTCAAGTGCGTGGTTAGTCTTGTGGTCATAGCAGTACTTGTTTCCATAGGTCACAAGGTTTGGACAACCATTCTGCTTGCAGGGTGTTCTTGGTCTACGTGGCATCTTACTGCTCCCAAGGAAAAGTTGATTTCGTAAAATGTCCAAAACATGTAGATTGAGTGTAGTCTACGTTTAGAAGATCCAACTCCTTGATAATCCCTTTCGGTGTTAAATCGTACCGTTCTCTAATCATTCCTACCAATTGTTTGCTCGTATACTTACTTGTCCCAAATGTTTCTACATGAATAGAAACCGGTTCTGCGACCCCTATAGCGTATGCTAATTGAACTTCGCATCGTTTAGCATATCCTTCACGAACGATGTCTTTTGCAATCTTACGTGCCATATAAGCTCCTGAGCGATCCACTTTACTTGGATCCTTTCCTGAAAATGCACCACCACCATGATGCGCAAATCCACCATAGGTATCAGCGATAATTTTTCTTCCAGTAACTCCAGCATCTGCATAAGAACCACCAAGAACGAAACGACCAGTGGGATTCACTAAAATATTAAAATCAAGGTTTTGTCTATACCGTTTAGCAATTTTCATCATAGATTCTTTAACAATTACTCTTAAATTCTCAATTGTCATTTCATCGCTATGCTGAATTGATACTAAGAATGTTGTAATTCTTTTATTGTCATAATCATAAGAAACCTGTGCCTTAGTATCTTTCCCTAAGAGCGGATGCTGAAGTTCCATAAGATTCTCAAGAACACGAGTTGCTAAAACGTATGGAAGTGGTAAGTATTCGTCAGTTTCATCAGTTGCATAGCCATACATCATCCCTTGGTCTCCAGCACCTCCTGTATCAACACCTTGAGAAATATCATCACTTTGTAATCCGATAAGATTCGTCACAATGATATTATCCATTCCTAGTGGTTTAACGACATTTCGAACAACAGTTTTTAAATCAAATAAGGCTGTTGTTTTCATTTCACCAGCAACCACTATATGATTATCTTTGATAAGAGTTTCTACTGCAACCCTGCTATTCTTATCTTGTTCTAAACAAACTATTAGAACTGCATCTGAAATCTGGTCACAAATTTTATCTGGATGGCCATTAGATACTTGTTCACTCGTAATAATCATTCTTTCCTCCACGCAAAAAGCCTTCCCATTTGGGTAAGGCTCTGTTTTTTTTATTTTGCTTTTCTACCTGCTTCATAGGCTTGTTCAAGCATTTCTTTCAATGCCCAAACGCTGATGTCATAAAAGTCAAGGCTGTCGCTATTTCTCGTTTCTAGCGTTTCAGCGCCAATTCTATTTTTTGCGATTTTTGTTAAAATATCCTCTTTCTTCATGGTTTTATACTCTTTCTTTTTTGTTGTAATCATATTACCTCTAAAATCGGGATATATCCAGTCATTTGTGCATTATTTTAAAGATATTTTTAAACTTTTAAAGCTTTCAAAACCACTTCAAGTATAGCTTCCTGTTCATCAGATTCTGGGTAGATATCCCATCCTCTGTCATAAGAAATGATAGTCTTTTCAGCAACCTCAACCTCTAATTTGAATACACATCCTAAATCAATACCTACATCTGATGGTTGGTCACTGACTTTTGCTATGTAATCAACTATTTGTTCGTGATAATGAATCTGACCTCTAGTCCACATGGTTCTTCTCCTCTTGTTTTTCTAGGTGTATATTACCGTAGAACCATAATTTTATCCAGTGAAATTAGCAGATTTTTTATCTTTTTTGACATCTTAAGTATATCACAGTCATTTTTAAAAAGCAGTACCATCTTAGTAACAACTTAGTAACAGGGTAGTACCACCTTAGTAACACCCTAGTATCATTATCCATTTATACTCAAGGTTTTTCCTGCGAAACGGTAATATTCTTTTACTTGTTTTAAGGCTTTTTGTCTATATCGACTAACTGTCATTCTAGAAACATTATGCTTAGGTAGTAACTCATCCCATGTCAATCCAGCTAAGACTAAATCAACTACTACATCTCTCATAATTTCATCAACAGAAGAAACAGCAAGTTCAAAGAAATCGAGATCGGTTTTTAAATGACAGTACTTTTCAAACAATGACTCCTGATATTCTCTTTCCTCTGCTAAGAACTTATCATGAAAAGATAGAGCCATATTTTCTGTCCTAACATTAGTTTTACTCGTCTTAACACGTTCTTCATTTGTCTGTCTAGTAGCAAGAGAATAGAGAAAAGCATCTTCTGAAATGGGTTTATAGTTTTCAATCAAGTTCTTTGCAATTGTTAAATCTCTTTTTGCATCTTGATAGTGTTGAAAATAGTAGTCTACTTTATCCATATCATCCTCCTACTTGTGCTTTTACTGCTTCAATCAAACGTGATTGTTGTGCGTCCTTGGCAGTTAAAGCTTTTAGAATATCATCATCAATTGTACCTTCCGTTACAATATGTTGGATAATGACTGTGTTTGATTGTTGCCCTTGACGCCAAAGTCTAGCATTTGTTTGTTGGTAAAGTTCAAGAGACCAAGTTAACCCAAACCACACTAAGTGATGACCTCCCTTTTGTAAATTTAGACCATGTCCTGCACTAGCTGGGTGTAGCAAACCAACAGTGATGTTCCCTTTATTCCATTCATGAATATCAGTTTCACTTTTAAGAACTGTACTTTTAACCCTAAGCTTGTTCAATCGTTCTTGAATACGAAGTAAATCATGCTTGAACCAATAAGCAACCAACACAGGTTCTCCATTTGCTGCTTCGATAATATCTTCAAGTGCATCTAGTTTTTGATCATGTAACTTGATAATTCTATGATCATCAGAATAAACTGCACCATTTGCCATTTGAACCAGTTTATTGGATAAACTAGCAGCATTTGCTGCCGTTACTTCAATTTCGTTAGAATCAGAAATAACAGATTCCTTTTTAAACTCTTTATATTTTTTTGCTTCTGCATTTGTTAGATGGACTGATTTTTTCGTTGAGATTAATGTTGGCATTTGTAGATAATCCATCGCTCTCATAGAAATTGTGATGTCATCAATCTTGTCAAAGATTTGACACTCTGCATAGTCCATTGGAATATATTCATAAACGACATTTCCATTTCTACGTCCCTCTCTAAAATAACGACTTCGATATTCTCCAATAAAACGTCCCAAACGGACACCACCATCTATGACTTTGAACTCCGCAAACAAATCCATCAATCCGTTGGAACTCGGTGTGCCTGTTAAACCTACCACTCGTTTCATGTAGGGGCGCATAGCCATAAAAGCTTTAAAACGTTTTGATTGCCATGATTTGAATGAACTTAATTCATCAATGACAATCATATCCCACTTGAAATGAGGATGACACTGTTCAACTAACCAAGGGATGTTTTCACGATTTACGATGTAGATATCCGCATCTTTTTGTAGTGCTTCTTGTCGTTGTTTGGGACTGCCTATAATTTTTGAATATCTCAAATGAGACAGTCCTTGCCACTGCTCTATTTCGTCACTCCATACTGTATTTGCGACTCTAAGCGGAGCAATCACCAGTACTTTATGAATTTCATAGCGATCAAACATCAGTTCATTAATAGCTGATAAGGTTGTAGCTGTTTTTCCCATCCCCATGTCTAAAATGACTGCTGCATAAGGAGTTTTTATGATGAAGTCTTTGGTGACTTCTTGATAGTCATGCAGTTTCAATTTCATCCAATATCCCCTCAATATCTTTCTTATTATCTAAAACATAGACTCGAAATCCTAAACGTTCAAATAGCTTATGCCGTGACACCTGCAAAGCTCTAGGATGTTGATTAGGTGCTTTTACTTCCACCAAACCAAACTTGCCATTGGGTAAGAATACCAGTCGGTCAGGTACTCCTGAAAAGGAAGGTGATACCCACTTTGGACAGATACCACCACGCTTTAAAACCTCGCTTGCTAACTTTTGTTCAATCACTTTTTCTCTCATTCTTGTCCTCTCATCAGATTTAAATGGTGGAGGTCTAATGAGGTCATTTCCTAAACTTTCCTTATATACTTTTTCTTAGTTAAATTTCCTATAGAGATAGTTTTAGAAAAGACCATCATTGACTTACACTAAACAAAGAAATGGAAGTCGTGGAACTTAATCCATAAACTTTTTGACCATACTTCATAAATTATTTTTCACTGAATACTTCAACGACTTACACTCCAAAAACACTTGATTTAAAATCTAGTGGAGATATACCCTCACTTGTGTAAGTCATTAGTTTAGAAAATCATCGTCATCAGCTTTTAATGTTAACCCCATAATAAAATTCCCTTTATTAGTTCGCTTTCGTTCATAACCGGCTTGATTAAGTGCAGCATAGAAATCGGTTGTACTTCGTGTGTATTCTAAATTTTGAAGGCAATATGCACGATATTTACTGTACAGTTCTCCTGATTTCTCACTTAATTTTTCTCCCACTTCACAACTTTCATTGATGAAATGCCCCAACCAGTCATTAGCTTCACGGTAGGATTTGACAGAATTTGTTACTGCTTTTGGAACTGATGTTTTAAAATTTGCTTTGATGGCTTTTTCCGCTCCTTCAATAATCCACGATAAAATTGCTGATCCAGCGTTATCGTACAGATAATCCGCAAAATTCTTAATATCTGAACGGCCAGTAATTTTGGCATTAAATGGAATAACAACCAAACGTCGCCAAGTTCCATCGTCGTTCGCTCCAACTTTTGGTAAATGATTCGTATAAAGTACCAGCGTATGAGATGGAACAAAATGGAATGGATCCTTATACTTCTTTTCTGCTTGAATTTCGTCAGTTGAGGTAATTTGTTTCACAACTGCAGTATTCAATCTCATTCCTTCTGCCATTTCAGAAGCTATTACAAGTCGTTTCCCTTTTAACTCAGCAAGTTCTGGACTCACATTTCGTTTATTATTCATGGTTAAAGCATCTGCAGATAATTTGCCAGAATAGCTTCCAAGTACTCTAGCGATTGTATTCCAAAAGGTTGATTTCCCATTTGCTCCTCCGCCATAAGCGATAATCATATGTTCTTGATAGACTTTTCCGATTGCTGTCATACCGATGATTTCCTGTACATAATCAATCAACTCCTGGTCATTACAGAAAAAAGTAGCTAAAGTTTCCTTCCATAATCCCAAGCCTTCATCACCTGGAGAAACAGTGGTTATCTTAGTGATGTAGTCTTTTGGGTCATGTTCATGGTAATCCCTAAGTCCATTTCTTAAGTTGTAGGTAGCGTTAGGAGTATTGAGCAACATATCGTCCTTATCAAGTTCTGATAAATCAATGGCTAGCATTGGTTTTGCAGTATTATGAGTCGCAGTAATATAGCGATAATCTCTTCGTTTCATAACAAACTGATAATAAGATTTTGAGGAAAGATAAATAGAATGAAGTTTTTGTTGAATCGGTGTTTCAATCACTTTAGCAAGAGCTTTACCACCTTCACGAACTACTGATTCATCAATTCCGGAGTTGACTAACTCTATAACGGACTTTTCGTATTGTTTAAGAGCATCTGCTAGTTGAAAGTCCATAAACTCAAGAACCTTTCCTATGGCCAATTGTTTATCTTCTTTCCAATACTGACCATTAAAAGTTAAATAGTCTGTCGCATTTGTATAAGCTAAAACATCGCCATACTCTCTAGCTAATACTCCGGCTTCTCCGATATCAGAAAAATCATCCGGTTTTAAAGAAGGCCTATTGAAACTATCTGGTGAAATATAATCATCTGAAGCTTTAATAGTCTTATTGTAAAATCGAACTGCACTTCCCCAGATTGTATCTAGTTCAGATTTTTCTAATGGCGGTTCACATCTAGATGCCTGCTCATCAAAACCACTTCTTGCTTCTTGTGTAACTCCTAATCTTTTAAGAATTTTAGCCGCAAAAACTGACATGGTTGAATTTCGACTTCCCTCAGCGATAGGTCCTTTAGGTGGTCTATATAAGTCAGCATCAAAATCTTCTTCTAGCTCTATAGAATTAAGTTGAAGTAAACCTTCGTCGATAGTCATCCAGGAATCATTCCATATGACTTTTGCATTCGGATTGCCAAAGAAGAACCTTGCTGCATCTTTTGCATTATCATCAAAAAATTGATACCTATTCGTGAGCTCTTCTTTCATAGCTACATAAGCCTCCCTATCGTTCGTTTCTTTAATTGGGAAATAAATATGAAATTTTGGACGTGCTATCATGGCACCCTTAGACAACATATGATTTCGGCTAGTAACTAGAGCAAAGTCATAATCAATAAAGATTTCTTTAATGTTCTCTTCTGTAACCCACTCGTTAGGGTTATCAGTCTTGTCATTATCAATATCCATGACAATAACATCTGATTTTATAAAATTTGAGTTTGAGCGAGTATGATTGGTAAACTCTGCACCTACATGATCGTATTGAACTGTATTCAATAATGATTTGTCATCTGTTATTCTGACTTCATTGGGATATACAGTACTTGTTTGGATACCTGTCTTTCCAGAATGATATAACGAAAATTGCATCCGCAACTCCTCCTTAATCTGCTAATAAATTGAGAGTCTATTTCTCTTTCTACTTTTATAGGTAAAAATTGCCTGCTATTTTCCGGTTCAGTAGAAATTTATTTCAAAAAAAAAATTACTCTTCCTTTTTATGTCAAAGGGAGAGTTTTCTTTGTTTTAAATTTTTTATTAATTTTTGAAAAAACCGGAATTCAATCATCTCTTTTTACCTATACAGGTGTAAGAATTAGAAATCAAATAGAAAAATATTTTTTAAAATCCGGAAATTATAAAGTGATTCTTACCTATAAAGATAGGAGGATGTGAAATGACAAAAGAACAATTGATTGAACACGATGAACAATTAGTAGATACACTAACTGCCATCAGTGTTATCTCAAAACAACTAGCTAAAAAAATCAAGGAGGACGAACAATATGAGCAAAATGAAACAACTGAATGACTTATTAAATGAAATGAAGGAATCAGCAAAGTGCCAGTTAAGAATTATAGAAGAATTTCAAGAACTACTATCTAAGGAAAACACTTCTTCAAGTCACGAAAAAGTTATGGAAGAACCAAGACATGTTACTCTCGAAGAACTTCGTGGTGTGCTTGCTACAAAAGCTAGTGAAGGATTTAAAAATGAGATTCGAGCTTTGTTAAAAGCTTATGGTGCTGATTCACTTTCAAAATTAGATCCTAAAAACTACTCAGCTTTAATGGAAGAAGCTGGAGGTATTGGTATTGACTAATCATGCTGTATTATCCGCTTCTGCTTCTCATAGATGGCTAAATTGTCCACCATCAGTAAGATTAACCGAAAAACTAGAAGATAAGGTATCAACGTATGCTTTGGAAGGAACAGATGCCCATGAGTTGTGTGCCTATTTAGTTGAAACTGCACTTGGACGTAAGGCGCGTGATCCTACTGAAAACTTAACTTTCTATAACGAGGAAATGCAACATTGCGCAGAAGAATATCGGAACTATGTAGTTGAACAGATAGAAATCGCAAAAACATATTCTAGAGATCCAACCGTTCTTGTTGAACAGCGACTAGATTTCTCAAAATGGGTTCCAGAAGGTTTTGGAACAGGAGACTGTATTATTGTGGCTGATGGTTTGCTACAAATCATCGATTATAAACACGGTCTCGGTGTACTGGTTGATGCTGACCATAACCCCCAAATGATGTGCTATGCAATAGGTGCTTTGGAAATGTTTGAAGACTTATACAGTTTTGATAAAGTGACAATGACTATTTTCCAACCACGAAAGAATAATGTCTCAACATTTGAAATGGACAAAGAAAAACTACTTCACTGGGCTGAAACTGAACTATCTCCTAAAGCTGAACTAGCTTTCAGGGGTGAGGGAGAAATGAAATCAGGAAAACACTGCCAGTTCTGCAAAATAAAAAGCATCTGCCGCAAGCGTGCAGAAGATAATCTAGAACTTGCCAAGATGGAATTTGTTGATCCTGCTACTCTCAGTAATAAAGATATATCGGAGATTTTACCCAAAATTGAACTATTGATAACATGGGCTAACGATGTTAAGCATCATGCTTTAAATCTAGCTACAAATGGCCATACAATCCCAGGTTACAAGCTAGTTGAAGGACGTTCTATTCGAAAATTCTCAGATGAAAATAAAGTAATTCAAACAGTAACTGCTGCAGGATTTGACCCCTACGAAAAGAAACTACTGAACATTACTGGGATGACTAAACTGCTTGGAAAACAAGCCTTTAATGAGCTTCTTGGTAATCTAATTATAAAACCAATTGGAAAACCTACACTCGTTCCAATTGATGATAATCGTCAAGAAATGAACTTAGCAAAAACAGATTTTAAAGAGGACTAAACTTATGACAACAAAAGTTATTACAGGTAAAGATACACGTTTCAGTTATTTAAACGCTAATGAACCAAAGGCTATTAATGGTGGTAAACCAAAGTATAGCGTGTCACTCATCATTTCAAAAGATGATGTCCAAACTATTGATAAAATTAAAGCAGCAATTGAGCAGGCCTACAAAGAAGGCGAATCTAAACTAAAAGGCAACGGAAAATCTGTTCCATCCCTAGAAGTTTTGAAAACTCCACTTCGTGATGGCGACTTGGAACGTCCTGATGATGAAGCTTATCGCAATGCCTACTTCGTAAATGCGAACTCTCCACATAAACCTGGTATTGTTGATGCTAATCGTCAAGAAATTATTGATACTTCAGAGTTATATTCCGGTATCTATGGACGTGCCAGTATCTCCTTCTACGCTTTCAATTCAAACGGAAATAAGGGAATTGCTTGCGGTCTTAATAACCTCCAAAAATTGCGCGATGGTGAGCCTCTAGGAGGTCGTACAAGTGCTGAAGATGACTTTGCTACAGACGATGATGACTTTTTGAATTAATAAAGGAGATGTGAACGATGATTTTTTCAATTTTTATGACTATCTTAATGGCTGTTTGGCTGTTTACTGGACTATATGCTGCATTTATGACAATTCGAGATGATATCCGATCAGAAAAAGAGAGAAAACAAAAAATGGTGAATACAAATGACAATAATTGAATTTCTATGGACTGTTGCATCTTGTCTCACAATCGCTTTACTCAGCCATCTTTTATATGTTAGTATTCGCAATGACATCAGATATGAGAGAGAACGATTCTTTAGTCGCAGAAATAAACACTAAAACATGGTGGCAGTTCTTTATGCCACCTTTTTATGAAAGGATGAATTATGCAAATTAAAGAACTATCAGTAGACATAGAAACTTACTGTGATGTAGACCTACAGAAAACTGGAGTCTATCGATATGCGGAAGATGAATCTTTTGAAATCCTTCTTATAGCAGTATCTATCAATAATGCTCCTGTAATTGTTTATGATCTGACTAAGGATAAACTACCAAATCTTATCCTACAAGCCTTAATTGATGATACAGTCATTAAATGGGCTTTCAATGCAACATTTGAACGCATTTGTCTGTCTAATTGGATTAAGAAACATTACCCTACCTTACTTAACGAGAGCTTTTTATCACCAAACTCTTGGCGATGTAGCATGATTTGGTCTGCTTATTTGGGATTGCCCTTGTCACTTGAAGGTGTAGGTACGATTCTTAAACTTAGTGAACAAAAACTAAAAGTTGGGAGGGAATTAATTCGCTACTTCTGCCTTCCTTGTAAACCCACAAAAATAAATGGTGGTCGAACACGTAATTATGAAAATCACGCGCCAGAGAAATGGAAAAATTTCATCGAATATAATAAACGAGATGTAGAAGTTGAACTAGCAATCAAAAAGAGGTTGCAAAACTTCCCAGTTCCTGACTTTGTCTGGGATGAGTACCACCTTGATCAGAATATCAATGACTACGGTATAGGAGTTGATGTTGACTTTGTCCAGTCAGCTATCAAAATTGATGCAGAGAGTAAAGCAAAAATCCAAGAAGAATTGAAAACCTTAACAGGTCTTGAAAATCCCAACTCCGTTCTACAGATGATTGGTTGGTTACGTGAGCACAATATTGAAACAGATTCACTCGATAAAAAGACCGTAAATAACCTTTTACAAAAAGTTGATGAAAAAACTGCAAGGGTTCTAAAATTACGTCAGCAAGCAGCAAAATCAAGTGTATCCAAATATCAGACAATAATGAATTGTGTTTGTAAAGATGAACGAGTAAGAGGGATGTTCCAATTCTATGGAGCAAATCGTACTGGGCGATGGGCTGGAAGATTAGTACAACTTCAAAACCTACCACAAAACCACTTAACAGACATAAATGAAGCCAGAATACTCTTTAAGACTGGAGATAGTGATACTGTTGAATTTCTCTACGATGTTCAAGACACACTGTCACAGCTTATTCGAACATCTTTTATACCTAGTAAAGATAAGAAATTTATTGTTAGCGACTTTTCTGCTATTGAAGCTCGTGTCCTCTCCCATCTAGCAGGTGAAACGTGGAGAACTAAAGTTTTTAATAGAGGAGAAGATATTTACTGTGCCAGTGCCAGTAAAATGTTCCAAGTCCCAGTGGAGAAACATGGAGTTAATGCACACTTACGTCAAAAGGGAAAAATTGCAGAGCTGGCTCTAGGATACGGTGGTTCTGTGGGCGCTCTTAAAGCAATGGGAGCTATTGAGATGGGATTAGCTGAAAAAGAACTACAACCTCTTGTTGATTCTTGGCGATCAGCCAATCCTAACATCGTTCTACTGTGGTGGGATATCGATAAGGCTGTCAAGACTGCTATCAAGGAACAAACCGAAACGGAAAGTCATGGAATTCTATTCAGTGTTGAAAAAGGAATGTTATTTATTACTCTCCCATCTGGGCGTAGATTAGCTTATGTGAAACCAAGAATTGGAGAGAATCAATTTGGAGGGGAATCGGTAACTTATGAAGGAACCGGTTCTGCAAAACGATGGGAAAGATTGAAAAGTTATGGCCCAAAGTTTGTAGAAAACATCGTTCAAGGAATTAGTCGAGATATACTAGCCCATTCGATAAAACAACTAAACGACAAGAAAATCGTTGGCCATATTCACGATGAGCTTATCATCGAGTGCTTGCCAAAGCAAAGTCTAGATGAAATATCTAATCAAATGTCCATTTCTCCAATCTGGATGAGAGACATCAATCTACGAGCTGAAGGGTATGAATGTTACTTCTATCAAAAAGACTAAAGAAAATCCGCATCCTTGATAGGATAGCGGACTTCTTTTATTATTGATTTAATTCTCTATAGACTTCCTTGGCCATTGCTTGAGCTTTCTTAATAGCTGCATAACCTTGAGTCTTTTTCATTCCAAGTGTAGAAATAATATCTTGTTTTGCGATATCCATATTCTCATAAATAAGTCTTAGGATTTGACCATATTTCTTATTTCGACGTTCTACTTCTTCAATCAGTTCACTAATTGTTTCTAACATCATAATAATCTCTTCGTGAGAGTCTACTCCAGTTGGATCGAAACCTACTTCTTCGTTACTAGACATTTTATCCAATATCTCATCTAAAGATAAGTCATTACATTTCGTATAACGATTAAGATACTCCTTAACATCCATATTAAAGATTTTTACGACATTGTAAAAGTCCTCAATATTAACTGGTACAAAACCTACAAGTACAGATTTTCCTGAAAACTTAAATGTTTTTAAGTTGTTAGGGTTGATATCTTTGCTCTGTCGCATCTCTTTGTCTCTAATGACGAAAGGAGCGAGAACTTGATTAGGTTCACAAGGTACATCGTTATATGGCTTTTCACTTTTATAGCGATCTGGAGTGTATTTTGAATTGCGTTGTTGTTCATTAATTGGCATGTCTTGTCACCTATTCCTTCGTTCACAAAGGAATAACTCATGCCAAAAAAACTATTAAATTTTATTTCTGACCACATCAGCATTTCCTTTGCTAAATCATGGTCAGTCGACTTCACAGACTGAACTGCTATTCACAACTTCCACCTTTGAAGTCAGAGGCCGTGATCAAGGGCAAGGTTTCGGTTGTATAGTAACTTTGTAAACGCACTCATTATAAAATTACAAAACCTTATTTTTCTGATATAATTATTAGTAAATAAATCTATATCTAGGGAGAGGTTTACATTACAAAGTATACTTTATTTGTAAGTTTAACCTCGTATGGTTTCGGAGGCTTTCGGATACTATCGGAAAAAAGGAGGTGATAATAAGTGCAATTTGCAGAATTCCTTAATTTGCTATACGTCAACATAGGGGGAGAGATGTCGAAAAGTGAATTTCTCAATACACTAATTGAAAATTCAATCGAGAATCCTGATGATAATCCCCTCTCCAATTTGGCGCCCGATACAATTAATAGGTATTTCTCGCCATCCGGCAATACAATATCTAAGAATAAAGCTAACAAGCTTATCAAAATTATTCAGCTCTCTGCTCTTACAACTCATATAGAAAATCAATTAACAGTCGACACCATTGATAGACTAGCTGATACCTTACATCAATATGGGCTCTATACAGATGATTCTGAACTGGAAATTTCTGAAATTTGTGCTCAACTTTTTCTTAATTTTTTGCAAGGAAAAGTAGGTATCCAAACTTTTAAAAAAGAACTGCCATCTGTTGGTGAAATTGAAATTACAAAAGTCCGTTATGAAAATGGAAAAATAGTTATCGGCTCACAGTATCTTCAGTTACCAGAAAAAGGACCTATTCCTGATTCTCTAGTTGAATTTGAAGATGTTTACAGTAAGCAACTTTTAATTGCATACTCTGAAAATGATGGTAATCCAAAAACAGATTATTACAATGTCCAAAATCTCCCCCAAAAGTACAGAAATCACTTACATGATCAAAGAGTGAATTTCTTCAACGCTGATTATGTATTACGGGCTATTAGAGACGGCTTTAAAGATAGTGAACAACAAATTGCACTACTAAAGCAAGAAACCTATGATTCAATTAGTGATATACTGTTTGAAGATTACAAAACTTCATTCAAAAAAGTTACTGAAACACTCAAACATATCACAACGGTTTCATTTTCAAAACCTGAGATAACACAAATCCAGAACTTCATTGGTAACTCTGAAAAGAAAGGTCTTTGTCATTCACTAGTAAACGATGGCAAATTTAACTGGGTAGATGATAATGAATAATATATTTGATACTACTTCAGAAGTAGCTATGCAATGTTTAATCACAATTAATTGCCTAAATAAAAAAAGCCTATCACTCGATAGACTTTGGTTAATTAATTTTTTAAGCTTATATGCTAAGGATTTCAAATTTAGTGAAATCAACCTGTATGGAGATAGCATTTATTCTTCAGTACAATTGACTGTCAGGCATGAAAAAGTAAAAAAAGCGATTCTACTATTGGTATCAAAACATCTTATAAGATTAGATGAAGGGAAAATAGGTAAAATTTCTATAACTCAAAAAGGTCAAGATTTAGTCGACAAACTGAATTCTGATTTTGCTAGTTCCTATAAGGTAGTTACCAATAGCATCTACAATACTTTAAAAAATATGAGTGATTTAGAATTGCTCGCATTTACTCATGAACATATTCTAAATAAGGAATGATTATTATGGAAGCATCTTACTTGAAAAAGTTAACTGTAACTGGAATACATAAAAAATCTGAAATAAATTTTAATAAAGGACTTAACATTATCACAGGACCTTCCAATGTCGGGAAAACCTGCATTGTTAAGTGCATCGACTATCTTACTGGTAGCTCTTCTCTCCCTTTTTCTCCTTCAACACACTACAATACCATTACTTTAGAAATTTCAGTTGACGATAGTCTAGTTATTTTAAGTCGAAACCTCGAAGAAGATACCATTATTGTTGAATCTACACTTCCAAGTATTCTTTCAGGGGAATACTACTCAAAAAACAAGAGTAAAAACAAAGAGCCAATAAGTAATGTCTGGCTTCAAGTTTTTGGAATTACTCCTCCAGTTACAGTGGTTAAAAATAAAAACTTTAAGACACAAAAACTTGGGGTTAGAACCTTTATAAATTCTTGGATAATTCATGAAAATGATATGAATCGTCCTACATCAATTTTACTACCTCAGATGCCAAACCAACGAACAGCTTACCTATCAGCACTTCTTTACTTGCTTTATGGAAAAGATTTTTCTGAAATCAAGAAACAAGAATCAGCCGAAGAAAGAAAAATACGACATGACTCTGTAAAAAACTATATTAGCTCAAAGATAATCCAGTTTAATGAGCATCACAATCGACTAGCAAAAGAATTAGACCAAAAATCAGTCATAGATATTGAAACTGAAATTGATCAACTATCAGAAAAGTTACATAACTTGCGAAATACTCTCACTAGTACAAATTCAAAACATGAAAATCTACTGCAGCAAATTGCAAAAATTGATTCTGAACTATCTGAGAAATCCGTATTACTCAATCGTTTCAATGAACTTTCAAGTCAATATCAATCTGACTTCAATAGATTATCGTTTATTGTAGAGTCACACAATGAATTAGCAAATGTAGCAGACTCAGCTTTATGTCCCGTCTGTAATAATCACATCAATCAAGATTCATTGGAGCATCATCTTGACTCTTTCAGTGAGGAATTGACCACTTTAATTAGTAAAATTGAAACTCTAAATAAAACGAATACTGATTTACAACAAAATATTTCAGTACTATTAGAGTCAAAAACTAATCTTGAACAGCAAAAGAAAATGATTTCAGCTGAAATTGATAATATCTTGCTACCTGATGAGAAAAAACTTTCCTATAGAATTCAGCAGTATAAATCATACATCAAAACAAAAAGTGATATTGAAACTATAAATAAATTGGTAGAAAATTGGTCTCAAGATATTGATGATTTAGAAAATGAGAAGAATGAAAAAGTCGAGTATCTTCCCAAAGACGAATACCCAGCTCAGTTTTGGCAGTATATGACTAAAAATATACAATCAATCCTAGCTGAGTGTGCTTTTGACAAAGCCAGCTTTAGTCGTTTTGATAGGAAAGAATTTGATATTACGCTAATGAATGAGAAGAAGATTGCCCGATATGGTAAAGGTTTTATTGCATATTTAAATACTGTTGTAGTTTTAGCTTTAAGAAAAATATTCTCTCAACAGGCTCAATATAAACCATTCTTCTACATTTTTGATACTCCTCTACTAGGCTTAGATGAAGGGGAAAAAAATGATACTCCAGAAAGTATGCAAATTGCCTTATTTGAATACTTTAAGTCTTCAGCTTACGAAGGACAACTAATCGTCATTGAAAACTCTAGAAATCTACCAAAGCTTAATTATAATGACATTAATTATATTGAATTTACAAAAAATCATAGCTATGGGCGCTATGGTTTCCTGAATGGGGTTGATGATGAACAATGATTTGAATAAACAAGTACCAATTCTATAAAAAAGCAACTATTAAGCTAGTTATAACTAAAATATATTAATCATTTTTGAGGAACTTACCATGAACATATACACCACAATGCATAAAGAATTTGAATCAAACAAAGACTTAATAGAATTTTCTAGAAAATATGAAAGTAGTATAGATCGTTTTTTAATGATTCGAAGTATGAATAAAAAATACATCCTAGATTTTTATAAGGAAA
This sequence comes from Streptococcus infantis, assembly GCF_000960085.1. Lineage (GTDB taxonomy): Bacteria > Bacillota > Bacilli > Lactobacillales > Streptococcaceae > Streptococcus > Streptococcus infantis_C. Next base: position 208,748 of record NZ_JYGT01000010.1, on the reverse strand, counting down.
ATAAAAAAGAAGTGGAATATTCTAAAGAATTTGATTTAATGAATGCACTGTTTAATTCTGATTTTGAAACCTCTATTATTGAAAAATTCATTTTAGAACAGCGAAATAAATTAGTTCTTGAGCGTGAAAAAGAGGCTGAAGGACTTAACGAGCTATTATCTCAAATCCCTATTCATAGTGCAGGAATCAGAGATGACAAGGTCGATTCTCTGCTAAAATCATTCGTTAGAAATAAAAATATAAAAGAGTTTCAGATTCTAGAAAATGAACTTGACAATAATCTATTAACAAAGGTACGAAACTACGCTCTTTGGTCTTTTTATAATCAAACCGCAAATGACTTGATTGAACTAACATTAGTAAAACATCCCAATGTCATACCTACGCTTAGAAAAATTCACGATATTGACTTTTTTGTAAAGATTGAAGATAAATTAATTCCTTTCGACCTTAAAATAACACATATCTCTGATGACTATTTTAACCTATTCTCAAAAGGGGTACATGAAAATACAGATGGATTTGATGACTTTATCCCAATAGAATCCGATGAAAAAAGCGAAAGCGAAAAGATTAAAAATATCTATAAGGCGAATAAAAAGAGACTATCTCTTCCTAAAATGGGAGGGTTGAAAACAAACCAATTAATACAAGAGCTGAAAGAAAAAGACAGTGATCCAGTGATATCAAAATTTTTATCTGAAATTACAGAAGCTAGAAAACAAATCGTTATTTCTACCATTGAGAATACAAAAATATTGGAATGGTGGAACTATAAATACCAAGGTGAACGATTGTTTTGTAATAATAACCGTTTCTTCATATTTCTTACCTATCTGGACAAATTTCAAGATGCTAGAAAATTGAAAGGGCATATCAGTCAAATCTCTGATAAAATTAATGAGCTCTTAAATAATATTACTTTAAATAAAGTTAATACTATCCAATATCATTATGAGAAGGAAAAAAGTTACGAAAAGGATTACACTGTCCAAGCTATGTCGATAGTCTATGTTAACGAAAATTAGTTCACTAAATTTCAAAAGTGGTCTGACTAACTTTTAGCCAGACCACTTTTGAATTTACGTATTTTTGATTGACCACACTTCATCAAAATATGCTACTTCAGATAAATGAGAAAAGATATTTGAATCTGTTACTGTTATACCTAAATTTAAAAATTCTTTTAAGAATTCAACAATTATAGAATTAGTATCTTTATGTCCTAATTCTATAACTCTAATAAATAAATCTTTTATTAACTGATTTTGTTCCTCTAATGTTAACTCAGATCTCCTATTTAGTCCCTCCCTTTTTCTACAAACAATTAAAACATCACCTTTTATTGTATTCTTTCTATTTAATTGTCTTGGCGGGAATGTTTTTTGAGTTAATAATTTACAATCTTCTACTTCAAATCCATGTTTAAATAACGAATTTGTTATTGAAGACCATTCAAATCCAGATAATGAATGATAGGTGAAAATAAAATATTTATCTTTCTTTAAAACCCTATATATTTCAGAAATTGCTTGATCGATATCAATTTGAAATTGTTCCTTACTTTTTTTACGTAGTTTACTATCAGATATCACTATCTCATTTTCATAATCAACATTAAAGTTTAACCATAAATTCCACAAAGCACTTTGTTCAAAATAAGGAACGGCATCTCCATAAGGAAAATCTGTAAAAACTAAATCTATAGAATTTGAATTTATTAACAAGTCTTTAGCATCAAAACTCTCTATCTTTATCTTTCCTTTTGGAAATAAAGTAGAATACTCTTCCATAAATTCTTTTTTGCCATTTACTACTTTCCTAACTCTATTAAAAAAATAATGAAAAACATTGTTTTCCAAATAAGTTGGTCCAATATAAAAGCCTGTCATCCATGCGCCTTGTGACATATCTCCCCTACTTTTAATCGGAGGAACTAATTTAGAACAATTTGCTAGATTAGATGTAAAGGCAAGTAATAAAGCATCCTTCTCTTGAGAATCCTCAAAATTATTAATTATTGAAAGAAGACGCGCATGACATGATAAACTTCGTACATCAAATAAGTCTGATACCTTCATATCTACTTTTGCAGATATTCTAGAATTAGGAATTAAGGTATTGTTTGGGAACCAATCTCCTATATCATAATTTTCTTCCTTAACTTTCAAATTCTCGATATAAAGTTCTGATGGTACGACTTCAATAAGTTTATTATCATCATTTTTTATCTTTATTTTCTTTACTCTACCATTATTATCCCTTAATGTCGTTATTACCTCTTTTCCTTCATAGTAAAACCACTCTTCTCTTAACAAAATTGTTTTATCATAAATTTCTTCAATCATTTTGTCTAATTTCGAAAAATCAATACTTGTTGATGTTAATACTTTTGTTATAAAATTTGAAATTGGATTTAAATCATTAGAAATCGCATTGCGACCATTCAAAATAGCTTCACTAGCAAAACTACCGTAACCAGCAAATGGATCTAATAAAATATCACCCTCACTACTATATTTTAAAATTAAATCTTTCAGTTCACCAGCTGGTTTTTTCCCCCAGTATTTATGCATCATGTATTTCTTATTTCTCTTATCCATTATAGCCTCCCTATCTTTTTGTTTAATACATTAGTCATAAAAAAATTGTCAAATTAAATTATATCACAAAAAAGTCATTAGCTAAATCTTGTAAATCTTTCAAAAATTTGATAAAATTTTGTTGTTCTATTAAACAACTTACAAGGAGTAGTATACCATGTTTTCAGAAATAAGTCTAAAGAAAAGAAGACTTGAGAAAGATTTATCGCAGGTAGAAATTGCAGAAATGCTTAGCATAAATAAATCTTCCTACAGTAGTTGGGAATCTGGACGTGCCAAGCCCAATCAAAAAAATCTAGCAGCACTTGCTAAAATCTTAGATGTTGATGTAACCTACTTCGAGTCTGAGTACAATATTGTCAATAACTATCTTCAGTTGTCTCCTGATAATCAAGCAAAAGCTGAGGAATATGTTGATGAATTACTACTTTCACAACAATCCTCAAAAGTCACTCCACTCTTCTCAGTGCAGGTACTATCAGATATCCAACTTTCTGCCGGTCTTGGAGAATTTTTATTTGATGAATATGAAACTGAAACCGTCTTCTCAGATGAAGAACAGCTTGGATATGATATCGCTACTTGGATTAGTGGTAAGTCTATGGAACCAATCTATCAAGATGGTGAAGTAGCTCTTATTCGTTCCAGTGGATTCGACTATGATGGTGCAGTATATGCTCTATCGTGGAATGATTCAGTCTTTATCAAGAAACTTTATCGTGAAAAAGAGGGTTTTAGAATGGTATCCTTAAATGATAAGTATCCAGATAAGTTTATTCCTTATGAAGATGAACCACGCATTGTTGGCAAAGTCGTAGGTCACTTTATGCCTGTAATTGGAAGTTAAAACATATATAGGCATTATAGCAAATATTTCAAATAAGCAAGTACTGCTTAAAACACCAAGTAATTACGGGAACATTCCAATTTCAGACATCACCAATATCCAGTTAGAATCGGAGGGAAATCATGAGTCAGCTTGAATTTCATAAAAATGAATTGCAAATGGATTATTTCAGCAATAGCTATCGTAAGTTTGAGACAGACTTCTATAAATATTCTGCATTAGACACACCTTTGACTTTCTTAACAGATGACATCATGCTTACCATGGCTAAATCTATGAAGAACTACTTCAAATTAAATAAAGAAAATGCCAAAGATAATCGTGATCACTACTTCATTTTTAATATTGAAACTATGAAAGAAAGTAAGTTGACTAGGAAGTACTCCTATCAGAAAACTGTTACAAATATAAATCAAGGAGCAAAAAAATGATTTGCTCCTTTTTTATATCCAGAAATTAAATTCTCGCCTTCTTAAACAGCATCAGAACGATATATTGTTTTTTGAAGATTTAGATAATCCATCAAGTTAATAACTTTATTATTTTCTGCCACTTCTGAAATAGTATCAGTCTCAAATCCATTTGCTTGAGCAAATAGAATTGTATAATCATATACAAGATCAAACAACTCATCTATTTCAGAGTTTAGTTTCAAAGAAAGTAGTTCTTTTTGATTATCCTGTAAAAATTTTAAGAAATTATCAACCTCTTCTTCACTTACTTCTCCTTTTTGTGCTAATTGAATGAAATGAACTAGCTTTTCTATAAGTTTCTTTACAATCTTCTTATATCTATTTGAAATAAAAGCATAATAACCAACACCACCAACAGCTAGAACAGTTGCACCAATAGCTGTTACTAGCACATATTTATTTTTTGCAAGGCCTTTAACGATCTGTTGAGCTGGTTCTCCTGCCTTTACTTCTTTTAGATGCTTTACTATATGGCCGGATGAATTTCTGATTATTGAACCATAACGTTTATAAATTCCAGAGTCTAATCCTTTCTGAATATTTAATGGAATTTCTATAGTAACTTGATTTAATGACATAATTATAACTTACCTCTTAATCCTATCGTTCTAGTTTATTCAAAAATAAAGTCAGCAATTCGTTTAGCAGCTTTTTCTGTTGCCACTTCAATGTCAGTTTTAGTCCAAGTGTCATTTACATAATTAACAAGAGATTTAGCTATTGGGAACTTACTACCTATATATCCATGACCACTTGTGATTGTATTCTCTCTTTTTGTTCTAAACCAAGCATCTCCAATTCCACGATTAATTTCGGATTCAAGGAGAATTTTATTACCAAGTTTCTCAGCATAATCTCTAAATTCTTCCTGGCTTTCTAGTCCAGCATCTGACATAATATTTTCTCTATTCAAACCACTTTGCGGCATAATGTGTTCAACATCAATATTTCCATCTAAATTAAAGTCCATACCTTTTTCCAATGAAAATAGGAATTCATTTACATAAAGAATAGAATTTGAAACACCACTTTCAGTCAAAGTTTGTTTAACATCTTCATAAACAAAATTAGTATGAATATGGTTCTTTATTTTTGAAATAAGTTCGTCGATTGAAATTGAATCGACTTGACTGTACATCAGATTAATTTCTTCTAGGAAGCCTTTAAAAAGTTTATGGCTATATGAGAGTTCAGATAATTCAATCAAAACTCCAAGTCTTAGTAAGTATTCCAGATATGTATTGTCTTGTCTGAAAAATAAATAACTACTAACAAAAGGTCGTAAATTACCGTTTAATTTGTTTATCAATTGACCATTGATAGTATCAGATACTCGTTCAAAATTGTTTATTATTGTATTTAGTTCAGAAGTAAACAGAATATCTTCATTTAATAGATGCTTATTTTTTGAGAAAAAGGCTCTTATACCAGGATTTCTTCGATCAGCACCGTTTTGTTCTGAAAGTTTTACGAAAATATAGTGAGTAATTAACGCATTTAAGTCTAATCTAGATGAATCTGTACGTTGTACAATCTCTTGCCAATTTTTTTCGAAATTTTTCCTATCTGATGCGTTTGCGGTGGTCTTAGATACGATTACTTCAATTGGGGTCAATGGAACACCAGTCCCATTTAAAGAATTGAAAATATTTATAGCCTGATCAGTATTATAACTTGTAATAGTAATCACTTGGCAATTATCAATAAAGTGGTTAGCAAAATTGATAAGAGTAAAAACATTCAATTCGTTACACATATTGTAAAAATATCTAAAGTTTTTATAGAAGTTAGTATATCGGTTGTCTTTCTGGCGACGATAGATTTGGTGAACTCTATCTTTAATAGATACAAAATCTTTACCTAGCAAGATAGTAGTCATCTCACTAGCATATTTTTCTGAAATCGAATGATTTAGATACTTTATTCTATCATCGCTAGGATAATACAGTCCATCAACGAAATCATCTTTTTCGTCATCTGAAACATTGAAAAGCATTGTGACAATCTGCTCTTTAAGACCATTAAGACGTTTCACTAATCTGCGTGCATCAGTATCTAGAGTTGGTTGAAGTTCAACCTCCTTATCAATCTTCAATAAGATTGCCTTAAGAAGTAACATAAATGTCGTTGTTCTTTGCTGGCCATCAATCAAGGTTACTTCATGCTCTTCTCCAGATTCTTGAGCAATGAGAACAGCTCCAAAGAAATAATTGTCTTGGGAACTATCATCGAAATTTTCCATATGAAGATTAATATCTTCAATGAGTTGTTCACATTGTGGTACTTGCCAAGCATAGGGTCTCTGATAGGTTGGAATATAAAATTCTGATTTTCCAAAATAAGATTTTATTGTTTGTAAAGCCGGTTGAATATCGTTTCTCATTCAGATTCTCCAATAATTTTTCTTATGATATTATATCACGAAAACGCTACATTTAAACTCTAAGTATATCCGAACCATCTAACTTCTACTTATCTCCCTGGATCAAACCTTGTTTGAGTTTCATTAATAGGGGATACGTTTATTCCCGTTAACGCCTAGTCTATGGTAACAACTCCGTACCCCCTAGGGTTTATGGAAATAGATTGACAGCCTATCAGGCTATCACATCAAGATACTCAACTTGTATTCTCACTCTGATACTTCCCCCGCACATAAGAAAAAGCCTTACCTACAAGGCTTTTCTTAACCCCTTTCGTTACAAGGTTTCTAGGCTTTTACCAGCAAAGCTACACACTCAACGTGGTGCGTTTGCGGAAACAAATCCACCGGCTGGACTTTCTTCAATTCGTAGCCCAACTCTTTATAGAGTTTGATATCACGCGCCATGGTGGCGACATTACATGAGATATAGGCGATGCGGTCAGCTCCTGTTTGAGCGCTTGCTTTGATAAAGCTTTCGGTCAAGCCCTTGCGTGGTGGGTCGACCAGGATGGCAGTTGGTTGGATACCTTCCTTGAGCCAATTCTTCATGGCATTTTCAGCTGTGTTACAAACATAGTGGGCATTGGTGATACCGTTCAATTCTGCGTTCTTCTGACTATTTTCAACTGCTTCGGGGATGACTTCGACACCATAAACTTCCTTAACATGCTTAGCCACAGATAATCCAATGGTCCCGATTCCTGAATAGGCATCGATCACCACATCGTCTTCTCTTAACTCCGCAAATTCAATGGCTGTCTGGTAGAGCTTCTCTGCCATTTTGGTATTGACCTGATAAAAGGCTGGTCCAGAGATTTGGAAGCTATTGCCCAACATTTGATCAGTAATGTAATCTTGACCATAGAGAGTTCGCCATTCCTTTCCAAAAATGGCATTGGTATTCTGATCGTTGATATTTTGCATAACAGATTTGATGGCTGGGAATTGCTTGATAAGCTGCTCGATCAACTGGTCCACACGGAAAATCTTGGGACGAGTGGTGACCAAAATAACCATGATTTCTCCTGAATGATGACCACGACGAACAACGAGGTTGCGAATCAAGCCAGACTGTTCCTTCTCATCATAGGGTTTTAAGTCATAACGACGAAGTAAATCTCGTAAAGCAAGGATAACTTGGTCTATCACTGGATCCTGGATATAAAAATCTTCTAGAGGCATAAGGTCATGAGAATTCTTACGGAAGAAACCAGTCTCCAGAACACCATTGACGCGACGAACAGGAACCTGAGCCTTGTTACGATACTTGACAGGATTTTTCATGCCAAGAGTATCTGCGACCTCTATATCCAGGATTCCAGCAATCTTATAAAGACTATCTTTTACTTGCTTGGTTTTAAACTTGAGTTGCTCTGGATAAGCTAGATGCCCCAAGTCGGCAATGCCTGAACGCAGGTAAGCCAAATCTAAGTCTTGATTACGATGTGGAGATTGTGTAAGATATTCCTCGACCTTACCAAAACCAATCTTTTTATTAACTTTAAGGACTCGCATAAGGATTTTTTCAGTCGGAAGAGCATTCTCTACAAAAAAGACCAAGCCATCTACCTTGGCAACACCAGCTCCTTCATGGGTCAAATCGACAATCTCAACTTCTACAATATCATTTTTCTTCAACATATTTTTCTCTTTCTATAAGCCGACAAAAAAAGACGGCAACAATCCTGTTACCATCTATTATACCATGAATTGACCTAAGCACCAAAACTCTTGAAGAAATCAAGGATAGCTTGCCAAATTGAGCTAAGGATGTTTCCACCATCTTGAATAGCTTTATTAGCATCAAAGTTTAAGTCGATATTGCTGAAACTATCACCTGCTTGCGCAACAATGCTTTGTTTCAAATCTTTTAGGGTCTTTGTGAAATCTTCGTTATTGAGAATATCGCTCTTAGAAAGATTAAAGGCAAAGTTGATGATGACATTGACTTGGTTGCCTGTAACAACTTGATCCAGTTTGTAGTTCTTCAAAGTATCTTCAACAATCTTACGAACATCATCTTCTGTAAGTTCACCCTTAGACTCTTTAGCCTTAGCGACTGCAGCCTTGATATCAGCAAGGGCTACGTTCAGTTTATTGGCATCAAAGCCTGATTTGTCCTTGTTTTCATCGTTAATATCTGACAAGGCCTTGAGCTCTTCCTGAGCCAAGTCTTTATTTTCCTGAGGTAATTTTACACCATTTGACTCAAGGGAATAGTAAATGCCTGCTAGGGCACTTTCACCAGTAACTGGAATTGGGGCCGCAACGGTGATACGCGCGTGCTCCACACCCAAGGTAACAGCCGCATTACGGTACATATCTTGCGTCACTTTAGTGATATTTTCAGGTGTTTCAATCTTGACCTCAAGGGGAGATTTTTCTCCTAATTTTTGAATTTTTGCTGATGAATAAAGTTGAAGACTTGAATCGTTTGCGACATTCATAATTTTTGAGTAGACCTCTGGTGTCATAGTCTTCAAATCTTTAGTATCTTTTGAGGCATCATAGCCAAGTTTTTTAAGTGTTTGATTTTTTTGATCTTCCGTTAATGAAGAACCCAAGACGTACTCAGGTTGAACATAAGTTTCATCAATGACTTTTTGAACATCAGTTGCTGCATGAACGTTTTGCAATGTTGCAACTGCTAAAAGTACTGCAGCGCTAGTCAGAAAGAATTTCTTTCGCATGAGACGTTCCTCCTTTTCTACTCTAGCATATTAAAGTATCCTTAAAGAAAACTTATAAAAGCACCTAGAAATTCTAGATGCTTAAAATAGATTAAAAATTTTCATAATATAGAGATTCAGCTGAACCTGTCTAGAGTAATAATAGTTTCCCCCATCCACATAAAGTTCTCCACCTTGAAAAATAGAAATGGGATTGATGTAGCGATAGGTTTTCCCTGTTGTATTTCCTAATATAGGCGCAACTGTATCTCTGGAGTATTGCTTAGCTAGGACAAGAGTATTCTTTTTCCCATTCTGGGCGATAAAATCGATATAAGCAGGTCCAAAGTTATAAGCTTGAATGGCTGTCCAAACATCCACTCCTTTTTCTTGAGCTAGATATAGATTTTCTGTCAAGGTTTGAACTCCTTGACGAATACTACTTGCGTTATCGTTTATGGTATCGGTAGAGCCACTAGCAGATTCACTTGACTGCATCACATCTCCTTCTTTACCCTTGGTTTCTGTATAGATCATGGCGAGCACAAGCTCTTCGTTTGCTGGGGTATCTCTTTCATTCAATATTTCACGTACCATAGGTTGGTAGGTCATAACTTGTTTGACATCCTGACGAATGAGATAGGCTTTATAGCCAGCGAAAAGGAAGACTGCTAGCACCAGCACTCTTCGTATAAGTTTAAACATTATTTATTTTGAATATCCTCGATGTTTTTGATTAAGATAGAATAAGTTCCATTATCATTTTGGATGAACTCAACAGATTCTGCGTCTTGATAGACACTGTTTGGAACAATAAGTTCAATCCCGTTTGACAAGGAAAGTTTCTGATTTTCAAATCTCTTTAACTGACGACTAGCATCAATCTCATCAAACTGAACTGGCTCAGGTACTGCTTCTTTGACTCTGTCAATAAAGCTTAGACGGGCAGTAAGATTGTTGTCAAAGAGATCATTAGCTAATTTTTCTGGAGAAAGTTCATTGTTTTCTTCGATATTATTGAAGATTGCTGATTTAACCTTGGATTGAAATTGAAAATCATCCGCATTAAAGGTTTCGGCAATTTTTTGAGCCGTTTTTTCCAGTTCCTTGATTGACTTCTTAGGTGAAATCTTTGGTTGTGCTTGAATAAGATTCTCAGAAAAGTAGTTTAAAAAGGTTCCATTATACTTGATGCGTTTTTCAATCAAGTGATACTTGCGGTTTTGAAGGTTAACTACTAGGGCTTCATCAGCTCCAGTTCCAAACCCCGGAAGGTTATTCTGCGTCAACTTAATTGGATTATCAACCTCGCCACCTAAGTGTGTCAAGGTCTCACGCAATGCAATTCGCAGGAAGGCAAAATGTTCCACTCCTTCTTTTGAAAACTGTACAAAGACCAAATCGTTTGTCTTTTGATTTTCAGATACAGAGAATTCTTCTTTCCATAGATTGGCAATCGTCACAGATGTTTCCATTAAATCTTCTGTAATGTTGTTAAAAAATGGATTATCTTCTTCAAAAATCCCAGTTTTGGCATCGTCCGAATACACACGCTCCACTTTTTTACGCAAGTATTCCTCTATTTTTGGAGTGATATTGAGAAACTTATCCGCTAGGAACAACTCTGTGTCATCAAGGCTGAACTGATGGATGATGGCTTTCTTGATATAAATATCCATAAAATATTAGTCCTCGTATAATGGGAAGGCATCTGTCAAGGATTTGACTGCACTTCTCACTTCTTCTAAGACAGCTTCGTTTTCTGCATTCTTAAGTGCTTTAATAATAAGTTCAGCAACTTGACGGCTTTCTTTTTCACCAAATCCACGAGCAGTAATTGCTGCCGCTCCGATACGAATACCACTAGTCTTAAATGGTGACAAGGTTTCATAAGGGATAGAGTTCTTATTTAGGGTAATATTAACTTCATCCAGCAAGTTTTGAGCTACTTTTCCACTTTCTACAACCTTAGTTACATCCACTAGGAAGAGGTGGTTTTCAGTGCCACCAGAGATAATACGGAAATCAGGGTCTTTCAAGAATACTTCAGCCATAGCCTTACTGTTCTTGATGACGTTAGCAGCATATTCCTTGAAGGCTGGATCCAAGACTTCTTTGAAGGCAACAGCCTTAGCAGCAACAACGTGCTCTAATGGTCCACCTTGGATACCTGGGAAAATGGCAGAATTTATCTTCTTAGCAAGGTCTTCGTCATTGGTCAAAATCAAACCACCACGTGGTCCACGAAGGGTTTTGTGGGTCGTTGTTGTAGTGATATGGGCGTATGGTACTGGACTTGGATGAAGACCAGCAGCAACCAAACCAGCAATGTGAGCCATATCGACCATGAGCTTAGCACCGACTGCATCTGCGATTTCACGGAATTTAGAAAAATCAATAATGTGAGAATAGGCTGAAGCACCAGCAACAATTAGTTTTGGTTTTACTTCTTGGGCTTGTTTCAAGATGACATCAAAGTCCAGAAGTTCTGTTTCAGGATCAACGCTGTATGAAACAAAGTTGTAGGTTTGACCTGAGAAGCTTACAGGAGCCCCGTGAGTCAAATGACCACCTGCAGCCAAATCCATTCCCATAACTGTATCACCTGGCTCAATCAAAGCCATGTATGCTGCACAGTTGGCTTGACTTCCTGAGTGGGGTTGTACATTAGCAAACTTTGCTCCAAAAATCTCCTTCGCACGTTCAATAGCTAGAGTTTCAATAACATCTACTACATCTGTACCACCGTAATAACGACGACCTGGATAACCTTCGGCGTATTTATTAGTCAAGATAGACCCTTGAGCAGCCATAACAGCCTTAGAAACTACGTTCTCTGAAGCAATTAATTCAATATTATTTTGTTGGCGTTCCTCTTCTTTGGCAATGGCATTCCAAAGATCCACGTCATAGGCTTTAAAATCATCTTTGTCAAAAATCATAGGTCTTCTCCTTTTATTAATTTAATGAATCGTTTCTGCATTTTATCGCAGGTATAACCAACTCTTTCATAAAATGCATGCGCACCAAGACGATGGTCTGCAGAATTTAAGCGAATAAAGTTATAGCCACGTTTTTCTGCTTCCTGTTCTAATCCTTCAAGCAAAGTTTTACCGATTCCTTTACCTTGTGTTTGATGTAAAACAGCTAAAGCTAGGATATTAAAACCTGGTTTTGAATAAAGGGATTCATAAACCTCAGCATGAACATAACCAAGTAAGTCATGGCTGGTTGAATCTTCAAAACCTAATAGGAAGTGATGGGGGTCTTGAGACAACTTAGCTAGTTGACTAGCCGTTTCCTCAGGGCTAAAATCATAGCCTAAAGCTTCTTTGTTAATGACACAAATTGTTTCGACATCTGCCGCTTTCAAATCACGTAGCATATCATACCTCCTCAAAAGGAATTTCAGGTATCTTGGCAAGAATATCTTCTTGTTTAATTGATCCTTGGCGTAGAATTCTTGCCTTACAAGCAGTCAAATCTAAAATAGTCGAATCTTGACCTGTTAAAAAAGCATCATCTTCTATTCCCATAACCTCTTGTCCGAAATCTTTTAAAATTTCTTTAAAGCTAACACCACTTGTATGTCCTGAAATATTTGCAGACGGGCCGATTAAGGGACCAAACTCACGAATCAATTCTAAAGTGACGGGATGACTCGGCATGCGAAATCCAACAGTCGTCATGTCTGAATTAACCCAGTAAGGAACCTTGTCATTAGCTTCTAGGATAATGGTCAATGGACCAGGAAGAAAACTTTCAACAAGTTGTTGTAAATAAGGTGGCTGATTCTTAGAAAAGTTCAAGATATCGTCTAAACTAGCAACATTGAGATTGAGAGCCTTATCTCTAGGGCGACGTTTGATCCGATAAACATGGTCAACAGCCTCCTCATCCAAAGCTTTCGCAAAAAGACCATAAACTGTCTCCGTTGGCAAAACTACAGCTCCACCCTTTTCCAACTCTTGCTTAATTTCCTCCATCATCAATGACAACCATCCTATCTTGGTCAAATTGGTCTTTGAGCGTTCGAACTCGTTTCTCTGGAAGATTTTCCATAAAGAGAGCGGGTACACTTTGACCTTGTTTGTAGCCAATTTCAAGATAAATCTTACCACCATCAGTTAGATAGTCTTTGGAACCTTCCGCGATTTTGCGATAGATTGCTAGACCTTCCTCGTCTGCAAAAAGGGCTAAATGTGGCTCTGAATGCAAAACATTCAAACCAACTTCTACCTCATCTGCTCGAGAAATGTATGGTGGATTGGATACAATTATATCATATTTTGCAGAAATTTCGGAGAAACAGTCGGATCTGATGAATGAGATATCTAGATTTTGCCTCTCAGCATTCTCCATTGCAAGCTCTAATGCATCCTGTGAAATATCCGCAGCCGTAACTGACCAATCTGGTCTATTTTTCGCTAAAGCAAAGGCTATTGCACCGCTTCCTGTTCCGATATCTAGTACTTTGAGATTTACCTCAGGATTTTCAGCAAGAATGAGCTCTACCAACTCTTCTGTCTCTGGTCGAGGAATCAAAACTCGCTCATCGACTTTTAACTGCATCCCAAAGAATTCAGCATGACCGATAATGTACTGGGCTGGTATATGAGCTGCCAATTTTTTGTAGATTTCCTCCACAAATTGCTTCTCTTCCTCTGTTAGTTCTTGCTGAAGTGCAAAGACGAAGTCTGTAAAAGATAGATTTTTTAGGCTACGATAGACAAAGGAGAGGCTTTCTGCTTCCTCTCCTTGTACTATCAACTTTTCCTCAAAATCTTTAAAAATTTGAGCTAATTTCATTACTTGTTTAATTCTTCTAATTTTTGTGTTTGATCGTAAAGAACCAAGGCATCTACAACTTCATCCAATTTACCAGACAAGATGGTATCTAGTTTTTGGAGGGTCAAGCCAATACGGTGGTCCGTAACACGGTTTTGCGGGAAATTATAAGTACGAATCCGTTCTGAACGGTCACCAGTACCGATTGTTGACTTACGCTCAGCGTCTTGTTCATCCTGGGCAATTTGTGCAAAGTGGTCAGCAACACGCGCACGAATAATCTTCATAGCCTTCTCACGGTTTTTCTGCTGGGTACGTTCTTCCTGCATCTCAACCTTGATATTAGTCGGCAAGTGAACGATACGAACGGCAGTCGCAACCTTATTGACGTTTTGTCCACCAGCACCTGATGCGTGATAGATATCCACACGAAGGTCTTTTGGATCAATATCGTATTCAACTTCTTCGATTTCAGGCATGACGAGAACTGTCGCTGTTGAAGTGTGTACACGACCTTGGCTTTCAGTCACAGGGACACGTTGCACACGGTGGGCACCTGATTCGTACTTAAGTTTAGAGTAAACAGATTGGCCTGATACCATGGCAACTACTTCTTTAAAACCACCAACGCCGTTCATAGAAGCTTCCATGACTTCAAAGCGCCAGCCTTGAGCTTCAGCATACTTTTGGTACATGGTTAGCAAATCGCCAGCAAAGAGAGCTGCTTCATCTCCACCAGCTGCACCACGGATTTCTAGGATAATGTTCTTATCATCGTTTGGATCTTTTGGAAGAAGCAAGATTTTCAGTTTTTCTTCGTATTCTTCTTTTTCAGCCTTAGCGTCTTTCAATTCTTGCTTGGCCATTTCTTCCAAGTCTGCATCTCCGCCTGATTCCTTAATCATTTCCTCAGCGTCGACAATGTTTTGAAGGACTTGTTTGTATTCACGGTAGGTTGTAACTGTATCACGAGTAGAAGCTTCTTCTTTTGAAAGCTCCATGAAACGTTTGGTATCAGAGACCACATCTGGGTCACTGAGCAATTCTCCCAATTCTTCATAACGGTCTTCTACAGCTTGTAGTTGATCATAGATATTCATTCTTTCTTATTCTCCTTATTGATTTCAGGGGCAAAATAATGTTTGCGACAAACCGAGATATAGGTTTCATTGCCACCTATCTGGATCTGCTCACCATCATAGACTGGCAATCCGCCCTGCGTACGCAAGACCATAGTCGCTTTTTTCTTACAATACTGACAAATGGTCTTAATTTCATCAATCTTATCTGCTAAAAGCAAGAGGTGTTTAGAACCTTCAAACAGCTCATTGCGAAAATCGTTCTTCAAACCAAATGCCATAACAGGTATGTCTAACTCATCAACAACACGGGCCAAGTCGTAAACATGATGACGTTTTAGAAATTGAGCTTCATCAACAAGCACACAGTAAGGCTTTTCAGGCAAATCCCGGATAAACCCAAAGATATCTGTCGTTTCCTCAATAGCAACTGCTGGTCTTTTCATCCCAATTCGACTTGAAACATAGCCAACACCATCACGCGTATCTAGAGCCGAAGTCATAATCACAACTCCCTTTCCTTGCTCCTCATAGTTATAGGCTACCTTGAGAATCTCGATGGTCTTTCCTGAGTTCATAGTCCCATAACGATAATACAACTGTGCCATGCTTCTATTTCACGTCCATTTCTAAATTTTTGCTACATTCTAGTATACCATAATTTCTCAAAGCTTTAAATGGCAAAATGTGGTAAAATAGAAGAAATCAAATAACTAGTGGAGGACGCAATTATGCCATTTGTACGCATTGATTTATTTGAAGGACGCACGCTAGAGCAAAAGAAAGCCCTAGCTAAGGAAGTTACAGAAGCTGTTGTTCGTAACACAGGAGCACCTCAGTCAGCTGTTCACGTTATTATTAACGATATGCCTGAAGGAACTTATTTCCCACAAGGTGAAATGCGCACTAAATAAAGCTTAAGCAATCTGCTTAGGCTTTTCTTTATAAGTGGCATTCGTTGAATAAAACACTAGATTTTGTTACAATTTTAAGTGATATTTGTATATAAATTGTAAAAAGGAAATGAAATGATTACACGTGAATTTGATACCATCGCAGCAATCTCGACACCGCTTGGTGAAGGGGCTATTGGGATTGTTCGTTTAAGCGGAACAGATAGCTTTGCTATCGCCCAGAAAATCTTTAAAGGCAAGGACTTGAGCAAGGTTGCTAGCCACACTCTAAACTACGGACACATCGTTGATCCTCAGACAGGCAAGGTCATGGACGAGGTCATGGTGGGAGCTATGAAGTCCCCGAAGACCTTTACTCGTGAGGATATTATCGAGATTAACACCCACGGTGGAATCGCCGTAACTAATGAAATTCTCCAGCTTGCTATCCGTGAAGGAGCTCGCTTGGCAGAACCAGGAGAGTTTACTAAACGCGCCTTCCTTAACGGTCGTGTCGACTTGACTCAGGCTGAAGCTGTCATGGATATCATCCGTGCTAAGACAGACAAGGCCATGAATATTGCAGTCAAACAACTAGATGGTTCACTATCTGATCTCATTAACAATACTCGTCAGGAAATTCTCAATACACTGGCACAAGTAGAGGTTAATATCGACTATCCTGAGTACGACGATGTTGAAGAAGCTACTACTGCTGTTGTCCGAGAGAAAACATTGGAGTTTGAGCAATTGCTAACAAATCTCCTTAAAACAGCCCGACGTGGCAAAATCCTCCGTGAAGGAATTTCAACAGCCATCATTGGGCGCCCCAACGTTGGAAAATCTAGTCTGCTCAACAACCTCTTGCGCGAAGATAAGGCCATTGTAACTGATATTGCAGGGACAACTCGAGACGTCATTGAAGAATACGTCAATATCAACGGTGTTCCACTGAAATTGATTGATACTGCAGGTATTCGTGAAACAGATGATATCGTCGAGCAAATCGGTGTTGAACGCTCCAAGAAAGCCCTCAAGGAAGCTGACTTGGTACTACTAGTACTGAACGCTAGTGAACCTTTTACTGCCCAGGACCGACAACTTCTCGAAATTAGTCAAGATACCAACCGTATTATTCTTCTCAACAAGACTGATTTACCAGAAGCGATTGAAACTGCTGAGCTTCCAGATGATGTCATCCGCATTTCCGTCCTCAAAAATCAGAATATAGATAAAATCGAGGAACGCATCAACAACCTCTTCTTTGAAAATGCTGGCTTGGTTGAACAGGATGCAACCTACCTATCCAATGCCCGTCATATTTCATTAATTGAAAAGGCAGTTGAAAGTCTGCAAGCAGTTAACGAAGGTCTTGAACTGGGCATGCCAGTTGATTTGCTTCAGGTTGATTTGACCCGCACTTGGGAAATTCTCGGAGAAATCACCGGAGAAGCAGCGCCTGATGAGCTTATTACTCAATTGTTTAGCCAATTCTGTTTAGGTAAATAAGAAAAACTAGTTTAAAAAATGCTAGTCACCTAAAAAGAGGTTGGGACAAAAAGATCCCGACCTCACTTTTTATTATCAATCATAATTTGACGCGGTAGCTGATTGAACTTTTTGTTCGTCTTTTCGACTCCAAAAAGCTCCTAATCATCCTCGCGGGGCTGGGACTACGAAATCAAGACTTTGTCTATCGATTTCTGTCCCACCGCCTTTTCTTTCACCTTCTGCGTTATATCCTGCCTTAGCAGATATTTGAAACAAACCTTACTTGTCCTTTTCTATTTTACTTAGTCTTTGGGTAATTTGCCAGCTTTTTCAAGCATTTTTTTGATTAAATAAGGCATCTTGACATTTTCACGACCTTTTTTCTCAATTAATTTTTTAACAAATTCTGGCATTTGTAAGTCTTGTGATTCATCTAAAATATTCTTAGTTTCATCCGAAGGGACTAATTCATCAAAGGTCTCTTCTTCTGGGAGCAATTCTCTAAATTCTTTATGTTCGTTAGCTCGGACAATATTGACCAAGGCATCAATCAAGCGAGAATCTGTATTTGGCATTGGTGGACGATGGTAGTTCACCTCCAATTCCTGGCATAAGTCATAACATTCCACATCATTGTCAAACAAAACTTCAATGTGCTCACTAATAAAACTAATAGGTACAAAAATATAATGCTCTGGATGTTCTTCCTGTTCTCTAAGATATTCCAGGACATCTGGTTTAATCCAAGGAATACCAATATCACTTTCACTCTGCCAAGTGTTGGTATATTGGTCTGGATTTAAGTTTAATTTCTCAGCAATTAGTTTGCTATTTTCGAAAATCTGGTCGATATAGGGATCACCAAAATCCAAGGCAAAAATGGGCACACTGTGGGCAGAGAAGATGACTTTAAAGCTATCCTGTTTCACCTTTTCTTTTAAAATCTTAGCAATTTCATCTGTCCAATAGTTTAATAGTGCTTCTTCTTGATACCAGTCCTTAATAACTAAAAACTGAATTTGTTTGCTTTCCAGAAACTTTTCGTACCCCATGACAGAGTAAAAGGAATAGTGTGGCTCCAAAATCAAGCAAATACACTTTTCAATTCCATCTGCTTCCATTTGCCGAATTACATCAGGAATAAAGGGTTTTGAAAATTTATTGGCAAAATAGACACTATATTCATTTCCTAACCTAGCCTCTACCAAGGCAACTTCTTCACGGGTAATTTTTTGAAGTGGAGTTCCTCCAATTCGTACATAATTATTATAAAGTGTTTGAATTTCATGGTCTTGAGGTCGAACTCCTCGACGAATGTTAGTAAAAAAGTCAGCCACTCCCTCAAAGGTAATCTCTTCTGGTGAACCAAATGTCATCATTAAAATTGCTTTTTTCATCTCTGCATCCTTGTGATATTTTTATCTTTCTTATTGTATCACTAAAGAAGCCATAAGTAAACGCTAACATAAAGATTTTATCGCCCTTCCGACTTTTGTTTTTCTCTTCTTTCTATGATACAATGGTTTTAAAAGAAGGAAAAAAGGAGTTACGATGAAATATCCAACATTGTTGGAACGTTTTTTGACTTATGTCAAAGTCAATACACGTTCTGATGAAAATTCAACTACTACACCAAGTACTCAAAGTCAAGTAGACTTTGCCACTAATGTTCTCATCCCGGAGATGAAGCGTGTCGGTTTGCAAAATGTCTATTATTTGCCAAACGGTTTCGCTATCGGTACGCTTCCAGCTAACGATCCAAGTTTAACTCGAAAGATCGGTTTTATCTCCCACATGGATACTGCTGATTTTAACGCTGAAGGTGTCAATCCACAAGTAGTTGAAAACTACGACGGGGGAGTTATCGAGCTCGGGAATTCTGGTTTCAAGCTAGATCCTGCCGATTTCAAGAGCTTAGAGAAATATCCTGGACAAACATTGATTACTACTGATGGAACTACTCTTCTCGGTGCCGATGATAAATCAGGTATCGCCGAAATCATGACAGCTATCGAATACTTAACTGCTCATCCTGAGATTAAACACTGCGAAATCCGTGTCGGCTTTGGACCTGATGAAGAGATTGGTGTTGGTGCCAATAAATTTGATGCAGAAGACTTCAATGTCGACTTTGCTTATACAGTTGACGGTGGACCTCTAGGTGAACTTCAGTACGAAACCTTCTCTGCTGCGGGTGCTGAACTCCATTTCCAAGGTCGTAATGTTCACCCAGGAACGGCTAAAGGACAAATGGTTAACGCCCTTCAGTTGGCAATTGACTTCCATAACCAACTTCCAGCTGGTGACCGACCTGAATTGACTGATGGTTACCAAGGTTTCTACCATCTCATGGATATAACTGGTAATGTTGAGGAAGCGCGTACTAGCTATATCATTCGTGACTTTGAAAAGGATGCCTTTGAAGCACGAAAAGCTGCTATGCAAGTAATCGCAGATAAGATGAACCAAGAACTTGGAAGTGATCGTGTTACCTTAACTCTTACCGACCAATACTACAACATGAAGGAAGTCATTGAAAAGGATATGACACCAGTAACCATTGCCAAAGCGGTTATGGAAAGTCTTGATATTACACCAATTATCGAGCCTATTCGTGGTGGAACTGACGGATCAAAGATTTCCTTTATGGGAATTCCAACGCCAAATATCTTTGCTGGTGGTGAAAATATGCATGGCCGTTTTGAATATGTCAGCCTTCAAACAATGGAACGTGCAGTTGATACAATCATTGGCATTGTATCTTACAAAGACTAAAAAAGAAGTAGCAAAGCTACTTCTTTTTTAGTTGACTTCTTTCTCACTTGTTTCTGGAGAACTAGTCGTTGGATTGCTTGATTCAGTCTGTTTGTCGCTTGCTTGATTGCTTGTTGTTTCAGAACTTGCTCCATCCGGCTTAGCTTTGGATTGAAGTTCTTGGTTTAATGATACAATTTCTTGCGCAAGAGCTAGAAGAGCTTGTTTGTCTTTACTTGCAGCTGACAATTTATCGAACAAGGCATCCACTTTTTCAAAGTCCGTATCAGAACCATTATTCATTTCCAAATAAGTATGAAGGGCAAGGACTCCGTTATATAATTTTTGATAGAGAACTAAAACCTCTGGGTCTTGATTAGCATTCTCACGTTCAGTCTGAATGGTTTGTGAAATACGTTTTATAAGATCTTGAACTTGTGTGTTTAGTTCATCAAGGTCCGCGTCTTCTTTCTCCAATGCTACCTTGAGATTTTTCACTTCGTCAGCGAGTGAAGCTTTTACACCTTCTTCTTTGACTTGAGCCACTAATTCATCAGCTTTCGTTAAGAGTCCTTCTACTTGAGCTTTTCGAACATGATTGCTTTGTTCCTCAGGCTTAATATCATCATACAAACCTTTCAAGAACTCATAGACTGCTGTCTTAGCACTATGACCATCAACTTTTTCAGTATCTAAAATCGTTTCAGAAGGCTTACTTGTAACAGGTTCATTCTTCAGAGCTTCTTCAACTTCCAGTTTTGTTTGATAGATTTCTGGGAATAGTTTGTTCAAGTCAGTCGCCTTAAGGAAGGATTGTGACTGATAAAGAGTCCAAGTTAAGTTGGCAACTTTATTTCTAAGAGTGTCATTTAAGCGACCGTCAGATAGATGTTGGTAGAAATACTTGATGTATTCGACTGTCGTAACACCAGTACGGTCATTAAAATCTTGCAAGGCTTGTAACTTAGCTTCAACTGCATCTAAACCTGCTTCATCTTGGGCAAGTTTATTTTCTTGGAGCTGAGTCAATAAATCCTTCTTAGGAAGTCCATAAGCATCTGTGTCTAAGGTATTAATCTTATCTACTAAAGCTTGATATTTCTTGTCTAAAGGACTGATTTCTGTTGGTTTGACACTTGAGTCAATGTGAATATACTGCTTATCAAACAAATCCAAAGCCGCCAAATAACCTGCAGTAGAGTTGGTTGATAGCTTCTTCATATTCTCAGAAAATTGTCCCAAAGCAAGTTCAATCTGTCTTTGAAGAATTGGTTTATCTTTATAGACTTCACGACTTTCTGCTAGAAGTTGATCAACCTTATTTTGAACAGTCGCTTCATCAAAAGCTCCTGGTTGGTAGTTAGATTGCAAAGTAGGAATCTTATGTTTTAAAGCAACTTCATAACCTTTAGTCTGAACTTTAATGTAGTGATTATGGTCACCATGAGGTATGACGAAGCTACCATTTTCAACCTGTAGGCTATAAGGAGAGACACCGTCACGAAGTGCAGTTGTATAGAGTTCGTTTAGAAAATCAAGCTCTGCATCACCTGTTTGAAGCGGAATTCGAACGTGTTCCTTTCGAACCGCATAAGGGTGAATGTGAGTTGGGTCATAAGCCTGGTCTGGATTTCCAAATACAAAGAATCCATTTGAAATTCTGATAGCCTCAAGAGGAACGCCATATGTTTTAGAAATATAAGCTATTTTTTCTTCATCGCTGGCATCTCGAGAGAAACTTTCAACCGTCTTGGCAAGTGGTTTAACAAGTTCTGTCTGCTGATGGCCATGAAGATGGTCTTGTGCAGCCTTAATCTGCTCTGCTGATAAATCTTTTTTAAAGAAGTAATGATTGTGATCTCCATGACTCATGATAAAGCCAGCTGCATCTTCGCTGATGACTCTATCCGCATCAAAGCCGTGATCATGGTCTTCACCATGATGGTGGTCATGCTCATCTTCATCATGGTCCTCATGACTTGGACTTGGTGTCACTGGTGACTTAGCTTTCAAATGATCTTGTGCTGCCTTGATTTGCTCAGGTGTCAAATCTTTCTTAAAGAAGTAATGATTGTGATCACCATGACTCATGACAAAACCTTCTGAATCTTCACTTATAATTCTATTTGCATCAAAACCATGATCGTGTTCCTCTTCTTCATGGTGAACATGTGGTAACGGATTATTTGGTGTAGAATTAGAAGGACTTTCTAAGTTTGGAGTGTTAGATTGTGCTTGATGATTGTTAAGAGATGATTTAGGGATATAGTGATAGTGGTCCCCATGTCGTACGATATAAGCATCGCCAGTATCTCTGACAATATCATTAGGGTTAAAGATATAATCATCATCTGCTGCAGAAACACCATTATTCGGTGTCAGTGACAAGGGTTGACTGAGAGCTGAACTATTGCCAGATAAATAAGCCTTTGCGGCAGCTAATTCACCCGCTGACAGATCACTCTTAGGAATGTAATGATAATGACCTCCGTGAGGAACGATAAATGCATCACCTGTATCCTCTATGATATCCGCAGGATTAAAGACATACCCATCGTCGGTTGTGTATCGACCTTGTGCTCTAGCAGCAAGAACTTCTGTGCTTACACTACTTTGATCTGAAGTATGTTCTTGTTTTTGGCGCTCAATTTGCTCTTTGCTACGAATATTATCTGCATGACTAGCATCTTTTAAGTAGACATAGTACTTCCCATCCACCTTGATAATGTAGCCACCCTTAATCTCATTGATAATATCTTCATCTTTCAACTGATAGTTTGGATCTTTCATGACTAACTCTTCGCTAAAGATGGCATCATATGGTACCTTACCATTGTAAAAATGAAAATGGTCGCCGTGTGAAGTCACATATCCTTGGTCCGTAATCTTAGTAACAATCTGCTCAGCTTCTATTCCTTCCTTCTTGCTAACTTGATCAGGAGTCAAATTTTCGTTCTTTTTAGACTCATTGTTTTTCCCATCAACATAGGATACACGGTTATTTTCTTTGTTCTCAGGCGCTTGATGTTGATTTAAAGCGTAAGCGCAGACACTTAAGGCAAGAACCACTGCGGATCCTGCTAAATATTTTTTATTAATTTTCATAAACTCCTCATTTCAATTCTTGTGCTAAGATAGCCATATTTTCTTCAAGATTCTCCAAGTAAGACTTGTCATTTTGTGGATCAGCCTCTAAAGGATTTAAAGTTTTAAGACTCACACCTGTTGATTTTACAAGTGTGTCAGCAACTTTAGAAGAAACATTGCTTTCAGTAAAAATAGTTTTGACTTTATAAGTCTTTACAAATTCTTGAATTTCAGTCAATTGTCTTGGACTTGGTTCTTGGTCAGGTGAAATACCAGCAATCCCTAGTTGATTTAGACCAAACCGTTTGGACAAATAAGAAAAGGCCGTATGTTGCGTTACAAATGTCTTCTGACTTGATTTTTCAAAGATTGGTTGATACTTCTTAGTAAGTTCATGAGCTTTATCACTAAAACTTTGTGCGTTTTTCTGATAAATAGCCTTATTAGCACTATCTAGTTCCGATAGCTTGTCAGCAATAATCTGTGCTTCTTCAGCAACCTTTTCAGGATCAAGCCATGTATGAGGATCATACAAGGTCTTCTCGTCAATCCCTTTCCCGGCATCCATATCTTCTAAGCCGGGAACTCGCTCCAAAGTCATTCCATCTGAAGCTTCTATGACTCTTACTTTGGAATTCTGTAGGCTAGGATCTAGACTTCCTGCCCACGACTCCAAGGTATGTGAATGATAAATAAAGACATCAGCATCATAAATAGCTGCAATATCATTTGCAGAAGGCTCGTAGGAATGAATACCGGAACTCGACTGAATCATCCGAACATCGTTTAAATCACCAGAAACCTCTTTAACCATGGCGTAGACTGGATAAAAACTGGTCACTATTTTCATTCCCTTGTCTTCCTTGCTTTCTTGATTGTCCTTTTGTCCACAAGCTCCTAAAACGAGAGTAAAGAAGGCCAGCATAAGCCAAAGGATACTTCTTTTTTTCATCACAACTCCTTAACTAGTGTTTAACCATTTAATTAACTAGTAAACATTCTACTCCTTAAAAATTAAGATGTCAAGCTAGAAATTTACTTTTTCCCAAAATTTTACTGATAAAAAAGCACCGCTTTAACGATGCTTTTTTTAGATTCCTAAGAAAATATCTGGAAATTTTTCAGAAATTATATTCCAGAATTCTTCCAATTGTTCTTGTACTGTCTTAGTAGTTTTAATAATCAAATTTTGTTTCTTTCCACTGTTCTTGTTAATGCAACACAATTGATATACTTTGTTTGTAACTCCATAACGATGATAGCGTTGTTCAATTAGATAAATCTGTTGTATTTCTCTTAAATCAACGGCTTGTGTCCCTTTAAAGTAAGTAATAAGATGGTTTTTGTATAGAATAACTTTTAAATCCTGATCGTAGTAATCAGATTCTTCCGCAATACTATCAAGATTTCCTTGCAATTCTGGATATGACTGATACAATTCCTCATATGAAGCAATTGATTTTTTTCGCAAAATGAAGGCACCAACTAATGTAAAAACTCCCATACCGCCAAAAACAACAGCACCTATAACATATGTCCAACCATCTCGTGAATGTTCAGTTAAACTGAGATAAACATTTGTATTCATGTTTTGATAAACTGTAGAACTAGGTTCTAGAATTGATCTTAAGAATCCAGTTAAGTCAACAATTCTGTTATTTCTTGAAGTATTAGCTTTTGTGTTAAGGGGTTGTAACTGTGTACCAGTCAAAGTACCTGGATTTTCAGCTAAAGTTTCAGCTGTTGCTTGATCTATTAATTTTTTTATCTCAGCATCATTTTCTTTAGCCTCAACTACTGCATACTTACCTTCTCCTTCTTGACTATATTGAACGAGATAAACAACGCTTCCACCATCAACATCACCAATAACTTCTGGGTAAATGTCATAGATAGTCATTTTTACTTGTTTACCGGATTCATTATTTGTCGCAAAAGCAGTTGTCGGATTTTTATGCAAATTCTATAGAAATCCCATCACAATAGCTATAGCAAAAAGAAATAATGAGAGAACAAGACCTGAGATGAATCCCTTGTTTCGTTTTTCCTTGAACATTATAGACTCCTTTAGTTTGATAATTAAATTATATCAAACTAAAACTTATTTTTCAATATTAGTGGTGATTCATTGAAGATAGCATAATTTTTAAAAGTTCTAAAGAAGAAATAAAAATCTCGAACTATTATTCGAACTTTTTAATACTTTTATTTTCTTGCAGCTTGTTCATCTTCTTCAAGTTGTTTGACCAGTTGTTCAACACTGTCAAATTTTACCATATCTCGGATACGATCTAACCAATAGACGGTCACAGTCTCTCCATAAATGTCTTCATCAAAATCAAAGATATTGACTTCAAAACGCTCTTCTTCTCCATCGAAGGTCACGTTCTTTCCGACACTGGCCATTCCACGATACAGTTTTCGTTTTATTTCAATATCAACAGTATAGACACCATCTGCTGGCATATAAGTACGATCCAAAAGCACTAGATTAGCAGTAGGATATCCAATTGTACGTCCACGAGCATTACCGTGTACCACAATTCCTCTTGTCGGAAGAGGGCTTCCTAATAATTGACCTGCTTCTTTTACATCCCCTTCCAGAATGGCTTGACGAATACGAGTAGAGCTAATCTTTCCTTTTTCATCTTCTACAGGTGGTACTACAACTACTTCTCCATCAAAGATTTCTTTTAAATCTTCCGCTGATTTTCGATCAGAACCTAAGCTATAGTCAAATCCAACTACAATGGTATCAGCTTTAACTTCCTTGACAAAGGTATCTACGAACTCTTGCGCTGTCATATTAGCAATACGGCTTGAGAAATCCATCAGATAAAGATTTTCAACACCAGCTCGTTTAAACTTACGTTCACGTTCTTCTGCATTCAGGATATGAAGTAAATTTTCTGGTGAATAGGATTTTAAGGTTAACTTCGGTGATTCATGAAAGGTAATTAAAGCAACGCTTAATCTTTTCTTTGCAGCTATTTCACCAGCTATACTAAATAGTTTTTGATGCCCTAGGTGGATACCATCAAAATATCCTAATACTAGGACAGTCGGTCCTGGTGTTGCAATGTCTTTTTCAGTTTTTATAGGTATTGTTACAATCATAGTCATATTATACCAAAAAGAAGAATGCATTCAAAACATTACGAATTTAAAAAGACTATAAGCTACTCTTCACTTCTTTCCTAAGTTGTTCCAGACTTTCGATGTTATATTTGTCCATAACTTTTGGCAGGTTTTCGATAATATCTGGACAAGCATATGGATTCGTAAAGTTTGCTGTTCCAACACCAATAGCTGACGCACCAGCTAAGTACATTTCTATAGCAGCTTCAGCTGAATCAACTCCTCCCATACCAATGATTGGTAGATTGGTAGATTGGGCTACTTGACGGATCAATTTGAGAGCTACTGGAAAGACTGCTGGTCCAGACATGCCCCCTGTCCCATTTGCAATGATTGGCTTTCTAGTTTTGAGGTCAAAACGCATACCGACAAGAGTATTGATCATGGTAAGACCGCTAGCACCAGCATCTTCTGCTGCCTTTGCTATGGCTACGATATCAGTCACACTTGGAGTTAGTTTAACGTAGACTGGAACATCTGATGCTTCTACAGCTGCTTTAACCACATCATAAGCCAACTCAGGGTCCTGTCCAATTAAAAGTCCATGATTTCCATGATCGACATTAGGACATGAGATATTGAGCTCGATGGCTTTTACATTAGTTGCCTTTGAAATTCCATAAGAAACGGCTGCATACTCCTGTTTTGAAAATCCAGCAACATTGGCGATAATAGGGAGATTTGGGTATTCTCTTTCAAGCCAAGGTAATTTCTCAGAGAGAACGACATCTAAACCAGGATTCTGCAAACCAATGGCATTGAGCATACCAGCAGGTGTTTCTGCCACTCGAGGTGTTGGATTACCAAATCGTGGTTCAAGCGTAGTAGCCTTTATCATGATAGAACCTAATAGATCTAAATCATAGTATTTAGCATACTCTTGACCAAAACCAAAACAACCTGATGCGGGAATGATAGGATTCTTTAACTCTAAGCCTGGCAGAGAAACTTGTAATCGATTTGTAGTCATGACACTCTCCTTATAAAACAACTGTCCCTGTTTTAAATACAGGCCCATCTTCACAGACACGTTGACTAACTGTTTCACTATCTGGAACTTTTAGGACACAAGCATAGCAAGCCCCCATGCCGCAGGCCATACGCGATTCTAAAGATAGATAAGCTCTTGGGTGGTCGTAAAAGGTTTGATTGATATATTTCATCATACCAGGTGCCCCACAAGAGTATATGGCGTCAAATTCAGTGTCTAATTCCTTAATCACAACTGAGACATTCCCCTTGATCCCATAGGAGCCATCATCAGTCGTCACAAAGACTTTGCTGTATCTGGCTAATTCATCTTCCAAAATGACGGCATCTTTAGTAGCAAATCCTAGTACAGTAGTAATTTCCACCTCGCACTCATGTAATTGCTTAGCAACTTCAAGTAAGGGCGGAACTCCAATTCCGCCACCAACTAGGAGAACACGACTACGCTGGTCTAATTCTGATAAATCAAAACCATTTCCTTGAGGTCCCATGACATCCAGGCTATCACCTGCTTTTAAGGTTGAAAAGATTGCTGTACCAGAACCTTCGATTCGATAAATAAGATGGCATTGTTTCTTAAACTTATCAATAGATGAGATTGAAATTGGACGACGCAAGAGATGAGCATCATCAGGAACTCGTAAATGAAGAAATTGTCCAGCTCTCATAGCTTCTACCATTTCTCCTTCTAATACTAGCTCATAGATTGCTGGTGCAATCTCATCTTGGACAACAACTTTCATAGTTTCCAAGCGAATAGCACCCATGCGTTTTCTACAATTTGGATTCATAACTTTTCCTCCTTAAATTTTAACGGGATCAGATAAAGAAAAACCTTGCTATTGCAAGGTTTCAGTTAAGATATTTACACAAAAGTAGCAAATAAGCACTTGCTTACTTGTTCCCATTGTAGCTTCTTTTCTCTGACACCTTGTGAGTCTCTCTGGACTTCCCTTAAAGGTTAAATTTTCACTAGTATACTGTATCAAACATGAAAAGTCAAGTAAAAATAGGTAAGGTATCAGTTCATAAAAGTTGCTTATTTTTGTGAAGAAAGAATTTTTTCTAGTTTTTGATAATCTTTAACACTGTCAATTTCGTAGATAGAATTTTCTTCTAACTCCTCTACGTAAACATCTAGTTCTTTGATATTATCTTTAACCATGTTGTCCCAGTAAAGGTCTACAAACTCGCCGCTTGCATAAGCCTCATCGATAAATCCAACAATTTTTTCAGCTGTTGGAGCATCCCAGAACGATACCCCACTCAAGATACGTCCGTTTTTACTATCGACGATGATATCTTGAACTTTGAAGTCATCACCATAAACTAGGAACCACTCATTGTCACAATCCTCACGATAAACACTAAAATATGTTGAACGCTCGATATCATTGCGGAACATATTCTTGAAAAGATAATTATCAGCATCAATAACGTAGCTGTTAGCCAACTCTTCTTTTACCAAGTAAAGAGAGTAAAAGTTATTGTAATCCGCATACTTATCGTTGAAAACTAAACGCACACCGTATTTCTCTTTGAGATAGTCGAACTGTTCTTTCAAATAACCTACGACGATGATAATGTCATCAATTCCTCGTTCTTTTAAATATTCAATTTGATATTCAACCAAAGGTTTTTGATTGACTTTAACCAAGGCTTTGGGAGTATTTTCTGTCATAGGACGTAAACGAGTTCCCAATCCCGCTGCTAAGATGATCGCTTTCACGCGTTTTCTCCTTTATTCTTTAATGATAATATAAACACCAGCCATTACAACAAATGAAGTTATAATGGTCAAGACAGTCAGAGGTGTCCCCAAGAACATCGCTGCAAACAGGACAGTCCAAACTACATAACTGACATTTAAACCAGTTGCTTTTGCTGGTTGCAATCGATTGATAGCCATATAGTAGGCAAGATAAGAAATCATATTAAATGCTGCAAAGACAATTAATAGACCAAACAATTGGCCATTTGCCACTTCTGCAAATGAGTGATGCGAGAAAAGCACAATAACAAGATAAGACAAGAAGGATGTAACTTGACGAATCAAGAGAGCTTCAATTTCGCTGAGGTCACTTTCCATAGCAAAGGAGCTCAGAACACTTTCACTTCCCCAAGCAAAAGCACAAATCAAAGCACATAGAATACCTATGTAGAAAGAATTAACCTGCTCTGCTTTATAGGTCTGAGCAATAATCCCAGCAATAATTAGAAAGATACCAAAAATTGTATTTTTGGAAATCTTGTGCTTCAAAAAGAAGAAGGCAAGCAAGACTGAGACTGCCGGATAAATAGCTGAGACTGACGAAGCTAATGAACTTCCAATATACTTAACCGCATAGAGATTGGCCTGCATACCAATCGGACCGGCTAGTAAAGCTCCGATGATAACACTGACATTTCGAATGTTCAAGAAGATTGAAAAACGAACTCTGCCTTCCTTAACTAGAAGATATCCTAGCAAGATAAAAATACTTAGGAAATCGTGTGCTGCTGCTACTACAAAGGGCGATAAATCCGTGAATATTGAAAAGATATAAGCACTAATAGTTAATCCTAATCCCCAGAACACACCTGATAGTAGCCCAAAAGAAACTCCATTTTTAGCCTTCATTAGAACCTCCCATATAATCCAATTCCTTCACAGCTCTATTGTAACGAGAGATCCCATAATCTCCGAAATCTGCACCATTTTCTTCTTTGTAGATAGTCCAAAGACTCCAAATAATATCTTGCAATATTTTGTAGATACGAATTTTCTCTCTAGAAACGGGAGTCTTATCACTCTCATAATGACTTAGGAAGTCTTCTTCCTCTGCACTTGTAAATTCAGATTCTAGGAAGAGGGCTGCCAAATCCCACATAGGATCATTCATAGATGAATATTCCCAATCAATGAGATAAAGATGTCCATCTGATCCTTCAATAAAGTTTTCAGGGACCAAATCAATATGACACGATTTCTTATCCATTCCAATTTGTTCAAGCTCTTCTTTCAGAGAAAATACAGATTTTCTGACAACTTCATAGTTCGGATAGAAAATCTCCCCTTGAATCAATGATTCATATTTTTTAATTTCCTCAAAAGGAGCAAACTCTCCTTTTAATTCTTTACCCGAAGCATGGATCGTTTGTAAAATTGGAGCTATCTTCTCAAATTTAGTTTTAATGGTAGTTGAATCAAGTGTCTCTGCATTTTCAATATATTGATTGACCTTGATACCTGCTTCAATATCGAAAAGATAATTTTCTACATCTAATTTCAAATCCTTCAACAATTCAAGATTGAATTTTTCGTTCTGACGGTCGATTAATTTATCTGTACCTTTTCCAAAAAACTTAACAATATACTGATTTGAAGATGTTTTGACCAAGTAGTTTTGATTGGTCATCCCACCTAATTGCTCAACACTTAGAATATCCTCATCAGTTGATAGTAAAGAGGTAAGTTTTTCCTTAATGATTTTTTCCACAATTATCCTCCATTAGACTTCCCACTTAAAGACTGTTTTAAAAGCAGTATTTAAGTCAGTTGCAAATACTCGGTGAATATCTTTAATTTCTCTTACAGGTTCCTCTAGATAAATGATATTCTTCAAACGATTGGCAAATTTCTTGACTTCCATCATTTGAATTGCCTTTTCAAAGTCAATTCGCCCAGAACGAGAAGAACCTACAAGTAACAAACCTTTTTCGAGGGCATCACGGGTATTTATATTTACCTTATACTCACTAACACCCATCATTAATAGAGTTCCCTGGGGTTTGATGTAACGAATCAAGTCATTAATAGCAGGTCCGCATCCATCACCACCACAGCATTCGAAACCATGGTCAAAACTAAGATCTTCTGGAATGCTATCCGTAATGTAGAGCTCTTTTGCAAATGAGAAGAGTTCTAACTTTTCCCAGTGACGACCGATAACAATAATCTCAGCTTCAGGCAAGGTATAGTTGATAATATTCGCCATGACAAAGGCTAGACTACCATCTCCAATAACTGCAATACGCTGACGTCTGCTGTGAGAAACTGTCGAGAAACGATTCATAGCGTGCATCCCCACACTAACAAATTCAGTAATGGCAGCTACTGTATCTTCGATGTCCTCGTAAGCTACTACACGATCCTTTGGAAGAGAAACAAACTCACGCATGAATCCATCATAACCACTTGACAAGAAGTAGGTACCTGTCATGTAGTTTTCATAGAACTCCTCGTCACTCTGCATTGGAGGTTGATTAGGAATCATAACGACTTTTTGACCAACCTTGTAAGTACCTGTCGGATCAGAGATGACAGTACCACAGGATTCGTGAATCATGGCCATTGGTAGCTTTTTCGCTAAAATCTTTGGATCACGTTTTCCTTGATAGTAGCGCTGATCCGCATGACAAACAGCCATATAGTTTGGTCGGATGAGAATATGATTCTCTTGATCAATTTCTTCTTCCTGATATTTAATATTAATAAACTTTGGTTTTGTCAGTTGATAAATTTGATTAATCATGTTTTTAGTCTTTCTCAATCATGCTTTTAGCAATCTTCAAGTCTGTAACTGTTGTGATTTTTAGATTTGAGTATTCACCCTTAGCTAAGGCTACATCTTTACCCTTAATGACAAAGATTTTACATGCATCAGTTAAAATTTCTTTTTCTTCTGCTGATAAAGAACCATACAAGTCAATAAAGTCTTTACAACGGAATGTTTGGGGAGTTTGTCCTTGATAAAGATGAGCGCGATTTGGAATATCTGTGATAAACTGACCGTTTGTACTTTCAACAATGGTATCCACTGCTTCAACCACAGTGTCAACAGCATCATGTTTTTGAGCAAGAGCGATATTGTCTTGAATCATACGAAGTGTGATAAAGGGACGAACCGAATCATGTGTTACTACGATATCATCTTCTGTTAGTGGACGGTAAGCATCGATGGCTTCAATAATCTTTTCAATACTAGAATTACGATCCGCACCGCCTTTCGTAATGATGATACGTTCCTTGTGGAGTGGAAGGAATTTTTCAACTAAATCTTCTGCGTGTGTCACCCAGTCTCCGTGAACTCCAACTACAATCTTTTCAATAGTTGGCTCTAAGACAAATTTTTCAATTGTATGGATTAGGATTGGGCGGTCTCCCAACTCAAGAAATTGTTTTGGTAAGTTACTAATTCCCATGCGCGTGCCGGTTCCACCTGCTAAAATTCCAGCATAAATCATATTGATACTCCTTTAGTTTGTTTTAAAAACTCATTCTTTTCTATTATATCATAAACTAGCACTATCTTAAAAAAATACTAGGTCCCTATAGCTAGAAACTAGTATCAAAAGCACGTTTTTGGCAAAATTGAGTTCTAATCTGACATTTCTAGCTCTCGATTAATATAGAGTTCTTTAGAATAGTATAGAAAACTTAAAGAAAGCTTAAAATGAATTTAGATAGAAAAAGAGAACTAAAATTAAAAATAGACTTTTCTGGTTAAAATTGTTAAAATAATAGGGAAAATAATAGAAAAGGAAGCTATATACCACTATGATGAATATGCAAAACATGATGCGTCAAGCTCAAAAACTTCAAAAACAAATGGAGCAAAGTCAAGCTGAGCTTGCTGCTACTGAATTTATTGGCACTTCTGCTCAAAATCTAGTAACTGCAACCTTAACAGGGGATAAAAAAGTCGTTAAGATTGATTTTGATCCAGCAGTCGTAGATCCAGAAGATATTGAGACACTATCTGATATGACTATCCAAGCACTCAATGCTGCACTTGAGCAAATTGACGAAACTACCAAAAAGAAACTTGGTGCATTTGCAGGTAAATTACCTTTTTAATATCATATAAAAAGAGGCTGGTTATCAGCCTCTTTTTGTTTAGAAAGCAAAGAATTCAGTTGCTTTCTTTAACAACAAGTCTGTATACTCAGGATCTTCCTGATCTGTTTCTAGTTCATCTTTGATTCTTTCCAAGTCATCTGTTATCATACCGTTGACACCTAGACGGAAAGATTTATCGAATGACTCTGAACCATTGATTGTCCATACATAGAGCTTCTGCTCAGTATTCCAAAGTTTAGTTACAAAATATTCATCCAGTGTAGAGTACTCCATTGTATAACCTGTTGCATTCGTTCTCGGAAAGACAGAATTGTAGGGAAGGATAAAATAGATTGGAATATTCTTATCATACTGAGTTACTTTCTCAACAACATGGTAATCCAAGGATTGCATTTGATGACCATAAACCTTAATTTTTGCAGCATACTTTTCGAGAAAATGATCCATCATTTGCGGACTATCTTTGTGGCTAGTCTTGATTTCAATAAGTAGTTTCTGATGCAATTCATTTGCACGATTCAGGTAATCATCAAAACTCGATATCTTTGTTTCATAACCATTCTCATGAATGTCAATCTGCTTTAACTCTTCTAAGGTCAAATCTTGTGGTGTTTTATTGATACCAGCTAATCCTCTAAGATTAGCATCATGCATCATGACAAATTGTCCATCCTTTGTTTCCTGGATATCCATCTCGATTAAATCTGGTTTTAATTGAGATGTTTTTTCTAGGGATTGAATGGTATTTTGTACACCATTGCCATTTGATACACCACGGTGTGAAATCACAAGTGGTGGATTGACTACAGGAGCTTCTAGATAATTATAGCCTTCAATCGCAAAGAAGATACATGCACACACCATGACACCCCACCTCATGATATGGTCCTTCTCGCGTCTTGGCATAATATCAAGTTCTTCTCCTGTTAAGAAGGACGTAAATTTCACAAGGAAATAGGTTAATGCCATGTAGTGGAAATTCTTGATCAGAACAAAATTCAAAATAGCAAGGAACAGAGACTCTCTCTGAGTAAGGCTATCCACTATATACTGAGTAGATAATATTGGGATGAGAGGAAGATAGAAGAATAGATTGGTTTTTACAATAATTAAGAATAAATGCCAGGCATAAAACCAAAAATAATCTCTAGTTTTATCCAAACTATAAATGATCGCTTCCTTGACCGTCATCTTTTCATAAAAGACCTTAGGCAGAGTGAATATCAAGCGAACAGAAACATAGAAGAATAAGAGTGATAAAATAATAATAGCTACCCACCACATCCAGTACTTATCTTCCATGTAGGTTTGAATAAACTCCGGAATCACGATTTTATTGAAATAATAAATCTTAAATATCTTTCTGATAAAAGGAAATAGCATTGCTACAAATAAAAAGATAAACAAAGCTTTTGAAATAGTCATTTTCTTCATAAAAGCAAGGCTTTCACGAAATACTTTTCGACTGTATTCTATAAGAGTTCTTTTTTCGTGATATAGGAGGTGGCGAGCTCCAATAAAGAGAATACTAAGTTGAAAATAGGCTACCAGCAGATTGATGGCTATTAAGATTACAAAGCCAAGACTGACAATGGGAGCATTTTTTATTATCTCAAAAATATTGTTGTAGGAAATAAACAAATATCCAGTCTGACTTAGTAAAAATCCAGCTATCACTGAGTTTAATGGCAACCAGATATAGTCAACCAACATAAAGATTAGAAAGAATAGAAAGAGGATTTTATCTAGATTTAGGTAAATCTTTTTAAAACCCAATTTTTTCGGTTTTTCAGGTTTCATAAAAACTCCTAATCAAAAAGCTGTGATAGATCTAAGGCACCAAATGGATTAGAACTGAGACTACTCTGAGAGTCGAGTAACAGTCTATTCTCATCTGACTCCAGAAAAGCTTCATACACTCGAGCAGTCATACGAGCATCCTCTAAACTATTATGAGATTGCCCTTTAAATCCTAGAAAGCTAGCCACAGTTTGCAATTTTAGATTAGCGATTCCGTGTAGATCAGAACTACGACGTTCAAAAGCTTCATCATAAAGATCGACTTTATATTGATCACGATAGTCAAACCCATGTTCTAGTAAAATCGGTAAATCACTCTTTGCAGCATTGTATCCAACAAGGGGCAAGTTACCAACGAAATCTTGAAACTTTTGGAGAACTTCTTCTACCTTTGGAGCATCTTTGAGAGTCTCCGAAGTAATACCAGTCAAACCATTGATAAAACTTTTCAAAGGAACATCAGTGTAGACATAAGAGTCAAACGCTCCTACTTCTTCACCGTCTTTAAAATGTACCGCTGATACTTGAATCAAATGAGTCTTATCCTGGTGTTTGTTAAATTCTAAATCAAATGAGATATAATCTCTTACTGTTTCCATCTTATCGTACCTAATTAGTTTGTAAAAAGAAACCACCTGGTCTATTTATAGAAACCAAGCAGTTTTTTCTTATTTTCCAAATAAGCGAGCAAAGAAGCCTTTCTTCGATGCTTGTACTTCTTGCTTAGCTTGATCCAACTCCAACTGAAGAGTTTCTTGATCCTTCATTGCTTGAAGAGTCAACTGTTGTTGTTGATCCAATTGCTTATCTTTTTCAGCGATTTGGCGGTCTTTAACACGCATCTGTTCATCTTTTTCAGCCAGTTGTTTATCTTTAGCTTTTAATTGCTCATAAAGACGGATGATTTCAGCATTCTTTTCATCAACAAGAATCTCCATGAGTTCTCGCTGCTTAACTTCATCACTAACTGGTTCATCTTCAAAGATAGTCTTTTTGTAGATTTCTTCAAGTTTGATCAATCCACTACGAGTAACAACAGTAACACCCTTGTCGTTTTTTGTAATATCTTCTTCCGGTAATTCTTTGACACGATTATTGATTGCTTGTCGGGATAGTCCCAAGACCTCAGCAATCTCACTGACAGTCATTTCAATACTCATAATATCCTCTATTTTTCTCTAGCATTTCTTAAATTAAATCTTATCATAAGTAATTGAAACTGTCAAATAACACTGTATTTTCAATGGTTTTTTAAGATATAAAATTTTAAAACCAGTTATTTGCGATATTTTAAAAAGATGAGAAAATCCCATCTTTCGACTAGTAGATATAAATCATCGGTTAGCCAAATGCTTAATAGAAAACCTTTCTAGGTTTATAAAGATTTTCACGCTTTTCTAAAATAGCTAAAAGCTTCTCGCCTTCAAACGCAGCCAATTGTTTTTCTGTTTGCTCTAACTCAATGAAACGCCCATAACGCACCTCTTCTGCCTGTTCAGGTGTAAGAAAAACTTTGACAAGGTCACCGGTCCCAATCTCTAGAGGATGAAGAAAGTCCAATTCACCAGACTCTACTTTTGCAGTAATTTCTTCTAAAGTCAAGGCGTCCTCCAGTTGCAAACCTGCAGCACTGGTCCGTGTTAAGTGAGACATATGGGCAGCATAACCAAGTTTCTCTCCAAGATCAACAGACAAGGTACGGATATAAGTTCCCTTACTGCATTTGACACGAAAAGAAAATCGTGCAAGATGCCCATCATAAGAAATCGGACTCGTTCTTTCAAAACTATAAATCGTCACCTGACGTTCAGGACGTTCCACTTCCTGACCAGCACGCGCATACTCATAGAGCTTGCGACCATTGACCTTGACAGCTGAGTACATTGGTGGGATTTGAGTGATAGGACCTGTCAAACTCGCAATCGCCTCATCGACAAGTTTTTCATCCAGTGGATTTAAAACAGGAGTCTCTGCAACTACTTCCCCACTAGCGTCCTCGGTTGTTGTTGAATATCCAAGAGTGATTTCCCCCTCATAGACCTTGCCCTCATCCTGCATGAACTCTACCATGCGAGTCGCCTTTCCCACAGCAATGGGTAAAACGCCCACTACATCCGGATCCAAGGTCCCACCATGACCGATTTTTTTTGTTCCTAAAATCTTACGTAGCTTAAAAACCGCATCATGCGAGGTCATCCCTGCTTCTTTTTTTAAGTTGATAATACCGTTCATGTTTGCTTTCTGATTTCCTTTCTCATCATGTGGTAAATAAGTAATTATTATTTCTTTAAAATACCAGTAAAAACCAAAATAATGAATAATAGTATAAGCAAAACTGAAAATGAAATAAGCTTCATTAAATGCTTTAACTATATTTCTGTTTTTTTATATTTCTCATGTAAGCGAATTTTATTTATCAAAACTCAATTCATTTTATCTCGAACCCCTACCATGATATCTGTATATAAAACATCATTTATCTTGCTAGAAATATAAAATACCGGTGTAGATTCTTCTAAGTCATTATCAATCAATAAATTGGTCAAACCGTATATAGCCTTATCAAAGTTGACTGCTTCCTCCCCAGTAACTCTAGCTCCTACCATTCTAGGAACTAAAAAATAACTGTTATAAGCAGTCCCTTCCAGTAATTCATTCTCTCCTAAATAATCCTCATGGACAGGAAGATAGACTGTGATGTTGTATGTCCCATCATCCAACTCTCCGATATGAGGACATGAGTAAAAGGGATTGCTTTTTGGGGTATACCCAGCCGCTACGGCTGTTTGAACCATATCTTGAAAGGCTACTGCAATTTCATCACCAGTAATGTTGTAATCGACACTTAAGACATTACTCATCATTAATGATTGATTCATACCATATG
This sequence comes from Streptococcus infantis, assembly GCF_000960085.1. Classification (GTDB taxonomy): domain Bacteria; phylum Bacillota; class Bacilli; order Lactobacillales; family Streptococcaceae; genus Streptococcus; species Streptococcus infantis_C. Next base: position 170,982 of record NZ_JYGT01000010.1, on the reverse strand, counting down.
TAATTTCTGCCATTTTACTTCTCCACTGGGATAATCAAATCTACAAACAAATCATCATAAACTGGAATCAAGACCAGATACAACTTATCTTGCAACTCCCAACCGTGCTCTCTGATGTAATCCTTCATCTCGTAGATGGACTGGTCCAAACCATCTTCAAATGGCACACGTTTGCTGATACCCTCAATACTTAAACTAGCTTGGTACCTTAGTTGGCTCGTTGAGTTTGTTTCTGAAATGACCGGTATATAAAGGGTAACATCCTGTTCTTCTTCGTCAAATTGAGTTGGAGTCATTTCAAAAATGGTCGGACCATCTTTATAGATGCCATTGGTATAGGGTAAGAGTTCTGTGTGGACAAACAACTCCAATAGTTCGTCCGCTTGAATCTGGACCTGGTCTGTCATCAAATGTTCCATATGAATTTGGATTTCTTTAATCATGTTTCTTTTCCTTTTTAAATCTATTTTTATCAAATTCTTTATTTTGAATCAAATCCGAAGACACTTCTATATGCTTGATTGGTCTTGTTTCCTCAATATCATGACGATGTTGGTAGGCATAGATAATATAAAACCAAGTTCGGTATAAATAAGGCCCCATAATCATGAATAATAAAGATACTCCCCATCCCCAAAAATATTCATATCCAATTATCGCTAAAAAAATAAAGCAGAGAGATAAAATTACAGGAGGTCCAAATAAAAAATTATAGATATTTTTGACAGCCTTATCTGATAAAATTTCTTCAGAATCTAGGTTGACTAGACAGGTCCCAACAATAACAACGATAATAGCAAAAATAAGGGGGAGGAAAATTTTCAAACCAATAAAACTATAGTCACCGCTCATAGCACTAAAGCTAATAATAGCCAAAACATGTCCAATCAAATACATGAGATAGGTTCCAAAACTAGTTAAAATTCCTCGTCTAAGATCCAGTAAAAATACCAGATTTAAAACCCAAACAACAATCCCTGTAATAAGCAGCCCTTGATATAAGTCCTCATTTTTTAGAACCTCTAGCCCTCCTGCCATAAACATAAAAAAGGCTATAGGATATAAAATAAAAATCCCATTTAATACGCCCCAAAGTGGAACTGGTCCATGGACACTCCTCCTTTGAAACTCAAAAAATTTTTTGATTCTTTCCAGTATCATTTAAACCATCCTATAATCACTTTTCCTTTTTAAATCTATTTTTATCAAATTCTTTATTTTGAATCAAATCCGAAGACACTTCTATATGCTTGATTGGTCTTGTTTCCTCAATATCATGACGATGTTGGTAGGCATAGATAATTATAAACCACGTAGCATAAAACAAATGTCCAAAGGTCATCGAAAATAAGGATACACCCCATCCCCAAAAATATTCATATCCAATTATCGCTAAAAATATACAGACACACGATAAAATAAGTGGAGGAGCGAATACAAAGTTAAGCATAAATTTGCTGGCTTTCTGCGAGATAATTTCTTCAGAGTCCAAATTGACCAAGCAGCTCATGACGACTATAACAATAATGGATTGAATAAGAGGGAGGGATAGCTTTAGACCAATAAAGTTATGGTCCCCACTCATAGCACCAAAACCAATAATGATATAAATATGACCAGTCAGATACATGAGATAGGTTCCAAAACTGGTTAATATCCCTCGCTTAAGATCCAGTAAAAATACTAGATTTAAAACCCAAACAACAATTCCTGTAATAATCAATCCTTGATACAAAGAGGGATTGTTGAGTACCTCTAATCCTCCTGCAAAAAACGCCAAAAAGGATATAGGATATAAAATAAAAATCCCATTTAACACCCCCCAAAGTGGAACAGGGCCTTTTATTTTGCTCCGTTGAAATTCAAAAGTTTTTTTGATTCGTTCCAGTATCATTTAAACCATCCTCTCATGCCTTTAATCAGGCTATTGACTCCTTAAAACTTTATACATTTGACCTATGTCTTAATGGATAAAGTATATACCCCCACGAAAGAAATAGGAATGGTGAAAATAGCAATTGTAATCCAAATAATAACCAAGAAGCAGCAGGGTTCCCTATTAAAATAAGTAAGATCACTGAAATTACAACAATAGCTCCTGGGATACCAAAAATTACACTAATAACTTTTTCTTTCAGCACTTGCTGACCATCAACACCACCTAATAATAGCATAAGAAGAAAAATTATTATTGGATATAAAAATATTGCAAATAAGTGAAATAAAAGGAATTGTTTTCCTCCACCTAGTCCTATTACAGCAAAGGGACCAGTTATATATGTAACAACACCCATAATATAGGTAATTAGTCCCGTTGCAAAATTACTTTGTAACTTTGACATTAAAATAATTACAAAAGAAAGTAACTCTAAAACTACTGCTATGATATTTATAGAACTGAAAACATATTGATTTACTAAACTATTTGCTGTCATAAAAAACATGAACATTATCAAAGGAAATATAACAAATACTTGGGTTAGTGTCCCCCACATCGGAACAGGTCCCTTAGCATTATTTAATATATCTACAAATGTTCTATGAAATCGTTTCTTCATTTAAACCATCCTATAATCACTTTTACTTTTTAAATCTATCACTGTCAAATTCTCGATTTAAAATCATATTTGGCTTTACTTTGATATGCTTGATTGGTCTTGTTTCCTCAACATCATAACGGTGTTGGTAGGCATAGATAATATAAAACCATGTTTGGTATAAAGCAGAGCCAAAAATCATTAACAATAAGGATACTCCCCACCCCATTAAAAAATCATATCCAATGATAGCTAGAAAAATAAAGCAAAGAGATAAAAGTATTATCGGTCCCACTACAAAATTAAGCATAAATTTTCCAGCCTTCTCCGGGATAATTTCTTCAGAGTCCAAGTCAACCAAACAGCTCATGACGATAATAATTACAATGGCATAGATAAGGGGGAGAGATAACTTTAGAACAATAAAGTTATGGTCCCCACTCAAACTACTAAATCCAATAATAGTATAAACATGACCAGTCAAATACATGAGATAGGTTCCAAAACTGGTTAAAATCCCTCTCTTAAGATCTAGTAAAAATACTAAATTTAAAACCCAAACAACAATCCCTGAAATAAGCAGTCCTTGATATAAGTCCTCATTTTTTAGAACCTCTAACCCTCCTGCAAGAAAAAACAAAAATGCCAAAGGATATAAAATAAAAATCCCATTTAATACGCCCCAGAGAGGAACTGGTCCCTTTATTCTACTTTTTTGAAAGTCAAAATATTTTTTGATTCTTTCAATAATCATTTAAACCATCCTCTCATGCCTTTAATTAGGCTATTGACACCTATTTAATATTTCTTTTAATGCAGTATCAATAATAAATCAATAGGTAAATAATCTACTATTCACCTCTATCTCTCCAATTCTTTATGATAGTATAAATTAAATGTATCAGTATTGCTACTAAAAATGCGAATAAAGGGCGTAATGATACCAAGCTTACACCCACAACAAGGAAGGCTGATAAAAAATAGATGATAAACGCCTCTAACTTAGAAGGTCTTCTCTCCTCTGGAAGCATATCTAAATGTTCCTGCGTTATAGCTGAGCGATCAGTGAATTGATAAAAGAAACGATATCTTGCAGATAAAGAATCAATATCTAAAAAGTCATATCCTCTAATATAATCAATTACGTAAAATATCAGTAAATTGTCAATTTCGTCAATATTTTCAGTATAGAGAGAAAAGTTTCTCTTTCCAGCAATTGCAATGTTACTTGCAGCATAAACGGCAATCGGAATGCCATCTTTTGTGACAGGTGAAATATCTCCTTTACTACCTGAACCTACACACGTCATTTCATAGTTATTTAAATTGAATTGAAAAACTCCATGCCAGTATGCTTGTTCCCATAAATGTTCAAATCTTTTTTCTTCATAATAAATCAAATCCTTATTTAACCCTCTTGCGACTATTCTTTTCTTCTTAGAAATGAATTCTGATACTTTCAAGACTAGAATTTCTACATCTTTTGCGTATAGACGATAACCTTCATCTTCTTGAACGATTTCAATTCTTTCAGTCCAATGTTCATCATCAGATAATTTTGACTCAAGGATAAATCCTTCTGAGTTTCCACGTAATTTTAATTGTATTTCCATGTTTTACAACCCTATTGATAATCCAATCCAAATGGTCCTAGTTTCATTTGCGGCTTTGCTTTTTCATTAACTGGACAGTGATTTATCATCATGAGAGGATCTACACCTTCTCTCACTCGAACAACACTCACAATCGGTAAAGCGGTACGTTCTGACACACGACCTTCATCTCCTTTTAACTGGGCATTGAGAGCATAATATATCCCTTTAAATAGTCTGTTAATCTTTAAATACTAGCCATGATTTACAAGATAAACTTATTATTAAATGTATCACAAATACCTACTTATTCTTCAAAGCCTCAAACTTAGCCTTCATGGTCGGATTCTTACGAGTCAATTTTTTAACAGAAACATCATCTAGCTTGTTGTTAGCGAGGCGGAGTTGATTTTCTGATGTAGTCAAGAATTTCTTGACTTCTTCCATACGCTTAATGGCCTTGTCAATTTCATCAATGGCCTTACCGAAGTTTACAGAAGCTGAATTGTAGTTTTTAGCAAAGGCTACCTTGAAAGCTTCCAAATCTTCCTCGAAATGGGTAATATCAATGTTTTGTTCTCGGATAAGTGCCAACTCCTGCTTGTATTTTAGGGAATTAAGGGCAGCATTTCGTAAGAGACCAATTAACTGGATAAAGAACTGAGGACGGACAACATACATCTTTTCATACTCATGACTAACATCCACAATTCCAGTGTTAAAGTAGTCATTATCGGCTTCTAACATCGATACTAATACAGCATACTCACAGTTCTTCTCACGGCGATCCTTGTCCAACTCCTTGTAAAAATCAGCATTCTTATGTTTCTTCTCAGTCCCGTCAGCTTCATTTTTCATCTCAAACATGATGGAGATGAATTCTAGCCCATTTTCATCAAAATCACGGAAGATAAAGTCCCCTTTAGAACCACGAGCTGAAATCTTGTTGTCCTTTTCAAAATAAGCATTTGGAAAGGCAAAACTACGAACCTTGTTGAACTCACTCTCTGCATACTGCTCAAGACTTTCTCCAATAGCTTTTGTTGATTGTTGGGCCTTGAAATTCTTGTAGAACTCAACTTGCTCATTTGCTGCCTTAAGTTGGGCTTCATAGTTTTGTTTTACAGAAGTCAGAGAAAGCTCGTTTTCTTTTTCTTGTAAAAGGAGCTGATTTTTAACCTGATCGCGTTCTTTTTCAAGATCAGAAAGAGTTTTTTGTAATTGATTTTCATGCTCTAAGCGCAAGGTAGCCAATTGATTCTCAAGAGCTTGGACCTCTTTTTCTTTTTCTAACAGACTTTGGCTAGCACTTTGCTCTACTTCCTTCTTAGCCAATTCTTTTTCAGTATCGAAATTTTGGATTTGAGTTTGTAGCTGGGCAATTTCTTGATCCTTTTGAGCGAGTTTTGCCTGTTGTTCATTCAAGGCCTTTTGCTCTACCAATGTCAATTCTTGCTTGATTCGTTCATGCAATTCCTTATCAAACTCTACAGTGCGAACTTGAGAAATCAGTTCTGCATATTGACTTTCATTAACTGTAAAAACTTCGCCACAATTTGGACATTTAATTTCGTTCATGATTTTCCTCTAAATTTAACATTACTACTTTCATTATAGCATGGAAAAACAAAAAGAAAAAGTTGGAATCAATCCAACTTTTAATCTACGTATGTATCTTCGTTTTTGTTTAAGAAGGCATAAGGCAATCCCATCAGTAGACCACCGCCGATAAAGTTACCGATGAAGGTTACACCCCAGTGACGAAGAATATTTCCGATACCAAAGTTTGCGATAGAATCAGCAGCAACACTGAATTTCACAATAGCAAATGATGCAAAGTTTGCGGCGATGTGTTCGTTTGTTAAGAATACAAACATGTAAATGGCTGAAAGAACCAACCAAAGTTTAGCTCCACCATCTTTAACCAAAACAAATGATAGAATTGCGATATTTACAAAGATATTCGCTAAAATACCTTCTAGCAATACTAATTCATTTGAACGTGCTAGTTTCATTTCTACAACACCAGAAATGAAACTGTCGTGAGTGAGATTTGCATAAGCTGCTGAATGGGCGAATCCCCAACCAGCGATAAGGGCACCGATTAAGTTAAAGAAAGTACAATACAAGAGAATTTCAGCTGTTTTTCTCCAGCTAATTTTCTTCAAAAAGCTACCAGCTGTCAAGAACATCATGTTAGATGTTAGCAATTCAGCATTTAAGAAGACAATGTAAGCCAATCCCCAAGCGAAAACAAATGGGAAAAGGAAGCGTCCGCTACCTGGTGCAATCTTATTAATCAAATCTGCACCAACTGCTCCTGCTGCTGTACTGAAGGTAAGGAATGCACCTGCAAACATTGAACGGATAGCATACTTGAATTTGCTATTTGAATAAAGACTTTCTTTCTTTTTACAAGCAAATTCAATTTTTGAGATAAATTCTGATGAGACCATATAAACTCCTAAAACTTTTATTTGTGAATATTATAACATAAAATTTATTTTATGGAAAGGCTTTCTGAAATATTTAAAAGAAATTAAAAGCTATCATTCAAAACTGCGAATCTTGATATTGTATTTTTTTGTTTCATTTTTTAAATTCTTCACTAATTGTTCAGACTCTTTTGACTTGCCAAAGAAAAAGGCTAGAGCTTTTCCGCTCTTTTGTTGGATACACAAAAAATATCTAGCTCCATTCAATTTAACACTTGGAATAAAATGGACCTCAATCTTTTTAATATTATTCAGTGGTATAATTCGCTTTCTAAAAACATAAGCATTATGGATATAAAATCTTCCCTTAGCAATATGAAACGGGGCAAAAAAGTTTCCACCACTTTGACGCACAATGACATAACGACGCCATAGAATTAGTAAAAGAAGGAAGGACACAAAGTAAATAGCAAAAGTCAAAACCGAGCTTTTCATCATCGATTTTATCCCAATCAAAAAATAATCTATCATAATCAAACCGCCTTTTTACCTTATTATACCACTTTTATTGAGCAACTAGTTTTATGGACAAAGAAAAAGACTGAACAACGTTCAGCCCTTTTCACAAATATTTGGTGTGATATCTTTATCTAGTCAAATCTATTCGTTGACCAATTTTACCAATGATTATTGCACCTACAATGAGTGAAGCAAATTCTCCAATACCAGTAGTGAACCATGTAAAGAAGAATGGTGCTTCTGCTACGATATGCAATTCAGCAGCGATTGTTACCATTGAAATTGAAAATAGAATTGAAAAGAAGAAATGATCTTTACGAATCAATCCATTAAAAAGATAGTCTTTACTGTATTTGCTAAATAACAAGACTCCTAAACTTAGAAAGACAAGTGTCGAACCTCCACCTACAGCGACATCAATGAGTCCGAAACTGAAGAAATTAGCAATCATACATCCAAGAGTAACACCGATAATGTACTTAGGATTGTAAAAAGCTAGGAAGTTCATCATTTCAGAAATACGAAACTGATAAGCCCCGTAGCTGATGGCATTGAGTGGTGGTGTGATTGTCAAAACCACATAAATAGCTGCGACAATGGCAATATCTGCCAAATCACGGACAGTTAGTTTTTTCATATTTTCTCCTTTAGCGGCTATCCCGCGTATAATATGCTTGGTGAAAGAAGCTAAGCACCAAGGGTTGAGCAAGTCAACTTTATTAGTATAGCATATTTAAAGGCTTTATGCTATACTAATCTTATGAAAAAATACATAAAAAAATTCTTCGATAATGAAATTCTGTCTTATTTATTTTTCGGTGTTGCAACTACAATTGTATCAATATTCGTCCGTATTATCGTCTTCTACTTAACACAACAAGAACTAGTTGCGACTGCTTTGGGTAATATTGCTGGAATTCTATTTGCTTTTTTCACCAATGACACATTTGTATTTAAACAACAAAGAAAGAATTGGTTTAATCGATTAATTAAATTTACTTCTGCAAGACTAGTAACCTTTCTATTAGATCTTCTATTAACTTTTATTTTTGTAACAAGCTTTCCACAAATTATTGGTTACTTTGTTGGAAATGATATTAATACAATTAATACAGTTGAAATCTTCATTGCACAAGTTACGATGGTTGTTCTCAACTACGTTTTTAGTAAGCTTTTTGTATTTAAAAAAAAATAAGCACTTTTCTTGCATTTAATATAAATTTACGATATAATCTAGTCTGAAAAATTTCGAAAGGAAAAAGAAAATGTTAAAAGATCTTAAAGCATTTTTGCTCCGCGGTAATGTCGTAGACCTTGCTGTCGGTGTGATCATCGCCACTGCATTTGGTGCTATCGTAACTTCATTCGTTAACGATATCATCACTCCACTTCTATTGAACCCAGCTTTGAAAGCTGCGAACGTTGACCGTATCGCTGAACTTTCATGGAATGGTGTTGCTTACGGAAGCTTCTTGAGCGCTATTATTAACTTCATCGTTATTGGTACAGTTCTTTTCTTTGTTGTTAAAGGAATTGAAAAAGCTCAAAGCCTTGGTAAGAAAGAAGCTGAAGAAGCTCCTGCAGGTCCAACTGAATTGGAAGTTCTTCAAGAAATCAAAGCACTTCTTGAGAAAAAATAATTCCATAAAGGATTTAGTGAATACTAAATCCTTTTTCTATTCTTTAAATTCATGTTTTAGATGACTCTTGAGTTAGACCTTGTTTTTTGATATAATAATTAAAGTTTCCACCCTTAGTGTAATGGATATCACGTAAGATTCCGGTTCTTGAGATGGGGGTTCGATTCCCTCAGGGTGGATAGATATAAACGAAAAAAGCAACAACCCTGTTGCTTTTTTTATTTTTAAACTTTCTCCGACAATTCTTCCCACTCCAGCATAGCTTCTTCCTGGCGTTGGCTAATCATATCTAGTTCTGCTTGTAACTGCATGAGTTCATCTGCATCATTGGTACTGTGCATTTGTTCGGAAATGTCTTGTGCTTTGGTTTCTAGCTCTTCGATTTCTGTCTCAAGACTTTCAATTTGTCTTATTAACTTACGAAGTTCTTTTTGACTCTCTTTCTGAGCTTGGTAATCATTAACTGGAGAAACTTCTTTTTCTTGTTTAACAGCTGCCGCTTCTTCCGTTTGACTAGCTACTAGCTCTGCTTTCTTTTCGACATAATAGTCGTAATCACCCAGATAAAGGGTTGAGCCATTTTCAGACAATTCTAGCACATGAGTCGCTACACGATTAATAAAGTAACGGTCATGGCTGACAAAAAGTAAAGTACCGTCAAAGTCAATCAAAGCATTTTCCAAAACTTCCTTGCTATCGATGTCTAAGTGGTTTGTCGGTTCGTCGAGAATCAGAAAGTTATTGTTTTCCATAGAAAGTTTAGCTAAGAGCAAGCGAGCTTTTTCTCCACCTGAAAGCATGCCAACTGATTTCTTAACGTCGTCACCAGAAAAAAGGAAGGCACCTAGGCGATTACGGATTTCAACTTCTGGCGTTAATCTAAAATCATTCCAGAGTTCATCCAAAACAGTATTGCTTGCTGTTAACTTACTTTGCGTCTGGTCATAGTAACCAACTTCAACATTAGCACCAAAGCGCTTCTCCCCCTTAATAAATGGAATTTGGTCTACAATAGACTTAATAAAGGTTGTCTTTCCAATACCATTTGGACCTACTACTGCAACGGCATTCATCTTACGAAGGTCAAGATTGATAGGCTCTGACAATATTTCACCATCATAGCCAATAGCAGCATTCTCCACCGTCAAAACGACATTACCAGATACTCTATCAGAATGGAAGGTCATATTAGCTGATTTCTTGCCAGCTTCAGGCTTGTCCAATCTCTCCATTTTCTCCAGTTGCTTGCGTCGGGATTGCGCTCGTTTGGTTGTCGATGCTCGAACAAGATTCCGATTGACAAAGTCTTCTAAGGCAGCAATTTCCTTCTGTTGCTTTTCGTAGTTTTTGGCTTCAGTTGCGAGTTTTTGCTCCTTCTGCTCCACAAAGCTAGTGTAGTTTCCTACATATCTATCTAAGGAATGTTTGGTTAAGTCAAGTGTTATAGTTGCAACCTTATCGAGGAAATAACGGTCATGACTGACGATAATCAAGGCACCACTATAATTAACTAAATAGTTTTCTAACCAGGCAATGGTTTCAATATCTAGGTGGTTGGTTGGCTCGTCCAAAACCAAGAGGTTCGGTTTTTCAAGGAGCATTTTGGCTAGAGCCAAACGAGTATTTTGACCGCCAGAAAGCTCGGCAATCGTCATCTGCCACATGGATTCATCAAACTTAAAACCATTTAGAATAGCACGAATATCTGCCTCATAGGTAAATCCTCCTGCCTGACGAAAATTCTCAGACAAGCGATCATAATCAGACATAAGTTTTTCTAAATCTGTACCGGTCTTTTCACCCATCTCGAGCTCCATCTGACGAAGCTGTTTCTCAGTAGTTCGTAAGTCATCAAAAACGTGCAACATCTCGTCATAGATAGTATTTTCTGACTCAAAACGGCTATCCTGGGCTAGATAAGATAAAGAAATATCCTTTTTCTTATTGATCTCACCAGAGGTTGGCTCTTCTTCTCCAACCAAGATTTTTAAAAGGGTAGACTTACCTGCTGCATTTTTCCCAACGAGGGCAATACGGTCTCTTTCATCTACTTGTAGGTTTATATTATCAAAAAGAACCTCTCCTGCAAAAGAGCGTTCGATTTTATTTGCTTGTAAAATAATCATACAGTTAGTATAGCATGTTTCTTTAAGCCGTTCAAGGCTTGTTCCTAAGCTACATTTTACAACTTATCAGAAACTTATGCTAACGTTTTACTAAAACTTCATTTCATGGTATAATGAAGCCGATTAGAATATATAATAAAGGAGATTTCCTATGACTTATCAAGAAAATTACCAAAAATGGGTAGATTTTGCAGAACTTCCTGACTACCTTCGTCAAGATTTAGAAAATATGGATGAAAAAACAAAGGAAGACGCCTTCTATACTAATCTTGAATTCGGTACAGCTGGTATGCGAGGATTGATTGGTGCAGGTACAAACCGTATTAACATCTATGTAGTCCGTCAAGCAACTGAAGGTTTGGCTCGTTTGATCGAATCTAAAGGTGGGAACGAAAAAGAACGTGGTGTAGCTATTGCTTACGATAGCCGTCACTTCTCTCCAGAATTTGCCTTTGAATCTGCAGCTGTTCTTGCAAAACACGGTATTAAATCTTATGTCTTTGAAAGTCTCCGTCCAACTCCAGAACTTTCATTTGCTGTTCGTCACCTTAACTGCTTCGCAGGTATCATGATTACTGCCAGTCACAACCCTGCTCCATTTAATGGTTACAAGGTTTATGGTGAAGATGGTGGCCAAATGCCTCCACATGATGCGGACGCTTTGACTACCTACATCCGTGCTATCGAAAATCCATTTGCTGTTGAAGTTGCTAATGTAGAAGCAGAAAAAGCCTCTGGTTTGATTGAAGTTATTGGCGAAGCAGTCGACACCGAATACCTCAAAGAAGTTAAAGACGTAAATATCAACCCTGCCTTGATTGAAGAGTTTGGTAAAGATATGAAGATTGTCTATACTCCTCTTCATGGTACTGGTGAAATGTTGGCTCGTCGTGCTCTTGCTCAAGCAGGATTTGACTCTGTTCAGGTTGTTGAAGCTCAAGCAACACCAGATCCAGATTTCTCTACTGTTAAATCTCCAAACCCTGAAAGTCAAGCAGCCTTTGCCCTTGCTGAGGAGCTTGGTCGTCAAGTTGGAGCTGATGTTCTTGTTGCAACTGACCCTGACGCTGACCGTGTCGGTGTTGAAGTTCTTCAAAAAGACGGTAGCTACCTCAACCTTTCAGGTAACCAAATCGGTGCTATCATGGCTAAGTACATCTTAGAAGCCCACAAAAATGCTGGGACACTTCCAGAGAATGCAGCTCTTTGCAAATCTATCGTATCAACTGACTTGGTAACTAAGATTGCTGAAAGCTACGGCGCAACTATGTTCAACGTCTTGACTGGTTTCAAATTTATCGCCGAAAAGATTCAAGAATTCGAAGAAAAACACAATCACACATACATGATGGGATTTGAAGAAAGCTTCGGTTACTTGATTAAACCATTCGTACGTGATAAAGATGCGATTCAAGCTGTTCTTGTTGTTGCTGAACTTGCTGCTTACTACCGTTCACGCGGTTTGACACTTGCTGACGGTATCGAAGAAATCTACAAAGAGTACGGATACTATGCTGAAAAGACAATCTCTGTTACTCTTTCTGGTGTTGACGGTGCTGAACAAATCAAAGCAATTATGGCTAAATTCCGCAACAATGCTCCAAAAGAATGGAATGCAACAACAATCACTGTCGTTGAAGACTTTAAAGCTCAAACATCTACTGCTGCAGATGGCACTGTAACAGCCTTGACAACTCCTCCAAGCGATGTCTTGAAATACACTCTTGCAGATGGCTCTTGGATTGCTGTTCGTCCTTCAGGTACTGAACCAAAAATTAAATTCTATATTGCAGTGGTTGGTGAAAGCAATGAAGATTCACAAACTAAAATTGCAAATATTGAAGCTGAAATCAACGCTTTTGTAAAATAACAACTTAAAAAGATGAGATAGACTATCTCATCTTTTTTCGTATCAAATCTAAGCATTTTTAAAAACTTTATGGCATACTAGATTTATCAATGAAAGCGAGGTAAACTCATGGAACAATTCTTAGAAGATATTAAAGATCTCGAAGTTACAACTGTAGCTCGTGCGCAAGAAGCCCTTGAAAAAAAAGAAACTGCAACTTTCTTTATCGGCCGTAAAACTTGTCCTTACTGCCGTAAATTTGCCGGAACTTTAGCTGGTGTCGTTGCCGAAACAAAAGCACACATCTACTTCATCAACAGCGAAGAACCAAGCCAGCTCGATGCATTGCAAGACTTCCGCTCACGTTATGAAATCCCTACAGTACCTGGATTTGTACATGTTACTAATGGAGAAATCAAGGTTCGTTGTGATTCTTCTATGTCTGCACAAGAAATCAAAGAATTTGCTGGTTTGTAAGAAATTTAGTTTAGATTGAATTTTAGGAGATAATCCAATAATTTATTTCATGTTAAAACGCATAATATCAAGGTTTATGAACTCCTGATATTATGCGTTTTTTGATTTTATAGACTGTTGAAAAACTATTTGTTTGCTAACATTTTTTCAGCAATTCTTTAACCATCTGATTCAACTCTTCAAGCTTCTTATCTTGTGATTCTATTAATTGTCTTTGATTCTCAATTTCCTTATAAAGTTTATCAAGATTTATTTGAGTTTTAGATTCATCCTTAACAAAAAAATTAGTTAAAGAACTTGTTAGCATTCCTATTGTTCCAATTCCAACTAGCATCAATAATACAGCTAGCCATTTCCCAAATAGGCTACTCGGTACAATATCCCCATATCCAACAGTTGTAACTGTAACAAGTGACCACCATACACTATCAGAAAATGACTTCTCTTCAACAACTGATAAGATTGAACTACCAACTAGAACGATAAAAAAATTGACATACAGAATGTAAATTAATCCATTTGTTCTTAGAAAAATTTTTAGCTTTTTCTCTAATTTGCCAGTAAGACCTATAATTCTTAATAACCGAGTTAGTTTTACTAACTTTGTTAAGCGTGCAAGACGGAAGATCCTCCCCAAACGAAAAACTGTAAAAATAGCATTCAAAGGCAGAATTGCAAGCAAGTCAAAAATGTTGTTTATAATAAATGACCATTTACTTTTGGAAATACTAAATCTCCAAATATAATCGACAAGAAAAACAATCCATATGACTAAGTCTACAATACTGTATGGAGGTTTCTCAAGATCAATTAAATCTGTAAAACCAAGTATGACTAAAACAACTGATATTAAAGCTAATATTATAATACTAGTATCGTAATATGCCTTTATCTTCCACTTGTTCTGCAATCTGTAAACTCCTCTTGTTATAAAAATTAAATAAAATAGTTTAATGGGATTTCTAATAAATATCTCTACGATGACCAACTTCCAGAGTAGAGACTATCAGTTCATCATCTACAATTTGCACAATAACTCGATAATTACCAATCCGGTACCTCCATTGACCACCTCGATTCCCCACCAAAGCTTTCCCATGCCGTCTTGGATCCTCTAAAACGTTATTTTCTAGATACTTTGTAATTAATATTTGTGTATAACGATCTAATTTCTTTAGTTGTTTAATAAATCGTCTTGTTGGAACTAGCTTATACAAGTTAATCTTCCTCCAGGCCTAGATCATGCATCATTTCTTTCCAAGTAATGGGTTTAAGCCCTTTTTCCAAATCTTCTAAATACTCTTGATAAGCTAAATCTGCTACACGAGCATCATATTCATCCTCTAAAGCTTCTAAAGTTTTTGTCCGTATCAACTCTGAGAGAGAAACTCCTTCAAACTTAGCCATTGCTTTCATAAATGTTTTATCTGCTTCGGAAACTTTTAATGTAATAGTCGTCATGTTTCTTCTCCTATAACTATTGGTAACACTATTGTATTACTTTTTAAGAGCTCAGTCAAGATAAAAAGAACACCTCTCGGCGTTCCTTGCTATATCTCCGTCAATGGTGTTGCAGTGTCTGGTGAAGTATCGTAAACTTGAAAGTCTACTCCTACTCCCAGGTCTGCTTGAGCTAGCTGGTTGACCATGGTCATGTGGGCCAGTTCCTTGATATTATTCTCCTTAGACAAATGTCCTAGGTAAATCTTCTTGGTACGATTCCCAAGTGTGCGAATCATGGCATCCGCTCCATCCTCGTTTGAGAGATGACCAAGATCGGACAGAATCCGTTGTTTGAGTCGCCAAGCATAAGATCCAGCTCGGAGTATCTCTACATCATGATTGGACTCAATGAGATAGCCATCTGAATTTTCAACAATACCAGCCATACGATCACTGACATAACCTGTATCTGTCAGCATGACAAAACTTTTATCGTCCTTCATAAAGCGATAAAACTGGGGAGCGGCTGCATCGTGACTAACTCCAAAACTCTCGATATCAATATCACCAAAGGTTTTAGTTTTTCCCATTTCAAAAATATGCTTTTGAGAAGAATCAACTTTACCTAAGTACTTACTATTTTCCATAGCTTGCCAAGTTTTCTCATTGGCATAGAGGTCCATGCCATATTTACGCGCTAAAACTCCAACGCCATGTATGTGATCCGTGTGTTCATGCGTGATTAATATCGCATCCAAATCTTCTGGTTTACGATTGATTTCACCTAATAAACTTGTGATTTTTTTACCGGATAAGCCGGCATCTACTAAAATTTTCTTTTTTGGTGTTTCCAAATAGAAAGAATTTCCACTGGAACCCGATGCTAAAATACTATATTTAAAACCGATATCACTCATTCTAGTCTTCTAGTTCATCCTCCCAAATCTCTTCTTTCACGGCATCCTTATCGTATGGAAGTACGATAGTAAAAGTAGAGCCCTTGCCATATTCACTCTTGGCCCAGATAAATCCATTGTGTTGTTTGATGATTTCTTTTGCTATCGCAAGACCCAAACCAGTACCACCTTGGGCACGACTTCTAGCCTTATCAACCCTGTAAAAACGGTCAAAAATCTTCGGTAAATCTTCTTTAGGAATTCCAAGCCCTTGGTCCGAAATAGATAAAATCATCTGGTCATCAGTTGTTTTCATGCTAACCGTAATTTTCCCACCATCAGGAGAATACTTGATGGCATTGTTGAGAATATTATCTATTACCTGAGTCATCTTGTCTGTATCAATTTCAATCCAGACCGATGTAATCGGATAATCTCGAACTAACTCGTATTTCTTTTCCTCATCCTGGGCTCGTATCTTGTCGAAACGATTTAGGATAAAAGTAATGAAAGCTGTAAAGTTAATCAATTCAACATCTAAATGACTAGTTGCATTATCAATACGAGATAGATGTAAGAGATCTGTCACCATTCGCATCATACGGTTGGTCTCAACTAAAGATACTTTGATAAAATCAGGAGCAACAGGTTCATATAATGCACCCTCATCCAAGGCCTCTAGGTAAGATTTTACACTGGTCAATGGAGTTCGCAATTCATGACTAACGTTGGAAACGAAAAGCCTTCTCTCGCGTTCTTCCTTCTCTTGTTCAGTCGTATCATGTAGAACTGCTACCAAACCAGAGATAAAGCCGGATTCTCTACGAATCAAGGCAAAACGCACACGCAAACTAATATACTCCCCATTTACATTTTGGGAATAAATCATCATTTCAGGACTTTGCGTAATTAAGTCTCTAAGCTCGTACTCATCTTCAATCTTGAGCAACTCTAAAATATTTTGATTGAGCGCGTCATCACTTTCAACTCCAAGTTGTCTTTTAGCCATATCGTTAATCATAGTGATTTGACCACGACGATTTGTTGCAAGAACCCCATCAGTCATGTATGATAGGATACTATGCAATCTTTTACTTTCCTGCTCAAGGTTTTCTTGAGTTAGACGAATAACTTCAGACAAATCATTTAAGTTATTCGTGATATTAGTGATTTCAGTATTTCCTTGCATATCCAACACCTGAGAATAATCCCCAGCAATTAAATCTTTAACCTTTTGATTTAACTGTTTAAGACGAATATTATCTCTTCGGCCTTCAAGCAAGAGAAAGCTCACAAGCATGATAAAACCAATTAAAATGAGTACAAAGACGAAATCTCTGGTTAAAATTGTTTGTTTAATTATATCAATCATTATTTCTCATATAATAACCCACACCACGACGAGTTAAGATATATTCAGGTCTACTTGGTGTGTCTTCAATCTTCTCACGTAGACGTCTAATAGTGACATCGACTGTACGAACGTCACCGAAATAATCATAGCCCCAAACCGTCTCAAGGAGATGTTCGCGGGTAATAACTTGACCAAGATGAGAAGCTAAGTGATGCAACAATTCAAACTCTCTGTGGGTTAAGTCTAATTCTTCCCCATATTTTTTTGCCACATAAGCATCTGGAAGAATCTCTAAATCACCAATTTGAAGGCTTTGTAACTTAGCATCTTCCTCTTGGTTATCCACTGCTACTAACTCCGTACGACGGAGTAAAGCTTTAACACGCGCCTGTAGCTCACGATTTGAAAATGGCTTAGTCACATAATCATCCGCGCCAAGCTCAAGGCCAATAACCTTATCAAACTCACTATCTTTTGCTGAAAGCATGATAATTGGAACACTACTTGTCTTTCGAATCGTTTTAGCCACTTCAAGACCATCAATTTCTGGAAGCATCAAATCCAAAATAATAATATCAGGTTTTTCAGCTTCAAACAGTTCAATCGCTTCACGTCCATTAAAGGCTGTAACAACTTCATAGCCTTCCTTGGTCATATTAAACTTAATAATATCTGAGATTGGTTTTTCATCATCTACAATCAATATTTTTTTCATATAGTCACCTTTTTTCCTTGTATTAATTATACCAAAAAAATGCAAAGAAGACACGAAAGACTAGTGTTGTCAGCATCTTTTTGAATACTCTTGCCAAATCTTTTGCTGAGGTTTTGCTAGTGGATAGAGGTCAAACTCATCTGGAGTTAACCAAACAACTTCTTTGTCGCTATATTCTTTTCTCTCAACTACTTGCCCCGCTAGAATTCGTACATGCCACTTTCGATGGCTAAAGACATGTTTCACTTCTTCAAAATGGGTATCCTGCCAGTCAACCTCTAAATCATAATCCTGCTCAAAGCTTTCTTGAGGTGAAGGACCGATCTGCTGGAATGATTCAGCCACTTGACTAAAGAGATTTAATTCTTCGTCTTTTGAAAATCCCTCTACCTCAATCAAGGGGAAATGCCAAAATCCAGCAAGCAACTTTTCACTTTCATTTTTCTCTAGTAAAAACTGTCCTTTACTATTTTGTACCACTAAAGCATTGAGATAAATAGGAACCGGCTTTTTCTTTGGTGCTTTAACGGGATAGCGATCCATAGTTCCATGTTTATAGGCAGCGCTAAATTCTTTAACAGGACTATCTTCTGGTCTAGGATTAACTGGTGATTCGATATCAGAACCTAAATCCATCAAAGCTTGGTTAAAATCACCTGGACGATCAGGATCAATCAAAATTTCCATCATAGCTTGAAATATTTTACGATTGCTTGGATTGCCAATGTCGTGATTGACTTCAAATAGACGAGCCAAAACTCGCATGACATTCCCATCAACTGCAGGTTGTGGAAGGTTAAAGGCAATGCTTGCAATAGCGCCAGACGTATAAGGACCAATCCCCTTCAAACTTGAAATACCTTCGTAAGTTGAAGGAAACTCTCCGTTAAATTCATTCATAATCTGCTGAGCTGCTGTTTGCATATTGCGAACACGAGAATAATAACCAAGTCCTTCCCATGCTTTTAATAAACGTTCTTCAGGTGCGATTGCTAAACTCTCTACAGTCGGAAACCATTCTAGGAAACGCTCGTAATAGGGAATGACAGTATCAACTCTTGTTTGCTGCAACATAATTTCAGATACCCAAATATGGTAAGGATTCTTGCTTCTTCTCCAAGGTAAATCTCGCTTATTTTCATCATACCAAGCTAATAACTTTTTGCGAAAAGAGCGAATTTTATCTTCTTCCCACATGGATACGCCATATTTCTCCAAATCTAACATATATCTAGTATAGCATATCCTTATAAGATACTCAAAAAATGGAAATAAGGCTTTATACTAGCCACATATGATTCTTTTCACTCGCCTATCACATATCTATCAACTGTTTCTGTTATTTTCCATATTTTTTTGATATAATGACTTTTGAATGAATCTTTAAAGGAGATATCAATGCGTTTTAATCAATTTAGTTATTATCCCGTTACAAATCAACAAGCACTAAAGGAATTATCTGATCTTGGCTTTAAACTTGATCTATCAGCTTCAAATAAAGAACAGTTTGAAGCTTTTGTTAGAACTTGTTTTTTCAATTACAAAAATACCGACTATCCACTTTCCGCTTTAGCAGTTGATAAGGAGACTGATCTTCTCACTTTCTTCAATTCAGAACGTGAATTAACTGCAGAGATTTTCTATACTGTAGCATTCCAGTTACTTGGATTCAGTTACTTAGTAGACTTTGAAGATAGTATTGATTTTCATGAAGATACAGCATTCCCAATTGTTTACGGAAATTTGATTGATAATCTCTATCAACTCCTTAACACGCGCACTAAAAAGGGAAATACCTTGATTGACCATTTGGTGAGTGATGGTCTTATTCCTGAGGACAATAACTACCACTACTTCAATGGTAAGAGTTTGGCAACCTTCTCTGCAAACAATGTCATTCGTGAAGTTGTTTATGTAGAAACTCGCGTTGACTCTGACAAGGATGGTCTGCCTGATCTCATTAAGGTAAACATTATTCGTCCAGCATACAATGGGAAGATCCCATCTGTTATGACGGCAAGTCCTTACCATCAAGGAACCAATGATAAAGCAAGCGATAAAGCTCTTTACAAAATGGAAGCTGTGCTAGAAGTCAAGGAACCACATAAAATTACGCTAGATAAGCCAACCCTAGACTTGGTTGAACCAGTTGGTGACGCAGCACTCGTTTCTGATGCTGAAGAAAAACTCACTCATATCAATAGCAGCTACACACTTAATGACTACTTCCTTCCAAGAGGATTTGCAAATATCTATGTATCAGGTCTTGGTACCAAGGATTCTCAAGGTCAAATGACCAATGGCGACTACCGACAAGTCGAAGCTTATAAAAATGTTATCGATTGGCTCAATGGTCGTTGCCGTGCCTTTACAGATCATAGTCGTAAACGTCAAGTCAAAGCTGACTGGTCAAATGGTAAAGTAGCAACTACTGGACTTTCTTACCTAGGAACAATGTCTAATGGTCTTGCTACTACAGGAGTTGATGGTTTAGAAGTCATTATTGCTGAAGCAGGTATCTCATCATGGTACAACTATTACCGTGAAAATGGTCTTGTGACAAGCCCAGGCGGCTATCCTGGAGAGGACTTTGATTCATTAGATGAATTAACTTATTCTCGTAATCTCTTAGCTGGTGACTTTATTCGTGGAAACGAGGCTCATAAAGAGTCTATAGAAGAACTCAAGAAAAATCTAGACCGTAAAACGGGCGATTATAACCAATTTTGGCATGACAGAAACTACCTACTCAATGCCCAAAAGGTTAAGGCTGAAGTTGTCTTTACTCACGGTTCACAAGACTGGAATGTAAAACCACTTCATGTCTATCAAATGTTCAATACTCTTCCAAGCAATATTAAAAAACATCTCTTTTACCATAACGGCGCCCATGTTTATATGAACAACTGGCAGTCTATTGATTTCCGTGAATCCATGAATGCCCTTTTGACACAGAAATTATTGGGTCAAGAAACTGACTACCAACTTCCAAGAGTCGTTTGGCAAGATAACACCAGTCCACAAACCTGGGTAACTCTTGAAGATTTTGGAAATCAAACCAACCACAAAACTTTCACATTAGGTACTGAAGAAGCTGTCATTCAAAACCACTATGAAGACTCTGATTTTGAACGATTTGGAAAAACTTACCAAACCTTTAATAATGAATTGTATCAAGGTAAGGTCAATCAGATTACAATTGACCTTCCAGTGACGGAAGACCTTCATCTTAATGGACGTGTTAAACTAAATCTTCGTCTCAAGTCAAGTACAAACAAAGGCTTACTTTCTGCTCAACTTCTTGAACTTGGTCAAAAGAAATATCTACAACCGTATCCAGGAGTCTTGTCCGTTCGTACAATCGATAACGGTCGTTACCACATGCTTGAAAATCTTTGTGAACTTCCATTTGCTCCAAATGCTCAGCGTGTCGTTACAAAAGGCTATATCAATCTTCAAAATCGTCATGATTTACTGAAAATTGAGGAAGTTAAGCCAGATGAATGGATGGAATTCCAATTTGAGCTACAACCAACTATTTACAAACTAAAAGAAGGCGATACAGTACGTCTCGTTCTTTATACTACAGACTTTGAGATTACTGTACGTGACAATACAGACTATCACTTGACTGTCGACCTTGCACAGTCTAGTCTCGAAATCCCATATCAAAAATAGTTAGTAAACCAGAAAACCCGTGATACGAATATCACGGGTTCTTTTTATTCTTATTTTTTTCTTCGGCTTGTTTCTTCATTCTCGCAAGTCTCAATGAACGATTGGGATTGAGGCGATTAAAAAGTTCCTCTAATTTCTTTTCATTCCAGACGTCTGCTGCAGAAACAAAATTTCCGTCAGCATCTCGGAAAGATATTGGTTTATCACCCATAGCTATCTCCTAGTCTACAAATTCAAACTCAAATTTTCCAATACGGACAAGGTCGCCGTCCTTAGCACCACGAGCACGAAGAGCTTCATCAACACCCATACCACGCAACTGACGAGCAAACTTCATGACAGACTCATCACGGTCAAAGTTAGTCATATTAAAGAGTTTCATGAGTTTTTCACCTGAAAGAACCCATGTTGCGTCATCGTCACGACTAATCTCAAATGGTTTTTCTTCTTCATCAAAGCCATAATATGCTTCTTCTTCCATTTCAGATTCATCGTAAATTGGAAATTCTGGCGTCTTATCAAGAAGTTCTGCCGTTGCATCTAATAAAGGTGCAAGACCTTGCTTGGTCAAACCTGAGATTGGGAAGATTGGCGGTAATTCTTCAGATTCATCATAATTAGCAGCCAATTTTTTCTTGAACTCTTCAAGGTTTTCCTGACTCTCTGGCATATCCATCTTGTTGGCAACAATGATTTGCGGACGCTCCATCAGACGAAGATTATAAGATTCAAGTTCCTTATTAATCGCTAGATAATCCTCGTAAGGATCACGTCCTTCACTAGCGGACATATCAATGATATGCAGGATAACACGAGTACGTTCGATATGACGCAAGAACTGAGTTCCTAGTCCAACACCTTGGCTAGCACCTTCAATCAATCCAGGAAGGTCTGCAACGGCAAAGGATTCACCGGACTGGGTACGAACCATACCAAGATTTGGAACAATTGTCGTAAAGTGGTAGGCACCAATTTTTGGCTTAGCAGAGGTAATCACGCTAAGGAGTGTTGATTTACCGACAGATGGGAAGCCAACTAAGCCAACATCCGCAAGAATTTTAAGTTCTAACTGTAATTCACGTTCCTGACCTGGTTCTCCATTTTCTGAGATTTCTGGTGCAGGATTTTTTGGTGTTGCAAAACGGATATTTCCACGTCCACCACGTCCACCATGAGCTACAATAAACTCTTGACCATTCTCAATCAAATCGGTGATGACTTTTCCAGTCTCGGCATCACGCACAGTTGTCCCTTGAGGTACACGGACAATTAAGTCTTCTGCCCCTCTACCGTGCATCCCTTTGGTCATTCCCTTCTCGCCAGATTGGGCTTTGAAATGACGATTGTAACGGAAGTCCATAAGGGTACGTAAACCTTCGTCTACAACGAAAACAACGTTACCACCACGTCCTCCATCACCGCCCCATGGTCCACCATTAGGGACGTATTTTTCACGACGAAAAGCAACCATGCCATCGCCACCATTACCAGCCTTTACTTTAATCTTGGCTGTATCTAAAAACATACTCATATTCTCTTCTCACTTCAAAAAGGGCTGGGAAATCCCAGTCACCCAACTTATTGCCAAACAATAAAATGATTAACTTTTTAGAATCTGCTAAATACACCAATGGCAGTAGCAAAGATACCTGCCAATGTTACAAATAACATTACTAATACTACAAACATTGTAAGTTTTTCAAAGAATGTTTTTTTACGTTTACCATTATCACCGAATGCCATGTTTTCTCCTTTACTATAATACTCTGTTCTTAATATTCATCTGATACAGGAGCGATTGCCCACAAGATTAAGTAAGCAATAAGTCCAGCACCATAACAGAAAGCTAAAACTCCCCAAATAACACGTACGATTGTAGGGTCGATATCAAAATAATTAGCTAAACCAGCGCATACACCACCGATTTTTTGATCTCTACCACTTCTCATAAATTTCTTTTTCATATTTTTATTTCCTTTCTTTGATTCGATTAATCATTTATATATTTTCTTAAATTTCTTAATTGTTTTCTAGATGCCTTAAGCATACGCTTCGAACCTTTAACTGGCATAGTAACAGCCTGTTGCGGGATATAGAAGACTGTCTTTAAAATACGTTTTGTAACAGGTTCGTCAGCCCCTATTTCTTTAGCAAAATTATTTGAAATAATAACGTCTAGATAAAATTCATGGACTCTTCTAGCAAAATTCTCAGCAGAAATTTCATATAATTTTTCAGCCAAGTGTTTTTCATCCATTGACGGTGTAACAAGTAAGGCTTCAAGAATCGCTCCTGCCAAGTCCCTTTCCTCATAATAAAGGGTTCCGAACATTTTATCACTGATGAGATTATCCAAATAAGGATTACCATGGGCAATAACAGGTGTCTTACTAGCTAAACTTTCAAGATAAGTTAATCCCTGAGTCTCACTTGTAGAAGCCGATATGAAGAAATCAGCTGCCTTATAAAAGAGTGCCGTCTCATTTGGCGGAATCATACCTGTAAAGATAACAGAATCTTGAATTTTTAAATCTTCTGCTTGCTCCTTAAGGTTGTCTAAATAAGGTCCATCTCCAGCTACAACCAGTTTAATATTTGGTTCTTCTTTTAGGACATCTGGTAAAGCTGCTAGAACTGCTTGAATGTTCTTCTCGTACGAAACACGAGAAAGACTTAGAAGCATCTTTTCATCTTGTTGGATCCCTAGTTTATCCCGTAAGTCACTAATGTGTTCGGGACCAATCTCAGGGCGTTCAAATTTGGCAAGTTCAATCCCTGTAGGAATAACACGCTTTTCAACTTTGACCTTATAATCTGATAGAAGGTCTCGCACGATTTCACTTGGGCAAATAACCCCATCAACGTCATGAAGGAAACCACGGACAAGGAACTTAACCATACCTGGACGAATCAACATCCCCTTAGCAATATAATGGACATAATCCTCATACTGGGTATGATAGGTATGAATAACTGGAATTTTCAATTCTCGTGCAATCCATATTCCTAACAAACCTAGAGAAAACTCAGTTTGCGTATGAATAATATCAAGTTTGTATTGCTTAGCAATCTCAAGAGCTTTTGTAAATCCACGGTAAGCGAAACGACGATCTTTAAAGGCAAAGAAAGGAACACTTGGAATACGGATAATCTGCCAGTCTTCATAGCGATTGACATCCTTATCAGTTGTCGTAAAGATAAAGACTGCATGCCCTTGCTTCTCAAGCTCAGTTTTTAAGGTTCGAATACTGGTCGCAACACCCGAGACCTGTGGGAAATAAGTATCTGTAAATAATCCAATTCGCATATACTACCTCATTTTTTTCCTAAAGCTGCTTGCTCCCGATAGAATTTAAGCCAGATTTCTAAGAGATGCTCTTCTGAGTATTCTTTTGAAATAGCCTTAGCCCCCTCTTTTAATTCTTTTAGTGCTTCTGGATGCGCTCTGTATTCCAAAATAGCTTCTTTCATTTCTTCCACATCAGTGGTTGGACGATAATTTCCTTCTAGAATAACCTTATAAAGATCCAAATCTCGAAGCATAATGGGTGCTTCACAACTTGCAGCTTCTAGAATGGTCATTGGAAAGAGCTCGTTATAACTAGGAAGTAAGAACAAATCTGCTAAAGCATAGAGTTCTCTCATCCGTTCTGGCGCAACAATCCCAGGGAAAATTAAATTTTCTGGAGGATTATCCATGATTTTTTTATAACGCTCATAACCATCCGTGATCCCACCAAAAGAGAAGCCACCAGCCCAAATAAAGGTAATATCTGGTAACTCTTCAGCAAGTGAAATGAAATCATCAATTCCCTTACGCTTTTGAACCTGCCCAGCTCCTACTACTACGAATTGATTTTCACTCAACCCCATGTCATGTCGAAGTTTACTTACTTCTTCTGCAGGAAGTGGATGCCATTTTTCCTTATTAACAAAGTTAGGGATATAGGTTACTTTTTCACGGGGAATCCCAGCTGCAACCAAATCTTCGATGAAAGTAGGATTGACCACAACCAAATGTTCCATACGGTCATAAAAGGAAAATACGTATCGTTTCACGATTCCTTTTAGGAAGAATGGTATCTTCAAGCTACCTTCTAAGGTATCCGGCAAGAAGTGGACATAACCTATTCTACGACCAGAACGCTTCTTTTGGAATGTTGACAAATAATAAGGAAGATCGATTGTATGAAAATGAGTAACATCAGCTTCTACAGGAAGATTCTCCGTTACAATTAGTTGGTCTTTCGCATCACGTTTCAAAAGTTGCACAAGTTCACGGTAAGCTCCAGAAACACCTTGACCTGCTACCTTTTCACTTGAACTCAGCATATTGATGCGTAATTTCTCTTTTTCCATACTATCCATTATATCATTTTCTTGAAATAAAATCAGCAAATTAAAAGAGAGATAGCATAAAAGCTAAGAAAATTCCTAACAATTATACTATTTCTCTTTTTTATTTTTTTCTATTTAATTCCTAAAGCAATGCGCGCATAGCGACTCATTTTTTCAACCGTCCAAGCTGGATACCAAACTAATTTAACTTCAACGTTGGTAACCTCTGGTACATCTGTCATTGCATCGTAGATTTGATCTGTTAAGAGATCTGCCAAAGGACAACCCATAGTTGTCAAAGTCATATCGATCTCTGTATCTCCTGTATCACCATCAAAACGAATCTCATAAATCAGACCTAGGTTAACGATATCGATTCCTAATTCTGGGTCGATAACTTCTTCTAAAGCTGTCAAAATCCGTGTTTTGATGTTTTCAATTTGCTCTTCAGTGTAAGCCATATTCAGTCTCCTCTGTCTTAATCTTCAATGAAGTCACGAAGCGGTTTGCTACGACTTGGCTGGCGAAGTTTTCTCAAAGCTTTTGCCTCAATCTGACGAATACGCTCACGAGTGACGTTAAAGACTTTACCCACATCTTCTAGAGTACGCATTTTACCATCATCAAGACCAAAACGAAGACGAAGAACATTTTCTTCACGATCTGTAAGAGTATCCAAAACTTCATCTAACTGTTCGCGCAAAACGATACGAGTTGTGTAGTCAACTGGATTTTCAATCACTTCATCTTCGATAAAGTCACCAAGATGGCTATCATCTTCTTCACCAATAGGCGTTTCTAGAGAAACTGGTTCTTGTGCAATCTTAAGGATTTCACGAACCTTATCAGGTGTCATATCCATACGTTCTGCAATTTGTTCAGGAGTAGGGTCTTGTCCCAACTCTTGAAGAAGATTACGTTGTTCACGAACAAGCTTGTTGATGGTTTCTACCATGTGAACTGGGATACGGATGGTACGTGCTTGGTCAGCAATGGCACGGGTAATAGCCTGACGGATCCACCAAGTTGCATAAGTTGAGAATTTGAACCCTTTAGAGTAGTCAAATTTATCAACGGCTTTCATAAGCCCCATGTTACCTTCTTGGATTAAGTCAAGGAATTGCATTCCACGTCCAACGTAGCGTTTCGCGATAGACACAACCAAACGAAGGTTAGCTTCTGCTAGACGTTGCTTAGCTTCAACATCACCTGCTTCAACAGCAAGTGCCAACTCTTTTTCTTCTTCGTTAGTAAGAAGAGGCACGACACCAATTTCCTTCAAGTACATACGAACAGGATCATTAACCTTAGCAGATGTTGAACCAATTAAATCCTCATCACTGAGTTCTGGTTCTTCTTCTGTACTTAGAACACGTTCACTTGGATTTCCTTCGTTATCCGTGATTGCAATCCCAGCATCTTGAATACGTTGCAACAGATTTTCAATTCCTTCAACATCAAGAGCAAAAGGGATTACAAGGACATTGTTGATTTCGTCATCTGTCGCAGTACCAGTTTTCTTATGATTACGAATAAACTCAGCGACTTGGACATCAAAAGTTGTTACTTCTTTTTGTTTTTTTGCCATTCTTACTCCATTCTTCTTTTTTGGGCAATTAAGCGTTCAAGCTCTTCTAAAGCGGTATCAGTATCACCTACATGACTAGCTTCCTGAACCTTCTTTTTGATTTGCAAATTTTGTTGATTCAACAGAGCACGATTTCTCGACTCTTCCACTTCTTTTAACTCTTCCGGAGACATTTCAGAAGGTAAATCCAAGGCTAACACCTGATACCAAGCATTTTCCACTTCTCTAGTCTGGTTAGCCAAATCTTCCGAAGTGATTGATCCATTATCAATCAGCAGACCATACAAGGTTTGAAACTCAGGTGTTTCAAATACAAAATCATCTCTCAAGCGATAATCATTGAGCACCAAAGGATGTTCCATCATACGGTAAAGAATATGCGCTTCAGCCCTCATAACTGCTGTCAGTTGTTTAGAAACCGACATAGTAATTGGTGTCGGATTAACGACTTGCTTAACCTTTTCTTGTCTCTGTCTAACACGACTTTCATTAATAATGTGCTCTACTTGTTGATAATCAAAAGATGGTAAATGATCAGTCAGTAAATGAATATAGGTATTCTGAGCTGTGATAGAAGGTTCTTTGACGATAAGAGGTGCAATTTTCTCGATAAAATCAATCTGTGCTTGGAGATTTTCACTATTACTAGGTTTGTAATGATGGATATAAAACTCAATCGGACTGATTCGAGTATTGGATAAAAGATAAGCCAAATCCTCTGGAGAATTCTTTTGTAAATACTCATCAGGGTCCATTGCATCGGGAATTTGAACAATTTGAACTGGTAAATCCCCAAGTTCCTCTAGAGCTTTAGCGGTTGCTGCTTGTCCTGCCTTGTCACCATCATAAGTGATAATCACTTTTTTTGTAAAGCGTTTGAGATGTTCAACGTGTTCAGCAGTCAAGGCTGTTCCCATGGAAGCTACAGCATTTTCAATACCAGCACGGTAGGCTGCAATGACATCCATAAAACCTTCCATCAGATAAATTTCAGGAGCCTTACCAGACCCTTTTTTTACCCTATCCAAATGATATAATTCGTAACTCTTATTAAAAATTGCCGTCGCGCGACTATTTTTATACTTGGCAGTTTGAGAATCCGTCTCTTGCCAAACACGACCAGAAAAAGCAATTACCTTACCTTGATCGTTAAAGAGTGGAAATATAATCCGGTTATGGAAGGTATCAAAGAATTGATTACTCTCGGAAAGATAAAACAGACCTGAATCCAGCAAGTCCTTTTCGCTATAATCATCAGCTAAACGTTGGTAGAGATAAGAACGTTCAGCAGGGGCTAAACCAATCATAAAATGCTTAATGACATCATCGGTCAAACCACGTTTATAGAGATAGTTTCTTGCTTCCTCACCCATTTTTGTTGTCATGAGAATAGCATGATAAAAGCGTGCAGCCTTATCATGCATCTCATAAAGATTTTGATGAGGGGACGTATGTTGAGCAGTATTGTGTACAGGAGTTTCAAGATGCATCCCAAGACGCTCACCTAAAATCCTTACTGCATCGGCAAAGGTTACTTGTTGATATTCTTCAATAAATTTAAAGACATCTCCAGAACGGCCACAACCAAAACAGTGGTAAAACTGCTTATCTTCAACTACGTTAAAGGAAGGGGTCTTTTCACCATGAAAAGGACAGAGCCCTAAAAAGTTCCGTCCAGATTTTTGTAAGGAAATTACTTCTCCTATGATTTCGACAATATTGGTATTGTTTTTGATTTCTTCGATGACTCTCTTGTCAACCATAGACAATACCTCCATTTTATCACAGTTTACTTTATATAGTATACTTTATTTCTGAAAAAAAGTAAACCATTTCATCCCCTTTACATACTTCTATTTCATAGATTATAAACTTTTTTAAAGTAAAATTTTATTTAAAAGCAAATAACCTTGAAAATAAAAATCATAGCTAAAATTTTCTATTCGTTTCAAAAACAAAAAACTTAGAGGTAAATACTACCTCTAAGCTTATAGTTAATGTGAATTCTTAATCAAACAGTTGATAATAATCAGAAATCTTCATTTTAGCTTTTTCATCCTTATTCAAATCTTGGATGATTTGTCCATCTTTCATAACAATCAAGCGATTTCCATACTTGAGAGCATCTTCCATATGGTGAGTAATCATCAAAGCAGTTAGATGGTCCTTGTTGACAAAGTCATTTGTCAATTCCATCAAGGCAACACTTGTTTTAGGGTCAAGGGCAGCTGTATGTTCATCTAACAAAAGTAGTTCTGGACGTTTTAGTGTTGCCATTAAGAGACTTAAAGCCTGTCTTTGTCCACCTGATAAAAATTCAATCGGAGTATCCAAATGCTTCTCTAGACCATTGCCAACCTTCTCAATGGTTGCTTGAAATTCTTCTTTATAGGCTGAGAGTTTTCTTGGAAATAAACCACGTTTTTCTCCACGAAACTTAGCAATCAAAAGGTTTTCTGCAACGGTCATACGAGGTGCAGTTCCCATCTTAGGATCTTGGAAAACACGAGAGAGATACTTAGCACGTTTCTCAGGGCTAAAATGAGTTACATCTTCACCCATGATACGAATGCTACCACTTGTCAAGGGTAGAGTTCCCGCAATGCTATTAAAGAGGGTTGACTTCCCTGCTCCATTTCCACCCAATATTGTGATGAAGTCATGTTCATAAATTTCAAGTGAAACATCGTTTAGGATAATTTTTTCCTCGTCGAAGCCATTTTTCACAATTTTTGTGGCATTTTTTAATTCTACAATTGCTGTCATTTGCTTAATTTGACTCCTTTCAAGTATTTATCCTTAAGGGTTGGAATTACCAAGCAAGTTGCCAGGATAAGAGCACTGTACAAACGGAGGTAGCTAGTGTTAAAGCCGAGAGCAATAACCCCCCATACCAAGAATTGATAACTGATGGAACCAACAACAATAGTAACTAAACGCTCTGCTAGGGTAAGACTCTTGAAGAGGACTTCACCGATAATCAAGCTGGCAAGACCAACAACGATAACACCGATACCACGAGAGACATCGGCATAGCCTTCTTGTTGAGCGATAAGGGCACCAGCAAGTGCAATAACACCGTTTGACAAGACCAAACCCATAAGCTCCATGCGTCCTGTATTGATACCAAAACTACGAGCCATATCTGGATTATCTCCTGTAGCGATATAGGCCTGTCCAAGTTTAGTATCTAGGAAGAAAAGCATGAGTAAAATGACCAAAGTCACAAAAATCAAACCTGTCAGTAATTGATTAATCTCAGATGAGAAAGGAAGAACATCTTGGATTTGCTTGGTGTTTAAGAGTCCAAGGTTAGCCCGTCCCATAATCATGAGCATGATAGAATGACAAGAAGTCATGACCAAAATTCCTGATAAAAGGGTTGGAATCTTCCCTTTCGTATAAAGAAGACCCGCTGTTAAACCAGCAAGACAACCCGCTCCTACAGCTGCTAAAGTCGCAAGAAAAGGATTAACCCCTTGGGTAATGAGAGTAACTGCTACTGCTCCTCCCAAAGGGAAGGAACCCTCAGTTGTCATATCTGGAAAGTTCAGGATTCGAAAGGTCATAAAGATTCCCAAACCTAGGATAGCCCAGACCAATCCCTGTGAAATAATAGATATTAGCATGTTTGATTCGTTTCCTTTATTCTAAAAATTGGAGGAGATGTCTCCAACTCCTCCTACATTCTTATTCGATTACTTGACCAGCTTCTTTGATAACTGATTCAGGAATAGTAATTCCAAGTTCTTGAGCAACTTTTTTGTTGATCACTGATTTACCGGTTGAGAAGACATTAACTGGTGTATCTGCAGGTTTTTCACCCTTCAAGACTTTGGCAATCATCTTACCAGTAGCAACACCAAGATCGTGTTGGTCCACAACGACTGATGCCAAACCACCGGCTTCTACCATTGCAGTTGCACTTGGATAGATTGGTTTTTTAGCTGTTTGGTTACTTGATACTACAGTTGAGAACGCAGATGCGATTGTGTTGTCAATTGGAACCCAGATTGCATCTACTTTTCCAGTCATGACGTTTACTGTAGAAGCAATTTCGTTAGTTGATGGAACTGCAAAAGTTTCTACTTTCAAACCAGCTTTTTCAGCGTAAGTTTTGAACTCTTCAACTTGAGATTTAGAGTTATCTTCACTACTTGAGTAGAGAGCTCCGATTGTTTTAACATCAGGTGTCAAAGCTTTAATTAATTCAACTTGTTGTTCAGCAGGGTTGTGGTCAGATACACCAGTGATGTTCCCGCCTGGTTTTTCCAAGTTTTGTACAAGGTTAGCACCAATTGGGTCTGTGATAGCAGCCATGATAACAGGAAGATCTTTTGTTGCACTTGCAAGACCTTGAGCAGCAGGTGTTGCGATTCCGACAACGACATCATTTCCGTTTGCTACCAATTGTTTACTCATTGTCGCAACCTTACTTTGGTCACCTTCAGAGTTCATAAAGTCGATTTTAACTTGGTCACCTTTATAGCCTTCTTCAGCAAGTCCATCTTGGATACCTTGGTAAATCAAATCAAGTGATGGATGGCTGACGAATTGTAAAACACCAACTTTAGCTGTCTTGTTAGCTGTCTCTGTTTTAGTTTCTTGTTTTGTTAAGTTAG
The DNA here is from genome assembly GCF_000960085.1 of Streptococcus infantis. Taxonomy (GTDB): domain Bacteria; phylum Bacillota; class Bacilli; order Lactobacillales; family Streptococcaceae; genus Streptococcus; species Streptococcus infantis_C. The sequence continues at coordinate 139,173 of NZ_JYGT01000010.1, read as the reverse complement.
AGTAGACCAAGCTTCCTCCAACTACAACTGCTAATGCTACGATAATACCAATTAAACGTTTATTCATATCTATTTCTCCTTATTTTTCTTAAACTTAGTAATGTTCATTTCACTTTCAATATAACTCTACCAAGCGTCGCCATCGCTTAATTTCCATAAAATTGCCTCCCCATAGAAAAAGTCCTCACACAAAAAACTTGTGTGAGGACGTCGATGCGCGGTGCCACCTCAATTATAGGAACTTGTCCTATCGCTCTTACTCGCTTCACGAGTTGCACTGTAAGGTGTGCTCACCGAATTCTTATGATTTCAAATTCTTAATAACATTCAGCCCAATTTTCATCACTTCCACTTATCTGTTTCCACCAACCACAGACTCTCTAAAAAATTTCAATGATTACTTTCTGAATGTTTAAATTATATCATTTTACTAAAACTTGTCAAGGCTTTTTATGAATTATTTTTTAAAATTATGAAAATTCCTACGGTATTTAAAAAATATAGCTTGTATTAACCTGAATTACGTAATCCTGTAGCAATTCCGTTAATAGTTGTATGAATCAATCTTTCTTCATCTGAAGAAAGCTCGCCACGACGTTGACGCTTAATCAATTCCAACTGGATATAGTTAAGGATATTGAAATAAGGCATACGGTAGTTCAAACTGTCTTTCAAGTAAGTATTTTCTGCCAAAAGTTCATCATAGCCTTCGATAGCCAGGATAACATTCTTAGTCAATTGCCATTCATCCAAAATAGTATAGTAGATTGCTTGTACTTCTTCACTTTCACAAAGTTTAGCATATTCAAAGGCAATATTCATATTTGATTTTGACAAGACCATATCAACGTTAGATAGGAGTGACTGGAAGAAAGGCCAGTTTTTATACATGTCGCGAAGGTATTCAATATTTTTTGGATCTTGATCAATAAATTCTTTGAAGCTTGAACCAACACCATACCAACCCGGGAACATGACACGACTTTGTGACCATGAGAATACCCAAGGAATGGCACGTAGACCACCAATTTCAGTGATTGTTTTACGAGCTGCTGGACGAGAACCAATATTAAAGCTTGAGATCGCCTTGATTGGACTAGATTCAAAGAAATAATCGTAGAAATGTTCGTTTCCAAATACGAGTTCACGGTAGATATCATAGCTACGACTGACTACTTGGTCCATGATTGCCTCATAGCGATTTGATGTATTAGTATCACTCTTCTTCTGTGTAATCATACGGTTGATAGCCGCTGATACCAACATTTCAAGGTTATAGTAGGCTGCATCCTTGTTTCCGTATTTATTTCCGATAACTTCACCTTGTTCAGTTAATCGAATACGGTCCTTGATTGATTTGAGTGGTTGAGAAGCAATGGCGTCATAAGTTGGTCCACCACCACGGCCAACAGTACCACCACGACCGTGGAAGAAGGTTACCTTGACGCCAAATTCATCACCGATAGCGGTTAATTGTTGCTGAGCTTTGTATAGTGTCCAACAAGATGATAGATATCCGCCATCCTTGTTACTATCTGAGTAACCTAGCATGATTTCTTGATAATTATCTTTTGAAGCAATCCACTTCTTAGCAAGCGGTAAAGAGAAATACTTTCTCATTGTTTCTTCGGAATGATCCAAGTCCTCAATTGTTTCAAAGAGAGGCACGATTTGAACACGTGCTTTTTCAGCATCCACAAGACCGACTTCTTTGAGCATGATTGCCAATTCTAACATATCAGACACGCTTGTTGCATGAGAAATAATCGTTTGACGAATGACGTCTTCTCCCAAACGATCTTTTAATTCACGTGCAGTTTGGAAAATGGCTAATTCTTTTTCAAGAAGTTCAGACTTTTCAGCATGAGTAGCTGACAAGATTCGAGGGTCTTCTAATAATTCATGTAAAAGCAACTCGCACTTTTCATCTTCTGACAAATCGCTATAGTGGTCATTAATACCAGCAGATGCTAACAATTCAGCAACACAGGCTTCATGGACGCTTGAGTCTTGGCGCATATCAATGGATGCCAAGTAGAAACCAAAGACCTCAACTGCTTCTAGTAATTCTGCAAACTCACCTGTCAACAAGGCTTCTGCTTTATTCTCAAGCAATGAATCCTTAATGACATTTAAATCATGCTTAAACTCTTCAATCGTTTCATAGTAGGGTGGGCGCTCATCTGCTAAGTCTTGGATAGCACCTGAAAGTCGGCTACTGATATAGTCGGTTATCTCTCCCTGTTTGTATCCTTGAGCACCAAGGAGACGTTCAACATGATGTCGTTCATCTGCTGATGAACCAACAAGAGCCCACTCTTTCAAATTCAAAAGCGTTTGAATTAATTTAGATTGGATAAAGTGAAAAGCACGACGGTAAGGTTCTTTCTCACGGAAGACAGATGTGTCACGAGATTGTGATGCCATTTCTTCGACAGCCTTGCTTGTCTTGGATAAATTAGTAGAAAGAGAGAAAGTACGATAGAGACTAGAAATCTTGCTTATATAGTAGTTGAAGATGACTTCGCTTTGAATGGTTGCTGATCGCATGAGAGTTTCAGCAGTTACAAATGGATTCCCATCTCGGTCTCCACCAATCCACATTCCCATAGTAATAGGTTTGGCTTGTTTTAGGTCAATCCCTTGCTCTTTTGCTAGACGTTTATACTCTAGCATTAGATTTGGTACTGCTTGAAGGAAGGAACTATTGTAGTATTCCATCACATTTGTGATTTCATTAGTTACTTTTAGTTTCTTTTCACGAATCATATCCGTCTGCATAATAATCTCTATATAGCGACGAAGATCATTGTGCCATTTTTCCTTGTTAATAAGGCCCATTCTTACGTCACGATATTTACGTAAGAGCGAATGGATATGAGTTGTCAAATCCAACATACTCTTCCGTTGCACTTGTGTTGGGTGGGCTGTTAATACTGGCACGACATTCAAATGTTCTAGAATTTCAGCGGCATTTTCTTTTTCTGCTACCATTTCAATGGTTGTTGACAATTTTCCAAGATAATCTTGATCAATATTATTAAGATGGTTGATTTCGTATGCCAAGTCAACATCTTCAGAAATATTAATCAAAAGTGGCAAAATAGAGAAATATCTAGAAATGTAGACCATTTCATCATTTGAAAGTCCCGCCACAACTTTATCCAGTCCTTGATAGTCAAGATTTGATGATAGCTCCTTCAACTGCATAATCTTGTCAAAGGTCTCAGCGGGAAGCATATTTTTAGTAATATCTTCAAGCAAATCTGTCAAAATTTGAACTTCTTCTTGAACGACAGTTTTGTTTCTGTTATTTTCTAGTTTTTGAAGAGACATATTTTTCTCCTTGTTACTTTTTCTTAAAGTTGTGCTTCATATTCGCTATAGAGTTTTGCACGTTTTTCACTAGCATCGATATTCAACACAAAGGCGATGGCTACTGACAGAACCAATAGACTATTCCCCCCTTGTGAAAGGAATGGGAAGGTTACACCTGTAGATGGAATCAAGCCTGAGATTCCACCGATATTGACGAATACCTGAATCAATATCATTCCACCAATACCAATCGCTACCATTGAATTAAATGGATCTTTTGCTCGAACACCTACCAAGATAATGCGGAGGATTAAGAAGAATAAGAGAGCTAGAATAAGACTTGCTCCGACAAAACCAAACTCTTCAATAACAATCGAGAACACAAAATCCGTGTGTGCTTCAGGTAGATAACCGCGCTTTTCGATTGAGTTACCTAAACCTAAGCCAAACCAGCCACCATTAACCATTGCATAGTACGAATTGGCTAATTGGTGTCCGGCACCAGCGACGTCATCAAATGGATTAAAGAAAGCACTAAAACGTTTCGCTACATAACCAAAGACAGGAATCTTTGAAACCTTATCAACACCAATCAATTTAATGGCCGTCAATGACACAAAGGACACACTGGTCAGTATACCAAGAATGGTTGCAAACCACCGATGAGCAATTCCACTGATTGAGTACATCAGTAATGCTACCAAGAAGAGAATTGTAGCATTTCCAAGGTCAGGGAAAATAGCTAAACTACCAATCATGACCAAGAGAACAAATCGCCAATCGTTAAAGGATCTAGGAAACCACTGATTAAGAGTCAAGACTTGGAAATCATAAACAACAATTTCTTCTTGTTGTTTTGAAAAACGTTGAGCCAAGTACCAAATAATAATGATTTTCAAGTACTCAGCAGGTTGTATGGTAATAGGACCAACCTTGATCCAACCATAAGCACCATTAATAGGAATCCCAATCAAACGCGCTAGAGCAAGCAATACTAACTCTGAAAACATCACGATGAATAACAAGCGTTCGTTTCGTAAAAATCCTAGCTTCAACTTATAAATAACAGCTATCAAAAGCAAACTAACGATCCAAAATATACCTTGGTTTCGAACTAATTGAAAGGCGCTCTGCCCTTCTTGGATTAAGGATGCACTCGTTGTCGAATATACCACTATCAAGCCCAAAACGGACAAGAGAATATAGGGCACTAAAATAGAATAATTCAACAGGTGCCTTTTACTAATTTTCATACTTCACCATCTATCAAAATCTAATTTTTTATTAATTCTAGTTTTCTAGCTATTATACCATTTTTTAACTTAGAAAAAAACTCTTACCCTTTAATGAGCTGAATTTATGATTATTGAGCATTCTATTAAATTCTGCCTAGTTTTACTCAGAGATTTTGACTGCACATGAAAAAACTCTATCTTTCTTAATAGAAAGATAGAGTCTTAATCTTTAGTTAGAAGATGTAGTTGTAGTTTCTGTTGTTGAATCACTTTGGATATATTGAGTAAAGATATTTTGGAAGGCTTGATCTTTAACCTTGATATTTGCAGCTTGCAATTCTTTACTAATGACACCTTGAACAAAAGTAGCATCATTTTGTTTTTGAGTCAGGATAACTGTCTTCAATTTTTCTTTATAATCATCGATATTAGAAGATTTATCAGTTTTCTTAGTCAATTTCACAATATAGAAACTGTTTGAATAAGCTTGTGTACCTGGAGCTGTAATCACATCAGAAATTCCATCAACATTAAGGGCAAAGGCTGCTTTTTTAACAACGTCTGGCAATTCTGTTGATGCAGAGTCAAAAGTGATTTCTCCACCATTTGCTTTTGTCTTTTCGTCAGTTGAATTATCTTTAGCCAATTGTGCGAAGTCAGCTCCAGATTCTTTAGCTTTAGCAAGAACTTCTTTAGCCTTATCTTCACTATCAAGTTTAATAATTTGTGCAGTTACTTCTGGTGTGTATTCATCGTAAGCTTTTTTGTAGTTCTCATCCGTCAATTCAGCTTCTGCAGCTTTTTTAACAGCATACTCAACCAATTTACTTGTACGAATTTGAGCCTTACGACTTTCAGCTGTCATACCAGCACGAGAAAGAACGATTTGATAGCTATCACCATATTTCTTCTGTTCTTCTGCTACAGCTTCTTCAACTTCTTTATCACTTACTTCAGAACCATATTGTTTTTCAAAAACTTTTTGAATAGTCATGTTAAGTAAGACTTGTTGAGCAGTTGGATTATTCTTAACTTCTTCAAAGAATTGATGTTCAGTGATGACATCACCTTTCATACTGATTAAGTCAGCTCCTTGAGAGCTATTTGAACAAGCAGCCAAAGTAGCTACTGATAACAAAGTGATGGCACCAGCCAATAATTTTTTCTTCATGTTTACTCCTTTTTATACACTAGATAAATGTTTACCTTATCTATTTTACTAAATTGTCTTAAAAATATCTGAAATTAGTCAATATCAGGCAGTTCAACTTCTGCTTGATTCTTTCTCAGCATCAATATCCCATCTCCAAGAGGAACTAGACTAGCTGTTAATCCTGGATTATCAAGAGTTGCCTCAAAGAGCCTTTGCAAACCACGATAGATTGTTCGTTGTCCACGTCGGACTTCCATGATATCCTTGGCGATATCTCCACCTTGGAAAACATCATCCAAGATAACCACTCCACCCACTTCTAGGTGTTTGAGAATTTCTGGAAGAAATACGATGTATTTAGACTTGGCAGAATCCATAAATACGAAATCATAGGTTTCTGTCAAAGTTGATAAAACATCTACCGCATCACCTTCTAAGAGAGTGATTTGTTTACGACTGTCAAATTTTGCAAAATTTTCTTTCGCAAAACCAATCATTTCAGGATTACGGTCAATGGTAGTAATCTTTGCATTTGGGGCATGTTGAGCCATCAAAAGTGCAGAAAAACCAATTGCTGTTCCAATCTCTAAAATGTTTTTAGGTTGTATTGTTTCCATTAGGAAACGAAAATAAGCGACAGTTTCATGAGGGATGATGGGAATATTTTCCTTGCGAGCAAAGTTTTCTAATTCTTTTAAGGAACCTGACACTTGCTTTTGACGTTGACGTAAAAATTCGACGATTTCTTCTTTTACAACAGGACGTCGCATGTTGTGGTTGGCATTTTTACTGTATGACTCAACCATCTTATGCCAATCCTAATTTTTCAACAAGGGCTTCAAACTCATCCAAACGACGTTCAAAGACTGCGAAGGCATCGTTGAGATAATCTTCTTTTTCCATATCAACGCCAGCTTTACGCATGATATTGAGTGGATAGTCTGACTTCCCTGCCTTCAGGTATTCAATATAACGGTCACGATCCTCTTGACTTCCGTGAACAATCTTTTCAGCCAAGGCTGAAGCTGCTGCGAAGCCTGTTGAATATTGATATACATAGTAGTTATAGTAGAAATGAGGGATTCGAGCCCACTCGTACTGGATTTGAGGGTTGTCTTCCTTGCTCAAGCCATAGTATTCTTGGTTCAAGTCAGCGTATAGATTGTTTAGGAACTCGCTTGTTAAAACTTCACCGTTTTGATCTGCTTGGTGAATAGCATGTTCAAATTCTGCAAATTGAGTTTGACGGAAGACTGTCCCACGGAAACCATCCAAGAAATTGTTGAGAATGGCAAAGCGTGTTGCATCGTCTTGCACTTCTTGCAATAATTTTTCTGTCAGGATGTTTTCATTGGTTGTTGAAGCAATTTCTGCCAAGAAGATTGAGTAATCCCCGTAGACATAAGGCTGGGTTTCACGTGTATAGCTTGAATGCATACTGTGACCTGTCTCATGTACAAGAGTAAAGAGATTATCGAGGTTATCCTGCCAGTTAAGAAGCATAAAGGCGTTAGTATCATAGGAACCACCAGAGTAGGCACCTGATCGCTTACCTTGATTTTCATAAACATCAATCCAACGTTCGCTAAAAGCACGTTTCACCCGACTCAAGTAATCTTCACCAAGAACTGCCAAAGCTTCTTCTGCTTTCTTTAAGGCTTCCTCATAAGTAAAGCTGTATTCCACTGAAGACAATGGAGTGTAGACATCGTACATCTTGAGGTCTGGAATACCCAAGATTTTTGAGCGAAGAGCTAGATAACGATGTAAGAGTGGCAAATGCTTACGTACAGCAGATACCAGATTGTCATAGACACTTTCTGGCACAAAGTTAGCTGCAAGAGCTGCTTCACGCGCACTCTTATAGTTACGAACCTTAGCACGATAGTTTTGCACTTTAACATTGGTCTGCAAGGTTTTAGCGTAAGTGTGCTGGTATTGCTCATAAGTAGCATAGAGGGCTTCATATGCTCCACGACGAACCTCACGATTCTTAGATTCTACCAAGCGCATATAAACGCCGTGTGATAATTGTACTTCATTTCCATCTTCATCTTTAACGAATGGAAAGACGATATCTGCATTATCTAAAATAGCAAAGGTTTCACTAGCAGCACCGAAGATTTCACCAGCACCTGCAAGCAACTCTTCTTCACGTTGTGAAAGGACATGGTCCTTATTTTGCAATAGTTTATCAAAGAAGTGTTTATATGGTTGGAGTTTTGGTTCTTCTGCTAGAAAGTTTTGATACTGCTCTTCTGTGATAGCCATAAATTCTGGCTCATAGAAAGAAAAGACTTGATCAAGTTGACTATAAAGAGTCATTGCTTTTGCATAGTATTCTTGATATTTAGCTACTCGCGTGTCTTGGTCGTTTTTCATATGTGCATAAACATAAAGTTTTTCAAGACGACGACTCAATTCTAGATAACGCTCTGTAATGTCAAGAAGGCTTTCTGCGCTATCCAAGAGATGTCCCTCAAGACCAGCTGCTTGTTTTGTATCTTCCGTTAGAAGGGCTAGTTCTTCTTCCCATTTTTGGTCTGTTTCAAAGATAGTGGACAAATCCCATGTATCTTTTTCATCTATTTCATTTCGTTGTAATACCATAAATTTCCTCCATCCTTTCTATTTTACCATATTTTTCAGGAAATAACGATGATAAAAGACAGGTGGATAGAGCTTTTGTTGCTTATTTTGAGAATTTTTCTCATAATAAGCTTGAAAGTTTCGATAATAATCATGAATATCTTGTTTGATTTGGCAAAAATAACCTTTTTCTATCGGCCTTACTTGGGGATACCAGTCCTGTTTCTTTCGATTCAAAAGATTCTCTCCTCTCAAATAGGCTTGAGCTTGTTGCTTCATCCAATAGGGATTTTGATAATAAAGTTGTTTTTGAATGTAATAACAGATGTTCCTGTCTTGCTCAACTGAAAAGGAAATCAGGCTTCGCTGTTGATAAGGAGTCCGTAATATTTCTAGAAGATTCCCTTTGCCATAAGAAAATTCCTTGACCTGATAATGAAGTTTTCCTTTCAAATCTTGATGGAGTAGGTACTTAAGTCTCAAAACTCGTCTTTTATGGTCTAACTCCCAAATATGAAAGCCCATGTTATTACTGAAATAAAGAAAATCTCTCTGAAGTTGAGTTAGTCGCTCATTTAACCATAGTTTTTCTCCAAGTAACCACAAAACTTGAATACCGAGACTTCGATAACCATTGCTTCTCTCCCTTAAAAGTTCACAAGAAATTGGACTACACTGAACTTCTAGGGCTAGTTGTTTATTGATAAAGATATCAGCAATCTGCTTCAGTTCAGGTATCGGATATTCCGTTTCAACCTCATCATTCTTCTTAGCCCAATAAAACAATTGCTCCTTGTTTTCCAGGTGTTCTGGCCCTTCATTTTCATGAAAAAAATCACATTTTTTTAGACTTTCATGCGCAAAATGCGTTCGTACATTTTTCCCTTTTCTCAAGCGAACACGTGCTCCACAAGCTGGGCAATAATAAGTTTGTTTCTTTACTTCATCCCCTAAAGCACTGATTAAATGCCCATTTTTATCCCTCGCTAGAAACATAGAGACCTCCTTTTCTATTCCATTCGAAAAGAAAAAGCAGAAAAAGGTTGACCAACTCAACCTTTTTTTCATTTATTCTCAACTATTTCAGTTGTTTTCTAATATATTTCCGTAACATGGGAATAAGATTCTGTATTTGATCCTGCTTTATCACCATTACACCATATTCTTGACAACGATGACTGTAAACGGGGTTAATCTTTCCTGAGCAAACAATCATCTTCAAACAATTATCACCCGCAAAATGATTGGCATAAACTTCAAGTTCATTAATAGCTTCAACTGATAAATCTGTCATTTTACAGGAAATGAAGATTACTGAGTGACCTTTACGAAAGATAACATCAATCTCATTTTGAACATTGTCCATCTCAGGAAAGATACCATTCCAATCAATCTCAGCGCCAATCAGGCATTCGTCAAAATACTCAGACTCAAGGGCTAGTAAATAGATATACAATTCTAAAATATGCCCTTTAGTTCGACATAACAGATGTGCTTCTGGTGTTGGGAAGGTATAAGTAACAGTATCTGTTGTTTCCTCTTCTACTTTCAGTAAATTAGCTTTTGTGAACAAAGGAATCAAGCTACTGGGGTAAGAATAAATTTTTCCATTACTCTCCAAAACTTTTGCTGTTTCAGAGTGAAAATCGGCTGTTTTTGCTATCGCAAAAAATTGAGTAATCTGATACCATTCTTCTGGATTCTCAATAGCGTACTTGGCCAATTTTTTGATAGCTTCAATTTGCTTAACCGTATGCTGAGGTCGTCTTGATTTCAAGATTTTCCCACCACGTAAGGCTATCAACTGTTCAATGGATAGACTAGGAATATCTAGGTCTTCATCCTCAATTTTAGTCCTTCCTAATGCATACTGTTTTCCTTGTTCAACATCCATAGCAATAATCGGAATATTTTTTTCTAAACCATATTGAAATAAGACGATTGCTAATAGATTATCTCCACCAAAAACATCAATTGTCACTGTATCATAACTATCTATAAAAAAGAAGTCTAAATCCTGCCAGACTTTATTTAGTTTAAATTGACGAAAATGTACTTGTTTTAAGTGGGGTACTTGTTCCAATAAAAAATGTTTCAGGGACAATCTTTCTTCTTCAGCAATTTTTTTCAAAGATAAAAATAAAATTTCATCACAATCACTGACAAAAGCTTGGTATACATTTTTCTCAATGGTATGACGGTCATACAGTTCAATTAAAAGACTAGTCATCCTAAGACCTCCTAGACAAAAAAAGTCTGAAAGAATAGTGGTCGATTAGAATCATTTTAAAACTATCACGATTCTGTTTAACTTTATCGACTTCTCCTACTTCTAGTATAGCATAAATTGAGAACTTCCTTTCTTATTAGGGTAACAAATAAGGGAATAGAAAAATCCTTTTCTTTTCCCTTAGTCTTTTATTTTACTTTTCTTGCCAACATGGTTGCAAAGCGTAGTTGAATACGATTGCCATTTTCATCACGACGGTGCAAATGGCCAGGATTTTCATTGTACTTGATCAATTCCCAGTCCTTGTAGTAATTTGCCAACTCCCCTTCTTTAAAAGTAAATGGGAAATTAACTGAACATGGATAATCTTCCGTATCCATAGCACAAACGATAAGATTGTACCCACCGATAGAGGTTTTTTCCTGCATGTTTTGGATAATAGCAGGAATACGATCTGCTTGTAAAAACATGAGAACAACTGTCGATACGATAAAATTGTAAGTTTGGCCTATGCTAGCTGAATTGATATCGTAGAGACCAACAGGCATCTCTAAATCTTCTTGCTCTACGATGCTTTGCAAGATTTCAAGGGATAGCTCATTTTGATCCACTGCTGTAACATCAAATCCATGTTGAGCTAGAAAGAGTGCATTTCTACCCTGACCACATCCTAGATCAAGTGCCTTACATGGTTTCACGGTTTGTATAGCTTCTAAAACCTCCGAATGAACTGGATTGGTATTGTATTTCTTGGGGAAATAATCTTCCGGTTTACAATAGAATTCTAAATACCACTCCACATCATCTGTGGCAGCTTCCACTCTGTGCCAAGCTTGAGGTTGTGCCATAGGATTATCAGCACCTGCTTCAAAGAGGTGCTCAGCTATAACTTCTCCCTCTTCAGTCAATTCAATAAACTTAAGAGCTCCTTTTAATACGGTAATCTTCCCCCAGGTTCCGACCTTAGTATTGTGTTTTCTTTGAACAGCCTCTGGCATGGTGTCTTTATTCCAGACAGGCATGCGTTTGTAGGCAACTAGTTTTTCCATATTCTTCACTCTTTCTATCGATGGTTAACAGCTTTCATAACACGCGCAATATCACGATTTTGCTCACGACGTTTGATAGACTCACGTTTATCATAATCGTGTTTCCCTTTTGCAAGTCCTAAAAGTAACTTGGCATAGCCATCTTTGATATAAACTTTAAGAGGAACCAAGGTCATACCTGTTCCTTTAGTTTCTTGCTCCAATTTCTGGATTTGTTTTTTATGAAGGAGAAGTTTACGACGACGTTCTGGCTCCTGGTTCCAGATGTTGCCCTCTTCATAAGGAGCGATATGGACATTACTCAGCCAAACTTCCCCATTCTTAACCTGGGCAAACCCATCTTTCAGATTGATGCGGGCTGCTCGAACACTCTTGATTTCAGTTCCTGTTAGGACCATTCCTGCTTCTAGCGTATCTACAATTGTATAGTCGTGGTGCGCCTTTTTATTTTGCGCGACGACCTTTCCCTCGCCCTTTGCCATGCTTGGCTCCTTTCTTTGCTACTTCTTTGTAAAAAGGTTTCTTGCTCTTTTTCTTCTTGTCTTTTGGAGAATGCTTGCGCTTATCACCTAAACGACCAGCTTTTCTCTTGTCTTCTTTCTTATCCGAACGACGACCTCTATCCTTACGGCCAGAGTCTTTCAAACCTTTCTCAATCACATCAAATTCACTTGGAATAAAGGAGAAATCAATCTCACCACTCATCTTATCGGCTCTTTCAACACGAATACGAATCTGCTGTCCCACACGGAAGGTTGTCCCTGATTTCTCCCCACGGAGGGTTAAATCGCGTTCGTTAAAATGGTAAAATTCAGGTAGATTGGTAATGTGAATCAATCCCTCAACTGTATTTGGTAATTCAACAAAAAGACCAAATTTAACAATACTTGAAACAACTGCATCATACTCTTCACCAACGTACTCTTCCATGTATTCAGCTTTTTTCATAGCTTCGACTTCACGCTCTGCCTCGATGGTACGACGCTCACGATTAGAAGACTGGGTAGCAATCTCTGGAATTACTTGTTCAAAATGCTCCGCTACTTCCTTAGAACGTCCATAGTCACGAATCATCCGATGAACCAAGAGGTCTGGATAACGGCGAATCGGACTGGTAAAGTGAGTATAATAGTCCGCAGCTAGTCCATAGTGACCATGATTATGCTCTGAATAACGAGCCTGTTGCATCGAACGCAGAAGAATCATGGATAACACATCTGCATAAGGCTCACCTTCAACAGCACGCATGATGTCTTGAAGAACTTCCTGACTAATCTCACTAGCAGTCCCATAAATTCTCAAGCCAAAACTTGAAGCATAATCAATAAACTTTTGAACTTTCTCAGCTTTAGGTTCCTCATGAATACGATAAATAAAAGGTAAGTCCAACTTGCTAAAATGCTTGGCAACCGTTTCGTTAGCAATCAACATAAAAGACTCAATCATACGTTCAGCAACACCACGATGTCGAAGAACAATGTCAACTGGCTTGCCTTTTTTATCTACCAAAATCTTAGCTTCATTGGTATCAAAATTGAGGGCTCCACGCTTAATTCGCATACTTTCCAAAGTTTCATGGAGCTTGGCCATAAGTTCGATACTAGGAACAATTTTCTTATACTCTCGTCTCTTCTCCTCGTCACCTGCTAGGATGTCATTGACATCACTATAAGTCATACGGAAACTTGTCTTGATAACAGTCTGTGTAATCGTATAATTACGAACACGACCATTTTTATCAATCTCCATAATAGCAGATTGAGTCAAGCGGTTCACTTGAGGGTTAAGAGAACAGATACCGTTTGAAAGACGCTCTGGTAGCATTGGAACTACACGGTCTGTCACGTAGACGGAGGTCGCCCGATTGAGGGCTTCCTTATCAAGGGCAGAACCTTCCGTTACATAATATGAAACATCCGCAATATGAACTCCTAGTTCAATATTTCCATTTTTTAATGGTTTGATATGAACAGCATCATCCAAGTCTTTTGCATCCGCACCATCTATAGTAAATGTAATTTCATTCCTAAGATCCAATCGTCCTTCAAAATCCTTCTCAGATGGTACATCCGGTACATTTTCCGCTTCTTTGAGAACAGCCGCTGGAAACTCAGAAACGATATCCATGGACTCTAGTACTTCTAGAACATCAATTCCAGCATCTGTCGAATGCCCTACCACATCCAGAACACTTGCTACAAAGAAATCATGCTTTTTACTTGGGTACTTTTCAATAAAGACCTTGAGAACTTCTGTGCCTTCTAACTTGAGAGCTGGTTTCTTTACGTAAATTGGTTGGCTAATTTTTTGATTTTTAGAACGGATATAACCAGCATACTTGGGCTTTTCTTCATCAAGAATAATTTGCCCAACCACAGTCGTTAGACTGTGTTCTAGAATATCGATAATCTTTGCTTCTGCAGCAGTTCCTTTTTGACGATTCGCAACCTTCTTAATTACGATTTCAACAGTATCTCCGTCAATAGCATAGTTGACATCATTCTTCCCAACAAAAAGATCGTCTTCTTCTCCCTCTATGCTAACAAAACCAAATCCATTTTTGTGAGCATGGAAAATTCCTTTTAGGGTAATCTCATGTTTTTTCTTCTGTTCTAGGGTTAAACTTCCATCTTCTTCAAAACGAATTTGGTGCTTTCTTTCCATCAGAGACAAAGTTTTGATGAGCTCACTAAAATCCTTAGAGCTCTCCTTTTCCAGAGCTTGAGCTAGCTCATTTACTGTTGCTCGTCCTTTCTCTTCTATAAATTCTTTTATTTTATCTTTCATATTTTCTTTCTAGATTTGTGAATTTTCTTTTAGTGTAAACCTTATTTCTCTTTAAAATAAAAATAGGCTAAGACCTAGTCTCGCCCATTATTTTCTTATCTACTTGATAATACCGTCAATGCTAAGGCAATGGCTAGCCAGAAAAAGACTAAAATTCCTGTCAAACGTTGCATTACGGCTTCAAAACCACGCGCTTTGCTACGTTCAAACAAATCACCCGAACTGGCATCAAATACATTGCTAGATTGGTTTTTAGTTGGTTGCATAAAAATTGCAATCACAATCACAACAGATAACAATAATAAAATGGTTAATAATAGGTTATACATATCAAACTCCTTAAAATCTTTATTATTTTACCATAATTTCTACTTAGATTCAAGATGTAGAGTTACTTTTCTTTCTTTCGGACAATACTTTAAGACTTCAATCTTATCTGGATGTGTTTTAGAGTTTTTACTGGTTAGATAATTGATGCAACCACAAGAGGAGCATTTTAAATTAATTTTTACGCGCACTAGATTTCCTTCACTTTTAATAATGTTCTAAATTGGATAAGGTTAAAAGAGCAACTAAGAGCTACGCAGAGAGCTGTTGCATAAAATACTGAATGGTAACCAAATTGACCTGCTACTGTTGATCCTGCAAAGGGGCCTATCACTCCTCCTAGATAAAAGAAAACTTGATTAAAGGCAAATACTCTTGATATGCCAGCTTTGGGAGTTATTTTACTGAGGAGTGCATTGACACCCGGTATCAGAGCGCCTGTACCTAGCCCGAATAGAAAACGATAGAAACCTAATTGAAATGGGCTTGTCGCGTTTGCACATAATAAATAAATAACAACTGAATAACTCTGAGCTACGACAAGTAGTCGATGATTTCCCACCTTATCTCCTAGTTTACCCATGACTCCTGCACTCATCATACTTGAAAATCCCATACTGGATACAATCAAGCCAGAGACAAAGAGAAGATTCTCTTTCTGCCCAAGATCTCGTACATAGAGAGCAAGGATAGGACCTATCGATTGTGCAGCAAACTGAATTACAAAACTGGTTAGAAAGAGGTTTAGCAGAAGAAAGGGATATTTCACAGAGGTAAAAAGCTCTTTTGTTGGGAGTTCTTTTTCTTTTGATACAGGTTGAAAGTCTTCCTTAATAAAAAGAATTGTTAAGATAGCTGCCAAAAACAGAAAACTACCTACCAATAAAAAGACATTTCGAATTCCAAAAATTTCTGCAATGAAACCACCAACAAAAGGGCCCGTCAGCGTACCTGCAACAACACCAGTTGATAAAGTCCCTAGAGCGTATCCCGACCTATCTTTGGGAACTTGACTAGCAATCAAAGCTGTCGCATTGGGTACGAAACCTGTAAAAACGCCATTGAGAAAACGTAGAAACAAGAGCCAGAAAACATTTGGAACAAAAGCCAGTCCTCCCATGGTAATAGTCATGGCTAGTCCCGCACGAATCATCATAGGTTTTCGACCATATTTGTCTGCTAAGATACCCCAGATTGGTGATACAAAGGCTGCAGAAATAGCAGAAACAGAAATAGCCAAACCTGAATAAAAAGCAACTTGATCCCCTTCAACTCCTAATTGTTCCACAAAAATGGGCATAAAAGGAACAACGAGAGAAATGCTGGCTCCAGTTAAAAAACAACCAAACCAAGCAATACGAAGATTATCCTTCCAACTAATGTCTTGCATGGACATCGCCTCCTTCAAGTAAGGTCACTACTTGACTCAGAAGCTGATCACGACTGCCATTATTATCTATAATATGATTAGCCAATTTTTTCTTTTCTTCTAAAGACCATTGAGAAGCCAAGCGAGCTTCAGCCGATTCTTTAGATAAATGATTTCTTTTCATCAAACGTTCTAATTGAACATCAGGTGATACATAAACCAACCAAGTTTCATCAAACCAAGCAGTATAGTCTTGTTCAAAAAGCAATGGAATATCCATGAAAAATACATCCTCAGTTTGAGCTAACTTGTCTCTCAAAGCCCTCAATTCTTCACGGATGATTTTGCCTTGAGTTTCTTTAGACCATTCTCTCTCCTCAGAGTTAGAAAAGATAAGACTGGCAAGTAATGGTCGATTCAGTTCCCCATTTTCAAGAAGAATTTTCGCACCGAAGTGCGCAACTAACATCTGATAGAGTCGACCACCAGGTTTCTGCAGTTGGTGGACATGGGCATCCGCATCCACTACTTCAAACCCTTTTTGTCTTAGAAATTCTGTGACGGTGGACTTACCGGATGCAATACCACCTGTGATTCCAATTATTCTTCCCATCACTTTCACCTTTGACATTTGGAACAAAAGTGGGTTCCTCGACCACCAAACTGAATTTTTTCGATAATAGCCCCACAGCGAGAACAAGCTTGCCCAGTTTTATCATAGACCTGATGAAATTCTTGCATGGTTCCATCCTCACCAAAAGCATTGGTGTAGGTACGAATCGTTGAACCACCCTTTTCAACAGCCTCACCTAAAACCTTAATCGTTTCATCGTGGACTTTTATGGCCTCTTGGGTGCTTAAACTATTAGAAGTTCTAGAAGGATGAACTTTCGCTCTCCAGAGAACTTCATCTACATAAATGTTTCCCAATCCTGCAACTAGCGTCTGGTCAAGCAAATGAGATTTAATTGGCTTTTTAGACTTTTTCAAGGCAAGTTTAAATCTTTCTAAATCAAAGTCTTGCTCAGTTGGTTCAGGGCCCAGTTTTTTTGATATAAAGTAAGAATCCAATAGTTCAGGAGCCAACAGTTCCATGGTCCCAAATTTGCGTACATCCTCATAGACTAGAGTGCCTCCGTCTTCAAAGTTGATAAATACATGAGCATGTTTTCGTGTAGGAATCTCATCAGGATAATAAAAATATTTACCCTCCATTCGCAGATGAGAAATTAAAATCTTATCAGATAAGTGAAAAAGTAGATATTTCCCACGACGACCCATTGTCTCGACAACTTGTCCTGGCAATTCCTTTTGAAATTGTCCAAAATCTGTCTTAATCATCTTGGGATAACTGATTTCAACACTTGATATTTTCTTTCCCAAAATCATTTTTTCCAGTCCGCGTCGAACTGTTTCGACCTCTGGTAATTCAGGCATAGCTCCTCCTTCTCTAAAAACAAGAAGCAGGCTACCGCCCACCTCTTCTTAATATTCTTTTTCGTTATAGCCAAAGTCAGCCAAATCTAGCTTTTTATCGCGCCAATTTTTCTTAACTTTGACCCATGTTTCTAGGAAGACCTTGTCCCCTAGCATGAGTTCTATATCCTTACGCGCAAGGGTACCAATTTTCTTGAGCATGGCACCACCTTTACCAATGACAATCCCTTTTTGGCTGTCGCGCT
The DNA here is from genome assembly GCF_000960085.1 of Streptococcus infantis. Classification (GTDB taxonomy): domain Bacteria; phylum Bacillota; class Bacilli; order Lactobacillales; family Streptococcaceae; genus Streptococcus; species Streptococcus infantis_C. The sequence continues at coordinate 121,434 of NZ_JYGT01000010.1, read as the reverse complement.
CGACCATAATAGTTGCTCGGATATGAACTTTATCAGTCTCCTCATCTCGTTTCATAGAATCTACCACTACTGCAACTGAATGCGGAATTTCTTCACGAGTTAAGTGTAACACTTTTTCACGAATCATCTCAGAAACCAAGAAACGTTCTGGATGGTCTGTAATTTGGTCCGCTGGGAAATATTGGAAACCTTCTTCAAGGTTTTCACTGAGAATGTCGATTAAACGTGAAACATTATTTCCCTGAAGTGCTGAAATTGGAACAATTTCCTTAAAGTCCATTTGACTACGGAAGTCATCGATTTGAGCCAAAAGTTGGTCTGGGTGCACCTTGTCAATCTTGTTGACCACAAGGATTACCGGAACCTTAGCAGCCTTGAGTCGTTCGATAATCATATCGTCACCCTTCCCACGTGGTTCATCAGCAGGAACCATAAAGAGAACGGTATCGACTTCACGAAGAGTGCTATAGGCTGACTCTACCATGAAATCTCCAAGAGCCGTTTTGGGTTTGTGAATTCCCGGTGTATCGATAAAGACGATTTGTTCCTTATCCGTAGTATAAATACCCATGATTTTGTTGCGAGTAGTTTGAGCCTTGTCACTCATGATGGCAATTTTTTGCCCCATGACATGATTCAAAAACGTTGATTTCCCAACATTAGGGCGTCCTAAAATGGCTACAAAGCCTGATTTAAATGTCATAGTTACCTCTTTAGTGTTTAAAATAGGATATCCCAAATCCTAGGGATGAAAATGATAAGTCCAGTCACTGCTGCAAATAAGGACACAACAAGAACTGCACCTGCAGCCATGTCTTTAGCCTTCTTTGCAAGCATATCGAAGTGATAATGGCTAGCCAAATCCACTACATTTTCAATAGCAGAATTTAAAATCTCAAAAGCAATTACTAAAAATATGCTTAATAGGAGAAATAGCCATTCAATTTTTGAAACCTGAAAAACAAAGCCTGCAAGAACAACCAAAAGTGATGTTACTGCATGCTTTCTCATATTACGCTCTTCTTGGAAGGCAGTAAAAATACCTGTTAGGGCAAAGTCAAGACTTGATAGCAAGTCCCGATTTTTCCATTTTCGTTTATTGTCTTGTGAGTCCATAGGCTGTTAAAATTTCTTCTTGTAAACCGAACATCTCCGCTTCTTCTTCCGGAGTGTAGTGATCATAACCGTTAATATGTAAAAATCCATGAACCGCTAGAAAACCCATTTCACGTTCGAAGCTATGGCCATACTCCTCAGCCTGCTCTTTAGCTTTGTCAATTGAAATGAATAGCTCACCGATATAAGCATCAAATTCTGACATCATTTCTGCTAAATCAGGGTCTTCTGCCAAATCTTCCTCATCAAAAGCAATTTCTATTTCAGGCTTATATTCAAGGCTGATGACATCTGTTGGACGATCAGTATCACGAAACTCTAGATTGAGTTCATGACTGCGTTCATTGGTCACAAAAGTGACTGCCATCTCCTTGTCTTCTTTTCCAATTTTTTTAGCAGCAAATTCCAAAATTTCTTGTGTTTGCTTTAAAATTTCTTCAGAAACCTGACCAGTTTCATCTACCATTTCAATATACATGTGCTTCTCGATTCTCTTTACTTGGCTTTATTATACCATATTTCTATGATTTTATTCTACCTTTTTGATATAATACTATGGAATACATTCACGAGGAGAGAACGATGTCATTTGATGGATTTTTTTTACACCACATGGTTGAGGAATTGCGTACCAAATTACTAAATGGTCGCATTCAAAAAATCAATCAACCTTTTGAACAAGAATTGGTCCTACAAATCCGTAGTAATCGCCAAAGTCATCGTCTGCTCCTGTCTGCTCATCCTGTGTTTGGACGCATCCAGTTGACAGAAACGACCTTTGAAAACCCTGCTCAACCTTCTACCTTTATCATGGTTTTAAGAAAGTATTTGCAAGGTGCTGTAATCGAGTCTATCGAGCAGATTGAAAACGACAGAATTGTTGAAATCACCGTTTCTAACAAGAATGAGATTGGGGACAATATTCAGGCCACACTTATTATTGAAATTATGGGAAAACATAGTAATATTCTCCTTGTCGATAAGAGTAATCACAAAATTCTTGAAGTTATTAAGCATATCGGTTTTTCTCAAAATAGTTACCGTACTCTCCTGCCCGGTGCTACTTATATAGCTCCTCCAAGTACAGAGGCTCGAAACCCCTTTACCATCAGGGATGAAAAACTCTTTGAAATTCTCCAAACACAGGAATTAATAGCGAGAAACATTCAAAGTCTGTTTCAAGGACTAGGTCGTGATACGGCGAATGAATTGGAAAATTTATTAGTTAATGATAAACTTTCTAATTTCCGTAACTTTTTTAAACAAGAAACTAAACCTTGCCTAACAGATAAGTCTTTTACTTGTGTTCCTTTTTCGAATAAAATAGAGGAACATTTTTCTAGCCTATCACAACTTCTTGATGTTTTTTACAAAGACAAGGCTGAGCGTGATCGTGTGAAACAACAGGCTAGTGAACTTATTCGACGAGTTGAAAATGAACTACAAAAAAATCGTCAAAAACTGAAAAAGCAAAAAAAAGAGTTGCAGGCTACCGAAAATGCGGAGGAATTCAGACAAAAAGGAGAGTTGCTAACAACTTTCCTTCATCAGGTTCCAAATGATCAAGACCAAGTCGTCTTAGATAATTATTACACCAATCAACCCATCACTATCGCTCTTGATAAAGCATTGACACCTAATCAGAATGCGCAAAAATACTTCAAACGATATCAGAAGTTAAAAGAGGCTGTTAAATATCTGACAGAGTTGATAGAGGAAACCAAGGCTACTATTCTTTATCTGGAAAGCGTAGAAACTGTTCTAAACCAAGCTGGTCTAGATGAAATTGCTGAAATTCGTGAGGAATTAATCCAAACTGGATTCATCAGAAGACGTCAACGGGAGAAAATCCAGAAGCGGAAAAAACCTGAGAAGTATATGGCTAGTGATGGTAAAACCATTATTCTCGTTGGACGAAACAATCTTCAAAACGAAGAGTTAACCTTTAAAATAGCACGAAAAGAGGAACTTTGGTTCCATGCTAAAGATATTCCTGGAAGCCACGTTGTCATATCAGGAAATCTGAATCCTTCTGACGAAGTCAAGACAGATGCTGCAGAACTTGCCGCCTACTACTCTAAAGGACGTCTTTCCAACCTCGTTCAAGTTGATATGATTGAGGTTAAAAAGCTTAATAAACCAAGTGGTGGCAAACCTGGATTTGTGACTTATACAGGTCAAAAAACACTTCGTGTCACACCTGATTCTGAGAAAATTCATTCCATGAAACTGTAAAATAAATTCTTATAGTCCAACTCTTACTACTTCATTTTTGTACAAAAATAGGAGGGAGATCTATGCTACGGCAAATTAAATCAACAATAACTATCATATTCGGAGCTGCTATCTTCGCCTTCGGACTCACATATTTTGTTGTTCCACATCATTTATTCGAAGGTGGAGCAACGGGGATAACCTTGATTACCTACTATCTCTTTAACATCCCTATTTCGATGATGAATATCTTGATTAATATCCCTCTCTTCCTACTAGCTTGGAAAATATTTGGACTTAGATCCCTATATTCCAGTCTACTTGGAACCATTGCCGTCTCCGTCTGGTTAGCTATCTTTGAGAAGATTCCTCTCCAGTTTAACCTTGAAGGAGATCTGGTTGTTGTAGCTTTAGTAGCGGGTGTGCTCCTTGGAGTTGGTCTCGGTGTTATTTTCAACGCAGGCGGGACAACTGGTGGAACTGATATTGTCGCACGTATTCTTAACAAATACACCCATATCTCTATTGGAAAATTGCTTTTTGGACTTGATTTTCTAATTCTGATGCTGATTTTAATCATATTCCAAGACCTACGTCTTGTAACCTATACTCTCTTATTTGACTTCATCGTTTCAAGAGTTATTGACTTAATCGGTGAGGGTGGATATGCTGGAAAAGGATTTATGATTATCACTCAAAAACCGATGGAATTAGCCGATAAAATTAACGAAGAACTCGGTCGTGGTGTTACCTTTATCTCAGGACAAGGCTACTATAGCCAAAAGGACTTAAAGATTATTTACTGTATTGTCGCAAGAAATGAAATTGTCAAGATGAAAGAAATGATTCATACAGTTGATCCGATGGCATTTATTACTATCACTGAAGCTCACGAAATCCTTGGAGAAGGGTTTACTTTCCCAGCAAGAGACGAGGTTTCTTAACCTTAAAATAAAAAAAGTAACTTCAATAGTTGAAGTTACTTTTTTTTATTGATATATCATCAATTATTTTTCTGCTGTAAGTGCAGCCATTGTGATGTAGTTGTATGGTTTATTGAAGTGTGGCAAGAAGAATAGGTCTGTCAATGCTAATTTGTCAATTGTAACGTGTTCTTGAATTGCAAGTGAGAACATGTGAATTCCCATGCTAATTGCTGAATCACGAGATACCATTTGAGCACCAAGGATTTCACGGCTGTCTTTATCAAAGACGATCTTGATAGCTACTTCATAGTTGTCATGCTTCATAAATTCTGGTTTTTGAAGATCGTTGAATCCAGTTTCAGTTGCGTTGTAACCAGCAGCTTTTGCTTTTTCAAGTGTCAAACCAGTTGAAACCATGTGAAGACCATAGATTGAGATACCGTTTGATCCTTGAACACCGATTCCTTCAAGCTCATGTCCACAAGCATTGTAAGCACCTACGATACCAGTACGAACAGCGTTTGATGCAAGTGCGATGTAGCTAGTGTCTTTACGAGCGTTGTCATAAACAGTCGCACAGTCACCAACAGCATATACACCTGGGATAGATGTTTCTTGTTTCTTGTCAACAAGGAAAGCACCGTTACGGAAGAGTTCGATCTTACCATCAGCAAGTGCAGTGTTTGGACGGAAACCAACTGCAAGAACAACCATATCCACATCAAATGTTTCTTTGTCAGTGATCAAACGTTCAACTTTTCCTTCACCTTCGATAGCTTTAACAGTTTGACCAAGTGCCAAACGGATGTTGTGGTCTTCCAAGTTTTTAGCCATCATTTGTGTGAAGTCTTTGTCATAGTATCCGTTCAATACAGTGTCAACGATATCAACAAGGACAACTTCTTTTCCAAGACGTTCGAAAGCTTCAGCAAGCTCAACACCGATGTAACCACCACCTACAACAGCGATACGCTCAAGGTGTTTGCTCTTGTCAGCAAGTTTGTTGATAACTTCTTCTGCGTTTTGGTACAATTTAACGAATTGTACGTTTTCAAGAGTTGCTTTGAACTCACGGTTACCTTTAACGATTTCAACGCCTTCGATTGGTGGCAAGATTGGAGTTGAACCAGTAGCAAAAATCAATTTTTCATATGATTCTTTGTGTTCTTGACCTTCAACTTCTGCTGTCACAACTTTATTGTCATAGTCGATTGAAAGAACAGGTGAGTTCATGTAAACTTTAGCACCTTTTGCTTCCAATTTTTCTTTATCAGAGTAGAACAATCCTTCAGCGCCGTCGATTTGTTCACCAATCCAAAGAGCCATTCCACATCCAAGGAATGAAATGTTTGAGTTTTGGTCAAATACAACGATTTCGTTTTCATTTCCAAAGTTGTCCAACATAGTGTTGATACATGCAGTTCCAGCGTGGTTAGCACCCACGACTACGATTTTACTCATAAGATAAATCCTACCTTTATTTTTTTATTTACCTCTCAAGTATACCATTATCTGTGAACGTTTTCAAGACTTTTGACCAGTTTGATGTTATTTAAGAAAGTTTTTGAAAGATATATCAATTTGTTTTCAAAGAGTCCTCATTGATTTGGAGGTGTTTTTAATTTTTTAAGCATATTTCTTGACTTTTTGTAAAAAATAATTTGTGAAAACGCTGACTTTATGATATTCTATTTATATGGAAATAAATTATAAATTCTTAATTTCTTTTTAAATTAAGATTTGTAGCTATTTCTGAGTGATTCGAAGGGAGTTGATTCTTTGCCTCTTAGTTCATCATCTGAGCGATTAATGGGAACTACGATTACTATTTCCTTAGTACATGAACAAGCCGATAATCTTCTCCGTCAAGCTTTTGATTTGCTCAAGGAACTTGAATTCCGCTTCAATGCTAACAGTACTGAATCTGAATTAATGGAAATTAACTATCAGGCAGGTATTGCCCCAGTTAAAGTCCACCCTGATTTGTTTGAACTGATTTCATTAGGTCTAGAACACAGTCTAGCACCTAAAAGTCATCTCAATATTAGTATAGGACCTTTGGTTCAAACCTGGCGTATCGGTTTTTCCGATGCAAAGGTTGCAAGCCCTGAAGAAATTGCTTCATCCTTACCACTAATAGACCCTCATTTTATTAAACTCGATTCAGTCAATTCTACGGTTTTCCTAGAAAAAAAAGGAATGAAAATTGACTTAGGGTGTTTAGCAAAGGGGTATAGTGCAGATAAGGTTGCAGCTTTCTTAAAAGAAAACGGCGTCACTGCTGCTCTTATCAATCTTGGAGGAAACATCCTCACAATTGGGAACAATCAATCAAAAGATGGACGTCCGTGGCAAATCGGCATTCAAGATCCAAATAATCCACGCGGTAATCACCTGATGACCTTGTCTATTACTGGAAAATCAGTGGTTACATCTGGGATTTATGAACGGCATCTTGCAATCAATGGCAAGGATTATCATCACATTTTCGATAGTGAAACAGGCTATCCTATTGAAACGGATTTAGCTAGTTTAACCATAATATCTGACCGATCTGTTGACGGCGAGATATGGACCACACGATTATTTGGCGAACGTAGCGCATCTATTATGTGGCAAGTCGAAAATATTGATGGTATCGAAGCCATCCTCATTGACAAAGATGGACGCCTAGCTTGTTCATCTGGTATCCAACGATAAATCATTAATAATGCAAAAAGAGAAAGGAAAGCCCATGCTTAAACTTATTGCTATTGTAGGAACTAACTCAAAACGTTCCACAAACCGCCAACTGCTTCAATATATGCAAAAACACTTTGCAGATAAAGCTGAAATCGAATTGGTAGAAATTAAAGACCTACCTGTATTTAACAAACCAGCCGACAAACAAATTCCGGCCGAAGCTAGTGAAATTGTTGCTAAAATTGAAGCTGCTGATGGTGTTATTATCGGTACTCCTGAGTATGACCACTCAATCCCAGCTGTTCTTATGAGCGCTCTTGCTTGGATTTCCTATGGAGTATTCCCACTTTTAAACAAACCTGTTATGATTACAGGTGCTTCATACGGTACACTTGGTTCTTCTCGTGCTCAATTGCAACTTCGTCAAATTCTAAATGCTCCTGAAATCAAAGCAAATGTTCTCCCAGATGAATTCTTGCTTTCTCATTCTCTTCAAGCATTTGATCAGAATGGTGACTTAGTAGATCTTGATGTCATCAAAAAATTAGATGCCATCTTTGATGACTTCCGTATCTTTGTTAAAGTTACTGAAAAATTGCGTAACGCACAAGAACTTCTTCGCAAAGATGCTGAAGACTTTGACTGGGAAAAATTGTAAGATAGGAGATCGAAAGAATGAAATTTGTTGGACTTGTTGGATCAAACTACGATCAATCATATAACCGCAAACTCTTGGAATTCATCCGCCGTCAGTTTAAAATTAAATTTGAACTAGAAGTTTTGGAAATCGATGAAGTTCCAATGTTTAACCAAGATGAAAAATGGGATGAAAGCTTCCAATTACGAGTGTTGTACAATAAAATCACTCGTGCAGATGGTGTCATTATCGCAACTCCTGAACACAACCACACTATTTCTGCTTCACTTAAATCTGTTCTTGAATGGCTTTCATTTGAAGTTCATCCATTTGAAAACAAACCAGTTATGATTGTGGGTGCTTCATATTATGACCAAGGTACTTCACGTGCTCAAGTTCATCTTCGTAAGATTCTTGATGCACCAGGAGTGAATGCCTACACATTGCCAGGTAATGAATTCCTCCTTGGAAAAGCTAAAGAAGCTTTCGACGCAAATGGAAACATTATTAACGAAGGAACAGTTAAATTCCTTGAAACTTGCTTAGATAACTTTGTCAAATACGTAGGAGTCGTTTCTAAATTGAAAAAACCAAAACCAATTGAACCAGAAGACTTGGATTGTGGCAAACCAATCGCTACAACTATTACAGAAGTTGATCCAGACGATCCAAACTGGGTAGAAAAAGTTGCAGAAATCACAGGTGCTGTTTCAGGTGATACATATGTTAAACTTGACCATGGTATCTTGACAGTTAACCAAATTGATATGTTCTTGAAAGCTATGCCTTTTGAATTGACATATGCTGATGATAACAACCAATTCCTCTACTACAACAACGCTCACCAAGATCCTGACACAATGTTTGCGAAACGTGTACCATCTCAATCTGGTAGCCGTATGTCAACAGTTCACGGATCACTTCCACCAGCACGTATGAAAAACGTTGAATGGGTTATCGGAACACTTCGTAATGGTAACCAAGAATATGTACGTACAATCGTTCCTGGTTCACCTGCAGGTGTTATCAACACTCACAACTACCAAGCAATGTACTATCCAGATGGATCATATGCTGGTATTAATGAAATCGTCTTTAACTTCCAACCATGGCTTGACTGGTACTTAAAAGAAACTGGTCAACGTTTGGTAGGAGGTAGCGGACCATTTGCTCCTGCTGGAGGGCATGGTGATACAGATGCTACTTCTGGTGCATCTGACGCTGGAGGACATGGTGACGGTGGCCACGGAGCTGCTGATGCTACTTCTGGTGCAAGTAACTAAAAACCAATCTAAAGGGACCATTTTGGGTTCCTTTTTTCAATACAAAAACCTCGGTTAGCTTATACTAACCGAGGTTTTATTTACTTTATGAATTTGGGTCATCAAGACTGCGACCATGCAAACCCTTTTCGCGTTGTACTTGACGAAGTTTTTCAGGTGTCACGTCGTTTCCTTCCTCATCCACGATTTTAATTCCTTCAACGTGGTGACGAACCGCACGACGATAACCTTCGATATATTCTTCACGAAGTTTGGCTTGTTCTACTTTCTCTTCTGCAGTCAAACCTTCTGTTTTTTTCTTTTTAGCAAGCTCATTAATACGAGCGATTTTTTCTGGTGTCATATTTGAACCTCCAATCTACTTTTTAATTTCTATTTTGTATTAAGAAGATTAAAAGCAGCGACAGTTTTTGCTTTATTCACAAGTTCAGTTAGAATAGCTAGACGATTATTCTTAACATCAACATCCTCTGCCATAACCATTGTATTGTCAAAGAATGCATCAATAACAGGACTAAGAGCAAATAACTGCGTTAATTTATCACTAGCTGAACCTTTCAATTCTAGATTTTCTACTGCTTGAGCTAGTTCTTTTTCCTGTTCATTTTCAAAGAGACTAGTATCAACTTTGACTGAACCTTCTGCTTTTTCCGCTAGGTTAAAGGCACGAGATAAGGATTCAACAGCTGGTTTGTAGTCACTATTTAGAGATGCTTCTTTCAGTGCTTCTGCAGCTTCAATCATATCAGAAACAACAAAATTCGAACTTGCGAGAACAGCTTCTTTGATATCTTTTGCAGTAGAACCCATCATCTTATCAACACGAGCTTTAATGAAGTTAAGCACTTCTTCTTGATTATCATAAGTTAGACTTTCAAATGATAAGGCATAAAGGCTCGCAATCAATTCGTCCATTGGAATCTTCCAACCAAAGTCTTCCAAGATTCGAACAATTCCTTGTGTTGCACGTCGAAGAGCATATGGGTCGTTTGAACCTGATGGAATCAAGCCAACCGAGAAGAAAGATAAGAGAGTATCTAATTTATCAGCTAGTGCAAGAATAGCTCCGACTTTAGACTCAGGAAGAGCTCCGTCAGCCGAATCCGGAAGATAGTGTTCACGAATAGCTTGTGCCACTGCTGCGTTCTCCCCAGCAAGAAGAGCATACTTCTCGCCCATGACCCCTTGAAGCTCATCAAACTCACCAACCATACCTGTCAAAAGGTCAAATTTATAAATGGCTGCAGCCCGAGCAAGATCAACAGTTTCATCAACTGATAAACCAGCTTTCTCTGCTAATAGAATAGCAATTTGTCCTGTACGGATCATGTGTTCACGTAATGAACCAATCTTTTCATGGAAGGTTACATGTGATAGTTTAGCTACTAAATCTTCAATTTTCAATTTTTGATCTTCACGCCAGAAGAATTCTCCGTCTTCAAGACGTGCAACTAAGACTTTCTCATTCCCTCGAACAACATTTTCCAAATGCTCTGCATTACCGTTTCGAACAGAAATAAAGTTTGGTTTTAGATTTCCTTCAAGATCACGGACTACAAAGTAGCGTTGATGAGTTTCCATTGAAGTAACTAAAACTTCTTCTGGAACCTCTAGATATTTAGGATCAAAATTCCCAATAAAAGCAGTTGGGTATTCAACCAAATTCAGAACTTCATTCAAGAGTCCTTCATCAATTTGAACCTGAACACCTTGTTCTACTTCAATAGCCTTGATTTGTTCCCGAATCATATTTTCGCGTTCAATGCTATCAGCAATGACATAAACTTTACGCAAATCTTCTTCGTAACTATCAGCATGACGAATTTCCACTTCATGTCCAAGGAAACGATGTCCACGGCTAATTCGTCCCGAATGAATATCTAGAAAGTCCATATCAAGAGCTTCATCATCCAAAAGGACTATCAATGTATGGACCGGACGAATGTATTCAAAGGTATTGTTTGCCCAACGCATGCTAACAGGGAAACTTAAGCTAGCCAAGACTTCTGGAATTCCAGTCAGAACTTCTTCCGCTGGTTTTCCAGCTTCATGCTTGGTTACGTAGACGTATTCTTCACCTTTGATTTCACGGAATTCAATGTCATCTACAGTCAAGCCTTTTCCACGGACAAAACCTTGTGCTGCTTTAGAAAAGTTTCCTTCTGCATCCAAAGCAATTTTCTTAGAAGGTCCTTTAAAATCTTCAGTCAAATCTGTTTGTTGGTCTGCTAAACCAAGTACACGAACAGCTAAACGACGTGGAGTTGAGAAGGTTTGAATTCCTTCATATGAAAGGCGGTTGTCATCCAAGAAGGCTGCCATTTTTTCGCCGAGTTGTTTTTCACTTGGTGTGACAACGTAGGCTGGTAACTCTTCGAGTCCTAGTTCTACTAATAAGTTTTTTGTCATGTTTTTTCCTTTACACAATCAATTAATTTTCTTCAACAAGACCTTTAGTAGTGGGGGACGCAAGCAAACCTTCGGTTTCATTGCTAACTGCCAAGCCTTAAGTCTCGTCAGTTCCCCAATCGGATAAGAAACTTCTTACCCGACTTTCACTACAGCGGTCTTGTTTTATTTAGCGACCTACGGTCGACTTTCAGTCATTTATTCCCGTAATTCTGTCTATTCTTCCTCTTCTGCTAGGAGTTTAGCGCGTGTGGCTTCATCTAGAAGTGGGTAGCCAAGTTTCTTACGTTCTGCGACGAAGGTTTTTGCTACGACACGGGCCAAGTTACGGATGCGGGCAATGTAACCAGCACGTTCTGTAACTGATACCGCTCCACGAGCATCAAGCAAGTTGAAGGTGTGTGAACATTTCAGAACGTAGTCATAGGCTGGGTGCACAAGGCCTAATTCCAAAGCACGTCCAGCTTCTTTTTCAAACTTTTCAAAGTTTTCAAGAAGCATATCTTGGTCAGAAACTTCAAAGCTGTATTTTGAATGCTCATATTCTGGTTGAAGGAAGATTTCTCCGTATTTAACACCTGGAGCCCATTCGATATCGTAAACAGAATCTACTTCTTGGATGTAAGAAGCCAAACGTTCCAAACCATAAGTGACCTCAGCGGTAACAGGGCCAGTTGCTAAACCACCGACTTGTTGGAAGTAAGTGAACTGAGTGATTTCCATCCCATCAAGCCACACTTCCCATCCAAGACCAGCTGAACCAGTTGATGGGTTTTCCCAGTTATCTTCAACGAAACGGATATCGTGTTCCAATGGATTGATACCTAATTTTTCCAAAGACTCAAGGTAGAGCTCTTGGATATTTGATGGAGATGGCTTCATAACCACTTGGAATTGGTGGTGTTGGTAGAGACGATTTGGATTTTCTCCGTAACGACCGTCCGCTGGACGACGAGATGGTTCTACATAAGCCGCATTCCATGGTTCAGGACCAATGGCACGAAGGAAAGTATAAGGACTCATGGTTCCCGCACCTTTTTCGTTATCATAAGCCTGCATAAGCATACAACCCTGGTCATTCCAGTATTGTTGCAAAGTAAGGATAATTTCCTGGAAAGTCAATTTTTTAGACATTATTTACTCCTTTAATTTATATTATCTTTTTAGGTTTATTTATCAAGCATCCAAGAAAAAGCTGGGTCCTGAAAAATATGACGTTTAGGAACAGTTTGTAAATTCTGATCGCATTCATCTATTGTACCTAATTTCAAAGCACAGACTTCTGGTATATTTTCTTGAACAGTGAAAATTTGACTATGACAGTTCTGGCAGTAATAACGCTGTTTTCCTGGAGAAGAACTATACGTAACAAGCTTTTCTTTTCCATGCAATACTAGATTTTTACTGCTAACTTTGGCATTAACTGTATAGGCAGACGCAGTTGCTTTCCGACAGAATGAACAGTGGCAAAAAACTAATTCAGATAATTCCTCATCTAGAGTGTAAGTCACTGCTTTACATAAACAAGATCCTTTAAGCATTGTACTCCTTTCTACTTAGGCATTAGACAAATTCAAAAAGAACCGAATTTCAACACCCAAGCCTTGCGACTAGGGGCGTCAGAAACGCGGTTCCACCCTAATTTATTACTTCATTGTTTTTGAAAATACTACAGAAAGCGCCACACTTATCTCTTAACCACCTGACTCTCACTATCTCAGGCTCGCTTAGAATCTACCGATAAGATATTCTTTCTTGCGTCTATTATAACAAAATGAAATTCAAAAGTAAATTATTTTCATAAGGAATCTTTTCTAAATCATCTAAACTAGACACACCAATTTAACATCGTTGTCCCTTTTTTGCCCCTTTTTGAACAAAAAGAAAAACCGCTACTCCTAAGAATAGCGGTTTAATCATGTTTTTAAGCTACAAATGTAGTCGCTCTATTATTTAAGAGTAACTGAAGCTCCAGCTTCTTCCAATTTAGCTTTGATTTCTTCAGCTTCTGCAGTTGGAACGCCTTCTTTGATGACACCTGGTGCACCATCAACAAGTTCTTTAGCTTCTTTAAGTCCAAGACCAGTGATTTCACGTACAACTTTGATAACGCCAACTTTTTTGTCGCCAGCAGCTGTCAATTCAACGTCAAATGAGTCTTTAGCAGCACCAGCGTCAGCAGCACCAGCTGCAGCAACAGCTACAGGAGCAGCTGCAGTTACACCAAATTCTTCTTCGATAGCTTTTACAAGGTCGTTCAATTCAAGGATTGAAGCTTCTTTAATTTCAGCAATAATGTTTTCAATGTTCAATGCCATTGTTATTTCCTCCAAATAAGTTTAAATTTAATTTTGTTAATTTTTTGTAGCTAGGCTACGCTGCGTAGCTTATAATTAAGCTGCGTCTTCTTTGTTGTCTGCAACCGCTTTGACTGCAAGAGCAACGTTGCGCACTGGCGCTTGAAGTACAGAAAGGAGCATAGAAAGAAGTCCTTCGCGGTTTGGAAGAGTTGCAAGAGCAAGAATCTCTTCTTTTGATGCGACAGCGCCTTCGATTGCACCACCTTTGATTTCAAGTGCTTCAGCGTTTTTAGCAAAGTCGTTCAAGATTTTCGCTGGTGCGATAACATCTTCGTTAGAAAATGCTACTGCAGATGGTCCAACAAAAACAGATGCAAGATCTTCAAGTCCAGCTTGTTCAGCCGCACGACGTAAGATTGAGTTTTTAATAACTTTATACTCAACTTCGCTTCCACGAAGCTCACGACGAAGAACTGTATCTTGTTCAACTGTCAAACCACGAGCGTCTACAACGACGATTGATGCAGCAGCTTTCATTTTCTCAGCTACTACGTCAACTAGTTCCGCTTTCTTAGCAATAATTGCTTCACTCATTAGTGTGTTCACCTCCGTAATTATTTTGCTTGGGGAATTTTTCCAAAAGAAAAACGCGCCCAAACCTAGACACGAAAGTACAATACGCTTCTTTTTACATGATACGTTTTGTCCTCGGTAGGATATTTATGAGTCTTGCTCCCCTACTGTCTTAGGCAGTTTTTTCAAACCGTTTATAAGTATATCACAAGAATTCTATCAAAGCAAGTATTTTTTAAAAAAATTTGAGTTTTTTCTAAATTCTACTGCCACTTAGAGAAGAATATTTTTTATATTTTTTCAGTAAATGGAAAAGATTGGCATCAAGGTATTATAGATTAAGAGCGCATGAAAGAACAACATTAACACATGAAATATGAATGGAGTATTTCCCGTGGTTTGAATGTCCTGATAAGATTTTTGACTGTCTAAGAAAAAAGTTAATGACAAGAAAAGTAGGATTATGCCATAAATAATGCTAATGTGATAAAGAATGAGCCCTATGATACTGAAATAGAGGAAACCGAATATGGGTATCGAGAAAACAATCAGAGCTAAGGAACCAAATGCGATTCTTATTATCGAAATCATTAAGAAACTATAGGCTGAAAATGTGGTAAATTTTGATACTTTGAATTCTGTTTTTTTCTGCTTGGATAAATAATGAATGATAAAAATCGGATAAAGAATATCTACCATCTTGACTCTCTATTCTTACTAAGATACTTTACTTTATTTTAACTATTTTTCTCCAGAAATGCAATTTGCTCCTTGACTAGTTTAAAATTTTAGTGTACTATACAACTGTATATACAGAAAAAGGAGTTATTATGAATATACAAAAGAAAACCCAATTCATGACTTTAACCGCATTGCTAACCGCTATCGCTATTTTGATTCCCTTGGTGATGCCCTTCAAGATTGTTATTCCACCCGCTTCTTACACTCTAGGAAGCCACGTTGCAATCTTTATCGCTATGTTCCTTTCTCCTTGGATGGCAATCTTTGTCATTATAGCTTCTAGCCTAGGATTCCTCATGGCTGGTTATCCGATCGTTATTGTACTTCGAGCTTTCTCCCATATCTTTTTCGGTACTTTGGGCGCCTTCTATCTGCAAAAACATCCTCAAACCTTAGATAATCCAAAATCTTCTTTGATTTTTAACTTTATCCTAGGTTTGGTTCATGCCATCGCCGAAGTCTTTGCTTGTATTATCTTCTATGCTAGTACAGGAACAGACCTAAAAAATATGTTCTATGTTCTCTTTGTATTGGTTGGTTTTGGAACTATTGTTCATAGTATGATAGACTATTACTTAGCATTAGCTGTTTATAAAGCACTAAAAAAACGCCATTAAGAAAGAGACTATGACAAAAAATAGAAAAGAAACCCTTTTACAACTCTTAAAAGAAGCTCAAAAACCTCTAAACGGACAAAGCTTAGCAGAACATTTTCATGTCACTCGCCAGATTATTGTTCAGGACATTGCTGTTCTTCGTGCAGATGGTGCTCCTATCCTATCAACCAATCGTGGCTATATCTATAAAGAAAACAAAGCTAATTCTTTTGTTCATAAACTCTTTAAGGTCAAACATAAAGAGGAAGATATGGAGCAAGAATTACTTGCTATCGTTGATAACGGAGGACGGGTTCAAAATATCCTTATTGACCATCCTGTCTACGGGGAAATCGAAACCCTCCTCAAACTAAGTTGTAGACGCGATGTGGAGCACTTTTTAAACCAAGTTAAGACGTCTGATTTTCGCCCCCTATCTGAATTGACAGATGGTATCCATTATCACTTAATTGAAGCAGAAAATAAACAAGACCTCCTCTATATTGAGAAGGCCTTGGACCAGCTTGGTTATTTAGTAAAAGATTAGAAGGTTTTCTTTTCCCACCCGTCCTCTGTACGGTGACGGTAGAAAAATTCAGACTTGTCTGGAGCTTCCATCATCTCCATCAAAGGTAACATATCATAAGCCAGATCCAAATTTGGAATCTGGTCTTTTTGTACCCAGGAAACTTCTCCTTCATCTGAAGAACGAAGGGTACCAGAGAACTCAGTAGCCTTATAACAAAAGACAATATAACGCTCACCTGTATCTAACGGCCAATTTTTAATGCCGACAAGTTGAGGATTTTGAACCGTTAGGCCTGTTTCCTCATAAATTTCACGAATAACAGATTCTGCAAAAGCCTCTCCATTTTCAACATGGCCTCCTGGAAAGGCATAGCCAGACCAATGGTTGCTTTCGGGTGATCGATACTGCATAACCACGCGCTGCTTTTCTAGATCTTCAATCATACAAATATTTGTTAAAATCGTTAATTGTGCTCGAGACATAGGATTCACTTTCTAAGGGTTATTTTCTATCATGTACTTAACTTTAGACTTCATAATCAAAGGATTAACTAAGTCATGATATTCACGAGTATCATCAAGAAAAGAACCCCTATTAATCCTTATCTCTTTGTCTTTACTATTGACTTGATAGTCTATACTGATAGGCATGGCTGAGTCTGGAATAAAAGATAGGAAAAAGAATATCACTAACCAGATTAAAAGAGCGAAAAAGCCACTGAGAGTCTGAAAAATTAAATGATGCCATTGAAAGATTCTAGTTTTATAGAAGATAGTCCATGGATGAATAAATAAAGTAAGGCAAAGACTAAATAACCAGATGTTCCACACAATAGGTGTAAAAGCAAAACCGAACAAGCCTAAGATAAAATGAATCAGGACAAATACAAGAAACATAAGGTAAAGAATCCTAAATATAGTTAGATGTTTTAGCATGATTAACTCCTTTTCTTTTTAATATATTTGGAAATTAAAATAATCAAAGTAGCCACTAAGAAGAAGGTTATATAAGTAAGAATTGGAAACCAGATGTAGCGGTGATCTAGAGATAAGAGGGAGGGTAAAATCCCTTTACTATTTTTTCCACCAACCCCGATAAAGAGATGGGCCACTAAACCGATACTATTAAGATAAATAAATAAATCTGCATATCTTTTTATTGTCATCCTTGCCCCAGACAAGTCTAGGAACCAATAGTCAAATAATCGATACACCAGACAAAAAAGATTTAAATATAATGGAAAACTATAATTGATATCTCTATAGGGCGACGGAATAGGAAGACTTTCAAAAATTAGATTCAAACTTAGTCCTATTGCTAGGATAAGACCGAGAACCAAGAAAAATCCTAAAAATTTATGAGAATCTAGCCAAATATGAAAACTTTCTCTCCTTGAGAGATTCTTTTTTGTATTTGAATATCTTTTATTCTTTTTCATTTGAGTGGATTTTCCTTATTTTCTTTTTTTCCTTTTTTCTTTTCAATATGCTTGGAAATTATAATTATCACAATAGGCAATAGAAAGAAAATAAAATAAGTAACGAGGGGAAACCAGATATAGCGATAGTCTAATGCCCATATCGGAAGTAATCTTGTTCCTCTTTTAGAGGTCATCCCAATCGTTAACTGGAATACACAAGCAATTCCGTTAGGATATAAAAACATATTTGCAAAATTTCGCAAGGAAATCCAGTCTTTTCTAAGGGTACGAAAGAAAGTATGATAAGATGAATTCACCAATACAAAAAGATTTAAAAAAAGTGGAAAACTATAATGCAGTTCCCGATAGGGACTTGGAATAAAGGTTGTTCCGTACAATAGACATAATATTCCTAGAGCGGAAAACAAAAGAACGCTTGCATCAAGAATCCAGCCAATTGTTGAATGTTGCACAAACCACAGATTCATGCGGTCCAGTAGTCCAATCTTTCGCTTTGATTTCTGGTGTTTTTTTAATGTTTTCTGTCTCTTACTTTCTTGTTTCATGATAGTTTCTTCACTTCTGCTGCGACCTTTTTGAGATGCTCTTCACGCATACTTGCTGTATTCACATCCCGTCCAACTTCACCTAGTACGCACACGCGCTTAGTTTTAATTCCACAGTGATTCAAGACCGCATTTTTCAAAACAGAGATGCCATAGCTATCTGGAATGTTGATAGGACCCGAAAAGATTTTGTACCACCAAGTGGGCGCCATAGAAGTTGCGTAAATACTGGCTGTTTTCCCTTTTAATAACTTTTTAAACTGCTTGCCTCTAAGGTAATTCCAGATGAAGCTTCCTTGATCATTGGCCGAGTAGGCAATCCCCGGTGTAAAGACCCGGTCAATCCAGCCCTTCATAAGGCTCGGCATACTACTCCACCAGATGGGATAAACAAAGATCAGGTGATCCGCCCACTGTATTAATTCTTGGGAACGAAGGATAAAAGAATCTTCTTCCATACGTTTTCGATAGCCATAACGTAAAACAGGATCAAAGTCCTCTTCATTAAGGTTGATGACTTCAACTTCATGGTGCTTTGAATCAATATTTTCTACAATGGTTTGAAAAATAGCCTGACAGTAACTTTCCTTATCAGGGTGTCCATTGATGACTAGAATTTTCATTCTTCTCTCCTATCTAATCCAACGCCTTGACTTCCAGCATCATATCACGAATCTGAGCTGCTAGTTCAAAGTCAAGCACTTCGACGGCTTCTTGCATTTGTTTTTCCAGTTTCTTAACAAGTTCCTTGCGTTCTTGTTTGTTAAGGCTATTGATATCGACTTCCTTGTCATCTTCCTTAGCAATTGCCTTGGTTACAGTGATCAGGTCACGGATTTCCTTCTTAATGGTTTGTGGCACGATACCGTGTTCTTCATTATAAGCCATCTGGATTTTACGACGGCGGGCTGTTTCATCGATGGCTTTTTGCATAGATTGAGTTATAGTATCAGCATACATGATAACATGCCCCTCACTATTTCGGGCAGCACGACCGATGGTCTGAATGAGTCCACGCTCATTACGAAGGAAACCTTCCTTGTCGGCATCGAGAATGGCAACTAGACTTACCTCTGGAACGTCAATCCCTTCACGAAGGAGGTTAATTCCGACCAAGACATCAAAAACACCCAAGCGCAAGTCACGGATAATCTCTGTTCGCTCTAAAGTCTTGATATCCGAGTGCATGTATTTGACCTTAATCCCCATTTCTTTGAAATAGTCAGTCAAGTCTTCAGCCATTTTCTTGGTCAAGGTTGTAATAAAGGTCCGTTCGTTCTTTTCAACACGGGCATTGATTTCACCCAAAAGATCATCAATTTGTCCCATAGTTGGGCGCACTTCCACTTCTGGATCCAAAAGACCAGTCGGACGAATGATTTGCTCAATAACGGTATCAGTCTGTTCGTGTTCATAATCACCAGGTGTCGCTGACACATAGACAATCTGGTGAACATGACTTTCAAACTCTTCACGACGAAGGGGACGATTATCCAAGGCAGATGGCAAACGGAAACCATAATTCACCAACATTTCCTTACGTGAACGGTCTCCATTATACATCCCCTTGATCTGTCCCATGGTCATGTGGCTCTCATCAATCATAATCAAAAAATCATCTGGGAAGAAGTCCAGAAGAGTATAAGGAGGCTCTCCTTCGCTTCGTCCATCCATGTGGCGTGAATAGTTTTCAACACCGTTTGTATAGCCCATCTCACGAAGCATCTCGATATCGTATTCTGTTCGTTGTTTCAAGCGTTGCGCTTCGAGGAGCTTACCTTCCTTCTCAAAGATAGCTAACTGCTCTTCCAACTCAGCCTCAATCTTAGCAATAGCTACTTCCATGTGGTCGTCATTGGTCACAAAGTGAGTGGCTGGGAAAATCGCCAAATGATCCACTTCGCCCAGAACTTGACCTGTCAAAGCTTCGACCTCACGGATACGGTCAATCTCATCCCCGAAAAACTCTACACGAAAGGCATGCTCATCACGAGAGGCAGGGAAAATTTCCACCACATCCCCACGTACACGAAATCTACCTCGTTGGAAATCAATGTCATTGCGTTCGAACTGAATATCCACCAAATCATTGAGCAGTTTATCTCGAGAAATCTCAAGGCCTGGTCGCAGACTTACGACGCTATCAGCGTATTCTTTAGGAGATCCCAAACCATAGATACAAGACACAGATGCTACAATGATAACATCATTACGCTCCAACAAAGCTGATGTTGCTGAGTGGCGAAGTTTATCAATCTCATCATTAACAGAGCTGTCCTTCTCAATGTAGGTATCGCTAGAAGGAACATAAGCTTCAGGCTGGTAGTAATCATAATAGGATACGAAATACTCGACTGCATTTTCAGGGAAAAATTCCTTGAACTCCCCATAGAGCTGTCCCGCTAGGGTTTTATTGTGGGCAATGACAAGAGTTGGTTTATTGACCTGGGCAATGACTTGACTCATAGTGTAGGTCTTTCCTGTACCAGTCGCCCCCATCAAGATTTGAGCCTTTTCTCCACCCTCAATATTATCCACCAACTGCTCAATGGCCTGCGGTTGATCCCCAGACGGTTGGTATTTGGATACTAGTTTAAATTTGTTGTCTGTAATTCGATTTATCATAATAGCCTCATACACATTTTCTATCCTTCTATTTTACCATAAAAAGGAAAGAGTTTCTGTTTCTCAACAGACACCCTCATTTTGTTCTATGTTATATTTTCTTACATAGAAATATAAAATATTTGCCCTTCTTCAACTTTTTTGATATAATTTAAAAATATCTCGAAAGGAGACATCACATGAAGAAAAAAATTCTAGCTTGTTTGCTAATTTTATTTCCTATTCTTTCACTAGGAGTAGCAAAAGCTGACACAGAAAAAACGAAGTATGTTATCGCCAGTGACTCATCTTTTGCGCCATTTGTTTTCCAAGACTCAAGTAATCAATACACTGGTATCGATATGGATCTAATCAAGGCAATCGCTGAAGACCAAGGTTTTGAAATCGAGATTACCAATCCAGGTTTTGATGCTGCTATTAACGCAGTCCAATCTGGACAAGCAGACGGTATCATTGCAGGTATGTCAGTGACTGATGCTCGTAAAGAAACTTTTGATTTCTCTGATTCTTACTATACAGCAAATACTATTCTTGGTGTTAAGGAATCAAGCTCTATTTCTTCTTATGAAGATTTGAACGGTAAGACTGTGGGTGTCAAGAATGGTACTGCTTCTCAAACCTTCCTAACAGAGAATCAAAGCAAGTACGGTTACAAGATTAAAACTTTTTCCGATGCTGCATCTATGTATGATAGCTTAAACACTGGTTCAATTGATGCCGTTATGGACGACGAACCTGTTATTAAATACTCTATTAGTCAAGGACAAAAGTTAAAAGCACCAATCGCAGGTACACCAATCGGTGAAACTGCTTTTGCAGTAAAAAAAGGAAGCAATCCAGAATTGTTAGAGAAGTTTAACAAGGGTCTTGCAAACCTTAAGGCAAATGGAGAATTCCAAAAAATCCTGGATAAGTATCTAGCTAGTAATTCTACTACTACAAGTTCAATCGCTGATGAAACAACTATCTGGGGCTTGTTGAAAAACAACTACAAACAACTTCTCAGCGGACTTGGAATTACCCTCTCATTAGCACTGATTTCATTTGTAATTGCGATTTTCATCGGAATTATCTTTGGTATTTTTAGTGTCAGCCCTTATAAATCACTCCGTTTGATTTCAGAGATTTTCGTTGACGTTATCCGTGGTATTCCATTGATGATTCTTGCTGCTTTCATTTTCTGGGGCATTCCTAACTTTATCGAATCTCTTACAGGTCAACAAAGTCCAATCAACGACTTTGTCGCTGGTACTATCGCACTTTCCCTAAACTCAGCTGCCTACATTGCTGAAATTGTTCGTGGTGGTATCAAGGCCGTACCTGTTGGACAAATGGAAGCCAGTCGAAGTCTTGGTATTTCATATGGAAAAACCATGCGTAAGATTGTCTTGCCACAAGCAACCAAGCTCATGCTTCCAAACTTCGTCAACCAATTTGTTATCGCTCTTAAAGATACAACAATCGTATCTGCAATCGGTTTGGTAGAACTCTTCCAGACTGGTAAGATTATCATTGCTCGTAACTATCAAAGTTTCAAAATGTATGCAATTCTCGCAATCTTTTACCTTGTGATTATCACTCTTCTAACTAGACTAGCAAAACGCTTAGAAAAGAGGATTCAATAATGGCAAAATTAAAAATTGACGTTCATAACTTACATAAACAATATGGTAAAAACAAAGTCCTTAAAGGAATTTCAGCGAAATTCTATGAAGGAGATGTTGTTTGTATCATTGGACCTTCTGGTTCAGGTAAGTCAACTTTCTTGCGTAGCTTAAATCTCCTCGAAGAAGGAACAAAAGGAAGCATCACAGTTAATGGCTATGATTTGACGGATAAAGCAACCAACGTAGACCATGTTCGTGAAAATATCGGAATGGTGTTCCAGCACTTCAATCTATTTCCACATATGACCGTATTGGAAAATATCACCTTCGCTCCTATCGAGCATAAGTTGTTAACCAAGGCTGAAGCAGAAAAATTAGGCATGGAACTTCTTGAAAAGGTTGGACTTGCTGACAAGGCCAATGCTAATCCTGATAGTCTATCAGGGGGACAAAAACAACGTGTGGCTATCGCTCGAGGTTTAGCAATGAACCCTGATATCATGCTCTTTGACGAGCCAACTTCTGCTCTTGACCCTGAGATGGTTGGAGACGTTCTTAACGTTATGAAGGAATTGGCTGAACAAGGTATGACCATGATCATCGTAACTCACGAGATGGGATTTGCTCGTAAAGTTGCCAATCGTGTTATCTTTACTGCAGACGGTGAATTCCTAGAAGATGGAACCCCTGATCAAATCTTTGACAACCCACAACACCCTCGTCTAAAAGAATTTTTGGACAAGGTCCTTAACGCTTAAAAAAACTGCAAGGAAAACCTTGCAGTTTTTTTCTTACTTGTATTGGATTTTTGGATTTTTTAGAAAATTATGATAAAATAAAGGATATGAAAAATGGGGATTCCTCATGCCTAGTTTAACTAGGAAACAAAATAGAAATTAGGTAGCTAGATGTCATCAAAAGTTATTGTTACAATTTTCGGTGCAAGTGGGGATTTGGCCAAACGTAAGCTCTACCCTTCACTTTTTAGACTTTATAAATCAGGTAATCTTTCTGATCATTTTGCTGTTATTGGAACTGCTCGTAGACCTTGGAGTAAGGAGTATTTCGAATCTGTCGTTGTCGAATCTATTTTAGACTTGGCAGATAGTGTGGAAGAAGCTCAAGCATTTGCGAGTCATTTTTACTATCAAAGTCACGATGTTAATGACACTGAGCACTACATCGAACTACGCAAGCTTCAGGCTGAATTAAACGAAAAATATCAGACTGAGCACAACAAACTCTTCTTCCTCTCAATGGCACCTCAGTTCTTTGGTACCATCGCCAAACACCTCAAATCAGAGCAAATTGTTGATGGTAAAGGCTTTGAACGTTTGATCGTTGAGAAACCTTTTGGAACAGACTATGAGACTGCAAGCAAACTAAACGAAGAACTCCTAGCTACTTTTAACGAAGAACAAATCTATCGTATCGACCACTATCTCGGTAAAGAAATGATTCAAAGTATTTTTGCCATTCGCTTTGCCAATATGATTTTTGAAAATGTTTGGAATCGTGAACACATCGATAATGTTCAGATTACATTTGCAGAGCGTCTCGGTGTTGAAGAACGTGGTGGCTACTATGATGAGTCTGGCGCCCTTCGTGATATGGTTCAAAACCATACTCTCCAACTTCTATCACTCCTAGCTATGGATAAGCCCGCAAGCTTTACCAAAGATGACATTCGTGCGGAGAAAATCAAGGTCTTCAAGAACCTTTACCAACCTACAGACGAGGAACTCAAAGAACAATTTATCCGTGGTCAATATCGTTCTGGTAAAGTCGATGGCATGAAATACATCTCTTACCGTAGCGAACCAAATGTCAACCCTGAATCTATGACAGAAACATTTGCTTCAGGTGCATTCTTTGTAGATACTGATCGCTTCCGTGGTGTACCTTTCTTCTTCCGTACAGGTAAACGCCTAACTGAAAAAGGAACACACGTTAACATTGTCTTCAAACAAATGGATTCTATTTTCGGAGAACCACTAGCGCCGAATGTGCTTACCATCTACATCCAACCGACTGAAGGATTCTCTCTTAGCCTTAACGGTAAAAAGGTGGGTGAAGAGTTTAGCCTTGCGCCAAATTCTCTTGACTATCGCACAGATGCGACTGCTACAGGTGCTTCACCAGATCCATATGAAAAACTGATCTATGATGTTTTGAACAATAATTCAACCAACTTTAGCCACTGGGATGAAGTCAGCGCATCATGGAAATTGATTGACCGTATCGAGAAACTTTGGGCAGAAAATGGTGCTCCACTCCATGACTACAAAGCTGGTAGCATGGGACCTCAAGCTAGCTTTGATTTACTAAAAAAATATGGAGCCAAATGGACCTGGCAACCAGATACAAAGCTCTAACCAAAGAAGCGACGTACTCCATTACGTCTACGACAAAATCGAACAGATTGAAAAAACGTTTGAGTAAGTCTATATCCGTTGGAGGGTGCGCATCTACCAACTCGCCCAAACGATTAGAATAGGAGGATATTATGAAAAAATTACTAGTATGGGGATATGCCCTACAAAGCATGGATAAAGCAGAAAAAATGGGGTTGCCACGAGTAAGTAGTGGAGCTGTGGGTATATCAGAGAAGTTTAACCCTAAAAAAACGCATCCTGATTTTGACTTTCCGTGGAGTTGGTTTGTAAAGGGGCAAGAAATCCCTCCAATGCCTGAAAAAGTTTATGTCTGCTTAAAGAAAGCAAGAGGTGTTACTTTTGATTTTCTTCCATATAATGATTTCTTTATCATGTCAGCGCGCTTTTTGGAATTTATAAAAAAATATGGGTTTGATCATGATTTTGGTATGAGCAAGGCAATTATTGTCAATACAAAAGGTGAGCTATTGACGAATGAAGTCTATTATTTGGTAAGAATAGTTAGCTGGGAAATTGAGGATGAAATTGTTTATCCAGATTTAGGAAGAGATGAAAAAGGTTTTTCGCTGGAGGCATATACTAATTCAGATAAGGATATTTTGCTGTCTTCCAAGTATAAGTATATGGATGCATTTATGGTGTCAGAAAATTTAAAAGAAAAAATATTGGAAAATTTTTCTTTGCCTTTTCTTTATACTTTGAAGGAATGGAAGGAGCAAAATTATTATGAATTTATTGGATTTGATGAATTATAGCAAAAAGGAAGTTTAAATGTCAAAATTACTTTTTACTTCTTCTAAAACACCACATAGTATTGGTTATATTGGAGGAGGGGCTGAACATATTCCGTTAGAATTATGGCCTAAAGTTCCAAATTCTGATGCCTATCAAACGCATCTATTTACTCTTTATTCTGACTTTTTACCTGAAAATGTATTCCCTCGTAGAAATTATTATATCTCTGTTTTTATTTCTATAGAGGAGCATGTACTGGGAGGAGTAAAAGACTCTATTTCATCTAAATTTACTGTTAATTGTCAGGATGGTTTGATTTTACTAAATGATGGTTTTAGTTGCGCTATCCTTTATGAAAGGGAACAAGCTATCAACAAGCAAGATTTGGGAAATATTTCTTTGGAAAGAAAATTTTTTGAAAGGCTTGATGAAGTTGATAAAGAAGCTGATGCAAAATACAATGAAGATGAACATTTATTCTTTGAAGATAATGGGATGGGCTTGGATGTATCCAAGATTTTTGGTAATCCTTATTTTGAACAAGATATAATATATCCTTCTCCTAAGTTTAGTTTTTGCTTGCAATTATTAGAAGAAGATATAGATAAAAAGTTACATATTTTTCAAAATGGTATTGGTTATTTTTATTATGACCAAAATATTAAGAAAAAACTTCTATCTGGAAGTCAAGCAGGTATTTTCTTTATTCAAAATACTTAATAAGTAACATGAAACCTTCAGTTTCAACTTAGCAAGCCGTAGCCTGCAAAACCTCCAATCCCGACGTGGGGTGTGAGCGGTACGCACGCACGCGGTTTTTTTTGGTTTATTAGACGGCCTCTGTAATGAAATAAATTTTAAATTAAATTTTCAATAACTGAGAAAGGACGATTAAAATGCTTGATTCAGATACAAAAAATATGATTTCTGTATGGATAGGAACATCAAATAAGACGTTAGATGAATTTAATAAATACACTGAAGGAATGGAAGATTCAGATTCTCAATGTCCAGCATTTGCAGATTTTGGGGTTTCATTTATTGATTCAGACTTTTTTGTAGCTTTTCGTACCAAAAACGGAGAGATTGTTCCAATTGAAATTTTAGCTGAAGAAATTGGTACGCATTCGAAAAAAGCCACAGAAGAAATTATAAGAGCATCTAAAGAAAAAGGTGTGAATGAAGGGAATTCTTTGTATTATTATGCAAACGCTACTTTTAAACCCGATGATCCAGAAAAACTTTATAATGACTTAAAATTTATAGGAACGTTTAAAGATCCTAGAAAAAAATATCGCTAGTGATTGTGAAACATTAGTCAGGATAAAGGCCGTCTGAAAGTTGGTTTTTCAGATAGCCTTAAACAATTAGATTAACGGCAATCTGATGGTTGCACCATCGACTACGCCTACTACCCTTTTGGCAGACGCCTTTCCAAAGAACGCCAAGACAAACTCGCCTGGACGAGTACCGAACCGAAACGCACCCACTTCGTCTGGGACGGCGCCACCTCTTGCAGGAAGTCCAACCGGACGGCAGATATACCTATATCTACGACGCCGATCCCGACAGCTACGAACCTTTGGCGCAGGTCCGCAACCACACCAATGCTGAAGGCGAAAGCAAACAGGAAAACAACTACTTCCACTGCGACCAAGCCGGCATCCCGCGTGAAATGACTGATAAAGACGGCAACCTGGTTTGGTTTGGCAACTACACTGGTTGGGGCCGTCTGAAAGAGGAAACCCGAGTAACGGACAGTACTTACCAACCCTTCCGCCTTCAGAACCAGTATACCGACCGTGAAACGGGGCTGCATTACAACTTCTTTAGGTATTACGAGCCTGATGAGGGTCGGTTTGTGAATCAGGATCCGATTGGGTTGTGGGGTGGAGATAATCTTTATTGGTTTGCTCCGAGTGTGCAGGGGTGGATGGATGTTTGGGGATTAGCCAAAATTTTTCGAGGGATGAAAGACGATGGAGGGTATCCTAAAATTGAATCATCAGCTAGGGGCTTAGGTGTCCGAGAAGGTATTGATATTACTGTAGATGCAAATGGGATGGTCGAGCCTGGTAAGAATGGTATGTCTATGTCTCCCTCGCCACAAGATCTTCCTTCTCATAGACGGCCTCCTGAATTTGGAGGAACTGGTAAAGATCCAGTTTGGCAAATTGACACTAGTGACTTAGGTGACGATTTAAAATATGTTCCTGATAAGCCTGGACATGGAACGATTCAACCATCTAAAAAAATGACTTTAGAAAAATACAAGCAAACATTAGGATCTCTAAGACGCAAGTTTAGGAAAGTTGGGTGTGGCAATGTTTAACAATCATGATAAAAAAATATTATTAGAGATGATAAAAAATCAAAAAAAATCCCTATTAGATATAAAAAAGCACCTAATTGAGCTAAAAAATAAGGATGTATCCCAAGATAAATTATATTTATTTCTAGAAAATCTTCGTTCTGACATAAAAACAGAAAGTGAAGAGGACTACATTCTAGAAATAATGGATTTGGTATGTGGATGGTGTTCTTTAGATTTGCAAATTTATCCACCCAAATCTCATCTGTAATTATTCTTAGTAAGCCGTAGCCCCGCACAAACCTTCAAATTCTGATGTTAGTTTCTGTTCAGTTTCCGCTTTTCAGATGGCCTCACTATCTTCTTTGAGGTCGTCTGAACCATTTGTTCTTTAACAATCTCATTAGCAGTTAACATAGAGGTCGTCTGAAAACCGACTTTCAGCCGACCTCTACCAAATCGCCTCCCCCGACGGCGGCGCACGGCTGCTGTTTGCTGAAGTCGATTTTGGCTACGGCGATTTGACCGCCGTTTACGGCCGCATTACCGTAGAACGTGATTCCCTCGAACGCGAAAGCCGCCAGTAAACCCACTACTTCCACTGCGATCAAATCGGTATCCCAAGAGAAATGACCGATAAGGACGGCAATCTGGTTTGGTTTGGCAACTACACTGGTTGGGGCCGTCTGAAAGAGGAAACCCGAGTAACGGACAGTGCTTACCAACCCTTCCGCCTGCAGAACCAATATGCCGACCGTGAAACGGGGCTGCATTACAACTTCTTCAGGTATTACGAGCCTGATGCGGGTCGGTTTGTGAATCAGGAAAAGATTATGCTATGGATAAAGCAACAGGACGGTGTAAAGGACATGATGATCCACAAGGAACAGAACATGGAAAGTACCCGTATATAAATCTTAGACGTCCAGATGGAAAACAAGTGCGTATTGATATTATAGGAAAATAGATATGTTAAATTTAACTAATTTACAAACAAAAGGATATGATGAACTTATTGAAATTGATGGAAAGGTTGTTTATCAAGTATTTGCTATTAAGAAAAATAATGGAACTTATAGCACATATTACTATACAGTACCAAAAAATAAATTGGATCAGGCTGAAGATTATGAGATAGAAGAATTTAATGAATTTAATGAACTTGAATTAGCTATAAAACATATTCAATCAAAAGGAGCTAATCTATCAAGATTTAATATATTTAAAGGTAACAAGCCTCTTTAAGACCTTTTTTAGACCATAGGTTGGGTCGAGCCCCAACAAAATATCAAGGTCGTCTAAAATCAATTCTCAGACGACCTCAATCCTTTTTCGAGGTCGTCTGAATAATCTCATTATCGTTCACTCTTGCTCTATATCTTACCTACGAATACGTCCTGATATAGTCGCAATGAAAGATGGGAAAATCTATTTTATTGAGGTAAAAAATAATACAGAACGATTAACGAAAGGTCAAAAGAGATCAGGGCTATTCAATTTGAAAAAACCGCACAATGCTGGAGGAAAATGTCCGAAGGCTGCATATATGGTTTCAACAAAAAATAAGGATAAGCAAACGGATGTGGGTTCCTCCAAAGGCGTTGCTCGCTTTATGACTTTAGTATTCAAAGATTGATTTTAAGGAGGATAATTATGAAAAGTAAAGAATTTATTCAAGGTCTTATTGAATATTTAAAAAATAATTTAATTATTCCTGATGCTAATTTTCTAAAAGATAGGATTAAATTTAAAAAAGGAAAATATGTTTATGGTGAAATATCCTTTAGCAATTCTCGTACTTTCGAGGGGGTCATACTTCACCTATATGCATACAATTCTGAAATGGGAAATTTTTTCTCCCAAAATGTTCCTCCTTATGATAAATCGTCAAATCCATATGATTTAGTATTTGTGCAACCATCTATCTCGCAGGCGCATTTTTTTAAAGCTCCCCCTATTACCTCATTTCCTTATGGAGATACCATTAAATTACCTGAATCTGAGAATGATGCAAAAAACATCTATCCAGATGTATTAATGCATTTGCAGCAAAATCATATTCCAATCATTATGGCTTTCCATTCCGGTAGCAAAGAAGTTTTAAAATATTTATCACTTTATCCAGAGGCTTTTCGTTTTAAAGCGTTAACCGCTATTTATATTATAAATAAGAATGAATTACCACTAAATGATCCTTTAATACAGAATATTTTATTGTTTGATAAAAAAGTATTAGAAAATGATAATGGTTTGTTTAGCAAGCATGATTTGATCTTCCTGGAAAATTCTTTTGACCAAAAATTAAAACAACAAATTATGCAATAATTAGTCCTTGTAACAAGCTGTAGCCCGCACAAAACCTTCAGTCCTGACGTAGGGTGTGTGTGGCACGCACAAATACTGTTTTGTATTTCAGACAACCTTATATATTGCGTTCCATGAAATAATCTGATTTTGCATCATTATAGTAGGAATACGGCGCAAATAATACCGAGAGATTTACATAGTGTCATTAGGCATACTGGTCCTGCAAGTGTCATGCGTAATAAGAAGAAAATCGGAAAAACATGTCCATAACCTTTAACTGGAGTAAACATTATGAGCACAAGAATGCAAACTTTAATAGAAAAAATGGGTGGAGTTGTAAGGGTCGGAGCAAAGCCTTTCGCTCCTTTATCACGAGAAATAATGTCAAAATTTCTAGATATTGATAGAAAAGAATTTTCTGATTATTTAGATTATTTGACGTGTTTTGGAGGAGAGACATATCTAAATGAAGTATTTTATAAATTAACCATGTATGACAATGGACTACCAAGTTATTGTTATCCCCCTGATTCACCGATAGAAAATGTTGTAATAAAGAAAGGGGAATTTGGTTGTTTCTATGGAGAAGGGGAATCGTATCAAACTGGCTATTCATTGAGCAATGCTATAAAAAAAATGGAAAATAGGATTCCTACAAATTTTTTACCTATTGCTGAGAATAACTACGGAGATAGGATATGTCTTTGTATAAAAGGGGAAAAAATAGGAAAAATTTTTTATTGGTACCATGAAAACGAATGGGATGAAGAAGATTATTTTGATGATTTTGGAAAAACTATGCCTGAAGAAGTAAAGATGCAAAATATGTATTTAGTCGGAGAAGATTTGTATGACTGTTTTAATCGTATGGTCTTAGAAGAAGAATAATTGTTTGAAATATTATGTGCCTAAAGATATATGTAATATGTAAACTGAATTATATATTTCTAGCTTTGATTAGCAAATCGTAGCCCGTACGAAACCTCCAATCCCGATGTAGAGTATTGACGTAGAGCATTGTGGTACGCACGAAAGCGGTTTCTCCTGTCTAAACCACATCAGCGAAGACTGCGAAAGCCGACAACAAACCCACTACTTCCACTGCGACCAAATCGGCATCCCTAGGGAGATGACCGATAAGGACGGCAACCTCCTGTGGTTCGGCAGATACACCGGCTGGGGTCGTCTGAAAGAGGAAACCAAGGTAACGGATAACGCCTACCAACCCTTCCGCCTGCAAAACCAGTATTGCGACTGTGAAACGGGGCTGCATTACAACTTCTTCAGGTACTACGACAGTAGAATCGGACGGTTTAACAATCAAGATCCCATAGGATTAGTGGGCGGGGAGAATTTTTATGCTTTTGCGCCTAATGCTCAGGTGTGGGTTGATCCTCTAGGTTTGAATAAATGCTGTGAAAATAGCAAAGTTAAAACAGAACCAAACTCAGCATTTTTTTGGTCATGTAGAACAGATGGTATTGGTGGACAACATATTGCTGCCGATATAGCCAAATATAATGGAGGAACAACATTAGAAATGTTAATTGAAGCTAGAAAAATTATCATGCCTACGTGGTATCAAAATAACCAAGCAAGCATTAAAGCATGGGAAGATATTTCATCAGAGTATGCAACATGCGCTTCTGGTACTGTAACAGGCGTTATTGGCAAAGATCTGCGACCAGGAAATATATGAGAAAAAGGTAATTACTATGGATGATTTCGTAATTGAAAAAATTTCAAGAGGTATGTTAATTGTTTCTTTAAATGGAAATGAAATTTCATTTGAAGGAGAAATGTTCTTTCCAAATAATGAGTTTCACTTTTCCCTATATGCGAAAACAGCAAAATTTACTAAGACCAACCAAATTTTAAGCAAGGAAGAGTTAGATAATATTTTAGAACATTTAAAAAAAGAATTTATTTTAAAAAATAGAGTATTAGACATAATTTTCTAAATTTAATTATCAACTGTAAAGTAGCCCAAGCAAGCCGTTGACCACATGAAACTTCCAATTACGATGAAAAGTAAGTCGTAGCCTGCACAATGCCTTCAGTCCTGACGTAGGGGGTGTGTAGTACGCATGCGGTTTTTGTTTCCAGCCGATCTTAATATCTTTTTTGAGGTCGTCTGAACAATTTGTTCGTTAAAATCTCATTACCATTAGTAATGGCATTCTATCTAGAGGTCGTTTTCCTGATAGCTGAAAAACTAATTGACATAGACAAATATAGGAAAAAATATATATTATATTGAAAATATCAAATAATTCGTTAAATGGGATTGTATTGGGTCAAAAAAATGTGGTGGAAAATCTGAGCAAAAAACAAAGACTCACGAAAGTAGAAAGGATTTTAATAATGGGCCTGCCAAAACAAGCAATTGATTCAATTGTTAAATTATCAGCTAAAGAAAGATTGGATTATTCTATTAAAACTATATCTGGTATTGAAACTTTATACCTACTAAATGGAAAGGATGACTGGATATGTTTGCAAGATGATGAAGGAAAAGAATATCTAATGATTTTTCCAGAATCTGAGTTTGCGGAGTTAGCTCTCCAATGGAATCCTCAAGCATTGAGAATAGATGAAATGGAACTAGAGAACTTCTTAGAAGATACCGTTCCTTTATTGTCTGAAAGTAATATTAAATTAGCTATTTTTCCTATAAATGAAAAAACAGAAACTATTATTTTGGATCCAATTGAATTTGCCAAGATGATCAATGATTATTTTTATGAGTGGTATGGGGAAGAATTTGATTTACCTTATTTGTCGATGGTTTTACAACAAAAAGCAATAAATGCAATTCTTAATTTGTCCAGTCAAGAACGTTGTGAGCATACTTTAAAAAGGATAGCTGACTCTGGAGTTCTATATGTTTTAGCAGACGAAGAAGGAGATTGGATATTATGGGGAGATGAGAAAAATTCATCTTTAGCCATATGGCCTGAATTAGAATTCGCAAGAATTATGGCAAATTCTGAAGATAAGAATTCTGATATTTATGAAATTGAGATAGAAGAATTTTTAGAGGATGGGATACCATGGTTGATAGAAAATAATATAGGTATAGCTGTCTTTCTGATTCCTGACAATCCTGAAACTATTGATATGAAGGCTATTCAGTTTGCTGCCTCAGTCAATAAAATCTTAGATGAAAGTTATGATGAGGCCTTAGATTTGCCTTATCTTTAAACGAATAGTCAGTTCGAGATCTAACCAAACCGTAAGGTCGTCTGAAAAAGGATGAGCGGTTTTACAAGCATGTGCATCAACCCTTCCGATTGCAAAACCAGTATTGCGACCGTGAAACGGGGTTGCACTACAACTTCTTCAGGTATTATGAGCCTGATGCGGGTCGGTTTGTGAATCAGGATCCGATTGGGTTGTTGGACGGGGAGAATCTGTATGCGTTTGCGGCAAATGCTCAAGATTGGCTTTATCTATTAGGTCTTTGCTCTAATTCGAAATTACCTAATGCAGATAAGGCTATCATTGACCCCAAAAAATCACGGGATATGCCTTAAATACAGAACACCCTGTAGGTGGAAAAAGCAAAGGTTTTTCAATCTGCATTAGGATTTAATCAATCAAATGTAGATGAGTTGATTAAAAAAAATCAACAAGGTGTTTGTGAAAACCCAGCAACTCCAGGTAAATGTGATGAACATGGGCAACGCTATACTGTTGATATTCCAATGACTGGTCCAATTGGACAGACCGCCACAGTTAGAACTGGTTGGATAATCGATAGCGGACAATCAATTCCATGATTGGCAATTACATATGTTTTATAGTTAATTATTAAGGAGTTTATAGTGAAATATTCGCTTTTAGAAGTAGTCAAATTGCAACAAGATCTTCCTGGTTTTAATTTACAAAAGGGAGACATCGGTGCTATTGTAGAAGTTTATTCAAATCCTTATGAAGCATATGAGGTTGAATTCTGCGATACTAAAGGAAAAACAATCGCACTACTAACTTTAAAGCCAGAACAATTAATGCCATTTCTTGATACATAATATTATTCTTATGAATCTTATAAGCAAGCCGTAGCCTACATGAAACCTTCAATTCCCCCGTAGCATGGGAGCGGTAATCATGCTGTTTCTGCCTTTCAGACAACCTCAATTCTTTTTCGAGGTCGTCTGAAATATTTGTTCTTTAACAATCTCATTACCATTAGCAATGGCATTCTATCTAGAGGTCATTTTTCCTGATGGCTGAGAAGCTAATTGACATAGACAAATACAGGAAAGGATATATATTATGTTGAAAATATTAAATAATTCGTTAAATGGGATTGTATTGGGTCAAAAAAAGGCTGACTTTGATGATGTTATTTTAAATAATCCTAATTATTCATTAGAGTTTGATAGAAAACACAAGACACAATCTGATTCAGAATTGATTACTGTATCCTCCTTGAGGAATTGTGATGAATTTTGCTTAAATGGAAAAGTTATTAACTTTTCAAATCTTGAAAAATTTTTAGAAGAGGAGAATCCTCTAATAGAAGTTTCAGATGAAGAAAATTATTTTTATATTTTTCCAAAATATAATTTAGTTTTATATGTTGACTATAAGGATAATTTGTTTCTGCAGATATTAATTTACGATGAGAGTATAAGAGATTTATATGATAATAAAGGTAAAAAGTACTCAGACTTTCAAAAAAGTAAACTTAAAAACCCAACTTTAAATCATGATAAATTAATATTTATTCCTTATAAGAGTATAGGCAATTTTGAATTAAATTGTTCTCTATCAGATGTTATAAGAAAGTATAACATATCAAACAATGTTATCCCGAAGGTTAAAAATATTATAGAGATAAACAATTTTGTACTAAGGTTTGATAATGAAAAGTTAACTGAGGTTACAATTTTCAATGATAAGAAAGTAGAGCTTGCAATATACTATAATGAAATAGATATATCATCAAAAAAAGGGTTTGCTGAGCTATTAAGTCAATATGATGTTATCGAGAGAACGAAATCTAAATATCTTTTCAAAGAATTAGGTCTAGTTGTAGAAAAAGATCTGTCCGAATTTCGTTTTTTTGAACAATCATTATTAAAATTTTGGGTAAATTTGCATAGACCTATTACTAGCTGGTAATCACAAGTAAGCCGTAGCCTGCACAAAACCTTCAGTCCTGACGTAGGGTGTGTGCGGTACGCACGCGGTTTCGCCTATCAAAACCACATCAACGAAGACGAAGAAAGTTGCCAGCAAACCCACTACTTCTACTGCGACCAAATCGGCATACCGAGGGAGATGACCGATAAAGATGGCAATTTGCTGTGGTTCGGCGATTATTACGGTTGGGGCAAACTAAAGAGTGAAACCAACACATCCGGAACTGCTCACCAACCCTTCCGCTTGCAAAACCAGTATTGCGACCGTGAAACGGGGTTGCACTACAACTTCTTCAGATACTACGAGCCTGAGGCAGGGCGGTTTGTGAATCAGGAACCGATTGGGTTGATAGGTGGGGAGAATTTATATGCTTTTGAACTGAATACGAAGGCGTGGGTGGACCCATTAGGCCTTGCTTCAAAAGCAACTTCAAAAATGTAACCATATAGATTTTCGGATGTTAGTGTAAAAGGACCTCATGCTGATATTTTTGTA
The DNA here is from genome assembly GCF_000960085.1 of Streptococcus infantis. Taxonomy (GTDB): domain Bacteria; phylum Bacillota; class Bacilli; order Lactobacillales; family Streptococcaceae; genus Streptococcus; species Streptococcus infantis_C. Next base: position 85,815 of record NZ_JYGT01000010.1, on the reverse strand, counting down.
GGAAATAAAAAGTAACAGAAACCCTTTTAACCTTAGATGATAACGGAGAAATTGTATGGAAATGTTTTGGTAATATGAAAAGTGCTACTTCCAAAAAATTGAAAGTTGCCGATGACATAATTTCTGAACTGAAAGACAACTCACAAAATATGTAATCAGCAAAAGATCAGCTTAAAAAGGCTCTGACTGATTTTGAAGGTGATTTAAATGACCCAAAAAGTAGCACTAGAAGAAAGGAAATAGCTAAAAGAGGAATTAAAAAATTTAGGAAAATGTTAATGAGGTTATTATGGATATCACATCTTTCTTAAAAACAGGCAGATTTGAAGATTTGTCTGTGGGTATGTCATATAGTAGTTTTCAAAAGCGGAAACAATTCAAACATTCGTCTAAATGGTTATACGATGACGATAATATAGAAAGTGGTTTTTCTATTTTTTGGAAGGGATTAGAAATTGGTTTTAGGGATGAAGTTATTTATTTGCTATCAATAGATCCTTATTTCAAAGGTGTAACTATTTCTAAAAAATATAAAATTAATAGGAAATTAACTATTGAAAAATTTGTACAATATTTGTTTTTTGCCGATATTAAATGGAAATTTGTATCAAGGGAGGAATGGGAACATGAGTGTGAGATAAAAACAGAAGGAGGAGTTTCTATTATTTTCACATTTGAATTAGATGGTTTAAGAATCTCTAAATTTTCAGTCTCATAAAAATAAACGTAATTAGGTCGAGCCTTCCCCACAAGGTTCCCTTTTTTCAAATACAGAAAACTCTAAAATCTAAATCTTTCAAATATTTAGACGTTTTATATTGCTCATTAATTTATGCAAAACTAACAACAGGCGTAGGTTGGGTCTAGCAAGCAGTAGTCCGCACAAAACCTTCATTCCTGACGTAGGATATGTACGGAACGTACGCATGCGGTTTATGTTTTTCAGACGACCTCTACCAAATTGCTACGACTACGACGGCTACGGCCGCATTACCGTAGGACGCGAAAGTTGCCAGTAAACCCACTACTTCCGCTGCGACCAAATCGGCATACCGAGTGAGATGACCGATAAGGATGGCAATTTGCTGTGGTTCGGCGATTATTACGGTTGGGGCAAACTAAAGAGCGAAACTAACACATCCGGAACTGCTCACCAACCCTTCCGATTGCAAAACCAGTATTGCGACCGTGAAACGGTGTTGCACTACAACTTCTTCAGGTATTATAAGCCTGATGCTGGGCGATTTGTGAATCAGGATTCGATTGGGTTGTTGGGCGCAGGGGATAACCTTTATCAGTTTGCTGTAAATGCTCAAAGTTGGATTGATCCGTTGGGACTTTCTCGTAACAGGTTAGCTACAGTAGGTAAAACGCCATCAAAAGTGAGTACCACTGGTAGGGCTGTAATGCAGCGCATGTTAAGTGCTAAGGAGCTACGTGGTATGTCGGCTGAGCAGATTAGTAATTTAAGACGTGTAAGCGATATTCCTAGCTCTGCCCAATTTTGGGATACTCCATAGGTATGATATGGATAAACGAATCGGGCCTAGGCAGAAATCTGATTATGGCCATTGATATTATAGAATCTACACTTAACATTGTTTAATTTAATTGAGGAGTTGTATGCTATGAATTTAGATGCAGTTAATCCAGAATTGGAATCAAAAATTAATGATTTAGTTTGCGAAGCTTATAGTAAATCTTTTTCGGAACAAGAAAAATTATTAAAAGAAGCATTTGAGCTAATACCTAAGCCAGTAACTCAATGGGCGCATCCAACTACAATGGTTACGATTGCCTTATTTGAGTTATATTATAAACATCAAAAATATGAACATGCTGAGGAATGGCTGACTATTGCTTTGAGTGTTGCCGATTTAGGAACAACTAATGCAGGAACATATCTATTAGGCGGTATTTTTTATTATGATATTGAAAAATATGATGATGCTTATCAATATTTCGATATAGCTTATAACGATGCTGGATATTATCCATTCAGTATCGAGGACAAAAAATATTGGCAGTTTTATAAGCAGCGTAAAGAAGAACTAAATCCTAAGAAAAAAAACAAAAAGTAAGATTCGATATTTTCAGACGGCCTCTACCAAATCGCCTCCCCCGACGGCGGCGCACGGCTGCTGTTTGCCGAAGTCGCTTCCGGTTGCGGCATTTACCAACTGGTCGCCCAACTCGACCGCAACAGTCGCCATATCCGCCTCTGCTACGACGACAACGGCAAAGTTCTCAAGAGCAGCAACAACCTCGGCGAAGAATGGACGTTCGACTACCGCAAAGACCATACCGTCGTTACCGACGCATTGGGGCGGACGGAAGTATACGGTTTCGACGAAAACTGCGAACTCGTATACCATAGCGACAGCGAACGCGACCCCCTCGGACGCGAAAGACGCCAACAAATCCACTACTTCCACTGCGACCAAATCGGCATCACGCGTGAGATGACCGATAAAGACGGCAACCTGGTTTGGTTCGGCAACTACACCGGCTGGGGTCGTATGAAAGAGGAAACCAAGGTAACGGATAGCGCATACCAACCCTTCCGCTTACAGAACCAGTATGCCGACCGTGAAACGGGACTGTATTACAACTTCTTCAGGTACTATGAGCCTGATGCGGGTCGGTTTGTTAATCAGGATCCGATTGGGCTTTTAGGCGGAGACAATCTGTATCTCCAGTAGGAACACCATACCCAGCCTTACCTCCTGGTTCTGATTGAAAGCCTTATACCATATATAGGGTACTTAAACCAATTGATAATGTAGCTGTAAGTAAAATTATGTCGTTGTTCGGAGAAATTGGATTAGGGACACAGGATGAATTACCAAAATCTGTTAAATCATATAGAATCTGGCATCTGGAAGAGGTGATAATAGGAAAATGTTAAAAATTAATGAATTGAATTCATATCTTAAAAATAAAGGAGTACCAGAAGATAGTTACTCAATCAATGAAGTAAATGATGAATCATTATGTATTGTTGAAGAAAATAAAAAATGGCATATATTCTATTCTGAAAGAGGATTGAGAACCGAAGAATATTGTTACCAAGATGAACATTTGGCAATTTTATATTTTATAAATCGGTTATCAAAAATGTTAAAAATTTCTTTCGAATGAAAAAAAGCAAACCGTAGCTTGTATGAAACTTTTAATTCTGATATGGGGTGTGTGTGGAATATACACGCGGCTTCTGCTTTTCAAGCGACCTCTAAATCTTCTTCTAAGTCGTCTGAACTATCGGTTCTTTAACAATTTTATTACTGATTGATGTAGAGTTCGTCTGAAAACATACTTTCAGGCGAACTCTACCAAATTTCTCTCTTGTTGGTTACACCACAAGCTACAGCTACAACGCCCAATGGCTGCCCGAAACCATTACCGACACTTACAATACAATAGCTACGAACCCTTGGCGCAGGTCCGCAACTGAAACAACGAAGACAGCGAAAGCCGACAACAAACCCACTACTTCCACTGCGACCAAATCGGTATCACGCGTGAGATGACCGATAAAAACGACAACCTCTTGTGGTTCGGCAACTACACCGGTTGGGGGCGTATGAAAGAGGAAACCATTATAACTATTTCCGCTATTATGATTCAGAAACAGGACGTTTTGTAAGCCAAGACGTGATAGGTTTGGTAGGAGATCTAAAAACACCTGATGCACGTGCAATCGAAAAATCAACTGTCGCGATTTTTAAAGTTGAATTGAAAAATGAAAGTAAAACACTTTATGCAGCAAGCAAAGAAATGCACCTTGTTCAAGATGTAAACAAAGTGTTGACGGTGCTGGTGGTGTATATGATTAATGAAAGGATGAGTTATGAATATAGAATTACATATTGAAAAAGTACAATCTCTTTTAGATCAAATGGATTTACAAAAGAAATGTAAATTTGCGGCTTGGTGCTGTAATGCACTGATCATTGAGAAAAAAATAAATGAAAATATGACTAAAATAACTAATTCAAATGTGAACTACGAACTCTGTGATGCTATCATTAAAGCTGGTTGGTATGATTTCTCCCAAATAAATATTGGAATCTCTCAAAAAGCTATAGAAGATATAAATTGGGATGATGATGATCCATTAAATGATATGGTAGAAACACAAGGAACTATAGAATTATTAACTTCGATTCGAAATATGTTACTAGGTATACAACAAAAATCATCTGATAGTTATTACTTTGCTGCATGTGCTGAAAACGTAATTAACTGGAAAGATGCTTTAGCGAATTTCCCATACTCCGAAGATGGCAAAATAGAGGACGAAAATTTAAAACGTGAATATGAAATTCAATTGTTATTTTTAGATGATTTAAGAAATAGTATAATTACCTTACAGGATATTAAGAAATATAGATAAATGGACGCAAGCCTGAGTAGACTATTTAGAACGATAGGAGTTGAGTTGATGGAGTCTGAGGAATTAACTTCTAAAATTTTGCTGGAAAGTGTTTTAGAATGTACAAATTTTGTAGTAAATGAGGTGCCAAACTTATACAGTGCATTAATAGAGAGATTAAAGCAAGACGATGAAGTTTTCTTTATGAATTTTGTTGAAGATGAGGATGGTCAGGATGATTATTATGGATATGTCTATAATAAAACAAATGGAAAAATCTACGAATATGCGTTCCATGATGACAAATTAGTGAAAAATAGGAAGTTGTCTTTTATTGAAAAGAAAATTGGAGAGTTAACAACGAAAGATATTCTTGAATTACCTATAATAGATTTACTGTAATCTAGATATACCTATGATTGGTCTCGTATTTTTATGTAAGCAAGTAGTAGAAAGCCTTAGCCTGTATGAGACTTCCATCCTTGACGTAGATTTGTGTGTAGAATTTGCGCGCGGTTTCCGCTTGAAAAACCAATATGCCAACCGTGAGACGGGGCTGCATTACAACTTCTTCAGGTATTATGAGACTGATGCGGGGCGGTTTATGAATCAGGATCCGATTGGAGTGGAAGGTGGATTTAACTTTTATCGGTTTGCGCCGAATGCGCAGGAGTGGGTTGATGTTTGGGGGCTAAAAAATAATTCTCAGCTGTTGGGAGAAGCAATTACTAAATCTACTCGGTGGTCTGGTCGTCAAGCACATCATAAAATTCCGGTAGAGGTGTTTAATAATTCTCCACTGTTACAACGCCTAGAAAAACAAGGATTATTTAAACTTAATGGAAAAGGTAACGGAATTATGTTACCGGAATCTCTATCTAAAGGGACTACCTGTTCTAAACATAAGGGCTATCATAGAGGATATAACCAAGCAATTATGGAAATAGTAGATTATATTGATAAAAATTCTAAATGTGATAGAGAAAAGGCTAGAAAAATTCAATTATTACAATCCAAAATTCATAAGGCACTTAAGTCAGGAAGTAAGTCTTTATATAAACCAACAACAAAACAAGATTGGATTAATTACTTAACATAAAAAGGAGTAACATTATGAATATAATGTTAGGATTTATAAAAAATAATTTATTAGAAGTATCAGGTAATTATCAAAACAGCCAATGGAAAATTATTCAAGATATTTCAGTAGCACAAAGATATGCATATCAGCAGTATGATTTAAAGACTGTTTGGGCGGATTTACGTGAATCAAACTCACTAATTTTAAAGCTATCTACAGATGAAGATGACAATTTTTGGGATGAATATGCTGTTCCTGAAATTGAAAAAAAATTGAATTCCTTGCACTTAGAGGAGGGATTAAAAGATAGTTTATTTAGTGATATAGATGCCGATTTATTTAATTGTTATTTAAACAACAAATATAAGAAAAATCATCCTATTTGGAATATGATAGAAGATGCTTATTTTAAAGGGTTTTGGCCTTGTGGATGGGAAGGTAAATATCCTGAGGGGAAGCTTGTCGTTTTTAAATTAAACTATGTTTAAATAAAAAACATGATAATCGTCATCTAGATAAAGCATTGAATCCAATGCAAGGTTTTCCGACGACCTCTGTCAAATCGCCTAACCCGGAGGCGACGCACAGCCTCACTTCCGTCACCTTCAGATGTATTATTTGAAATTATCCTATTGAAATAGAAAGGAATCTTATGGAAGTAAATGATATAGTTTTATTTGATTTTGATGCATTTATTTCAGGAAGTAAAGATGTTGATTACCAAGAAGCAATAAAAAAAATGTCTTTGTCTTTGATGAAATTTTTAATAGAAAATGATTTGTTGGTAAATATAAATCCTTTTAATCAAGATGGATCTGTAAAAAAAGATTTAATTATTAAGAAATCAAATTTAACGGATGAAGGTTTTCAATTATTCGTTAAACCAGTAAATAACTGGTGGAATGCTTTGGATAGGGGAACTCCTCCCGAGAAAGTTACTATTCTGGAGAATGGATTGAAAAAAATTCGTGCTGCGAAAAAGTAATTTTATATTTTCATACGGCCTCAATATCTCTTTTGAGGCCGTATAAAAGACATTGTTCGAGGAGGACTATATTATGGAAATTAAAAATAGAGATGACTTTCTAGTTTTTTTAAAAGAATTCATTACTGAAATTCATACAGAAGATTTTGAAAATAATACACTAGATAGCTTTTTAGAAGCCATGAAAAATTGGATTGAAGATATGGATGGATACTATAAAAATATAGGTGTGAGAGAATATAACGACAAAACTTTAAATTGGAGTATGTTAGCAGATATTTTGAATGCCTCACGAATATATGAATAGCAATAAGTAAACGTAGGTTGAACTGAGTTCAGTCTACTATAGTTTGGATTGAATTCCAATAAAGAGGACCATTAATCCAAACATCTCAAGTACAAGCCATATTCAATAAAGTTGGTCAATTAGTTTCAATTCGGGGGAAATTTAAATGAATAAAAAGTATAAAGTCAGTCCTGAATATATCAGACTTTTTCTTGGACTATTACACGAAGGTATAGATAGCAAACTTGAAGACTTATCAGGTCTGAATTTGGTTAATCGAGATAGCGTAAAGAGATTAGTCAAAGAATATCTGTACCCCGAGTATCAAAATTTTACAATATCAACCCAATTCAGAATTAAAGAAAGTTTGAGATTTGGATTAAATTTCTGGACAGAAGAACGACTACATGATCAATTTCCTAGTACCGACGCAGCCTTTGAAATACCTCAACAAATGACCGCAAAAGAACTTTATAAGCAAATTTGGGATGATATGTTTAATAATGAAGATGTCACTATTTCTGATATAACAAAATATCAGGAATCGAACCAAAATTAGCAAGCCGTAGCCCAAACGAAACCTCCAATCCTGACGTGGGGCGTGTGCGATACGCACGTACCCTTGACGCAAGTCCACGACTGGTCAACCGAAGACGGCGAAAGCGGCAAACAAACCCACTACTTCCACTGCGACCAAATCGGCATCTCAAGATTTAACCGATAAAGACGGCATACTCTTGTAGTTCGGCGAATACACCGCATGGAAAAACCACTATTAATGTAAAAGTTATCTAACATAATGGAGACAAATATGCCCTTCCTTAAAATTCCCTATAGAGATTATCCTAAAGAAGGATTGTTCAAAAACCTTTATCGAGAAAACATTTATAAAATAGATGAATTTAAAGATGAATTTAAGTATTACGAATATACCCCAATAGAGAAAATTATTATTGATGAACATAATTTAGTACCATTCATCTTTTTTTCACCAGAAGGAATAAATTATTTAATGCCTAAAATTATTGATAGCATCAGCAATGGCATTGGAAATGATGATATTCCGGTAAATATAGAAGAATTTATTATAAATATACCTACCGCAGAAAACATCACTCATGCTTTAAATCTCTTAAAAAAAGATGAGCTTATAATTCTAAAAAAGTATTTAGAAAAAATATTATTTGGGGGCTCATCAAATTTGATACAGCAAATAGGTGAACATTATTTATTCAGAAGTATTGAATATCTCGAAAAGTTAATAAATAATTCCTAAATCTACTTATTATTTTGTTAATCGAATACATAAGCCAAGGTTTCTAGAAAAATAGTCGTAGATTGGTTAAAGGTCTAACAATCTTGCAAGGTCGTCTAAAAGAGGAAACCAAGGTTACGAATAGCAATCACCAATCCTTCCGCCTGAAAAACCAGTATGCCGACCGTGAAACGGGGCTACATTACAACTTCTTCAGGTATTATGAGCCTGATGAGGAACGGTTTGTGAATCAGGAGCCGATTAAATATTTGGAGGATGCAAGTTTTTATACTTATGCATTTAATATCACGAGTTGGCTAGATTATTTAGGATTAAATCCTTTTAAAATTTATTCTTGTTTACGACAAATATTTAACAAAGCAAATAAAAAAGTAAATAAATGATTGGAAAAACAGATTAAATGTTTTAAAAGAAAAAGCAAAAGCTGAATGTTCTAGATAAAATTGTTTGGAGAGTAAATATGAATAATCTTTTAACAAAACTTTTTTTGAAATACCAAGACTACCCTAGTTTTTTTAGTAGTAATCCAATCACTTCAGTACATGACTTAGGTTCTATGGGAGAAACATTATTAAATTTAGCCGTTAATTCTCAAGCTAAAAAAGATGTTATCTTACTAATAGAAAATGATGCTAATGTCAATCAACAAGGCGAATTAAATTTTACTCCTATTCAAAATGCTTGCCTTCACGGAAATATTGATATTATTAAAATTCTTTTAGAGAATGGTGCTAAAACAAATATAAAAAATGAGTTCGGATATGATGCAAAGCATTATGCAACGGAAGAATATCATGATAAAAAAATGTCTAAAGAGATAATGAATTTATTGAGAAATTATAAGTAATTGATTAAATCATATTAATGGCGAGCCAACAAAACCGTAATAAGGTCGCTGCACCACAACTTCTTCAGGTATTATGAACCTGATGCGGGCAGGTTTGTTAATCAGGATCCGATTGGGTTGGAAGGAGGCTTTAACGTTTATCAGTTTGCACCGAATGCTCAAGACTGGATAGACCCAAGTGGAAATATAGCTTTTGTACCAATTCTGATTGCAATGGGAGTGGGCGCACTCACGGGTGCGGCAACTGATGCGGGTATGCAGGTCGCTTCTAATGTGATTAATGGTAAAGATTAGAACGACATTGATTATGAAAGTGTTCCACTCTGTGCCGGTATTGGTGCGATAGCAGGCCCTGTATTAGGAAAGGTAGGTAAATTGGCCATAGGTAAATGCCGAAATGCTTTTGGCCCTTTTAGAAAATGGTATAGGAGAAAACCATCTTATAGTAGATCAGGAGGATTTCGAACTAATAACTCTATTTCGTGGGGAGCTTCTCCGGCTAGAAATGGTAGATATGTTAACCAAATAGGAAATCCCAAATTGCGTCAATTTAATCAGTATATTCGCAATAAAAGACTTCCTCCAGGTCGATTATGGTGGAGGACACGAGACCCTGGACATTTCAATATTAAAAGGTAAATAAATAAATAAAGGTGAACTATGTATACAAAGATTAAAAGAGAGAGCAGTGAAAAAGAGACACAAAAAAATTTGAAAACTCTTCTGAACATAGTAAATAATTCTTCTTGTTATCGTTGTTTTCTTGGTACAAGTGGTCAAGATTTAGATTTTTTTAGAAAGCTAAAAGAAAATACTAAAGTTAATTTAGTATGGAATGGTAATTTAAAAAAAGGAATATTAGGATTTTTATTGGGATTTATTCCTGATCGCATAGGAATAGTTGAATTTTTAAAACCAATTGATGAAGTTTTTTTTGAAGATACTTTATATGACTGCGGCCCTTCAACAGTATCTATAGTGATTATGAAAGATCAAGATAAAATTCAGAACTTTATAAAATCATTTCAAGCTTCACCTGTTCCAGATGATTTTGAAGCAAGCGTACTCAAAGACCCCTACGCTTTAATCTACACTATTGGAATTAGTGATATTGATGATGGTATTAATCTTGAAGAGATAGTTACTATGACAAGTTTTTGGGTGGATAGATTAATAGATTCTCATGAATATATTATTAACGATAATAGAAATATTTTACCAATTATTGTAATTGATAGTGGAGACGTTAGTCTATTTGCCGATATCAAAGATGCTGAATTATATTTAGAACCAGACGATGTCAAACAAAATGCTTATGAAATATTTAATAGAAATGGAGATTTATTAAATCCGATTATATTAAAGAAGAGTAAAAAATTTCTTTTTGGTACCTTTGTAAAGGAGAGTATACAAATAATGCCATATATCCCTAATATAAATAATAAGGAATACCTCTTGGAATTATTATTCAAATTTTGTGATAATGTTAAAATTGAAGTACCAAAAGGAATTAATTTAAATAATTTAGTCGATAGGTTAATAAAAGAAATTGGTTTTACTAAATAATCGTAGTGTCAACTTTTAGAAGAGCAAGTGTAGTAAACTGTAGCCCGCATGTAGGGTGCGTGCCCCAAGGTACGCCCCCAGTTTCTTATTTCAACAGTCTCAAAAGGCCGTCTGAAAAACTTGTTAGACGGCGTAAGTAATCATATTCTTTAATAACCCGATTTACACGGCTTCTGCCGCGACGGCTATTAGGAACAACTATTATTGTAGGTAAAGCTGCACCTCAAGGTTTGGGGTTTCCTGATGGACAAAAACAAAAATATATGAATGACTTGGAAAGGTTAATAAGACAATGAATCAGGAGCAATTTATAAAAAAGATTAATATTGTTTTAGACGAAATTGATAGAATGATTAATAATTGTGATGAATATAGTTATACAAATAAACAGCAGTTGATTTCTATAAAAAATGAACTATATGACATGATTAATTATCTAAATTCAGAAAGTTTTTTTCAACAAAAAAAAGGAAAAGAATTTTTATTGTCTCGGATAGTAATTGATTCTTGGCCATTTAATAATGAAGTTGGTAATCTCCTTGTAGAATTAGAAGAAGATTTCAATTCTTTGACAAGAAAAAATATAAAAATGTCTAAGTTAAAAATTTTGACTGAAACTCCTTTAGACTTTCAAGAAAAATTTTTGTTTGACAAATGGGAAGTCAGTTACCTTGATTTGATGGAAGTAAATCAAGGTTCTCCCTTAGTTGGAAGTCTATCCATTAACGGTCAAGTTATTATTCAAGAACAGGGTTTTGGAGGGCCTTTGTTGTATTTCAATAGAAAAATATATATTCCAGTTTTCATTAGACGATTTTGGGTTGTTGGATTTAGGCTTGCAACATTAAATTTAGATGATTTATCCATTGAGTATATTGGGGGTATCGAAGACTTGATTTATCTGAAAGAGATAAAAGATAATAGAATTTATTTCTATACAGATATATATAAAAGCACAGAAAAGAATTTAACTTTATATGAACAAATATAACTCAAGAATATGCTGTAAACATCATAGCCAAAGGAGGACTTCCATGTTAATTAAAGTCAAAGAATTTATTCAAAAGTATTGGATTAGTATTCTAATTTCATGGATTTGTTTTTGGTTATGGATGGCCTATTATGGAGATAACACGATAGTTAAGTTGGTCGTGTTTCCGATCATCTCTTTCTTTCTAGTTATTTTATTTCATTTGGAATTAGAAAGAAAAAATATTAAATATCTATCCATAATTCAAATGTTAATTGGGATGCTGCTGGGATTAGCTATACAAATCGAAAGTGAGAGTTTTATGTTCCTTGAAGGATTGATATTCGGAGGAATTTTGGGATTAACAACACCCTTTTGGGTTAAAATATTTTTATTTTTAAGAAAAAAGATAGGAAATTATGTATAATAAAGCTCAAACAGATAGATACATGAGTAAGCAATTAACTAGAATTGATGTAAGGTTTTTGGAAAATACGGATCACGTAGTAAATGTGCATAGAAATTGATTGATAACAAAAATTTATAAAAGGAAAATTAAAATGAGTATTTTAAGTAATTATATAATTCAAGATTTGATCCAGAATGTATCTAAAGGAGTTACAGAAACATTTAAATTTGTATTAGAAAGATATAATTCTAATGAAGTTTTTGCCTATACATTATATATTGATGACTATTGTTCATATCTGGGTTGGGCTGCTAACACTATTTCTCACTACGAAATAGAAAAAGTAAACTACCCAAAAGAAGATCAGCCTTTTATTAAATGGTATTACCCTCAATTTGCAATAGGACTTGGAGAGGTTCCTGAGAAAATAGATAGTGTATTCAATAATGAGATTCAAAATATTCTTAATGATGCAAATACATTAATATCAGAAGGTAATTTTGAGCAATATCAGGCGGAAGTATATGATTCAATTATAGAAGGATTTAAAAAAGCGATAGAAAATATAGATAAGAAAAAAACAAAGAATGTCATATTTTTTGTTTCTATTGTAGATAGTGATAATGCTGAAATTATGGAAAATTATTCTGCTGAACAACTAAATTCATATGATAAATTTCTTACGTTCAAAAATAGATTTCAAAGCAAGCCGTAGCCCGTATGAAAGCTACAATCCCGACGTAAAGTGTGCGCGGTACGCACGCGCTTCTGCTTCTCAGACGGCCTCGAAGAGAAAACTGGATTTGTTTAGGACGGCAGGTATACTTATATCTACACCGATCCCGACAGCTACGAACCCTTGGCACAAGTACACAACCACACCAATGCCGACGACGAAAACCGCCAACAAACCCACTACTTCCACTGCGACCAAATCGGCATCCTACGTGAGATGACCGATAAGGACGCCAATCTGTTGTGGTACGGCGAATGCACCGCCTGGGGGCGTCTGAAAGAGGAAATCAAGGTAACGGATAGTGCTTACCAACCCTTCCGCTTGCAAAACCAGTATGCCGTCCGTGAGACGGGGCTGCATTACAACTTCTTCAGGTATTACGATCCTGATGCAGGTCGGTTTGTGAATCAGGATCCGATCAAATTAAAGGGTGGGAATAATCTTTATCAATTTGCGCCGAACGTGCAGGGATGGGTTGATATTTTTGGTTTATATAATGCTCAGAAATGTGCATCAATTGCAGCTAGAATAGAAAATCTTAAATACGAAATATACTTAAAACGTATTCCCGCACTTGAGAGTAATCCAAATTATTTACCGTGACTAATTGGTTCAGGAGAAGCTCTTAGAGATACTGTCCGAGGTCATGTAAAGCTACTGAATGCTGCGTATAGTTAACTAGCTAAAGCCGAAAAAGAGTGGGTAGATAATGGTTGCGACAAACCTCCTCCTCCTTCTTCTTCCGTAACAAAATACACTAATTGCTCCACTGAAGACAAAACATCTACTAATAATGATGCTTTAACAGCAATCGCCCTTATTGGAACTGTTGTGCTAGTTAGTGTTTGTATATATTCAACGGCGGGAGTATGTGGTGCTTTTGTGGTAGGAGGAAGTCTTGTAGGAGCAATGTGAAGTTTAATATTGATATAGGAGCATGATAATTATGCGCAATAGTGATTTTTATATACAAAATATGATTGAATCTTCTTTAGAACAAGAAGATTTCAGTCAAATAATTATACTACTAGATTCGCTACCATCTAAAAGAATACGTAGAGCATTGTATTTATTATCAGAAATATTCCCAAATAAAATAGAAATTACTGAGAATGAATTTAAATTTATTAAATATATATTATCCAATAATAAATTTATAGTAGTTCAAAGCATCTCTGATTTTCTGAGAGCAATATCTATACTTAACTTTAATGACCTACAAAAACAGGAAATTGCTGATTTGATTTTTCAAAATCTAAATATTTTAAGCAAAAATTGTGATTTTGAGTTAAATGTACTAATAACAAAATTAATAGAACCCAATAAATTTTTTATGCTAATTGAGAAAATTAAAAATAATTTAGATGATTATTCAAGAAAATATTTATTAGATTTTATTTTTTATGAGAAAGAATATCTTGAAAATAGCTTTAATGAAGATGAAATAAATGATTTCATAAAATCTTTGAGCTACCCTATATAAATCAGCAAGCCGTAGCCTGCATGAATTTTCAAAAACACAGGTATGGTACTGCGAATACACCGCCTGGGGGCGTCTGAAAAAAGATGAGTGGGTTTATAAGAACCCACATTCCAAGAGGTCCTTATAAAAAATTCATCTCAGGGATAACTATAACATCCATCTAATATAAAAAATCGCCTTATATTCTTCTTGTTATTGAGGATATTGATACCTTTAAAACTGGAGTTATTAACCTCTTTAATGACTTACTTGATCCTGATAAAAAGTACCTGATTTATCGTGATTTTATCAAAACATATCGCAATATGACTCCGATTGAAAAAATTGAATTTTTCAAAAAGAAGACCGTCGAGGAAATCGCAGCTAAAAAATAAGCTGTGGTATATATTTAGTGATGAGGCAACGCTATGAGAAAAACACTTTTTGGTTGGATGCTTGCATTTTCTGTATTATGCTTTCTTGACCGCTCAGTACGTCAGTAAACTAAAGTACTACGACGTCTATTGAAATAACTTAGTTCTGTCATCAAACAGAACTTTTTTTTTTGATTAAAATCTATATCTAATATATAATCAATCTATAACGTATAGAACGGAGCTATATCATGGCTATAACTTTATCGAAACAATACAATTTTAAACTGAATGAAGCCACTATGGAACAAGCTCGAAAAATTATCAAGGAAAAGGGCATGACAATGACAGATGCTATTTCTTTATTTGTGGAGCAAATAGTCCTGGAGCAAGATTTACCTATTAAGACGGCCGAAGATCTACATAGAGAACAGTTAATTAAAGAATTACAAGCCCAATCTGAGCGTGCCTTGAGAGAATACGAGGCAGACGAAGGAACTTCCCTAGACGATATGAGGGTACGTTATGGCTTATAAAGTGATTGCTTCAAAAGAGGTCGAGGAAGCTATCGACAATATACACGACTATATAGCTACGGTACTTCTCTCCCCTCAATCCGCCAAAAATACTGTGGCTAAAATCTTAGACAGCTTAAAAAGTTTAGAGATTTTTCCTGAAGCAAGATTTGACGCTGATGAGAAAATCGGAGTAAAAATTAACAGCAAGTATCCCTCACGAGGAAAAATTATAGACCAATATGTTTTGCTTTACTTCATTGACCAAAACCGAAACACTGTTTTTTATCTCACCTATTCCACACTAAAAGTGACTACGTCACTTTGTTACAAAAAGACAATAAAAAAAGGCCAAATACTTGAGACAACTTTCTTAAGTTTATAAGCTCCGAAACCTTAATTTTTGGTACCTTTTTGCTACCGTCTTGGTTTAACAACACGGTATATATGTAATATTTTACAGCTATATCCCCTCTAGAAACGTGATTTAATAAAGATTTAAACACTATAGAGTATATCTTTGTAAAATACGGTTTAAAATTGGAGCAAGTAAAATGAAAAAGTTACTGATTGGAATGATTGGAACTGTTTTGCTTTTGACAGGAGCTTTAAAAATGTCACAACCACTTAAAAAAAATACTCAATATAATGATTTGACTGTTAGATACTATTTAGGAATGACTTTTCCTAAGTATAACCATCCTGCAAAATTGTATGATGAAATCAATTTAGATAAGGTAGACAATATCCAAAAAAGCAAAGAGACTATATCTTATTATATTGGGTTTTATAAAGATGGAAAATTAATTAAATTTGAGAAATATATTAATGATAATAAAGTGATGGATTTTGCTTATGAATATGATGAGATGGGAAATCTAATCAAAATTTATAAAAATAACATTTAGGTAGGAAAACCCTCCAAAAAAGGAAGGAAAAAGAAAAAAACTGCTGCTTGTTATATTGTTAAAGGAGGTTGTTATGCTTAATTTTTATGATTGCGATAAAAATTTATCTGAAAACGATTTTAATGAAGTTGAAAAAAAAAATTAGAAGTATCTTTTCCAGCTTCATTCAAATCACATTATTTCAAATGGAATGGAGGTACTCCCAATCTTTCTTGTTTTGTCAATGATGATATTGATTATGATTATATTGAAATTCGCGACTTTATTCCAATGAAATATTCTAAGCAGTTTGAGGATGATCCAGATTTTACATTAGAAGGAAGAGCGATAAATGAATGGGAACTTAATGAGTTACCTAGGACTTTGATTCCTTTTGCTTTTGATTGGGGAGGTAATTACCTCTGTTTAGAAAAAAATAGTTGGCAAATTATTTATTATGTAAGGGACGTATGGAGTGAAAATATATCAAGGGAAGCTAATTTTAAAAAAAATTCAATTGTTATTGCGAAATCATTTGAGGAGTTTTTAAATTATTTAGAAGAAAATCCTGATAATTAATAAACTGGCGTAGCGTCGTGTATATATAGTAAGCGTAGCAAGCCGTAGCTCGCATGAAGCCTTCAATCTTGAAATAGCAAGCCGTAGCCCTGACAAAACCTTCATTGCTGACGTAGGTGTGTGCGGTACGCACGCACGCGGTTTCTGTTTTTCAGACGATCTCTGCCAAATCGCTTCCCCCGATAGCGGTGCACAGCCCCACCTCCGTCACCTTCAACGGCAAGGAACTGGTGCGCTACGATTACGGAAGTGCTCCTTTAGATGCAAATGGAAATCCCATGGAGTTGCATCATCATGTACCGCAACGCTTAGGTCTTGCAGATAGGCATAGTCCTTTTAATTTGAGAGAAGTAACTAGAGAACAACATGCAGCGCTTGGCCCTTATAGAAATCTAGGAGATTAGCTATGAAAGCAATAGAAATTTTAAAGAATTTTGTGGAAGAAAAATTATCAACTGAAGAATTGGAAATGGCGTTGTCTTCCAATCAAGAATTAATTTCCCTGTTGGAAAATACTAAAGCTAAACCTTATATGAATAGTAATTCCACTTATGAATATTTAATTAGTCAGGATTTGACATCTCTTGATGCAAAGTTAAATTTGATGGATATTTTCAGGGAAATTTTAGATTACAAGCATATCTCGTACTCTTCGAATTCAACGACAGAAAAAATTTTTGATTTGATTTTTGAGGCTATTCCTATCTGGATACCAGCTGATATGAGTTATTTAAATTCCTTGTATGATAAATACAAACCTAAGACGGTGACCACTTTTAAAAAGATTATCAAGGAACATTTCATTTGCATGGATAAACATCCCAAATGGTTACAGGAGCCTGATTGGCCTATCATTGATAATATTCCCGCAATGTTTCTAGGGCAGTTAGATATATCGAAGTTGAAGCATGATACTACTTATTTGTACATTTTTTGGGATAAAAAAACAGACAGATATATAGAATTAATCCAGTCTCTATAAATGAGCAAGCTGTAGCCAATGAAACCTACAATTCCGATGTAGAGTGCGAACGGAACGCACGCACGTGTTTTTTGTTTTTCAGACGTCCACTACCAATCGCCTCTCCCGACTTCGGCGCACGGTTGCTGTTTGCCGAAGTCGATTCCGGCTGCAAAACCAATATGCCGACCGTGAGACAGGGTTGCATTACAACTTCTTCAGGTATTACGATCCTGATGAGGGTCGGTTTGTGAAGCAGGATCCGATTGGGTTGTTGGGTGGAGAGAATCTTTACTTTTTTGCATCTTATGATTTAATTGGCTAGATTTATTTGGTCTGAATAGAATACCTATACCCTTTACAAGCTCTACAGGACTAACTTTGTCTGTTATAGGATATACAGGACTACAACATTTATCAGACTCTCAAGTAAAAAATCCTGCCTATTTAAAACAAAAGACCCTTCGATAAGTCTCCTGTTGACAAAAAGGTAAATACAATTATTCTTCACCACTATAAATAACAAAGCCAAGGTCCTATTATTGCCATGCCTGAACGCTGTCATCGCGAAAATTCCAAGGCTTTGCATCCATTAGGAAATAAAGGCGGTGTTGACAAAAGAGATGAATTTAATCAATGGAAGCACGAGTTCTGGTACGATTAAGCTTTAAAAGAATTATCAAGAAGAGGTATTAAATGATTAGCCAAGAAACAATGAATTCACTTATTAAATATTTTCAAGATTACCCTGAGCTTAATGGGATACCCGCTAGTAGTGAGGAAATTAAACATGCTGAAAATATTTTAAGAATAAAATTTCACGATGATTACATTGAATTTATTAAAAAATTCGGTGGCGCAAGCGCTGGTTTGGATATCCATGCTTTTCATAATTCAACATTAATTGGAAAAGAAACAGTTATCGAATTAACTCAGGGATTTCGAAAACTTTTAGAATTACATGAACAACCAATGAATAAACTTTATGCAATATCAGATGATGGTTCAGGCAATCCCATTTTAATGGATCAACAGGGACATATTTTTATTTATTATCATGATTCATCAGAAATGGAAATATTATATGAATCCCTTGATAGTTTATTTAAAGAAACATTGTGGAGTGAATAGCAAGCCGTAGCCCGCATGAAACTTCAAATTTCGATGTAAAGTGTGTGGGGTACGTACGCGGTTTCTATTTTTCAGACGGCCTCGAAGGGGAAACCCGATTCGTTTGGGACGGCAGCTATCTACTGCAAGAAGTCCACCAAGACGGCAGATGTACCTATATCTACATCAATCCCGACAGCTACGAACCCTTGGCACAGGTACACAACCGGACCAACATGGTAATAAATACTCTTTAAAGAATGCACATAATTTTATTTGAGGAATTAGTTATGAAAAGAAAAGAAATTATTTTAAGTATGCAAACGGCTTTTCTTGGAGCAATTTGTAACAAAGTCAGACTTATTGCATTTGATATGACTGAAGAATTATTTACTCTTTATGTATATATTGATTCACCACTGACAGATGATGAGTATGAAGCAATAGATAGTGCAGTTACAGATGTATTGGCCGATTTTCCAAATTTTCTATATGAAAAAATATATATTATTGAAAATAATGATAATATTCTTTCATTAAATATATATAAGGGATGTTTTTTTATGCGATTTGAAAATAAATTTGATTAAATAACTCTTAGCCCTACCGTTCAAGACAACCGCCTGAAAACCTACAACGGCAAAAGTTACTACTACGACCTCGGAAACCTCATCCACCGCTAACTGACCGACGACGAAGTGCAGAACTATTTCTACGACCTGCATGACCAACTAGTTAAAGCTGAAATCTTCAAGAAAGCTGACAACAAACCCACTACTTCCACTGCGACCAAATCGGCATTCCAAGAGAAATGACCGACATCCACGGCAACCTCTTGTGATTCGGCGACTACACCGGCTGGGGTCTTCTGAAAAAGGACGAGCGGGTTTACAAGGATGTGAATCAGTCGTTCAGACGGCACGACCTTGAAACGGGACTGCATTACAACTTCTTCAGGTACTATGAGCCTGATGCGGGTCGGTTTGTGAACCAAGACCCGATTGGGTTGTGGGGTGGGGAGAATTGGTACCAATTTGCGCCTAATACCCAAGTATGGATCGATTGGTTAGGTTTAGCTGGAGTTAATATGAATTTATTCCCAAGTAATGAAGACATATACTCTTACGCTCAAAAAGTTGCCAATAAACCGATTACTTTCCAGGTAGGAGGGCATGGTAATCCTTCATTGATGGTAGATGGGGCTACAGGTGAAAGATTAGATGCTAAAAAATTAGCAGCGAGAATTAAAAAAAATCCTAACTATAAATCAGGTATGACGGTTGAGATTTTTTCCTGTAATACAGGAAAAGGAGCAAACCCTCTTGGACAACAACTTGCTAATGAATTAAATACTACAGTTAAAGCATCAAATGAATATCTTTGGTTTCCAAGTAACGGGAAATTAACACCGATGGGAATGAAGGCTGATCGCTCGCAAGATACAAGCAAACCAGTCACCATGAGAAGCTTTACTCCTCAAAGTAAAAAAATAAGTAAGGAACATGCTAACTATGGAAATACTAAAAAATTTTTAATTTTATTTTTGTTATTAACCCCTTTAATATCATGTAAACAACATCCGGAAAGAAATTTAAAATGACTAACTTTATATCAACAGGTAGTACTTATTGGATTTCAGATGAAGAAATTCAAATTCTCGAAAAGAACGCCACTAATGGAGATAAAAACTCAGCATTCAAATTATATCAATACCATATGTTTGTATCTTTAGATCAAGATTTGGAATTTAAATGGCTAGAGATAGCGGCAAAAAATGGACATCCAATTGCCCAATCCAATTTAGCCGATTTATTTTTCACACAAGGCAATAAAGAAAAAGCCATATTTTGGGCTAAAAAGGCATATAGAAATGGTGCCAAACTACCAGACGAATTAAAAATATTGATAAATATCAATTAATTAATAAGATTTAGCGGATTATCGTTACAAACCTAAAACTTCTGGAGGAGGATTAAGAAAAGAAGCTAAAAAATTTCTTAGAAAATTGAAAAAAACAGGTAAGAAATGTCCTTAAATTTTAGGAGAATTTAAATGAAAAAAAATGGATACGTTAATTTTAAATTTTTAGATAGTAAACCCAATATAAATAATATATTAGTTGGGCTAGATTTAGACTATTCAAATAAAGTGATAGCGCCAGATGGTCATGAGTTAGCATTGATTGCTTTTATGCCAATTGAAAATTTATTGACTATTGCACCACAATTTAAAACAGATTTTCAGGATATGGAATATAAAGATAAAGCAATTTACGTTTTTTCTTATTATGATAAAGAAGATTATTTTCTTGACTACATTACTGAAATTGACGATGCTATTCAAGGATACACGAGAGTTATCGTCGGCGATAAAAATCAGTTCAAGTTTAACCTAGATGAATTTTATCCAATTAATCCTATTGAGAATTTAGATGAAATGAGTTTTCTAGGAGGACAACCTGAATATTTACAGCAAGAGAGTGATGATTTTCTAGAAAAATATATTTTCATAGGTCAAATCTTAGGAATGGATTTACCTGAAAAAGTAAATGAAATTTTTTATCTATCTGAGAACATAGGATATATTTTTATAAATCGAGATCTATCTGGTGGATTATTCTTCGTACAAACGACTTAAACAAAACTAAAAAGGATTGAATTATGTATAAAAGTATTGAAACTGTATTAAATAGTTTTCTGATGGAAATGTATAAATGGGAAGATAATGCTAATAAGCATATTGATGCAGGCACAGATATTCCTGATGAGATATTGAAACAAACACTAAAGGAAATATACGATAAATACCTAACAGATAAACCAAGAAAAATGGGAAAATTAGAATGTATGACTGTTAACTACCCTCCAACATTCAATCCGAACAACGAGAAAATCATTGAAATAGAAGAAAAAGGTAGCTCTATAACTGTAAAAAGTGATGTGCTTTACGCTGGAATGGAAGCACAAAGACTTTATAAATTTAAAAAACAGGCAGGTCTCTGGAAATTAGATAATGTAAAAGAATTTGATAGTTATGATGGGAAATGGCATTCTATACACATCTAAATTAAAGTAATTAGCAAACTGTAGCCTGAACAAAAACTCTCAGTCCTAAGGAGTATTTTATGAAAATCAAAGAATTAATTGAAAAATTAGAACAAAAAAGTAGTCATCAATTTTTGAAAGCAGTATCAAAACCAGAATTTGCTTTTCCTTTGCCACAAGATTTAAAATTCTTTTATGAAAATTATGAATATGCTATTCTTAATATTAATACTTCTTGTGAGATAAGAATCAGTTCACTTTCAGAATTGCAACCAACAAACCAAATTCTATATCCAGCTGATGATGTTATTTGGGAGGAGTTGGCAGATGATATCAGTAATGATTGGTTCATGATTGCATCTTCACAAGAGCTCAGTCAATATATCAGTATAGACTTAAATGAAAAAAGATTTGGTTTTTGTTATGATAGTTTTATAGAAACTCATGCTACACCTGATGAGTCTCCCATTATTGCTAAGTCATTTACAGAACTACTGGAGAAATTGGTTTCCAATGAAAAAGAATGGTTTTGGTTAGATTCCTCTTTTCAAAGCTATGGTGATGCTTATGAAGATGAATGAGTAAGTTGTAGCCCACATGAAACTTCCAATCCTGACATAGGGCATGTGAGGTACGCACAGGTACACAACTGGACCAACGAAGACGGCGAAAGCCGCCAACAAATCCACTACTTCCACTGCGACCAAATCGGCATCCCGCGTGAGATGACCGATAAGGACGGCAACCTGGTTTGGTTCGGGGATTATTACGGCTGGGGCAAACTGAAGAACGAAACCAACATATCCGGAACTGCTCACCTACCCTTCCGCCTGCAAAACCAGGATGCCGACCGTGAGACGGGGTTGCATTACAACTTCTTCAGCTATTATGATCCTGATGCGGGTCGGTTTGTGAATCAGGATCCGATTGGGTTGGAAGGTGGATTTAACTTTTATCGTTTTGCGCCGAATGCGTAGGAGTGGGTTGATGTTTGGGAACCTGCTATAGAATCTCGTCAGATTTTAAGAGACTACAATATTGATATTAATGATCCTGCTAATGGGATCGCTGTTGGTCATCCTCGCCCTCATAATGAAATGCATAATAGAAAATTTCATGAAAAGGTACGAGATAGATTAAAAAATGTAATACTTAAGGAGTTAGCAGGATGAATTATTCTGATGATATATTTGAAAAGTTAGTTGCTACAATCGAAGAGGCAACAAGTCAGGCGGCTATAGATTTGTTCAATTCGACAAATGAAACTTTTTACTTCTTTGTGTTAAGTACCACAGGTGAGGCACTGGCTCCTTTTGTGAGTGCTTGGTCATATGAAGCACTAAAAAAACAAAGCATTGCTCAAAATTGGGATGCTTATGATATTGCAGATTTTAAATGGTCTTCGATAGATAGTCCTTACTTAGAGTTTGGTTCACAATATTTCCATCAAGTAAATCAAGCTTTCTTAGATCGTATTGATATTCACTCATTAAAAACAGAAGTGGAATATGAAAAAGAATTCAATTTTCGGATTAATGCGATGGAGGAAGCACTTCATCGGTGTGATATGAAGGGGATATTCTCCTTAAATCAAGCTCGTTCAGAAATAATGATTAATGTTGAAGTATTACCACCCGATTATACAAATACTATTCGTGCGAAAAAATTAAATCCTATCGAATCAATCCAAATTTGGTTAAAAGAAGCTGCTGAAACTGTGGAATAATTAACTTTTCTTAATAGTAAGCAAGCCGTAGCCTGCACAAAACTTCCAATCCCAACGTAGGGTGTGCGCGGAACGCACGAACACCTGCACAGGTACACAACTGGATCAACGAAGACGGTGAAATCGGCCAACAAGCCCACTACTTCCACTGCGACCAAATCGGTATCCCGAGAGAGATGACCGATAAGGATGGCAACCTCTTATGGTTCAGCAACTACACCGGCTGGGGTCATCCGAAAAAGGACGAACGCGTCTATCTGAATGCGAATCAGCCGTTCAGACGGCAAAACCAATATGCCGACCGCGAGACGGGGCTGCATTACAACTTCTTCAGGTACTATGAGCCGAACGTCGGGCGGTTTGTGAATCAGGATCAGATTGGATTGATGGGAGGGACAAACTTTTATCAGTTTTCGATGAATGCGCTGGGATTGATTGATCCATTAGTACTATCAAAAAAAGGGGGTAAGGCTATTATAAAAAAATATCTGATTTAAGAAAAATCGTTAAAAACGGAACATCAGAAACTTATAATCTTGCTGATGATACACTTAAAGCACCGTGTAGTAGTTGTGCATGGGTATTAAGATTCTTAAGAATGAAAGGTAAAAAATAGTCATGTATGATATAAATGAAATTATGAATAATATTTCTGAGTTTTTAGAAAAAAACCAGAAAAATGAAATTTTTTTAATTAATAAGCTAAGAGATTTCCTAAAAAAATTTTATGAAAATAATTCACAGATTAACATTAAAGAAAAAATATTTTTAAATAATAAAAATACTGATATATCATTAAGTTTTTTATTAGCAAGTGAAAATTATTATAACAGCTCTATATCATTAAATTCATTAATAAGTAAACGTGTCCAAGCATGGAAATTATTTGATTCAAGCTCAGAAGGTTTTAGATTTTTTTTAAATCTTATTATCTATACTATGTACGATTACGAAAAGGAAGAAATTGCAAAAGAAGGAGGAGATATTGATGACTTAATTTCAATTATAATTATTGATTTACATGATATTCATCCCTCTTTGCCAACTCAATTTGAAGAGTTCCTTATTCAGCAAGCGTAGGCTAGGTCAAGACCCAACAAATGCCAAAGGTCGTCTGAAACCGACTGGCGCGATGCGCAGTACAATATGCTGTATCTGCCCGTTACCGAAACCGTCCGCTACCACTACGACTTCAACGGCAACCGTACCGCCACCGTCCTGCCCGACGGCGAAGTACAGAACTACTTCTACGATCTGCACGACCAACTGGTTAAGGCGGAATTCTTCAAAAAAGACGGTACGAAAGAGACTTGGACCTACACCTACGACGCCTTGGGCAGAAGGATAGGCAAAAGGCGTCTGAAAAACGAAGAAGTTTCAGACGGCCTTGAAGAGGAAATCGGATTCGTTTGGGACGGCAGCCACCTCTTGCAGGAAGTCCACCCGGACGGCAGATATACCTATCTCTACACCGACCCGGATTCCTACGAACCCTTGGCACAGGTACACAACCGGACCAACATGGTAATAAATACTCTTTAAAGAATGCACGTAAGAAGGAGAAATTATGTATTTAGATCAAGTAAATTATGAATTAAACAAACAAATCAATGATTTTGTATGTAACTCAAATGATGCTACTACGCTGGAGGAACGCATTGATATTCTGAATCAAGCATGGGACCTTTTACCTAAACCAGCCACTCAATTCGTTGAGCCTACTTCGGCAATCGCCTGTGGTATTTCAGAAAATTATAAAAGATTAGGTGATTATCAAAAAGCCCTTGAGTGGATGTTAATTGCACTTGAGGCACGAAAAGATGAACCTGCAGCAGGTGTGTTTATATGGACAGGAATCGTTTATTACGAATTGGGTGATATGGAAAATGCCTATAAATATTTTGACCTAACTTATAATGAGCTACGTTACACACCTTTCTCTATGGAAGACAAAAAATATTGGCAATTTTATAAGCAACGTAAAGAAGAATTAAATCCTAAGAAAAAAACCAAAAAGTAAGATTCGATATTTTTAGACGATCTTTTTTGTACCGTACTTAACCGCTGCTACGCCTACGACCCGGATGTAGTATAACTAGAGGGAAATATACTATGAAATATCATATTGAAGATTTAAGAGACCAATTACATAACCATAACTGGATTGTTTTGAAAGAATCAGAAGGAAATGATTTAGATATATCAGAATTTTGGACTATTCGTCATAGATACCAACCAAACAAAACTTGTACTCTAGCTTTTGAAGGAATGGATGACTTGGAAGTTTTACCAATCGAAAAAAGTTATGCATGTTTTTTATCTGAAGAGCCAGCTATATCATTATACTTTTCTAAGAGCATTAAGTTATGGAAGAGAGATTTAAATACATTCATTTTAAATCTGAATTCTTTTATAATTTGCTAATTTTAAATCCTTCAAACTATATAAAGCTAATCAAAATCCAAATAACTGTAAATATTTCTAGAAAGCGTAGGTTGGGTCAAGACCCAACAAAATATCAAGGTCGTCTGAAAAAGATGAGCGAGTTTACAAGTATGCGCACCAGCCGTTCAGATTGCAAAACATCCTTGTCCACACTGGCATGTAGCTACTTCCAAAATGGATGGAATTCTTATTCAAAAAAGAAATAATGGGAATGGTGCATTTTCTTGGAAATCCTACAAAGATAATGTAACCGTACCACATAGGAAATAGTATCATGACAACTTTAGAAGATAAGAGCTTTACTTTAAAACAGAATCATTTAATGAAAAAAATGAAAGAAATTCATTTTTTAAATAATTTAATTTCAGATTCTGAAAAAATTATTCCATATCCACTCTCATGTGAAATAATAAATCGTACTTTTCCCCCCTATAGAAATATAGAATTATCAAAGGAAAATTTTAGTTTATCGATAAAAAATGAACTATTAAATTTTTTTGCACCAGAGGAAAATGACATTGCTTATGTATACTTTTATGGAGGAATAAATGATTCGGCCGAAACACCAATAGAATTATTCCCATTGTTTATGATCAAAATAAAAAATATTAGCAATTGGCTAGAATTAATAAACAAACCTAATTTTTATTGTTTAAAATTCTTTAGTCATAAAATAGATAAAGTCATCGATATATCTCTACTCGACAATGAGGAAGATGTGTTATCTATTTCTATTGGACTGAACGCTTAACTTTAAAAATAAATAAACTATTTCAGCAGAAGTAATCCTTTGCTTTATATAACTTAAAGGTGGTTACCATGAAAGAATTATTAGAAAAACTTGAAAATAATAGTTTTATTGATAAGGTCAGAATGGATCTTGAATTTGATGTAAAGGACTACCAAGAATTATTAAAAATTTTGAATGAAATAAAGCATTATACTCATAATCATAATCTAATTGAAAAAAGACTAGCGTCTTATTTATATGAAATACCAAAATTAACACATATTTGGTATCTCAATCTAAAAGACGATCCAAATAAAAATAAATCTTCTATTGTTAGTCAACTTGAAGATGCATGGATAGAGTTAGATTCAATAATTGGAGAAGAAATTCTTGGTCAAGGACAATAATTAATGGAAAAAGAATTATTATGTATTTTAAAAAAATATGAGACACATCCTGATTTTTTAGGTGACACTATTAAAGATATAAATCAAGTAGGAGGTATGGATGATACAGTTTTACATATTGCAGCTAGAAATAATTCTTTAAATGATGCTCTTGTATTTCTTCAAAATGGGGCATTGATCGATCTTAAAGGGGACTTAGGATATACTCCCCTACATTATGCATGCATGTTTGGAAATATAGAAATGGTGAAATTACTCCTTGATAATGGATCTGATAAAAATATACAAAATGAATTTGGAGAAAATGCCGTTAGAATTGCAATTAACTCATCCAGCGAAAATAAAGAGAAGATAGTAAAACTATTAAATGATTTAAAAAAAGCGTAAATAAAAAATAGATAATATATCAATCAAATGGTGCCATATCTTAAAATGTAGAAAGTAAGACATGAACAAAAATAATCTAATTTTATTAATTAAAAATCAAACGTCAGATAAACAAAAAAATGAAAATGCTTTACATTTAAATACACTTTTACTAAGCTCGATAGAAAATCCTAGTATAGATAATGATTGTTTCATAGAATTATTTAGCTATTATTCTAATATATCCCAAGGAGAAGTAAGTGAACTATTTAATTTACTACAATCTTTAACCAAAAATGAAATCAATATAATTCATGATTTTTTAGAATCTATTTCAAAGTTTGTCATAGACTTAGGAGTATCTTGTGAATTTGAAAAATTTCTTGCGGAGGTAAAATATATACAAGAAAGAAATTATCTAGCGGAAAAAATTGAGCATACTTTTCCAGTTTTCAAAGTTGATGAAAATAACATCATAAGTTTTGATGATAGTGATAACTCTTATATATTTTCTATAATGCAACTATCTACTAAAACTTGGATTGAGATAACATGCGATGATTTTCTCTCAATACTTGAATCACTAGAGTGGCAAGCTTTTACTAATAAGGCTTTATTATATTTTACTCCTTGCTGTTTAAAATATATTTTTTCTAATTTGTCTAAATTTCATTTATATGGTTACGTTGTTGACTTTTTATATATTGCCCTAAGAAACGAAAGTACGATATTTAACACTACTCAAATCAACTTAATTATTGATTTTTTAAAATTAATCCAAAATTTTAACCAGGAAATTAGTGTCGAAACACAAAAAAAAATAACAAGTACTATTCAACTTTATTTATAATTTCCCGATCGTAAAGGGGGCGGTCGGGGTCGGTCGGCCGGTCAATCCGATACATGGTTTGAAATTTTTGGAGAGTGAAACTAACTTTGCTTTTGAAGGCATTTTGCCATAAGATTCAAAAAATTGCAGTTTTTGCTGTGGTTCGGCAACTATACCGGCTGGGGCCGTCTGAAAGAGGAAACCAAGGTAACGGATAGCGCATACCAACCCTCCCGCTTACAGAACCAGTATGCCTACCGTGGGGCGGGGATAATCTATATCAGTTTGCGCCGAATATTCAAAGGTAGATCGATCCACTGGGCTTATCTTCTGTTGGAGAATGTAATGATCCTTGTCCAGGGAGGTTCACTCCAAGAAAAAACTCTCGCGATACGAAACTTATTGAACATATTTATAAAGGAAATTTAAGCTTAGATGGTAGAAATCCAATTTTTAATTGAAAATTATTTATTTTTGGAGGTTTTATGAAAAAATACACAAGCAAAAAATATATGAAAATTCTGAATGAGGAAGATATTATGGAAATTTATCTGTTAATGGATAAACTAAATGAAATTTTTCACGATCCAAGTCGTTCAGAAGATATGAATATCATTAAAAAATTTGGGGATACATATTATCCTATTATTCATAAGTTGTACTACAAAACTCTTTGGAATGCATTAACAATAGAACAAAGAAAAGAAATATTAGGAGAAGATTATACTCATGAAAATTATGGTAAGTATGATTAACTTTAGCAAGACGTAGCCCGCATGAAACCTCAAATTCCGCCGTGGCGTGTGTGCGGTATGCACGTACGTGGTTTCGTCTATCGAACCCCCATCAACTAGAATTAAAGGAGAGTACCCAACATGTCCTAGTTGAAAGGGGGCTTTGAATTGAGCTCATGAAAAAATAAGGGCCAGGATAATTTATGAAGCTCTAGGAACTGAACCATGGGAAGCAGGAAAAAGTAAAAAAAGAACTCGTAAAGCACCTCGCGCAGCTGAAAAAAACGACAAACACCTCCACCTGGAAAATGTTAAGAAACAATGTGATAAGGAATTATTTATGGAAATCATTTCAAAAAACACATATTACAAGATAGAAGATGGTATTCTTACCATCGCATTTGCAGATAGTGAAAAACCTAATCCTGATAATTACATAATCTTGCAAAGAGAAGTTGATGACTTAGAATACTATTATTATGAAATTAATAGTCAACAATATTCAGGGATAGGTGGCTTCAAAAAGGTAGAAATTTATTCTGATAAATTAGTTATTTATTTTCAAGAAAAACAAAAAATTTATCAAAATAGTATTGAAAATCTAATTATTACTTATCAACCTGATAAAAGATTAAATGAATATATTGAGTATATTTTTGGAGAATCCGATTGCGAGGTTGTAATATGCTAATTAAAAACAAATCTATGTGGAACCCAGTAGAAATTTCATTTGATGAGTCCGATGATGAAGGTTTGTCATATATCTACTTTGATTTGGGAAATTTTCATTATTTCACCCTAACCTTCAATCAAGATGAAGATGATCAAATATACCTTGAATTCAATGAACAAACGTTTTCAATTGAAAGTAATAACGTTACTTATGATTTAAAAGGTAATATCTTATCATTCGATTTCGGAGATGATATTCAGAAATCTTTGAAAATCGAGAAACATATTGATATTGAAATAAATATAGACACTGATATGGTTTCGTTTAGGAAAACACTAGAAAATATTTTTTTAGCAAAAAACAGAATATAACTTGTATAGGTAAGCTAGCTGTAGCCTAAACAAAAACTTTCAGTCCTAAGGAGTATTTTATGAAAATCAAAGAATTAATTGAAAAATTAGAACAAAAAGGTAGCCATCAATTTTTGAAGGCAGTATCAAAACCAAAATTTGCTTTTCCTTTGCCAAAAGATTTAGAATTCTTTTATGAAAATTATGAATATGCTATTCTCAATATTGATACTTCTTGTGAAATAAGAATCAGTTCACTTTCAGAATTGCAACCAACAAACCAAATTCTATATCCAGCTGATGATGTTATTTGGGAGGAGTTGGCAGATGATATCAGTAATGATTGGTTCATGATTGCATCTTCTCAAGAGCTTGGTCAATTTATCAGTATAGACTTAAACAAAAAAAGATTTGGTTTTTGTTATGATAGTTTTATAGAAACTCATGCTACACCTGATGAGTCTCCCATTATTGCTAAGTCATTTACAGAACTACTGGAAAAATTGGTTTCAAATGAAAAAGAATGGTTTTGGTTAGATTCTTCTTTTCAAAGCTATGGTGATGCTTATGAAAATGAATGAGTAGGTTGTAGCCCTTATGTAACTCTCTATCACAACGGAGAGTATGTTTGGAGCGCACGTAAGTAGTTTCTAAATTTCAACCCTAGGAAGGATTTAATCCATGATTAAAAATTTAAAAATTAATGACGGTAAAGCTACTGCTTTAATATCTTTATCGCCTAGTGATATGCAACTGTATGATATACCCATTTTTATTGATGATGAATCAGGAGATATACAAAGAGAAAGCCAAATTTATCCAATTCTTGATAGGGTAGAGAGCTTTTTTAAACGAATAAACATTGATGATTTAATAAGAGACATTTCAATAGAGATTAATCAAGCTTGTTATGAGCAAAGTGATCATGAACCAATAGAATTAGATAATAAAGAATTAGCAAATGATTTAAAAATTGTCAATACTACAGCATATTTTGATGATTTAGTATTTATATACTATTCTGGTTCGTTTCTTCCTGATATGGAAATATCTGCTCAAATAACTTATGAAGGTGAATTAGAAAATTTGGAAATATATGATAAATAGCAAGCCGTAGCCCGCATGAAACCTCAAATCCCGACGTAGGGAAGCACGCGGTTTCTGTTTTCAGACGGCCTCAAAACCTTCTTTGAAGTCGTCTGAACTATTTGCTATTTAACAATCTCATTGGCAGTTAACATAGAGGTCGTCTGAAAATTGAACCCATTCAATCGAATCACGGAACAGGCTGTATAACGTTCAACTGACCTGCCGATTCTCCGCCCAGGAACGCAAGGGTGGAAAGATGCAATAACAGCTCTTCAGAAGGAAGGAGGATTAATTTATGAAAGAATTTTGTTATGAAAATCTTTTGGATGAAAAACAATCTAAAAGAATTGTACGACGTTTAATATATACTTTTTTTAAAGGCAACATTAGAAAAAAGAAAATAATGGTAAATGGAAATCTAAAAGATAAAACCTACTTTATATTTAAAAGGCCTTTTCATCTAGGAGAAGGCAAACTATGCACACCAATTAAAATATGTGATTTATTTCCTATAGATGAACTATATATACTTCGACACTATAATTATAAAGATCAAACAACTCCTGTATTTTTAGCACCAAGCACACAAATTTCAAGTGATTTAGAAGATCTAGATTCTCTATGTTTCTATGAGTATTCTTATATTTTTGACAAAAATTTTTCACGATGTTTCTTTATAACGGATTCTACTACCTTGGAAAATGGAAAAATCGTACCAATTCTGCAAATATTTGAACCTATTTAGCAGGAAGCATAGAGAGGTTGCATTATGAATACCAATAAAAAAATCATAGATATAAATTTATTAAAATTAAAAACAAAACAAAATTTTTTAAATATATTAAATCAAGAACTTAATTTTCCGAGCTATTTTGGATCAAATCTAGATGCTTTAGACGAATGCATGAGAGATTTAAGTTGGATTCAAGAGAAAGAAATTA
Organism: Streptococcus infantis; assembly: GCF_000960085.1. Lineage (GTDB taxonomy): Bacteria > Bacillota > Bacilli > Lactobacillales > Streptococcaceae > Streptococcus > Streptococcus infantis_C. The sequence continues at coordinate 54,062 of NZ_JYGT01000010.1, read as the reverse complement.
TTTTGAATTTTAATAATATTAATAAACTAAAGGATAGAAATAGTGAGTTATATCATTTAATACATGATGCATTATCTTTCTACAAACAATACTGGGAAGAAAATAATCATGAAAAAATAGTTACAATAAACTTTTAACTTACATGGTTGTATGAAATGATTTTCAGACGACCTTTCCCATTCTTACCTGCTTCGACCATAACGAAAACGGCCGACTTATCCCCTAACACCAATGGAGGGTACCGAGCAAGGAAGAGAACGAACAAAACGGCCTGTCCGAAACCGACTGGAGCGATGCGCAGTACGACAGGGACTATTTAAATCGGAGCCTAATGGAGCTCACATGCCTTTAAAAAATTCGCCATACTAACGAGGAAATCATATGAATTCTATTTTCAAACTAAATGAAAAATTGGAAAACTTACCCTCTATTTTAAGTATTGAGGATGAATTATTTTTTATCGATAGATTACAAACGTTACCTATTGAGGAAATTATAAAAAATGAAGAAATATTTAAAAGAATTATTTCAGCTATCCAAGACTCCCATCAAGACAATGGGATATTTGAAATAACGGATGAAAACATCAATATTTTCTTTGAATTTGTCATCTGGATTAGAAATTTAAAAAAACTATATCACCTTGATTTTGAGAAATATATAGATGGGTTAGATACAAACTTTGATGGTTCACAACAAATTTGATCCTCAAATGAAAAAACTATACAGCAAGTCGTAATGCGTAAAACTCGTGGAGGCAATAAAAGATTTACATTAAGAGAATTAAATTCACGAGGTAATAAATTTACTATTCGTTACATTCAATACCACCCAGGGAGCACCTTATTGGAAAATATCTTCTGGTAAAGGTGAAACACAAAGATTTCCTTCAGAATAATACGAAAGGTTAATAATGAATATTTATGATGAAATTATCCCCGCGAAGAGTTTAGGGGGAATCAGATTAAAAGACAATATAAAAAATTACTCCAGTATCATTAATAAAAATATGTTAAATGGAAAATTAAAATTTTTTCAAACTAATGTTTATTCATGCAGATATATATTTACTGATATTCCAATTGAAATTAACGTAGATATTACTTCAGGAGAAATTTATAAAATTTCTGCATTAGAAGGATATCAAGGCAAATTCAGAACTATTAAAATAGGAATGCCCATTAATGATATCTTAAATTCTAATTTAGGTTTCTATTACGATGAATGTGAAGAAGCTTTTTTTTCAAAAATTATTGAAGGAATTGCACTGGAAGTTTCTGAAGATGACCCTCCGTTCGAAGAAGCTCTCAAAATGAATATAAAATATATCTCTGTTTTTGATCCAACCGCATTTGATCAATAAATTTAATTATACATTTAATATTAATTAATTAATTTTGATTAAACAGGAATTCAAATAGTCGTCCTAGGGTGAGTTGATACCCAATGTTCCAGTAAGGTCGTCTGAAAGAGGAAACCAAGGTAACGGATAGCGCATACCACCCCTTCCGCCTGCAGAACCAGTATGCCGACCGTGAGACGGGGCTGCATTACAACTTCTTCAGATACTACGAGCCTGAAGCGGGTCGGTTTGTGAACCAGGATCCTATCTTACTATTAGGTGGGAGCAATTTGTATAGTTTTGCTTCTAATACAAATGCTTGGTTTGGTCCATTAGGTTTGAAGAGAAAACGGAATAAGAAGCTTAGAAGAATTATTCCAGTATGATGATATTATGGATGATGTTGATAAGTGGTCACTGATTCCTGTTAGTCAAAGACAAAAATGTTTGATTAAGGATAAACTACCTAGTGCAAAACAAAGAAGCGTCCAACAAAATCGCATGATGCGTAGAAACTTTTCTCGAAGACAAAAAAGCTTAATACGAAAGTGGGAACTTGGAACAGGGCATACATGGCCTGCAGGAGCCACTCCTCATCATATAATTCCACTTAAAAATGGTGGTTCAAATACATGGTGGAGTCCAACTCCTGTGAAACACCCTCATACTGGAACTATACACGGTACTGGGTCTGCCCTACGAACACATTTGCCATATAGCACCCTCAACAGGAATAATTAACTATATTGTTCCTAGATAATAGATATAAAAATTGAATGAAGGATATTAATTTATGGATAATTTCAAAAAAATTCTTGTAGATATACAAGATTTAATCAAATCTAGTAATGGAAACTTAATTAATTATGGAAAATCAAATTTTATTTTTAAAAAAAGATATGATGTTTCTTTAGATGAGATAAATGATTTTGAAAAAAATTTTAAAGTCACATTCCCTAGAATATATAGAGAATTTCTTCTAACAGTAGGATCTTGTACTTTGTTTCAAGATGAGTTACTACCTGGATTCGATTTTTTAGCTCCTAAAGAGCTTTATGATTGGTCACAACAAGTTTTTGAAGGAACTGATTGTAATTTATTCCCTAATATCTTAATTACTATTTCCATTCCAAGAACTGGCGATCAAGCTGGTTTCCTTCTTACAAAAGAAAATGAAAATTTTGGTGTTTTTTTTCCTGATATTCCTCCTGAAGAGTGGGAAGAGGATACTGAATTTGAAAAATTTGAAGACTGGCTAGAAAACTTGATGAAAGAAAAACTAGAGGAAATTTAAAAAATTTTGAATAACCAATTTTAAAAATATTTATTATTTAGCAAATCTAACAAAAATAACACCATGCCGTCTGAAAACACTATCCTAAGCCTTCTCAGACGGTCTTTCCCCTTCTTTAACAATTCAACTTCTCACTATTGTTTACGACCGCAACGGCAAACATCTGCGTGGTGTCGCCTACCGGAACCACATCATGATTGAACACAACCAGCAAGCTGTAAAACCTTCAGTCCTGACATAGGGGGTGTGTAGTACGCACTCGGTTACTGTTTTCAGACGATCTGTTCAACCGCCACTATGCCTACGACAAAGCCGCTAACCAGATATCTCCTATCGTGAGGATGGTCGACTAGAATAATCAAAAATAATCCTGCAAGAATTCTTGCAGGATTTTCTTTTATAGCAAACCTTCTAAAAGCCCCTTCATAAAGTTTTCAGAATTGAACTCACCGATATCATCGATTTTTTCACCAAATCCAATCAACTTAACAGGGATATTCAGCTCTTCACGGATAGCAAGAACGACACCACCTCGGGCAGTTCCATCGATCTTGGTCAATACAATACCTGTCAATGGAGTGATTTTTGAAAACTCTTTTGCTTGTACAAGAGCATTTTGACCTGTTGAGGCATCCAGAGCTAGGAAAGTTTCATGTGGTGCTTCTGGTACAACACGTTTAATGATACGACCAATCTTTTCCAACTCTGCCATCAAGTTATCTTTGTTTTGCAGACGACCAGCTGTATCAATCATGAGAATATCAATACCTTCTGCTACTGCACGTTCCATTCCATCAAAGACCACACTGGCTGGATCAGCTTTTTCTGGACCCGTTACAACAGGCACACCGACACGACGACCCCATTCTGCTAGCTGAGCTACCGCACCAGCACGGAAGGTATCCGCAGCAACCAGCATAACTTTCTTCCCAGCTTGTTTGTAGCGATGTGCCAATTTACCGATTGATGTTGTCTTTCCGACACCATTAACACCTACAAAGAGCATGACAGTCAGACCATCTTGGAAGTTAATACTTTCATTGTATTGCCCATCTTTTTCGTAAAGCTCCACCAATTTTTCGATGATAACACGACGAAGAGCTTCTGGTTTCTTGGCATTTTCAAGTTTAGCCTCATAACGCAATTCTTCAGTAAGATTTGAAGCTACCTGCACACCAACGTCACTCATGATTAAGAGTTCTTCTAGTTCTTCAAAGAATTCTTCATCAACAGAGCGAAAATTAGCAAAGAAGGCATTCAAACGAGCACCAAATCCCGTACGAGTTTTCTTGAGACTACGGTCATATTTTTCCTGTACAGTCTCTTGAACTGGAGGAATTTCTTCGATTACTAGATCTTCTTCCACTTCCTCAGTGATTTCCGGCTCTGTTTCGTTTGATTGAGGTTGAACAACTTCTTCCTCGTCGCTATCACTTGAAGGTACTTCTTCGACTGGTGACTCAGGTACTTCTGCAACAAACGCTGCTACCTCTTGAACTCTTTCTTTAGTTTCTTCAACTTGAATTGCTTCTTCTTGAGGAATTTCAACTTCATCAAGAGGTTCAATGATAGCTTCTTCTACAACCTCTACTTCAGGTGAGTCTTCATTTGTTTCTTCCTGAGGTTCTTCTGGTAAGGTAACCTCTTCTGGTTCAGTCACTACAGCATTTTCAGATTCCAATGCATCGTTTTGCTCGTTATCATCTGATAAATCAATGTTTTCTAATGCTTCTTTGACGACATCTTCAATTTTTGGTTCTTCTATTTTTCCAAATAAACGGTCAAATAATCCCATACTTTAATTCTCCTTCAGTACATATTTTTCAATTGCCCAGGCGACTGCTTCCTCGTCATTGGTCATAGGCGTTACCACGTTTGCAACTGCTTTGACCTCAGGCACAGCATTTTGCATGGCTACACCAAGACCTGCCCATTCAATCATCGAAAGATCATTAGCTTCATCTCCACAAGCCATCACTTGACTTTGGTCAATTCCTAAATGCTCAATTAACTTAGCTAGTCCTGTCGCTTTATGAACATTCTTTGGTGACCATTCTAGCAAGAGTTCACGTGATTTAAAAATTTCATATTTGTCAAACAATTCAGGAGAAATCTTCTGAATAGCTGCATCCAAGGGTTCTTGAGGAAAGGCAGTGACACATTTATTGTAAGTAATCTGACTAGACAAATCTTCAAAAGCAGTTGGAATAAAGGTTAAAGCTGGGTTAAACTGAGCGTATAAACTTTCTTGGTCTGATTGAATCTGATAAACGATGCCTTCAGAAATAGCATCTAATGGAATATTTAGTTTTTCAGTTTCTTCGTAAATACGACTCACATCATCAATTGAAAATACTGTCTTATCAAGGATTTCACCTGTATTTTTCTGAACTAATCCACCATTAAAGGTGATAGTATATTCGTCATCATGACCATCTGTTCCAAGTTCTTTGAGGAAGAAATCCATAGCTTTTAGGGGACGCCCAGTTGTTAGGACTACCTTAACTCCTTTTTCACGCGCAGCTTTCAAAGTTGCCTTGGTACGTTCTGTCAATTTTTTGTCTGTCGTCAGCAAAGTTCCATCCAAGTCCAATGCGATTAATTTAATATCTGCCATTACAATTCCTCCATATAAGCGATAACTGATTGGTCTTTGTGGTGACCGATAACTGTTTCGGCAAGTTCCAAAATCTCTGGACGAGCATTTTCAGGCGCGACTGGATGACCCACTAGCTTCATCATGTGAAGGTCGTTGAGATTGTCACCAAAGGCCATCACTTGGTCCATTTCCAGATTTAATTTTTTGGCTAATTCAACAATAGCAACTCCCTTGTCAACATGGTCTAGAACAATGTCAATGGACTCAAAACCTGTAGTCATTGCCTTAACGCCAGGAACATGTTCATTGACCCAAGCTTCTCCAGCTTCTACTGTCTCTTCTGTAAAGTTGGTTGTGAATTTGAAAATCTCATCCTTAATATCTTCGAGTTTGGCTACCTTTTGGATATTCTCATTGTAATGGTGGCTAAACATGAGATAGGTTTCGTCCACCGAATCTAAGACATAGCAAGCTTTCTTACCAGTCAAGAGCATCTTCTTCTCATCAAAATAAGGTGACGTTTTTAATCTTTCAAAAGTGGATAGGTAAAAATCTCTAGGCATGGTCGCTTCATAGAGGTCTTGTCCATGAAAACGAACCAGACTACCATTTTCGGCGATAAAAATAATCTCTTCTTTAACATCCGCAAAATGCTTTTCAAGCGACAAAAGACCACGTCCCGATGCGACAGCAAAATAGATACCTCTCTCTTTGTATGATGAGAGAAGAGCTTTTAAGCGCTCCATATCAAATTGGCCCGCTTCATCTAGAAAAGTCCCGTCCATATCCGTTGCGACTAGTTTAATCATAAATACTCATATTCTCCAGTTGTAAATCTATCTTCTATTATACCATAGAAAAAGCAAATAGCGCCTAATCCATACGAGATTAGACGCCTATATAAAATAAGTCTCGCTTATTCATCAGTTCAAGGTTCTCTTATCCATATTTGGCAAAGAGAGACGGAATTTGATGATACAAAGTCGAATCACAAAACCAACAATAGAGAGAATGATAAAGGCAGTAATTCTTGGAAAATGAAGGACAAAGGCTAGCCAGTAGTATACGACTCCAATCACGAAAGATAGAAGTGCATAGATGTCTTCTTTTAAAACACTAGGGACCTCATTGATCAAGAGGTCTCGGATAATTCCTCCACCAGCACCTGTTAAACAAGCCAAAATCCCTGCAGACATCAAATTCAACTTACTATCTGCCAAAGCTGTCGCTCCAATCAAGGAAAAGATAATCAGCCCAATCGAATCAAAGATGAGATAGGCTTCTCTCAGCCACTTATAGGATTTTTTTTCTTGACTAGCGTTGGCTTGTTTTGAAGTCACAAAGGCATACATAATAACAGCTACAAGAATAGAGACATAAATCGGTCTAGGATCTGCTAACGACGCAGGAAATCGACTAATAATGGAATCTCTTAGGATTCCTCCGCCTACTGCAGTTACAATTGCCAATAAACTGATTCCAAAAATATCTAAACGTTTACCAAATCCTTTGATAGCTCCTGAAGCAGCAAAGGCTATAGTTCCAATATAATTACAGATCATTAGGAATAGATCAAAATCCATATAAGCTCCTCAATTTATTTTTGTAACCTTTCCGACTTCTTGAAGGTCATTCTACATGCTCTAGCTTGAAATTACATATTGAAAACAAACTAAGCATCCATATTCTCTAAATCTTTTAGTTTTACAGAGACAATCTTTGATACACCAGATTCTTGCATGGTCACCCCATAGATAGAGTCTGCTGCTGCCATTGTACCTTTACGGTGTGTAACGACGATAAACTGACTATCCTTGTCAAATCTGTTAAGATAATCCCCAAAGCGTTTAACGTTAGCCTCGTCAAGTGCGGCTTCAACCTCATCCAGGATTACAAATGGAATGGTCTTAACACGGATGATTGAGAAAAGAAGAGCTAGAGCTGACAAGGCTTTCTCCCCACCACTCATGAGGTTGAGTGATTGGATTTTCTTGCCTGGAGGTTGAACAGAGATTTCGACACCTGCTGTCAATAGATCTCCCTCTGTCAGAATTAGATCTGCTTGACCACCACCAAACATCTGCTTGAAAGTCACCTTAAAGGACTCACGAATAGCTTCGAAGGTTGACTTAAAGCGTTCTTTCACTTCATCGTTCATCTCTGTAATGGTTTCAAGAAGTAAACTCTTAGCAGAAAGGATGTCATCTCGTTGAGTATTCAAGAATTCCAAGCGTTCGTGTACTTCGTCAAACTGTTCAATGGCATCCAAATTGACCGGACCAAGTGAACGAATGGATTTTTCCAAATCCTTAACCTTTTGTTCAGCGATTGCCAAATCTTCTAACGGATTGGCTTGCTCTATAGCTTCCGTATAGCTAATCTGATATTCCTCTGTCAGCTGGCCTTGAAGATAACGAAGACGATCTGTAATCTTCTCTTTAGTCGCTTCCGCACGTGTTTGCTTACGAATCCATTCTTCATTTTGCTGACGAGCTTGTTCTAAATGACTGGCAATATCATCCAATTGGCCTTCAATGTCATCCAGTTCAAACTGCTTACGAATCAATCCTTGTTGAATTTCTCCCTTCTGACTCTTGGCTTCTGCTTCCTGCTTGGCCAAAAGTTCTGTATCAACTTTTTCAAGGTTGTCTACTTTTTCTTGCAAAAGACGTTCAATCTCTTCTTGCTCGTTATTGAGGTTCTCAAGTTCATTGTTAATCCGTTCAATATCGGCAACTTCATAACGCTTCTGTCCAAGCATTTCTGTTTTAAGCAGACGTTCTTGGGAAATTTTTTCCTGCAAGTTTTGGTAGCGTTCCTGAATAGCATTTTTATTGGACTTGATTTCTTCGATTTCAGATTCCAGCTTTTGCTTTTCAGTTGCAATAATTGCGAGACGTTCTTGACATTTTTCCTTTTCAACTTGCCAATCTCCACCTCTAAGGTTGTTTAATTCTTGCTCCTGAAGTTTCAAGAGTGTCTCAAGTTCTTCGACCTGCTGGCTAGTTTGTTGATAAGCTAAGTACAAGCCTTGTTCCCGGATACGAGCTTGCTCTCCCTGGGACTTAATGGTCTCCAAAGTTTGACTAAGTTCATTCAAGGCTTCTTGAACTGACTTCAGATTTTCTTCCTCTTGGCGAAGAAGTTTTTCTTCTTTAGCAATCTCTTTTTGCAACTGCTCCAATTCAGGCTTGATGAAAATGCTGTTATTTTGACGATTGGCACCACCAGCATAAGAACCACCTGTTCGTAGTTCTGTACCGTCTAGCGTTACCATACGAACTTGATAGCGTACCTTACGAGCAGCATCACGCGCATGCTCAACTGTATCAAAGATAGCTGTGGTAGCTAGCAGATTTTTAAAGATAGCTTCAAGCTTGGCATCAAAGGTAACCAGTTCATCTGCCATACCAAGAAAACCTGGACTTGAAGCAATCACATCTTGGTTTTGACCTGAAATGTTACGAGCCTTAATGGTTGTCAAAGGTAGGAAAGTCGCACGACCGGCTCGATTTCGCTTAAGGAAATCGATAGCTTTAGTCGCTGCCTGTTCATCTTCAACGATGATGTGTTGGCTACTTGCACCGAGAGCAATCTCAAGGGCTGTCTGATAACGAACATCAAAGGTTAAATGTTCACTAACTGCTCCAATAATACCACCTAAGCGATTTTTTTCTTGGAGAACACTCTTGACACCTGCATAAAAATTGCTATGGTTTTTAAGAATATTTTCCAAACTTTGCGCCTTGGCCTGTTTGTTTTTCAGACTATCCAAACGGTCAAAGAGTTGATTTTGCTGACTTTGATAAGCCTGCTTTTGTTCTTCTTCTTGCTTGGCATTGGTCTGGTATTCAGCAAGTAAGCTTTGTACTTCTTCTTTAGCTGATTTAAGGGCAAGCTCTTGTTCACTAGCCTTGGACTTGGCAGAAGCCAATTGTTCCTTCAAGGATTCTAATTGTTCTTCTTGCTTTTGAGTCTGTTGGCGACTATTTTCAAGGTCATTTTCAATACGTGTCAATTGGTTAGAGACATCCGCTTCTTCCTGTAAGAATACCACGAAACGTTCACGCAATTGCTCAATCATTTGATCTGGATCATCAGAAAAAGCTAATAATTCTGCTTCTAAACGATTGAGTTCCTTAGTATTGACCGCTAAATTTTCTTCTAACTGACTGAGATTTGCTTCTTTTTCTTCCTTCTCCTGAATGAGAGCATTTCTCTTTTCGTCCAAACTAGCCAATCGTGCTTGAGCTTCTTGTTGATTGAGAGCGACTTGCTCTGTTTCCAGTTTTGACAAGGCTAACTTACGCTCTAATTCACTGATTAGACCAGTCAAATCCATCAGTGTGGACTGGTCTTTTGACATTTCAGCTTGCAAATCATGACGTTTCTTTTTTAGTGTTTGATTTTCTTCTTCTAACTCTTCACGTTTCTGATAGTAGCTCGTCAAAAGTTCTTGAACTTGGTTTAATTCTTCTTCTGTTAGATCCAATTCAGCTTTACTTGCTTGAATTTGTGCAACCAAAACGTCCAAGTAGATAGCTTTACGTTGACTATCTAATTCTATAAATTTACGAGCTGTTGCTGCTTGTTTTCCTAAGGGCTTGATTTGATTATCAAGCTCATAGATGATATCTTCCAAACGGTCTAGATTGTCTTGTGTTTGTTGGAGCTTGCTTTCCGTCTCTTTGCGACGAGTCTTATACTTCAAGACTCCGGCAGCTTCTTCAAAAATAGCCCGACGTTCTTCAGGTTTAGAATTAAAAATTTCTTCAACCTTCCCTTGGGAAATAATAGAGAAGGAATCGCGCCCAAGACCAGTATCTAAGAAAAGATCATGTATATCACGAAGACGAACTTTTTTGCCGTCAATCTTGTACTCGCTATCTCCTGTACGATAGATGTGACGCTCTACCTTAATTTCCTGACCTGCATCTTTGATAAAGCCGTCCTGGTTATCTAGGGTAACAACCACAGAAGCATAGTTTAAAGGTTTTCTACTTTCTGTTCCTGCAAAGATAACATCAGGCATCTTCCCACCACGCAAGCTTTTCACACTAGATTCACCTAGTGCCCAACGCAGACTTTCCGTGATGTTTGATTTTCCAGAACCATTAGGTCCTACAACTGCTGTAACCCCCTGGTCAAAAACAACCTTGGTTTTGTCAGCAAAGGACTTAAACCCCTGAATCTCAATTTCCTTTAAATACATGAATCCAGCCCTTCCTCAACTGCATTTTTTGCGGCTTCCTGCTCTGCTAATTTTTTTGAGCGTCCTTGACCAGTTCCAAGACTTTTCCCTTCAACAAGGACTTCCACTTGGAACATCTTATCATGGGCAGGTCCAATCTCTGATATCACTTGATAACGAATATCGACATCACCATTGACTTGGAGTAATTCTTGCAAGTGAGTCTTGTAGTCTTTAATCATTTCAAAATCGCCGGCTTCTACTTTTGGTATCATGACTTGATAGATAAAATCCTTCACTCTAGCTAGATCCTTGTCTAAAAGAAGAGCACCCAAAAAGGCTTCGAAGGCATCTCCCAAGATGGTATCACGATTGCGACCACCTGATTTTTCTTCTCCTTTGCCTAGCTTGATAAACTGATCAAACTGGCAATCACGCGCAAAACCAGCTAAACTCTCCTCGCGAACAATCATGGCACGAAGTTTAGATAAATCACCTTCTGGTTTTTTAGGATATTTCTTGTACAGGTATTCTGAAATCAATAATTGCAGAACAGCGTCTCCTAAAAATTCCAAGCGTTCATTGTGTGAAATTTTTAAGAGGCGGTGCTCGTTTGCATAACTAGTGTGAGTAAAAGCTGTTTCAAGTAATTGTTTATCTGAAAAAACAAGCTCAAAACGTTGCTCTAACACGGTTTCTAATTCTTTCATAAGAACCTCTTTCTAAAACATTATAATACACTCCATTATACCAAAAAAAGAATTCATAGTCAGAAAATAACCCTTAAAACGACTTTTTCTCACTTGCTTCTAAAATCAATCCATTACTAGCAGTCTAGCCTATTTTTTGGTATAATAAATCTTATGGAAATTGAAAAAACCAATCGAATGAATGCTCTGTTTGAATTTTATGCAGCCCTTTTGACTGATAAGCAGATGAACTATATCGAGCTCTATTATGCTGACGACTATAGTTTGGCTGAAATCGCTGAAGAGTTCGGCGTTAGTCGCCAGGCTGTTTATGACAATATCAAACGAACAGAAAAGATACTGGAAGACTATGAGATGAAGCTTCATATGTACTCTGACTACATTGTCCGCAGTCAAATTTTTGATCAGATCATTGAGCGCTATCCAGAAGATGCTTTTCTCCAAGAGCAAATTGAAATTTTAACAAGTATTGACAATCGGGAGTAATCATGGACAGTCTAGTTATTTATCAAGGAATACCTTGCAAACTATTAGCAGCTGAGGAACCATTTCCTAGTCGACTACAGATTATCTCGCCCAATGATATCTCCAAAGCTATGCAAATAGGTTTTAGCTGTTGGGGATATCCAAATGAAATCATGAAAGAAGTCACACCCGAAGAACTAGAGTGTTTGCAACATTTCGGACGATTTTCACTGAATTGAAAAAATAGGAGAAAAACATGGCATTTGAAAATTTAACAGAACGTTTGCAGAACGTCTTTAAAAACCTTCGTAAAAAAGGAAAAATCACCGAGAGCGATATCCAAGAAGCAACCAAGGAAATTCGTCTGGCACTTTTAGAAGCCGACGTTGCTTTACCTGTTGTCAAGGACTTTATCAAGAAGGTTCGTGAACGTGCCATTGGGCATGAAGTCATTGATACCCTAAATCCAGCTCAACAAATCATCAAGATTGTTAATGAAGAGTTGACGGAAGTTCTTGGTTCTGATACAGCTGAGATTATCAAGTCTCCAAAAATCCCAACTATTATCATGATGGTCGGTTTGCAAGGGGCTGGTAAAACAACCTTCGCTGGAAAACTTGCTAACAAACTTAAAAAGGAAGAGGATGCTCGTCCTTTGATGATTGCAGCCGACATCTATCGTCCTGCGGCCATCGACCAGCTCAAAACACTGGGACAACAAATTGATGTTCCTGTCTTTGCTCTTGGAACTGAAGTTCCTGCAGTGGAGATCGTTCGCCAAGGTTTGGAGCAAGCTAAAGCCAACCATAACGACTATGTTTTGATCGATACGGCTGGTCGTTTGCAAATCGACGAACTTCTCATGAATGAGCTCCGTGATGTTAAAGCTCTAGCACAACCAAATGAGATTCTCTTGGTCATCGATGCCATGATTGGTCAAGAAGCTGCCAACGTTGCACGTGAATTTAACGATCAATTAGAAGTTACTGGTGTTATCCTTACAAAGATTGACGGTGATACTCGTGGTGGTGCGGCCCTTTCTGTTCGTCACATTACTGGTAAACCAATCAAGTTCACTGGTACTGGTGAAAAGATTACTGACATTGAAACCTTCCACCCAGATCGTATGGCCAGCCGTATTCTCGGTATGGGAGATATGCTGACTCTGATTGAGAAAGCTTCCCAAGAATACGATGAGCAAAAAGCCATTGAAATGGCTGAAAAGATGCGAGAAAACACCTTTGATTTCAACGATTTCATCGATCAGTTGGATCAGGTGCAAAATATGGGACCAATGGAAGATTTGCTCAAGATGATTCCAGGTATGGCCAACAATCCTGCCCTTCAAAATATGAAGGTGGATGAAAAACAAATTGCTCGCAAACGTGCCATCGTCTCTTCTATGACTCCTGAAGAACGTGAAAACCCAGACTTGCTTACTCCAAGTCGCCGTCGTCGTATCGCTGCTGGTTCTGGTAATACTTTTATCGAAGTCAATAAGTTCATTAAAGACTTTAATCAAGCCAAACAACTCATGCAAGGTGTCATGTCTGGTGACATGAATAAAATGATGAAACAAATGGGCATCAACCCTAACAACCTTCCTAAGAATATGCCTGGAGGCATGGATATGTCCGCCCTTGAAGGAATGATGGGACAAGGTGGCATGCCTGATATGTCCGCTCTCGGAGGAGCTGGTATGCCTGATATGAGCCAGATGCTCGGTGGAGGCCTCAAAGGTAAAATCGGTGAATTTGCCATGAAGCAATCCATGAAACGCATGGCCAACAAAATGAAAAAAGCTAAGAAAAAACGCAAATAAAAAAGGACTCAGTTGAGTCCTTTTTTTGTTTAGTTATTTCGAAGTTTTTTCAAAGTATCTTTAAAGATAGCTGGGATATCGGAAGTAAATTCCATAGTTTCACCAGTTCTAGGATGGGTAAAACCTAGAGTTTTGGCATGTAGAAATTGCCCATTACCTTTCAAGGTTTTACGAGGGCCGTAAACCTCATCTCCAGCAACAGGATGACCGATGTAAGCCATATGGACACGAATTTGGTGAGTACGTCCTGTTTCCAGTTGTAATTCCAGCAATGTATAATCACCAAAGCGTTCCAAAACTTGGAAACGTGTCACTGCTGGTTTCCCTTTTGCAGTCACAGCTTGTTTCTTGCGGTCTTTTTCACTACGTCCGATTGGCGCTTCAATGACTCCACGATCATTTGGAAGATTACCGTGAACAATAGCCCAATACTTTCGAAGAGACTTCTTATCCTTCAATTCTTGAGCCAGTGCCATATGCGCTTCATCATTTTTAGCAATCATCAAGAGACCTGAAGTATCCTTATCAATACGATGGACAATCCCTGGACGCAATACACCATTGATGCCTGATAGGTCCTTGATATGGTACATGAGGGCATTAACCAAGGTACCACTGGTATGACCAGCACTTGGATGAACAACCATCCCTTGAGGCTTGTTAACCACTGCTACATCCTCATCTTGATAAATGATCTCTAAGGGAATATCTTCAGCCACATACTCTAAAACTTCTGGTTCTGGAACTTGATAAGTGATAACATCCCCTTCTTGAACCGAGTACTTAGCTTTTTTTACCTGTCCATTGACCAATACCTGACCAGACTTGATTTGTTCATTGGCGAGACTACGGGACAGTTCTGTCAAATCAGACAAAGCCTTATCTAAACGTATACCGCCTGTTTCAATTTTAATTTCCATTCATTTCCTCTTTTAGCATTGCAAACAATAACACAACTACTCCTACAGTCAGATAACTATCGGCTACATTGAAAATCGCGAAATTGATAAAGTCTAAGTGGAACATATCCACGACAAATCCTTGACTGATGCGATCGATAAAGTTCCCAAGGCCACCTGCAATAATCAAGACCAATCCAAAGACTGTCCAGAAGGAATCCTCTATATGCTTATGAAGATACCAGATGGCTCCAACCATGACTACCAGGGTAATCACTGCAAAAAACCACTGTTGATCTTGGAGCATCGAAAAGGCAGCTCCTCTATTTTGCAGATAGGTTAAACTAACTAGATTTGGGATCCATGACTTGATTTCACCAAGAGCAATAGTCTTAACAACATAAGACTTTACCAATTGGTCGAATAGGATTAAGGATCCTATAATCCATACTACTAGTCCTCTTTTTTTCATGCTTTCCTCTTCTGATCAAAATACTCTTGCATAGCTTCTACAAATAAGGTTCCCGCTTGGCTCAAGTCTACTTCTTCACGTTTCACATAAACCATGCGATTATTGAGATTATCATTTAGTGGAATAACGGTGATTCCATTCACACTATCGCTATCTAAGAATCCCGAACCAGTCGCATAAGCATTTGTTCTTTCAAGAATTCCATTTAAAGTAGCTCGGTCTGTTACGTTAAACATCTGAGAGCTGGCACTTGTATCCACAAAGTTTTCTGAGTAATAGAGATATTCATCCTTCTCTTGTGTGAATCGAACTGTTGGTAAATCTGCCAAATCCTCCATAACCAACTCTTTTTTCTTGGCTAAGGGATGTCCTTCACGTAGATAGATATGCGTTTGGAAAGGAATCAACTCAATTACTTCAAGACCTAACTTTTCAACCCGTTGCATGATTCCCTTTTGGTTTTGATTATTGAGGTAAATAATCCCAATCTCACTATGTCCTTGGGCTACTTCATCCAAAATCTGAACAGTTGTAGATTCAAAAATACGGAAATTCTTATATTCAGGGTATTGTTGCGAAAAAGCTGTAATGGTTGGTGGCAAGAAATCATAGTGCTGGCTGGCTATTGAAAACTCATCCTTTTCCTCTTCAGGATTGGCATACTGGTTCTGGAAAACATCAAATCCTTTAACTAACTCTTGTGCCTTTTCATAAAATTCCATACCGCGACGAGTAAGGAAAGTTCCAGAACTAGTTCTACGAAAAATCTTGAAGCCGAGCTCTTTTTCCAGGTCTCTTACAGAAATAGATAGACTGGGTTGGCTAACGTACATCTTCTCAGCTGCTTCACGAAAAGTGCCACTATTAGCAATAGCCACAACGTAGCGTAATTGTTGAATATTCATGATTTCTCCTTCGATTTCTATCTTATCATTATACCATAAATCAAGCCTATCCAACAAAGGAAAATCATGAGACAGTCACTTCTAATCCAAGCAAACAAAAAACACCTTTCATATTAGATAAATTTCTAACCAAAAGGTGTTATGTTCAATATTATTTAGCTGCTGCGTAAAGCTCGTCTACTTTATTCCAGTTGATTACTGAGAAGAAAGCTTTGATGTAGTCAGGACGAACGTTGCGGTATTTTACGTAGTAAGCATGTTCCCAAACGTCCAAGCCCAAGATTGGTTTCTTACCTTCTGAGATTGGTGTGTCTTGGTTTGCAGTTGAAGTCACTTCAAGCTTACCTTCTTTGTTGACTACCAACCAAGCCCATCCTGAACCGAAACGAGTAGTTGCTGCTGCAGTGAAG
This sequence comes from Streptococcus infantis, assembly GCF_000960085.1. GTDB lineage: Bacteria > Bacillota > Bacilli > Lactobacillales > Streptococcaceae > Streptococcus > Streptococcus infantis_C. The sequence goes on along the minus strand of NZ_JYGT01000010.1, from coordinate 37,953 downwards.
GCTGCTTGGAATTCTTCAAATGAACCAAATGTTGCATCGATTGCTGCTGCAAGTTCAGCTGATGGAGCTGTTTTTTCAGGAGTCATCAATTCCCAGAAAAGAGCGTGGTTCAAGTGTCCACCACCGTTGTTGATAAGTGCTTGGCGGATATCAGCTGGGATAGACTCTACGTCAGCAAGCAAAGCTTCAAGGTCTTCCCCAATTTCAGGGTGTTTTTCAAGAGCTGCATTTGCGTTGTTTACGTATGTTTGGTGGTGTTTGTCATGGTGCAAGTGCATTGTTTCAGCATCAATGTATGGTTCCAATGCATCGTAAGCGTATGGAAGATCTGGTAAGATAATAGCCATCTGTAATACCTCTTTTTCTTTTTATATAAAAATGATAACGCAAACAACCTATTTTTTCAAGTTATTTGCTCAATTCGACTGGCTAGCAATCTGCAATAAAGCCTTCTCAAATAGGTAGCTTTTCTCGTAAACTCCTGTCTTAATTTGGTAATCCGCCTGGATGAGATAACGAATGGAATCCTGTAAGAATTTCAAGGATAATCCTCGTGTGTCACGAAGGGCAAATTTGATTTGGTAAGGATTAGGATTGCGACCAAGATAGTGACCTAAACTGCTGACCATCTGAGATTCTGTCTGACCAGACTCTTGCAAAATTTTAACCTGTGTGTAGAGTCTGAACTGCCCCAGCATTATGGCAATCAGTTTAATCTCATCTTCTCCCTGCAAGGTCAAATCTTTGACTAAATCACGTGCCTGATCAATTTTCTTCCCCAAAATCAATTGGGTTAAATCAAAGATATTATCCTGCAAAGTCTTTGGTATGGCTTCAACAATGTCTTCTTCTGTAATATCACCATTATCCTTGTAGGCCTGTAAGAAGAGTAGATTTTTCTGAATTTCACTGAACTGAAAACCAGACTTGATAAGCAACTGTTCAAAGGACTTTCCAGCAAAAGTCAGTCCTAATTCTTGAGCCCACTTTTGAAAATAAGCTCGTATTTCTTGCTCTTTTGGCTCGATGGCTTCAAAAACCTTCGCATCGCGCTTGAGCAATTTGACCAAACGTCTCTTACTATCCAACTTCCCTTCAGCAAAAATGACTAGTTTACTAGAAGGTAAAGGATTTTCCAGATAGTCTTCAAAAGATTTAAGTTCATCATCAGATAGATAGCGTTTTTTAGCTGTCGTTATATCGAGAAAATGATCTAAAATAACAATTTTTTCATCCGCAAAGAAAGGAAGACTGACCAGCTCTAGTTCCAAGCTTTTGTAGTCTACTTCTTTCATATCAAAATAAGCAAAGTTCAAATCAGCAGAATCGTAGCCGATTTGCTTTAGCACCTGAGTTTTCATGACTTCATACTGTCCTTGATCAGCGCCTGTAAACAAGGTCAAACTAGGTAAATTTGATAAAGATAGCTTTTGGCTTTCTTCTATTGCTAGCATCATTTCTCCTTTCTTTTTAGTTTCTCTTTTATTTAATCAATATAATTCAATTTACCACGGAAATCATCCAGACTTTCATAACCTTTTTCCGCCATAATTTCTTTGAGTTCCTTAGTAATACGTTCAAAAGCACCTACACCTTCTTTATGAAGAGTAGTTCCTACCTGCACCATGCTAGCACCACATAAAATATGTTCAAAAGCATCACGTCCTGTAAGCACCCCACCAGTTCCAATGATTTGGATTTCTGGATTTAAGCGTTGATAGAAAGCATGGACATTTGCAAGGGCAGTAGGTTTGATGTATTCTCCACCGATTCCACCAAAGCCGTTCTTTGGACGAATCACGACTGACTCATCTTGAATATAAAGACCATTTCCGATAGAGTTGACACAATTGACAAACTTAAGTGGATATTTGTTAAAAATAGCTGCTGCTTGATCAAAATGTACAATATCAAAATAAGGTGGAAGCTTAATTCCTAGAGGTTTTGTAAAATACTCAAAGACTTCTGATAAGATACGATCTGTAGTTTCAAAGTCATAGGCAATCTGTGGTTTACCAGGAACATTTGGACATGAGAGATTGAGTTCAGTTAGACCACGAAAATCACTCTCTTGCACCTTTTTCAAAATAGTGTGAGTCTCCTCTGGAGACATTCCAACTAATGATAAAAAGAAGGTACGGTTTGGTTCTTTTTCTTGTAATTCCAATAGATAGTTTAAGTAATAGTCTAAACCATTATTTGGGAGTCCCATCGAGTTAATAGAACCTAGTGGAACATCTTGATAACGTGGTTCAGGATTTCCCTGACGAAATTCCAAGGTTGCTGTTTTAGTGACAAAGGTTCCTGCTACTGAGTTTTTAACACCTTCCAATTCCTCAATGGTCATACAAGCAACTCCTGCCGCATTCATCAAGCAATTATCAAATTCAAAACCAGCAATTTGTGTTTTAGTTGATACCATGATTCCATTCCTCCAGATTCCTTTATATCTCCATTATTATACCATACTTTGATAGGACTCTTTTAATAAAACTAACCTCATAAAAATGTTGGCTTTTTTTGTTGAAAAATAGAGCTGTTGCTAAATTGAAAGAATTTTTAGAAAATTTGTGTTTTTTCCTTTACAGTGAAAAATTTTTCTGCTATAATGTCTCATGTAATAAAATATGACAACAAAAAGGAGAACGATATGACATCTGCTAAAGAATATATCCAAAGCGTGTTTGAAACTGTAAAAGCTCGTAACGGGCATGAGGCTGAATTTCTCCAGGCGGTTGAAGAATTCTTCAGCACTTTGGAGCCTGTCTTTGAAAAACACCCTGAGTATATTGAAGAAAATATCTTGGCACGTATCACTGAGCCAGAGCGCGTAATTTCTTTCCGTGTTCCTTGGGTTGACCGTGATGGAAAAGTTCAAGTTAACCGTGGTTACCGTGTTCAATTCAACTCAGCTGTTGGACCATATAAAGGCGGACTTCGTTTCCACCCAACTGTTAACCAAGGAATCTTGAAATTCCTTGGATTCGAACAAATCTTTAAAAACGTTTTGACTGGACTTCCTATCGGTGGAGGTAAAGGTGGATCAGACTTTGATCCTAAAGGCAAAACTGATGCTGAAGTGATGCGCTTCTGCCAAAGCTTCATGACTGAATTGCAAAAATACATCGGACCATCTCTTGACGTACCTGCTGGTGATATCGGTGTAGGTGGACGTGAGATTGGTTACCTTTACGGACAATACAAACGTCTCAACCAATTTGATGCTGGTGTCTTGACTGGTAAACCTCTTGGATTTGGTGGTAGCTTGATTCGTCCAGAAGCAACTGGTTATGGATTGGTTTACTACACTGAAGAAATGCTTAAAGCAAACGGCAACAGCTTTGCAGGTAAGAAAGTTGTTATTTCAGGTTCTGGTAACGTAGCTCAATACGCTCTTCAAAAAGCAACTGAACTTGGTGCAACTGTTATCTCAGTCTCTGACTCAAACGGTTATGTTATCGATGAAAATGGTATCGACTTCGACCTTCTTACAGACGTTAAAGAAAAACGCCGTGCTCGTTTGACAGAGTATGCTGCAGAAAAACCAACTGCTACATACCACGAAGGTTCTGTATGGACTTACACTGGTAACTACGATATCGCTCTTCCATGTGCGACTCAAAATGAAATCAACGGTGAAGCTGCTAAACGCTTAGTTTCTCAAGGAGTTATCTGTGTATCTGAAGGAGCTAACATGCCTAGCGACCTTGAAGCTATCAAAGTCTACAAGGAAAATGGAATCCTTTACGGACCTGCCAAAGCTGCCAATGCTGGTGGTGTAGCTGTATCTGCTCTCGAAATGAGCCAAAACAGCCTTCGCCTTTCATGGACACGTGAAGAAGTTGACGGTCGTTTGAAAGATATCATGACTAACATCTTCAACACAGCTAAAACAACTGCAGAAACTTACGGTCTTGGTACTGACTACCTTGCAGGTGCAAACATTGCAGCCTTTGAAAATGTAGCAAACGCTATGATTGCTCAAGGGATTGTTTAAAAATAAAGATCATTCTCAAAAAAGCAACAACTTATTAAGTTGTTGCTTTTTATCATATAAAAATCAGTTCAAATAAAATATATCAAACTCTTATTAAGAAACGATAAATGTTTCACCACAGTTTTCACAAGTTAAGTTAGTTCCAATTACTCCATCTGTTGATGTATGACAATTAGGACAGTAGGCCCGTTTTGCTGATAATCTATAAGATAATTGATCTTGTAATACTTTTCCCTTTGTTTCTATAACATCTTCTTCAAGTTCTTCAAATTCAAGAACTGTCATCAAACTTTTATTATATTGTTTCATCCTTGGTTGTATTAAAAATAAAATAAATGATATGACAATAAATAAGAAAAATAATATGAATAAAATTGTAACTATCAAAAGCCACATAAAGTAGAAATCGTGAAGCAATCCTTCTTTCTTTCCTAATAACCATCTTATTTCCTTATCTATGGACTGATAAAATTTCAATCCCGAAACAATACAAATGAAAGATACTAGCGGATAAACAAATTTTGATATCATTAAACGATAGCGTCTCATTTATACTTCCTTTCTAGATAACCATGCACCACAATAATCACATGATTTACCCTGACCTAAGTCAAGCAAATTCCCCCCACTACATGAAGGACAAATAACAGGATAGGTATTTTTATGAATCTTATGCTTCTCAAATAAGGAGAATAGTGCTTGAATCTGTCTTTGTTTCTTAACTTCCTCTTCTCTCTTTGATTCTCGGTAAGTTAGGATCAAAATCACAATCAAATTAAGCATATACCAAGGGATTAAAAGAAATAAAAATCGAATAGTCCATTCCCTGGATTTTTCTAGTTCAAAAAGTGAAGAAAAACTAATTAAAACAAGCATTTGAAGTAGATGCTTCTGTTTCAACTTTTTCAAGGAGCAGGAATCTTTAATTGTTTCTCGGAATAAAAATAAAATAATTAAGGCAATAACGACATAAGAAAAATTTTGGAATGCTAAAAACACTAAACTTATAATAATAGGAATCCCGATAGCCTTCCCCAAGAGTATAAAATCAAGATTTTTTAAAATAACATTAGTTGGTTCATCTTCGAGAGCAAAGATAGCTAGTGATAGTATTAAAAATCCTAGTATGAAGATATTGGAAAAAAACCAACGAGGGATACCTTTCCAATTATTTTTAAAATAATTCTTCACTGATTTTCTCCTTTAGTTGCTAGATAATCACTATATAGTGCTTTCCCACCATATATCGCATCCAAGGCTTTGACTTTAATTTTTATATTTTCTAAAACACCAAAACTATAATATGTAAATGCAGATAGAAAGAAACCTGATAATGAGAATGTAACAGGAATTAGTATTGAAGAAATTGGTTCACCATGTTCGAGAAATAAAGTAACAGCCCATAAAGAAATAAAAAAGATTCCACTTGTCAAACCCATAAATATTAAACTTAAGAAACGAAATACTTGATACATTCTCAATATCCTCCTATAATAAATTTCCTAACTGTTTAACTGTCTAGTTTTTATAATTTTCCTTCTACATTGATACAATTCCATAAATTTAATGTTCAAACAAAGAATACATATGTATCAGTATAAAAAATGGGAACTCTGAAACAAACAGAACTCCCAAAATAAGCTAATGATTGGGATTAGAAACATGATGGAATCAAAATATTATAAAGATTTTTAAGACATATGTATATTTCATACCACATTTTATTTTAAAATTTAAACTCTATCTAGGTTGACCACAATTAGAACAAAACTTAGCTTCTTCAGAAAATTCAGTCCCACATTGACTACAGAACTTAGCTAAAACAACCTCTTCACTTGAATCGGATTGATTCTGCTCGTAACTACCATTAGCTTGATTAACTCCTTCGATATTTCCTACAAGGTTGTTAAGTTTAGCTCCTATTCCAAGCCCCATAGCGACTTCCATACCTACTCCCATTAGTTTTCCATTAGAATTTTCGTTTTTCGCTGCTTCTTCTAGAATATCAAATTTTCGCTCCTCCTGATAGGTATATCCTTCAATATCTCGACTTGCGGTCTTAATTTTAGCATCTACAATTTGTTTATGGAATTTGAAAATATCTTTATATCCCTGACATTCTTGATTAACTTTTAGAGACTCAATATTAAATTCTTCAATACGAATACCATACTTATCAAAGTGATCCTCTAAAATCTTAGATAGTTCTAGCCCAATTTCATTGCTGTGCATTTCAATATCAATAACAGCAATCTGATTACTATAGACAACTTTTGAAATAGCTGAACTAATTAGTCCAATGGTAGCTTGCCTAAAACGTTTTTGAAAAATATCTACTGTAATAAGATCAGGCTGACTTGGCATAAATTCCAATATAAAAGCTCCCAAGTTTACAATTCGAGGAACAAAATTTCCATGTAATTTCAATTCGACAGGAATATCAGTCTCTGGATCTCGTACTAAAATAGCTGAAGGAGTTCCCCAACCAATGGGTTGTAAATCATACAAATTTACGAACCATAGATTTGATGAATTCTGTAAAACACCACCGCTGACAAAGGATTTAAATTCATCCAATAACTGTGTATCAGAGATTTCAATCTTATGCTTTCCTGCATTAAATCTAGCTAATTCTCTCCCATTTGAAAATAATATTGCACATTGGCTAGGGTTAACAATAAATGTTGAACCAGATTTAATATCCGTTTTAGGATGTCTCCAAGCAAGTATATTTCTAGTATCTTCTCCTTCGTATCGAATAACATCAAACATTTTTAAAGCCATGGTTTCTCCTTTTTATAGTTTTCAAAAATTATAATCAGTCAAATCTTATTTTCTTACTTAAAATTATATTTATATTATATAATCTCGCTATTAAAAAGGCAACTCAAATTATTAAAGGTTATATCAAGCAAATTGTGAATTAAAATGAGCTTAATATAGAAAAATACCTATCCAAATGGATAGGTATTTTTTGATTACAATTTACCTGCTACTACATCCAATAATTCTTGGATTTTCGCTTGGTTGCTTCCTCCTGCCATGGCCATGTCTGGTTTACCACCACCACGTCCATCAACGATTGGAGCCAATTCTTTGATCACATTACCTGCATGCACATCTTTTGTCTTGCTGGCTACAAGGACATTCACTTTATCACCGATGGCTGCGACAAGAACAAGCACATCAGAGTAGTCTTTTTGTTTCCAGTTATCCGCAAAGGTACGAAGGGCACCTGCATCTGATACAGATACTTGGCTGGCAATGTAACGGTGGCCGTTTGCTTCTTGAACTTTCTTGAAGACATCGCCTGCTGCCGCTGCTGCTGCTTTTTCCTTCAATTCTGCATTTTCTTTTTGCAATTGACGAAGTTGTTCTTGAAGACCTTCCACCTTGTGAGGTACTTCCTTGAGTTGAGGTGCTTTCAAGGTTGCTGCGACTGATTTCAGAGCGTCTTCTTGTTCACGATAAGCTTCAAAGGCTTCCTTACCGGTCACAGCCAAGATACGACGAGTTCCTGATCCAATCCCTTCTTCTTTGACAATCTTGAAGAGGCCAATTTCAGAAGTGTTACCTACGTGGGTACCACCACAGAGTTCCACTGAGTAGTTCCCGATAGTGACAACACGGACTTCCTTACCATATTTCTCACCAAAGAGGGCCATAGCTCCCATTTCTTTAGCTGTATCAATATCAGTCTCAACAGTTTCCACTGCAATGGCTTCCCAAATCTTCTCATTGACTTGTTGTTCAATAGCGCGCAATTCTTCAGGCGTTACCGCTTGGAAGTGAGTGAAGTCAAAGCGAAGGAATTCTACCTCATTCAGAGATCCCGCCTGAGTGGCGTGGTGACCAAGGATATTGTGAAGGGCTGCATGGAGCAAGTGAGTGGCTGTGTGGTTCTTCATGACACGAAGACGACGATTCGTATCAATTGCCAAGATGTATTCTTGGTTCAAAGCAAGAGGAGCAAGAACTTCAACGGTGTGCAATGCTTGTCCGTTTGGTGCTTTTTGAACGTCTGTTACAGTCGCTACGACATTTCCTGCAGCATCCATGATTTGACCGTGGTCCGCAACTTGTCCACCCATTTCAGCGTAGAATGGTGTTTCTGCAAAGATCAGTGACGCTGTTCCTTCAGATACAGCTTCTACTTCCGCGTTGTCCGCTACGATAGCCACCAACTTAGAAGGCAATTGACTAGCATTGTAGTTGAAGACACTCTCAACAGTGATGTTTTGAAGGGTTTCATTTTGCATACCCATAGATCCGCCTTTAACAGCAGATGCACGCGCACGTTCTTGTTGTTCCTTCATGGCTGCTTCAAAACCTTCACGGTCAACCGTCATACCAGCTTCTTCAGCGATTTCTTCTGTCAATTCTACTGGGAATCCGTATGTATCGTACAATTTGAAGACGTCTTGACCAGCGATAACCGTTTGACCTTTTTCTTTCAAGTCTGCTACGATTGTTTCTGCAAAGTGTTGACCTGAGTGAAGGGTACGAGCAAATGACTCTTCTTCGCTCTTGACGATTTTTTCGATAAAGTCACGTTTTTCAAGCACTTCTGGGTAGTAGCTTTCCATGATTTTTCCAACAGTTGGAACGAGTTTATAAAGGAAAGGCTCGTTGATGCCCAATTTTTGACCATGCATAGAGGCACGACGGAGAAGACGACGAAGGACATAACCACGACCTTCATTTCCAGGAAGAGCACCGTCCCCAATAGCGAATGAAAGAGAACGGATGTGGTCTGCAATGACCTTGAAGCTCATGTTGTCGCCATCTTGGTCGTAAACCTTACCAGACAATTTCTCAACTTCACGGATAATTGGCATGAAGAGGTCTGTTTCAAAGTTTGTCTTAGCCCCTTGGATAACCGCCACCAAACGCTCTAAACCAGCACCCGTATCAATGTTCTTGTGAGGCAACTCCTTGTACTCACTACGAGGTACAGCTGGATCAGCATTAAATTGTGACAATACAATGTTCCAGATTTCGATGTAACGGTCGTTTTCGATATCTTCTGCAAGCAGACGAAGACCGATATTTTCTGGGTCAAAGGCTTCACCACGGTCAAAGAAGATTTCTGTATCTGGTCCAGAAGGCCCCGCACCGATTTCCCAGAAGTTGTCTTCGATTGGGATCAAATGACTTGGATCTACTCCCACTTCGATCCAGCGGTTGTATGAATCTGTGTCATCTGGATAGTAAGTCATGTAAAGTTTGTCTTTAGGGAAGTCAAACCATTCAGGACTTGTCAAAAGCTCATAAGCCCACGTAATGGCTTCGTCACGGAAGTAATCCCCGATTGAGAAGTTCCCCAACATTTCAAACATAGTATGGTGACGAGCAGTCTTCCCTACGTTTTCAATATCATTGGTACGGATAGCCTTTTGAGCATTGGTAATACGTGGGTTTTCAGGAATGATGGTTCCATCAAAGTATTTCTTAAGAGTGGCAACCCCTGAGTTGATCCACAAAAGTGTTGGGTCGTTTACTGGAACCAAGCTAACAGATGGTTCTACTGAGTGGCCTTTTGTAGCCCAGAAATCAAGCCACATTTGGCGGACTTGTGCACTAGATAATTGTTTCATAATGTCTCCTTTTTACTAATTAGATTGGCTTTCTAGCATTTCCACATAGTCGATAGCGACACAGAGGGAAATGACTAGGTCTGCATAAGATTCGTCGTAGACTGTTACAGTATAGGTAGAGGTTAAATGAAAAAGTTCCTTGGTAATCTCAGCAATCACTTGATCACGATCATCTAGGAGTCTAAAATTCAAATCCCATATATTGCCTTCGATACGAAGACCGAGATTATCAAATTCATACTTATCTCTAAAGAAAGTCAGCTTCTTCCGAATATAGAAACTATCTCCATTACTTAATTGAATCTCAAAACGTGGCATGAAGGTAAGAATTTCTTTACTAATTCCACTGACCTGTTCACCAACTGCATCATAGATGGTAAAGGTCTTTGGAATCTTTAAAAATGAACCCTCAACCTGATAGGCAACATTGCCCATTTCATCTTTGATATCAAATCGTTCGCCACCTAGACGAAACTTTTGTTTGACAAGAAATGTTTTCATAAGCACCTCCAAAAATAAAAGACAAATCCATATCACGAAGGGCGAAAAACCGCGGTACCACCTTCATTCAATGAACTTGTCATTCTTTGATTCTTATGCAATTGTTACAATCGAGTAGCATGATTTTCTATCTTAGATGGCTCGCAGCACCGCCAATTCTCTGAACTAAGATGGAGAGAAAATCAATTCTCAACATTCCTATTATACTGTTTTTTTATCTTGGGGTCAAGGTAAATGCCATGAATCATAAATTTAGCTTTAAATCTCTTAATTTACCTAGAGCGGCCTTGTGATGTTTGAGTAGTTTTGGGCTTATATATTGAAATTTTAATTCGTGTATTGTTCAAATCTACACCTTCACCTGGTTTTGGACTTTGGCTAACTACAGTCTCTTCAGCAGTTCCTTCTGGAGCTGTGGAGACTTCTACCACTTCAATATTAGCCTCTTTTACACCTACTATATGAATCAAGTTATTCTTGGTAAATTCAAGGCTTGATCCAATATAACTTGGCATAGGAACGCTTGTTACCTTCTTGGCAACGGTCAAAGTAATTTCCGTCGCCTTACTAAGATCATAAGTGGTTCCTTCTGGCAGACTTTGTTTCATAACAAGACCTGCCTCTGTTTCACTTGATTCTTCTTCTACAATCTTAATGAGATTTTCAGGAACTTTTTTCTCCTTGAGCTCAGCAACCACATCTATTGATTTTCGGCCAATAAAGTTTCCAATATATACTCTTGTAGCCTGTGGTCTAGTAGTGGGAGACGTTGTTGAAGTTTGTTTATCTTGAGATTTACTAGTACTAGGTGAACTTTTGGTTGTTGAACTAGTCGAGGTTTCTGAAGTAGTTGGTTGAGTTGAATGATTATTACTGTTATGAGTATAAGATGATTTAGACTTGGTCATACCTATGAGAAAAGTTCCAATTATCGCTAATAAAAGTAAGCTTATAGCTATTCCGAAAAACCACTTTATTCTACTTATTTTTTGTCTACGACGCTCTAATAATTCATTCTGTTCTCTTTCTGCCTGTTGTTTTAACCGAAATTGCTCCGCAGCCAAACGTTCTCTTTCTTTTTCTCTTTCTTTCTCAAGTGTATACTCATCATACTCAGCTTCTGCTTCTGCTAGAAGTATCTGAATTCTACCTCTCTCGTCTTCTGATTCAGCTTTAGCCCACATTTTTTTTAAACCAAATATATTATCTTTATACTGTTGCTCTATACGTAGTTCTAATTCTCTCTGATGTCTAGATTCCTCTTCCCATTGCCTCTGTCGTTCTAACTCTTTTAATGTTTCTTGTTGTTCTCGAGCAAGACGATTTTGTTCATCTAGTGCTTCCTGTTGCTTTTGGTTAGAAACTTTCTGTTCCCATCTCTGCTGTTCCAACAAGTTATTCTGTCTTTTTAGCTCTTGATTCAATTCTTCTTCTCGACGAGCTTTTTCCCAATCATTCCAATTATTCATAGACCCTCCTAATTTGCATTATAACCATGTTCTTTAGATTTTAATACTTTCTTCCAATATCGTTCACGTTGGAGTGCTTTTTGTTTTCCAACTTCATTCTTTGGAAAAATCTCTAATAAACTATATTGGAAATACTTTTTAATATAACTTATTCCATATTTTTCGACTATTTCATACAATCTTTTATTTGGATAACGATTCTCTTCCATTTCGGATTTATCATATCCTTCACTTAAGTATGTAGACCATCTTCCATAAACTCCATTATCTCCATAAGCAGAGCCAACATAGAGCTTTCCTGTCTTAGCATCAGTAATAACATAGACACCATAAACAGCTGAAAGATATTGTCTCCAAGAACTATTTGTCCAATTTTTCTTTAATTCTTGATAAGAAAATGAGATATTTTCATAACCTGGAAATTGAGAGGTTTGATTAAAATAGGAGATACTGCTTACAGATTCTACTACAACTGATTCAATTATTTTAGGATTGACATAAAACCATGATTGGCCTGTGTTGGTATAATTGACCAAAACTTTTTCTATAAACTTATCATACTCTATTAATCGTTCAGCTAAAGCAAACTTGACATGATGGTTCCCATAGGCCACTTTCTTTATCTGACTATTCTTTTCTTTTATAAGATAGGCACCAACAAAAAGCCATTTATGGTATTCTACTTCTATAAATTGAAACTGAATTTCATTTCTACGATTTCGACTTTTTTTATCTGAACCATTACTTAAAATCCAAGGCAAAAAATCTTCAGATCCACTGATATAATCTTCAACAAAACTGTAATCATCCCAATTCTTATTAAATCTCAACTTAATACGACAACCTTTGTACTCTAATTGCGATAATAGCTCATTAAATCTGAAAATATCCTTCAAATATATCTTATTATCCATATTGCATTTCCCTTTAATTTTTATAGAGAGTATCTGCATAATTTCGCTCTCATATATTATTATTATAAAGAAGACCTTAATAGCAGTCAAGGTATTAATTTTTTTCAAAAATTTCTGGAAATTATATTCTATAAAAAAACACTCCCTACAATCTCAGATTACTTTTTCAGGATATATTTTTTCTTACTGCCGTTTTTCTTTTTATCCCAACTTTTATTCCAAGTTTTCGAATTGCTAAAGATAGCTATGAAAATATTTGCAAATATAAAGTAACCTATCACCAAATGTATGGAATCCGTTGTTAGATATTGCCGATCCAAACCATCCTTTAAATGGAATAGTATAATTGTTTCGTTAACAATCAAAAAGGTTGGCCAGTAACTTTTTTGAAAAAAGTAGACATTTTAATGATTTGTTACCGCTTTCTATTCGTATAAACTTAGTATACTACGAGGCTATAAAATAAGCAAATAGGATAGTAAAAATAAACAACTATACAAATTACTTTCTATTCAAAAAACGAACCAGCTAACTGATTCGTTTTTTTATATTTACTCCTACTTCCGGTACATCTTAAACTGTAGGAAGAGGTCGCTGTAGATTCCTGTCCATTTATGGTCAAATTTTTCATAAACTTCTAGGTGTTTCATAGTATCTGCGTCTGGATAGAAGGACTTATCCTCTTTTGTCTCCTCTGGGAGCATTTCCTTAGCAGCATTGTTTGGTGTTGAATAGCCGACATACTCAGCATTTTTCAGAGCATTTTCAGGCTTCAACATGAAGTTGATAAAGGCATAAGCTGCATCCTGGTTCTTAACTGTCTTTGGTATCACCATATTATCAAACCAGAGGTTACTTGCTTCTGTAGGTACAACGTATTTGAGGTTAGGATTCTTTTCCAACATCTGGCTAGCTTCCCCTGAGAAAGTCACACCGATAGCAGCATTGTTCTGAATCATGTAGCCCTTCATCTCATCGGCTACAATTGCCTTGATATTAGGTGTCAGCTCATAAAGTTTATCGACCGTTTGTGACAGTTGCTCTGGATCTTTTGAGTTAAGGCTATAGCCTAATGAGTTAAGACCTAAACCAAGTACTTCACGCGCCCCATCAAAGAGCATGATAGAATCCTTGTACTCTGGCTTCCAGAGGTCATCCCAATGTTCAGGTGCTTCTTCTACCATGGTTTCATTGTAGACAATTCCCAAAGTTCCCCAGAAGTATGGGATAGAGTACTTGTTGTTTGGGTCAAATGACTGATTGAGAAACTCTGGACCGATATTCTCAATTCCCTCAATCTTACTATAATCCAGTGGAACCAGGAGGTCTTCATCCTTCATCTTGTTAATCATGTACTCACTCGGGATGGCAATATCATAGGTTGTCCCACCCTGCTTGATTTTCGTGTACATGGCTTCGTTGGAGTCAAAGGTTTCATACTGGACTTGGATTCCTGTTTCTTCTGTAAATTTCTCCAGAAGTTCTGGATCGATATAGTCTCCCCAGTTGTAGATAACCAATTTTTGACTATCCCGACTATTAATTTTACTATCAAGATGATAAGAAATTCCCCATAAGACGAGGATAATCGCAAGAATGCCTGCTAAAAATGAATAGAGTCGTTTCATGCTTTTTCCTCCTTCTCACGTGAAATAAAGTAATAGCCGACAACCAGGATAATACTAAAAAGAAAGACCAAGGCAGAAAGAGCATTGATTTCAAGCGAAATTCCCTTACGAGCTCGAGAGTAGATCTCGACTGAGAGGGTTGAAAAACCATTCCCCGTTACAAAGAAGGTCACGGCAAAGTCATCTAATGAATAGGTGAAAGCCATGAAATAACCTGCAATGATAGACGGTGTTAGGTAAGGAAGCATAATTTCCTTGAACATTTGGAACTGACTAGCTCCAAGGTCATAGGCCGCATGAATCATATCCCCATTCATCTCTTTCAATCGTGGCAAAACCATGAGCACTACGATTGGAATGGAGAAGGCCACGTGACTAGACAGAACAGTCAGAAAGCCAAGAGAAAACTTGAGTTGTGTAAAGAGAATCAAGAAACTAGCACCAATCATAACGTCTGGAGCAACCATCAAAATGTTATTGAGTGATAGAAATGCTTCTTGGTATCTTTTACGTGATTGATAGATGTAAATAGCACCAAAAGTCCCAATGACAGTCGCAATTAAGGCTGATAGGAAGGCTAGCAAAAAGGTCTGAACCAAGATGAGCATGAGCCTTCCATCGCCAAACATGGTTTCAAAGTGAGACAAACTAAAGCCTGTAAAGCTATTCATATCATCCCCGGCATTAAAGGAGTAACCAATCAAGTAAAAGATTGGCAAATAGAGGACGATAAAGACAAAGGCTAGGTAAAGATTTGCAAATTTTTTCATCGTTCTCTCCTTTCCTTAGTCACCCACATAGTGATAAACATAGTCAGGATAAGAACAACACCGATAGTTGACCCCATACCATAGTTGTCGTTAGTCAGGAAGTTCTGCTCGATGGCAGTCCCCAAGGTAATCACTCGGTTCCCCCCAATCAAACGAGTCAACATGAAGAGGCTCAGACTTGGGATAAAGACAGATTGGACACCACTTCGCACCCCGTTCATAGACAGAGGGAAGATGACATGACGGAAGGTTTCCCACTTGGTTGCACCGAGGTCATAGCTAGCATTGATGAGATTGTTATCCATATCATCCAAGACATTGAAGATGGGCAAAATCATAAATGGAAGCTCGATGTAGCTTGCTACAAAGATAAATGAGAAATCGGTAAATAGCAACTGCTGCGAACCGATTCCGATAAATTCGAGGAATTGGTTGATAGAGCCATTTTGCCCAAAAATACCGATAAAGGCATAGGCCTTAAGGAGCAAGTTGATCCAGGTTGGCAAAATGATCAGCATAAGCCATAGTTGACGGTGTTTGAGACGAGTCAAAAAGAGGGCTGTTGGGTAGCTGATAAGTAGCGCCACTAAAGTTACAATTCCTGCATAGAGCACTGAGTTAAAACTCATTTTGAGATAGGTCAAGTTTTGTGACGCAAAGTAGGATTTATAGTTTTCTAAACTGAACTGGCCTTCGATGTTGAAAAAGGATTGTCCAAAAATCAAGACCAAGGGTGCCAATACAAAGAGTGCAATCCAAAGCATATAGGGCACTACAAAGAGTTTAGAGGTTGTTTTCTTCATCTCTTTCCTCCTCAATAGCGTTAATCAAACCTGCTTCGTGTTCTTCGATTTCTACGTACTCTTCGATACGAGCATCGAACTCTTCTTCTGTTTCATTGAGACGCATGATGTGGATATCTTCTGGTTCAAAGTCAAGACCGATTTCCTCACCAACAATGGCCTTACGTGTTGAGTGAATCATCCATTCATTGCCGAGTTCATCATAGGCAATAATCTCATAGTGAACCCCACGGAAAAGTTGGGTATCAACCTTCACTTGGAGCTTCCCTTCTTCTGGAAGAGTAATGCGCAAGTCTTCTGGACGAATGACGACTTCGACTGGTTCGTTTGGCTTCATACCACCGTCGACCGCTTCAAAGCGTTTGCCGTTAAACTCCACCAAGTAGTCCTCAATCATGGTTCCTGGCAAGATGTTTGATTCACCAATGAAGGTGGCAACAAAGTGGTTGATTGGCTCATCGTAGATGTCCACTGGTGTACCTGACTGAACAATTTCACCATCATTCATAACGAAAATCCAGTCACTCATAGCCAGGGCTTCTTCCTGATCGTGGGTAACAAAAACAAAGGTAATACCCAATCGTTGTTGCAATTCACGCAATTCGTACTGCATGTCGGTTCGCAACTTCAGGTCAAGAGCTGACAAAGGCTCATCCAAGAGGACCACACGTGGTTGGTTGATAATCGCACGCGCAATCGCTACACGTTGACGTTGTCCTCCAGAAAGCTTACGAATAGAACGTTTTTCAAAACCTTCCAACTGTACCATCTTAAGTACTTCTAGCACACGTCGTTCGATTTCTTTCTTATCGACCTTACGCAAACGCAATGGAAAGGCAACATTTTCAAAGACATTCATATGTGGGAACAAGGCATAAGACTGAAAGACTGTATGAACATCGCGCTTATTGGTCGGGATATCATTGATTCGCACGCCGTCCAACAAAATATCACCAGTCGTTGCATCCAGCAAACCTGCGATGATATTGAGGATGGTTGATTTACCAGATCCTGAGGCACCGAGAAGTGTGTAGAACTTCCCTTCTTCCAACTCAAAGTTAATATCCTTGAGAACCTTAGTGTTGCTATCTTCAAAAACTTTAGAAACGTTTTTGAATTCGATAATTGGTTTTTTCAATTCCTCTAAATTCCTTTTTCTTCGTAAATTAACAGATTGGGACCTTTTTGAATGCTAGAAAGAAGCTTAGGACAAAAAATGGCCTAAATCTTATCTAGCGATAAAATCCCAATCTTTGAATGATGTGTAAAAATAATGTTATTCGTGCTCACCCAGAATACGAACTTCTCTCTCGAGGGTAACGCCTGAATGTTCTTTAACTTTTTCAATGACAGACTCAATTAAATCTTCGTAATCTCTAGCAGATCCATCAGCTACATTTATCATAAAGCCTGCATGCTTTTCTGAGACTTCGACACCACCGATACGGTAGCCCTTCAAACCAGCTTCTGAAATCAATTGACCTGCAAAATGCCCAACCGGACGTTTAAAGACTGAACCACAAGATGGATATTCCAACGGTTGTTTAAGTTCTCGTAAATGAGTCAAGCGTTCCATTTCTTGTTTGATAGTCTCATAATTTCCTGGAGATAGTGCGAATTTAGCTGATAAGACGATTGCTCCAGATTCTTGAATGGCTGAATGACGATAACCAAAGGCTAAGTCTTTGACAGATAAAGTCTCGATTTCACCATCTTTTGTTAAAACCTGACACGATTGCAAGATATGAGCAATCTCACCACCATAGGCACCAGCGTTCATAAAGACAGCACCACCGACGCTTCCTGGAATTCCACAAGCAAACTCAAAGCCCGTCAAACTATGACGCAGAGCGATTCGAGTAGTTTCAATCAAGTTAGCTCCAGCTTCTGCCTCAATCGTATAACCATCAACTGTAACATTATTCAATTTGTCACACATGATTACAAAACCACGAACTCCACCTTCACGAACGATAATATTACTTGCATTTCCAAGAACCATCCATGGGATATTTTCTTGATTGGCAAATTTAACGACACGAGCCATCTCGTAGCGATTACGAGGAAAAACTAAGTAATCTGCCTTCCCTCCAACTTTTGTATAGGTATAAGTTTTCAATGGCTCATCGAATCGAATGTCAATTCCTTCTAAGGTTTCTTTTAATTTATCTAATACAGTCATTCTTCTTATCCTTTTATAAAATTCATTCCATTATACCATTTTTAGCGATTTTTTTCGATGATTTGAAAAGCTTTTTTATTCATACAAATTAAAAAGAGGCTAGGCCTCTTTTAGTTTATTGTTTTTTATAAAAAATTGACTTTGTAAAGTATACAAATAAAACAACTTCCACTGCTAACAATCCTTCGACAAGAAGCGGATTTGAAATCCAACCAACCTGTGAAAGACTAGGAGCTAGATCGAATAAGGCGTGCAAACCATAAGCAGCTACTAGGTAAATCCAATTCTTTTGACGGACTGCTTGATAAACCCAGAAAGAGAGACCAATTTGCATAACAAGAGCAAGCACACGCTCAACACCGAGTAAATAAACCTGCCATCCAGATAGAGATTGGACTGTTTCGAGTGTAGTTTTGGGAAGGAGATTTGCTACATCGGGATTTGGAGACTCTAATAATGAAAGGAGGATCAAAAGACTAATCAAACTTCCCATTCCGAGGTAGAGCAACTCCAAGCCACCATGACCAAGTCCATAGGCGAGGGCATCCGAATCTTCTAAGTTTCTCTTCTTCTCCAACCATTTAAAGAAGACAAGGCGAGCTGTTTCTTCAAAGAGAGCTGCCATAGCAATTCCATAAAGGACATATAAAAAAGGTTGCTCCTGCATAAGCGAAATGGTTCCATCTTTTTGTGGATGAAGCACCAAAAGGTGAACGATTTTCTCCAAGACTTGAGAAGAAACAAAGAATGCCACTGCCCCAAGACCTAAAACTGAAAGGTTAATCTTGTATTTCTTTTTTGCATACCAAATGGCTGCTATAAGAAATACAACTAAAGCTATCATAGTAATTATTACATGAATTTTCATATTTGACTCCCTCTATTCTGCCTGATCAATATCTTTTTTCATCTCATCAACATTAAACTTAGCAAAGAGATACTGACGGTCCTGGACAGGAAAACGTTGATCCAACTGATCGACAGCTCCAACCTCTACGATTCCCTCCTTGATGACAAAGTCCATAACGTGACCACCAAAGGTTAGGTCATCTGAAATAAAATGCAAATGATAGCCTGCGACACTGACACCATGGAAAATTTCAGGTGTCCAGAATCCAACGATAGTCCCAGAGATATTTTCGCAACTATATTCAGGCTGATGAGTCGCAACCTCAGCAAACTTCGTTTCGCTTGTCGATTTTGGTATCATGCGAACATGCATATGTTTAAAGTCACCATGAATCTTAATCGAACGGAAAAGGTTTTCTCCATCATAGTAGGATTCAATACGTTTTTCTAGTTCCTTATCAGTCATTTCAAAACGTTGGCGGAAAATAACTTCTGCCTGGTGGGGTACAACTGCCGCATAAGGGATCAGTGCATCTGGTGAAACTTCTACAATCTCAGGTTTTTCACCTGACCCCTTAGCTTGATAAGCCTTTCCATCTAAGACAATCAATTCCCCGTCGATAGAATCTAGGGTTCCTATCCCTAAATCTCCATGTTCAAGCAATTCACCAACGGTCATAGTCCCACCGTAAAGTCCTGCCATCAAGGCTCCCAGAGTATTGTATTGGAATAATTTAACTGGTTCTTGCACCTTCATCATCTCACTCTTCTTTGAAAATTTACTTACTAAGTATATCACATTTCTTCCTAGATTTGAATGCTAGACAGCCTTTTAATACTCAATGTAAATCAAAGAGCAAACAAGGAAACTAGCCGCAGGTTGCTTAAAGCACTGCTTTGAGGTTGTAGATGGAACTGACGTAGTCAGTATACTACACATACGGCAAGGTGACGTTGATGCGGTTTGAAGAGATTTTCGAAGAGTATAACATTGCCAAACGTCTAAAAAAAAGGTACAATGTAACAGAATCAAGAGAGGTTTGGGATGAAGCAAGAAAGCAAGTACGAACAAGTCGTTCACTATCTAAAAAATGAGATAGAATCAGGTAGATTTGCGACAGGAAGTCGCCTGCCATCTATTCGAAGACTCAGTCAAGATTTCCACTGTAGTAAAGACACCATTCAGCGTGCACTCATGGAACTTCGATACGAGAAATACATCTACTCCAAACCTCAAAGTGGTTATTATGTATTGGAACAACAAAACAGTCACGAAGACCTCATTATCTCCGTTAACGATGAACATGTGGCTGCCTATGATGATTTTCGGCTTTGCGTCAATGAAAGCTTGATTGGACGAGAAAATTATCTCTACAACTACTATGAAAACCAAGAGGGCTTAGAAGAATTACGAAAATCTGTTCAGACATTACTTTTTGATCAAGCGATTTATAGTAAAGCAGACCAGTTAGTCATGACGTCTGGAACCCAGCAAGCACTGTTTATTCTTTCGCAGATTGATTTTCCAGGGCGAGCTCAGGAAATACTAGTTGAACAGCCAACCTATCATCGAATGAATCAACTACTGTTGGCTCAAAATCTTCCCTATCAGACCATTGAACGACGGGTGGATGGCATTGACCTGAAAGAACTTGAGGAACAGTTTAAAAGCGGAAAGATTAAGTTCTTCTATACCATTCCACGTTTCCACTATCCTCTGGGCCATTCTTATTCTGATGAGGAAAAACTTGCTATCCTTGATTTGGCAGCAAAATATCAAATCTATATCGTTGAAGATGACTATCTAGGTGACTTGGATCCTAAAATGGGACAAACCTTTCATTATCTGGACCAGCATGATTTGGTCATTTATATCAAATCTTTTTCTACGAGTCTATTTCCTGCCCTCCGGATAACTGCACTTCTTCTTCCAAATGCTATCAAGGATGCTTTTGTAACTTATAAAAATATTCTGGACTATGATAACAACCTTATCATGCAAAAAGCCTTATCTCTTTATATCGATAGTCAACTCTTTGAGAAAAACAGACTAGCAAGATTAGCACTTCAGGAAAAAAGTCAGGAACACATCCAACAACTCTTAAATAACTATCCCATTTCCTTGCCTATCTATCCTCTCCATGATGGAGTCTTACTTGATCTTAGAGACTATCCTAAGATTGCAAGTCTCAAACACAGTCCTTTAAATCTCGACTTTTTCGAATCATCCTACATAGGGACTTGTCCTTATCAATTTGCTAAGGTTCCTCTAGAAATTCTTGAAACAACATTAAACTACTTAAAAACAGAGCTGGACTAAAATCCAACTCTGTTATTTTTTATTGTTCTACTTCTGTTAGCTTAGCAGCTTTTTCAAGATATGTTTGATAAGTTCCGTCATCTTTCAATTTTTGAATGACCTTATCAACTACTTCTTTCAAATCTGAGTTGCCTTTCTTGATAGCAACAGCATTTGCTTCGCCTTCTTTCATAGTCAAGCTTACTGTAGCCACTGCCAAATCAGAATTTTTACCAGAATAGCTTAGAGCTACTGGCTCATCCATGTGAACAGCATCGACCTTACCTGATTGAAGTTCATTGACTGCCTCCCCCATATTTGTCAATGAAGTCAACTGCGCTTTAGGAAGTTGTTCTTTGACCATTGATTCAGGAACAGTTCCTTTTTGAGCTGCAATATTAGCACTTGCTAGAGAATCTAAATCCTTGTATTTTTCAAGGTCTGATTTTCTAATAAGGAAGCTAATTTTGTTCTCATAGTAAGGAATTGAAAAATCAAAAACTTCTTTTCTTTCTTCAGTGGCACTGATACCCGCAATGGCCAAATCTGCTTTTCCTGTCTGAAGACTAGTCAAAACGTTGTCAAAACTCATGCTTGAAACTTCTAGTTTCACACCAAGTTCATCAGCGATTGCTTGTGCCATATCAATATCTGCACCAACAACTTGGTTCTTACCATCTACAAGTGCTTGGAACTCAAATGGAGCATAGTCTGGACTAGTTGCGACCACCAATTTCCCTTTTTGTTTGATAGCGTCTACTGCAGACTGTGAGCTTGAGCTAGACGATTGGCAAGCTACTAAAAAGAAACTTGCAAGAAAACTACATAAAACAAATATCCATTTTTTAAATTTCATAAATAAACAACCTCTCTGTTAATTTTGTATAATTATAACTCTATAAAAATTTTTTGTCAAGTATAAATTTAATATTTATTTATTTTTTTCATTTTCTTTATCAAAAAAGGAGCTTTTATTCATTATTTAGCTCCTTTTGTGTATAATTAATCAATTTTACAATTCGACAATCTTACCTGTTTCAAAGTAAACAACCCATTCACAGATATTTTTTGCATAGTCACCGATGCGCTCCAAGTATGAAATCACTTGGAAGTAATCACGACCTGTGACAATAGCATCTGGATTCTTTCTAATTTCTTCAGTTGCCAAATCACGAATATTTTCGAAATAATGGTTAATTTTTTCATCCATGGTTGCAACTTCGTATGCCTTATCAACTGATCCGTTGAGGTAAAGTTCGAGAGTTGTTTCCACGAAGGCTTTCACATCACGTCCCATGTTTTTAATTTCTTCCTCAACTGCTGGAATACGTTGTTCCCCCTTCATACGAATGGTTGCTTCAGCAATGGATACTGCATGGTCACCCATACGTTCTAAGTCTGATACAGCTTTTAGGACTGTCAAAACTGTACGCAAGTCTTGTGAAACAGGCTGTTGAAGGGCAATGATTTCAAATGATTTCTTTTCAAGTTTCACTTCGTATTCATTGACTTCTGCGTCTTCTTCGATGACTTCTTTTGCCAAGTCACGGTCATGGGTGACAAAAGCACGTACAGTACGATTGATTTGGGAAAGAACTTCTTGTCCCATCGCGTAAAATTGGTTGTGCAATTTCTCTAAATCTTCTTCAAATTGAGATCGTAACATCTTTTTCTCCTTATCCAAATTTACCTGAAATGTAATCTTCTGTTTCCTTATGTTGTGGGTAGAGGAACATTTCCTTGGTATCGTTAAATTCAATCAAATCTCCATTAAGGAAAAAGCCTGTTTTATCAGAGATTCGAGATGCTTGCTGCATGGAACGAGTAACCAAAAGCATGGTGTACTTGTCCTTGAGACTATAAAGGGTTTCTTCGATTTTTCCAGCCGAGATAGGGTCTAAGGCTGAGGTCGGCTCATCCAAGAGGATAATCTTTGGACTAGTCGCCAATACACGAGCTACACAGACACGTTGTTGTTGTCCACCTGATAGACCAATAGCTGAATCATGCAAGCGATCCTTGACCTCATCCCAGATTGAAGCACGCTGTAAAGCTTTCTCCACAGCTTCGTCCAAGACTTGCTTGTCTTTCTCTCCATTAATTCTTAGTCCATAAACAACATTTTCGTAGATAGACATGGGGAAAGGATTAGGTTGTTGGAATACCATTCCAATTTCCTTACGCAATTCAACTGTATCGGTACGAGGGCTATAGATATTATGACCATTATAGACCACTGATCCCGTTGTCGTCACTTCAGGATTAAGGTCACCCATTCGGTTAATAGCCTTTAGAAGTGTTGACTTCCCAGATCCAGACGGACCGATAAGGGCGGTAATTTCCTTAGGTTGGAATGATAAGGAAACACTATTCAAAGCCTTCTTTTTATTGTAATAAACAGACAGGTCTGAAACCTGCAAAATCGGTTCTGTCATACTGTTTCCTTTCTAACCAAAGTGTCCAGTTACATAGTCGTTAGTTGACTGTAGCTTAGCATTTTGGAAAATATTAGCAGTTTTATCATACTCGATTAAATCACCCAAGTAGAAAAATCCAGTGTAGTCACTTGCACGAGCAGCCTGTTGCATACTGTGGGTCACGATAATGATGGTAAAGTCCTTCTTCAACTCCAGCATAGTTTCCTCAAGCTGAGCTGTCGCAATCGGATCCAAGGCTGACGCCGGCTCATCCATCAAGAGAATGTCTGGTTTTACAGAAATAGCACGCGCGATACAGAGACGTTGCTGCTGACCACCTGAAAGCGTCAAGGCTGACTTATGAAGGTCGTCTTTAACCTGATCCCAGAGGGCAGCCTGGCGAAGTGAGGTTTCAACAATTTCATCTAGGACTTTCTTGTCCTTAACACCTGCACGTTCATGTGCAAAGGTGATGTTGCGATAGATTGATTTAGCAAATGGATTTGGACGTTGGAACACCATTCCGATGTGTTTACGCATTTCATAAACATTAATTTCAGGACGGTTAACGTCAATTCCTTGATAGAGAATCTGTCCTGTCACCTTAGCAATATCAATGGTATCATTCATACGATTGAGACTGCGTAGGTAAGTTGATTTCCCAGACCCTGATGGACCAATCAAGGCCGTAATTTTATTTTTTTCGAATTGCATATCCACGCCCTTGATGGATTCGTTTTTACCGTAGTAAACATGTAAATCCTTCGTAGAGAGGGCCACTTTTTCTTCTGGAAAAGTAATGATATGCCTTTCATCCCAATTATATTTCGACATGGCTTCTCCTTTAGGCAGCGGTTAATTTCTTGTGTAGATAGCTTCCGAGTTTACGAGCTCCAAAGTTAAAGATTAAGATAAAGATGAGGAGCACCGCAGCTGAACCTGCTGAAACAAGAGTTCCATCAGGAATAGTTCCTTCACTGTTGACTTTCCAGATATGAACAGCCAAGGTTTCTGCTTGACGGAAGATAGAGATAGGACTAGATACACTTAGGACATTCCAGTTAGACCAGTCAAGTGCTGGTGCTGATTGTCCTGCTGTGTAGATAAGAGCTGCAGCTTCACCAAAAATACGACCTGATGCAAGTACTACACCTGTAACGATTCCAGGTAGAGCTTCAGGAATGACGACATGAAGGACTGTTTCCCAACGAGAAAGTCCAAGTGCTAAACCAGCTTCACGTTGTGTATGGTGAACGTGCTTCAAACTGTCTTCAACATTACGTGTCATCTGTGGAAGGTTAAAAACAGTTAAAGCCAGGGCACCAGAAATAATTGAAAAACCATACTCAAACTGGACTACAAAGATAAGGTAACCAAAGAGACCTACAACAACAGATGGTAGAGAAGACAAGATCTCAATACAGGTACGAACGAAATTGGTAACACGGCCTTTTTTAGCATACTCAGCCAAATAAATTCCAGCCCCCATGGATAATGGTACAGAAATGAATAAGGTGATGACCAAAAGGAAGAAGGAATTATAAAGCTGAATTCCAATACCACCACCTGCTTGATAAGAAGATGATTTTCCTGTCAAAAATGACCATGAAACATGAGGCAAGCCTCGAACTAGAATATAAAGAATCAAAGAAGCTAGAATTGTCACGATGATTCCTGCGATGGTATAGAGGACAGCTGTTGCAAGTTTATCTAATTTCTTAGCGTGCATAGTTTTTCTTTCCTCTTTCTTTCGTAATCAATTTAATCACACTGTTGAAGGCCAAGCTCATCAAGAGCAATACTAAGGCTAGTGACCAAAGAACATTATTATCAACAGTTCCCATAACTGTATTTCCAATTCCCATAGTCAATACAGATGTTAAAGTCGCTGCTGGCGTTGTCAATGAAGTTGGAACAACTGCTGAGTTACCAACAACCATTTGAATCGCAAGGGCTTCACCGAAAGCACGCGCCATTCCGAAGACTACTGCTGTGAAAATACCTGAACGAGCAGCCTTCAAGGTCACACGCCAAATGGTTTGCCAACGAGTTGCACCCATCGCTAAACTAGCCTCACGGTAGTGTCGAGGAACAGCACGTAGACTATCCGTTGTCATAAAGGTAACAGTCGGTAAAATCATGACAAAGAGAACGAAAATCCCTGATAAAATACCAAAACCTGTTCCACCAAAGACAGTACGTACAAAAGGTACGACGACCTGCAAACCGATAAATCCATAAACTACTGAAGGAATCCCAACTAGAAGTTCGATAGCCGGTTGCAAAATCTTTGCTCCTTTTGGTGATACTTCTGTCATAAAGACTGCTGCTCCAATGGCAAATGGTGTTGCAATCAAAGCTGATAGGATGGTGACAATAAAGGAACCTAGGATCATTGGAAGTGCACCAAATTGTTTACCTGATGGATTCCAAGTTGCACCAAATAGAAAATCAAAGATATTCACACCATTAACAAAGAAGGTTGACAAACCTTTTTGGGCTACAAAGATTAAAATCATAGCCACAATGATAACAATCAAAGAGAGGCAGGAAAAAGTTAGACCTTTCCCTAATTTCTCAAGACGAGAGTTCTTTGAAGGAGAGAGCAATTTTTTAGATAATTCTTCTTGATTCATTATTAACTCCCTTCTATCGCTGTCACAGTACCTGCAGCATCTTTTTCAACCTTCATTTCCTTGACAGAAATATAGCCCATTCCCTTAACGATTCCGTTCTGAACTTCGTCTGAAAGGACAAAGTTTAAGAATTCGGCAACCAATTCATTTGGTTCACCAAGTGTATACATGTGTTCATAAGACCACAAAGGCCAATTATTAGTAGTTACATTCTCTGAAGTTGGTTCATAGCCGTTAAGTTTGAGAGTCCCAACTGAATCATCAACATATGCAAATGCTAGGTAGGAAATAGCCCCAGGTGTTTGAGAAACGATTGATTTGACCATACCGTTTGAATCTTGTTCCTGACTTTGCACCGCTGACTGACCATTCATAATTACACTGTCAAAGGTCGCACGAGAACCTGAACTCGCCGCACGGTTGATAATTGAAATAGCTAGATCTTTCCCACCAACTTCTTTCCAGTTGGTAATTTCTCCTGTAAAGATTTGTCGTAGCTGGTCTGTCGTTAGATTATCAACATCTACTTCTTTGTTGATGATAACAGCTATCCCCGCAACAGCTACCTTGTGGTCAACTAAGGCAGATGCATCGATTCCGTCTTTTTCCTCGGCAAATACATCCGAGTTCCCGACGTCTACCGCTCCAGACTGGACTTGAGATAGACCTGTACCAGATCCACCACCTTGAACATTGACTGTTTTACCGATGTGAGCTGACGCAAACTCATCTGCTGCCGCTTCGACTAAAGGTTGAAGTGCAGTTGAACCGACAGCCGTCATAGACTCCCCACGGTCAATCCAACTTGCACACCCTGCTAGCGAACCAGCAAGTAAAAGAGTTGCAAGAGAGATGGTGAGTTTTTTAAATTTTTTCACTATTTGTCTCCTTGAAAATAATGATGAATAACCCGGATTTTCGCCCTTATTTTCTAATGTTTTTAACGAAAAATCCATACTTCCACTATAACATAGAATACTGATTTTGACTAGTTTTTTACCTTAAACCTCAAGCCCTTGGGGAAATAATTTTTTAGAGTATTTCCTGTCACTTTAGCAAAGCCCAGACCATTCCCACCAACCAAAACTTGGTACCAACCATTTGGCAGAGTTTCAGACAATTGAACTGTCTCACCGGCCACGTATTTAACGAAGTCTTCTTGATGAATTTCAATTGATTGTTTGACTTGGCTTGGTTTTAAAGCTAATCCAAGTGCAAAGCTTGGTTCAAAGCGCTTTTTCTTAAAGGTTCCAAGATGGAGTCCGTTTCGAGCAATCTTAAGCTTACCCAAATCTGGTAAGACTTCTGGTAAGAGATACAGTTGGTCTCCAAAAGTCTGTAAAATACCTGGCAAATTAATCTTTAGGTGTTTTTTTTCAAAATCTTGCCATAAACTCAACTGTTCGCGACTGAGATTAGTCTTAGTAGGCTTGAACTTCCCTGACTTGTTTTGTCCCTTAAACTGAAGATGGGCAACAAATTGTCCTTCTCCCTTAAAGTGATGTGGGTACATTCTAGCTGTCTCAGGCAAGTCAATCCCAGGTACCATCCCATTGATCTGTTCAACTGGAATCAATTCAAAATCATAGTTTTCCAGTAACCAGTTGATGATTTCTTCATTTTCTTCTGGAGCCCATGTACAGGTAGAATAAACCAAACGACCACCTTCAGCTAACATGGTAACCGCATCTTCTAAAATCTCACGTTGCAGACTAGCGCACTGACTAGGATAATCGACACTCCAGTAATCCATGGCATCTGGCTGTTTTCGGAACATCCCCTCACCTGAACATGGTACATCTAGAACAATTAGGTCAAAATATCCCTTAAATACTTTAGCCAAACGATCGGCAGATTCATTGGTTACAACTACATTTGTCGCACCAAAACGTTCCATATTTTCAACCAGTATTTTTGCTCGCTTACTTGAAATTTCATTGGAAACGAGGAGCCCCTCACCTGCGAGATAAGCTGCCAATTGTGTCGATTTACCACCGGGTGCTGCTGCCAAATCCAAGACCTTCATGCCAGGACTTGGCTGAGCTACTTGCGCCACCATTTGTGCGGCAGGTTCTTGTGAATAGACCAGACCAGTTACATGCTCTGGAGACTTTCCAGAAACCTTACCATAGTAGCCCCAAGGTGTATTTGGAATAGCGTCTGAAAAAGAAACTTGACTTTCTTTTAAGGGATTGATACGAAAGGCAGAAACAGCCTCATCATCAAAAGAGGCAAGAAAAGCTCTTGCCTCATCTCCCAATATAGTTTCGTATTTTTTTACAAATCCTTCTGGAAATTGCATGTAAGTTTATTTCCTTTCGTAGATATAGGATTGAATCTCATCTTGCATCTCGACTGGTACCATCATAACAGCCTGCCGTGTATGAAAATCGACTTCCTCACCAGCAATCGTAAGAACCTTATAACCTAAACTTTCACCTAGGATACTTGCTGCTGCATAATCCCAGGGTTGAAGATAAGTGATATACGTTAGTAGTCGACCTGATAGCACCTTTGCAAAACTAATAGCAGCACTGCCATACACTCGTGTACCAAGTGCAGCATTTCCCAACTCTGCTAAGCCCCATTCGTTGGTTTCTAGCATACCAGAATTACCAGCCACCAAAAATTCTCTCAAAGGTTTCTTTTTAAATGCTGGTAAAGGTTCATCATTGCGACAAGGCGAAAAGTCTCCTCCACCATGGTAGCAGTCACCTTTCATAACATCATAGATAATCCCAAATTTCCCAGCACCATCCTCAAAATAGGCCAGCATAACAGCAAAATCTTCACCTTGTGCTACGAAGTTGTTGGTTCCATCAATAGGATCAATAATCCATACAGAACCTTGTCCTACTGCTGCACGCATGCAACCTTCTTCTGCACAAAATAGATCATCTGGATAGCGAGAACGAATTTTCTCAATGAGTAAGGCTTGAACTTCTTTATCTAATTTAGTTACCAAATCTGTAGGTGAAGACTTTCTCTCAACATGGAGATCCTCTTTCATATGCTCGAGAATATATTCCCCAGCTTCCCTAACAATTTCTTTAGCAAATGTAAATTTATTTTCCAAGTGAAATCTTCCCTTCTCCTTTTTCTTTTGCCAATTGGACCGCACGGTAGAAAGAGTATCCACTCACTGATTCAAATTCACGTCCCAAACGTTTTTCTTCACTCTTACTTGGAACGACTGACTTGAATACCTTGTAGGAATCTAAAAGTCTTTTTGCTTCTACCTTAGTTTCATAGGCAGCTTCAACATCATTAAAAAAAGAAAGCACTGAAGCAAGTTCTTCAGTGCTCCACGACAAATCTAGTGGGTAACTATACTGTTTATTCATCTAATTAATACCAGCTCTCAATGTAGCTTCTTTCAATTCTTGCTTACGATAACTACGAGGAAGAAACGCACGAATTTCATCTTCATTAAAGCCAATCTGCATACGTTTATCATCAATGATAATAGGACGACGCAAAAGACTAGGGTACTGCTCAATTAAACTAAGCAACTCCGTCACCGAGATACTTTCCACATCGATATTTAATTTTTGGAAAATTTTTGAACGAGTTGAAATGATGTCATCGGTACCGTTTTCGGTCAAGGAAAGAATGTGTTGCAACTCTTTTCTTGATAAAGGACTGGTCATAATATTGTGCTCTTGGAAAGGCACCTTATGATTATCTAGCCAAGCCTTTGCCTTACGACATGATGTACAACTCGGTGATAAAAATAGTGTAATCATGCTATTCTCTTCTTTGCATACTTTTCTCACTCTATTATACAAAAAATTAAAGCGCTTGACTAGTTATTTCCGTAAAAAAACCTATTTTTTCAAGAAAAATAGGTTTTTCGCACATTCTTTTAAAACATTTTTATGCATTTATTCTTTTAATTGCCTATTTTTCGACTTTTAAGGTACATAAATCCAAAAATCAATTCATACAAGCAGAAAAATAAAAGAAAGGCATGAAGAAAAAAGTCCTCTGGTAGGATGAGAATGACTGGATCTTTTGCTGGATCAAAAAGCCAAGTATCATCTCCCACAAAAAGGATTTGATGAAATAAAGTAAAGAATTGTTCAAATCCAATGAAAATACCAACTAAAGCAAGAACCAGAGGTAGAGACAGCATAATCAAGAGGCCTCTGCGATATAGAGACAGAAAACCTTTCTGAATGACTTCCTTCCAAAAAAGATAGAAAATCGGTAGGGTAACTATCGCTACTCCTTGGGCTAGGTGAAAGAGCCCCTTGACAACTGCAAAATGATGGATGCCTGAAGCAGAAGAAGGAAAATCTGGCATTTTCAATGCTTGATTCAATGGATTGGTCAAATAATCCATCAAAACATTAAAGTTATGCTGGATTGTCTGAGGTTGGAAAGGAACACGACTGGTTAGGTGTAACCAAGAAATTTCCAGAGGGTAAACCAACCAAGCTAGATAAATGGTCAATAAAATAGAAAGCGAAAGGAGGAAAAGGAGACTTCCTCCAAAAGTTAACTTAGTTTTCATCGAAATTCCACTCCGCTAGACTTGAGAGAACATGGGTTGGAGCGATTGGTAGGTCTGCTACTTCTTCAGGTTTTGTAAATCCTGTCGTTACCAAAAGACTAGGAATTCCATTGTCAATACCAGCTCGAATATCTGTCAGGTAATTATCCCCCACCATGACAATTTCTTGGCGCTCAAGCCCTAGGTGTTCAACAGCTTTGTCCATAATAATCGCATTAGGTTTTCCAATATAAACTGGTTTTACGCGGGTTGCTGCTTCAAGAAGAGTAATCAGTGAACCAGCACCAGGTAAAAGTCCACGTTCTGTTGGAATATTTAAATCTGGATTGGTGCCGATAAAATGAGCACCTTTATGGATAGCTAGGGTTGCAGTAGCAAATTTTTCATAGTCAACTTGCCAGTCCAAACCTACAACCACATAGGCTGGATTTTCTTTATCTTCAACATAACCAGCTGCTTGAATAGCTTCCTTGAGCCCTGCTTCTCCAATCACATAAACGGTCTTTTCAAGCCCCAGGTCATTCATGTAATCAATGGTCGCTAAGGTTGCAGTATAGATTGTCGATACAGGCGTATCAATATTAAACTGATTTGCCAACATCTCTTGGACACTTTCAGGTGTACGAGTAGTGTTGTTTGTTACAAAAAGATAGGGAATCTCTCTCTTTTGTAACTCGTGAACAAATGCTTCACCAGCTGGGATCCTATCTTTCCCCTTATAGATTGTTCCGTCTAAATCAATTAAATAGCCTTTATAAGTCATATCTTTCTTTCTAATCTTTATTAATTTCTTGCCAAGTTATCTTTGCTTGAGCATTGATATCACCATCACTTGAGACTTGGTGATTGCTTTCCAGACCATTCAATTCATAACTAGAAGTGATCATGCCACCTGGTCGAACTTCCTTGACATATTTGAGGTTAATTTTTTTAGGAATATGATTGGTCAGAAAATCTGCTCCCATAACTTCAAAAACCCAGTCCAGATATTTACTGTTATTGACGTGACCATTCATATCCAAGTCATAAAAACGAACGTGGTAGTCCTTGCTAATCGCGTCTTGTAACTCTGTGTATTTTGGTCCACGGACCAATTTCTTAGAAAACTCAGATTGATAAGGTGCGACAATTTCTGGTTCTACAGGGTGAACCTTACGACTCTCACGATCCATAAGGACAAAGGTAGCTACCATGTGAATAATTTCTTGACCAGCTTCATCGTAAATGGTAAAGCGGCGGTAACAAAATAGACGATTGTAAGTCAAGGCTTCCGTTTCAATTGTGATTTCCTCAGCAAATTGAGGTAAGCGTACCACATCGATATCATAATCTGTGATAATCCAGACTAGATTATACTGTTCTAAAACATCCTTGTCGCTCACTCCCAGATCAATTGACTGCATCCCTGATACCTGTAATGACAACAAGATAACGTCTGGTAGTTTGATATGACCATTCATGTCAGCCATATCAAAAGGAATTTTCATCTTCATTTGATAAGTTAAGCCCATAATTTTACTCCAATATAAATCGTTCTGCTACTGTATCACCTAAGAAGAGACCTCTCTTAGTCATCCGAACACGATCGCCATCAATCTGCATGAGACCTTGTTGAATCAAGTCTTTGACGATATCCCCATAAAGTTCTTGGAAAGACCGTTCGAATTTTTCTTCAAAGCGTGCAATGGAAACTCCGGACTTCTTGCGAAGACCAAGAAACATCTCTTCTTCCATTTGCTCCCTTTGACTCAGGTGTTCTTCGTTAAAACGAGCATTCCCCTCTTCTACCGCCTTTAAATAATGGCGAATAGGCCCATGATTTTTATAGCGAACACCATCTACATAGCCAGATGCACCTGCACCAATACCATAATACTCGGCATTGTCCCAGTACATAAGATTGTGACGACTTTCAAATCCTGGTTGAGAAAAATTAGAAATCTCATAATGCTCGAAGCCAGCTTTTTCTAGCTCTGAAATGATATACTCAAACATCTCAGCTTCTAATTCTTCCTTAGGAAGAGGTAATTTCCCTCGTCTCATACGATTCATAAAGACCGTATGATTTTCTAAAATTAAGCTGTAGAGGCTCATATGAGGAATATCAAGGGCAATTGCCTTAGCAACATTGTCCTTAACCTGGTCCATGGTTTGCCCAGGAAGGGCGTAGATCAAGTCAATAGAGATATTATCAAAACCAGCCAATTTGAGGCGGTCGATATTTTCATAAATATCCTTCTCCAAATGACTACGCCCTATTTTTTTCAACATTTTGTCATCAAAGGTCTGTACACCTAGTGAAACACGATTGACTGCTGAATTTTTCAACACAGCAATCTTATCAGCATCCAAATCACCAGGATTGGCCTCAATGGTCAATTCTTCTAAGACTGACAAATCTAAGTTTTTAGTTAATCCATCCAGAAGCCGCTCTAACTGTGGCGCAGACAAGGCTGTCGGTGTTCCTCCTCCAATATAGAGTGTACATAATTTTTGAATATCATAAGAATGAAATTCTTGCAGTAGATGCTCTAGATAGCTATCCACCGGTTGATTCTTGATAAAAACTTTTGAAAAGTCACAATAATAACAGATTTGTGTACAAAATGGAATGTGTACATAAGCGGATGTCGGTTTCTTCTGCATAGTATTTATTATACCACAAAGAGTGCACTCAAGAAAAAAATCACCATTCCTGATTTATTTGAAAATCAGGAATGGTGTTTCTATTTTAGTCTTCTTGAATATCGATGACAATTTCTTGACCATCTTCTTGGTCTTCAACAACTACTTTTTCTTCCAGTTGTTCTTTGAGACTGTTCAAGGTTTCTTTCGAAGCTTCAGTAGCTTGTTGAGCGTGATATTTTGCTTTATCGAGGACGGTATCGAGAGTAATTTCCCCAGATTCGATTTGTTCCTTTGTTTTAAGAACAAATTCTTTGGTTTGATCTTTGACATCAGTCAGCTTTTCGCAGACTTGTTCTTTAGCGTATTCAGGATCTTCTTTCAAATCTTCAATAAAGTCTTGTGCCTGACTAGTCACACGTTTCCCTTTTTCACTTGTTAGGAATAAAGCAACTGCAACACCTGAAACAGTTCCTAAAAGGATTGATGATAATTTACCCATGAGTTATCTCCTTTTTATTTTTTAAAAAATTTACTTGCAACACGAATGGCAGACAAGCCAGCACTAGTCTTTAAAGTTTTTGAACCTGCAGATGAAGCTTTTTTACTCAAGACACGAGCTTGCTCATTTAGGTCTGAAACAGAAACAGAAAGGTCTGCAACTGCTGTAAAAAGAGGATCAATGGTTGCAACTTTGACATTGATGTCATCAGCAAGAACATTGACCTTTGCAAGTAGTTCGTTTGTGTGATGTAGAGTAACATTTACATCTGAAGTTAAGGTTTTAACAGTAGTTTCAGTTTCATCGATTACACGACCAACTTTTTGAAGGGTAATAATCAAATAAACTAAGAATACAACCAAGGCAATTGCCACAATGATATAAGCAACTTCTAACATTTTAATTCTCCTTTTTTACATTATAAAATGGTGTTTTTTTCCGATTTTGGTAATAAATAATATAAATACCAATTCCAATTAATAGAACAGACAACCACTGAGATACTCGAAGTCCAAAGAACATGAGACTATCTGTACGCATACCTTCGATTATCATGCGTCCAAAACCGTACCAAATTAGATAGAAAGCAGTGATATAACCACGACGAATACTCTTTAATCGACGTCTAAAAATAATAATCAACGCAAATCCAATGAGATTCCAGATAGATTCATAAAGAAAGGTTGGTTGTCGATATGAGCCATCGATATACATCTGATTCTTAATAAAACCAGGTAGGTAATCAAGATTTTCAACAGCTGCTCCGTAGGCTTCCTGGTTAAAGAAATTACCCCAACGTCCAAGGCTCTGAGCAATCATAACGCTTGGAGCAGCAATATCCAAAAAGTCCCAGGTATTGATTAATCTACGATCAGCAAAGAAATAGAGTACAATTGCTCCGGTGATTAAACCGCCGTATATGGCAAGACCACCATTCCAGATGGCAAAAATCTCTCCCATGTGCTGACTATAGTAGTCAAATTTAAAAATGACATAATAAAGTCGAGCACCAATAATAGCCAAAGGAAAAGCAATTAAAATAAAGTCCAAAATATCATCGGATAAGATGTTCTTTTTTGGTGCTTCTTTACATGCAAGATAGACTGCTAAAATAAGACCTGAAACGATGCAGAGTGCGTACCATCGAATCCCTAATGGACCAATTTGAAAAGCAACAGGATCAATCATTTTTCATCTCGTTCCTTTCAATTAGTTTTGTCAATCGTTCTTCAAAAAGACGTGTCGCATCAAAGCCCATTTCCTTTGAACGATAATTCATGGCAGCTGCCTCAATAACGACAGAAATATTGCGTCCTGTCTTTACCGGAATTCGAATACGCGGAATAGAGACACCTGAGATTTCTAATTCTTCAGCGTTATTTCCTAAACGGTCAAAGACCTTATCCGTATCGTAATTTTCTAGATAAACCGCTAACTGAACTTGTGAAGAATCCTTAACTGCACTAGCCCCATAAAGGCTCATGATATCAATAATACCAACGCCACGAATTTCTAACAAATGCTTCAAGATTTCTGCAGGCTCACCCCAAAGTGTCATCTCATCTTTAGCATAGATATCCACGCGATCATCTGCAACTAAACGGTGACCACGTTTGACCAACTCAAGTCCGGTTTCACTTTTACCGATACCACTATCACCTTGAATCAGAACACCCATACCATAGATATCCATCAAGACACCGTGCACACTTGCACGTTCAGCCAAGCGAGAATCCAGGTAACTTGATAATTCACCAGATAGACGACTGGTTGCTGTACGGCTTGTTAAAATCGCGATTTTACATTCTCTAGCAGCCTTTAGCATTTCTTCTGGAACTACTAAGCCACGCGCAACAATAACAGCAGGTGTTTCTGGTTGGAACAATTTCTTCAATACCTGGTAGCGGTTGTGAGAGGACATGCTAATCAGATAAGACCACTCTTTCATCCCCAATAGTTGAATCCGCTCTGGGGTATAGTAATCAAAATAGCCTGTCATTTCGAGACCTGGTCGACAAATATCGCCCGTATTGATTTCTTTTTCAAGTAATTCTGGCTCACCATAGACAATATCTAATCTGAGCTTATCAATCATTTCTTTAACTATAACCGACATATATTTCTCCTTCAATAGAGTTCTCTTACTATTATATCAGATTGTAGGTGGAAGTTTATGTTTTTAACAGTTTTTGAGGTATTACTTTTAAATTAATTATAAAAAGCTTAAATAAGTATGTCTTCTAGTACTTTGTTAAATTAGTTGAGCCAAATCTTCCGCAAATCTATCAAAATCTATCACCAAGTCCGTCCCTGATTTTTCTATACAGATTTTTGGGAGTTCATTTGTTAGTATTCTATTGGCGTCAGCCAAATCTTCAGGATATACATAGAACTGTCGGCCTTGTGGAAACTGATTTTGAATTTGCCATTCTTCAAAGTCTTTCAAAAAACTCTTATGAGATGATATTCTGATTGCTTCAAACAATCCATAATCAAAAAATCTTAACAATCGGTAAAGACCATGAACCTCATCCGCAAATCACTTATCAATCTTTTCATAAAGGTACCATCGTCTCTGATAAACTAGGCATAAATTTTGTAAGGACTCACTTAATGCAACTGCATCTTTTCTTGCCAAACTTATAAAATATCAAACAGAAAATTCATTCATACCAGATCGTTTTTTCTTCACTAAAAACTGTTGTGCTAGCAAGAGAGAGTCGAATAATCTTTCTTCATCTTGATAATAAAGAGCGTATAAAATATTAATCACATTTTCTGGATAATAAGTCCCTTTCAACAAGGGTAAATCTTTGGGGACAAATGATGGAATGACTGAAAAATCGTTACATGCAAAAGAGGTAAATAAGCCCCTCAAAATTCCAGCAGTATAGATTGCTCCACTTGCAAGCAAACCACCTCTTATTAGTTCTTCTCTTCCTGTTTGCCACAGAGCATTATTTAACTGATTATAGTCTCTATATGAGAATGCTGTATAATATGCAAAACACTTGATATCATCTAATAATAGACTACTGTACAACTTTATTCTTAAAATATCATCGGACATTACTTTCGAATTTTTCAAATACTTCTCAAATATTTTTTGTTCGACTTTTCGAATTCTCGCAAATTTATCGGATCAGAATAATAGCCCCAATTTCTAAAATGATTTTCACGCATCTTTTGATATTCTTTTACATACTCTCTCATAAGAACCACTTTCCTCTATCTACTGTACTAAAAAAGACTAGACAAGTCTAGCCTTTCTTATTAATTAAAATTTTTTACGTTTACGAGCTGCTTCTGATTTACGTTTACGTTTTACAGAAGGTTTTTCATAGAATTCACGTTTGCGTGTTTCTTGAAGAGTACCAGCTTTAGTAACCGCACGTTTGAAACGACGAAGAGCATCGTCAAGAGATTCATTCTTACGTACTACTGTTTTAGACATTTTTTTCACTCCCTTCAAGTTCAAGATCCATTCTATTCTACATGAATTGGTGAAAATTGTCAAGAAAAAATAGTGTAACCTATTAATTTTGATTCATAAAGAAAGAGGACCATATAGTCCTCTTCAAGAAATTATAGATTTTCTAAGCATGATTATTTAGAAAATTTACGTTTCATTACTACAGTACCTGACAAGATTACCACACCTGCCAATACAAGTACTAGGCTTGTAGCTTCACCAGTAAATGGAAGAGTTGGTCCTTCTTCTGTTGTAGTTGAACGACCTGGTTCTGGAGTTGTAGTTGTTCTACCATCTCCATCTCCGTTTCCTGGACGACCTGGTTCTTCAGTAGTAGTAGTTGTTGTAGTTGTTGTAGTTGTTGTAGTGCTACCGTTACCACCACCGTTTCCGTTATTTGGAACATATGGGTATGGTGGTGTAGTTGGTTCCTCTGTAGTAGTTGTTGTATCTTCTGAAGGAGCTACAGTTGTTGTAGGAGCTTCTGTTGTTGTAGGAGCTTCTGTTGTTGTAGGAGCTTCTGTTGTCGTAGGAGCTTCTGTTGTTGTAGGAGCTTCTGTTGTTGTAGGAGCTTCTGTTGTTGTAGGAGCTTCTGTCGTTGTAGGAGCTTCTGTTGTTGTAGGAGCTTCTGTTGTTGTAGGAGCTTCTGTTGTTGTAGGAGCTTCTGTCGTTGTAGGAGCTTCTGTTGTTGTAGGAGCTTCTGTTGTTGTAGGAGCTTCTGTTGTTGTAGGAGCTTCTGTCGTTGTAGGAGCTTCTGTTGTTGTAGGAGCTTCTGT
>NZ_JYGT01000009.1 GCF_000960085.1 Streptococcus infantis | reverse complement strand
CGACCCCAAGCGAAAGTTCTGGTATTAAAGAATGGATTTTGGGAATTGGCCTCGTTATTGAAGTGATTGTATTTGGTTTTTTCTGTTTGAAAAATGTCAAGGAAACTCCGGACGAACGCTTTTATGCTAATTTAGCAAAGGCAGCAAGCTTAATGTTTGTTTTTATACTAGGCGCACTGATGATTCTAGCAGTTATCATTGGGTATATGGGGTCTCTCACTCTTTACATGGGCCAGATCTTTATTAGCATAGCTGCCTTGATTTTCATCTTTGCGGTTGTCTATCTTATCTTGGAACGGAGAGGATAAGTATGTCCAAAGAAAGCAATATTATTACTAATCTCAAATCTGTTCGTGAGTCCACAGGCATGACCCAGCAGGAGTTAGCCGACCTCATCGGCATGCGACGCGAGACAATTCTTCACTTGGAAAATAACCGTTACAATCCTTCGCTGGAAATGGCTCTTAAAATTGCTCAAGTTTTTAATCTGAAAGTAGAAGACCTCTTTGAACTCAGACAAAAAGAGGAAGCATAATTCTTTTCGAGACCTAGTATTAAGTTCATTGATTAATTAGGAATTGAAGCCAAAAGAAAAATCCTTTGAAAATATAGTAATTCTTATGGCATTGATATCCCAAAATATTTAGATACGCTTGTTGAAAAAGGCTATGCTACCATGAAAAGGAATATTCTTAAAAAGAAGGGGGTTACTGGACTCTCCAAGATGAAGTCCGCCGAATAGAATCAAGTAATCATTGACCTCCATCCTAAAAAGAATCTTTAATCAACCAAAGCTGGTTGATTTTTTGACTGTAGAAATTTCGTACCATCATTTTTCCAGTGGCTTATATGTACACCAACCACTTACATTTGAAATCCCCTTTCTTTTACGGTACAATAGTAAAAATGATTTTTGAAAGGACTAATATGAAAAAATTAGCTACACTACTACTCATTTCAACTTTTGCTCTTGGTGGATGCACAAGCATCCAACGTGCACTTCGTGGTGATGATTACGTGGATTCTAAAATTGCTGCTGAAGAGAGTTCGAAAGCTGCTGCACAAGCAGAAAAAGATTTGAAAGACGCCTTAACAAACGAAAATGCTAACTTCCCTCAACTTTCTAAGGAAGTAGCTGAAGATGAGGCTGAAGCTATCCTTCACACAAGTTTGGGTGATATTCGTATCAAACTTTTTCCAAAGCTAGCGCCTCTTGCAGTTGAAAACTTCCTTACTCATGCAAAAGAAGGTTACTACAATGGTGTGACTTTCCACCGTGTGATTGATGGATTTATGGTACAAACTGGAGATCCTAAGGGAGATGGAACAGGTGGAGAATCTATCTGGCACGATAAAGACAAAACCAAGGACAAGGGAACAGGTTTCAAAAACGAAATCTCTCCATACCTCTATAATATCCGCGGTTCCCTATCTATGGCCAATACTGGTCAACCAAGCTCAAATGGTAGCCAGTTCTTCATCAACCAAAGTACAACAGACTATTCAGCTAAACTTCCTACAAATAGCTATCCTAAGAAAATTATCGAAGCCTACAAAGAAGGTGGAAATCCAACTCTTGATGGGAAACACCCCGTCTTTGGTCAAGTCATTGATGGGATGGATGTAGTAGATAAAATTGCCAAGGCTGAAAAAGACGAAAAAGATAAACCAACTACTGCTATCACTATCGATAGTATCGAAATTGTTAAAGACTACGATTTCAGTAAACAATAACACCATTAACTATAAGGAGATGTAAAAATGATTCTATTTTGGGGGTCAAAAGGTTACCAAAAAGTATTGGGACATACACAGACTACTATCGAATGCGGTCATTGTAACAATGTTGATACTTGGGAAATTACAGAATACGGACGTAAGTTTACTCTTTACTGGATTCCACTCTTTCCTTACGGAAAAACTTATTTCGTTTCTTGCCCGATTTGTCACTACGGTAAAGAAATCCAAAAATCTGAGATTGAAACCTATTTGAATTACTAGCCAAAAAGCCAAGTCACACAGACCTGGCTTTTTCCTATTCTAGTTTTATGGAATTCTCTTTTTATGTTAACTCATTGAAATCCCAGATTTGATCCATCCATCCTTCATAGAAGTCTGGTTCATGGCAAACCATGAGGATAGAACCCTTGTATTCTTTCAAAGCACGTTTGAGTTCATCCTTGGCATCCACATCTAAGTGGTTAGTAGGTTCGTCTAGAACAAGGACATTGTTCTCACGGTTCATCAAGAGACAGAAACGCACCTTGGCTTGCTCCCCACCTGACAAGACCTGAACCTGACTTTCAATGTGTTTAGTCGTCAAACCACAGCGGGCAAGAGCTGCACGGACCTCTGCTTGATTGAGCGCCGGAAAGGCATTCCAAACTGCTTCCAGTGGTGTCTGACGATTGCCTCCTTCCACTTCTTGCTCAAAGTAGCCGAGTTCTAGATAGTCCCCACGTTCAACCTCCCCAGCAATTGGAGGAATAATCCCCAAGAGACTCTTCAAAAGTGTTGTTTTCCCGATACCGTTAGCACCAATAATGGCAACCTTTTGATTGCGTTCAAAGGTCAGATTTAATGGTTTAGTAAGAGGACGGTCATACCCAATCTGCAAATCCTTGGCTTGGAAGATAAATCGTCCAGGTGTACGAGCAGTTTTGAATTCAAAGGACGGCTTTGGTTTCTCACTTTGAAGCTCGATGATATCCATCTTGTCCAATTTTTTCTGACGAGACATGGCCATGTTACGCGTTGCGACACGTGCTTTGTTTCGAGCCACAAAGTCCTTGAGATCCGCAATTTCTTTCTGTTGACGCTCATAGGCTGCTTCCAGTTGCGATTTCTTCATGGCATAGACTTCTTGGAACTGGTAGTAATTGCCTGAATAGCGTGTCAACTGTTGATTTTCAACGTGATAGACGATATTGATTACATCGTTGAGGAAAGGAATATCGTGCGAAATAAGAACAAAGGCATTCTCATAGTTCTGAAGATAACGCTTGAGCCAGTCAATATGTTCAGCATCTAGATAGTTAGTCGGCTCGTCCAGAAGCAAGATATCTGGCTTTTCAAGAAGA
Organism: Streptococcus infantis; assembly: GCF_000960085.1. Classification (GTDB taxonomy): domain Bacteria; phylum Bacillota; class Bacilli; order Lactobacillales; family Streptococcaceae; genus Streptococcus; species Streptococcus infantis_C. The sequence goes on along the minus strand of NZ_JYGT01000009.1, from coordinate 205,694 downwards.
AGTTTGGCTAAAAGCACCTTGGTTCTTTGTCCACCTGACAAAGCTGTTACATCTGTGTCCATCCCAAAGTCCATGACACCAAGAGCACGCGCGACTTCGTCAATCTTAGCATCCAAGGTATAGAAATCACGGCTTTCCAAACGGTCTTGCAGTTCTCCGACTTCCTCCATTAAGGAATCAATATCAGCCCCATCTTCTGCCATTTCCATGTAGAGATCATTGATGCGAGCTTCGGCTTTGAATAATTCGTCAAAGGCAGTGCGAAGAACATCACGTACGGTTTGACCTTCTTTGAGCACAGCATGCTGGTCCAGGTAACCTGCTGTCACGTATTTAGACCATTCCACCTTACCTTCATCAGGTAGCATTTTACCAGTCACGATGCTCATAAAGGTTGATTTCCCCTCACCATTGGCACCGACTAAGCCGATGTGTTCACCCTTGAGGAGACGGAAAGACACGTCTTCAAAAATCGCACGGTCTCCAAAACCGTGACTCAAATTCTTAACTTCTAAGATACTCATTCTTATTCCTTATCTTGTTTCTATGTAGTAGTTTATAAAGGACCCAAGCCAGGTAGCCACCCAAAGTATTGGTCCATAAATCATCAATCTCAAATACCCTGTTAAAATCAAAGAAAAAATCTAAAATTAGTTGCGTACACTCGATGCTCAAGCTCAATAAAAAGCTAAACAAAATCACTTTCTTCGTTTTTCTTAGAGCAGGTATAAGATAGAGAAGCTGGAAAATCAATGGGAAGAGCAAGAGGATATTTAAGGCGTTTTGCAAAAAAATCCAAAACAGCTGTAAAAGGCTGGTTACTTCTCCCAGATTCCAAAGGGAGTTAAAAGGGGTCAAAAGAAAAACCAGGCGTCCAAAAGTTTGAATACCTGGAGTTTCCACTCCTGTAGGAAGTTGAGGCTGGGGAGTAAAGCAAAAACAGACGATACAAAGACTGTATAGCACGACTCCCAAGCTTAGTAATTTTTTTTGTTTCATCTTATGGATTTACTTCAGCTACTGCTTTTTGGCGATCACGTTTCATGGTATTTGAACGCAATTGTCCACATGCTGCATCGATATCAGTACCATGTTCCTGACGAACAACACAGTTGATGCCTTTCTTCTTGAGCGTATCATAGAAGGCCATCACGCACTCTTTAGGACTACGGCTGTACTGGTCATGTTCACTAACTGGGTTGTAAGGAATCAAGTTGACATAGGACAATTTCTTGATATTTTTCAGCAATTCTGCCAACTCAAGCGCTTGTTCGACTCCATCATTAACTTCATTGAGCATGATGTACTCAAAAGTAACACGGCGGTTAGTTGTCTCGATGTAATACTCAATAGCTGCAAAGAGTTTTTCAATCGGGAAGGCACGGTTAATCTTCATGATGCTTGAACGAAGTTCATTGTTTGGCGCATGAAGTGAGACAGCAAGGTTAACCTGTACACCTTCATTAGCAAACTCGCGAATCTTGTGGGCCAAACCTGAGGTTGAAACAGTGATATGGCGAGCTCCGATTGCCATTCCCTTATCGTCATTGATGGTACGGATAAAGTTCAAAACGTTATTGTAGTTGTCAAACGGTTCTCCAATACCCATAACAACGATATGGCTAACACGTTCATCTTGTCCACGTTCGTCAAAATATTTTTGAACCAACATAATCTGTGCAACAATTTCTCCGTTATTGAGGTCACGTTGCTTCTTAATCAAACCTGATGCACAGAAGGTACAACCAATATTGCATCCTACCTGCGTGGTTACACAGACTGACAAACCATAATGTTGACGCATCAGTACAGTCTCAATCAGCATACCATCTGGTAACTCAAAGAGGTACTTGACTGTTCCATCGGCTGACTCTTGAACGATACGTTGTTTCAAGGGATTGACAACAAACTGCTCGTTGAGCTTGGCAATCAAATCCTTAGACAAGTTGGTCATTTCTTCAAATGTCTGAACACGTTTACGGTAAAGCCACTCCCAAATCTGATCAGCACGGAATTTCTTTTCTCCTTGCTCCAAGACCCATTCTTGCATGCCTTGGCGTGTTAAACTATAAATCGACGGTTTCATCTTTTCTCCTTATTCTTTGGTCATTTCTGACGAATAACAAAATGACGGTCTTCCTTAACCTCTTTTTGAGGTTTTTGCTCTTTTCGACGACGTCTATTTCTCTTGTCTGTATGATTTTTTTTCTTGTTTTGGGAAGGTTTCTTACCTCTTCGAGAGTCTTTTTCTTCCTCTTTTTTGCGAATCTTCTGGTCGAAAGATGCTCGTTTCGGCGCCTGATTTTCTAAAACGAAATAGGCACAACCATAACTACAGTATTCCAGTAGATAATCTTGTAAACGACTGATTTTCTCGAGAGATTCTTCAGCTCGCTCATTCTTGTAGAATCCTCGCAAGCGCAACTGCTCATTGCTCCAGTCTCCTACAATATAATCATACTTGTTTAAAACTTCCGAAAAGCGTTGAGTAAAAGCTGTTGCATCAAAGGCTTCCTTACTATTTTCAACCAAGTTGAAGGTAAATCCTTCAGCCTCGACTTTATCTCCAGATAGATGAAATTCTGGACCAGGAAATTTATTGTAATTATATAATTCAGGTGCAATTTCTTTACGCATAATATTCCTTTTTAACGTTTACTTAATACTCTATTTTACCATATTTTTGCCATATTTACATCTTTTGATTTAAAATGAAAAAAGTCTGACGATTTCACCCTTTAATTCTAAAAGACACATCTGTACAAAAAAGAAAAAACTGGGAAAACCCAGTTTTTAAATATTATAGGTAAAGTAATTTGAAAAGTGCTACAGCGGCAATAGCAGCAGCAATCGGTGCAACTACTGGTACCCAAGCATACCACCATTTTGAATCACCCTTGTGTTGACCAAGGATTGATTTAGGAAGTACTGCGTGAAGAAGACGTGGTCCAAAGTCACGAGCTGGGTTCAAACCTGGTCCTGAAGGTCCTCCAAGTGAAGTAACCAAAGCCATTACCAAGAAACCAAGTGCCAAGTGTGCAACAGCTGAAGAACCATTTGTTGATTGTGCAAAAATATTGTGGATAGCATTTTTAACATCTGATTCTGCGATTTTTTGACCTGCTAATGTAGCTTGCTGAACTTGTTGTTGAACTGTAGATTCTGCGACAGCTTTAAGTTCCGCACCAAAATGTAGTTTTGTCAAACCAAGAGCTGCAAAGAAAAGAACAAATGAACCGACGAACTCATTGATAAATCCGTTAACTGTTGCTGCATAGCGTGATTCTTTTGTACCATGGTCCAAACTTGAAATAGTTGAGAAAGATCCCAAAATGTTATTTGGGTTTTCAGTTTGCAAGTAGTATGGACGGTGAGTTGCAACAACCAAGGCTTGTCCGAAGATTGCTCCCAAAACTTGAGCAATGATGTAAAATGGTACTTGCCCCCATTCAAAGAGACCGCTAACTGCAAGTCCAAGAGTGAAGGCTGGGTTGATGTGGTTACCAGAAACGTTACCAAACATCAAAGCTGGGATCATAACCCCCATACCGTAACCAACAGCGATAACGAGCCAGCCACTTTGGTGACCTTTCGTACCTTTAAGTTCAACGTTGGCAACTGCACCATTACCTAAGATAATCAAGATGGCTGTTCCCAAAAATTCAGTGGCATATTTGACTGCCCATGTGAAATCCATTGATAGATTCTCCTTAATATTTTTTAGACAATCCCTATTCTATCAATTTTTAAACCTTTTAGCAACAGATTTTCTAAAAGAATCCAAGGGGAAAACGCTTTTATTTCAAGCCTACAAAAAAGACCTAACAAACATCTTTTGTTAAGTCCTAATTTCGATTATTCTTGACGCTGACCAAAGTCCTTAATCATCTGCTCCATTTCCTCACGACTTGGTGTCGTTAGCATATAGAGATAATCTCCTTGCAATTCAGCAAAGGCTGCTGGCATGACCTTCTTGACCTTAAACTGCTGACCGTATTTAGCAAGTAAGTCTTCTTCTGAATAAACATAGTTGGCATTGGCGCGACGAGATGTTGCCAAGCAATACTGGGTTTCAAATGGAGACTCTGGGAATGCTTCACCTGCAACGATAGCTGCATAGCCCTTGTACAAATCAAAAGAATGGGCATAGTTATAGACATCAATAGTGAAACCACCCGCTGGACGGTTATTGTATTCAATAGCGATATAGTCATCACCCTCACGGAAGAACTCAATATGGAAGAAACGTTCCTTCATGCCAAATTCTTTGACAATTGCTTCACCATATTTGCGTAATTTAGGATCCATATCTTTGAGAACGTAATAAGAATTATCCATCTTGTAGATCATGAGATCGAGGGGGGTGTGTGCGTAGTCAAAAGTCGTAGAAAAGACAATATTTCCATCTCTATCTACCAAACCATCGAAGGTACAGATCTCACTAGAGGTGACAAATTTTTCAAAGAAATAAACGGTTGAATGGTCCCATTCAGCCTTAAAGTGATTGATATCATCTTCAGTTTCAAGTTTGAAGGTTGCGGCAGCTCCTACTCCATTATCAGGTTTTGCAATCATAGGAAGACCGATTTCTTTCACAGCTTTATCAACATCTGCTTCTGTTTCAATAACAGCACCTGGCACAACTGGAACTCCTGCTTTTTTGAAGAGTTTTTTCATCTCAGACTTGAACTTGGTCTTCTTGAGGTCTTCTGGTTTGGCACCAAAAACATTGAATTGTTCACGAAGAGCAGCGTCCAACTCTAGCCAGTATTCATTGTGTGATTCGATGCGGTCAATTGGACCATGCTTATAAAAAAGAAAGGCGACGGCGCGTTTAACCTCATCAATGTTTTCAAGATTATCAACTCGGAAGTACTCCGTTAAGCTATTGCGCAATGGTTCATCTAGTTGTTCATAGGGTTCTTGCCCAATCCCTAGAACTGTGATTCCTTTATTAGCTAGTTCAATACTAAATTGTTGGAAATTTTGTGGGTAATAGGGTGAAATTACAAGATAATTCATAAGCGACTCCTTTTATAGACTCATGTGACCGAGAAAATAAGGCATTTGTTTGCGCCACCATTCCCAGTCATGGGCGACATCGTGCCCCCATTCTGCAAACCAGGCAGGAATTTGTTTTTGGTCAAAGGCTTCTTTGAGTTTGTAGTAAGAAGGTAAGCCATCATGTTCCCAGGCTCCTAATCCCGTACAGATCACAATTTCAGCTTGACGATAACGATCGATAAACCAGCCGTCATTTTGATTCCAGATATAGTCTACTGGTGAATTTTGATAGATGGCATCATCATTGTAGTAATCACCAACAAAGAAACGTGCGTCGTAAACTCCACTAAGGGCAATCACTTTCGTGAAGACATCTGGATGTTGTAGGAAGAAGTTGAGAGCATGATAAGCTCCCATAGAACAACCTGTTGTCATCATACCGTCGAACCAACCCGTCTTATGCTTGATAAAAGGAATGGCTTCTTCGATAACGTATCGCTCATAGGCACGGTGCATTTCAGCTTGGTCGTGACCGTTTTTCCAAGTTGCAAGCCAGCTCTCACTATCGACACTTGAAAGTGTAAAGAACTGAACACGGCCTTCCTCGATAAAGGACGCACAAGCATCAATCATGCCAAAATCATAGTATTCATTGTGGCTACCACCTGAAGAAGGAAAGACTACAATAGGGATACCCGCATGTCCATATCGGTTTACGTACATTTCACGATTTAGATTTCCACTCCAGTGGCTAAGATGTTCAATATTCATATCCTGTCTCCTTTATACTATTTACCAATTTTCTGCAAAAAAGCGTAGGCAAGCTGGTAGATTTTCTGACCATGGCACTTCATGGTGAATGGCTCCAGCCTGAACCTTGAGAGAGAGATTTTCCAACTGCACTCCTCCTGCTATCAAATCATGATAATAGCGAAGGGATGAGTCGATATAGGCCTGCTTAATATTACCAGCCATTAGTGTCTTATCAGTATCATCTGCTTCTTCCGTTCCGACGTAAATAAAGACACGTTGGTCAGGCAAGAGTTTCTTACGCTCAATATAGCGATCAAAAGCCTCTTGGTGAAGCCAGTTAGCAGATGAAAAGACACCCAAGCAGCCAATCTGGTCTTGATACTCCAAGCCGATAAATTGGGTAATATTCCCACCCAGAGAAGATCCTATCATGGCAGTGTGTTTACAATCTGATTTTGTCCGATAGTTTTCATCGATAAAGGGCTTAACCACTTCCATGACAAACTCTGCGTACTCGACACCTTTACCACCAAATTGTTGACCAGGGATGTTAGACTCTTGGAATTTCCATGCTGCATACTCGTTCATCCGTCCAAGTCCATCATTGTCAATAGCCACGATAATCATGCGACTGATATCCGGATTTCGCTTGATGGCTGGGATAATCTTCCAGGAATGGCCTACGTAGGATTCCTTACTATAAAAGACGTTTTGTCCATCATGGAAATACACCACAGGATAACTTCTATCCGTATCTTTCTCATAGTTTTTAGGGAGGAGAACACGTACGCGACGCTCCTTACCTGTGTAGGGAACCACCAATTTATGCTCTCGCATTTTTAAATAAAAATAAGATTGATTCATTGTCAGAAAACTCTCTATATTCAAAATTTTATCTAATTATATCATAAAAATAGGAAAAAAGTCAGTTTCCGTCCAAATTTAGGACAATAAACTAACTTTTTTTACTTATTTTATCTTTTCCTCTGGTTTTTCTGATTAAAGGAGATCATCGATCAACTCATCGACCGCATCCTTCTCAGCCTGAGGTGTAATTTCAGTAATCATGATTCCCGCTACTGCACGTTCAACCAATCCTTCAACATCCATTCGAGCTTCATACTGCTCTGCATTCTTAATCTTAGGATTTGTCTTCGGACGATCTGGTGCAAAAATGGTACAACAGTCTTCAAAGGGCTGTATAGAGATTTCAAAGGTATCAATTTCTTGCGCAATATCAATGATTTCTAGCTTGTCCATAGTTACAACTGGACGAATGATTGGTGTGTTGGTCACAGCATTGATAGCCTGCATACTTTCAAGGGTTTGACTAGCCACCTGACCAAGACTTTCCCCATTGATGATAACCAAGCCATTTCGTACCTCACGGATACGATCTGTAATGCGCATCATAAAGCGACGAGTCAGCGTCATCAGATAGGCTTCTGGCGCCTTGGCTTTAATTTCTTCTTGAATCTCCGTGAATGGCACTTCGATAAACTGGATATTACCACCGAATTTGGTCAATTTACGGGTCAAATCCTGTGCTTTCTTGAGGGCACCTGGACTTGTGTAGGGAGGGCTCGCAAAGTGAACAGCCTCGATATCCACTCCACGTTTTAGAGCTAGATATCCAGCAACTGGTGAGTCAATCCCTCCTGACAACATGAGCATACCTTTTCCAGAAGTTCCTACCGGCAAACCACCTGCACCACGAATGGTTTCATATGAAAGGTAGGCTGCTTCTTCACGAATCTCCACTTGAAGGTTAATGTCAGGATTTTTCATTTGTGCTTGCACATTTGGAATAGCATCAAATACTGCTCCACCGAGAGTTTGGTTGAGTTCTCGACTGTCTAGCTCAAAGTTGTGGTCGCTACGCTTACTTGAGATTTTAAAGGTCATCCCTTCCTTGTAGATGTCTTTCATAATCTCTTGAACAGCAGACTTAAGAACTTCTACGGATTTTTCAACCTTATATACTGGAGAAAAATTTTGAATCCCGAAAACTTGCTTGAGAGATTCTGCCACAGGTTCATAATCTGCCCCATTCAGATAAGCATGGGCACGATCGCGGTCTGCTGTCACTTTAACTTGAGGATAGATGGATAAAACGTCCGAAATATTATTGCGAAGTTTATTGATGAAACGCATACGGTTTTTACCTTTGGTTGAAAGTTCCCCGTAGCGAATCATAATTTCTGAATATTGCATGAATACTCCTATCTTACTTTTCTAGTTTGATTGTAAATTAATTTTAGTTTGGTCAAGAACTGCTCCACTTGACTCATGTCATTTTCTAGGTCTAGACTGACGCGTACTGCTGACTGAGCCTTATCTTTTTCAACCCCCATGGCAATCAAGGTGCCTGCAGGTTTTCCTGCCTTGGACGAGCAAGCAGAGGTTGTGGAGATGAAAATATCATAGTCCTCAAATGCATGAACGATGACTTCACCACGGACACCCTTAATCCCAAAGGTCAGAATATGAGGAGCAAAATCTTCTTCTCCTGAGAAAACAAAAATATCAGGATAATTAAGAAGGGCTTGACGGATAACCTCTTTCATCTGACTTGTTTTGCTAGCAAATAAGTCCAATCTCTCCATAGCCAAACGTAGGGCCTTGGCAGTCGCAGCAATTCCTGCTACATTCTCAGTTGTGGAACGATAGTCGCGCTCCTGGCCACCACCGGTTAATAGGGGGGTGATTTTCTTGCCAGACTTAATGTAGACAAAGCCAACACCCCGAACTCCGTGGAACTTATGACTGGAGAAGGTCGCAAAATCAACTCGGTCTGCCAAATACTTTTCTGTTGGTATTTTTGCCAAAGCCTGAACAGCATCAACATGGAAAGAAATGGTTGGTTTATCTGCTAAAAGCTCTGAAATAGCTTGGATGGGCTGGATGGAACCAATTTCATTGTTGACTGCCATGATGGAGACTAAGGTCGTATCAGCTCGAAGCAAACTTGCCAAGGCCTCTACATCTACAAAGCCTTTTTTATCTACTGGTGCAAAATCCACTTCAAACCCTTGAGTCTTCAGCCAGAGAGCTGACTCCTTGACTGCTGGGTGCTCAATGTCAGATACAATAATGTGTTTGCCAAATTGCGCTTTTTCGAATGCAATCCCTTTGATAACCCAATTATCCCCTTCAGTACCACCAGATGTAAAGAAGATTTCCTCGCATTTCTTGCCAATCAAATCTGCAATCTGTTGACGAGAAGCTTCTAAAATTCGTGTTGCCTGATCTCCCAAACGATGGAGACTGGATGGATTTCCTACAATTTTCGAAGCGACCTGCATATAGGTTTCAAGAGCTTCAGGATAAGGCTTAGTCGTTGCCGAATTATCAAAGTATATCATGGTTTCTCACGCTTTCTAAAATCACTCCTTCTATTGTAACACGAAACAGTTCAGGCGACAAGAAAGGCAATTCAGGTTCATTTAAGTTTTTTTTAAAGATTTTGAGTATAATGAATCATGACAAAGGAGAGAAATTATGTCTAACTATCGTAGAAGTTCAAAGCCTAAGACCGAACACATCAAAAAAGGATTCACTGTTTTTCAAAAAACAATTGCAACGATTGCTAGTATTTTAGGTTTGATTACGGCTAGTATCACGATTATGAATGCCTTTGATAAAGAAAAAGATAAAAAAGATACAAATCCGCACACAACCATTATCAAGGAAATCCAAAAGGAAGCTCCTGCTCAATCGAACGCTCCTGCTCAGAATCAAGGAAGTAACCAAGATACTAATTCTGCAAATAGTGGAGTTGACAATAAAAACAATAATGTTCAATCAGAAGAGACTACTCAAGCTTCTAACAACGTCCCAAAAAATCAAACTGATGGAGTTGCTCAATCTGATACAGTTGCGACAGACAATAAAACAAATCCTTAACAATAAAGCTTCTCTCCAGTTTCGGAAAGAAGCTTTTTTTATTGTTGTAAGACTTTTCGAGGTTTTGTACCTTCAGCTGGACCGATAACACCAGCCATCTCTAATTCTTCCATCAATCGAGTTGCTCGGTTAAAACCAACTGATAAACGACGCTGAATCATGGAAGCACTCGCCTTTTGTGTCTCGATGACAAGGGCTTTTGCTTCTTCAAAGAGTGGATCACCAGCATCATCGCTAGAACCAAAGTCGCTTTCAGTCTCGGACACTTCTCCAGGGTCAAAGCTTTCATCATAGTCAGCATCTGCTTGGGACTTGATGAAGTTCACAATACGCTCGACATCATCATCTGAGATAAAGGAACCTTGAAGACGAACTGGATGGTTTTCATCGATTGGCTTAAAGAGCATATCTCCTCGACCAAGCAATTTCTCAGCGCCATTTTCATCCAAAATCGTCCGTGAGTCTGTTCCTGATGAAACAGCGAAGGCTACACGAGACGGAACATTGGCCTTAATCAAACCAGAGATAACATCTACTGAAGGACGTTGGGTTGCAAGGATCATATGGATACCAGCTGCACGCGCCTTTTGTCCTAGACGGATAATAGCATCTTCTACTTCCTTGCTGGCAACCATCATGAGGTCAGCTAACTCATCGACAATCACAACGATTAAAGGTAGCGGTACTTGTTTGTATTCGGACTGAGCGTTAAACTCTTCTACCTTAGCATTGAAACCAGCGATATTTCGAACGCCGACTTTAGCAAAGAGTTCATAGCGGTTTTCCATCTCGTCAACAACCTTTTGCAATGCCTTGCTAGCCTTACGAGGATTGGTCACAACTGGAATCAAGAGATGAGGGATATCGTTGTAGACTGAAAGCTCAACCATCTTTGGATCGACCATCATGAATTTGACTTGGTCTGGGCGTGCTTTCATCAGAATACTTGCAATAATGCCGTTAACCGCAACAGATTTACCAGAACCTGTAGAACCGGCCACTAGCAAGTGAGGCATTTTTGCCAAATCAAAACTACGAGCTGTTCCGTTAACGGCCTTCCCAAGAGGAATTTCTAAAAGGTTTTCAGGCTTAGTCTGAGATTGTTCCCAAAGCTCACGGAAGGATACAGTTGCAATTTCCGAGTTAGGAACTTCGATACCTACCAAGGATTTCCCAGGAATCGGTGCTTCGATACGGACATCTTTAGCAGCCAAAGCCAAAGCTAAATCGTCTGCTAGATTTGAAATACGGTTGACACGGACACCAACTGCAGGTTTAACCTCATACTTGGTCACCGACGGACCGATTTCTGCTCTTTCTACAGTCACTTTAATACCAAAACTTGCGAAGGTCTCTTCCAAAATTTTAATATTTTCTCGAACGATTTTCTTTTCTTTTGACTGATCTTTTGGTTTATCTGGCGCAAAGAGTTGCAAGCTTGGAAGCTTATACTCCAAGGCTTTTTTAGCAGAAAAATCTACTTCAACCTCTTCGTCATCATCATCTTCAGAGAAAACTTCTTCCTCTGGATAGTCTCCTTCTTCAGGGGAATAAAAATCAGCTTGCGGGAGAATAATCTCAGGTTCTAGCCATTCCTCCTCTGGAAGTGGAGGAAATTCTTGCAGTGGTTCGTCTGATAAGATTTCTCCAGTTTCCATATCTACAGGCTGCATGTCAAGCAAAGCCTGCTCGTCTCTTTCTTTCTCGAGTCTTGCTTGTTCTTCTACTTCTCTTCGTGCCTTTTCTTCTTCACGCTTGACAAAGCGTTCTTGTTTTTTCTGTTCGCGACGTTCCATCCAGATAGAAAATCGTGCTGAGAGAAAATCAGCAATATCATAGATAGACCATGGACTCATTAAAAGAGCTCCGATTAGGATTAAGATGGCCCCTATGAAATAGGTACCGATGTTTGAGAACAAAAAGGCTACCGGAATGTAGAGACCTACCCCTAACAAGCCTCCCCCTGCAAAACTTGTTACTTGAAAACTGGTTAAATCTTTAAAGATTTGTCCAATCGTTCCTTGAAAAACAGCATTTGCCATGCTAAGCTTCCAGACAAGATAAGCTTGAAAGATGAGGAGCAAGCCTGCAAAAATAAAGAAGAAACCTGCTAGCAAGCCTTCTTGTTTATGAATCCATTTAAAGAAGAATAGATAAATCAAGAGAGAGAAAATAGCTAAGTATGCTAAACTCCCTACGAGTAAGCGAATCAGGTTATAAACAGTGATTCCGACAGCTCCCCATTTGAGGGCTGCAAAAATTAAACAGATAGCTAAAGCTAAAGAAATCAGCATTCGTTGAATCGCTTGTTTTCTTTCCAATTCTGCTTTAGACGGTCTTCGTCTTGTTTTAGTTGTATTCTTGTTTGCCATGCTTCTATTATATCATATTTCAGAAACTTTTCGAGGGGTTAAAAAATGACTGCCCACTTTCGTGTTCAGCCATTTGAGTATTTGTGATTATTTTTCTAATGGTTTACGAAGGTAACCGTAAACGACACCACTGACAATTGCTCCTACCAAGACAAAGACAAGATAAAGAAGAGCATTTGAAGTAAGGGCGATAACGAAGATTCCTCCGTGAGGAGCCATGAGTTTGATATTTGCAAGACCAACGAGTCCACCTGCTACCGCTGATCCAAGGATGAAGCTTGGGATAGCACGAGCTGGGTCTGCTGCACCAAATGGAATCGCACCTTCAGTGATGAATGACAAGCCCATAACGATGTTCGTCAAACCAGAGTTACGTTCTTCTTTGGTAAATTTATTCTTGAAGAGGAGAGTTGCGACAAAGATTGCAAGTGGTGGAACCATTCCTCCAGCCATAACTGCTGCCATAGCTACTGAACCACCTGTTGCCACTGTTGCTGCAAGGGTACCCGTACCAAAGACGTAGGCTGCTTTATTGACAGGTCCACCCATATCGACAGCCATCATTCCTCCAAGAACGACTCCAAGAAGGACAGCTGATCCACCTTCAAGACCACCAAGGAAGTTGTTCATACCAGTGTTGATTGCGGCCATTGGGATATTAACAGCTAGCATGACAAAGCCTGTCAAGATTGTTCCAAAAAGCGGCAAGAGAAGGATTGATTTAGCACCTTCAAGTGAGCGAGGAACCTTCACGTATTTCTTAACCAAGAGCACCAAGGCACCTGCGATAAATCCACCAACAAGGGCTCCAAGGAAACCTGATGATACTCCTGCAAGTGCTGAAGTTGCTTCACCACCTTGAGCGTAAGGGATTTTACCAAAGGCAAAACCTTCTTTAGCGATAGCACCAGCTACGAAACCTGCTACCAAACCTGGTTTTTCAGCGATTGAGTAAGCAACATATCCTGCAAATACTGGAAGCATCAAACCAAAGGCTGCACCACCGATTTTCATGAACATAGAAGCAAGTTCATGGTAAGATCCAAGATTTCCGAGGCTATCATTTGGCACACCCATAGCACCATCAATCAAGAAGGCAAGGGCAATCATGATACCACCACCGATAACAAATGGCAACATTTGAGATACACCACTCATCAAGTGTTTGTAGAAGGCACCACCGATACTTTGTTTTTCAATAGATGCTGTTGTAGCTTTTGCTCCATTAGCAGCATGATAAACTTCAGCATTTCCAGAAAGAGCAAGGTTGATCAATTCTTCAGTTTTACGGATACCGTCTGCTACTGGACGATTTACCAATGGTTTGCCATCGAAACGATCCATTTCAACTGCTTTATCTGCAGCGATAATTACAGCTTTAGCCTTGCGGATATCTTCTGCTGTCAATTGGTTACCGACACCACTAGCACCGTTGGTTTCAACCTTGATACCAACACCCATTTCAGCAGCCACTTTTTGAAGAGCTTCTTGAGCCATATAAGTGTGGGCGATACCTGTTGTACAAGCAGTTACAGCAACGATAAAGTCATCAGAACTATTTGCAGGTATTTGAACTGGCTCTTGAGCTTTTTCTGAAGCTTGGTCAAAGAGTTCAATGACTTGATCAGCTGATGTTACTTGACGAAGCTTATCAGCAAATCCGTCTTTCATCAAATATTGTGACAATTCTGCTAAGGCAGCCAAGTGAGTATCATTGGCACCTTCTGGAGCAGCAATCATAAAGAAGAGGTCAGTTGGTTGTCCATCTAGACTTTCGTAGTCAACACCCTTATTTGACTTAGCAAAGAGAACAGTCGCTTCTTTAACTGCAGCATTTTTGCTGTGAGGCATTGCGATACCGTCACCCAAACCTGTAGAAGTCAAAGCTTCACGCGCCAAGATTCCTTCTTTGAAGGTTTCGAAATCTGTCACATATCCGTGCTCTACCAAGCTATGAATCATTTCTTCGATAGCTGCTGTTTTTTCAGTTGCTTGTAAATCAAGCAACATCACATCTTTTCTCAGTAAATCCTGAATTTTCATCTTTTTTCTACCTCAACTTTTTCATAAGTTTCTTTAATAAATGCTGCAGTCGCCAAGTCATCAGAGAAGGTAGTTGCTGTTCCACAAGCCACACCCCATTTGAAGGCTTCTACTGCGTCTTTTGATTTGACAAACTCACCCGTAAATCCAGCAACCATTGAGTCACCAGCTCCCACTGAGTTTTTCACTGTTCCCTTGATTGGTTTAGCAAAGTAGGCTCCCTCTGATGTTACCAGAAGGGCACCATCACCAGCCATGGAGATGATAACATTTTGAGCACCTTTAGCCAGCAGTTCTCGAGCGTATTTCTCTATTTCATCAAGGCTTTCAAGCTTGACTCCAAAGATAGCTCCCAGTTCATGATTATTTGGTTTGACCAAAAGTGGTTGATAATCCAAACTATCAATCAAGGTCTGACCTTCAAAATCACACACAACTTGTGCGCCTGTCCGACGGGTCAAGGCAATCAAATCCTTATAAATAACATTGCCTAAGTTTTTAGCACTCGATCCCGCAAATACAACTGTATCCTCTGCTGTTAGACTTGAAAGGATAGCTTTCAACTCCTCCAGTTGATCTGCTTCAACAGTAGGACCAGTCCCATTGATTTCGGTTTCTTGGTCTGCTTTGATTTTAACGTTGATACGCGTATCTTCTGCAACTTGCACAAATCGCGTTTCAATTTGCTCCTCAGCTAAAGTATCTGTGATAAATTTACCAGTAAAGCCTCCGATAAATCCAGTCGCTGTATTTGGAATATCTAGACGTTTCAAGACGCGACTGACATTGATTCCCTTACCACCAGCAAACTTATCATCACTATCCATACGATTAACACTACCAACTTCTACTTTATCCAAACGGACAATGTAGTCAATAGATGGATTGAGTGTGACTGTATAAATCATACTTCTATTACCTCCGTTTTTTCTTTGATAGCTGGCAAGAGCTCATGACCCTTGCTAGTAATGACGATAGCTCGTTTTAGAGGGGCAACTTTAGCGAAACAAGACTGACCAATCTTAGATGAATCCGCCAAAACATAGGTTTGTTTGGCATTTTCTAAGATAGCACGCTTAACCGCTCCTTCTTCCATATCCGGAGTTGTAAAGTAACCTTCATCTACACCATTCATTCCAATAAAGGCACGATCAAAGTGCAGTTGGTTAATCTGATTGAGAGCTACTCCTCCGATACTGGCATCAGTTGTCATCTTGACTCCACCACCGATAATCACCGTTGGGATTTGCTTATCCACTAACAGCACCGCATGGTGAATGGAATTGGTTACCACTGTAATGTCTTTTCGCTCCAATTCTTTAATGAGAAAGGCTGTCGTACTTCCTGCATCTACAAAGATAACATCTTTTTCTTTGATGAGAGAAGCTGCTTTTTGAGCAATCAACTTTTTCTCTTGAAGGTTTTTGACAGATTTTTCTTGAATGGTTTCTTCTTCTTGTAAGGAGTGAGGCAACTCAGCTCCCCCATGCACTCGACGAAGTTTATTTTCAGATTCCAATTCATCTAAATCACGTCTAACTGTTGATTCTGAAGTATCTAGCAAGCCTACTAATTTCTCTAGAGAAACGATTTTATGCTTACTCAATTCTTCTAAAATCAACTTTTTTCTCTCGCTTTTTAGCACCTACTCACCTCCTGTTAACGATTACATTAATCATTCTATCACAAAAAAAATCAAAGTCAAGCATTTTTTGTCATTTTCTATCATTTTCTGTCACTACCCCCTCAACTTCAAATAAATTTGCAAGAAAGAAGGCTTTATGGTAGACTAGGTGAGTAGGCAATGGAAGATTACTCAAGAGGCTTAAGAGGCCGTGTTGGAAACGCGGTAGGCGTGTTAAAGCGTGCGTGGGTTCGAATCCCATGTCTTCCGTTTATTTTCTAAAAAAAGATACCCAAGAAATCTTGGGTATCTTTTTATATGTTAGTTCTAAAACTAGGGTGAATTTCTTAGAAGGTATCAAATAGCAATTTTATATTGAGAATAGTTAAGATAATGGAGACAATATAGCCAAGAATGGTATTCCATTTGGCATTGGTAAATTCTCCCATCAGTGATTTTTTTGAGGTTAGATAAATCAGAGGAAAGATTGAAAATGGAAGAGCGATTGAAAGAAAGACCTGTGAATAGACCAATAACTGATCCAAGGTTTTTTCTTGATGACCGAACAGAACCGCTACTATCATAACAGGCAGCAAGGCAAAGAGACGAGTCGCCAAACGAATGAACCACTGAGACAATCGCAAATGTAAGAAACCTTCCATAACGATTTGTCCTGTCAAGGTACCAGTGATAGTCGAATTCTGACCAATGGCTAATAGGGCCAAGGCAAATAAAGTTGACAAGGTTGAGCTAGCGATGGCTCCTGCAATGGTTGAATCCTGCAAGGCATTATACATTTGAGAGAAGGCAGAAATCTCGGATGCATGGCCGAAAAAGAGGGCC
This sequence comes from Streptococcus infantis, assembly GCF_000960085.1. Taxonomy (GTDB): domain Bacteria; phylum Bacillota; class Bacilli; order Lactobacillales; family Streptococcaceae; genus Streptococcus; species Streptococcus infantis_C. Next base: position 189,149 of record NZ_JYGT01000009.1, on the reverse strand, counting down.
GCTCCTAAAATCAATAGAAGGGAGTTAACCACAAAGGCCAAGGATAATTGGAGATTTGAGTCCCAAGTCATAAAGCGCACCGCTTTTCGAACATCATTTCTGTCCTTGTGATTGATTTTCCGAGTTTGAGACAAGGAAGAATGCAAATAGAGGTTATGGGGCATCACTGTCGCACCTACTATTCCCAGCGCTAATGTTAATTGACTTTCATGTCCTGGCAATGGACTCTCAAATAAGGTTGAATTTGGTAAATAACCCTCAGTGATTCCTTGGAAGCTTGGATGTGACAAAGCTACCAGATAAGTAAAGATAGCTAAGATTGTTAAAATCAGTGTTGTAACGATAGCTTCGATTTTCTTAAAGCCAAATTTCATCAAGAGCAGTAAGAGAAAGACATCCAAAACTGTCAAGAGGATGGCTATCATAATCGGAATCTTAAAGAGAAGATTAAGAGCAATGGCTGAACCTAGTACTTCTGCCAGGTCTGTCGCCATCAGGGCCAATTCCAAAATCACCCATAAGCTATAACGAAGCCATTTAGGTGAATGATGAGCCGTTGCTTGAGCCAGGTCCATCTGGGTTACAATCCCAAGCTTTCCTGCCATCTGCTGAAGTTGCATGGCAATGAGAGATGAAATCAAGATAACAAACAAGAGACTATACTTATAGGAAGCCCCACCGACAACACTGGTAATCCAGTTTCCTGGATCCATATAACCAACAGCTACAAGAGCACCTGGACCTAAAAAGGCCTTTAAATTTTGCCAGAAATGATTATTATTGGGAGTCTCGATGGACTGATTTATCTCAGAAAGTGAAACCTTTTTATGAGATGACATCTCTCTTTACCTCTTTCTAAACCTACCTTTTCATTTGTTTTTATGATTAAAAAATAAGATAATCCTTAATTCATAAGATATTGAAAACTAAATGAAAACCAATTGATTGTTTTCACCATTTTTTAACATACCTTAATTATAACATAAAATCTTAGAAAATTCTGGACTTGATTAACTGTTTAAGATACAACGAAATGTTGTATCCTTTTGTGACTCCCTTTTTTAAAAAACAATACTAAGGAATATGAAAGAACAAAATAAAAAACGTTGATTTGACAACGTTTTAGAAAGGAATGCAAAAGAATGAAAAGAAATAATGGAGCCGGTGGGAGTCGAACCCACGTCCAAACACCTGCCAACATATTTGTCTACAACCATAGGTTATGTATTGTTTTAACAGTCCCTCGACACATAACTCAAGCCTAGGAACTGCGAGTCTATCAATCTCTTATCAAACTGCTAGACAAAGCTTGATCGTATCTCGCTAATAATAAGACCCATCATCAGACACGAGCAATCCGAATCGGGTCACGCCTGCTGGTTTTTAGGCAGCTAGAGCGTAAGATGTGTTATTTTTTGCAGTTATATTTAACTGAGCGTTAACGTCGCCACACGAGTTGCAAAATATGCCTCATAATGCCTGTCGAATCCGTAACGACCCCAAAAGACAACAGAACTATTATACCTTATCTGAGGGGAAATTGCAAAAATGTAAGCAAATACCTAGAAAACACCTATTTTCAAGGCATCTGATAGGGCCTGATAGCCAGAGACGCTAAGATGAAGACCATCTGTTGTATAGTCTGATTTGAGTTGTCCTTCCTGATCAAGTAGTTTGTCAAAAACAGATACATATTCTACCTGCATATAGGCTGATGCCAGTTCTTGGTAGGCTTGGTTCCACGCCTTGATTGTATCATTCTTACGAATATAAACAGTCTGTTTGAAATTCTCACTCTCATTGACCGGCAAGATGGAAACAAGCTTTATTTGTGACAGCGGATAGTCACGTGAAATGGTTTGAATCACACTCTCAAGATTGTTTAGTGCTTCCATCATTGGAACATCTTTTCCAATGTCATTTGTCCCAATCAATAATACAATTTGATCTACTGCATCACCATAGAGGTGGGCATCAAGATTCTTCAATAAAAGGCCAGTCTGATAGCCTCGAATGCCTCGATTCACAATCGTCTTTGACGTTCCTAGTAATTCTTGTAAAGGATAATACTCAATAATTGAATCACCAATAAAGATGATAGAGGGTTCAATTACCGAGATACGATTGAGTTCACGATACTTGGTTTGAATTTTCTCCTGCTCTTTTAAGAGCCAATTTTCTAAAAGTTGTACTGCCAAGTTATTCTCCTTTTTCTAGCCAATTTTCTAAAACTTGGTAAACACCTGCTTGACTGTTGGCTGGCGCCACTTTTGTCGCAACTTCCTTAACAGACTCCTCAGCATTTTCCATTGCGTAAGAAATTCCTGCCAACTCTAACATTTCGATGTCATTTTCACTGTCTCCAAAAGCCATGATTTGTTCTGGTTTTAAGTTCCAACGTTTGAGCAATTCTTCTAGGCCCCATGCCTTATGAATCCCATCCTGTAAGATATCAATACAGCCATATCCACTAGAAACAGCACGAACATGACCATCAAACAAGTCATTGATTTCCTGCAAAACTGCATCTGATCGTTCTTCACCAACAACCATACTCATCTTGAGGACACCACCGAATAAGCTGGAGTCAAATTCATCAACAAAATGCATGCGTTGGTAGAGCTTTTCAATCATCTCCGGAGTCATAAATTTATCCAGTTCTGTAAAAACAGTGCCTTCCTTAACAAAACCACCATTCATACCAGTGACGACAAACTGATCCTGGCATTCCCTACCTTTAAAATGGTCTAAAGCCCTATCAACCATGACATCATCCCAAGTTTGTGCCTGTAGCAATTTATCATTTTCGAATATACGAGCACCATTAGCAACTACGAGAACGACTCTATCTACCAGATGCTCCAGTAATTGACGCATACGATGAACTTCATTTCCAGTAGCAATGACAAACCGAACGCCACGGTGGTCCAGCTTATCCAAAATTTTCTCTAAGCGAGGAAGGTCTAGTTGACCTCTTGGATCTAACAAAGTACCATCCATATCCGTTGCAATGACTTTAATATTCATAATATCCTTCTTGCTTTTAGTTATTACCATTTCAAACCTACATGCTCATTCATTTCCTTGTAGGCTGTATCAATCCGTTCCTTGGTAGCCTCGTCTAACTGACTACGGTATTTCCCACCCTCTATAAAATCTTCTAAAATATAGGTCTGGTATAGATAAAGTGGATAGCCTTCTGGAGAATAGCCTCCCTTAGGAGTCCGACTCACCCAACTTGGATGTGCTTGAGCCGTCTCGATAGTTGTTTTACCAGATTTTTTCTTAATGGTCACATCCATGAGGACTCCACGTTCCGTCCACTTGGCATTTTCAACATCCTGCATGGTTTCAATCCGTTGATTTGAGATAAAATTCCCCATAGAATAAATGATAAGCTTTTTATCACCGTCTTTTTCAACCGTTTCAGCTGGTTCAACAACGTGAGGGTGACCACCAAAGATAATATCAGCTCCCCAATCAATCATTTTATGGTAAAGTTTCTTTTGCTCCTCAGTCGGCTCAATTTGATACTCAACTCCCATCTGAGGCATGATAATTGTAATATCTGCCTCTTTCTCAGCTCGCTCAATTTCAGTCTTCATTTTATCTTCATCTAAGTCTGAAAGATAGCGATTATAATCCTCTTGAGAAATGCTTTGTTCAATACCGTTAAAACCATAGGAATAAGCTAAAATAGCAACTTTAATACCCTTAACTTCCTTGATAAGTAAAAGTGCCTTATCTCGTGATTCATGAGTATAGACCCCGACTGGCGTCATTCCTGCCTTTTCAATAGCATCTGCAGTTGAAACCACTCCCTCAATCTGAGAATCCAAAATATGATTGTGAGCCAAGTCTAGCACTTGATAGCCTGCATCTTTTATAGCATCCATAACTTCACCAGGTGCATTAAACAAAGGGTAACCTGCAAGATAGTGGTCTTTATTTACGGTTCCTTCAAAATCACCAAGAACTAAATCAGCTTGCTTCAGCCAAGGCTTTACGTATTCAAAATTTTCATGAAAATCGTAGGTTCCATCTGACTTTTTTGCTGAGATGTAAATAATATCATGATAGAGCAAATCACCATTTGCCATGATGCGAGCACTTGTTTCCTGTTCTGTTACAGTAGTCTTCTCCTTAGAATCAGCACTCTGACTCACTGTAGTTGCACTACTATTTACTAAAGGAATTCCCTTTAGCCCTTCAGCTAATAAAGTCAATGCCATCGAAATAGCAACTACGATTAACAAAACCATAATAAAGGTTTTATTACTCCATTGGCGATAGTTTCTAAAAAATCGAATCAATTTCTCGACAAGCCGTAAGATAGGACCATTTTGATTTCTACTACTACGTTTTTCCATCTTTTTCTCCTTACTTTTTGATGCAAGTCTCCTTACCTTATTATACCACAGACAAATAGGTATTTCCTTTTATTCTATAATTTTTTAACAGCTTCTGTGACTTTCTTTCTCATCTGTTTTGTGTTATCATGTAATTGTAATGGAAGGAAGGAGAGAACATGTCTGCTATAGAACGTATTACAAAAGCTTCTCATTTAATCGATATGAAAGATATTATCCGCGAGGGTAATCCAACCCTACGTGCTATTGCTGAGGAGGTCACTTTCCCATTGAGTGATCAAGATATTATCCTCGGTGAGAAAATGATGCAATTTTTGAAACATTCACAAGATCCAGTTATGGCTGAAAAACTTGGACTACGTGGAGGAGTTGGACTTGCAGCACCACAATTGGACATCTCAAAACGCATCATCGCTGTTTTGGTTCCAAATATCACTGAAGATGGTGAAACACCTCAGGAAGCCTATGACTTACAAGCTGTAATGTACAATCCTAAAATCGTCTCACATTCAGTCCAAGATGCTACTCTAGGCGAGGGAGAAGGTTGTCTATCAGTCGATCGAGCTGTACCTGGTTATGTTATCCGTCATGCTCGAGTGACTGTTGACTACTTTGACAAGGATGGCGAAAAACATCGTATCAAGCTAAAAGGCTACAACTCAATCGTTGTCCAACATGAAATTGACCACTTAAATGGTATTATGTTTTACGATCGAATTAACGAAAAAGATCCCTTTGAAATCAAAGAAGGCCTACTCATTCTCGAATAAAGAAAATCCCGTTGCAAGACGGGGTTTTATGTTATAATAGAGCCATGAAAACAAATGATATCGTCTATGGCGTTCACGCCGTCACTGAAGCACTTTTAGCAAATACAGGGAACAAACTCTATCTCCAAGATGATCTTCGTGGAAAAAATGTAGAAAAGGTTAAGGAACTAGCTACAGAAAAGAAAGTATCCATCTCTTGGACTTCAAAAAAGGCTCTTTCTGAAATGACTGAGGGTGCTGTTCACCAGGGTTTTGTCCTACGTGTTTCTGAATTCGCCTATACAGAACTTGAGCAGATTCTTGCAAAAACACGCCAAGAAGAAAACCCACTACTACTAATTCTTGATGGTTTAACAGATCCACATAATCTCGGTTCTATCTTGAGAACAGCGGATGCAACCAATGTTTCAGGTGTTATTATTCCAAAACACCGAGCTGTCGGCGTCACTCCAGTTGTTGCTAAAACGGCGACTGGTGCTATCGAGCACGTTCCTATCGCCCGAGTCACTAATCTCAGTCAAACCTTGGACAAACTCAAAGACGAGGGATTCTGGACTTTTGGAACTGATATGAATGGAACTCCTTGCCATAAATGGAATACAAGTGGCAAAGTCGCTCTTATTATCGGAAATGAGGGAAAAGGTATCTCAAGCAACATCAAGAAGCAAGTGGACGAGATGATCACCATACCAATGAATGGTCACGTACAAAGTCTCAATGCCAGTGTTGCTGCTGCTATTCTCATGTACGAAGTCTTCAGAAATCGATTATAAAAAAGTTTCCAATCGTTTGATTGGAAACTTTTTTAATTATGTTCAATGATATATTTATAGGCTTCTTGACCTGCAATAGCGCCATCTCCAACTGCTGTTGTAACTTGGCGAAGGTCTTTCTGACGAACATCCCCAACTGCAAAGACTCCTGCAACACTTGTCTTCATGTGGTCATCTGTCACAATCCAACCTGCCTGGTCTCGAATCTGCAACTCTTGAACGAAGTCACTAACTGGATCTAATCCAACATAGATGAAGACACCACCAAAGGCTTGTTCTGTCACTTGTCCTGTTTTAACATTTTCAATGACAACTGACTCCACACGGTTCTCACCCTTGATTTCTTTGACAACAGAATCCCAAATGAAATTGATTTTTTCATTGGCAAAAGCTCTATCTTGCAAGACTTTTTGAGCACGAAGTTCATCACGACGGTGAACGATAGTTACAGTTTTGGCAAACTGCGTTAAGAAGATTGCTTCTTCAACTGCTGAGTCACCTCCACCTACAACCAACAAATCTTGGTCACGGAAAAAGGCTCCATCACAAACGGCACAATAAGAAACACCACGGCTATTGAGCTCTTCTTCACCTGGAACTCCCAAGAGACGGTGCTTAGAACCTGTCGCTACGATAACTGTACGAGTTTCATAAACTTGGTCGTCTGTTACGACTTTTTTAAATTCACCATGGTCCTCAACAGTTTCAACAAAGCCATAGAGGTGTTCAACTCCAAGATTTTCAAGAGGTTCAAACATCTTTTCAGCTAATTCTGGACCACTGATATTGGCATAACCTGGATAGTTTTCAATATCAGAAGTATTATTCATCTGACCACCAGGAAGGCCACCTTCAATCAAAGCAACTTTCAGATTACTGCGTGCTGCATACAAGGCTGCAGTCATCCCAGCAGGACCTGCACCGATAATAATCGTATCGTACATTCTCTTTCCTTCTTTCTTGTTGTAACTATTTTTATTCTAACGGATTATATCCTATTTAACAACTATTATGCCTTGAGAACCAACAAGATACTCATGGTTGCAAAAGACAGTACTGGAATTATCAAAACTCCAATCATAATCATATCGTAGAGGTGGGCTTGACGTTCCTTAGCAGTTTTATCGACTCCTGATAGAGCTCTAAAACCAATCCAAAGCCCTAAAACCAGTAAGACCAGTAGTATCGTCAACACTAAACTCTCTAAATATAAAGCAAATAGCTGGACTAACATGCTCTCTCTCATTTCTATTAATTTTAAAGAGCAAACCCAGTTAGCTTAGCCAACTGAGTTTTTCTTATCTTCTATTATATCAAATGTAGGTCCGTTTGTAACTAGCAAAGAATTCTTTTGTTCGTTCTTCTTTCGGATGATTGATAATCTCATCTGGTGTTCCAGACTCAATAATCTTTCCTTTATCCAAGAACAAAACCTTATCAGCCACTTGAGAGACAAAGGACATGTCATGACTAACCAAAATCATGGTTTGGCCTGATTTAGCGGCATTAGCTATAGATCTTTCTACCTCACCAACCAATTCTGGGTCCAGTGCTGAAGTTGGTTCATCTAAGAGCAAGACGTCCGGTTTCATGGCCAAAGCACGCGCCAAGGCTACCCGTTGTTTTTGTCCACCTGACAAGTGACGAGGATAGTGTTGTTGACGATCAGATAGACCAACCTTAGCCAACTCTTCTTTGGCTATCTTAGTCGCTTCTTCATCTGATAGTTTTTTAACTACTACCAAACCTTCCTTGACATTGTCTAAGGCCGTTCTACGCTCAAACAGATTGAACTGTTGGAACACCATAGATAGTTTGCGACGAAGAGTCAAGATTTCTTCTTGCGTAATTTGAGAAAAATCCACTTTGAAATCATCAATCTGAATACTTCCACTATCGGGAGTTTCTAGGTAATTTAGGCTACGAAGAAAGGTTGATTTCCCAGCTCCTGATGAACCAATAAGAGCAACGACCTCTCCTTTTTGAATATCTAAGTTCAGATGGTCCAAAACGGTCTGACCTGAAAAGGATTTGCTTAAATTTGAGATTTTAATCATTAGCGAAGCTCTCCTTTCACATCTGTCTCAACATTATCTGGTGCTGAAATCGCCATTTTTCTTTCAATGAAACGACCAAGATTTTCAATAGCAATATTTACAACCCAATAAACTAGAGCTACTGAGATAAAACGTTCGAAGTAACGATAGTCTGCACCACCTAAGATTTGAGCTTGGGCAAAAACTTCTACGACACCTGCACTAAAGGCGAGGGAAGTTCCCTTGGTCAATCCAATGAGGGAGTTAATCAAGGTTGGTGTTGCAACCACGGCTGCATTTGGAATAATCACACGGCGATAAACTTGTGCACGTGTCATCCCAAGACTACGAGCAGCTTCAATCTCACCTGGATTTACAGAAAGAATGGCTGCACGGATAGTTTCACTAGCATAGGCTGCCTCGTTAAAGGCAAAGGCTACAATCGCAAACGCTGCTGCTGGAATCGCATTAATGTTCAGAGAAGTACCCCATTGTTGATTCAATGCTTTCAGAGCTAATGGAATCCCGTAATAGGTCAACATAAGTTGAACTAAAATTGGGGTTCCTTTTAGGAAACTAACAAAAAAGGCTTGTAATGGGTATATAAATCTAACTCGGTTGATTTTAACGATAGCAAAGATTAGGGCTAGCATGATACCAAAAAAGGCACCAAATACCGTCAACATCAATGTTGTAGGTAATTGCTGTACAATTCTTGGGATCCCATCAAAGACAGAACGCCAACTAAAAAGTTTGCCATCTGGAATATATTGCATCAAATTTTGATACCAATCAGATGCTAAAATCGTTGTAACATTCATAGAAACATCCTCTCAAGATAATGATTCATTCTATCATACTTATGCTCTAATTAAAAATATTTGCTACGAGCATATCAGACTTCATCTACCTTCTAGTGTATCATACTTTAAAAGTGGGAGGTTATATATTTTATCTATCAAGGAGATAGAAAAAAACTAATTCAAATCCAAGTCCTTGTATGTCTTACGGTAGCCAATTTGTTTTACAAGACCATTTTCAACAAGTATTGGACGTTTCAATAGCATACCATCACTAGCCAAGAGTTTGGCTGCTTCTTTGTTTGACAATGTTCCAACCTTATCTTTCAATCCGAGTTCACGATATTTGATTCCACTAGTATTGAAAAATTGCTTCAATTCAAATCCCGAAGTTTCGAGCCAGTTTAAAATGACCTTTTCACTCGGAGTCTCTTCAACGATATGAACGTCTTTATATTCTAGTCCGAGTTGATCTAATTCTTTCTTAGCTTTTTTACAAGTTGTACATTTTGGATATTCGATAAATTCTAACATTTTCTTCTCTTTCTATTTTTTATTTTCTTGATAACTTGCACCTTCATGCCTCAAGAGCCAAGCCTTCTTTTCGAGCCCCCAAGCATAGCCTGTCAGACGTCCTCCAGCACCTAGCACACGGTGACAAGGTACAAGGATAGACCAGGGATTGCGACCTACTGCTCCTCCGATTGCTTGAGCAGAAGCCACCTGCAAGTCCTTAGCTATTTGCCCATAAGTAACTGTCTGACCAAAAGGAATTCCTCTCAAGTAGTTCCAGACTCTTTTTTCAAAGTCACTACCGACAGGAGCTAAAGGCATCTCAGATAAGTCTTGATTTTGCCCCTTAAAATAAGTCTCTAAATAGGAAGTAATTTGATTTAAAATGGGATGACTTTCAACAACAGTCACATCATTTTCAGATAATCCCTTCTCAAAATCGCTCTCTTCTTCAATCCATATCCCAAACAAATAGTGGTCATCTGCTACCAGAGATAGGGGACCAATCGGTGACTTGTATAGCATCTTTACATACTTCTTAGGCATTTGATTTTAATTTTTGATAGGCCAAGCGTTCCCCGTCTACTGGAACTTTACCAACCTGTTTGAAGCCAAGTTTTTCAAAGATATGCTGCATGGCTATGTTTTTAGCGTGCGTATCTGAACGAAAATCTAGGTAATCGAAGCCTTCAATCAAGCCTTCTAAAAAGGTCTGAGCAACACCTTGACCTTGGGCATCTCTATCAACAGCAATACGGTGAAATACTAAGTATTCTGCTTCATTTCCCTCCCAGTTGCCATCATAAATTGCTTCATAAGCTTTTTCTGGGCTTTTAGTCACTGCTGCATAGGCTAAGAGGTCACCTTCGTCTAGTGCTACATAAGCTTGACCAGAGATGATATCTTCAATAATGGTATCTACATCTGGGTAGCCGTTTTGCCACTGAGTGCTACCAGCTTCTGCCAAACATTTCTTGGCTCCCTCTATCACTTGCATAATTGCATCAACTTCGTTTGGAAAGGCTAAGCGAATCTCCATCATTTATCCTCTTTTCATACTATTTTCTCTCATCATAGCATAAATTATTTCTTTCTACAAGCACTTGAAACTTGACTTATTATTTCTAATATTTTATAATCTAGTTATTAAAACTAGATAAAAAGGAGTTGAAAATGAATACCACTTTTTCCTATCCAAAATGGGAAGAAATTCCAAGTATCAATCTCTATCTGGACCAGGTTCTGCTCTATGTCAATCAAATCTGTCCTCCAGCTTCTCCTGACAAGGAGAAAGGTTTGACAGCATCCATGGTGAACAACTATGTCAAACACGGTTATATCAGTAAACCTGAAAAGAAAAAATACCAACGCAAACAAATCGCACGATTGATTGCTATTACCACTCTCAAGTCTGTTTTTTCTATCCAAGAAATTGCTCAAACCCTTAATACCCTACATACAGACACTAATTCAGAAGAACTTTACAATGCTTTTGTGGACTATATGAATGAAGATATTGATCCAGCTAATCCCATTATCCAGGCAAGCTGCCAAACTGTCAAACTCTATCATCAAACACTTGCACTAGTCTATTCAGAAACCGAAGAGGAGGAAACAAATGAATACTAGTTTCAAACTTAGTAAACGACTTAGTTTTGGAGAAGAAATTGCCAACAGCGTTACCCATGCTGTAGGAGCATTTATCATGCTCATCCTACTTCCTATTTCATCAACCTATAGTTATGAGGCACATGGTTTCTTATCGTCTATCGGTGTTTCCATCTTCGTCATCAGCCTCTTTCTCATGTTCCTTTCATCGACCATTTATCATTCTATGGCTTATGGTTCGACTCATAAGTACGTCTTGCGTATCATCGACCATTCTATGATTTATGTGGCAATCGCTGGATCTTATACTCCTGTGGTTTTAACTTTGATGAACAACTGGTTTGGTTATCTCATTATTGCTATCCAGTGGGGGACAACTATTTTCGGTATTCTCTATAAAATCTTTGCCAAGAAGGTCAATGAAAAATTCAGTCTCATCCTCTACCTTATCATGGGATGGCTAGTTCTAGCTATCTTACCAGCTATCATCAGCCAAACAACTCCAATTTTCTGGAGTCTCATGGTATCAGGAGGTCTATGTTATACAGTTGGTGCCGGGTTCTACGCTAAGAAGAAACCATACTTCCATATGATTTGGCATCTCTTCATCCTAGCAGCCTCTGCTCTCCAATACATTGCCATTGTTTATTATATGTAAAAAAAGAAGTTGGGAAAAATCCCAACCTCTTTTTTATTTGCACATATTGATAAAATACTGGTGCAAGCGAAGATCATTTGTCAATTCCGGATGAAATGAAGTCACTAGCATATTCTTTTCTTGTGCCGCAACGATTTGATGATTCACTACTGCCAGAACATCAACACCCTTACCAACTTCACTAATAATAGGTCCACGGATAAAAGTCATTGGAATTTTACCAACACCCTTACAGTCTGCCTCAGTATAAAAGCTTCCTAGCTGACGCCCATAGGCATTACGCTCTACTACTGTATCCATAGTCGCCAGATGACTTTCCTCTTGAGAAGCGATTTGTCTCGCTAGCAAAATCAAACCGGCACAAGTCCCAAAGACTGGTAAGCCATTGAGAATAGCTTCTCTTAGAGGGAGTATCATATTCTGGTCACGTAAGAGTTTTCCCATAGCTGTCGACTCACCTCCTGGCAAAATCAAACCTGAAAGCTCACTTCGATGTTGCTGAAAATCTTCTAGATTTCGCAATTCAATACTTTCAACTCCTAGTTCAGCAAGCACTTTTTCATGTTCTACAAAGGCTCCCTGCAAGGCTAATATTCCAATTTTCATCTATTTTCCTCGCTCAGCCATGAGAATTTGGATTTCATTTTCATTGATACCAACCATGGCTTCACCTAAATCTTCAGAGATTTCAGCTAGAATTTGAGGATTTTGATAATTCGTAACAGCTTTAACAATAGCTGCAGCACGTTTGACAGGATCACCTGACTTGAAAATCCCTGAGCCGACAAAGACGCCTTCCGCACCGAGTTGCATCATAAGAGCGGCATCTGCTGGTGTTGCCACACCTCCAGCTGCAAAGTTGACAACTGGTAATTTTCCATGTTCGTGGACGTATTGAACTAATTCTACTGGAACTTGGAGTTCTTTTGCTGCGACATAGAGTTCATCTTCACGGAGATTTTGAATGCGGCGGATTTCTTGATTCATCATACGCATATGGCGGACTGCTTGAACGATGTCTCCTGTTCCAGGCTCTCCTTTTGTACGAATCATAGAAGCACCTTCTGCGATACGACGCAAGGCTTCTCCTAGGTCTTTTGCACCGCAAACAAAAGGAACTTGGAATTCTTTCTTGTCCACATGGAAACGATCATCAGCTGGAGATAGTACTTCACTCTCATCGATATAGTCAATCTCGATGGCTTCTAAAATCTGAGCTTCAACAAAATGCCCAATTCGAACCTTAGCCATAACTGGAATGCTGACTGCTTCTTGAATTTCCTTGATCATCTTAGGATCACTCATACGAGAGACACCACCGGCCGCACGAATATCAGCTGGGATTCGCTCCAAAGCCATAACTGCTGCTGCACCTGCAGCCTCTGCAATTCTTGCTTGTTCGGGGTTTTGAACGTCCATGATGACGCCACCTTTAAGCATTTGCGCCAAATTTTTATTTAATTCATAACGATTTTCAGTCATTTTTTCTTCCTCAATAGTTGTATTGGTAGCTACATATTTATTGTAAGGTAGAAATGACTCAAGAACAAGATAAAAAAAAACGATTTGTCCGGGTACAGTTATCTAAACATAAAAAAGTACCCACTACGGGGTACTCTTATTTCTTAGATTTTTTAATGCTTTTCACAAGATAAAACAGATATCCTGAAACCATGTAGGCAACAAAAATGATACCGGCCCATCTAAAGACAAATCCCCATCCATGTTTATTGGCATTTAAGAAGAAATAGGGGAAAGGACTATCCTTAGCATTAGGGACATCCATCTTTAGAACAAAACCGTTTAAGAGGGCAAAAATCATATAAAGCAAAGGAAGACTAGTCCAAAGCATGGGATCAACCAACTTATATTGGCGACTCTTGTCAAAAATAATTGTATCTGCTAAAAACCAGAGAGGGACAATATAATGGCAAAGGAAATTTTCCAAACGGTAAAAATCTGTCGTCAAAGGAGCTAGCATGAAATGATAGATGACACAAGTAATCATAATACTCATAGTGACGCCACCTTTGAGACGTAGAATACCAGAACTCTGCCAACTATCACCGCCACTACGCATCTTTAACAAAAGATAACCTGTAAAAAGTACAACCAAAAGGTTAGAAAGTACAGTGTAGTAAAGCAACATCCCTAAACCACCTCGCTTGGTGATCTCCAAGTATACACCGGTAAAGGCTGCTATAAATAAAAAGATACGACTATAAAATATTACTTTTTCGTTTTTAATCATGATTAAATCTTCTTCACAAATTCTGATTTAAGTTTCATAGCGCCAAAACCATCAATTTTACAGTCGATGTTGTGGTCACCTTCTACAATACGGATGTTTTTAACACGAGTTCCTTGCTTCAGGTCTTTAGGTGCACCTTTTACCTTAAGGTCCTTAATCAAAGTGACTGTATCTCCATCAGCTAGTTTATTTCCATTTGCATCGATGGCAACAACTCCTTCTTCAACTTCTGCTTGCTCAGAAGGATTCCACTCGTAAGCACATTCTGGGCAAACAAGAAGTGTGCCATCTTCATATACGTATTCTGAATTACATTTTGGGCAATTTGGTAATTGACTCATGTTATCTCCTTAAAAAATTTATGATTATTTGATTGTCAAATTTTCTTTAACAGCAACTATTATACCTTAAAAGAGGCTATTTGACAAATCATGATAAAAAAACGATCAACCGAAATTCAGTTCATCGCTTTTAAAGTTTCTTATAAATGTTTTTGGGCTTCTGATTTGATCTTTTCAACAACCTCTAAAATAGAGAGTCCAGTTGTATCCAAATAGATTGCATCCTCAGCCTGTTTAAGAGGCGAAATTTCACGATGACTATCTTTATAGTCACGCGCAGCAATCTCTTCTTTCAAAGTTTCCAAATTCGTTTCAATTCCCTTTGAAAGATTTTCTTTGTAACGACGTTCTGCACGTTCATCTACAGATGCTACAAGAAAAATCTTCAATTCAGCCTTGGGCAAGACCACTGTACCAATATCACGACCATCCATGACAATACCACCTTGCTGGGCAATCTCTTGCTGAAGGGCTACCAATTTTTCACGAACAGCTGGAATCGCCGCAAAAGCAGAAACAGCATTGGTTACTTCATTTTCACGGATTGGATTTGTCACATCAACATCTCCAACAAAAACAAGCTGTTCTCCTGTTTCGGCGCGACCAAAGCTAATCGGATATTGTTCCAATAATTCAAGAAGTCGAGAAGACTCTTCTGGGCTTACTTGGTTGTTTAAAGCAATATAAGTAGCAGCACGATACATAGCACCCGTATCCAGATACGTATAGCCAAAGTCTTTAGCAATAATCTTAGCAACCGTACTCTTACCACTGGAAGCTGGCCCATCAATAGCAATCTGAATTGTTCTCATCGTCACTCCTATCTTATCTTAAGGACATCACCAGGATTTGCAAACCAAGTTCCAGTAGACATATGACCAGGGTTTAAAGCTTCAAGTTGAGCAATGGAGATTCCAGCTCGAGCAGCAATGGCTGCTTCACCCTCTCCTGGCAAGACTGTAATTGTTCCTTCAGAATCAGTATGCGCTTCTGTATGTTCTTGTTGGGTTGTTTCTCCTTCAGTTACCTCTGTAGTCTGAGTAGTAGTAGCTACTGTTGTAACTTCTTCTACTTTTGGTGCTGAAGAATCATAAAAATCTTTCAGTGTCGAAGTGCGGTCACTTCCGCCAGATGACAAGTAGATCAATACAACTATCATTCCAACAACAATCACAAAGAAAAGAATCGCTAAAACAGTTAAAATGCGATTAGCCAAGATACCTGAATCATCTTGATTACGATGGCGACGTTCTGATCTTGTTTCTTCTTCCTGGCTTTCATAAATATCTTCTTGCCACGGTTCCTTTTCCATACCTTACTCCTTGAGTTTTTTTTAGTTTCTTATTACAATATAAATATGAAGATTAGACTTATACCTGAACGTTGCATTGCCTGTGGGCTCTGCCAAACCTACTCAGAATTATTTGATTACCATGATAATGGAATCGTCCGTTTTTTCGATGATCCTGAACAATTAGAGAGAGAGATTACTTGCACCGACGACATTTTAGAAGCCGTTAAAAATTGCCCTACCCGCGCTCTAATCACAGAAGAATCTTGAATTTTGGTGGAGCATAGACTTCTATTTTCCACTCCCTCTAGTTTAGCATATTTTTATAGAAATTTATAGTCTTTTTACAGACTTATTTTATTCTATTTTTATTTGTTTATTGGATTTTTCTGTAACTGATAGATTTTTTAGTTAGTGTTTTCTATCGACTATTAAAAAAGAGGAAATTCTTCCTCTTTTTTCTATAATATCGCTTTTATTTAATCTTCAAATCCGTTTGGATGTTGACTTTGCCAACGCCATGCATCTTCACACATCTCTATAATACCAAGTTCTGCTTCCCAACCGAGCTCTGCTTTGGCTTTTGCTGGATCTGAGTAGCAAGCTGCGATATCACCCGAACGACGTTCAACGATACGGTAAGGAATTGGACGTCCGACTGCTTTCTCCATATTTTGGATAATTTCAAGGACAGAATAGCCTTTTCCTGTACCAAGGTTATAAATGTTTAGTCCTGAACCTTTTTGAAGTTTCTTAAGTGCTGCAACGTGCCCTTTTGCAAGGTCAACGACGTGGATATAGTCACGGACACCTGTTCCATCTACTGTATCGTAATCATCTCCAAAGACTTGAACTTGTTCTAACTTACCAACTGCAACTTGTGTAACATATGGCAAGAGGTTGTTTGGAATACCGTTTGGATTTTCTCCTAGGTCTCCACTCTTATGTGCTCCGATCGGGTTGAAATAACGAAGTAACACAACGTTCCATTCTGAATCGGCTTTATAGATATCTGTCAAGATTTCTTCAAGCATCAGTTTTGTACGACCGTAAGGGTTGGTAGCTGAAAGAGGGAAATCTTCTAGGATTGGAACTGTATGTGGATCTCCATAAACTGTTGCTGATGAGCTGAAGATGATGTTCTTACAGTTTGTCTCTTCCATAACTTTCAAGAGACTAACAGTTCCAGCGATATTGTTATCATAGTAGGCAAGCGGAATACGTGTAGATTCTCCTACAGCCTTCAAACCAGCAAAATGGATGACTCCTGTTGGTTCTTCATGTTTGAAAATATCACGAAGTGTATCTGTATCACGAATATCTGCTTCGTAGAAAGGAATTTCTACTCCTGTAATTCTTTCAACTACTTCTAGGCTTTTACGACTACTATTTACCAAATTATCCACAACAACTACTTGGTGTCCAGCTTGGACCAGTTCGATGACAGTGTGAGTTCCGATAAAACCTGCTCCACCTGTTACCAGAATTTTTTCTTGCATTTTATTTCCTCAATTCTTGGATTATTTTTTTTCATTTTACCATTTTTGATAGGGAAAGTCACTTACTTTCCTAATACTACCGTAAAAACTAGGTAAAAGATTTACGATTGTTTCTTTTTAATATATCTTTCAGTTAGATAATCTGCCGGATTTAATACTCCACTTCTCCCCTGAAGCATTTGGGCTAGATGATAACCGATAATAGGACCCGTCGTTAACCCTGAAGATCCTAAACCACTCGCTGTATAGACTCCTGATAAGTTTGGAACCTGTCCGAAAAATGGAGAGAAGTCACTTGTATAAGCACGAATACCCACACGTTCACCAGATGAAATTGCCTCAGCCAGGGCTGGATAAAATGGACTCGCTGCCTCAGCCATTTGTTGAAGCAAATTTTCATCAACTGTTAGGTCAAATCCCATATCATTTTCATGAGTAGCTCCTAGAGACAACTTCCCACCTGGAAATGGGATCAAATCCCACTCTCCTTCTGGCATAACCACAGGGTAGGTTCCCATGTCTTGTGGCACTTGATAATCTCGGAGTTGGCCTTTTTGAGGACGAACATCAACCTCATAGCCTAAAGGCTCCAAAATATGTCCAAGCCAAGCTCCTGTGGACAAGATAACTTGGTCAAACATTTGGTTGTCTATTTGATAACCCGATGCTAAGGGATTTAGACTGACCTCTTTCTTTATCACCTTCACTTGACTGGCTTCAAGCAAGCGACTAACTAAAAGTTGCCCATCTACTCGAGCCCCTCCAGAAGCATAGAGCAATCTCTCAAATCCCTCTAATCCAGGGAATAGACTACTTGCAGCAGCTTGGTTCAAAATGGCTAATTCGCCAATTAAGGGAGATTCATCTCTACGTTGCAAGGCTAAGTCATAGAGTTCCTCAAGCTTGGAATCATCTTTTTTGAGAAGAAAGACACCGGAGCGCTGGTAGAAATCAACCTTTTGACCAGTTTTTTCTAAATCAGCCAATAAATCTACATAAAAATCCGCTCCCAAGCGCGCCATCTTGTACCAAGCTTTATTACGTCGTTTAGAGAACCAAGGACTGATGATTCCTGCAGCTGCCTTGGTCGCTTGTCCGTGCCCATGATCAAAGACAGTTACTTCGACATCTGCTTCTTTAGAGAGATAGTAGGCGGCTGTTGCCCCTACAATCCCTGCTCCTACAATGGCAACTTTTTTCATTTTTTATACCTTCTAATTAGATATGGTGGAAAGGATTGGTCGATGCCTGACTTGCGATAACTTCGAGAGACCAAGCATTCTCTTTCTTCCATTCGTTCAAGAGCTCTGCAATTTTTTCGATAAAAAGTACTTCGATATAGTGTCCCGGATCTAGAGCCAACAAACCATCTGACAGCATATCTTGGGCAGTGTGGTAGTATATGTCTCCAGTAATGTAGACATCCGCTCCTTTTGCTAATGCATCAGGATAGAATGATTGACCACTTCCACCACAGATAGCCACTCTTGAGATTGTTTTTTGCAAATCGCTCTCTTGATAATACACCATACGAAGGCTATCTAGATTAAAGACTTCCTTAACATGGTCAGCAAATTCCTTAAATGTTTGATGTCTAATAGTGCCAATACGACCAATCCCACGTTCGGGACCTGTTTCCTGCAGATAAGTTGTATCCTCAATACCCAATAGTTGGCAGAACCAATCATTAAGACCATTTTCAACAATATCGATATTAGTATGACTGACGTAGACAGCGATATCATGCTTGATGAGATTGATATAAATCTGATTTTGAGGACGACTAGCTACCAAATCCTCGATCGGACGAAAGATAGGGGCGTGCTTAACGATAATCAAATCAACATCCTTTTCAATAGCTTCAGCGACTGTCTCTTCACGGATATCAAGAGCAACCATGACTTTTTGGATATCCTTATCTAGAGTACCAATTTGCAGACCACGACTATCACCTTCCATAGAAAATTCTTGTGGGCAATAGGCTTCATAACGCTTAATCACTTCACTTGCTTTCATGGAGCACCTCCTTGATGGCTTGAATTTTATCTGCTAGAACCTGACGTTCTTCTTGATTTTTTTCTGGAATTTGACTAAGGGCAAACTCAAGCTTAGTAGCTTCTTTTTGCCATTTTTGGATGAAGACTGGACTGACTTCTTTGGACAAGAAGGGGCCAAAGCGAACATCAGTGGCTGATAAATTCATTTCACCAGCTTCTGCAACTATGATCTCATAGAATTTCCCAGCTTCTTCTAGGATACTTTCTGCTATGATTTGAAAACCATGCTCTTGTAGCCAAGAACGCAACTCATCTTCTCGGTTATTCGGTTGAAGAATCAAACGCTCAATATTGGCTAGTTTGTCCAATCCTTCTTCTAATATCGTAGCAATTAAACGGCCACCCATTCCAGCAATAGTGATGACAGAGACCTGGTCACTTTCTTCGAAAGCTGCTAAACCATTGGCTAAACGAACCTGAATTTTCTCAGTCAAACCATGACTTTCAACATTTGTAACTGCAGATTGATAGGGACCTTCTACAACTTCTCCTGCAATAGCACGTTCGATATGACCCTTTTCAACTAATTCAATCGGTAAATAAGCATGGTCGCTCCCAACATCAAGTAAAACGGCTCCTTGCGGAACAAAAGAAGCTACCGTTTCTAATCTCTTTGAAATCATTTTCTCTCACTTTCCAAAACTCTATTTCCCTTTATTATACCATATTTTAGCTAGCAATCCTGTACCCAAAAAAGACCGCAATCTAGGATTGCAGCCTTTCTTTATTTTCTAGTTTGATAACGACTTGTCAGGATGAAAATGACAGCAAAGATGACCATCATAATACCATAGACAGGTAATGTTTGTCCTGTCAATGTTGAGATCTCAAGTAGTTTTTGAATTCTTGGAAATAGAGCTGTTCCAAGGAAGCCACCAACTGACCAAATAATCAAGAGAACACGCCATAGACTAAATGGCAAACAAGCTCTAACTACAGACATGAAACCAATTGAGGCTAATAGATAATACAGAAGTGTTGAAATTTCAATGGCTGACCAACCTTGACTGGTTCCAAAAATTTTAATAAATAGAACGCTAAAGACTACCATCAAGGCACTCGGTAGTGCACGGAGCATGGATTTTCTGAGGAAGTTTTGTTCCACAGGTTTGATATTTCGTTCAAAGGTCAATACGAACGGTGGGAATCCTTCCACAAACTGGTCAATCATGGTAATCTGAATTGGAATGAATGGGAAAATTAAAATCCATTCAGTACGTCCCAACAATGCACTCGCAATACAGATGATTGCCAATAAGAATGAATAGATGGTCTTAATCAAGAAAATTGGAGCAATGTGGGCAATGTTATTGACTACACGACGCCCCTCAAAGAGAATCTCAGGAACATCATTAAAGTCTGAATTCAAGAGAACCAGATTTGCAATCTGACGAGTCGCGGGATCTCCTTCAGCCATAACGATGGAACAATCTGCCTCGCGGAGAGCAAGGATATCATTGACACCATCTCCTGTCATGGCAGTCGTATGACCTGCTTTTTTCAAAGTTTGGATGATTAGTTTCTTTTGATGAGGAGAAACACGTCCAAAAATCGCTGTCTCCTCAGCCATAGAAATCAATTCCTCATCCGTGATTTTTGAACAATCTACATAGCTATGATAATCTGCAAAACCTGCTTTTTGAGCAATACTTGAAACGGTAACTGGATTATCACCAGAAATAATTTTCAGCCCTACTTCCTGAGAACGAAGATAGTCTAAAGTTTCAGCAGCCCCTTCTCGGATAGGGTCTAGAATCTCAAGCAGAGCCAAGGCTTGCATATCCGATGGTTTCTGAGGTTTGTGATGGTCAAGTTTTTCTTGACTGAGCGCTAATACCAAGACACGAGATCCTCGTTCAAGAGCTTCCCTAGCTTCAGGAACTTCAGCATCCAACAACATCTCAGGTGCACCTAGGAAAACAGTTCCAAGACCTTCCAATTCCATCGCTCCCCATTTTCGATCACTAGAAAATGGAAGACTAGAAATCATCGGATAGGATATTTCACCCTGGAAACGTTGACGAATAGCTTGAGCAGTTGGATTTTTATCCTCACTGTGCGCTATATAGCTGGTTAGTATTTTTGCAATAGCATCCTTGTCATAAGCCTGGGTCAGAGGAAGAACAGTCTCAACCTGCATCTTCCCTTGAGTGATGGTACCTGTTTTATCCAAACAAAGCATATCCACGCGCGCAAGGGTTTCAACAGAGTACATCTCTTGCACCAAAACCTTTTTCAAACCCAGCTTAATAACAGCGGTTAAAAGAGAGGTAATGGTCAAGAGTGCGATTCCCTTAGGCAACATCCCCAAAAGAGCTGTAGAGGAATTCACTACAGAAGATTTAAGGGGTAAACCTTTTAAGACCAAAGCTTCAAGCAAGAGGGCAATTCCAAATGGAATGATGATTTTCCCAGTAAAGCCTGCAAGTTGATCAAGTGATTTCATGATACGGGAATTGATTGGTTTAACGGTCTTAGCTTCAAGCATGAGTTTAGCAGCATAGTTGTCTGCTCCAACATGATGGACCTGTGCTAAGACAGACCCACTTGCAAGAAAGCTTCCTGACAGCATCAAGTCTTCTACTTCTTTTTGAACCAAGTCACTCTCACCTGTTAACATGGCCTCATTGACTTCAGCAAAGCCTTCTAATACAACTGCATCGCTTGGAATCTGATCCCCTGCAGACAAGCGAATCACATCATCCAAAACAAGCTCTTCAGGGTCTAAAGCAATCTCCTGTCCATCACGAATAGTCGTAATCTTTTCTTTATTCAAGAGATTGAGTTTATCAACCATATGCTTGGCACGTAATTCAGTTACAATTCCTGAAAAAGCATTAAAACAGATAACCGCAAAGAAGACCAAGTTGCTCCATGCTTGAACAAAAGCGAGTGCTAAGGCGATGGCAAAGTTTAATGCATTGAATAAAGTAAAGACATTTCGCTTTACAATCTGCCAGGTGCTCGTACTAGCTGAAGCTTTGAAATCATTGACCTGTCCCTGTTTCTGACGATCTTTAACTTCTGATTGGCTTAAGCCCATAATTTTATTTTTATCCATAAATTCTATCATATCATTTTTTTTTGAATAATTCTAATTTCAAATAAAGAGCTTTTCAGCCTTTACAAAAAACATTTGCCTGTCCTAGTATGATAAGGTATAATAAAAGAAAGAAAACTGAAGGAGACACCATGTTTTATACTTATCTACGTGGGCTAGTTATGTTGATTTTATGGTCGATCAATGGAAATGCTCACTTTCACAATACTGAAAAAATTCCAAGTTTAGATGAGAACTATATCCTTGTTGCCCCACACCGTACTTGGTGGGATCCAGTCTACATGGCCTTTGCGACCAAACCGAAACAATTTGTCTTTATGGCCAAAAAAGAACTCTTTTCAAATCGCATCTTTGGTTGGTGGATTCGCATGTGTGGTGCCTTCCCGATTGACCGAGAAAATCCAAATTCTTCTGCCATCAAGTATCCAATCAATGTTCTTAAAAAAAGTAATCGTTCACTGATTATGTTTCCAAGCGGTAGTCGTCATTCCAATGATGTTAAGGGTGGTGTAGCTCTCATTGCAAAGATGGCCAAGGTTCGCATCATGCCTGTTACCTATACTGGTCCTATGACTCTAAAAGGGCTTGTCAGCCGTGAACGTATTGATATGAACTTCGGAAATCCTATCAATATCTCGGACATTAAAAAGATGAATGATGAGGGAATTGAGATGGTTGCAGACCGCATCCAATCTGAATTTCAACGTTTAGACGAAGAAACAAAACAATGGCACAATAACAAAAAACCAAATCCACTCTGGTGGTTCATCCGTATACCTGCCTTGATTCTCGCAATTATTATCGGAATTCTGACAATTCTCTTTACCTTTGTAGCAAGTTTTGTTTGGGACCCAGATAAAAAGAGAAAACAACTACAATAATCCAATCTTCACAAGTCTAAGTTGATTACTTGGGCTTTTTTCAATGAGTTAAGATACTCTTCAACATATTGACAAAAGGCTAAATCTATAGTATACTTTCAAAGTAAGCTGATTTAGCTCAGTAGGCAGAGCGCATCCATGGTAAGGATGAGGTCGCCGGTTCGATCCCGGCAATTAGCATCATTCGTCAGTTCCTTTTTAGGGACTGTTTTTTTCTTGACAAACTATTGCCCCTGTAGTAAAATAAAGTCTGCGATGAGTCGATATGTAGCGAGAGCTACAATTGCGCAAAGGAGGTCATTAACGCAGGAGCGGACCTTGAGAAATTGTGTGAACCGGTTTCTCACATGGAGATGCCTCTCATGCTTTCTGGTTTTCCAGAAAGCTTTTTATTTTTTAAAAAATCATTTTTAATTCCAATAACAAAAAAAGCCTATCACCCAAGCTCGAAAGCTTGATGTGATAGGTTTTCATTTTTTGATTAACGTACAGTACGGATACGCATTGTGTTTGTACGAACTGCTTCTCCAAGTGGCACACCAGCTACGATGATGATATCGTCACCAGATTGAACCAAACCTTGTTCAACAGCAATTTTTTCAGCAAGTTCAAACATATCATCAGTGTTTGAAGGACGTTCAGTAGTTACTGGAATAACACCCCAGTTCAACATCAATCCACGTTCAGTCAATTCATCGAAAGTAATTGCCAAAATGTCAGCATTTGGACGGTATTTAGAGATCAAACGTGCTGTGTGACCAGTCTTAGTCAATGTAACAACCAATTTGATATCCATTGAGTTTGCTGCATCTTTAACTGCTGATGCCATAACTTCTGTCTTAGAGTTACGTTCAAATGTATCTGAGTTCAAACGTCCGTATTCGTTAAGAAGAGTTTGAGCGTTCTTGTCGATTGTAGCCATTGTACGAACAGACTCAAGTGGGTATTTACCGTTTGCAGACTCACCTGAAAGCATTGTAGCGTCAGTTCCGTCGATAACAGCGTTAAATACGTCTGATACTTCTGAACGAGTCGCACGTGGTTTTTCAGTCATTGTTTCAAGCATGTTTGTTGCAGTGATAACAACTTTACCAGCAGCGTTAACTTTAGTGATGATCATTTTTTGGTAAACTGGAACCATTTCGAATGGTACTTCGATACCCATGTCACCACGAGCAATCATGATACCGTCAGCAGCTTCAATGATTTCGTCCAAGTTATCGATACCTTGTTGGTTTTCGATCTTAGCGAACAATTGAACGTGACCGTTACCAGTTTCTTCACAGATAGCACGAACTTCGTTAACGTCTTTTGCAGTACGAACGAATGAGATCGCGATGAAGTTGATACCTTGTTCAAGACCGAAGCGGATATCAGCGTTATCGCGTTCAGCAAGAGCTGGGAAAGGAATTTTAGTGTTAGGGATGTTTACACCTTTTTGTTTAGCGATAACACCGTCGTTTTCAACTTCAACGATGAATTCACGATTTGCGTCGTCTTTTTCTACAACGCGAAGACCAAGCTTACCATCGTCAACCAATACTTGGCGACCAACTTCAACGTCATCATAGATATCAAGAGCACCAGCAACGTTCAATGCAATCACTTCACGAGTTGATTTGATACCTTGTTTAGTTGCAACACGGATTTTTTCACCAGTTTTGTATGAGTACTCTTTAGCTTCACCTTCGAACAATTCAGTACGGATTTCTGGACCTTTAGTGTCAAGAAGGAAACCAACTTTTTTACCTGCAAGTTTTTCTGCAAGTTTAACAGTTGCCATACGGTCACCTTGTTCTTGGTGGTCACCGTGTGAGAAGTTGAAACGGAAAGTGTTAGCTCCTGCTTCAATCAATTGAGCAATGTTTTTAGCTGAAGCTTCAACGTCAAGTTTTTCACCCCAGTATCCGTCATCACCGAATTTTTTACCACCACGGATTTCTACCGCAGGACCCAAAGTTGCAACGATTTTTACACGTTTGTTCATGATTTTTGTGACTCCTTTATATAATTCGACCTTTTATGGTCATTTTACCAGATTAGTTAAAGTTGATTATGACAAGCTCTTATTCAAGTCAGATAGTTCAAGGTCAGCTTTGTGAGGGTTATTAACAACGATCTTACCATCAGCTGTTAGGCTAAACAAAGCTCCTTCTTCTGCAGTTCCAAGAATTGGATTTTCAACCATTTTCTCATTGCGAATACCAACAGCGACACCACCGATTCCTTGTTTAAGAAGTTTAACAGCGTGTGCTCCCATACGTGACGCCAATACACGGTCACGAGCAGTTGGTGAACCACCACGTTGGATGTGACCAAGTTCTGTTACACGAAGGTCACTTGTATCTCCAGCTTCTTTTAGTTTTTGACCAAATTCAGCCGCTGACATAACACCTTCTGCCAAAACGATAATGTTGTGTTTTTTACCGTGTTCATAACCAGCTTTGATGCTTGCTACGATATCTTCAAATTTGAAGCCTTCTTCAGGGATGATGATTTCGTCAGCACCAGTTGCGATACCTGCCCAAAGAGCGATATCTCCAGCGTTACGTCCCATTACTTCAACTACGAAAGTACGACGGTGACTTGATGATGTATCACGAATCTTATCAATCGCGTCCATTGCAGTCGTAACTGCAGTATCAAATCCGATTGTGAAGTCAGTACCTACGATATCGTTATCGATTGTACCTGGAAGTCCAATAGCAGGGAATCCATGCTCAGTCAAGCGCATAGCTCCATGATAAGAACCATCACCACCGATAACTACGACACCTTCGATACCATGTTTTTTCAACTGCTCAATCCCTTTAAGTTGACCTTCAAGCTGTGCAAACTCAGGGTAACGAGCAGAGTGAAGGAAAGTACCACCACGTGAAATGATGTCTCCCACTGAAGCAGCATCAAGTGGATAAATCTCACCAGCAACCATACCAGCATATCCATCATAGATACCAAATACTTCCATTCCTTCTGAGATTGCTTGACGAACAACTGCACGGATAGCAGCATTCATACCAGGGGCGTCTCCACCACTAGTCAAAACAGCAATACGTTTCATTTGGTTTTGCTCCTTTTTCTTTTAACATTCTAACTGATTATACCATATTTAAAGTTAAAATTCTTTTATTTTCATTGATTTTTAACGATAAATCGTTTTCATTGTGATTTGATTTAAAGATTCTTGTAAGCTTGCGTCTTTTGTTACAAAATAACCTGGCAAAAGGACATTTTTTTGTTCATCCTCATAGCGAATGACAACAGGAATTTGTCCCTTGTATTGCTCTAAAATATGATAAATTTCAGAATCATGGTTATGATTAGCAACTTGAATCCAAAAACGTTCACTCACTGCTTCTTTTAGATTATTTAACACTAATTGAAGGCGACCATCTCTTGCCTGTACTTTTCCATTTAGGTAGTAAAATCTTCCTTCATGTAAGAGATTTTTAAATTGGCGATACTGATCAGAAAAAACAGTAACTTCCAGATTTGTTTTACTATCACTTACTTTCAAAAAAGCCATATTTTCACCTTTTTTAGTTCGAATCACCCGGATAGATTGAACCTCAACAAGCACTGTAGCTGTCTGTCCCTCGGAAAGCTCAGATAAACTCGCAATTGGATACAAAGGATTCTTCGCTAAAACCAGCAATGGATGTTGGCTAATTCCAACACCTAACCAATCCTGCTCTTTTTGGAATTTTTCAATATTTGAAATGTCCTCTGTTTCTGTCCAACTATAGCTAGAATCCGCAAAGAGGCTACCTAATTCTTCTACAAAAATAAATAGAGTTGGTAGATTGGCTAAAATCTTTTGCCGATTTTTATCAAATCCATCAAAGAGGCCAACTTCTACTAAAGGAGTTAGGAGGCTAAGCTTCTGATAATTTTTGGGTAAGCGTGTGATAAAATCTTCAACACTACTAAAAGGACGATTCTCTATAATCCAGTAGGCAAAATCACGAGGCATTCCCTTGATACTCTTGAGTCCTAGATGGATTGTCTTATCTGCTAGCTTATCTTGATATGGAACCGTGTTGATAGAAAGCGGAGCTAGTTCAAATCCCATTTCAAGCGCATCTAGAATATAATCTCCGCTAGCATAATTGAGCATGACCTGATAAAAGATTGCTGGAAAATGTGTTTTAAAGTAGGCAAGCTGAAAGGCTAAAGCTGCATATGCATATGCATGCGAACGGTTAAATCCATAACCGGCAAATTTTTCCATTACAGCAAAAACTTCTTGAGCCTGTTTTTGTCCATGCCCTTTTTCAAGGGCCCCTTGGATGAAACTTTCTTCCATTCGGTGCATTTCAGCCGCATTCTTTTTTCCCATAGCACGACGCAAGATATCGGCTTTTCCAAGACTGAAACCTGCATAGCGTTGAGCTACTTGCATCACCTGTTCTTGGTAAAGCATGATGCCATAGGTCGGAGCTAAAATATCTTCTAGTATAGGGTCAAGTACTGTAACTTTTTCTTTGCCATGTTTTCTGGCCACAAAGTTATCGATATAGTCACTTGCACCTGGCCTGTTGAGGGAAGTCGTTGCCACTACTTCTTCAAAATTTTGTGGTTTCACGCGTTTCAATAATCGTATGGCCCCAGGTTGTTCAAACTGAAAGATTCCCTTGGTCTTACCTGTAGCAAAGAGGGCTAAGGTTTCCTTATCTTGAAGATCAATATCCTCAATTCTTAGTGAAATACCTTGAGTTTCATATAAGAGCTCCTGCATTTTTTGAGCGAAGGTTAGGTTTCGAAGGCCCAAGAAATCCATCTTGAGCAAGCCATTTCCTTCAACTCCATGGGCATCATACTGGGTAATCAGCATATCCTCTCCATACTTGAGAGGAATATAATCTGTTAGATTTTTATCACTGATAACGACACCAGCTGCATGGATAGAAGTCTGTCGTGGATAACCTTCAATCTTTTTGGCAATAGAGAAAGCCTTTTGGTACTCGATCTTACTCTGAATAAGTTGTCTAAAACCTAGATTGCCTTCATAAGCTGTCGTAAGAGTATCCTTAGAGCCTATTTTTTTCGTAATGGCCGTCAATTCATACTCAGGGACACCATACCGTTTAAAAATATCTCGGATGGCTTGCTTGGCTCCAAAGGTAGAGTAAGTGACAATCTGCGCAGCATGGATACTACCATAACGATCACGAACATAACGAATAAACTCAGGGCGATAGATATCTGGGATATCAATATCGATATCTGGCATGGTGTAACGTTCACGATTCAAGAAACGCTCAAAGATGAGGTTCTTAGCTACAGGATCAATTCCAGTAATATCTAAGGCGTAAGCTACTAAACTTCCAACTGCGGAGCCGCGTCCCATCCCCATATAATAACCTTGAGAACGGCCAAAACGTAAGAGGTCCCAGACAACCAAGAAATAGTCATCGAATCCCATATCATGAATCACAGATAGTTCTTCTTCTAAACGTTCCTGATAGACTGAATCTAGCAAACCTTTTTGCTCCAAGCCCTTGATAGCTCTTTCCCGAAGTTCCTCAACAGCTGGTCTCTCCGGATTAAAACGAGGAAGCTTGAGACTACTATCAATCTCGTAGAAAGTCCCCTTGGTCAATCTTGCTAGGTTTTCGAGTGCTTGTGGAAACTTCTCTACAAAAACCTGTTCTAAACGGTCAGCAGGCAAAAACAAGCCCTGTTGAGATTGAACATCAACCTCTATCAAGGTCACATTCTCTTTAATCGCTTTAAGCATCTGTAGAGCTTCTAAATCATCAGATCCGAAAGAGTTAACACGATAAAGAGGGAGAATGGGGTGAGAAAAATTGGATTGAGGTGTATCTGGATACACTCCGATATAGTAGTCATGCCCTAAATCTAAACCAGCAATTTCAGGATAATAGGGAACAATAACACAAATATCCTCTAGGTAAGAAGAAAAATCAGTCCATTCTTTTTTACCTGTCATCTTTAAAGACGACAACTTCATCAGGTTTTGATAACCACTGTTTGACAGGGCTAGAAAACGTAGATTGATCCATTCGTCTTTATGATGAACAGTCATTTCAAGACCTAATAAAGGCTGGATCTCCTGTTTATGGCATTCTTTGATAAAGTAATAGGCCCCGTAGAGATTGTCTTCATCCATGATTCCAAGTGATGAATAGCCATATTCCTTCCCTTGGCAGACATATCTCTTAATTGAAACCATGCTCTCCATAAAACTATAGACAGTTTTTGTATCCAGTTGGGCAATCATTCTTTCTCACCTCCCTTATTCTTTCTCTATTATACCATTTAAAAAATAGAAAAACAGATACTTTTGTTCTTATCAAACTAAAAAATCACAGCCTTAAAGGCTATGGTTTTATGATATGAAATAAGTTCAAAGAAGAGTTGCGCCTAGCTTTTTTAATTTAATTACTTGTATCTTTCGTTAAAAATATACCGATTAAAACTAGAACTAGGGAGAGAAAAGGAAAAATCCTAAAAATCTGCCAATCCGGGTCGAATGCTAAAAGTCCTGAAAGCAAATAAAATCCTGCACTCGCATACAAGAAATTTCTATTTACTTTCTTGATTCCTATCTGTGTTAAGACAGTTGCTATAGCGTAAGCAATTAAATTAGGACCTAGAAAAATCAAGAATACAATTCCCCATGGACCAGCAACTAAAGCAAGAGATATAAATAGAAGAATATAGGTAAGCGCCAAATAAAATGAGAAAGATAGAAGAGCCGAGGGTTTCTTGACTGCTTTTGGACCATTCTTCATATCTTCCACCGAATTATTTTCTACAATTAGTTTATCTTCTTCTTTGTTTAGCTCTACATTTGGATTTTGGTCTGACATTTTTTTCTCCCACTAATTTGTTTAATTACCTTTATTATAGCCCAATTTGTCACATTAAGCTAGATAGAAAAAAGCCATCTATGTTAGTCTCAGACAAACGCTCACATTTGTCTGAAAGAAACTAACATAAATGACCTACACTACTCCGTATCAAGTTTTTCTGAGTCAGGTGAAATTGTCTAACTCAATTTGACAAATGAGGAGTTTTTATTATTTTTCACGAATCACTTCTACCTTGTATCCATCTGGATCTTTGATAAAGTAATAGTTTGGTTGAGTACCTGGAAGTCCTTTAGGTTCCGTTACTTCATAACCTTTTTCGCTATGTTCTTTGTGAAGAGCTTCAAGGTCAGGTGTACTTAGAGCGATGTGAGCAAAGCCGTCACCCACAACATAAGGCCCATGATCATAGTTGTAAGTCAACTCCAATTCATAATCATCACCGTCAAGACCTAGATAAACAATCGTAAAAGCATAGTCTGGAAAATCCTTGCGACGTAATTCCTTAAATCCAAAAGCATCTTGGTAAAAAGCAATTGATTTTTCAAGATTTTCTACTCGCAAGCAAGTATGTAACATTTTTGAAGCCATATTTTTCTCCTTTGTTTAAAAAAGACTGGGACAAATTTGCACCAGTCTTATGAATAATTATTTACCAAGTTTTGCTTTAGCTGCATCTGCAAGAGCTGTGAAAGCTGCTGCATCGTTAACAGCCAAGTCAGCAAGCATTTTACGGTTAACTTCGATCTCAGCCAATTTCAAACCATGCATCAATTGTGAGTATGAAAGTCCGTTCATACGAGCTGCCGCATTGATACGTGTGATCCACAATTTGCGGAAGTCACGTTTCTTTTGACGACGGTCACGGTATGCATAGTAGTAAGAGTTCATTACTTGTTCTTTTGCAGTACGGAACAAGATGTGTTTAGCTCCATAGTAACCTTTAGCTAATTTAAGAATACGTTTACGACGTTTGCGTGATACAACGCCACCTTTAACACGTGCCATTTATATTTCCTCCAAATATTTCCTAGAATTGTTTACTTACAAATACGCGATTATTTCAAGCGAGTAAGCATTGCTTTGATACGTTTGAAATCTCCTGCATGCACCATAGATGCTTTACGAAGATGACGACGTTGTTTTTTAGTTTTTCCGTGGAAACGGTGAGATGTATAAGCACGGAAACGTTTAAGTCCACCAGAACCTGTACGTTTGAAACGTTTAGCTGATGCGCGGTGTGTTTTTTGTTTTGGCATGATTTTTTCTCCTTTATTTAACTTTCTGACAATTATTTTTTGTCAGTTGCTGGCGCCAACTGCATGAACATTTGACGACCATCCATTTTAGCACGCTGTTCGATGATTGCAATATCTTGAGTTGCTTCAGCGAAGTCGGCTAAAACTTTTGCACCAATCTCTTTATGGGTAATCATACGACCCTTAAATCGAATGGAAACCTTCACTTTGTTCCCTTTTTCAAGGAACTTGCGAGCATTGCGAAGTTTAGTTTCGAAGTCACCCTTGTCGATAACTGGGCTCAAACGAACTTCTTTCACGGTCACAACACTTTGTTTCTTGCGTTGTTCTTTTTGCTTCTTCTGGTACTCAAATTTGAACTTACCGTAGTCCATAATTTTCGCAACAGGAGGTTTAGCTTGAGGCTGAATGAGAACCAAGTCCACGTTAGCTTCATCCGCAAGTGCTTGCGCTTCGCTTAGTGGTTTGATACCCAATTGCTCACCTTCAAGACCGATTAAGCGAACTTCGCGTACACGAATTTCATCATTGATGAATAAGTCTTGCTTTGCTATGGTTTTCACCTCTTTTTTTAGTTTAGAGAAAAACAAGAGCGGACTTGCTAACGCAAATCCGCACTACATGATTATATTTCATTTCTGAAACTTGATCTGTAGGGGCCAGACAACGTTAGTCGCAAGGCGAGAAGTTCTCACTTCTGCTTTTCTCATCTTGTATATGATATCAAGTTTTCCCCTACTTGTCAAGATAAAAATAATCTTTTTTTATATTATTTTAATTTACTCCAACTATTAGTTACGAGAATAATAAATACCATGTGGTTTCAAACCTATATTGAGTAGTTCTGATACAGTCACAAAGCTATAGCCTTGTCCTTGCAAATACTCGATAACCCTTGGTAGTGAATTTACCGACGTCTGATGAATATCATGCATGAGGATAATAGAACCATCAGTCGTCTGACGTTGAATCTCAGTTAAAATAGCAGCTTCATTCTTGCTCTTCCAGTCCAAACTATCGACATCCCACATAATAAAGCTTAAATCCAGGCTGTTGCGGATATCATCTGAAATGGCACCATACGGTGGACGCATCAATTTAGAGCTTTTCCCAAGAACTTTTGTAATAGCATCTTCTGTATCCGTGAGCTGTTGCTTGGCATCTTCCAATGACAGTTTTGTTAAAATTGGATGATTCCAACTATGGTTTCCAACTTCATGGCCTTCAGACTGCATACGTTTAAGGATTGACTCATTGCCTGCAATATTCTTTCCTTGTACAAAGAAGGTTGCTTTTATTTTGTACTTAGCTAAAATATCCAAGGCTTGTGGTGTTGTATTGCCATCAGGACCATCATCAAAGGTTAAGGCTACAACTTTTTTATGTTTTTCCGCTTGAACTTTTTTATAGAGTTCAGCATCTTTTTCTGTTAGATAGGATGTCTGAATAAAATCAAAGAAGTCTGAAATAGGCATCGCTATTTCTTCAACATTAGCCGTTGCTTTGACTGGATAAAGAACCAATTGGCTATCTTTATAAGCAAATTTCCAAGTTGTTAATTCTGCTGCTGAGAAATCAGCTGAAATTTGATCCACAACCGATTGCTCTACTTTTTTATCCTGAAGAGTAGATTTAAGATCTTCGAATAATTTTTCCTTGGCTTTGCTTGTATCTGTGAAAAGTTGATCCAGTGTAAAGACGGAGCCATTCTCTTTTAGATAAAGCTGATTGAGTGTGGTATTTTCTAATTCGACGACATTCGAATTTGCGATGTCAAAAGTCTGCTTTTTAATTAATCGATTTTCAACTCCAGTTAAAGAGGAGTCCCCTTTTTCTGAGTAATAAAAAATCAATTGATCCTTTCCCTCTACCTTGTCAGTGATATCCTTTATAATCTCATTCTTAACAGAGGAGATAACACTATCTCCAACCATTGGATAATAGGTGATAATCTCTGATTTTTCCTTGCGGAAATGCTCTTTTTGACTCCCCTGTGAGTAGGCGTCATCTTTTTCCTTCTTGAGGCTCTCAATTTTCTGTTCAAAGACTTGTTTACTTAGCACTTTATATGTAATCACACTACCGAGCGCCAACATTGTGAAGAACAAAAGCAACACAAGGATTCCTAATTTTTTATTATTTTCCTTCTTAACTGTCTTTTGAAATGATCTCTTTTTTGTCATAGTTTTATCATATCAAATCAGAGCTATAATTTCAATGAAAATATTGAAGAAAGTCTTTTTTTATAGGAAAAGACAAGCAAAAGAACCCTAGCTAATTCTAGGGTTCTTTTAAAGATTAGAAACGAATACTTTCTCTTGTTTTCTCATAGGAAGTAACGAAACGACTGGATACTCCTGGCTCAGCGACTTCTAAAGCTTGAGAGATTTTTTCGAAAGATGCTTGGTAATCAAAAGTTGTTTCGAAGATATTCAAAGCTTCTTGGAAAGCTTGTTGAATACGATCATCAAATGATCTATAACGGTTAGAATATTGAAGCAATTGTTCTGTCAATGTTGCATTTTGAACGATACTGTATGCTTCTTCTTCCAACATGTTCATATCATTTGTTGCAATCTCAAGAATACGATTGACAGATTCAATATTTACTTGCGCTTGTTCCAACTCAGCCATCAAGTCTTCTGTACTATGACTTGCATCAAAGAAGAGTTTCAAGAATTTTTGTGGAATTCCTGGAAGATTTCTCTTTTCCATATAGCGTTTAATCGTATGGAGACGATTGACGTATACATTTGCTTTTTGGCGAGCATTGATATCGTCTTTTTCGATCTGAACAAGACGTTCGCTGACACCGATTTGGTCATCTTCAATATCTTTCAAAGTAGATTGGAGATTTTCCAAACGTTCTTGCAAGACTGAGTATGCTTCTGAAACTTCTGATTGGTCGTTTGTCAATTCTTCGATTGTAGTGTTCAAGGCTGCAATATCTGCTTGCAGGCGACGAACTCGATTCACATCACTTTCTGAAATCAAGTAAGTTTTTCCAAGACGTTCGATATCTTTAACCAAAACTTGATTGTTTTCTTTCAAGTGTTGAAGATAGGTAGGTAAGGTAGTTACCAACTTCTCGAATGCTTTATGAGCTTCAATTTCACGAGTGAAAATATCATAAAGCGCATTGATTTCTTCTTGGATTTGAGTATTTTCATACTCTGCATTGTCCAATTCTAACTTGCGAATATTCTCGTGATTGTTTTTTAAGGCTTCATAGAGAAGTTGAAGACGAGATTCGATATCTGTTTCAGAGAAATGATAATTCTCATCTAAAAGTTTACGGTAACCAGCTTCTAAATCTTCAAGCTGATCTGGCAATTCACTAGTAAGTTTGGTCACAATCGCTGGAATTCTTTCAACGATATGTGTCAACGCAAGAATATGATTTTCAGCGTTATCCAAAATACCTGCTGCTTCAACCGGATCCCCTGATGAATTCAAGGTTACAAATTGAGAAAACTCAGATTGGATGTTTTCCAATTGTTTTTCAATTTCTGGAAGAGCTTGACCATATTTTTCAGAATCTTCTGCTACTGTATTTTGTAGTTTTTCAAATAAATCTAGAGCATGTAATACTCGTCCACTATTTTTTGATTCTTGTTTTTCCAAATCAGACAAAGCATTACGAATTTCCGTAATATCTTCTTCAACGAGTTTGATTTGACTTTCAATTTGATCAATCTGGTGTTTTGCCTTTAAAAAACGGAATGAACTATTGTAACCTTCAGCTTCAAAGAGGTTATTCTCAATATCCGCAAAAGAGTTGAGGGATAAATCTACCCATTTCTGATTCCATTCTCTAAAAGCAATCTGACTTTGACCAATCAGATGCATGTTTTTTACAGCATCCACCTCGTCATTCACAGGAAGGTTATAAAGTTCTTCTTTTCTTTCTTCTAATGTTGCAAGTCTACTTACATTACGTTTACGAAGCAAAATTGCTACTGCAAAGGCAATCAGAAGCAGAACTGCAATTCCAATCAAGGTAATAATCAACTGATTATCTGACATATCAAACTCCTTTTATACTTGACACAATTGTAATGATTATATCATATTTTTCAAGCCTTGGGAACTATTTCCCAATTTTTTTATACGTCAAGGGTACTGTACACAGCGTTTTCTTCAATAAATTCTCGACGTGGTTCCACTCGATCACCCATGAGCATATCAAAAATCTTATCCGCTTCAGCAGCGTCATCTACTGAAACGCGGGCCATGAGGCGATGTTCAGGATTCATAGTAGTTTCCCAAAGTTGATGATCATCCATTTCTCCAAGACCTTTATAACGTTGAATGGTTGGTTTTGAACGTCCTTCACTATAGCGAGCTAAAGCTTCCTGTAGACGGATTTCTTGATCTGCTCCAGGTTGGATGTATTCTTTAATCTCACTGCCGACCTTAACACCGTAAATTGGTGGTTGTGCGATATAAACATAGCCCGCCTCTAAAACAGGTTTCATATAACGATAAATCAGAGTTAACAAGAGGGTACGGATGTGAGCTCCATCGACATCGGCATCCGTCATGATAACCAGTTTTTGGTATCGAGCCTTGCTAACATCAAACTCTGCACCAAATCCTGTTCCCATAGCTGTGAAAAGACTACGTATTTCTTCATTGGCTAGTATTTTATCCATGCTTGCCTTTTCAACGTTAAGTATTTTCCCACGAATAGGCAAGATAGCTTGAAATTCACGGTCACGTCCTGATTTTGCAGAACCTCCCGCTGAGTCTCCTTCGACGATGAAAAGCTCAGTTTCAGCAGGATTATTTGATGAACAGTCAGCTAGTTTCCCTGGAAGATTTGAAATCTCTAAGCCAGATTTTTTACGAGTAACTTCACGCGCACGCTTGGCAGCAACACGCGCTTTCGCAGCCAAAATACCTTTTTCTACGATGCGCTTAGCAATCTGTGGATTTTCCAAAAGGAAATCAGAAAATGCGTCGCTGAAAAGACGATTGGTAATCTTCACAACTTCACTATTTCCAAGTTTGGTCTTAGTTTGTCCTTCAAACTGAGGGTTTGGATGCTTCACAGAGATAACCGCTGTCAATCCTTCACGGACATCTTCCCCAGTTAGATTATCTTCGTTATCTTTTAGAAGTTTATTTTTACGAGCATAGTCATTAATAACACGAGTTAGGGCTGTACGGAAACCTTGCTCATGTGTTCCACCTTCATGGGTATGAATATTATTAGCGAAACTCATGACATTTTCATGGTAACCAGTTGTGTACTGCATCGCGACTTCAACTGTGATATCATCCATTTCACCATCTGTATAGATTGGCGTATCAAAGATAACATCCTTGTTTTCGTTGATGTACTCAACGTAGCTCGCAATCCCACCTTCGTAGTGATAATGCTTGGTCTGCTCAAGTCCTTCACGTTTGTCAGTGATAGAGATTTGAAGTCCACGATTCAAGAAGGCTAACTCTTGAATCCGTTTATTTAATTTATCAAAGTCAAATGTTGTTGTCTCTGTGAAAATTTCTGGGTCTGGAGTAAAGTGAACGATTGTTCCTGTTTTATCTGTTTCTCCAATCACCTCTAGGTCAGCCACAACATGACCACGACGGTATTCTTGGTAATGAATTTTTCCGTTTTTGTGAACGCGAACATCCAACTGAGTTGAAAGAGCATTTACAACGGATGAACCTACACCGTGGAGACCACCAGATACCTTGTATCCGCCACCGCCGAATTTACCTCCTGCGTGAAGAACGGTAAAGACTGTTTCAACTGCAGGACGACCTGTTTTTTCTTGGATATCAACAGGGATACCACGCCCATCGTCAATAACTGTAATTGAATCATCTGGCTCAATAAAAACTTCGATATGACTAGCGAATCCAGCCAAGGCTTCGTCGATAGAGTTATCTACGATTTCCCAGACTAGGTGGTGAAGACCCTCTTTCGAAGTTGAACCGATGTACATACCTGGACGCATACGAACGGCTTCCAGACCTTCCAAAACTTGAATTTGACTGGCATCATAATCTTGTGCCTGTTGGTTTTTAATATCTTCTGTCATGTTTCCCCTTTTTCTTACATGTCTATTGCTTGTTTTAACGCTACAACGTTCTCAAAGAGATAGGCATCTAAGCCTGCAGCATGTCCTGCCTCTACATCAATAGCACGGTCACCAATAACCAGCCCTGATGTTATATGATACTTATCACGCAAATAAATCATCGATTCAGGATTTGGTTTACGTTTAAATCCTGAACTAGCTGTCACTACTTCTGTAAAGTATGGTGCTATCTTTGTTTTTGAAAGAATCTCCAACACTTGATCATTTCGATGAGAAACCAAGAAATTACGGCCACCTTGGTCTGAAATCTTTTCCAAGAGCGCAGGAATCCCATCAAACAATACTGAGTGTTCAAGCTCACGGGCTTCATTTTCCTTATATTTCTCAAGAAAGTTTTCAATACCTGGAGCATACTTTTCGGTGGCGAAGGCAGTCGAAACCTTCAAAGCTTCGTAGACACTGTCGTGCTCCTGCTCAATTCCAAACTCTGCTAAGGTTTCTACAAAAGCTGCTGTAGAAGTTTCATAATTATCAAGCAGAGTACCACCTAGATCCCAGATGTAATCGTGATATTTCATACCCTTCATTATAGCATTTTTTTACGAAAAAAGCGACGTTTAGCTTGTTTTTGACATTAAAAAAGAGAAGAATCTTCTCAAGTAAGAAAGATCCTTCTCAGTTTCCTTATTATTTTTCAAATACGTCTGTATAGAGCATCCCATTTCTCAGAGATTCCGCATCTCCGCCAAGCGTATCAACTAAGTGATAGGCAAAAGCCAAAGCTGTTGCTGGACCACGGCTCGTAATGATATTGCCATCTACAACGACTGTTTCTTTATGGTAGTGACCGTCAGCAATTTGTTCTTGAACACCATCGTAGCAGGTGAAGTTTTTTCCTTCAAGTAGGCCTGCCCGATTTAAAGCAATTGGTGCTGCACAGATGGCTGCTAGCTTTTTCCCACCTTGATTAAATTTTTGGAGTTCAGAGATTAGCGACTCATTGTCCCGCAAGTGGGCAGAACCAGGCATGCCTCCTGGAAGGACAATCATGTCATAATCAGATAAATCACCGTTAAATACACGATCAGCTTGAACTTGAATAGCATGTGAACCTGTCACTTTTTCATCAAATCCGACCATATGACAGGTAATATTTGCACGACGCAAGACGTCTACGACTGTCAGGGCTTCGATTTCTTCAAAACCATTCGCTAGGATAACTGCAACTTTAGGCATAGTGACCTCCTTATTTTACTTTTTTTAGGACAACCTTTTTACGTTTAAATTTTGTTCGACCACTCTTTTCATCAGCTAGGTGTGTTTGGTAGCTCATCGATAAAAGAAGACCAACACCGATGAGATTACTGATAATGGCTGATCCCCCTTGGGAAATAAAAGGCAAAGGGATCCCTGTTAGAGGAAGGAGTCCTGTTACCGCACCGATATTCTCAAAGATGTGAAACAAGAGCATCATGATAAATCCAGTTGAGATATAGGTGTAAAATTGATTGTTAGATTTGAGAGTAATCTTTAACATGCGATAGATGAGGAGCAGATAGAGTGCAATCACTACTACTGAACCAATAAAACCAAAATCTTCAGCGATAACTGTGAAGATCATGTCACTCTCACGGACTGGAATGAGGAGATTGGACACGTTAAAGCCTTGACCAAATACTCCACCACTACCGATGGCAATTTGACCTTGTGCCTGTTGATAGGTAGTTGTTTGAGCATAATCAAAGGGATTGAGCCAAGCCAAGATACGGTTAATCTGATAAGTCGGCATACCAAGTTGGTGCAGAAAGGCACGCCCATCCTTTGTAATGAAGATGGCTAAAAATCCTGTAATGGCTGACACAACTGTTACAAAGACTGGAATGATAATCTTCCAAGAAACACCTGACAACAAGACAAGACCTGCAAAGATCGCAACAAAAACCATTGCCGTTCCAAGGTCACTTTGTAAGGCTAGTAACACTAAAACTGGAATCGTGAAAACGATCATCCAAAGAATCAAAAGGAAATCTAAACCGATGGTCCGTGCTTTGTCCTTGTATTTTTTAGTGAAGGTTACAATCACATAAGCCAGCATCAAGATGTAAGATATCTTCATGAATTCGGAAGGTTGAAAAAGCGTATAACCACCGATTGATACCCAGTTTTTTGCACCTGTTGCAGCTACCAAACTTGGATTATAGAAGATCAAGGGTAAGACCATCAAGGCTAGACCAAGACCATATAGATAGGGGGTGGACTGCCATAAAAATTTTGTGTTAAAAAACATGACTACAAAACTGAAGATAATCCCTAGGGCTATCCATGCCAGTTGTTGTCCAAGTATAGGCCAAACATTTTTTGGGTAATCATGACTAACTGCTATATAAATCGCTACAACTCCAATTACCAATAAACAAAACACTGGTAATATTAAACTATAATCGACCCTAGAGTCGAATGAACGTTTCATAACGGCCTCCTTCATTCTTTCTGGTATTCATTTCATTGTTTCTTTAAAAAATCTTGAACGTTGACAAATACTTGCTCTCGGCTAATGTTCCTTACTCGACTAGTGCGAGACAAGGCCTTGCTGATTTGTTTGCCATATCGTTTACTTGACATACGGCTGTCTAAAATCAAAACTGCGGAGCGTTGACCAACTCGGCGCATGGTCCTACCTATCGCTTGCTTGAGACGAATAATCGCCATAGGAAGTTGGTAATCATAAAAAGGATTTTTCCCTTCAAGACGGAGTTCTTGATTCATCTTTTTGGCAAATGGATCCTCTGGATTTTGGAAAGGCAAACGTGTCACCACTTCAATCACCCGAGGATGTCTGGAAAAATCGACACCTTCCCAGAAACTCCCTGCTCCAAGTAAGAGCTCACGCTCTCCTTTTTCAAAGCGTTTTTTCAATTGAGCTGGTTCCCCATGCTTATATTGGGCTAAATGGGGAATTCTTAAAGTATCAGATACCTGCAACAATAAATCTTTTGCAGTAAATAAGACTAGAATGGGTTCTTCAAGGTAGGACAAATCTTCTAGAACTTCCACAACTGCTTGTGCATACTCCTCAAGCGAAACTTCAGTCACCAATGGAAAATCATTCACCAACAAAATTTCCTGATTTTCCTGAAACTGTTCATCTAGGTAATAAATGGTTGCTTGCGGGAATCCTAACAATTCTGGCAAAGAAACTCTGCTACTAATTTCTAGGGTTGCAGAGATTCCGAGAAGCTGGCAGGATTCTGGAAATATCTGAGAAAATAGCAAACGCTGATCGCGACTAGAAGTAATCTCGATTTTTTTACTAGAGAGTTCGGAAACTGATAACCAAAATTCTCCTTCAGACGAGAAAAATCTCTGATAATCTTTAAATTCTATAAGATTCAACTCTGAAAAATCCTGTCGGAGCTTATCAATGCTACTAGCTGGGCACATCTTACGTTTACCAGATAGAAACTGCTCCAGCAGATAAGAAAGTTCAAAACGAATACTCTCTAGCAAGCGTCTTTCAAGCATGCCTTCTTCTGTAGATAGAGCTTGGTCTAATTGTTCTAGCAAATCTGTAAGCAAATAAGATTTTCGAGAAAGATTTTCCAAGGTCAACAAGATTTTCTGGGCTTCATCCAAAATCAAGAGACGTCCCTCCAGAAGACTCGGATCATCTTCAAGTCGAGTAACGAGGTAAGCATGATTGGTCACTAGCAACTTACAAGATCGCGCTTTTTCCTGACCACGTCTCCAAAAATCCTCTAACCAAAAGAGAGAATCTTTGTGAAGATTTCCATCATGCACCAAGTTTGGTAAAAATTGCTGAAAGCGATAAAGTTGACCAATTTCGTCTAAGTCTCCAGTTTCCGTTTCAGTCAGCCAAACTAGGAGTTGCATCTTGAAACGCGTATACAAACGATTGGACTCTTCTTCCTCTAGTGCTGCATGAAAGGCATCTAACTTCAAGTAATTCTGTGGTCCTTTGAGACTGTGAATAGAGATATGAAAAATCTCCTCGAGTCTTTTTGCTTCCTCTTGCATCACTTGATTTTGAAGGATTTTAGTTGGAACACTAAGTAGGATCCCACTTTCATTCTCAAGAGACAAGGCTGGCAAGAGATAGCCATAAGTTTTTCCGATTCCCGTTTGAGCCTGAATAAAAGAAATGTCTTCCCCTTTTAAAAATTCGTGTACCTTTTGGGCGAAGCGTTCCTGCAAGTTTCTCTCCTCCAACCCCAACAAGGCAATATTGGTTTGGAAATCTTTAGATAGTTTTCGTGGAGAAAGGGCTGATTTTTCTTTTCTTAAAAATAGACCTTGCACCTCTACCAAGTCATGTTCAACTAAGAGAGACTGCTTCTGATAAACTTCCTCGATGACCATGTATGATTCGTACAATAAACTATCAGACAGACTTAATAAGCGTTCCAACAAACCTTTTGGAAGCCGAAACATCTTTTGCCTCATACAAAGAAAGAGTTCTGCAGTTGCTTGGGCGTCAGAAAGGGCTGTATGTGCTTGCTCCAAGGGAATTCCCAACTCTTGGCAGAGAATTCCAAGATTATACTTTTCAAGTTGAGGATAAAATACTTGAGCCAACTCAACCGTATCGATACGTGGGGTGCGCAATTCATAACCTTCCAAAAATAGGAATTCTGCCAACAAATTGGCATCGAACTGAACATTGTGCGCAACAAAAATACCGTCTTTGACCAACTCAAAAATCTTTCCAGCTACCTGGGAAAACTCTGGTGCCTTTGCTAAACGCTTATCAGTCAAACCCGTTAATTCTTTGATATGAGAATCCAAGTGTTCATGCGGATTGACATCAGTGGCATATTGGTCAACAATCTCACCATCTTCAATAACTACAATTCCCACTTGGATGATTTTTGCCTTGCTTCCGGTACTTGTTGCTTCTAAATCTACAACCACGTACCGATTATTTCTAAAATTCATCACTAAAAATTATATCAAAATTTACATCATTTGACACCCATGAACTTTAATTGAAGAGTCAAGTTTCTTGCAAGATTTGAACAAAAATGATTGAATAGAATTGTAGAAAAGGAGGGAACTCATGAACCCATTAGATTTGTTTAATCAAGTAAAAGAACTCGTTGAGAAAAAAGATTTTTCTGCAGCAAAAACATTTGTCGAAGAAAACAAGGATCAACTAGGGGACTACCTTAGCCAAGCTCAAGCTTTGGTTTCAGGATCAGAAGGACTTGACGGTCTTGTTGATAAGGTCAAAGGCCTCTTCTAATAGTCAAAAGACACCCGAGTTTTTCAGGTGTCTTTTTGTATTTTCTTCATGAATGCAGGAATATGTTGACTAATCATGGTCGGCAAGACTACATAGTTGACATCAGCTAGTTCTTGAGCAAT
Source organism: Streptococcus infantis (assembly GCF_000960085.1). GTDB lineage: Bacteria > Bacillota > Bacilli > Lactobacillales > Streptococcaceae > Streptococcus > Streptococcus infantis_C. Next base: position 146,710 of record NZ_JYGT01000009.1, on the reverse strand, counting down.
TGCTGAGTGCAGATAGGTCGCTACTGTCACTCTTTCATAGAGACTAACTTGTGGGAATTGGCCTGCAAAGCCAGCAATCACCCCAGCCAGAGTATCCCCCATACCCCCAGTCGCCTGATAGGGACCTCCAACCTCTAACTGATAAAAATCAGCTTGACCAGCTTGCCAGATTCGAGTCGCAGGACCTTTTTGGACTAGAATCGTTCCTGAAGGGAAACTCTTCAAAGCCTCTCTTGTTTCCTCAGCTCCTTGAGAAGTCAAATCTAAGCCTGACAAGACTTGCCATTCCCTTTGATGTGGAGTTAAAACAAGGTGGGCTTTAGGAAATTTCATTCCCATTCTAGCAAAAATAGATAGGGCACCACCATCCAGTATGAGAGTCTGTTCTTGATTTAAATGATGAAAGACTGTTTGAAGTAGCTGTTCTCCACGCTCATCATCCACTAGTCCAGGTCCAACCAAGACAATGTTAGCCTTCTGCAACTGTTGCTCAAGTAATCGCTCATCATCAAGGCCAAAAGCCATAGCCTCCGGCAGATGGCTATGTAGAGCTGGAATATTCTCCTTGTCCGTTGCTACGGTCACTAAGCCTGCACCACTTCTAACAGCCCCTAAGGCAGCCATAATAATGGCTCCCCCATAAGGATACATTCCCCCAATCAAGAGAAGACGCCCGTAGTCTCCCTTATGACTAGAACGAGGACGCTCAATAATAACTTTTTTTAGTAGAGCTTGATCAATGACTTTCATACACTACTCCTTCAAATTATCCTTACCATGTAGTACTTGATTAACCTTAATATTCCAAGCCTGTAACCCTTCTCCCTCATAGTCTAGGTAAATCACTCTATCTTGTAATTGACAAGGAATCAAACCTTCAAAACAAGCCTTATCTTTTGAAGGAATAACACACAAATGAAGAAAGGTATCCAAATCTAAACTACCTCTTACCTTCGCAACATGATAGCCATCAAACATATAGCCTGGTGCTTGAATTAATTCTTCATACAGAAAATGAAAACTAACACCAGGAATGAACTTTTCTTGTAATTCCTCCTCAGACGGTGCCCGTCCTAACAAGCGCTCCATAGCGAGTCGGTAACCTGAAGTCGTATTAGGCCATCCGAACATGATATAGTCAAAATAGTCTGCTGGATCAGAAGCTGCATTACGACTATCTGTAACTAACTCAGCCCCACTTTTACCAAATACTTTTACCGCCGACATGAGTTTTCCAATCTGAAAAATAGCCTGAGCCACCTCAACTGTACAAGTATGACTACAATAATTTGAAGTAACCAACTTCCTATGGATATCATAGGTAGAAGCTACAAGCCGATGACTTGGCCTGTACGGAGGAAAATAGCTATGCTCTTGCAAGTAATCATGAATTTGTATATTTAATTCATGATTCTCACATTCCACAATGGTCTGACGATGATGGTCCTGTTCATAAGCAATAAACTTTGCTAGCTTCTCCAATTCCCATTCTTGAATCTGTGGATAGTTTTCAAGAGCAAATTGATAAATTCCATCCCACTGGAGACTATAATCTGCATTACAAACTTTTACAATCATCTAATCACCTCTACTTCATTATACAACAAAATAATAGAAAGAAGCCTCAATTAAAAAAGTATTTTCACAGCAAATAAGAAGTCGAGATATTACTATCTCAACTATTTTTCATAGTATACTTAGTCTTTATCCAGCGTTCTTAAAGCAGCCTGATAGGTCTGCTCCATTAGCATAGTAATGGTCATAGGTCCTACTCCGCCAGGTACAGGTGTGATATGGCTAGCGACTGGTGCAACAGCATCATAGTCAACATCTCCACAAAGCTTGCCATTTTCATCTCGGTTCATCCCCACATCAATGACAACTGCACCAGGTTTGACAAAATCAGCAGTCACGAACTTAGCACGACCGATTGCTACTACAAGAATATCGGCTTTAGAAGCTATTTGGGCTAGATTGTGGGTGCGTGAGTGGGTCAAGGTAACAGTTGCATTTTTAGCCAAGAGCAACTGGGCCATTGGTTTCCCAACGATATTTGAACGACCAATGACGACAGCATTTTTACCTTCTAACTCAATTCCGTACTCATGAAACATCTCCATAATTCCAGCAGGAGTTGAAGGAATCATCACTGGGTGACCAGACCAGAGACGCCCCATGTTGAGCGGATGAAAACCATCCACATCCTTTTCAGGGTCAATAGCTAGTAAAACAGCTTCTTCATTGATGTGTTTTGGTAATGGAAGCTGGACCAAAATCCCATGCCAAGCTGGATCTTGGTTGTATTTGGCAATCAACTCCAACAATTCCTCTTGAGTAATGGTCTCTGGAACACGTACAACTTCACTTTGGAAGCCCGCTGCGATAGCTGAACGTTCCTTGTTACGAACATAAACCTGGCTAGCAGGATTGTCCCCAACCAAAATAACCACCAAACCAGGAACCAAGCCTGTCTCTTCCTTTAGTTTAGCTGTTTTTTCAGCCAGTTGTCCTTGTAGCTTGGCTGCTAAAGCCTTCCCATCAATAATCTGTGTCATGTATTTTCTCTTTTCTAACAAATATCATCTATTATAACAAAAAATCGTTCTGCATTCTAACACTTCTTACCTAAGATTCCCTATAGTCTGAAACTATAAGAAAAAGCCCCTTTGGAGCTTTTCTAATAAACAATATTTTACAAAACCTTACTCAAGAAATCCTTGGTTCTTTGTTCTTGTGTTTGTTCAAAGACTTGTTCTGGAGTTCCATCCTCGACAACAATACCGTCAGCCATAAAGATGACGCGGTCTGCCACTTCACGCGCAAAGCCCATCTCATGCGTCACGATGACCATAGTCATACCTGACTTGGCAAGTTCTTGCATAACTGCTAGTACTTCCCCTACCATTTCTGGGTCTAGGGCAGAAGTCGGTTCATCAAAGAGTAGGACATCTGGTTCCATGGCAAGACCACGCGCAATAGCAATACGTTGTTGCTGACCTCCAGACAAACTTTGTGGATAGGCATCGGCCTTATCTGGCAAACCAACCTTTTCCAAGAGCTCATGCGCTCTCTTTTCAGCCACTTCCTTCCTTTCACCCTTAGTCTTAATCGGAGAAAGTGTAATGTTTTCCATAACTGTCATATTTGGGAAGAGATTGAATTGTTGGAAAACCATTCCCATCTTTTCACGCATAGCAAAGAGGTCGTTTTTCTTATCCGTAATGTCTACACCTTCAAAGATAACCTTTCCTTTTGTAGCTTCTTCGAGGAGATTCATAGAGCGAAGGAGGGTTGACTTACCGCTACCTGAGGGTCCGATAATCACTACTACTTCACCTTTTTTAATTTCAAGATCAATCCCTTTTAAAACTTCATTTTTTCCAAAGCTTTTATGAAGGTTTTCAATTTTAATTAGCGTTTCAGTCATTATTTCTTATCTCCTTGTCCCATACGATTTTCAAAAGCTTTCAAGGCTAGTGTCAAGATAGATGTCATAATTAAGTAGTAAAAGGCTGCGAATAGAAGTGGAGTTAAAGGCAGGTAAGTGGTTGTTGATACTGTAGTAGCTCCATTCCACAACTCCATAACCCCGATAGCTGACAAGAGCGAGCTATCTTTGATAATAGTGATAAACTCATTTCCTAAAGAAGGCAAGATATTTTTGATAGCCTGTGGCAAAATAACATAGCGCATAGCATTTTTAGGACGAATCCCTAGTGAATAGGCTGCTTCTAATTGTCCTTTTGGCACTGCATTAATCCCAGCACGAACAGTTTCTGATACATAGGCACCACTATTCATAGAGATAATGATAATCCCTGGGATCAAACGAGTAAGATCAACATCTAAAATCCCAATTTGAATCGTTGGAGCACTAATATGCATCAGGGCAAAGGCAATCATAATCTGCACCATCATCGGAGTCCCACGGAAGACCCAGATATATAGATTAGCAAACCAGGCAAGTGGTTTAATTTTTGAACGTTGTGCAAAGGCCAACAGTACTCCTAGAATTGTTCCCAAGAAGACCACCAAGATAGATATGATAATTGTTACAACGGCACCATAGTTAAAATATGGCAAGTATTTCGGTAAAAAAGAAAAATTCATGGATACTCTACTTTCTGTTTTTAATATTTAAACTTAAAACTTGTATAAGGATAACATATTTTGCATAAAAATTCAACATTTTCTCCTAATATTTTCAATAAATTTTCAAAGACGAGAGAAATAGCGAGAAATCTTAGTTTTTTTCTAGTCAAGTAGAGTCTGTTTATGGTAAAATAGTAAAGATAAGAAATGGAGGAGAATCAAAATGGAATCACATTTGGTTAGAATCATCAATCGCTTAGAAGCAATGACTAAAGATGGTGGTAACTTGAAACGTAACTTTGAGCGCGAAGGAGTTGTTGTCGCAGAGGTTGCTTTTAACCACGACGAAGAAAACGGACCACTCTTTACACTTCGTGACGTTGAAGCTCGTGAAACATATACATTTGATAGCATCGACCTCATTGCGATGGAAATCTACGAACTTTTATACTAATAGTTGAATATGGGCTGGAGAATACTCCTGCTTTGACCAATGAAAATCCTTTTTGCATGACAAATGGGATTTTTATTTTTATCACTAAAGTCTAGTAAGAATTGCCTGGAATGTTTAATTGTAACAAGCAATCTTTTTGCTTGCTTTCCCCTTTAATCATGATATAATGAGACTAAAGAACTTTGACTATTTTTGACCTTTCTATTTTAGTCAAAGCCAAGAAAGAAACGAGGTAGAGGTATGCTCTGTCAAAATTGTAAAATCAATGACTCAACGATTCATCTTTACACTAATCTTAATGGGCAACAAAAGCAAATTGATCTTTGCCAAAATTGCTACAAAATTATCAAAACAGATCCTAACAATAGCTTATTCAAAGGCATTACGGATTTAAACAATCGCGATTTTGATCCATTTGGAGACTTCTTCAATGATTTAAACAACTTTAGACCTTCTTCTAATAATAATGTTCCTCCAACCCAGTCAGGTGGTGGATACGGTGGTAATGGGGGTTATGGTTCCCAAAAACGTGGACCAGCTCAAACACCTCCTCCTAGTCAAGAAAAAGGACTCTTGGATGAGTATGGTATTAATATAACTGAGATTGCCCGTCGTGGAAATGTCGACCCAGTTATCGGTCGTGATGAAGAAATCATCCGTGTCATTGAAATCCTCAACCGTAGAACTAAAAACAACCCAGTACTGATTGGGGAGCCTGGTGTTGGTAAGACAGCAGTTGTCGAAGGCTTAGCACAGAAAATTGTAGACGGTGATGTTCCCCACAAACTTCAAGGGAAAGAAGTCATCCGCCTAGATGTCGTGAGTCTTGTTCAAGGCACAGGAATTCGTGGACAGTTCGAAGAGCGCATGCAAAAACTCATGGAAGAAATCCGTGAGCGCAAAGATGTCATCCTCTTTATCGACGAAATTCACGAAATTGTCGGTGCTGGTTCTGCTGGAGACGGGAATATGGATGCAGGCAATATCCTCAAACCAGCCCTATCTCGTGGCGAACTTCAGTTAGTGGGTGCTACTACCCTCAATGAATATCGCATCATCGAAAAGGATGCAGCCCTTGAGCGCCGTATGCAACCTGTCAAAGTTGATGAACCAACTGTGGAAGAGACTATTATTATCCTTAAAGGTATTCAAAAGAAATACGAAGATTACCACCACGTTCATTATACTGACGGAGCTATCGAAGCCGCTGCTACTCTTTCTAATCGCTACATCCAAGATCGTTTCTTGCCAGATAAAGCTATTGACCTTTTAGATGAAGCTGGTTCAAAAATGAACTTAACCTTGAATTTTGTGGATCCAAAGGTTATCGACCAACGCTTAATCGAAGCGGAAAATCTCAAGGCTCAAGCAACCCGCGATGAAGACTTTGAAAAAGCAGCCTACTTCCGTGACCAGATTGCTAAATATAAGGAAATGCAAAAGACTAAGGTAACGGATCAAGATACCCCAATCATCAGTGAAAAGACGATTGAGCACATCATCGAACAAAAGACCAATATTCCAGTTGGCGACCTTAAAGAAAAAGAACAGTCTCAACTGATCAACCTAGCAGACGACCTCAAGGCTCATGTCATTGGTCAAGATGATGCAGTTGATAAGATTGCTAAGGCTATCCGCCGTAACCGTGTTGGGCTTGGAACACCAAACCGTCCAATTGGTAGCTTCCTCTTTGTTGGTCCTACTGGTGTCGGTAAAACAGAACTGTCTAAACAACTAGCTATTGAGCTTTTTGGTTCTGCTGACAGCATGATTCGCTTTGATATGAGTGAATACATGGAAAAACACAGCGTTGCTAAACTCGTCGGTGCTCCTCCAGGTTATGTTGGCTATGATGAAGCTGGCCAATTGACTGAGAAAGTCCGTCGTAATCCATACTCACTGATCCTCTTGGATGAAGTTGAAAAAGCCCATCCAGATGTTATGCATATGTTCCTTCAAGTATTGGATGATGGTCGTTTAACGGACGGTCAGGGACGAACTGTTAGCTTTAAGGATGCCATCATTATCATGACCTCAAACGCGGGTACAGGAAAAGCTGAAGCAAGCGTCGGATTTGGTGCTGCTAGAGAAGGTCGTACCAACTCTGTCCTTGGAGAATTAGGCAACTTCTTTAGTCCAGAATTCATGAACCGCTTTGATGGTATTATTGAATTTAAGGCTCTCAGCAAGGAAAATCTCCTTCAAATCGTTGACCTCATGTTAGATGATGTCAATAAACGTCTCTCAAGTAATAACATCCATTTAGATGTAACAGAAAAGGTTAAAGAAAAACTTGTAGATCTTGGTTACGATCCAAAAATGGGAGCTCGTCCACTCCGTCGTACCATCCAAGACTATATCGAAGATGCCATTACAGACTACTACCTTGAAAATCCTAGTGAAAAAGACCTCAAGGCAGTCATGACAAGTAAAGGTAAAATCGTGATTAAGTCCAAAAATAAAACGGAAACGGTCGAGTCAAACGACTAGTTCCTCACATACAAAAGAATGTTCTTGCTTGACAGTGAGAGCATTCTTTACTATTATAGAAAGAAAGCGCACTCACGAAGGAGAATCTTATGACAATTCCAACATTTGGAGAAAAAAAAGAGGGAGTAACCTACAAAAATCGATATGGGGTTTATGCAGTCATTCCAGACCAAAACCATGAAAAGATTATTCTCGTTCAAGCTCCAAATGGTGCATGGTTCTTACCTGGTGGGGAGATTGAAGCAGGCGAAAACCATCTCGAAGCTCTCAAACGAGAACTGATTGAAGAGTTGGGTTTTACTGCTGAAATCGGCACCTATTATGGCCAAGCGGATGAGTATTTCTATTCTAGTCATCGTGATACCTACTACTATAACCCAGCCTATCTCTATGAAGCCACTTCTTATCAAGAAATTCAAAAACCTTTAGAAGACTTTAATCATCTAGCTTGGTTCCCAATTGATGAAGCTATTGCAAACTTGAAACGTGGCAGTCATAAATGGGCAATCGAAGCTTGGAAAAAACAGCATCAAATTTAAGCTAACTTTTCCAATTTCCCTAAAAAGTGCTATAATAGACATAGAAACACAGGAGGAAACCTTATGAAGCTCATCAATACTACAAACTCACACTCGCTTCTTGTTAAAAATCAGTTAGAAAGTACTGACGCAACGCTTGTAGAAGTTTATTCTGCAGGTAATACAGATGTTATTTTTACTCAGGCACCGCTTCATTACGAAATCCTCATTTCCAATAAACACCGTGCAATCCGTGAAAAAGAAATCGAGAAAATCCAAGAATTCTTCTTAAATCGTAAAATTGATAAACAAGCTATTGATGAAGCAAATATCAAAACCCTCTATTCTGATAAATTGATTGAAATTTCAATTCCAACAAAATAGATTCTAACTAGACTTTAAATCTACCCCGCAAGGTTAAACCTGTGGGGTCTTTTCATACCTTCTTTTCTAATAGAAATTCTAGAAAACTGCATTTTCTTAAACTTTTTGTGAATATTTCACATTTCAATCGAAAAATGAGAGAAATTTAGTTATAATAGTTAGAGAGATTTTATGAAGGAGTGTGAAATGAAAGAAATAGTATATAGAGAAGCCAAGCTAGATGAATACCAAAAAATTGGAAAAGTATTGGCTGGAGCCTTTATGGACTATCCTTTTATGACTCTTATCAAAGATGATTTAAAAAAACCAGAATACTACCCATCCTTTCTAGAATTGTTGGATAGTCTTTTGGCCAGACTCTACATCAAGGGAGAGACTTGTCTAGTCGCTGAACGAGACGGAGAAATCCTAGCAGTCGCCCTTTTACAACAGAAGGATTTTTCTATTCTATCTTATTTATTAAATGGGATTGTCAAGCTTTTCCGTTTTATTACACCACGGAACCTCTTGAAATATCTAGATTTGGTAGAACGTTCTGAACAGCATTTAAAAAGATCGGGCAATTTTGACTGGTATTTGATGATACTAGGAGTCAATGCTTCTAGTCAACATCAAGGTATCGGTAGTGCATTCCTACAAGAAGGTGTTGAACCTTATCTTAAATCCAAAGGCTGCAAACGCTTGGGCTTGATTACTAGTACTGAAAAAAATGTGTGCTTCTATGAAAAAAACAAGTATGAATTACTGGATTCGATGATGTTGGAATATGGAGCAAAATCAATTGGAAACTGGGCTTTTGTAAAAATCCTGGATAAGTAATTATAAACTAAAAAAGATTGGTCATTACACCAATCTTTTTTTGATTTTACTTAACTGCTTCTTTCAAGGCTTCTACCTTGTCCAAGCGTTCCCATGGAAGGTCGATATCTGTACGTCCCATATGTCCATAAGCCGCTGTTTGACGGTAGATTGGACGTTTGAGGTCAAGCATTTGGATAATTCCTGCAGGGCGAAGGTCAAAGATTTGACGCGCTGCTGCTTCTAATTTGCTTTCAGCGACTGTTCCCGTACCGAAAGTATCGATACGAACAGATACTGGATGAGCCACCCCAATCGCGTAAGCCAATTGCACTTCAGCTTTCTTAGCAAGACCTGCAGCAACAATGTTTTTAGCAATGTAGCGAGCTGCATAAGAAGCTGAACGGTCCACCTTAGTCGCATCCTTACCAGAGAAGGCACCACCACCGTGACGTGAATAACCACCATAGGTATCCACGATGATTTTACGACCAGTCAAACCAGAGTCTCCTTGAGGTCCTCCGATAACGAAACGACCTGTTGGATTGATAAAGAATTTAGTCTCATCATCCAGGTAAGAAGCTGGAATGACTTCTTTGATAACCTTGTTAATCACATCTTGGTGGATTTGCTCATTGCTCACTTCTGGATCATGTTGGGTTGAAATAACAACTGTATCCACGCGCACTGGACGGTCATTTTCATCATACTCAACAGTGACCTGTGATTTGGCATCTGGACGAAGATAGCTAATCTCACCAGACTTACGAAGCTCTGCTAAACGACGAACCAATTTGTGACTGAGTGAAATTGGCAATGGCATGAGTTCTTCTGTTTCATCCACCGCAAAACCAAACATGAGACCTTGGTCTCCAGCTCCAATCAAGTCTAGTGGATCTTGGTCTGCATTTCCACGAACTTCCAAGGCTTCATTAACCCCTTGAGCAATATCAGGAGATTGTTCTACCAAAGATGGGTGAACTCCCACCGTCTCCGCAGAAAAACCGTATTCAGTGTTGGTATAGCCAATCTCTGCAATAGTATCACGAACCACTCGGTTAATATCGACATAAGCATTTGTTGAAATTTCACCGAAAACATGTACTGAACCAGTATAAACAGCTGTTTCAGCAGCAACGTGCGCCTCTGGATCTTGCTCTAAAATAGCATCCAAGATAGCATCTGAAATTTGGTCTGCAATCTTATCCGGATGCCCCTCAGATACAGATTCAGACGTGAATAATTTACGTTCTGACATAAAAATGTCCCCCCTTAAAAAATATTCGTTATAGAGTTACAAAGAACTGGTAGGAAGAGTATTTACAATCAATCCCACCACCTTATCGGGACCATATAACCTATCTATTATAACACGAATCTTTGAAAAATACTCGTATGATTACTATTTTTCTTCATAGGAAAATGTTTTCTAATCCCAACCAAATAAAAAACTCTTAAAGTAAGAGGGATTTCCTACTTTAAGAGAGATGTTACACTTAATTATTTTCTAGATAAAATTCAAAACGTTCCCCAACATATTGGCTCTTTACATACTCAAAAGCTGTCCCGTCATCAAAGTAAGAAACCTGAGTCAGACCTAAAATGGCATGCCCTTTTTCTACTTCCAGATAATGAGCAATTTTTTCCTTGGCCAAGCGGGCATAAATAGTCTGGTGCGATTTCCCAATTCGATAACCATGTTTCTGTAAAGTTTGAAAGAAGTGCTTGGTTACTTCTTCTTTTTTGAAATTTTTGATAAATTTCTCAGGAATCGACGCCACTTCATAGACAACAGGGACTTTGTCGGCATAGCGAACACGCTCCATACGAATAATATTTTCAGTTGGCTCCACACCTAATTTTTCCACTTCTTCCTCTGTTGGAATCGTTCGACGATAAGAAATCAAGTGACTAGATGGCGTCTTCCCCTGAGCTTTAACAATCTCTGTAAAACTAGTGGTTCCACGCATTTTTTCCTGAACGCGAGTACTAGACACAAAGGTCCCGCTACCGACACGACGTTCCAAAACCCCTTCTTCGACTAGAAGAGAAATAGCCTGACGTAAGGTCATGCGACTAACCTCAAATTCCTCAGCTAGATCTCGCTCGCTAGGAAGTCTCTCTCCAATCTTCCAATGTCCCTCATCGATGTCTTTTTTGATTTGGTCATGGATTTTCATATAAGCTGGTAACATGCTTGCTCACTTCTTTTCTTTATTTTTTCCATTGTACCGTATCTCATAGGGAAAAGTCAAACCGCACTTGTTTGGTTGGTAATTCTAACCCTTTTATGATAGAATATTCAAGAAGATATTTCTTTGAAGAAAGGGAAAAGATGAGCAACATTTCAACTGATTTGCAAGATGTCGAAAAGATCATCGTACTGGACTATGGTAGCCAGTATAACCAACTTATCTCACGCCGTATCCGTGAGATTGGTGTCTTTTCAGAACTAAAAAGTCACAAGATTTCGGCTGACGAAGTCCGTGCTATCAATCCTATCGGGATTGTACTTTCAGGTGGTCCAAACTCTGTTTACGAAGAAGGATCGTTTGATATTGACCCAGAGATTTTCGAACTTGGAATTCCGATTTTGGGAATCTGTTATGGTATGCAGCTATTAACTCACAAGCTTGGAGGAAAAGTTGTTCCTGCAGGTGACGCTGGTAACCGTGAATACGGTCAATCAACATTGACTCACACAGAATCAGCTCTTTTTGCGGGTACTCCAGATGAGCAACTTGTTTTGATGAGCCACGGTGATGCTGTTACGGAAATTCCTGCTGACTTTGTTCGTACTGGAACTTCTGCAGACTGTCCTTATGCATCTATTGAAAACCCTGATAAGAAAATTTACGGTATCCAATTCCACCCAGAAGTTCGCCACTCAGTTCACGGTTATGATATTTTGCGTAACTTTGCTTTGAATATCTGTGGTGCCAAAGGTGACTGGACTATGGATAACTTCATCGAGATGCAAATCAAACAAATCCGTGAAAAAGTTGGAGATAAACGTGTTCTTCTCGGACTTTCTGGTGGTGTTGACTCTTCTGTTGTTGGGGTTCTTCTCCAAAAAGCAATCGGTGATCAATTGATCTGTATCTTTGTAGACCACGGTCTTCTCCGTAAAGGGGAAGCTGACCAAGTTATGGATATGCTTGGTGGTAAGTTTGGTCTCAACATCGTTAAAGCAGACGTTGCCAAACGTTTCCTTGATAAATTGGCTGGTGTATCTGATCCTGAACAAAAACGGAAGATTATCGGTAACGAGTTTGTTTATGTCTTTGATGACGAAGCAAGCAAACTAACAGACGTGAAATTCCTTGCTCAAGGGACACTCTATACAGACGTGATTGAGTCTGGTACGGATACTGCTCAAACTATCAAGTCTCACCACAACGTTGGTGGACTTCCAGAAGACATGCAGTTTGAACTGATTGAGCCACTCAACACTCTTTACAAGGATGAAGTTCGTGCACTAGGTACTGAACTTGGTATGCCAGACCACATCGTATGGCGCCAACCATTCCCAGGACCAGGACTTGCTATCCGTGTCATGGGTGAAATCACAGAAGAAAAGCTTGAAACAGTTCGCGAATCAGACGCTATCCTTCGTGAAGAAATCGCTAAAGCTGGTCTTGACCGCGATATCTGGCAGTACTTCACTGTCAACACTGGAGTTCGTTCAGTAGGTGTTATGGGAGATGGTCGTACTTACGACTACACAATCGCTATCCGTGCCATCACTTCTATCGATGGAATGACAGCTGACTTCGCTAAGATTCCTTGGGAAGTTCTCCAAAAAATCTCTGTACGTATCGTAAACGAAGTCGACCACGTTAACCGTATCGTCTACGATATTACAAGTAAACCACCTGCAACTGTTGAGTGGGAATAATATATAAGAGTAACTTAGGCTAAGAATCCTTGATTTAACAGCATTTCTGTTATTATAAAAGGTTAAAAATCATTCAAAATTGATTGGTTCCTCACCAAAAACCCCACCAGAAATATTTCTGATGGGATTTTTTATATTAAATTTTATTTTTCTATTAGTTGTTTCTCTTTTTCGTGTAAAAATCGTTAACCTTCAGTAAAACATTTCCTGCCATACCATTATAAATCATGATAGTCTCAACAAAGGAAGCGCAGGCAAAAATCGCTAGTATTCTAACATCTCCCCAGAGATAAAAAGCAATTGCAGACAAGATATAACACAGTCCTCCGCCTAGGAGCAACCAGAATATCAACTGCCTTGCTTTTGCAAACCACTTTGTAAAAGCATGAGTATCAAATTTAGTAATATCAACAGCGTAAAAAGTAGCTTCATTCATTTGTAAGTTTTGCAGTTTGTAAGCGTAATAGCTCATGACGCATTGACAGAGTACCAATAGAAGCAATTTTAAAAAAACATTTTGTAGGGTGAAAAGTCCACTGATAAATGCTAAAATAGCATATCCAATCACGTAACTATTGGCAAGAGTTAATTGGCTCATCGAGCGATAAGAGGCCTTTTCATCCATGGCTAACAAGGATTTTGTCTTTTTATTATAAAAGAGTATTTGGCCTTTCTGATACTGTCCTAATTGTACAAGTATATCTTTCTTTTTTAAAATCATCTAACAACACACCTTAATATTTTCCCTAAACCTGAGATAGCATGGTAAATTTTGACACATTAGGCATACTCCTCTTCTAATTGTTTGATAATTTTTTGGCGTTGTAAAGGAGAATAATCCGATACCAAGGTAAAACTCATAGCTAAAGACAGTGTTGCTATGATTAGTTCTGTTTGATCTTTTAGTTTAACCACTGTTCCCAATGGTAATAGTGTCTCACTCATATTTCTTCTCCTTGTCTTCTGCAAATATCACTTCCCCTTGTTCATACTTCCGCACGTCTAACAACCAGCGGATGGGGTTGTTTTGGAATAAGAAAAGGTACAACAAGGCAGGAAACAGGGCTGCCAAAAGCGAGAAAAAGATTTGTATATCAAATGGTTCCTGCTTATTGAATGAGTCAATAATGCCCGGGATAGCAGCAGCAAATATTACTATAGTAGTCATAAAAACTAATAACATGACAATCATAAAAATAAACATTTTCCCAAACGTCGCTTTTTTCTTGCTAAAATTTTCCCAAAACAGATTTGAATCAACAGCTTTCGCAAACTGTTGAGAACTTGCCCCCTGAACCTGCTTCACTTCTTTATACAAGGCTTCTTCCATCATCCATATAAAGCCAAAGCAAATAAAGAACTGGGCAGCGATATAAGGCGGAACCATCCAGCTACTGTATCTAAAACCGGAAAAAGCTGGTATAGCTACCATTCCCCCTATCAAACCTAAGAAAATAAAAACCAACATCAAAGGAATAATAGCATTATTGCTCTTCCTAGCCCCTTCCGTATTTAATAAGGCACTCTTTTTGGCTACCAGAGCCTCTTTTGTTCTAGTGTTATAGTAGACGGCTTCATCACCGCTTTGTCCAATAAAAATTATTTTTCTCATTTTTAATCACCATAGTTTTAAAACATCTTTATAAAACAATATTTTTCTTTGTCGTTCGATCTTTTAAAAGAATTTTTAATAAGTCAGCAGACTCCATAGCCAACTGTTCTTCACTAATATCTATCGCCATAAAGCAACCTTTCTTCTTATTGATTGATATTTCTAAAAATATGTACTTTTCATTTATTAATCTATTATATTTTACCACAAAAACACACTGAGATACTCGTCCCAGTGTGTTTATTTCATTTTAGGATAACTTCATTCAGTAGACTGAAGAATTCATCATAGCCTCCACATCTGCTGATATAATACTTCTAAATTATTCTAAAAAAACAGTAAAACCTTCTGGTTCTACTGTTTCATTTTTAAAAAGTTTGACGTTTAGCTTTGCGCTCTGCACGTCCACGGGCACGACTTTCTGCCCGCTTAGTCTTCCGGCGTTTTTCATCGACCGCCCATTGGATTTTCTTCTTATAACCTGGTTTAACTTTTTTCTTTTTCTTTTTAACCAAGCCAATCATTTCGATATCCAGTTTTTCTTGTTTCTTCTCACGATTGGCACGACGGTCACGGTCATAAGTGTCTTGGAACTCTCCATCTTTAACCACCTTAGGTACAAACTTGATTCCTAATTTCTCTAACTCACGAATATCAGAGTCATCGCTTGGCTGATAAAGGGTAATGGCTGTACCTGGTAGACCATTACGTCCAGTTCGTCCAACACGGTGGACAAAGAAGGACAAGTCTTGCGGAATAGCATCATTGATGACATGGCTGACACCTTCAATATCAATCCCACGCGCAGCCAGGTCAGTCGCAACAATATACTCAAAATCAAGGTTCTTCACCTGATTCATGATCCGTTTGCGTTCACGAGGAGCAATATCTCCATGAATCTTAGCCACCTTCAATCCTTGAGCTGTTAGGTAGGTGTGCAATTCATCCGCACGAGTTTTTGTATTGACAAAAATCATGGCTAGATACGGTTGCATGACTTGAGTCAACTCATAAATCTGAGCATTCTTGTCACGACCCTTGGTCGAAATCAACCAGTTGTCAATGGTATCTGAGATAACTGTTTTGGTTTTGATTTTCTCCATGACAGGATTTGACAAGTATTTTTTCAAGAACGGTTGCAGTTTTTGTGGAATAGTCGCTGAAAAGACCATAAACTGTAAGTCTTTTGGGAGACTTCCTGCAATCTTATCAACTGTCTCCAAGAATCCCATATCCAAGGTCATGTCAGCTTCATCGACAACAAAAATCTTAGCCTTGTGAATAGCTAGATCACCAGATTTTACCAAATCATAGATACGACCTGGAGTTCCGATAACGATATGGGGCTGATTGCTGGCAAGTTTTTCAATCTGACGCGCCTTGTCTGTTCCACCAACATAGTTGGCAACACGAATTTCTACTTCAGAATGTTCCGCAATCTGGCGAGCTGCCTGGTAAATCTGAGTCGCCAACTCACGACTTGGAGCTGTGATAACTGCTTGCACACTATCACTCTCTTCATCTAGCTGTTGGAAAATTGGTAACAAGAAGGTATGGGTCTTTCCTGAACCTGTTTTTGATTCACCGACCAAGTCACGACCTGCCAAAACAATAGGAATCAACTTTTCTTGCACTTCGGTAGGCGTCGTAAACTTCAACTCTTCCAAAGCTTTTTCTATATACTTCTTAAATTTAAATTGTGTAAATGACATAATTTCCTCGATTCTATCTATCTTCTCATTATACCATAATTTAGTTTATTACAGGGAGGGATTTCCGTCAAGGGTAATCGCTTGAAAATTCTAAGGACAAGCATATAAGAGAAACACTCCTAGTTACCATGAACAAGGAGTGTTATAAGAGGTTACTTGAGCTTCCACTCTTTTTTTAGCCAATCACAAAAATGATGATAGCGTTCGTTAAGAGCTTCATGATGCCCATAAGCATCAAATGTAGAATATGTTGAGGGAACTGCTTCTGAAATCAGGTTATGTAGTTCCCTTGCAAACATCGGAGCCTTAGACAGACGATTGGAATGATTGGCACCTTCTATCTGACCATTTTGCAGATAAATCAGACTTTGACTCTGTATCAGGTCATGTTCCCTACAAAATTCTGTAAATTCTGGATACCAGAAAGAACCACAGATAGAGAAGATACAGGCCAAGGGAAGATGATTGCTATAGAGACTATAGACAGCTGCAAGACCACCCAGTGAATAACCACCATAAGCAATCCTGTTTTCATCTATCAAGTAGTCTTTTTTTAGAATTGTTAGAATTCCTTGAAAGAGCATCTCATGATAGGCTTCTACCTTCCCACCAAAATCTGGAGCCCCTTCTTTTAAAGCTCTAGCCTGCCAGGGTGTGAAGTCATTCAGACGGCTTTCTGGAATCAAACCCACTAAGATCACAGATTGAGATAGGTCTGACAAATAGTCCAGTTCCCCATCGTTTAGAAGTACAATTGGGTAGGCTTGTTTAGAGTCATAGTTTGAAGGAAGGCTGACCCTAACCTGAATTCCTTCCCAGTTAAACTCCTTATTTCTTGATAAAGTCATTGATCTTTTCAAGGGAATCAATCACTGCAGGACCGTAGTCCATCAACTCATCGTAAGAGATAGTCATGATTTTTTGATTCTTGATTGCTGGGACATTTTCCAAAACAGTATTTGCCTTCATCAAATCCACTGCTTTTTCATCCAATTTTTTGTTGCGATCGCTAGTTACATAGATAATCAACTCTGGATCCATAGATACTAGATTTTCCAAGGTCAAGCCAGATGTTCCTGTTGCGACATTTGTATAACCAAGTTGGTTAAGCAAGCTTTCTTGAAGGGCTGACTTATAGGCACCAAAGGTTTCATCGTTATAGGCAACCATAATTAAAGCTTTTTTCTTTTCACCCTGTGTTTCTGGGTTGGCTTTTTTAACCGCATCGATTTTAGCTTGCAATTGCTCTGCGTATTGATTAGCCTTGTCTTGAACATTGAAAATAGTACCAAGATTTTTCACGTCTTCTACGATATTTCCCAAATCCTGTTGGATGTTTGATAGTGAAGCTTTTTGCGTATAAACAGGGATTTTATTTTCATTCCAAGCACTAATCGTTCCCATTGACTTTTCAGAGAACATCATATTTCGTCCCATCAAAGCGTCTGGTTCATAAGAAAGAACCGTTTCTTGTGAGACTGATTTCTTATCCCCAATATGAGGGATAGCTTCAATGGCATCCTTGTATTTACCAGTTACGGCATTATCAGGATTGAGCATACCGGCAATTTTATCTTTCAAACCAAGTTCAAGTAGAATTTCAGTTGTTGAAAGGTTGTTGGTGATGACCTTTTCAGGGGCCTTTTCAAAGACTTGCTCGACTTCGTTTCCTTTGGCATCGTATGTTTTGATGGTTACAGGATAGCTTGTTTCTGTAGTAGTTTTTTGACTAGCTTCTGTTGTAGCTGGTGCAGTTGCTGTTTCTTTAGATGTGTTGCTACAAGCCGCCAAAGTTAAGGTAGCTACTGTTACGAGCAAAATACTGAGTGATTTTTTCATGTTAATTTCCTTTAAATTTTATAAATAGTGAATCATGGCTTGCTGATCTTCTGTCCAAGTAACCTTACTTTGGACACCATAGACAGCCTGCAAAGACTCAGGAGTGATGGTCTCTTTTGGAGTACCTTGGTAAACTATCTCCCCCTCTTTCATCAGATAGAGATAGTCTGAATAGCGACAAGCTAGCTGAATATCATGCAAGACAGATAACACATTGATCTGGAGATTTTTGACAATGGTCAACAAGTCCAGCTGGTATTTGATATCCAGATGGTTGGTCGGTTCGTCTAAGAGTAAGAGTGAAGGTTCTTGAGCTAAGGCGCGTGCTAACAAAACTCGCTGCTTCTCTCCACCTGATAGAGAAGAGTAAAGGCGATTTCTCTTTTCGAACATATCTACCTTGGCTAGAGCATCCTCAACCAAGGTAAAGTCTTTTTCTTTTTCCTTTTGTAAGAAAGAGAGATGGGGTGTTCTGCCCAGCATAACGATTTCTTCAACCGTGCAATCAAACTGGAGTTGATTAAATTGGGTGATGACGGCCATCTGTTTTGCTGTTTCCTTAACGCTCATTTGTTCCAAGGGTTTCCCATTTAGGGAAATCAAGCCCTGATTCGGTTTTTCCTGACGATAGAGGAGTTTCAGTAGGCTAGTTTTCCCACTTCCATTGGGTCCTAAAATAGTATGAAATTGGTTTCCCTCAAGTTTAAGTGAGACTCCTTTGAGAATTTTTTTCTCGCCAATTTCAAAGTGGATGTCTTGGCACATTAAATCCATATCAGACCTTCACCTCCTTTCGTCTACTTCCAACCATATAGATAAAGAAAGGTGCACCTACTAAAGCTGTGAATATCCCAATCGGCAGCTCAGCATTTTGGATTAAAACACGAGCAAGAACATCTGCCCAGATAACAAAGAGGGCGCCGAGCAAGGTTGCTATCGGAAAAAGCCTTCTGTAGTTTGTACCCACCAAACTTCTCGCCAAATGTGGGGTAATAAGACCGACAAAACCGATAATCCCACAGGTTGATACCAAGATAGCTGTCAGCACAGCCACAATAGCCACATAGAGATACCAGTAAAAACGTAGAGGAATCCCCAAAGTCAAGGCTGCCTCATCACCCATCATCATGGCATTAAAAACACGATATTGAGTAGAGAAAAACAAAAAGGCTATTCCCACGACTACTGTTGGTAGGATTAAGTGAGCCCAGGAGCTTCCTGCTAGAGAACCCATGGTCCAAAACTTAATCGTCATGACACTGTCAGCATTGGCACCGATTGAGATAATAAAGTTTGAAAAAGCCAAAAAGAGTGCATTAACTACCGTCCCTGATAAAATGAGACTGGAAGTTGTCATCCTGCCTTGCATGGAAGCAATCAGAAGGACTGCAACTGTTGCCAAAAGTGCGCCAATGAATGAACCAATACCAATCATGACCTTAAATCCAAGAATGATACTCAAAGTCGCACCAAAGGTTGCCCCAGCTGAAATCCCTAACACATAAGGTTCAGCAATGGGGTTATTGACTGTTGACTGCATCACACTACCACACATGGAAAGGCCTGCACCAACTATCAAACCTAGAAAGACCCGTGGCAATCTCATATTCCAAACAATAGCAAGTGTTGACTTCGAAATGTCTCCTATATCCAACGGAGCTCCCATCTTACTGAATATAATCCGATAGGTATCACTCAAACTAATTTGAACAGAACCCATCGAAACAGCTAAAAACAGAGAGACTCCCAGTGCTCCGAGCAAAATAGCAAGGAGAAAAAAATATCGCAGGTTTTGATGGCTTCCAGAAAATTTGGAAAGCATGAAACCCTCCCTTAATCAAATATTAAAAATTTAGACAATTTTCATAATTAGTATACCACATTTCCAAATCAGGAACAAGACTAGAAAAATATAGAAAAAAGCCCTCTGAAGTCAGAGAGCTAATTTGAGCTTGGGCTAAAATCCATAAAAAACAAAAAGACTACCCAATCGAGTAGCCTTATTTCAAGATATGCTCAATTGAACACGGCCTAAGCACTTAGCAAAAAAGATAAAATCTCCTAGAAACTGAAGTTTCTTCGTCAATTTTCCTATTTTTGCTTTGTGCTTTTGACGGCCTTTGTATCTTGTTAATTAAACACGGAAAAAAGAAAAGCCCTCTGAAGTCAGAAGGCTTGATTTTTGCTGGATAAAACGTTTATAGACTAGGCGACAAGCCGAAGATTGTACTGATGGTACATCGAGGCGAAGCCAACGAAGTATAGAAACGTTTTAGTCGCAAGATTAGCGACGAAGTCCAAGAGAGTTGATTAACTCACGGTAACGGTTAACATCGTTTTTACGCAAGTATGCAAGTAAGTTACGACGGCGACCGATTTTCTTCATCAAACCACGGTAAGTAGCGTGGTCTTTTTTGTGTTGTTTGATGTGTTCGTTAAGGTGGTTGATTTCCCAAGTAAGAACAGCAACTTGAACCTCTACTGAACCAGTGTCACCTTCGTGACGTGCATATTGTGCGATGATTTCATTTTTTTTCTCTTTTGAGATTGCCATGATGTTTCTCCTTTTTATTTGGCTTCATCCGAGTGACAGGTTGGCATGCCTGTAACCAAGAAGAAGTTATTTGTCTTTACGACAGTTCTTATTCTACCAAGAACTAAGTTCTTTGTCAACTGATTTACTATTCTTACCGCAAAAGTGCTATAATAGTTATAGGAAGGATATCTAAGGTGACAGCTTGAAAAGTGAGGTGATTACCATGCGTAAATTCTCGCAATATCTCCCCTACTATCTGGTCATATTTTTCTTTTATTGGCCACTTTATGGATTATTTATACTACTATTACAGAATCCAAAACTAACGGAGCTCTATCTTTTAAATATATTCATCATTTCGCCTGTTGTAGTTTTTATAGTCTCTCTTCTTTATAGCTACCGATTTGGTTTTTCACTTCATTGGCTTTTAGGTAGTTGCTTACTCTATGGATTTACTATCATTCCTTTCAGAGAATTTATCATTGTTTATTTCCTAGCCTATGAAATTCTTATTATACTAGGTACAGTTATTGGTGCCATTATCAGGTATCTGGTTCAAAAACTGAAAAACAAAAAACTTTCACAAAATCCTTGAAAAATCTCGCAATCATGCTATAATAATGCATAGAGACAAGTCACTTAGAATCTTTCTTTTAGAGAGTGCGTGGTTGCTGAGAACGCATAGGAAGTCTAAACTGATACTACTCTACTATCTTTTATGCAAACATAAAACGGTGGCCACGTTAGAGCCAATCAGAGGTGTCAACAGTTTTTGTTGTACATAAATGAAGGTGGAACCACGTTGCGACGTCCTTTCGAGGATGTCGCTTTTTGTTTTTCTTGATTTAAGTCTGCAAAAATAGGGAAACACTTCTGCTATAAAAATAATTGATAACTAATAATATAAGGAGAAAACCATGATCAAAATTACTTTCCCAGATGGCGCTGTTCGTGAATTCGAATCTGGCGTTACAACTTTTGAAATTGCCCAATCCATCAGCAATTCCCTTGCTAAAAAAGCTCTTGCTGGTAAATTTAACGGCAAACTCATCGACACTACTCGTGCGATCACTGAAGATGGAAGCATTGAAATCGTGACACCTGATCACGAAGACGCTCTTGACATCTTGCGTCACTCAGCTGCACACTTGTTTGCCCAAGCCGCTCGTCGTCTCTTCCCAGATATCCACTTGGGTGTCGGTCCAGCTATCGAAGATGGTTTCTACTACGATACTGACAACCAAGCTGGTCAAATCTCTAACGAAGATCTTCCTCGTATCGAAGAAGAAATGCAAAAAATCGTTAAAGAAAACTTCCCATCTATTCGTGAAGAAGTAACCAAAGATGAAGCCCGTGAAATCTTCAAAAATGACCCATACAAGCTTGAATTAATTGAAGAACACTCAGAAGACGAGGGTGGCTTGACCATCTACCGTCAAGGTGAGTATGTAGACCTTTGCCGTGGCCCACATGTCCCATCAACTGGTCGCATCCAAATCTTCCACCTTCTCCATGTAGCTGGTGCTTACTGGCGCGGAAATAGCGACAACGCTATGATGCAACGGATCTATGGTACAGCTTGGTTTGACAAGAAAGACTTGAAAAACTACCTTCAAATGCGTGAAGAAGCCAAAGAACGTGACCACCGTAAACTTGGTAAAGAGCTTGACCTCTTCATGATTTCTCAAGAAGTTGGACAAGGACTTCCATTCTGGTTGCCAAATGGGGCGACTATCCGTCGTGAATTAGAACGCTACATCGTCGATAAAGAGTTGGCTTCTGGCTACCAACACGTTTACACTCCACCGCTTGCTTCTGTAGAACTTTACAAGACTTCTGGTCACTGGGATCATTACCAAGAAGACATGTTCCCAACTATGGATATGGGAGATGGGGAAGAATTCGTCCTTCGTCCAATGAACTGTCCACACCACATCCAAGTCTTCAAGCACCATGTTCACTCATACCGTGAATTGCCAATCCGTATCGCTGAAATCGGGATGATGCACCGCTATGAGAAATCAGGTGCCCTTACTGGTCTTCAACGTGTACGTGAAATGTCTCTTAACGACGGTCACCTCTTTGTGACTCCAGAACAAATCCAAGAAGAATTCCAACGTGCTCTTCAGTTGATTATCGATGTTTATGAAGATTTCAACTTGAATGAATACCGTTTCCGCCTCTCTCTTCGTGACCCTCAAGATACTCACAAGTACTTTGATAACGATGAAATGTGGGAAAATGCCCAAACCATGCTTCGTGCTGCCCTTGATGAGATGGGTGTTGACTACTTTGAAGCTGAAGGTGAAGCTGCCTTCTACGGTCCAAAATTGGATATCCAGGTTAAGACTGCCCTTGGAAAAGAAGAAACCCTTTCTACTATCCAGCTTGACTTCTTGCTTCCAGAACGCTTCGACCTTAAATACATCGGAGCTGATGGTGAAGAACACCGTCCAGTTATGATTCACCGTGGGGTTATTTCAACCATGGAACGCTTCACAGCGATCTTGATTGAAAACTACAAGGGTGCCTTCCCAACATGGCTTGCACCACACCAAGTAACCCTCATCCCAGTATCTAACGAAAAACACGTGGACTACGCTTGGGAAGTGGCTAAGAAACTCCGTGACCGTGGTGTCCGTGCTGATGTGGATGAACGCAATGAAAAAATGCAGTTCAAGATCCGTGCTTCACAAACTAGCAAGATTCCTTACCAATTGATCGTTGGTGATAAGGAAATGGAAGACGGAACTGTCAACGTTCGTCGCTATGGACAAAAAGAAACCAACACTGTCCCAGTAGATGAGTTTGTAGCAGCTATCCTAGCTGATATCGCCAATAAATCTCGTGTGGAAAAATAAAACGATCACTGTCTGGGAAACATTTTTCAGTAAGAAAAAGCAACAACTATTCCAGTTGTTGCTTTTTTATATTTTATTTAACTTAAGCTCGTAGTGATTGATCAAACCACCACAAATAGTATCCTCATCAACAATCCTTTCTATCCATTAACTTTTGGATATAGGATATCCTCCCAAGATTTGCTTCCATGAGTTAGATAAGTTGACTATCCTCAGTCCTTGTCTGCCTCATTTTCTTTTACGAGGTCTTTTTGTGAATCTTTTTCAGAGAGTTTTTGATCGATATACTGGTTAATGATTTCGTAAAATTCCTTGGTCGTCTCACTATCTAATTTTGTCGAATTATGGACTTGATTGACTTTCAATTGAACAGATTGAATACCGTAAGAGGCCTGCTTTTGGCGAATGGTTTCTAATTCTTCTTCTGAAATCGGATCTCCAACAACTGTCAAGACCAATTCATTATTACTTGACTTGTAAACTTGATTAATGATCGTATGATTGGCGAACTCATTTCCTACAAACTGTTTAATCCCTTCTTTTCGCGCTTGATCCATCGTCAGAGTGACCGCTGAATAGCTGGCTGGAAGAACCAATAATACAATCAAGGAGATCAACCCAATTCTCATTTTAATGTTTAGCTCTTTAAATGAACTTAAGGGAGATTTTCTCATCATAATTCTTGTTCCAACAATGTTGATTAGCATGATAAAGACACAGTTGATCAAGAAAAGATAAAGAGCCCCAAATAAAAATCGTACATTTCCATTAGCTAAACCATAGCCTGCAGTACAGATAGGTGGCATCAGAGCTGTTGCAATAGCTACTCCAGGCACGATATTGTTTGCTTCTTTTTTCCTTGAACCAATAACACCTGCTATCCCACCAGCAATAGCAATGAGAACATCCCAAATTGTTGGAGAGGTTCGTGCAATCAATTCGCTACTTGCATAAGATAAGGGAGAAATCCAGAAATACAGAGTCGAGACAAGCAAACTGACCAATACTTGAGTAAATAAAACCTCTAGAGATTGCTTGATTAAACGCGTATCAAAAATAGCTAAACCGAATCCCAGTCCAACAATCGGTGTCATAAGAGGGGAAATCAGCATGGCTCCAATAATGACAGCTGTTGAATTCATATTTAGACCTATAGAGGCAATGAAAATCGAACACATCAAAATCAGTGTATCTCTTAATCGAACATGAAGATCATCATATAATTTTTCACGGTATTCACGTGTTGAATAGTTTCCGGTCATTGGTTACTCCTTTTATTTCATATAATCTTGTTTCTGTATAGACGATGGTAGAGAGACATCTGTCCAATCTTACATATTTTTAATTCTCACCTGTCATTCTTTTGAACATTATCTTTTAACTATCCCCATCACAGTCCATCCTTGATATTATATCAAAAATTTTACAACCTTTCTCTGAAGAACTCAATCAATTTAAAAGATAGAGAAAGGAAAAAATTCCAGTTACTTTTTTCTAAGAACAAAAAACTGCATCTCCTATATAAGAAGATGCAGTTTAATGTTTAAACATGAGTGTGTTTGGCTTTCCAATTTTGTATCATGCAAATCTCCCAAGATGTTGTGATCCCCAAGGTAAACCCGCAAATTATGGCTACTAAGATAGAGTATCCAATATAATCTAGGATTCCTCCGTCAAAATTACTTTCAGACTTTACATTATATCCTTTATTTTTATATTTGAACAATCTTACGATAACTTCTTGAAGTAATCATAAAGATTAGAACATAGATAAGGGCAAAGATACCACAGATTGAAAGTGTTACGCTTAACATCATAGCTGTATCTACTACCCCAATAACCTTGAGAATCAAACTCAACATATGATAGGCAAATGCCAAGTGTAGAAAAGCAAAGATTACAGGGAGGAAAAAGACAGTCAAGACCTGCTTGTTGATGGTTTGCTTGATTTGTTTGTGGTCCAAGCCAACTTTTTGCAGAATGACAAAGCGTTCACGATCCTCATAACCTTCTGAGATTTGTTTATAGTAGATAACGAGTACTGTTCCAATCATAAAGATGATAGAGAGGAAAATACCGATAAAGAAAACACCACCAAAGAGGGCACTCATCTGAGCACTAGCATCTGATAGATTACTACCATAAACATAGCTACCTTCAGTGTTTAATTGAGCATTAAACTTTTGTAGATATTTTTCATACTCGTCAGCGACCTTGAGTTGTTCTTCTTCGCTGGCATTTACATTCATGCCACCGTAAAACTGATTATAGATAGCCGAATCTGGGAATTGATCCAAAAAGGCTTGTAAATCAGGCACAACAAGGTAATTGTAATCAGCAGTCAAAATATTAAACTGATTTGGGACATGGTTGACAATGAAATCTTTATTAAATTCTTCTTTTATAGAAAATTGATGATCATTTAGAGTTAGAGCTTTCTGTTCTTTAACTCCCTCATTCTTTGCAAAGAGTCCGACCTCATTTCCTGATAGAGACAGTTTTTGACCAGTCATATTTTCATAATCTTTTTGGTCAAATACCATGAAAACTGTTGTGGGTTGGACACGGTTTTGTCCTTTTTCAAAAATGGTTAACTTAGTTCCTTCTTGGTTCGCAACACCAAAGTAAGTATAACGAAGCACTTCTTTCTCTTTAATCGTATAACCTTTGTCACTTGCAAACTGGCTCAAGAGTTTGTCCAAATCTTCTTTTTCAACATTTTGCCCTGAAACCCCAAAATCATGAGGATTTAGAACTTTTTTAAAGCTTTCTGAGGCATTGAAAATACTAGTCGCTGCTGACATGGTTACCAGAACCATTGTTGACAAAATAGCGATAGTTGCTAGTCCAACCGCATTTTTCTTCATACGGAAAATCAAGTTAGACACTGAGATGAGATTATTTGGTTGGTAATAATATTTCTTGTTTTTCTTTAAAATTTGAAGAAAAACGGTAATCCCTGCATTAAACAAGAGATAGGTTCCAAAGATAACCAGCAAAACAGCTAGGGAGAAAGTTGTGAGAGCTGTAAGGGGATCTTTTACCGTAAGGGCAAGATAATAGCCAATCCCTAAACTAATCGAACCAAGAATAGTTTGGAGAGGTAGGAAACGACCTTTTTTCTCACCGCTAGCTTTCTCACGTGAAAGCTGGAGGGCATTCATGCGGGCGATTCGAAGGGCATTTAGAAACATGAGGCCTAGGAAAATCAAGCCAAAAACAACAAGTACTGTAATGACAACTTTCATCTGGAAGGTAGCGACCAGTTCAACCTTTAATTTCATCAGTTTGAGCAAGAAAGCGAAAATCAGATTGTCAAAGAGGGCACCAATCCCAATCCCAGCAGTGACTGTTACAAGCCCAAATATCAAGAGTTCCTTAAAAGTCATACTAATCAGATGGCGCTTCTCCAAGCCCAACATGCCATAAATTCCTAGTTCCTTAGAACGATTTTTCATGACAAAACTATTGGCATAGAGGACGATAATGGCTGACGCAAGGGTGACGACAAACATACCAAATCCAAGAGTAGCTTGAATCGTTTCACCTCCACGGATTTCCGCAATCTTGGGATTAAAGGTCAGAGAGTAAAAGAGATAGCTGATAGTGACTGCCAAAATGACAGCCAAAGCAAACGGATAATAGAGTTTGCGGTTTTTGATTAAGTTGGATATGGCCAACTTATTGGTTAATCGAAACATACTAGTTCACCTCACTTGCCATAACAGTCAAGGTGTCAGAGATTTCTTGGAACATCTGACGATCAGTCTTTTCACCACGGTAGATTTGGTTATAGAGAATGCCATCCTTGATGAAAAGGACACGTTTAGCACGGCTAGCTGCTGCTGTTGAGTGGGTTACCATGAGAATGGTTTGCCCTTGCTCATTAATCTGATCAAATATATCAAGGAGGGCTGCAGATGACTTAGAGTCTAAAGCTCCTGTCGGCTCGTCAGCAAGGAGAATTTCTGGTTCTGTGATGATGGCGCGTGCAACTGCTACCCGTTGTTTTTGTCCACCAGAGATTTCATAAGGGTACTTCTCCTGCAATTGATTGATGCCAAGATTTTCAGCTGTCACTACTAACTTTTTCATCATTTCTGTAATAGGCTTTCTAGACAATACCAAAGGGAGTAAGATATTGTCTTTAACAGAAAGCGTATCTAACAAATTAAAGTCTTGGAAGACAAAGCCTAACTTTTCACGACGGAAGCTTGAAGCTTCTGAATTTTTAATGGTCGCTGTGTCAGTTCCATTTAGAAAGACTTGACCACGAGTTGGTTTGTCAAGCATAGCAAGAATATTGAGTAGCGTAGACTTCCCAGAACCAGATTCACCCATGATGGCAACGTAGTCGCCTTTTTCTACGGTAAAGTGAATATCTTTTAGAGCTTCTACTTGGTTGCCTTGGAAACGAGTTTTATAAATTTTTTGAACGTGTTTTACATCTAATAGTGTCATGATAATCTCCTTTTTAATATCCCATTAGTTGAAACTGAGCCTGCATAATAGCGCAACCGAGCTGAACCCGCTCGATCTCTTTTGGACTTGGTTTACTTGTTTGTTTCTTCTGTAAGATTGTTTTCATGGTTTCTCTCCTTTTTCTTTATGCTATAAGTTTACTCCAAATAAAGAGGACTTGCCATAACATAACCTTACAAAAGAGGTCTGTAATCTTACATTTTTGTAAGATTACAATTTTTTATCTGATTGAAGCCTGCTTTCTTACCATAACAAGGTCTAAAGAAGAGCCTGAAAGGATTCTTCCAAGCTCTTAGTAATTCTTTTCACTCAATCAGTAGGTTTACTTCTGAAAACTTAATGCGCACAGTCGTCCCTTGACCAAGTTCAGATTCGATACGGATTTGATGTCCTAATTCTTGGCTAATTTTTTGGGTCAGGTAGAGCCCAAGTCCAGATGACTGCTGGGTCATGCGACCATTGTAGCCTGAAAATCCGCGTTCAAAAACTCGCAATTGATCACTGTTTTTAATGCCAATACCAGTATCTTTGATGCAAAGTTCTTGATCTTCCATATAGATCTCAATTCCACCTTCATTTGTGTATTTGAGGCTATTTGAAAGGATTTGTTCAATGACTACTAGCAACCATTTTTTATCCGTCACAATGCTTCTATCCAAGTCATGCAGATTAACACTTAATCCTTTCTGGATAAAGAAAATGGCATATTTGCGAATAACTTCCTTGACCAAATCCTCCACATTTTCTTTCTTCAACACCAGATCATCATGGAAGCTCTCTAAGCGTAGGTATTGGAGAACGAGGTTGGTGTAGGAATCAATCTTAAAAATCTCCTGTTCTAGCTGTTGCTTCAATTGGCGATCTGCCACCTCGCTCACGAGGAGTTTACTGGCCGCAATTGGAGTTTTTATCTGATGAACCCAGAGTGTATAGTAATCCACCAAATTATTATAGCGGTTTTCCGCATCTGATTTTTTTTGATAGAGTTCCTCTTCACTTTTCTCTAATTTTTCAGTTAGTAGTGCCTCCATTGGTGACTTGGCTTCTCTTTTTCCGTAAAACAATTCCTTACGATAGCGTTGCAATTCTATCAAGAAATCATAGACCAAAAACAGAAGTGTCAAAAAGGTAGATAGAAAGAAGAAATAGTTAAAGTAAGGCACTTGGTTATCAAATAAGACCTCAAAGAGAAAAAGTAAACCTGTAAGTAAGAGAATAAACACGAAAAAACGGCTGCGTGAACGGATATAAGCTAGAAAAAAACTTTTGAAATCAAGCATGTTTCAATCCGTACCCTATTCCTTTCTTGGTTTCAATAAAACCAATCAAACCTTCTTCTTCCAATTTCTTACGCAAGCGGGCGACGTTTACGGACAAGGTATTATCATCGATAAAAAAGTCACTATTCCAGAGCTCCCTCATCAAATCGTCACGCGCTACGATATTTCCCGCATGCTCAAATAAGACACGTAAAATCTGAAATTCATTCTTGGTTAAACTGATAGCTTTGCCATTAACATGCACATCCATAGACTTGGTATTGAGGATAACTCCTGCATATTCAAATAGACTCTCATCCCGCCCAAACTCATAAGAACGACGCAATAATCCCTGTACCTTGGCTAAGAGGACCTGCTGATCAAATGGCTTGGTCACGAAATCATCTGCTCCCATATTAATAGCCATCACGATGTCCATAGTCTGGTCTCTGGAGGACAGAAACATAATAGGAACTTTTGAAATCTTGCGAATTTCCTGGCACCAATGATAGCCATTAAACAAGGGAAGACCAATATCCATAAGAACCAGATGTGGCTCAGACTGAACAAATAGCGTTAGAACTTCCATAAAGTCTTCTACCATGACTACTTCAAAACCCCATTCGGAGAGCATTTTCCCAACTTGTTGACGGATTACCGGATCATCTTCTACTAGTAAAATCTTGTGCATCTGCTCCTCCTTTTTTTATATTATAGCAAAATTCTTCTCACTACTAGCGAAATTGATGCAAATCTGATATGATAAAAGTTAAGAAAGGAGTTTCCATGGCCAATATTTTTGACTACCTAACTGATGTTCAATACGATTCTTTTTATGATCTTCCCTTAAATGAACTAGATATACTTGCTTTTACAGAGCTGACTTATCTACCTTTTGATAACCTATTGGACCAGCCTGTCAATCGTTTAAGCGATGTCGCAATCCGTGTTCCTCGAGAAAGCACCATGTTGACTAATAAAGAACGTCTGCAACTTTTAGACCAGCTTGCCCAACACAAACGTTTTAAAAATAGCAAGCTATCAAACTTTATTAACGAAATTGATACCGAGCAACAGAAACAGTTCGCTGCTATGACCTATCGTCTGAACCTAGATACTTATCTCATTGTCTTTCGTGGCACAGACGACAGTATTATTGGCTGGAAGGAAGATTTCCACATGACCTACATGAAGGAAATCCCTGCCCAAAAGCATGCTCTTGAGTATTTGGAAGATTTCTTTACCCAACATCCAAAACAGAAAGTGATGGTTGCTGGACATTCTAAAGGCGGGAATCTAGCCGTCTACGCTGCTAGTCAAATCCAACCTGAGTTGCAAGAAAAAATATCCGCAGTTTATACCTATGATGCCCCTGGCCTCCAAGCTGAACTGACTGAAACCACAGGCTATCAGGAAGTGATTCCAAAAATTCATCGTTTCGTCCCACAAGGTTCTGTCATTGGCATGATGCTGGAAGTTCCTGATACTCCTACAGTCGTCAAATCTACGGCTCTCGGTGGCATCGCTCAACACAATACTTTCAGCTGGCTAACTGAAGGACACCACTTTGTCCAACTAGAGGCAATCAGTAGCGAAAGTCTACAAATCAAAGACACTCTTAAAGAATGGGTGGATAGTGTTCCCGATGAGGAATTAGAACTTTATTTTGATCTCTTCTTTGGAACTATCCTAGAGTCTGGAATTAGCTCCATTAATGAATTATCTTCTAAAAATGCCATCGAGCACATTCGTCAACTAGTTTCCCAGGCGCAAACTCTAGAGCCCGAGCAAGTTGAAGTCTTAAGAAACCTGACACAACTCCTACTAGATGCACGCTTCCAAGCCTGGAAAAATCATTTTTAAAAAGTTAAAAGTCCTTTCCTTTGTGGAGGGACTTTCTTGTTGATTCCTTATTTTGTCCTTCTGTGTTATACTAGAAACTGTAAATTCTTTGAAAGAGGAAATCCTATGAAAATCCATAAAACCGTAAATCCTGTTGCCTATGAAAACACTTATTATCTCGAAGGAGACCAACACCTGATTGTAGTCGATCCAGGTAGCCATTGGGAGGCCATTCGCAAGACTATCGAGAAAATCAACAAGCCAGTCTGTGCGATTCTATTGACCCATACTCACTACGATCATATCTTGAGTCTGGACTTGGTCAGAAATACTTTTGGAAATCCTCCAGTATATGTGGCAGAAAGCGAAGAATCTTGGCTCTATACTCCTGTTGACAATCTCTCAGGTCTCCCTCGTCATGATGATATGGCAGACGTCGTATGTAGACCAGCTGAACAGACCTTTGTCTTTCATGAAGAATATCAAATTGAGGAGTTTCGTTTTACAGTACTCCCAACTCCAGGTCACTCTATCGGTGGAGTATCCTTTGTCTTTCCGGATGCCCAACTAGTCTTAACGGGTGATGCTCTTTTCCGTGAAACTATTGGCCGAACAGATCTACCTACAGGTAGTATGGAACAACTCCTTCATAGTATCCAAACCCAGCTCTTCACTCTCCCAAACTACGATGTCTATCCAGGACATGGTCCAGCTACGACCATTTCTCACGAAAAAGTATTTAATCCATTTTTCTAAAATATAAAAACCAAGGACAAACATCCTTGGTTTTTTGTAGCTTCAATTTTTACATCATTACTTGCTCGGTAGAATCAAAATTGACTAGAAAAATAATTCAAAACTAATTGGCGGGATTTAATTCTTTCCAGTCGATGTTAGCCAAATCAAGCTTTTCAGAAGAAATATCTAAAACTTGCTCTGCTTTCTCATTGCCACCAATTTGAAGAGTCGCTTCTTTAACCTTCTGCACTCCTTTTTTATCAAACGAATATAGAGCCAGGTTCATTTCTGGATGGGTTGAATGCCAGTCTGCATAACAGACTTGACCATTTTCGTAAATGACAAATCCTGAACGAAAACCTCCTGCAGAAGGGACATAAGCAGTGTGAAGTAAACTAGGTTTTTGATTGTCCAAATAGTAAATGGCTGAAACAACTTTTTCATACCCAATAAGCAACTCGTCTTGACCATCCTTATTCAAATCAACAAGAGCATATTTAAAGTCTGGTGCATTTTGATAATCCATTCGTGAAAAGATCAGACCATATTCCTCTGAAGCAATATCATTTTGTTTGATTTCCTCTTCGAAATCTTCTCTATTCCCTTGATGTAAAAGATCTGTATAGTGAGTATAACGTTCAATCACTTCTTTATACAAATCTGGTCCAGTTTCCTTCTTATTTTCAGCAGTCGATTGTGACGCCTTGGTCGAAGAGTCACTAGTATTCTCAGTCTTTGCTTCTGTTGATGCACTAGTCTTGTCGTCTTCGGATACAGATGATAGTGCAGACGAAGGTTCTGTATTGCTATTATTTTTATTGAGACCACAAGATGCCAAAACTGAAATCGAAAGAATAGCTGAAAGCATCATTAAAAATTTCTTCATGTTAACCTCGGTAGTATTGTATTATCAAATGGATAAACTTTAAAAATGAATCATTAATCCCAAGATGATACTTGGTTAAGGACTTACTTTACCAAATAATCACACGGTCTTCTGGTGCACGCCACATACCGTCGCCTTCTTTGACATCATAGGTTGTAAAGAAGTCATCAAAGTTTGGTACTTGGACATTGACACGTAGTTTAGCTGGCGCGTGCACATCAACGCTAGCCATAAGTTTCATTAACTCTGGGCGACCTTTCATACGCCAGATACGCGCAAAGTTGTTGAAGAATTCTTCAGCTGAAAAGTCTGGTTCTCTCTTAGCAGCTTCTAGAGCTGCAGCAATTCCACCTAAGTCCGCAACGTTTTCGGATACGGTTAATTTACCGTTAATGGTTGCGCCGTAAGATTCTTGACCGTCAAACTGGTCGATAACTTTCTGCGTTTTCTCTTTAAAGGCAGCATAATCGCTCTCTGTCCACCAATCCTTGAGACTACCATTTTCATCAAAGGACGCACCATTTGTATCAAAGGCATGAGATATTTCATGGGCGATAACTGCTCCGATACCACCATAGTTGGCAGAAGATGACTGATGCAAGTCATAGAATGGAGCCTGTAAGATAGCCGCTGGGAAGACAATCAAGTTCTTTTGTGGATTGTAGTAGGCATTAACCATATGAGCAGGCATGCCCCACTCTTTGTAGTCAACTGGCTGGTTCCACTTGCTCCAACTGTGTTTGATTTCCACACGCGCAAAGGCTAGGGCATTCTCAAAGAGACTAGCGTTTTCGTCTACTACTTTATCCTTGTAGCGAGCTGGTAATTCTTCTGGATAACCGATATAAGGCTTGATGACATTGAGTTTGACGATGGCTTTTTCTCGCGTTTCAGGAGTCAACCAGTCATTCTTAGCCAAGCGTTCCTTATAAACATCAATCATAGTTGCCACTTTTTTCTCTACATCCGCCTTGGCTTCTGGAGAGAATTTTTCATGTGCATACCAAAGACCGAGCGCTTGTTTGAATGGTCCTTGGGCTAAGTGGTAAGCAGCCTTGCGCTTGTCTTGGGCTTCTGGAACTCCTGAAAGGGCACGGCCATAAGCACCTGACAAAATGCGAATCTCATCTGTCAAATAGCTTGTTGAAAGATTGACCACACTCAAGATCAAGCTTGCCTTGAGTAAAGGCCAAGCTTCTTCACTATAGAATTGCTCTGCTGCTTGCCAGAAACGTTCTTCATCTACGATAACCTTATCTGGAGTTTGTCCAATTACAGCTTGGAAGAAGTCGTCGAGAGGTAATGCAGGCGCAAACTTCTTGAAATCTTCATAAGAATATGGATGGTAAAGTTTAGCATATTCTGAACTCTCTTCGTTTGAAAGTACGACAGATGCGATACGACGGTCCAACTTCAATCGTTTCTCTAAAAGATCTTCGATTTCTTCATCTGAGAAGTTATAGGCTTTGAGGAGATTAGCAGTACTTTCTTTCCAAAGGTTCAATAATTCCTCGCGCTGTGGATGGTCTTCCGCATAGTAGGTTGTGTCAGGCAAGATTGTTCCTGGAGCACTAGCCCAGAGAACATTGGTTCTAGCATCCATAAAGTCTGGTGATACACCAAATGGAAGGAAGTTTGGTTTGCCAGCTAATTCAAACTCTGCTAATTTGCTTGCGAAGTCCTCAAAACTTTCCAAATCTTGGTATTCCTTGAGCAAAGGAAGGACTGGCTCGATCCCATCAGCTTCTCGCTTGTCGAAATCTCTCACCATACGATGGTATTTGACAAAGTTTGCTAGGATAGGATCTTCAGGAACATCTTCTCCAGCCAACCACTTATCAGTTGTCGTTAGCATCAACTCTTCGATTTCTTCGTCAAGGTCGATAAAACCACCCGTTCTTGATTTATCAGCTGGAATGACTGCAGTCTTTTCCCACTCACCATTTATAGCGTCATAAAAATCATCTTGATAACGTGTCATCTTGTTCTCGCTTTCATTTTTCACTTATTCCTAGCTTAGCAAAATTCCCTTGGGAATGCAATTAAAAATGCCGTCTCCTCCTATTTGATTTCATTATTAATATTTTAAATTTTTACCAAAATTAACTTGACTTAAAAATAAAATTAAGGTATATTAAAATCCAGGAGGAATACAACTGTATGATACGTATCGAAAACCTCAGTGTCTCTTACAAAGAAACGTTGGCACTAAAGGATATTTCACTAGTGCTCCAAGGACCAACGATTACCGGAATCATCGGTCCAAACGGCGCTGGGAAATCAACATTATTAAAAGGTATGCTGGGAATTATCCCACATCAAGGTCAGGCATTTCTCGATGACAAGGAAGTTAAAAAATCCTTACATCGAGTTGCCTATGTCGAGCAAAAAATTCATATTGACTACAACTTTCCCATCAAGGTCAAGGAATGCGTCTCGTTAGGACTATTTCCCTCTATTCCTCTCTTTCGAAGTTTAAATGCTAAACATTGGAAGAAAGTGCAAGAGGCCCTTGAAATCGTCGACCTAGCTGACTACGCTGAACGTCAAATCAGTCAACTGTCTGGAGGTCAGTTCCAGCGGGTCTTGATTGCCAGATGTTTGGTGCAGGAAGCCGACTATATCCTCTTAGATGAACCCTTTGTTGGGATTGACTCAGTCAGTGAGGAAATCATCATGAATACGCTGAGAGATCTGAAAAAAGCTGGGAAGACGGTTCTCATCGTCCACCACGACCTCAGCAAGGTTCCCAACTACTTCGATCAAGTCTTGCTTGTCAATCGAGAAGTGATTGCTTTTGGTCCGACCAAAGAAACCTTTACCCAAGCCAATCTCAAAGAAGCTTACGGTAATCGACTCTTTTTCAATGGAGGTGACCTATGATTGCAGAATTTATCGATGGATTGCAAAAATTCCATTTCTTACAAAATGCCTTGATAACAGCTATTGTTATCGGGGTCGTAGCTGGAGCTGTAGGATGTTTCATCATTCTACGTGGGATGTCACTCATGGGAGATGCCATTTCACATGCTGTCTTACCAGGTGTAGCCCTCTCCTTCATCTTGGGCATTGACTTCTTTATCGGAGCCATTGTCTTTGGACTGCTAGCTGCTATCATCATTACCTACATCAAGGGAAACTCGATTGTCAAAAGCGATACCGCCATCGGCATTACCTTTTCTTCTTTCTTAGCCCTCGGTATCATCTTGATTAGTGTCGCTAAAAGTTCAACTGACCTTTTCCATATCCTTTTTGGTAATATTCTTGCTGTTCAAGATACAGATATGTTTATTACTATGGGTGTAGGGGCAGCCATTCTCTTGTTAATCTGGATTTTCTTCAAGCAACTCTTGATAACGTCCTTTGATGAACTCTTGGCTAAAGCCATGGGAATGCCTGTCAATTTCTATCACTACTTACTCATGGTACTCCTAACTCTCGTGTCTGTGACAGCCATGCAAAGTGTCGGAACTATCCTGATTGTAGCCATGCTGATTACCCCAGCCGCAACTGCTTATCTGTATGCTAATAGCCTGAAAAGTATGATTTTCCTTTCCTCAACCTTTGGAGCTACAGCTTCAGTTTTGGGACTCTTTATCGGCTATAGCTTTAACGTTGCGGCAGGTTCTAGTATCGTGCTTACAGCTGCTAGTTTCTTTCTCATTAGCTTCTTTATCGCTCCAAAACAACGATATTTGAAACTGAAAAATAAACATTTGTTAAAATAAGGGGCAAAGCCCCAATAAATTGGAGGATCTAATGAAAAAATTAGGTACATTACTCGTTCTCTTTCTTTCCGTCATTGCTCTTGTAGCATGTGCTAGTGGAAAAAAAGATGCAGCTTCTGGTCAAAAACTAAAAGTTGTTGCCACAAACTCAATCATCGCTGATATTACTAAAAATATTGCTGGTGACAAGATTGATCTTCACAGTATCGTTCCTGTTGGTCAAGACCCACACGAATACGAACCACTACCTGAAGACGTCAAGAAAACTTCTCAAGCTGATTTGATTTTCTATAACGGTATCAACCTTGAAACAGGTGGAAATGCTTGGTTTACAAAATTGGTAGAAAATGCCAAGAAAACTGAAAACAAAGACTACTTTGCAGTCAGCGAAGGCGTTGATGTTATCTACCTTGAAGGTCAAAACGAAAAAGGCAAAGAAGACCCACACGCTTGGCTCAACCTTGAAAATGGGATCATCTTTGCTAAAAACATCGCAAAACAATTGAGCGCTAAAGACCCTAGCAACAAAGAATTTTACGAAAAAAATCTCAAAGAATATACTGATAAGCTAGACAAACTTGACAAGGAAGCTAAAGCTAAATTCGACAATATTCCTGCTGAGAAAAAACTCATCGTAACCAGTGAAGGATGCTTCAAATACTTCTCTAAAGCCTACGGTGTCCCAAGTGCCTATATTTGGGAAATCAATACTGAAGAAGAAGGAACTCCTGACCAAATCAAGACCTTGGTTGAAAAACTTCGCCAAATGAAAGTTCCATCACTATTTGTTGAATCCAGTGTCGACGACCGTCCAATGAAGACAGTTTCTAAAGACACAAACATCCCAATCTACGCTCAAATCTTTACAGATTCTATCGCTGAAGAAGGTAAAGAAGGCGACAGCTACTACAACATGATGAAATACAATCTTGAAAAGATTGCTGAAGGATTGGCTAAATAAATTTCTAAAAACGTCATTCTCCTTGAATTGGCGTTTTTGTCTAATCAATTTTCAGTCAAACTATTGGAAAAGTCTGAACATTTAATGTAGAATGAAAGAAAAAAGATTGGAGTAGCTTATGACTACATTCCTTGGAAATCCTGTAACTTTCACAGGAAAACAACTACAAGTAGGAGACAAAGCAGTTGATTTCTCTCTCACAACGACTGACCTCTCTCAAAAAACACTGGCTGACTTTGAAGGCAAGAAAAAGATCTTGAGTGTTATCCCTTCTATCGATACAGGTATCTGCTCACTTCAGACTCGCCGCTTTAATGAAGAACTGGCTAGCTTGGACAACACTGTAGTCCTAACAGTATCAATGGACCTTCCATTTGCTCAAAAACGCTGGTGTGGTGCTGAAGGAATTGAAAATGCCATCATGCTCTCAGACTACTTCGACCACTCCTTTGGACGCGATTATGCCCTCTTAATCAATGAATGGCATCTGCTTGCACGCGCAGTTTTTGTTCTCGATACTGATAATATCATCCGCTATGTCGAATACGTAGACAATATCAACAGCGAACCAGACTTTGAAGCCGCTATTTCAGCTGCAAAAGAACTCAACTAAGTCAAGCTCTTGTAGCAAGAAGCTAGAGAAATCTAGCTTTTTTTGGTATACTAGATGGAGATAATAAACAAGGAAATGCGAATGACCCCAAATAAAGAAGACTATTTAAAATGTATTTATGAGATTGGCATGGATGTTCCTAAAATTACCAATAAGGAAATTGCTGCTCGAATGCAGGTATCTCCTCCAGCTGTAACCGAAATGATCAAGCGCATGCAGTCTGAAAATCTCATCTTAAAAGATAAGAAAAAAGGATACCTATTGACTGATATTGGTTTAAAACTTGTATCTGAGCTCTATCGCAAACACCGTTTGATTGAGGTTTTTCTGGTGCACCATCTAGACTATACCAGCGACCAAATTCATGAGGAAGCCGAGGTATTAGAACATACCGTTTCAGACTTTTTTGTGGAAAGATTAGAAAGTATGCTCGGCTTTCCAAAGACCTGCCCTCATGGTGGTACCATTCCTGCCAAGGGAGAACTTTTGGTTGAAATCAATAACTTGCCTCTAGCAGAGACCAAAGAAGCTGGAACCTATCTCCTGACTCGCGTTCACGATAGCTTTGACCTCCTCAAATATCTTGAAAAACATGCTATCAATATTGGAGACAAACTCCAAGTTCAACAGTTTGATGACTTTTCTAACACTTTTACTTTGATTCATAAGAACGAAGAACTCTTGGTAAGTCTAGAAATCGCCAAACAGCTCTATGTTGAAAAACTGAACTAAATACGTTACAAAAAAACCAAGCATACAAGCTTGGTTTTTTCTTATCTATTTTTAGTATCTAGGATAATGGTTACTGGGCCATCATTGACTAATCCCACCTGCATATCTGCTCCAAAGACTCCTGTCTCAACAGGAACTTCCTTAGCTAGTTCTTGGTTAAATTCTTGATAGAAAGCTTCCGCCATATCCGGTTTAGCAGCACCTGTAAAGGCTGGGCGATTGCCTTTTTTGGTATCGGCAAACAAAGTAAACTGAGAGATGGATAGGATTTCTCCTTGGATATCCTTAACAGATAGGTTCATCTTGCCTTCAGCATCTGAAAAGATTCGCATATTGACAAGTTTTCTCACTGCATAATCCAAATCTTCCTGCTGATCCTCAGGTCCAACACCCACTAAGAGCAAGAGCCCCTGCTTGATTTGACCATGAACCTGCCCATCAATAGACACCTGAGCTTCCTTGACACGCTGAACGATAATTCTCATAGAAATCCTTTCTGACAATCTCAACCAATTTATCCATTCGTTCGTTTGACTGAATAGACTTCTGGTACACTCTTAATCTTATCAACTACAGTAGTTAACGTTGAAAGATTTGAAATTCCAAAGGATACATGGATATTAGCAAATTTCATATCCTTGGTTGGTTGGGCATTAACTGTTGAGATATTCTTAGTTGTATTTGATAGGACTTGCAAGATATCATTCAATAGACCAGAACGGTTGAGTCCGTAGATATCGATGTGAGCCATATATTCCTTGTTTGAGAATTGGTCTTCCCATTCAACATCGAGTAGACGCTGCTCGTAATTTTCCTGCGAACGAAGGTTCATACAGTCCACACGATGGATAGCAACTCCGCGACCTTTGGTAATATAACCGACAATATCATCACCGGGAACAGGATTACAACATTTAGCAATCCGGACCAAGAGTCCAGAAGCCCCTTGGATGACAACTCCACCCTCATGCTTAACCTTTAGAGTTTCCTTGTTTTCAACCTTGACTTCGCCACCCTTGACCAGTTCTTCTGCTTCTGCCTTGGCTTTGGCACGTTCTTCTTCACGACGTTCTTTCTCCGTCAAACGGTTAAAGACAGTGATAGCACCAATTTCTCCAAAACCAATCGCAGC
Organism: Streptococcus infantis; assembly: GCF_000960085.1. GTDB lineage: Bacteria > Bacillota > Bacilli > Lactobacillales > Streptococcaceae > Streptococcus > Streptococcus infantis_C. Next base: position 107,143 of record NZ_JYGT01000009.1, on the reverse strand, counting down.
AAAGAGAGCTTCTTCAGTCTTGTAGCTGGTTTTTTGAAGGACTTCATCCATGTGACGCTTGTCCATAAATTTATTGGCCACATAGCCGTTTTCTTGAAGCTGACTAATCAGCATTTCACGGCCTTTATTGATGGACAATTCTTTATCTTGGTTTTTAAAGAACTGACGAATTTTGTTACGGGCCTTGCTGGTCTTAACCATATTGAGCCAGTCACGACTTGGTCCAAATGAATTTGGATTGGTGATGATTTCAACCTGGTCACCCGTTTTTAACTTAGTCGTCAACGGAACCATGCGACCATTAACCTTGGCACCTGTTGCTTTTTCCCCAATCTTTGTATGAATTTCATAGGCAAAGTCAATCGGTCCAGAATCCTTTGGAAGAGAACGAACCGCTCCATCTGGAGTAAAGACATAAATTTCTTCTGCCAGATAGTTTTCTTTGACAGTATCTACAAATTCCTTGGCATCATCTGCCTGATCTTGGAGTTCCATCATCTCCTTGATCCAGTTCATTCCGATAGCAGATTCTTTACTATTAACCTGACCTTTGATTCCTTTTTTGTAGGCCCAGTGAGCCGCAACCCCGTACTCGGCAACCTCGTGCATTTCCTTGGTACGAATCTGGAACTCGATCGGTCCTTTTGGTCCATAAACAGTCGTATGGATAGACTGGTAACCATTAGCCTTACGATTGGCAATGTAATCCTTGAAACGGCCTGGCATTGGTTTCCAAAGCTCATGGACATATCCTAACATAGCATAGACATCGCTCTGAGTGTCTAAAATACAGCGAATGGCAATCAAGTCATAGATTTCCTCAAAACGTTTTTTCTTGTCCTGCATCTTGCGATAGATAGAGTAGATATGCTTTGGACGGCCATAGATTTTTCCTGTAAGGTGGCGCTCAGATGAATATTCCTCAAGCTTCGTCACAACTTCATCGACCAAGGCTTCACGTTCTTGACGTTTTTCCTTCATCATGTGACTAATCTTGTAAAATTCAGTTGGATTGAGATAGCGGAAAGAGAGATCTTCCAGTTCCCACTTCACACTTGAAATCCCCAAACGATGAGCAAGTGGTGCATAGATTTCCATTGTTTCTCGGGAAATACGTTCCTGCTTGTCCTTACGAAGATGCTTGAGAGTGCGCATATTGTGCAGGCGGTCAGAGAGTTTTACCAAGATAACACGGATATCCTCAGACATGGCCATGAGCATCTTGCGGTGATTCTCGGCCAATTGCTCCTCGAAAGATTTGTACTCAACCTTACCAAGTTTGGTAACACCGTCTACAATCACTCGAACATCATGTCCAAACTCACGCTCTAAGTCATCCAAAGTAGCATCTGTGTCTTCTACCACGTCATGCAAAAAACCACAGGCAACAGTGACAGCGTCCAGCTTGAGCTTGGCTAAAATACCTGCTACCTGAATAGGGTGGATAATGTAGGGCTCGCCTGATTTACGATACTGCCCACTATGACATTCTACAGCGTAAACCAAGGCCTTGTGTACAAAAGCCACATCTTCTTTCGATAAATATTTTTGCGTTAAAGCGACGACTTCATCGCCTGAATAAATTACTTCTTTTGGCATGCATACTCTCCAGTTCTTCCTACCATTTTAACACTTTTTGGTCAATATGAAAACTAGAAAAGCCTATTCCCTAAGACTTTGCTGAACTCTAAAAAACACTACTAGAGAAACTCTAGTAGTGTTGGTTGATTCAAATCTATCTTAGTAAACTGTTCTTTCAGTTTCTACGTCGAAGAAGTGAGCTTTGTTCAAGTCAAATCCAAGTTCAACCGTTGCACCAGCTTGCAAGTAGTCACGTGCATCAACTTTAGCAACGAATTCATCTTTACCAACTTGGCAGTATAGGTGAGATTCTGAACCGAGCAATTCTGATACAGAGATAGTTGCTTTCACAACTGATTCTGGGAATGTTTCAAGGAAAGCAGGTTCTGCATTCACGTCTTCTGGACGGATACCGAAAATCAATTCTTTACCTTCGTAACCTTTTTCACGAAGAACTTTCAAAGCACCTTCTGGAACTTTCAAGTTGAAGCCGTCACCAACGATGTGATCACCGTTCAATTTAACGTTGATGAAGTTCATAGCTGGGCTTCCGATAAATCCTGCTACGAATTTGTTAACTGGGTTTTTGTAAACTTCTTGAGGAGTACCGATTTGTTCAACACGTCCGATAGTACCAGTACCAGCAGGGTTTTTAGTAGCTGACATGATAACGATACGGTCTGCAAGAGTCATCGCTTCTGTTTGGTCGTGAGTTACGTAGATAGTTGTAGCTCCGATACGACGGTGGATTTTAGCGATTTCAGCACGCATTGATACACGAAGTTTTGCATCCAAGTTTGACAAAGGTTCGTCCATCAAGAACACTTTTGCATCACGGACGATCGCACGACCCATGGCAACACGTTGACGTTGACCACCAGAAAGGTCAGCAGGTTTACGTTCCAAAAACTCTTTCAATCCGAGGATTTCAGCTGCTTCTTGTACACGTTTGTCGATATCTTCTTTACTGTATTTACGCAATTTCAAACCGAAAGCCATGTTGTCGTATACAGTCATGTGTGGGTAAAGAGCGTAGTTTTGGAATACCATGGCGATATCACGGTCTTTTGGAGCTACGTCGTTGACAACCACACCATCGATAGATGCAGTACCTTCTGTGATGTCTTCAAGACCTGCAATCATACGGAGTGTAGTTGATTTACCACATCCTGAAGGTCCTACGAAAACGATAAATTCTTTGTCTTTGATGTCCAAGTTGAAGTCTTCAACTGAGTAGTGTTCGCTATTTGGATATTTTTTGTAAATATTTTTAAGATTTAATTCTACCATTTCGGTGAACTCCTTTTATTTTTGATAGTTTTATTATAGATGAAAACGCTTTACATTTCTATGGCAAGGTGACCAAAAAAATAAAAAAGTTCTGTGCAACTTGCACAAAACTTTAAATAATATCTGGTAAAATCAACTGATAACACAAGGTCAAATCTGTCAATTCTTTCAACTGTAGCCCTGTTAATTCTTCCCATTTATCAATCTTGTATTGGAGAGAATTGCGGTGTAGATAGAGTTGCTGAGCTGTCTTCGTAAGGACTGCACTGTTTTCCCATAGCGAGAGAATGATTTCCTGAATCTGATCCTGATCCAAAATCATCTGATGAAGATAATCTTTGATCAAAGCAAGATCCACCATTTTTTCACCCATGCTCCAAAGGTAAAGTTGAGAAAAGGTATGGAATCCTTGATGACCTTGACGCCACCAGTTTTTAAACAAGTCACGTTCTGCTTTGATGAGATCTGTCAAACTCTGATTTCCTGTTTGAGACCAGACCTGACCAAGCATAATAGACAGACGAACTCCAAAGTCGTACTCTACAGCTTCCAAGGTATCTGTCAGGATTGAGCGAACAGAAGTGTATTTGTCCTGTTGGAGAACAAAAAGGTAATCCTGAGCGCCAACCTGAAGAACTGTTTCACAATTAGGAAAGAGGGTTTTCATCATATCCAACCAAGAAGTCAGGTTTTCCTGTTGGTAATAGGAAAGGTGACAATAAACAACTTGTAGCTTTTTAAAGCTCTGCGGTGCTTGCCCCTTCCCCTCTATCAAATAGCTATACCAGGGATTGAGAGAGATGGTTTGTTCCTGCTGGCTTAAGAGAGCCACCAACTGTTTCTCACGTTCACTAAGTCCAGCTTCTTCCAGTAAAACCCACTGATTTGAGGATACCGGAAGCGTCAGATAGCCTTCCTTATCGACTGGTTGGTCTACGATTTGAGCTTGTGGAAACCAATCTAGTAATTCTTTTGCAATCATTCCTAGCCCTCCACTTTTTGAATACACCAAGAAATCAAGGTTTCAAGGCGCTCTACATTTTCAGTCATATGAAGATAGCCCATGACCGCTTCAAAACCTGTAGACATACGGTAGGTCACTACATCTGCATTCTTTGCCTTGGTGTGACTATTGGTATTGCGACCACGTTTATAGATTTCTTCTTCTTTTTCCGTTAGGACTTGCTCCTCCAACATGAGAGAAATCAAGCGTGCTTGAACCTTGGCTGATACATACTTAGTGGCCTCTTGATGGAGTTTATTGGGCTTGGTCATGCCTTTAAGAATGAGATGACGGCGAATATACATTGAATAAACCGCATCTCCTTCAAAGGCTAGAGCAATCCCGTTAATGAGATTGACATCAGTCACGTGTCCACCTCACTCCATCCTTGGTATCAAGTAGTTTAATCCCTTGAGCAGCTAGTTGGTCACGGATTTGGTCTGCTGTCGCAAAGTCACGATTGGCACGCGCTTCTTGGCGTTTTTGAATTAAGGCTTCAATCTCTTCATCCAAAACTTCCTCAATAAAGACCACTCCAAAGACTTCTAACATAGCTGCAAAAGCTTCCTTCACAGTTGCATCATAGTTACCTGAGTTGATCCATTTGGCCATCTCAAAAACAACTGTGATTCCATTAGCTGTATTGAAATCCTCATCCATAGCAGCAACAAACTTATCTTTAAATGCCTGTAACTCTTGAGCATCTACAGTTCCAGTAAATGGTTGCTCATAAGTGTTCTTCAGATACTTGAGATTAGTCTCAGCATCGCCCACTGCTTTTTCCGTAAAGTTGATAGGTTTGCGGTAATGCTGAGTCGCAAAGAAGAAACGCAATACTTGACCGTCGATAGTTTTGAGGGCATCGTGTACCGTAATAAAGTTACCCAAGGACTTAGACATCTTGACATTGTCAATGTTGACAAAGCCATTGTGCATCCAGTAGTTAGCAAAGGTCTTACCTGTCTTGGCTTCCGACTGGGCAATTTCGTTGGTGTGGTGTGGGAACTCAAGGTCAGCTCCACCACCGTGAATATCGATAGTATCACCCAAAATCTCCGTTGACATAACCGAACATTCGATATGCCAGCCTGGACGACCAGGCCCCCAAGGGCTGTCCCAAGAAATCTCACCTGGTTTGGCAGCTTTCCAAAGAGCAAAATCTACCGGATTTTCCTTGCGAACTGTTTCTTCGTCTGTCCGACCTGAAGCACCTAACTCCAAGTCTTCTAGGGTTTTATTGGCTAACTTAGCATAGTTGTGAGATTTTTCCACACGGAAATAGACATCCCCTTGACTCTCATAGGCATAACCCTTTTCAATCAAGTCTTCTACAAAGCGGATGATATCAGCCATAAACTCTACAACACGTGGATGGCGAGTTGCAGGCTTCACTCCAAGAGCCGTCACATCTTCACGAAAAGCCGCGATGTACTTGTCCGCTACTTCTTGAGGTGTGATGCCTTCTTCCTTGGCACGGTTGATAATCTTATCATCCACATCTGTGAAGTTAGAAATATAGGCAACCTCATAGCCACGATATTCAAAATAGCGACGAATCGTATCAAAAGCTACCGTTGAGCGGGCATTCCCCACGTGGATATAGTTATAAACTGTTGGCCCACAGACATACATCTTGACCTTGCCGTCCTCGATTGGGACAAATTCTCGCAAATCACGAGACATGGTGTCATAGATTTTAATCACTCACTGACTCCTTTCTGTGTCTTACAATAAGCTTACAAACCAGACGACCTGTGACTGGCTTCTCTAGCATGCTCAAGTTTATTGACGTAGTATTCACGTTTTTCTTCGACTTCGTGAATGGTTGGTTCATCCTTTTGCCCGTGAACACGAACAATCTTGGCAGGAATACCGACAACCGTCACATCGCTAGGAACATCTGCCACAACGACCGCTGCAGCACCGACCTTGGCATTTTCACCAATCTCTACAGGTCCGATGACTTGGGCATGAGCAGAAATGAGCGCTCCTTTACGAACAGTCGGATGGCGTTTGCCACTATCCTTACCTGTCCCACCAAGGGTTACCCCATGATAAAGGAGAACACCTTTTTCAACGATAGCTGTCTCCCCAATCACAAGTCCTGCTCCATGGTCAATGAAGACACCTGATTCGATTTGAGCTCCAGGGTGAATCTCAATCTGAGTCCAAAAACGCCAAAACTGGCTGTGCATACGAGCTAAAAGCTTAAAGCCATGTTTCCAGAGAAAATGAGAGAGACGGTGAGCAGCCAAGGCTTTCACACCAGGATAGGTCAAAAGAACCTCCAAAGTGGTGCGAGCCGCTGGATCATTTTCTTTTACGATATCAATGGTTTCACGCCACCATCCCATACATTTCTCCTTTCTTATTCTGAGTCTTTTGGTGTTTCTGTAGTTTCTTTCTTAGGTTTGTGGTCCTTGTGGTGGTGACGAGGACGATCGCCATGACGATGACCTTTATCCCCTTTTTCTTCTGAACGTTCAGGTTTTGGCGGACGTGGCAAGAGTGCCTTCATAGAAGCATCTACACGACCTTTTTCATCGATCTTAATAACCTTTACATCTACAAAATCACCAATTTGAACTAAATCTTCTACATTATTAGTACGAGTCCAAGCCATTTCAGAGATGTGAACGAGGGCATCAGTCTTGTCAAAGAGGTTGACAAAGGCACCAAATTTCTCGATACGCACAACTTTGGCATGGTATACTTCGTCCACTTTTGCTTCACGAACCAAACCAGCAATGATTTCTTTAGCACGGTTGATGGCATCTTGGTCGCTAGAGTAGATAGATACGTTACCTTCTTCGTCGATGTCAATCTTAACGCCTGTTTCAGCGATGATCTTATCGATGGTTTCTCCACCCTTACCGATGACAATCTTAATCTTGTCCACATCAATCTTAATAGTATCAATTTTCGGTGCAGTTGGAGCCAATTCTGGACGTACTTCTGGAATCGTTGCTTCAATCACGTCAAGGATTTCAAAACGAGCTTTCTTGGCTTGGGCAAGAGCTTCAGTCAAGATTTCTGCAGTGATCCCTTGGATCTTGATATCCATTTGAAGGGCTGTAATCCCGTCACGAGTACCCGCAACCTTGAAGTCCATGTCTCCAAAGTGGTCTTCCAGACCTTGGATATCTGTCAATACTGTGTAGTTGTTTCCATCTGAGATCAGACCCATAGCAATCCCTGCTACTGGGGCCTTGATTGGCACACCACCAGCCATAAGGGCAAGTGTTCCCGCACAGATAGATGCTTGAGATGAAGAACCGTTTGATTCCAAGACCTCAGCTACCAAACGGATGGCATATGGAAATTCTTCTAAGCTTGGTAAGACTTGAGCAAGGGCACGCTCACCAAGAGCACCGTGACCGATTTCACGACGACCTGGCGCACCATAACGACCTGTTTCTCCTACAGAGTATTGTGGGAAGTTATAGTGGTGCATAAAGCGTTTCTTGTACTCTGGATCCAAACCATCGATGATTTGCGTTTCACCCATTGGTGCCAAAGTCAAGATAGAAAGAGCCTGAGTTTGTCCACGAGTGAAGAGACCTGAACCGTGTACACGAGGAAGGTAGTCCACTTGTGCATCCAAAGGACGGATTTCATCGACCTTACGGCCGTCAGGACGAACCTTGTCTTCTGTGATCAAACGGCGCACTTCTGCGTGTTCCATTTGTTCCAAGATTTCAGCCACATCACGCATGATACGGTCAAATTCTTCGTGGTCTACATATTTTTCTTCGTAAACTGCTGTAACTTGGTCTTTGACTGCTTGAGTTGCAGCTTCACGCGCCAATTTTTCTTCTACTTGAACCGCTTTTTGAAGATCGCTGTTGTAGGCTGCAATGATTTCAGCTTGCAATTCAGCATCCACATGAAGCAATTCTACTTCTGCTTTTTCTTTACCGACTGCCGCAACGATTTCTTCTTGGAAGGCAATCAATTCTTTGACAGCTTCGTGTCCTTTAAGAAGAGCTTCCAACATGATTTCTTCTGACAATTCTTTGGCACCAGACTCTACCATGTTGATAGCATGCTTGGTACCAGCTACTGTCAATTCAAGAAGAGAGCGCTCTGCTTGTTCTTGCGTTGGGTTAATGATGATTTCCCCATCAACATAACCTACTTGTACCCCAGCGATAGGTCCGTCAAATGGAATATCTGAGATAGAAAGTGCCAATGATGACCCAAACATAGCTGCCATTGGAGCAGATGCATTTTCATCGTAAGAAAGGACTGTGTTGATGACTTGCACTTCATTACGGAAACCTTCTGCAAACATTGGACGGATGGGACGGTCAATCAAACGCGCTGTCAAAGTCGCATCTGTTGAAGGACGTCCTTCACGTTTCATAAAGCCACCAGGAAATTTCCCAGCCGCATACATTTTTTCTTCGTAGTTGACTTGAAGCGGGAAGAAATCCCCAGTTGCCATCTTCTTAGACATGACGGCAGCAGTCAAGACAGTTGACTCACCGTAACGCACCACAACAGAGCCATTTGCTTGCTTAGCAACCTGACCAGTCTCTACGATCAACTCACGACCCGCAAAAGTCGTTTGAAACACTTGTTTTGTCATTGTAATCCCCTTTGGATTGATAAAATTATACGCCTTGCCTACAAAAATCAGGATACAAAGGGCGTTAAGAATCCCGTATGAAAATAGGAGATTGATGCAGTGTGCGATGCACACCAGGAAATCTATCTTTTTCACTAGGGATTTAGCCCGTGTTCAACTCCGAAATTATTTTAGATCTGATTCTTTAACTTACATCTCTTTGAAATAAGATTAAGACTGCTTAAATATCGTTTATACCCTCATCTTTGTATCAAGTACGTACAGAGTCTATTTTATCATATTTTTCTTAAAAAGTACGGTCTTTTCTATAAAAAAGGAACCATTCTGCTATGAAAAGAAGAATGGTTTGCTTTTAATTATTTTAAGGTTGGTGATTGAACAAGGCATGAGTTGCTTGGTGGATGTACTGAGCAGTGTCTGCGTTGTTCATGGTGTAGAGATGCACGCCTGCTACGTCTTGCGTTACCAAGTCCACGATTTGGTCTACGGCATAGGCAAGTCCTGCTGCTCTGAGTGACTCAGGGTCATTCTCATACTTGTCCAAGATAGCCTTAAACTTACGTGGGAGATGGATATTCTCACAAGTCTTCAAGAGACGAAGCGCTTGGTTACGATTGAGGATTGGCATGATACCGGCATGAATAGGAACATCAATCCCAGCCAAGGTACATTTGTCTTGGAAGTCGTAGAAACGCTCATTGTCAAAGAAAAGCTGAGTGACAAGGCTTGAACAGCCTGCATCCACTTTTTTCTTGAGATTTTGAATATCTGAGATTTGGTTTGGCGAATCAGGATGTCCCTCTGGATAACAAGCTCCAATTACATCAAAATGCGGTGCCTGTTCATTGATAAACTCAATCAAGTCTGTGGCGTAACGAAAATCCTTTTGCGGCTCAACACCAGGAATGATATCACCACGCAAAGCCAAGATTTTCTGAACTCCAACCTTATCCAAATCTGCAATAGTCTCAGCTACCTTATCCTTAGTTAGATAAATAGCTGGCAAGTGAGCAATGGTCGGAATCTCCAAGTCATTTTGGATATAGTCAGCCAAACGAACCGTCGTCTCTTTGATATTAAATTTATTATTGCTGGCAGTTACACTGATGAAGTGTGGTGCCAAGCCCTGCATGTCTTTCAGAGCTGCAATAATTTTGTCATTGCCTACTGATGGGTTGGGAGGGAAAACTTCAAATGAGAGTGACGGTGTTTGACGCGACATATGTAATAACCTTTTTCTAGTTGATTTCTTACTGATCAACCGTGTAGAGAGAACTGTCTTTTCTTACAATTTCTCACGCGCAGCTTTGGCAGCTTCTACAAGGCGGATCAAGCTTTCTTTCGTTTCTGGAATACCACGTGTTTTCAAACCACAGTCAGGGTTGATCCAAACTTTCTTGCTTGGTACTTTAGCAAGGATAGCTTCGATGGTGTGGTCGATTTCGCCTTCGTTAGGCACACGAGGTGAGTGGATATCGTAAACCCCAGGTCCAACTTCTGTTTGGAAGTTTTTCGCTTTGAGTTCGTCCAAGATTTCAAGGTTTGAACGGCTAGCTTCAAATGAGATAACGTCTGCATCCATGTTGTCGATAGCTGGGATGATATCTGTAAATTCTGAGTAACACATGTGAGTGTGGATTTGTGTGTCTGGTGCTACAGTTGAGTGGACCAAACGGAAGGCTGGAATAGCCCAGTCAAGGTAGTCTTCGTACCAGTCGCTACGACGGAGTGGCAATTTTTCACGAAGAGCAGCCTCGTCGATTTGGATGATTTTCACGCCTGCAGCTTCAAGGTCAAGAACTTCATCCTTGATTGCAAGAGCGATTTGAAGAGTAGAATCCTTGATAGAGATGTCTTCACGTGGGAATGACCAGTTAAGTATAGTAACAGGTCCAGTCAACATACCTTTAACAGGTTTGTCCGTACGGCTTTGTGCGTAGCTAGACCATTTAACAGTGATTGGGTTGAGACGAGTGACATCACCCCAGATGATTGGTGGTTTAACCCCACGCATACCGTATGATTGTACCCAACCGTTCTTAGAGAAGAGGTAACCAGACAAGTTTTGACCGAAGTACTCAACCATGTCATTACGCTCGAATTCACCGTGTACAAGCACGTCAAATCCCACTTCTTCTTGCCATTTGATCCATTCGTCGATAGTTTCAGCAAGGAAGGCATCGTATTCTTCTTGTGACAATTCACCCTTACGGAAGGCCAAACGTTTAGCACGAACTTCCTTAGTTTGAGGGAATGAACCGATTGTTGTTGTTGGAAGAGCTGGAAGTTTGAATGCTTCTTCTTGGATCGCTTCACGTTCTGCAAAGGCTGGCAAACGAGTGTAGTCTGCGTCAGTCAATCCAGCGATACGTGCACGAAGTTCCGCATTTTCACCAACACGTTCAGTTGCAAAGAGTTCTTTGTTTGCTGCAAGAGCTTCTGCACCTTGACCGTTGCGGATAGCATCCAAGTCACGGATTTCATCCAATTTTTCAACTGCAAATGCAAAGTGGTTCAAGATAGCTGGTTCAAATTCTTCGTTAGCAGTTGTAAATGGCACATGAAGAAGTGAGCATGAGCTAGTCAAAACGATGTTTTCAGCTGGGATTTGCTCAAGAATAGCCAAGCTCTTTTCGTAGTTGTTGCGCCAGATGTTCTTACCATTGACAATACCTGCATAAAGAGTCTTGTCAGCTGGGAAGCCACCTTTAACGAGTTCAAGAGTTTTCTTACCTTCGACAAAGTCAAGACCGATCGCATCTACTGGCAATTTCACAAGGTCAGCGTAAACGTCACGAACGTCACCGAAGTATGTTTGAAGCAAGACTTCAAGACCTTTCTTGTCAGCCAAGAGTTTGTTGTAGATGTTCAAGAATAGGGCTTTTTCTTCTTCTGTCAAATCTTTGACAAGAGCAGCTTCGTCGAGTTGGATACGAGTTGCACCAAGTTCAGCCAATTTAGCAAAAACATCTTGGTAAGCAGCTACTAAGCTATCTACGAAGTCTTCTGCTTTCACACCTTCTTCAAAGTCTGACAATTGAAGGAAAGTGAATGGACCGACAAGGACAGGACGAGTGTTGAGACCCAATTCTTTTGCTTCTTGGAACTCATCGAAAATCTTGTGACCAGCCAATTTTACTTGAGTGTCTTTTTCAAATTTAGGAACGATGTAGTGGTAGTTAGTGTTGAACCATTTCTTCATCGGAAGGGCACGAACATCCCCTTTTTCTCCTTGGTAACCACGTCCCAAAGCAAAGTAACGTTCAAGATCAGATAATTCTAAGTTTTGTACTGATGCAGGAACTACGTTGAAAAGGAAGGCAGCATCAAGGAAGTTGTCGTAGTGAGAAAAGTCATTTGATGGGATTTCAGTGATGCCTTTTTCTTTGACGATGTTCCAGTGTTTTGCACGCAATTCTTTAGCCGCAGCCAAGAGTTCTTCTTCTGAGATTTCTTTTCTAAAGTATTTTTCAGTTGTAAATTTTAATTCGCGGAATTCACCCAAACGAGGGAAACCGATAATTGTAGTTGACATGTTTTGTCCTCCAAAAATTGTTGTTGAAACTATCTTAACAGAAAAGAAATCATCTGTATAATTGTAAAAAATTAGGCTTTGATATAGTTTGAAACTATACCACTTTTTGAAGCACAAAAAAGGATTTGGAGAAGATTCTCCAAATCCTTTTGTAGACAATGGTTAACAGTATTCCAAGATAGTCCTGTTCATAGTCAAACTTGAGTAAACAGATAGTTGACTATGGCTTGCTATTAGAAAAGACTATAGCTCAATCCCCTTGTCTCGAAGATTTGCCAGACACTCCTCATAGTAGGCAGCGTCATGCTCGCTATAGATGGGACTTTTCAACTTCTCCTCAGCTAAGTTTTCATAAGGAGGGCGGGTCTTGCCACGGTAGTTCTTGTCCAGCCACTCTGGACTGACATTGTAGCCACGGTCAGTCATCTCCTCCATGATCAAGCGATGATAGGCATAGAGACGATAAGGCGAGTGGGTAAAGACATAGTCAACCGTCGCATGCTTTCTGCCCCAGCCATTGCCACGAAGGGCGCAGCACTCTCGATGTTGCCCCAAGAGCTGAGGACGGGGAAGTTGTGAAATCAAAGCCTCATGCCAAAGTCTCATGGGAGTCTCCTTTCAGCAAGGTCGAATGTTGCAGATAAGCATTTGGGTAACGCTTAAGCAAGTCTCGAGTCCTAGCAATCAGATCTTCTTTGGTAGCCTGACCAAAGCGATAGTGATCCAGCAAGAGCATATAGTCTTTACGCTCATCAAGGCTGGCTTGCTTTTTAAAATAGCCCCAAATATGCTGAAAAGCGTTGCAAACCTGACCCCTGTGCTCTGGAATCTGGCAGGCACGGTCAATCATCTCTTGAACCTGACTCAGCTCCACCACTTCTTGCTTGAGATACTGACGAATGTCCTTGTAAATATTGCTGGAATGGCTCAAAACAAGGTATTTATTTTCCGCCCAGAGTTGCTGACAAAGGGCACGTTGGTTGTTGTTTTCCATATTTCTCCTAACTTTCTACTAGTTCCCAGGAAATACGGAAACAAAGTTATTTCTATAAAATAAGCAAAATAAGCGAATCGATTTTTTGATGAATCTAATGTCCACTTCGCTAAATTCCTGAATAAATCTCTACTAATGTTTGAATCTGATGTAAAACTTCTTGTTTCTTACGTTCACGAGCTCCGTGTCTACGAGAAGTCGGTGGAATAATCGAATCCAAATCAGCTCCACTATTCTCAGCATAACCACGTTGAATAGATCGATCAATGAATAATTGATAATCTTTTACAAGCTTTTCAGACTCTGCTAATTCCCGAATAGCGACTGCTTTACGTTCTTTACCATAAGCATAGAATGCATTGATAATCTCATCATGGTCTTTCAGACTCGCTAAATCAGTATCATTGATAAAGCCAATCACCAACTCTTCCTTAGCACGAATATCAATACTTGAGCGAATGACTCGACTAACTTCTGCTTTCATTGCTTCCTTAGACTCAGAATTCTTCGATTTTTCGACAATTAATGCGAGAATATAGTCAAGATTTATCTCATCTGTTTTTAAGAGTTCAATCTCAAATTCAATATCTGAAAGGTCAACACCTAAATCTTTTGTTCTTTCATAGTTTTTAAGGTTTAAGAATTCATCTCGAATTTCCACGTAAGAACTTCTTAAATCTTGGAGATAACCTTCCGAGATAGGCTTGTCGATTTCCTGAAATTCATCATAATTTCGAAGAACGTTATCAAGCTTCAGAAACTCACCAAATAACTTAACAAACTCTTTTTTATCACGTTCTGTTTCTATTTCTTGTGGGTTCGGGAATCTTTCCAGAATTTCCTGACAAACTTCTGTATAACCTTTAACCTTGATACCCGTTACCTGATCCACGAAACCGTCCATGTATTCGCTAAAACTTTTTTCTAAGATAATTTCAAGCTTATTGGTATCCCCAAAGGTTTTTATAGCTTCTTGAGTAGCTTTTTCTAAATCACGGAAACATACGATATTCCCAAATGGTTTAACTTTGTTAAAAATACGATTGGTTCTAGAAAACGCCTGAATCAAACCATGATAACGTAGATTTTTATCGACAAAAAGAGTATTCATGGTTGGAGCATCAAATCCTGTCAAAAACATACCCACTACAATCAGCAAATCCACTTCCTTGGACTTAACTCGTTTAGAAAGGTCACGATAGTAATTTTGAAACTCTTTCCCATCAGTCGAAAAGTTGGTCTTGAACATTTGATTATAGTCGTAGATTGCCTTAGCCAGAAACTCTTTAGATGAAAGAGGCATGGCTGTATCTTGAGGGTCTAGCTCTTCATCTTGAATCTCTCCATAAGCTGACTGTTCTTCGTTAGGCGCAAAGCTAAAGATAGTCGCGACCTTCAAACGCTTAGCTTCTGGTAATGCTGCTTGTTGTCGCTGAAGTTCTTCATAGTATAATTTCGCAGCTTCAATACTTTGTACAGCCAGCATGGCATTAAAACCAGACAGTTGTTTTTGTTTATGAGTATAGTGTTGATTTCGGTGCGTCTTGTCGTTATAGACTCTCAACAGGTATTCTGTGATGGTTGCAATCCGTTCAGGATGTAAAAGGAGCTCCTTCTCCATCTTTTTGAGTTTCTTCTCACCAAGCTCTCGACCGACTGCCTTTTCTGCTTCTCTATACTTATTGATTTCAGGCTTGATATAGTTATAGTCGACTTTGAACTTCAACACTTTTTTATCTCGAATAGCATCTGTGATAACGTAGTTATGAAGTTGTTCTCCAAAAACTTCTTGGGTTGTTTCTCCCGTTAAGCTATTTTCTGGGAAAATCGGAGTCCCTGTAAATCCAAATAAAGCATACTGTTTAAAAGCTTTTTTGATACGCTTTTGCGCCTTCCCAAACTGGGAGCGATGGCACTCGTCAAAAATCAAGATACATTTCTTACTATAGATTTCATGATTTGGATTTGCTGCTATAAACTTATTTAATTTTTGAATGGTTGTGACAACGATTTTACCATCATTTTCTTCAATACTACGTTGGAGTTCTTTTGTATTATTACTACCATTGACTGAATTTGGTTGGAATTTTTGATATTCCTTCATGGTTTGATAGTCAAGGTCTTTTCTATCCACCACAAAAATCACTTTGTCAATATAGTCCAACTCTGTTGCTAAACGAGCGGTCTTAAAGCTGGTCAAAGTTTTCCCTGAACCTGTCGTATGCCAGATATAGCCACAAGCATTGATTGTACCGAAATTCTTCATTTCATTTGTAGAATGAATCTTTCGTAAAATACTCTCCGTTGCTGCTATCTGATAAGGGCGCATGATGAGTAAGGTATTATCAGCATCAAAGACACAATACTTGGTCAATACTTCCAAGAGGACTCGTTTACTTAGGAATGTAACGGTAAAGTCTTCTAAATCATGAATGGTTTTATTTTTACGGTCTGCCCATTCACAGGTGAATTCATAATGATTTTTATTTTGAGCTGTCGTATTTGCGAAGTAGCGTGTATAGGTTCCATTAGAAATCACAAAAATTTGAATATATTTGTATAAAGAATTTTCGCTATTGAAGCTTTCCTTGCTATATCTATGGATTTGTTCAAAAGCTTCTTTAAGACTAACACCACGTCTTTTCAATTCAATCTGAACTAAAGGAAGGCCATTTACCAATATGGTAACATCATAACGATTAGTATGGCTACCTACTTGGGTCACTTGGTTGATGACCTGCATGCTGTTGTTATGAATATTTTTCTTATCAAGGATGGAAATATTTTTAATTCGTCCATCATCAAAGACAAAATCATAGATATAATTCTCTTGGATTTTTCGAGTTTTTTCAACTAACCCTTCATTGGGACAATCCAGATACTCTACTACAAAGCGATCCCACTCAGCATTCGTAAAAGTCACCTTATTGAGTTTTTCTATTTGCACCTTGGCATTTGCTAAGAGCTCTTCAGGTGTATGAATATTTAAGCGTTCATAGTTGAGATGATTCACCAAATCAGAAATCAATTGATTTTCCAAATCAGCTTCTGACTGATATTCCCTATCTGTACGATACTCTGGTTGATACTCAGCCAAGAGAATCCCTTCATTTGTTTCCGCAATTACTTCATGTATTTTTGAATAATCAACCATAGCATGCTTCCTTTTTTGTTTTAATTGAGATTCTATTTCAATATGATTAAAGACTTTATCTAGTAAAATTTAATAATTGTTCTCTCCAGTATTCGTACTGTTTCTGTCTTAGTTCAATTTCCTTTGGAAGACCCTTAGAAAGAGAGTCTGTTAAGGTATTGAAATTATCAAGAATGGAGACTATACTAGATTGTTCTTCTAGAGGTGGTAGTGTAATTATTTTACTCTGGATCATAGGTTTCGTTAACTGTGGAATCCCACTTTGCGGAATTTCATAGTTATTCTCGATAGATTTCATAAAATAATAAGCATATTTTAAATTGAGGTTAATTTTTGGAGTCAACACAAGCAATCTCACTATAGGGAAGAAAGGTTTTTCACGATAACTTGTCCATCCGATTGTGCCTCTCGCTGAAACCGTTAGGCTAGGGTTCTTGATTCTAGCTTGATTTGTCCAACCATATAATGATTTTTCGTTAATTCCATTAGATAAGATAGGATAACGATATTCTTCTGTTTCGATAGCAGAGATTCCATTCTTTGGAATATCACCTCCTGCAATAACTTCAAACACACTACCTAGTTCCACCCGAATTGGACCAAATACCCACTGTAAAAGTTTGATAAGAGCGGAGTTGTCCCACTCCTCTACTCTACTCTCAGTGTACTCGCCTTCAGCGAGGAATGTCAAGAGTTTTTCTCGAAAATATTCGTACTGCTTTTGACGTAGTTCAATCTCTTTTGGTAGTCCAATATTTAAGTCGTTACAAACCGTATCAAAGTTGTCTAAAACTTGAATAATGCGAGATTGGATTTCGAGGGAAGGGACTGGGATTTTGAATGATTTTATCACCCCCGCATTAATATTAGATTGCGATCCTTGTCCCATTGATTTTAATGCTTCGTAATTATAAGTCAACCAGTGGTAAACATAACGATAATTTGCTATATCTTCATCTACCTCAATGTTACAACATGCTTGATTTGTTGTTAATGGAATCTTGGCAATACCTACTTTCGCAGCAGTTGCTCCATACATAGCCACTATAACCGCATTTTTTTCAATCCATTTAGCTGATGAATTCGCTAGACCTTCTTCTGTTATACTTAATTCTGTACCATAAATCTCTCGAAAATCTACCTCTTGAGTTCTAAGCCAAGGAATTGAACCTCCATAATATAAACTATTTGATCTATCTGGTGTCCCTCCAGACGTTACCTTTTTAGAAACATCTAGGATTGTCTTCCACTCAACCTGATAAACCTCATCCTCAAATGATAAAAGTTTATCTCGATAAAAAGAATATTGCTTTTTACGTGAGGTCAATTCTGAGGTCAATTCTGAGGTCAATTCTGTAACATACTCAGTCATTTTGTCAAGTGTTTGCACGATTTTTTCTTGAATTTCTTCACTTTGAGGAATTGGTATAAGAGTAGTTCTTGCTTTACTCCAATGTCTTTTATAACTTCCTTCTTTCTTATAAAAATTACAAAAGCAATAGTATATATATTTTGCTTTTATGCCACTCTTAGGTTTCAAAATTTTTAAACCATCAGCTCCTTGAACAAAAGCGAAATCTATATATTTTACATGCTCTGAGTGATCCCCAAAAATAATATATTCATCCTTTTTCAGATATTTTCCATAATCTGAAAAACCTGCAATGAATTGTTCCCCTTGATCAACAATTGGTATTTTCCCTGATACTTGATACTCCTTTTTAGTTAATTTTACTGGACTTGTAACAGTATCAGTCACTTCCCCCAACTCTTTCCACTCAACGGGACAGTTTTGAATTTCTTCTAGGATATTCATCATCTACCTCCTAGCTCCTCTACAATCTTGTCTATCTCTGAACGTAAGTGGTCAATCGTAGCAACGGTCTCAGCAATTTCTTTGTTGAGAACATCAATATCAATCTTCTCACGTGTGTCTTCTTGTTCGACATAGGTTGAGACAGAAAGATTGTAATCCTGCTCTGAACCAATCACTTCATTATCAACGAGAGCTGCTTTATAGTCTACACTTTGATAATTAGTGAATAATTCAACGATATGGTCGATATTGTCATCCGTCAAGACATTGTTATTGGTCTCTTTTTTGAACTCCTTGCTCGCATCGATAAAAAGTGTTTTATTTTCTAGTTTATTCTTCGCCAACACTAAAATCGTGGTTGCGATAGAGGTTCCAAAGAAAAGATTATCAGGCAGAGCAATCACTGCTTCAACAAAGTTGTTATCTACTAGATACTGACGAATAGTCTTTTCAGCACCACCACGATAGAAAATACCTGGGAAACAAACAATGGCTGCTCGTCCTCTGTTAGACAAGTGGTTGAGACTATGCATGATAAAAGCAAAGTCAGCTTTTGACTTAGGAGCTAATTTACCAGCTGGCGCAAAACGATCATCGTTTATGAGAGTTGGGTCTCCATCTCCCACCCATTTGACAGAGTAAGGAGGGTTAGAAACAATAGCATCAAACGGTTTTTCATCCAAATGTTGAGGATTTAAAAGGGTGTCTCCTCGTTTGATATCAAAGTTATTGTAGTTGATATTGTGCAAGAACATATTCATACGAGCCAAGTTATAGTTGGTCATATTGATTTCTTGACCAAAGAAACCATCCTCCAAGATATGGTCTTCGTATTGTTTTTTCATCTGAAGCAAGAGCGAACCCGAACCACATGTTGGGTCGTAAACCTTGTTAATTTTGTCCTTACCAACCATTACCAAACGAGCCAATAATTTAGACACTGTCTGAGGTGTGAAAAATTCACCACCACTTTTACCAGCATTGCTCGCATAGTTGGAAATCAAGAACTCATAGGCATCTCCGAAGGCATCGATATCATTTTCCTCAAAGTTACCAAAGTTAATGCTATTGATACCATTGAGGATATCAGAAAGACGTTTATTTTTTTCTGGAACAGTACCACCAAGGATGTTGCTTCGTGTATCCAAGTTGTCAAATAAGCCTTTGATATCATCTTCTGATTTGAATCCAATCGCTGATTTTTCAATATCTTGGAAAATATTGGCTAAATCTTCGTTTAAATTTTCATTTTGTGAAGCATTCTTGACGACATTCTCAAACAATTGACTTGGAAGAATAAAGAATCCCTTATCCTCAACTGTCCCTGGTTTGAAATCTCGCTCAGCTTCTTGGTCGCTCAAATCAGCATAACGAAATTCTAAATCTCCAGCCTCATGCTCAGCGTGATCAAAATAATTAGCCATATGTTCGGAAATGAAGCGATAGAAAAGGATTCCCAATATGTATTGCTTGAAATCCCAACCGTCTACAGCCCCACGAACGTCATCGGCAATCGCCCAAATTTTACGGTGAAGTTCCTTGCGCTCTGCATTTTCTTTACTTGCCATTTTTACTTTCCTTAATTATTGAATTCTTCCTATCATTATATCATATTCCGGTCAGAAAACGCCTTGCTGATCCTACTTCCCTCAGAAAAACCATGTAGTCTTTCTCCCTAAAATATGATATAGTAGAATCATACTACACAAGAGGAGTTTCCATGTCACACGATAAAGAAATGAAAGCTGTTTCTCCCCTTCTACAGCAAGCCATTCATATTTCCTCCATCGTCGGTGGAGTTGGTACTTTAATATTCTGTATCTGGGCCTATCAAGCCGGTATCTTGCACTCTAAGGAAACCCTATCTGCCTTTATCCAACAGGCCGGTATCTGGGGGCCTCCACTCTTTATCTTTTTGCAGATTTTACAGACGGTTGTTCCCATCATTCCAGGTGCTCTGACCTCAGTCGCTGGAGTCTTTATCTACGGTCACATCATCGGGACGATTTACAACTATATCGGTATTGTCATTGGTTGCGCCATTATCTTTTACCTGGTACGTCTCTACGGAGCACCCTTTGTCCAGTCCATGGTCAGCAAGCGCACCTATGACAAGTATATCGGTTGGCTGGATGAGGGCAATCGCTTTGATCGATTTTTTATCTTTATGATGATTTGGCCTGTCAGTCCTGCGGACTTTCTCTGTATGTTGGCTGCTTTGACCAAGATGAGCTTCAAACGCTATATGACCATTATCATCCTGACCAAGCCTTTTACCCTGGTTGTTTATACCTATGGCTTGACCTATATCATTGATTACTTTTGGCAAATGGTTGGCTGATATACAAAAAAACTCAAGGATTCATCCTTGAGTTTTTCTTTGTTATGCTTCTTTTTTCAATAAAAAGGAAACAAGCACAGATGTAGCAATCATCCACGTCCCTAGTATGATAAAGGTCATTCGACCATCCGTAGTTATGAAGCCAATCCCTGATAGCACAAATGGTGTTAAAGATGCACCAGAAGAGCATCCCAAAACCGCATAGGAAGTCGCTTTGTTGAGGAGTTTTGCTGGGATTCTCTCAGAAATCAACTGAAAGACTGTCGTTAGAGCAATGCTGTAGGCAAAGCCTCCAAGAATCGAACCTGCAACAACCACCCAGAGTGATGGTGCTAAGGCAATGATAATTTGCCCAATCCCAAAGGTAACACCTGCGACCAATAGAAGTTTTTCCTTGAAGGCAGAGATGAGGTAAGAAAAGCTGATACCCGCTAGAATACCGATTAACTGCATGGCACTAAGTACCAGACTAGACAACTGAGCATCTCCAAAACCTGCCTCAATCATGAGACTAGGAATACGGAAAGTAATAGCAGTATTTGTACACACGATGACAGCAGCTACAATGGCAAGGAAGAAAATCAGCTGTAGCATAGAGCGAGTTAGTTTGGCTACTTCTTCTGTCTTTTGCTTGGACTCATAAGCTTCTCCTTTTCCATAAGGGACAAAGAGAAGGAAGAGTACGAGAACCACTAGGCCTGCTGCATAGGCTAGGAAGGTTGCGGTCCAACCAAAGGCTAATAGTTGCCCAACTGCCAGCGTCAAGATAGAGGCTCCTACTACCTCAGCTGAGCCACGAAAACCGAGCATCTGGATACGAGTCTTACCGTGGTAACGTTCACTGATGATAGAGATGGCCTTGGCGTTCAGCATCCCCACTCCAATCCCGAAGAGAAGACGTGTAGCAAAGACAAAGTAATAGTCCTGATACCAGAAGGGAGCGATCCCGCTGATTGACAAGATCAAAAGTCCCAAGGTCAACTGGAGGCGTTCAGGGAAAATACGCTCGAGAACTCCGTTCAATAAAAGCATAGCCATAATTCCAAAGGATGGAAGGCTGACCAAGAGTTCGACCTGGCCTTTTGAGTAGCCCTGATAATAGTCAAACATGGCTGGCAGGGCACTCGAAATTGAAAATGATGTGATTAATACTAACGATAGGGAGAGTATACTCACTTTTTCCAAAAATTGTTTCATCTTTTCCTCATTCATTATTCATATTAGTAAAAAAGGTCCTTTCCTATCATACACTCTTTACCCAAAATTGGCAAGCGACTGAGCCCCAAGACCGAAAGAAAAAGCGGGGCATCAAGAACTGTGAAGTCTTGATGACGTCCCACTTTTTTATGTGTTTTATCAAGTTCTTTGACTTAGATTTTCAAGAATCGACGCATTGAGATTCCTGAACCAAGTGAACCGATACAGATTCCGATGAGGAACAAGAGTCCAATCATCACTGGAATAAAGATATCTGGTGTAATCAAAGATAGGTTTTGTCCAACCAAGGATGGGTTGACAGATTGGAATACTCGGTTATAGATAAAGTAAACCAAAACTGATGGAAGAGCTGCTCCCAACAATCCGATAAAGGCACCTTCTAGCAAGAATGGACCACGGATATAGCCGTTTTTCGCACCAACCAAACGCATGATTTGGATCTCACGACTACGTGAAATGATAGTGATACGGATGGTATTTGAAATCAAGAAGACTGCGATGAAGATCAAGAGTCCTGCGATGACTAATCCCCAAACACGGATGAAGGAAGCCAACTTGAAGAGACGTTCAGTGTTGGCACCACCGTCTTGAACTTCAGAGACACCTTCGATTTTCTTAGCTTCTTCAGCTACTGGTTTTACATCACTTGGTGAATTGGTATCTACGATGTAGGCATCATGAAGAGGGTTTGCATCTCCTTCAAACACCTTCCACTCGTCACCCATGGTTTCAGTCAGCTTTTGGTACTGTTCTTCTTTACTTGAGAAGGTTACATTTTTAACAGCTGGCAAGGCTTTGAGGGCATTATAGACCTTGTGGTAGTCATTGTTCGTGACTGTCTGGCCTTCTTTTACAATGGTTTCACTGTTGTCTTCAACGTCTTTACGAACATAAACCATGACACGGACGTTGTTTTCGATATCAGTTGCCAATTTTGCAGTATTGAAAATAACTGAAGCAAAGATAGCAACCAAGGTCAAGGTAATCATTACTGAACTGATAGCAGCAATGGTCATCCATCCATTACGCTTTAAACTCTTTAAAGCTTCGAACAGATGGCGGAAAAATCTACTAATCATCGTATCCGTACTCTCCTTTCGCTTCATCACGTACCACGCGACCATTTTCGATGGCAATAACGCGGTGGCGTAAGGTATTTACGATTTGGCTGTTGTGGGTCGCCATCAAAACAGTTGTCCCTTGAAGATTGATACGTTCCAAGAGGTTCATGATTTCCCATGAGTTATCTGGGTCCAAGTTACCTGTTGGTTCGTCAGCAATCAATACTTTAGGATTGTTTACGATGGCACGCGCAATGGCGATACGTTGTTGCTCACCACCTGAAAGCTCATTTGGGAATGAACGAACCTTGTGCTTCAAACCGACAAGGTCCAAGACTTCCATAACACGTTTTTTGATGTTACGACGGCTTTCACCGACAACCTCCATTGCGTATGCAATGTTCTCATAAACGGTTTTCTTTGGCAAAAGTTTGTAATCCTGAAAGACTACTCCGACATTTCTACGCAAGAACGGAATATCTTTCTTTTTAATCTTAACCAAGTTATAACCTGCGACTTGCAAGCTTCCTTTGTCGATTTTGACCTCACGATACAAGGCACGGATAAAAGTTGATTTACCAGCACCTGAAGGTCCTACGATGTAGGCGAATTCTCCTGCATCGATATTTACAGTGATGCCACGTAGGGCTGTTGTCCCGTTGTCGTATTTTTTGACAACATCTCTCATTTCAATGATTGACATGTGACTTCCTTTCTTTTAACTAATACGCCATTTCAGATAAGCATCGATGAAACCATCTAAGTCTCCATCCATAACCTTATCGACCTGCGCTACTTCAAAGTTTGTACGATGGTCTTTTACCATTGTATAAGGCGTAAATACATAGGAGCGGATTTGGCTTCCCCATGTAATTTCCTTTTTCTCACCCTTGAGCGAGTCTACCTCAGCAGCTTTCTTTTCCTGCTCCATCTGGTAGAGTTTTGCCTGAAGCATCTTCATAGCACGGTCACGGTTCCCATACTGAGTACGGTCAACAGTTGATGCTACGACGATACCTGTCGGAATGTGAGTCAAGCGGACACCTGTTGAAACCTTGTTGACGTTTTGTCCACCTGCTCCTCCTGAACGGAAGGTATCCATCTTGATGTCATCCTCACGGATTTCAACTTCGATGGTATCATCCAATTCTGGCATGACTTCTACAGAAGTAAATGAGGTGTGGCGACGTTTAGCAGAGTCAAATGGTGAGATTCGGACCAAACGGTGAACTCCCATCTCTGACTTGAGAAGACCATAAGCATTTGGTCCTTCAAATGACAAGGTTACTGACTTGATTCCTGCCTCATCACCTGCTTGGTAGTCTAAGACCTCAACCTTGAAGCCTTTGGCATTTCCATAGCGAGTATACATACGAAGGAGCATATCGCCCCAGTCTTGAGCCTCTGTTCCCCCTGAACCCGGATGGATTTCAAGGATAGCATTGTTGTGATCGTAGGGCTCAGACAAGAGAAGGGTCATTTCGTAGCTGGTCATCATCTGGTCTAACTCAGAGAGTTTCTCAACCAGCTCATCCTTAACGGATTCATCCTCTGCTAAAAAGTCCAGTAAAATCTCAACTTCATCCTGTAGCTCATCCATCTTGTGGAAGGTATTATAGGTATTTTTGAGTTCGTTTAATTCTTGCGACGTTTTTTGGGCCGCAATATTATCGTTCCAAAAATCAGGTTCTGTCATTTTGTTTTCCAAAATGGCAATCTCTTCCTCTAAACCTTCGAGGTCAAAGAGACCCCCTGAAAGAAGCTAATTTTTCACGATTTGCATCAATTTTTTGACGAATTTCTGAAATGTCCATACTTACTCCTTTAATTGTATTGTTTTATTATACCATAATTTTTTTTATTTATCTAATCGGTGTTTTTCTAAGTTATTATCAATAGATTCCTGCAAGGAGTCTAGTCGCCTTGTTTCTAGCAAAATTTTAAAAACCTCACAAGAAATTTCCTATGAGATTTGGTAAATTTATACTTATTTTTACAAGTTAACTGTCAAGACTTGTCCGTCTTTTACGACTGGCTCACCCGCGATATAGACGTCGTCAACATCACTAGATTTGACGGCATAAACGAGGTGAGACAGCATATTTTCTTGTGGTTGAAGATGGATTTTTCCTTGCGGTTGGATGACGAGAAAATCTGCTTGCTTGCCGACTTCTAGGCTACCAATCTCATCTTCCATTCCCAACACCTTAGCTCCTTCAATCGTCAGTGCCTTGAGGGCAGTTTCAATAGGAAATTGGCTGGCATCACCACTCTTCATTTTCTGTAAAAGTGCTGCCGTACGACCTTCCTCAAACATATCAAGGTTGTTATTAGAAGCAACTGAGTCCGTTGCGATACCGACTGGCACTCCAGCTTGTTGAAGTTGGACGACTGGTGCAATACCTGAAGCTAGTTTGAGGTTGCTGATAGGATTGTGGGCGATGGCGACTTGTGAATCTGCCAAGTGGGTAATTTCTGCTTCATTCAACTCCACACCATGGGCAAAGACAGCCTGATGATCTAAATACCCAAGTTCATCTAGAAAGGCTATTGGACGTTTGCCATAACGCTTCAGGATAATGCCTGACTCTTCCTGTGTTTCTGCAACGTGGATATGAAGCGGAATATCTTCTTCTTTTGCTAGTTCTAAGCTAGCTTCCAGCAATTCTCGACTACAACTGTAGGGCGAATGAGGAGCCACCATCACCTTGAAATTGGGATCCTGGTAACTTTTAATTGTCTCGATGACAGCACGAGTTCTGGCTATAGTCTCATCAGTCGTCTCAGCTTCTGAAGAAAAGAGGGTTGGAGAAAAATAGCAACGCATCTTGGATGCCTTGACTGCTTCATAAATCTTCTCTATCTCTACTCCATTCGGATTGTACATATCATTGAAAGTTGTCGTTCCTGACTGGAGCATCTCTGTTAGAGCCTCTTTGACGGCTTTTGTAGTCATCACTGATGTGAATTCTGCCTCAGCTGGCCAGATATAGTCTTCTAGCCATTCGTGGAGATTGCTATCATCACGAATCCCCCTCAAGCCTGTCATGGCAGAGTGAGTATGGCAGTTAACCAAACCAGGCATAATCCAAGTACCCTGATAGTCTATGATTTGATCTGCTTGATTGAGAATCTCTGGATTTTCCTGACCGACATAAACGATTTGGGATTCTTTAACAGCTAAAATCCCATCCAGATAAACGTGGAAATCTTGGTCACAAGTCACGATATTTACGTGCTGAAAGACTTTCATCGATAGGCTCCTTTTCTAAATAGGAATTCATACTGGATAATTTTTCTAGCTATTGTAACAAAAAAGTCACCCGAAGGCAACTTTTCTTGTTGTTTATTGGACTAAAAACGTTTTACGATTTACTCTGGACTAAAGGCTGCCGCTTCTTGCATTTGATAGTATTTACCTTTTCTCGCCATGAGTTCCTGATGGCTACCATGTTCGACAATATCTCCATCCACCAAGACAAGAATCAAATCAGCATCCTGAATGGTTGACAAACGGTGGGCGATGATAAAGCTTGTCCGTCCTTTCATGAGTTTGGCAAAGGCATCCTGAACCAGAACCTCGGTACGGGTATCGATAGATGAGGTTGCTTCATCTAAGATAAGAATCTTAGGAATGGCTAGAAAGACACGAGCAATGGTTAAGAGCTGAGCCTGACCGACAGACAAGGATTCACCTGCATTTTCAAGCTTGGTATCATAACCCTGTGGCAACTGCTGAATAAAGAAGTCCGCATTTGCTGCCTTAGCTGCTGCAATAACCTGCTCTCGACTAGCATCAGGATTGCCAAAGGCAATATTGTCATGAATGGTTCCCTGCTTGAGCCAAGTTTCTTGGAGCACCATCCCAAACTGCTGTCGAAGAGAAGCTCGAGTATAGTCATAAATCGAACGACCATCTAGCAAAATATCTCCTGAATTAATCGGGTAAAAACGCATGAGAAGATTGATAAGTGTAGATTTCCCGGCACCCGTTGGCCCAACGATGGCAACCTTACTACCAGCTGGAATGTCAATAGACAAGTCCTTGATTAAGATTTTTTCAGGATTGTAGCCAAAGGAGACATGCTTGAAGGAAATAGCTCCCTTGACTTGATCGCTAGTCAAGACTTCCTGACCCGTTTCTGTAACCTCCGGACTTTCTAAAACTGCATAAACACGTTCAGCACAAGCTAGAGCACTTTGCAACTCAGCTAAGACTGATGAAATATCATTAAACGGCTTAGTGTACTGCTGCACATAGTTCAAAAAAGTCACTAAACGTCCAACTGTCAAAGTGGAACCCGCCATGATACGGAAGGCCCCTACACCAGCTAGTAGCGCATAGATGAGGGCATTGACAAATCGAGTCGAAGGATTAACCGTTGATGAATAAAAAATAGCTGACTGAGAATATCCTGCATAAGTATCGTTTGCCTCATGGAGTTTTTGGATAAATTCTTCCTGAGCATTGAAGGATTGGATGATGGTCTGCTGGGTAAGCGACTCCTCAATCAACTGAGTCTGAATCCCCCTAGTCTCCGTTTGTTTTTGAAAGAGATGGTAGGATCTCTTTGCAATAAAGCGTGAAATGACCATAGACAGAGGTGTTAAGAGCAGAACCAAGAGAGTCATCAAAAGATGAATCTGAAGCATGGCAAGGATGCTGACCAAAATCATCAGAACTCCGATGAAAAATTGATTGAAAATCATGTTCAATCCTGCTGCCAACTGTTCAATATCTGTCGTCACTCGGCTGACCATTTCCCCACTACCTTGTCTATCTACAAGGGCAATCGGAAGACGATGGAGTTTTTCAATGATTTTCTCCCGTAAATCTTTGGTGTATGAGAAAATCAGTCGATTATAGAGGAGGGGATTAGCCCATTGTACCAGTGTATTTCCTATGACCACCAATATCATCTGGAGAAAAATCTGCCAGAATAACTGGGATGAACCATCGACTAGGACTTGGTCAATCACCTGTCCTATCAAGATTGGAAGATAGATTGATAGGGCCACTTGAGCAATGGTTCCCAAGAAAGCTAGGAAAAGAAGGATGGGGTGACTTGCTAAATCTTTTGCCAAACGTTTGAGGGTTTGACTTGCATGTTTACCTTTCATTCTAGTCCTCCTTTCCATGTTGGGATGCATTGATTTCACGATAGACTTGACTAGTCTTCATCAATTCCTCATGATTTCCAAGCGCTAATTGCTGACCTTTCTCTAAAAGGAGAATTTGATTAGCAATCTTCAAAGTCGAAGTTCGTTGGGAAATCAAGATTAAACTAGTATCTGGCAAGTTCGCCTGAATGGCCTTTAGAAGATTGGACTCGGTAATGGTATCAAGGGCTGAAGTCGCATCATCCAAGATGAGAAATGGTGCTTGATGTAAGACTGCTCGGGCGATAGACAAGCGTTGTTTTTGTCCACCTGAAAAATTACGACCGCCTGCTTGGACTTCTGCATCCAACTGACCTTCCTTCTCACTGACAAAGTCCTTGGCCTGAGCAATTTCCAAAGCCTGCCAGAGTTCTTGATCTGAAACAGTCTCTTCCATACCCAAAGTTAAGTTGGAGCGGATTGTCCCTTTAAAGAGTTCAACCTTTTGAGGGACATAGGCTATCCAGGACCGCCACTGGGCCAGATCCCGAGGGCTATGTCCAGCCTGATGGAGGGCCACTGTTCCTTTATCTGGTTTGTACAAACCAAGTAAGACCTGAACCAATGTTGACTTACCAGAACCAGTTCCTCCGATAATCCCAAGAATTTCTCCTTGCTGCATATCAAAAGAAATATCCATCAGAGAAGGGTGGGCAGCATCTGGATAGGTAAAGGTCAATCCTTGGACGTGTAAAACTTGATTTCCAGAAACCCTTCCTGCCTTAAGTTCAGTATGAATATCTTCAGGTTTTTCAGCGAAGACTTCCTCAATGCGCTTAGCTGATATATAAGACTGGTTGAGTGAATTAATGAGCATGGCTAGTTTAATCAACTCTACCAAAATTTGTAAGAGATAGTTGATCAGGGCAATCAAGGCGCCCTGACTGAGCCAGCCTCCCTGGATAGAAATATAACCATTCCAGATAATCACTAGTAAAGTTCCGTTGACGATCAAATAGGTCAAGGGTGTCAAGAGACTAGACCAGTATCCTGTTTTCATTTGGATGGCTGTATAGACTTGGTTGAGTACTTGGAAATGTTCAATCTCTCGTTTTTCTTGACCAAAGGCACGAATCACGCGCATACCTTGTAGTTGTTGGCGCGTCTCCTGAACCAGCTGGTCAGTTTTCTTTCTCAAACTACTGTAGAGAGGATTGACCAACCGTGATAAAACGACAATGACAAGGGTCAAAATGGCAACCATGACCAAAAACCAGAAGGTCAACTCAGGCGAGAGACGATAAGCCATGAAAATGGCACCAAAAACAATAATAGGCGCCCTTAAAAAGAGGCGTAAGAATTGATTGATTCCTGTCTGAATTTGGTAGGTATCTGAAGTCAAACGCGTCACCAAACTCGAAGTTGTCAAACGGTCTCTACTCTCCTTGGGCAAAGAGAGAATATGACGATAGAGGTCATTGGTCAACTCCTTGGTGAAGCCGACTGCTGCCTTAGCTGAGTAAAATTGGGCAACCAAAGCCACCAAAACACCAATAACTGCAAACACAAAAAGGAGTCCCATTTGCATCCACAGATGGCCCTGATTTTTGTGAGGGATAGATTGGTCAACAATCCCTGCTATCACCATGGGAACCAAGAGTTCAAAAACAGCTTCTAGCAACTTAAACAAGGGCGCTAGGAAAGACTCTTTGATGTAGGGTTTAAAGTAAGAAAGTAAGTGTTTCATAAGTCCCTTCTATTTTCAAAATGAAGAAGTTGGAAAAACCACCATCTTTTTACTTGTTCAAATACGGAAGTAAGTAGCCATATCCAGCCTTTTCCAACTCATCCTTAGCGATAAATCGTAAAGAAGCAGAATTGATGCAATAGCGTAAGCCACCCAGTTCCTGAGGCCCGTCTGTAAAGACATGACCCAAGTGGGCATTACCCGAACGTGACCGAACTTCGATACGCTCCATACCGTGACTCAAGTCCTGATAGTAATGAATGAGTTCCTTGGAAATAGGACGGCTAAAACTTGGCCAACCACAGCCTGAGGCAAACTTATCCTTGGCAAAGAAAAGGGGCTCACCTGTCGTGATATCGACATAAATTCCTTCCTCAAAAGTTTGGTCGTAGGCATTGCTAAAGGGAGCTTCCGTCGCAGCTTCTTGCGTAACTCGGTAAGACTCTTCTGACAAATTATCTCGTAACGTTGCCTGACTAGGCTTTTCATAATTGGCAGCATCTATCAGTGGTTTCTCCGCATCTCTCACATCGATATGGCAATAGCCACCAGGATTTTTCTTGAGGTAGTCTTGGTGATAGTCCTCAGCCAGGATATAGTGACGAAGCTTCTCCACTTCTACCGCTATTTTACGCCCGATGAGAAGCTCTTGTTCTCGAACGACCGTATGGATATTCGGCAAATCCTCTTCATCTAGGTAATAAATCCCTGTGCGGTACTGACGACCACGGTCATTTCCTTGTTGGTTGACAGATAAAGGATCAATGACTCGGAAATAATAGAGCAAGATCTCACGAAGCGATACCACCTTTTCATCGTAGATGACTTGCACAGTCTCTGCGTGATCTGTTTCTTTGATCAGTTGATAGTTAGTAGTTTCAACTTGACCATTAGCGTAACCAACACTGGTTTGCAGCACTCCAGAAATACGGGAAAAGTATTCCTCTAAGCCCCAAAAGCAACCACCTGCTAGATATATTTCTGCCATCTCATACCTCCTTGACCATCTATCGGTCAGCAAAAGTGGGAAACATTTCATATCCCATCTTTCATTTTCAAAAAAAGGACAGGAAGCCCTCTAATAGAGAGTTTCCCCATCCTATTGCTAAATTTATTTTGCTTCGACGCGAACGCCTTCTGTGTCTACTTGTAAATCATGAAGCTTGCCTTTGAAAGGTTGCTTTTCAAGCTCTGCCTTAATCTTTGGCATCTTGTCAGGGTCAGCCAAGACCATGACAGTCGGACCAGCTCCAGAGAGGTAGGTTGCATAAGCACCATTTTTATTGGCAACTTTTTTGATGGTCGCAAATTCTCGCACCAGTTCTTGACGGTAACGCTCGTGGAAGAGGTCACTCTCGATAGCTTGACCTGCTTTAACCATGTCACCAGTCAGTAGAGCTGCAATAGCCACATTGGCGATAGAACTTGCTGCAACAGCTTCCTTGTAAGAAAGTTTCTTAGGCAAGACACCACGACTATCGCGAGTACGCAATTCATAGTTTGGAATATAAGCTAAGAAAGCACACTCTGGGAAGGGCGCCACAACTGCTGAAACCTGGCCTTCGACTGAGCTTGCAATGACGAGATTTCCATAGATAGCAGGTGCAACATTATCAGGATGCCCTTCAATCTTAGTCGCCAACTGTAATTTTTCATGTTTGCTTAGCTTCAAGTTTCCGAGTTGATTTGCCAATTCAATTCCTGCAACGATGACAGAACTAGAAGAACCTAGTCCACGCGCAAGTGGAATATCGCTAACCATCTTCAAACGTCTTGGTTGTAGATCTGGAACAATTTGTAGAGCAATCTTCAGCAAAAGATTACGTTCATCACGTGGAATCCATTTGCCCAATTGGTGCTCAATCATCCATTCTTCACGTTCCTCACAAACCTGAATTTCTAGATACTTCGTTACAGCTACACCAACTGAATCAAAACCAGGACCCACATTGGCACTTGTAGCGGGTACAATAATCTTCATCTTAGTCTCCTAAAACCTTGAAGGTGTTGAGAAGTTCAAATTCAGTTACACCCTTCAAAGCTGCTGTAATATTTTCAAGTTGCGCCTTGTTGATTTTATGAGTGATGATGACAACACGAGCCTTGCCTTCTTGCTTACCATCTTGAAGGATTTGCTTGAAGGAGATATCTTCCGCATTAAAGAGCTCAGCCAATTTCAAGACTTGACCTTTTGAGTCAGGAGCCAAGATTGAGAAATAGTAGTTAGCTTTGACATCTTCTGGCTTAGCTAAGACCACTGGGCGGCTGTATTCATTAAAGGCTTTTCCAATTGTTCCATCATTCAAACGACGAACGATACGGGCAATATCAGCCACAACACTTGTTGCAGTTGGTTTTTGACCTGCACCTGGTCCGTAGTACATAGACTCGCCGATACCGATTGATTCTACAAAGACCGCATTCATAACACCGTTAACACTTGCAAGTGGGTGTTCTTTAGGAAGGAAGGTTGGCGTAACCTCAGCAGCGATTCCAGAAGCTGTTTCTTCAACAGAACCAACCAGTTTCACAACATAACCAAGTTCTTGAGCTACTGCCACATCTTCTGGAGTGATATTGCGAATCCCTTGGTGGCCAACATCTTCAAACTTGACATTCATCCCAAAAGCAAACTGGCTAAGGATGACCATCTTGTAGGCAGCATCAATACCATCTACATCATTGGTTGGGTCGCTTTCAGCGAAGCCAAGTCGTTGTGCTTCTGCCAAAGCATCCTCGTAAGACCAACCTTCGGTTACCATTTTAGTCATCATGAAGTTAGATGTTCCGTTGACAACACCAAGAACACGAGTGATTTTGTCTGATGCTAGTGAGTTAACCAAGGTACGAAGGATTGGAATTCCTCCCGCTACAGCTGCTTCATAGTAAAGAGCAACATTATGAGCTTTGGCAACTTCCAATAACTCTGCACCATGAACAGCTAAAAGGTCCTTGTTGGCTGTCACGACATGCTTCCCTGCTTCTAAGGCACGAGTAATAAAAGTTTTAGCAGGCTCGATACGTCCCATCAACTCAACAACGATTGTGATGTCTTTGTCTGACAAGATTTCATCGATATTTGTTACAAAATTAAAATCATTTCCTGCATCAAGCAAGCGAGCTTTTTCTTCATCGTCTTTGACCAAAACTTTAGCTACTTCAATTTCTGACTGGGCTGCTTGAACAATTTTTTCTCTATTTTCCTTTAGCAAGAATGGCACACCACTGGCTACTGTACCAAATCCAAGTAAAGCAATCTTAACTGACATGTTTGTCTCCTCGAAATTTTCTAATAGTCCTATTATACCAAAATTGTGTGAAAATTCCTACCATTCTAAATAAAAAATAGTAAGGTCAAATCACAAAAAGCTTGCCCCTATAAAGATAGGGAACAAGCTCTATTTTTAATCTATTTTACAAAGGCTAATTCCTTGTTAGTAGACAGATCTTCTCGATAGTTGAAACCTGCAAAGCTGAGCTTTTTAATCTCTTCTACAGAAGTTATCTGACCTTCCATCAAGGCTGTTAAGAAGGTTCCTCTAGCTTTTTTTGAAATGGTTGAGTGGATTTTTAATTTACCATCTCGCTCTTCCATGAACTTGAAGGTCACCATCTTTTCACGGACCTCTTTAGGGAAGACAGTTTCAAATTCAGAAGACAAGAGTGAAAAGATTAGTTCTTCACCCTTCATCGACTCCTCATAGGCTGCTTGCCAGTGACTTTTCAGGCTTTTTCCAGCGACTTTGAGCTTCATCAAAAAATCCAGTCTGTGGGGAGCAATGGGTGCAAAGGCCGGAATCACACCATAGAGAGCTGACGTTATCATGAGGTATTTCTCGAGATAAGCTTGCTCCTCCTTGGTGAGATTGTCCCGTTTGATGTTGCGATACATGAGTCCATCAAAGAGGTGCAAGGCTGGATAGTTTATCGCAATTCCATTTTCTAAGGCATGAATATGGTCGTACTCCTCTTGCGCTTTTTCGGCAGATATTTTGTAAAAACTCTCCAGCTCTTGGGCAGAATATCTGGCCAATTCATCCAGTACTGCCTGACTTTCAGGACGCAATGGTTTAGCCTCTAAACTAGGGATTTCGGTGTTCATTTCTTTTGCAGTTGGGATTAGAATTTTCATAGTGTTAGTGTAGCATATTTTTTTAGGACTACCAAGGATTTGAGCCTAAATAATACGACCTTCCAAATGATCCAATTCATGCTGACAAATCTGAGCCGGAAAACCCGTCAGGGTAATGGTCTTCTCTTGCCAATGGGTATCTCTGTAGCTTACTGTAATCTTCTCATACCGAGTTGTCGGTCTTACACCTGTCAAAGACAAACAACCTTCCTCGGTCTCGTAAGGCCCTTCAAAAGACTTGAGAACGGGATTAAACATGACCATGGGAATCATACCGATATTAAAAATAATGACGCGCTTTTGCACTCCAATCATATTAGCTGCTAGACCTACACAGGTCTCTCGATTAGCCTGCAGAGTATCTTGCAAGTCCTTTGCCAGTGGTAAATCCTCCTGATTAGCAGGTTGGGATACCTGCGATAAAAACATCATATCTTTTACAATT
Organism: Streptococcus infantis; assembly: GCF_000960085.1. Lineage (GTDB taxonomy): Bacteria > Bacillota > Bacilli > Lactobacillales > Streptococcaceae > Streptococcus > Streptococcus infantis_C. Next base: position 73,135 of record NZ_JYGT01000009.1, on the reverse strand, counting down.
TTCTTTTCCAAGATTCTTTCCTCCATACCATATCATTCCCCTTGATTATAGCATAAAATCTTTGGCAGTTTATATTTACATAAAAACAAAAAGCCATCCGAAGATGACTTTTCATAATTGTTTAAATAGCGTTTTTATCTTTTCCAAGTGCTCGTTGAACTGCTTTGACAATTTCAACAAGGACTACAATCATAAGCGCTCCTACAGCGACCACCATCCATTGAGTCAAGCTCAAGTGTGACACGTGGAAAAGATTATTAAATCCAGGAACCAAAATTGTCACCACAAAGAGGACGAAGGCAACTGGGATAGACCAGTTAAATGTCTTGTTCGTAAAGAGTCCCACTTTAAAGATAGATTGGTAAACCGACTTAACGTTAAAGGCATGGAGCAATTGGATCAAACCGAGAGTTGCAAAAGCCATGGTAAGGGCATCCGCATGGATTTCAGTATGACTTTGGTGCTCTGGGAAGAGAAGAGCCCAACCATAAACACCTAAAACGAGCATGGTTTGGAAGATCCCTTGATAAATGATTGCTCCGAAGACACCACCATCAAAGAAGTTAGACTTACGCCCACGAGGTTTGTGAGTCATGACGCCTGGCTCAGCTGGTTCCACACCAAGGGCGATGGCTGGGAGCGTATCTGTTACCAGGTTAATCCATAGCAAATGCACTGGTTGAAGCACATCCCAACCCAACAAGGTTGCAAAGAAGATGGTGAAAACTTCAGCCATATTAGCAGACAAGAGGTATTGAATGGATTTTTGGATATTTGAGAAGACCTTACGTCCTTCTTCTACCGCTACGATAATGGTTGCAAAGTTATCATCGGCAAGGACCATATCAGAAGCTCCTTTAGAAACCTCTGTACCAGTAATCCCCATACCGATACCGATATCAGCTGTCTTAAGTGATGGCGCATCATTAACCCCGTCACCAGTCATGGCAACAACCTTGCCTTCTTTTTGCCAAGCTTTAACGATACGAACCTTGTGTTCAGGAGATACACGCGCGTAGACAGAGTATTGCTTGAAGACTTTTTGGAATTCTTCATCAGTGAGTTCATTCAATTCAGCACCAGTGAAGACATGGTCTTCTGTATCATTTGGATCGATGATTCCCAAACGTTTGGCAATGGCTTCGGCTGTATCTTGGTGGTCACCTGTGATCATGATCGGACGGATACCTGCTTCCTTAGCGACACGAACAGCTTCTGCTGCTTCTGGACGCTCAGGGTCAATCATTCCGACCAAACCAGAGAAGATGAGGTCAGACTCAACGATTTCAGATTCCAAAGTTGGGATTTCGTTGCTTGTCTTATAAGCCATCATCAAGACACGAAGGGCTTGTTTGGCCAAGTCTTTGTTGGTTGCAAGAATAGCTTTCTTGTCTTCTTCTGTGATGGGACGAACTTCCCCATTGACTTCAATGCGCGTCACGCGCTTGAGCAATTGGTCAGGGGCACCCTTAACAGCGATAAAGTAAGAACCGTCTGCTTCCTTATGAATAGTAGACATAAGTTTACGGTCTGAGTCAAATGGCAATTCTGCCACACGTGGTTCATCCTTCAGAATTTCGCGAACATCAAAATTGTGGTCCAAACCAAACTGTACAAGGGCTGTCTCAGTTGGATCTCCAATCAATTTGCCAGATGGGTCTACTTTAGTGTCATTGGCAAAGTTCATGATGCGAAGCGTATTGTTGTTCGCAGTAATTTCAGATGCAGAGCTTTGCAATTGACCGTTGGTATACACTTTTTCAACAGTCATTTGGTTCATGGTCAAGGTACCTGTTTTATCAGATGCGATGATTTCTGTTGAACCAAGTGTTTCAACGGCTGGCAATTTACGAACAATCGAATTCCGTTTAGCAAGAGTTGTAGTTCCCAAAGAGAGAACGATGGTTACAATGGCAGGGAGACCTTCTGGAATCGCCGCAACCGCAAGAGCAACTGCAACCATCAAGCCTTCCAACGGATGTTCTCCACGAACGAAGACACCAACCAAGAAAGTGATAATCGCAATCACAACGATTAAGTAAGTCAAGGCTTTAGATAATTGTTCCAAGCTTTGCTTCAATGGTGTTTCTGTCTCATCGGCATTGGCCAACATATTCGCAATCTTACCAACTTCTGTATACATACCAGTATTGGTTACGACACCAATACCACGACCGTATGTTACATTTGAGTTTTGGTAACCCATATTAACACGGTCCCCGATACCAGCATCCGCTTCAACAAGTCCTGTCACATCTTTTTCAACTGGGACAGACTCCCCTGTAAGAGCTGCTTCTTCAATTTTAAGGGAAGCTGCTTCAAACAAGCGCATATCCGCAGGTACTACATCTCCAGCTTCTAGCAAGACGATGTCTCCAGGTACCAATTCTTTTGAGTCGATCTCAATGACATGACCATCACGACGAACACGGGCCATTGGGCTAGACATATTTTTCAGTGCTTCAATGGCTGCTTCTGCTTGCCCTTCTTGGTAAACACCAAAGGCAGCATTCAAGACAACAACGGCCAAGATGATAATGGCATCCGTTAGACCGTCCATTCCTTCTGTAATCACAGAAAGCGCTGCAGCTGCAAGCAAGATGATAATCATCAAATCCTTAAATTGATCAAGGAATTTAGCTAGTAGGCTACGTTTCTCACCCTCTTCCAACTCATTACGACCATAAGTCGCTAAGCGTTCTTGAGCCTGAGCAGTTGACAAACCCTCGACAGATGAGTCCAAGTTCTTTAGGACTTCCTCAGAAGATTGCGTGTAAAACAAATCTTTATTTTGTTCTTTTGACAAAACAGTCTCCTCCTTTTTGGCCTCTTTTTACAAAAAAAGAGACCTGTTTTTTAAAAAAACAAGTCTCGCTGTTTAATATAGTGCCGGAAATAAATCGTAATGACGACACTATCGCGGTTAACCGCCAGCTACTCCCTTGAGTACTTCTATTATATCAGAATTTCAAAAGTTTTCAAGTGCTGGGCTGGAGTTTATTCGCCCTCCATTTGAAATTTCCTTGGAAAACCAGTATAATGAAAGAATACTAAAATGCTAGAAGGGGAGTTAGATGAATCAATCGGTTTCAAACTTAAAATTAGCTGAGCGTGGTGCCATTATCAGCATTTTGACTTATCTTTTCTTATCTGCAGCTAAGCTAGCGACCGGACACCTCCTCCATTCATCCAGTTTGGTGGCTGATGGTTTTAATAACGTTTCAGATATTGTTGGAAATGTTGCCCTTCTCATCGGGATTCGTTTGGCTCGCCAACCGGCAGACAGGGACCATCGCTTCGGTCACTGGAAAATCGAGGACTTGGCAAGTCTCATCACTTCCATCATCATGTTTTACGTTGGATTTGATGTCCTACGTGATACCATCCAAAAGATACTCAGCCGAGAGCAAACCGTCATCGACCCTCTTGGGGCGACTCTGGGAGTCATCTCTGCCATCATCATGTTCGCCGTTTATCTCTACAATACCCATCTGAGCAAGCAGTCTAAGTCCAAGGCCCTCAAGGCTGCAGCTAAGGACAATCTATCAGATGCCGTGACATCTCTTGGAACTTCTATTGCTATCCTGGCTAGTAGCTTCAACTATCCAATAGTGGATAAGTTGGTTGCGATTATCATTACCTTCTTTATTCTTAAAACTGCTTATGATATCTTTATCGAGTCATCCTTCAGCCTTTCTGATGGTTTTGATGAACACTTGCTAGAAGATTACCAAAAGGCTATCATGGAAATTCCTAAGATTAGCAAGGTCAAATCACAACGAGGTCGTACTTACGGAAGCAACATTTATCTGGACATTACTCTGGAAATGAACCCAGATCTCTCTGTTTTTGAAAGTCACGAAATTGCGGATCAGGTCGAATCCATGTTATCAGAACGCTTTGGTGTCTTTGATACAGACATTCATATTGAACCAGCACCAATCCCTGAGGATGAAATTCTAGATAATGTCTATAAAAAATTGCTCATGAGAGAGCAACTGATTGACCAAGGAAATCAACTGGAGGAATTACTTGCAGAAGACTTCATTTATATTCGCCAGGACGGACAAGAACTGGATAAGGGAGCCTATACGGCTGAAAAAGAATTAACCTCTGCCATTAAAGAGCTTCATTTGACTTCTATCAGTCAAAAGACTAAACTCATCCGCTACCAAGTCGGTGATACCATTCATACCAGCATCTGGCGCCGCCACGAAACTTGGCAAAATATTTTCCATCAGGAAACAAAAATAGAAAAAGACTAAAGCAAAACTCCCAACTTTCTCAGTTGGGAGTTTTTCTATATTCTTATTTTGCAACGCTCTTAGCAAGAACGAAGTTTCCTAGTGTAGCTGAACCATTGCCAGCAACAGCTGGAGTCACGATATAGTCACGTACATCTGGAACTGGTAGGTAGCCATTGAGTAGGGCTGTGAATTTCTCACGTACACGGTCAAGCATATGTTGTTGAGCCATAACCCCACCACCAAAGACGATAACATCTGGACGGAAAGTTACAGTCGCATTCACTGCAGCTTGGGCGATATAGTAAGCTTGAACATCCCAGACAGAGTTGTTAAGTTCGATGTTTTCACCACGAACACCTGTACGAGCTTCCAAGCTTGGACCAGCCGCAAAGCCTTCCAAACATCCTTTATGGAATGGACAAACACCGTTGAATTCTTTTTCCTCGTCCATTGGGTGTTTAGCGACATAGTAGTGACCCATTTCAGGGTGACCAACACCACCGATAAACTCACCACGTTGGATAACACCAGCTCCGATACCTGTACCGATTGTGTAATAAACCAAGTTTTCAATACGACCGCCGGCATTGTTACGAGCTACCACTTCACCGTAAGCAGAACTGTTTACGTCTGTTGTGAAATACATAGGCACGTTTAGAGCGCGACGGAGGGCACCAAGCAAGTCGACATTTGCCCAGTTAGGTTTTGGAGTTGTTGTGATAAATCCGTAAGTTTTTGAGTTTTTATCGATATCAATAGGACCAAATGAACCAACTGCAAGACCAGCAAGGTTATCGAATTTTGAGAAGAACTCAATGGTTTTATCGATTGTTTCGATTGGAGTTGTTGTTGGAAATTGTGTTTTTTCTACAACGTTAAAGTTTTCATCACCGACAGCACAGACAAATTTTGTACCGCCCGCTTCCAAGCTTCCATATAATTTTGTCATGATAAACCTCTAGTTTTTATTTTCTCTATTATAGCATATTTCCAGAAGGAAAATTGCTCTATATTTTAGATTTTCCTCTGTAAATTTTACCATTCAAGCAAAAACGAACAAACATGACATTTGTTCGTTTTTTTGATTTATTAAGCTTTAACTTCGATGATTGCATCTCCCTTAGCAACTGATCCAGAAGCAACTGGATTTACTGAAGCAAAGTCTGCAGTGTTTGTTACGATAACCATTGTTGTGTTATCAAGACCTGCAGCAGCAATCTTAGCTGAGTCAAATGTTCCAAGAACATCTCCAGCTTTAACCTTGTCACCTTGGGCAACTTTTTGGTTGAAGCCTTCACCGTTCATTGAAACAGTATCGATACCAACGTGGATCAAGATTTCAGCACCGTTAGCAGTTCTTAGACCGTAAGCGTGTCCTGTCGGGAAGACGATTGTCACTTCTGCATCAGCAGGTGCATACACAACATCTTGGCTAGGTTTCACAGCGATACCTTGCCCCATAGCTCCGCTTGAGAAGACTGGGTCATTCACATCAGCAAGAGCTACAACGTCACCAACGATTGGTGTTTGGATAACACCTTCGCTAGGTGAAGCAAGAGTACCAGTTACTGCTTCTTCTGTTAAACGGTCAGTTTCGGCTTCAGAAATTGCTCCTGAAACTTCTTCTACTTCATCTTGATAACCAAACATGTAAGTAAGAGCAAAACCAAGTGCAAATGATACAGCTACCATAAGAAGGTATTGTAGGAGTTGTCCATTACCAATGTAAAGCATTGTACCTGGGATGATTGTGATACCATTACCAGTACCAGCAAGTCCAAGGATTGAAGCAAGTCCACCACCGACTGCACCAGCAATCAATGAAAGGAAGAATGGTTTACGGTAACGCAAGTTAACCCCGAAGATAGCAGGCTCAGTAATACCTAGGAAGGCAGAAAGAGCAGCTGGGAAAGCAAGAGTTTTAAGTTTAGGATTTTTAGTTTTCACACCAACGGCAACAGTTGCAGCACCTTGAGCAGTCATAGCTGCAGTAATGATAGCGTTGAATGGGTTAGCATGGTCAGCAGCAAGCAATTGAACTTCAAGCAAGTTGAAGATGTGGTGAACACCTGATACGACGATTAATTGGTGAACTCCACCGATTAAGAAACCACCAAGACCGAATGGCAAGTTAAGGAGTGCTTTTGTTCCAAGAAGGATGTAGTTTTCAACAACGTGGAAGACTGGTCCGATAATAAACAAACCAAGAATTGACATAACCAAAAGTGTTACGAATGGTGTTACCAAGAGGTCAAGAACGTCTGGAACAACTTTACGAACAGCTTTTTCAAATTTAGCTCCGACAACCCCGATGATGAAGGCTGGAAGAACTGAACCTTGCAAACCTACAACTGGGATAAATCCGAAGAACTGCATTGCAGTTACTTCCCCACCAGAAGCAACAGCCCAGGCATTTGGAAGTGAGCCAGATACGAGCATCATACCAAGGACGATACCAACGGCTGGGTTACCACCGAATACACGGAAGGTTGACCAAACAACCAATCCTGGTAAGATGATAAAGGCTGTGTCAGTCAAGATTTGAGTGTAAGTTGTCACATCTTGTGGAAGTGTCATTCCGAGAGCAGTCAAGAGACCACGAACACCCATGAAGAGACCAGTTGCTACGATAACTGGAATGATTGGAACGAAGACGTCACCGAATGTACGGATAGCACGTTGGAACCAATTTCCTTGTTTTGCAGCTTCTGCTTTCATTTCAGATTTTGTAGAAGTTGGCAAACCAAGAGCTACGACTTCATCGTACATCTTGTTTACTGTACCAGTACCAAAGATGATTTGGTATTGACCTGAGTTAAAGAAAGCACCTTGAACTTTTTCCAAGTTCTCGATAGCATCTTTGTTAATTTTCGCTTCATCTTTAACCATAACGCGAAGACGAGTCGCACAGTGAGCTACACTATTAACGTTCTCACGTCCACCTAAGGCTTCGATGACTTTTTTTGCAATTTCTGTATTCGTCATTTGCAAAAATCTCCTTATAAAAAATTTTGTAAAATGTTTGAAAGCGATTTATTCGCCCTACGAGTATTATTCTATCACGTTTTAAAAATATGTCAAGCGTTTTGCAGAAAAAATTATTTGTTTTTTTGTTTTTTGACTGTTTTTGATATTTTTGAATAGTATTTCTTCGATAAATACCTATTATTAAAAGGTTTTTGCTAAAAAGTTTTCAAAAACTTTCATGTTTTCATTGATTTTCATAAAATTTAGCTTCTATTTACTGTCAATCGTTTGACATTTTTTTCTTAATTTTATGATAAAAGACTTGCTTTTTTATAAGGAAACGTTTACTATAAAGATAGTAGAATTTATGGAGGGAATATAAATGGAATGGACTACCGAGCGTCGTTATAGACGCTATGAAGATTGGACACAAGAAGAAATAAAACAAATCAAAGAAAATATGTCGCAGTCACCATGGCATACAAGCTATCACATCGAACCCAAGCAAGGACTTCTCAACGACCCGAACGGTTTTTCTTACTTTGATGGCAAGTGGATTCTCTTTTACCAAAACTTCCCCTTTGGTGCAGCTCATGGTTTAAAATCTTGGGTTCAGCTTGACAGTGACGATTTGGTGCACTATAAAGAAACTGGTGTCAAGATTTTGCCTGATACACCTCTTGATAGTCATGGTGCTTACTCAGGATCTGCTATGCAGTTTGGCGATCAACTGTTCTTATTTTATACAGGAAATGTTCGTGACGAAAATTGGGTACGTCACCCTTATCAAATCGGTGCTTTGATGGATAAGGATGGAAAAATCGAAAAGATTGATAAAATCTTGATTGATCAACCTGCTGATGCTACTGACCACTTCCGCGATCCACAGATTTTTAACTTTAAAGGACAATACTACGCGATCGTTGGTGGACAAGACTTGGAGAAAAAAGGATTTGTCCGTCTCTACAAAGCAGTCGATAACGATTATACAAACTGGCAAGAAGTTGGTGATTTGGACTTCAACAATGACCGTACTGCCTATATGATGGAGTGCCCAAACCTAGTCTTTGTTGGGGAACAGCCAGTTCTTCTCTACTGTCCACAAGGTTTGGATAAAAAGGTTCTTGACTATGACAATATCTATCCAAATATGTATAAAATCGGTGCTTCCTTTGACCCAGAAAATGCTCGTATGATAGATGTTTCTGAACTTCACAATCTTGATCATGGTTTTGAAGCCTATGCTACTCAAGCTTTTAACGCTCCTGATGGACGTGCCCTGGCAGTAAGTTGGCTTGGTTTACCAGATGTGTCTTATCCATCTGACCGTTTTGACCACCAAGGAACTTTCTCATTGGTCAAAGAACTTACCATTAAAGATGGCAAACTCTATCAGTATCCTGTAGCTGCTATCAAAGAACTCCGTGCTTCAGAAGAGGAATTTTCAAATCGTTCTGAAACTAAGAACACCTACGAACTTGAACTGAACTTAGAGGCTAATAGTCAAAGTGAAATCATCCTTCTTGCTGATAAAGACGGCAAGGGGCTCTCTATCAATTTTGACCTTGTCAATGGCCAAGTAACCGTTGACCGCAGTCAAGCAGGTGAGCAATATGCTCAAGAATTTGGAACTACTCGCTCTTGCTCAGTTACTAATCAAGCAACTACTGTCAATATCTTCATCGACAACTCAGTCTTTGAAATTTTCATCAATAAAGGAGAAAAGGTATTTTCTGGTCGTGTCTTCCCTCACGAAGAGCAAAATGGAATCCTCATTAAATCTGGAAACCCAACTGGAACTTACTACGAATTAGAATATGGTCGCAAAACTAACTGATGTCGCAAAATTGGCTGGCGTCAGCCCTACTACTGTTTCACGTGTCATCAATAAAAAAGGATATCTGTCTGAAAAAACCATTCAAAAGGTTAATGATGCTATGCGTGAGCTGGGCTATAAACCCAATAACTTAGCTCGAAGTCTTCAAGGAAAATCAGCCAAGTTAATCGGTTTGATTTTCCCTAAAATCAGCCATGTTTTCTATGCTGAATTGATTGACAAATTGGAACACGAACTCTTCAAAAAAGGTTACAAGACAATCATTTGTAATAGTGAACACGATTCGGAAAAAGAACGTGAATACATCGAAATGCTAGAAGCCAACCAGGTAGACGGCATCATTTCGGGAAGTCATAACCTTGGGATTGAGGATTACAATCGCGTTACTGCTCCGATTATTTCATTTGACCGTAACCTATCACCAGATATCCCTGTCGTTTCTTCTGACAACTATGCTGGTGGTGTCCTAGCTGCTCAGACCTTGGCTAAAACTGGAGCCCAATCTATCATCATGATTACAGGAAATGACAACTCCAATTCACCAACTGGACTTCGTCATGCTGGTTTTGCTTCTATCTTACCAAAAGCTCCTATTATCAATGTTTCCAGTGACTTTTCGCCCCTCCGCAAGGAAATGGAAATCAAAAATATCCTAACCAAACAAAAACCAGATGCTGTTTTCGCATCGGATGATTTGACAGCCATCTTGGTGATGAAAATCGCTCAGGAACTTGGTATTTCTGTTCCAGAACAACTTAAGGTTATTGGATACGATGGGACTTATTTTATCGAGAATTTCTATCCTCACCTTACTACCATTAAACAACCCTTGGAAGAAATTGCTCGCCTAACAGTTGATTTACTACTTCAAAAAATCGAGGGCAAAGAAGTTGCCACGACTGGTTATTTCTTACCAGTTAGTCTCTTACCAGGTAAAAGTATTTAAGCACAAAAAAACTCAGACTAGTTTCGTCTGAGTTTTTCTTATGATCTTAAGTTTTTCAAAAGAGTTTGGGCTTTTTCTAGATTAAAAGTTTTTTCTGCAATCAAGCTTTCTACCAACTTAGGCACTTCTGCCTCAGTCGCACCTGCTAAAAGTGCTAACGACTTTGCCTGAAGTTTCATGTGTCCATGCTGAATACCTGTACTGACCAAAGCCTTAAGGGCTGCAAAATTCTGTGCAAGACCAATCGAAACGATAATTTGAGCCAATTCTTTGGCAGATGGATGACCTAGCAACTCATGGCTGAGCACGACTCGAGGATTGAGACCAATTGATCCACCCTTAGTGGCAACTGGCATCGGCATGGTCATCTCTCCAATTAGCTCTTCTGTTTTCAAATCCATAGTCCAACGACTGAGACCTCGATAGGCGCCATCATGGCTCGCATAGGCATGCGCTCCTGCTTCGATGGCACGCCAATCATTTCCTGTCGCAATCAAGAGAGCATCGATTCCGTTGAAGATTCCTTTGTTATGGGTAGCTGCTCGATAAGGATCTGCTTGAGCAAACTGGCTGGCTAAAACCATTTTTTCAGCTAGTTCACGCGCTTCATCCTTCTGGCGACTCAAATAACGAAAGGCAATCCTACAAGTTGCAGTTACTAGAGAATCTGTTGCATAGTTGGATAGAATTCCCATTAAACTTTGCCCTTGACTTAGAGCCTCTAAGCTAGGTTTTAAAGCTTCAAGCATGGTATTGAGCATATTAGCTCCCATGGCTTCCTGAGTATCCACATGGAGATAAACCACTAAAAAGTCAGCCTCACCAGAAATTTTCTCAACTGTTAGCTCTCTGGCTCCACCACCACGTTTGACAATAGATGGATAGGCTTGGTTTGCTTGTTCGAGTAGCTCTGCTTTCTGACTCAAAATAGCCTGACATGCTTTATCCCTGTCTGGAACCTGATAAAGAGCTACCTGACCAATCATTTGACGTTGATGAACCTGAGCAGTAAAACCACCCGCACGTTTGATAATCTTACTAGCAAAACTAGCTGCAGCAACAACAGATGGTTCTTCTGTTACATAAGGAACTGTGTACTCTTGACCATTTACCAACACTTCTGGCACTACTGAGTATGGAAGTGAGAAGGTCCCCACTACATTTTCACTCAGTTGGTCCGCAACTGTTATACTAAGATTTTCATTTTGCTCAAGACTTTTTTGGGCTTCCATAGAAGTAAGCGCCTGAGACTTAACGAACTCAAGGCGCTCTTGAATTGATTTTTTAGCAAATCCATTCCAATTTTTTTTCATTATTTTTCAACCTTGCTGTAGCGACGTTGGTGTTCTACAATCTCAACCAGAGCATAGTCCTGTCCCTCATAGTCTGACATGGTTGCTGAACCGGACTCATCCAAGTTTGCTTCCTCAAAGAAGATTCGTTCATAATCAGCTACGCTCAATGCTTGACGCTGGTCTAGCAATTCTAAGCGATTTTTCTGCAATTGCTGTTCATAACCTTCAACCAATTCCACACTGAAGAACTCGGATACAGCACCACTACCATAGCTATAGAGAGCTAGCTTGTCCCCTGCTTTGAGACTATCAGAATTTTCAAGAAGAGATAAGAGGCCTAAAAAGAGTGAACCTGTATAGATATTCCCAACTTTTTGGCTATAAATAATGGACTCATCAAAGTGTTTTTGAAGTAAATCCTTTTTCTCTTGAGGTAGAGATTTATCAAGAATTTTTTTCAATCCCTTGAGAGCTAGCTTTGGATATGGCAAATGGAAACAAATAGCTTCAAAATCATTCAAGTCGCAATCATAACGCTTTTGGTACTCTTCCCAAGTCGTTTTTAAGCTATCCAAATACTGCTGTGTTGAGTAGACTCCATTTACAAATGGTGTCGTTGAATAATTTGGACGCCAAAAGTCCATAATATCACGAGTCTGCGCAACGTTATCATTGTTGAAGACCATAACACGTGGATTTTGACTAATCAACATAGCAACACAGCCTGCTCCTTGGGTTGGTTCCCCTGGAGTTTCGACACCATATTTTGCAATATCACTAGCCAGCACCAGCACTTTTGATTTAGGAGAATTTTCTACGTGTAACTTAGCATAGTGAAGGGCCGCAGTTGCACCATAACAAGCTTCCTTGATTTCAAAACTACGAGCAAAAGGTTGAATTCCAAGCAAACCGTGTACAAAAACTGCAGCTGCCTTACTTTGATCGACTCCTGATTCTGTCGCTACGATAACCATATCAATCTCTTGCTTATCTTCTTCAGTCAGGATAGAATTTCCTGCACTAGCAGCCAAGGTAACAACATCCTCTGTTAAAGGAGCAATACTCAATTCTTTTAAAAGGAGTCCTTTACTCAATTTTTCAGGATCAGTTCCTCGAGCTTCTGCTAAATCTTGTAATTTCAAAACGTATTGACTGGTCGCAAAACCAATCTTATCAATACCGATTTTCATATTTACCTCTATTTTTATCATTCATTATAAAAATTCGTTCACCTCTATTTTATCATAATTGAGGTCAAATGAGCGAAAAAAGACTTGATTCCCCAAATCAAGTTCATCTCCATCTTCCTATCCATGTTCTTTCAGCCACTCTACCAACGAAAAAATCGAGTCTTAGCTCGCTCGATTCTTTTTGAGATAATGATACAATTTCAACAAAACTGTTCCACTAGCCATTCCAATGGAAATTACGAGAGCCAACATCATGACTAACATGGCACTAGAAATGGCATGTCCGTAGTCACCTGTAACGAAGAAGGAAGTTGTTCTATAGGATAGGTAACCTGGAACTAGTGGTGCCAGAATAGCTAGTGCAAAAACTACTGCTGGCGTTTTGTAGAGGATACTCATAATCTGACTAATACACGAACCAATTACAGCGGCAATAAAGGTCGCCAAAATAACATTAGTTGGCTCCTTGAGTATTAGATAGAGCAGCCAGATTGACATACCCAAAACTCCACCAGGAATGAGCATGGAACGTTGGACATTTAAAACGATTAAAAAGGTGATAATGGCAAGCAAACTTGCCAGAGCTTGCAATAAAAATGTTGTTACTGTCATATTAGTTCATGAGTACGAGGGCGACTGATGTTCCAGCCCCCAAGGCAAGGGTAATCAGCAAGGATTCAAACATCTTGCTCATACCAGAGTTAATGTGATTGGTCATAATATCTCGAACAGCATTGGTCAGGGCAATTCCGGGAACAAATGGCATTACCGCACCTGCAATGACCAAATCAGCTGTCGATGGCAAACCAGAATAGCGTGCCCAAAATTGTGCAATCAAACCGAAGACAAGAGCACCTGCAAAAGCTGTCATAAAAGGAATACGAATAAACTTCTCTACATAGAGAGAGAAAGTAAAGGCAAATAAGGTTGCCACTCCTGCTCCGATGGCATCGTAGACATTCCCACCAAACATGATTGAAAAGAAGGGAGCACTAAGGGTTGCTGCAGCAGTTAGTTGAACATTGGTGTAGGGAGAGGCCTTAGCATTTAATTCCTTTAGTTGGATAAAGGCTGTTTCCAAATCAAGTTGTCCTGATACGAGTTGCCGTGAAATCTGATTGACATCACACACCTTCTCAATATTATAAGCAGAGGAGGTCACTCGCTTTATGCGAGAGATATTTGTATTTTCAATGGAGAAAAAAATGGCTGCAGGCATAGCTAAAACATTACAATCCATAATGCCCTGTGAATGAGCAATCCGAATCATGGTATCTTCAACACGATATATTTCAGAACCATTGCGAAGCAGTATTGTTCCTGCTAACATAATGACATCGATCACTGCATTCAGTTGTTTGACTTCGTCCATGTTTTCCTCCTTTTAAAACTCCATTTTATTTTATCATAAATTTGAAGGAAAAAAAATCTTTGTCACAAAAACTGTGACAAAGATTGATTAATAAGCAAGGTTGACTCTTTAGTTATGCTCAGTTGTCGTATTCTGACTTGTTTCAATCTCATGAGTTTGAGAAGGCGTTACCTCAATTCTATTATTTTGTGGTACTTGCGTAGTTGTAGTATTTATTTTAGGTTTATATATAAAGATTTTAATTCGAGTTTTAGTGATATCAATGTTCTCATATGGTTTAGGATTTTGATCTACGACTGTTCCTTCTGCAGTACCATCTGGAGCTGTCGAAACCTCTACAACTTCAATATTTGCTTCTTTCACACCAACAATTTGAATTAAGTTATTCTTCGTAAACTCAAGACCTGAACCAATATAATAAGGCATAGGTACAGTTGATACCTTTTTAGCAACCGTTAAGACAATCTCCGTCGCCTTGCTGAGATCATAAGTAGTTCCTTCTGACAGACTCTGTTTCAAAACAAGACCTGCCTCTATTTCACTTGATTCTTCTTCTACAACCTTAATGAGGTTTTCAGGAACTTTTTTTCCTTTCAACTCTGCAATAACGTCTGTTGATTTACGACCAACATAATTTCCTAACTTAAAGGATTGTTGACCTGAAGAGATAATGAGATTAACTTTAATTCCTTCTTTGCGAGATGAACCAGCATCTGGATCTGTTCGGATGACCCGACCTTCTTCTACGGTATCACTAGCTTCGGTCTTCTCCTCACCAATCTCAAAATTCGCTTTTTTCAAGTTTTCCTTAGCTTCAGCAACAGTTTGACCTGCAACTTTTGGAATCTCAACAGTAGCTGGTGTTTTCGATACAATCCAGAAAAGGGAAGCTAAAACAAGTATAAAGCTGGCCAAAAGTACCAAATATCTTGCTTTGAAACGGCGTTTCTTGACTGGTTTTGGAGCAGTTTCTTTACTTGCCACCTTTTTATTTTGCTTGTGAGTCTGAGGACTTTCTTCCTTCGGTTGTACTTTAGGAATCGCTGTCAAAGTAGACTGAGACATCTTTGGTAAGGTTTTTGTGTCAACCTTACTTGTATCGTCAAATACTAGCTTTGGTTCATTGCGACGATTGTATGAAAGACTACTCAACAAGTCAACATACATCTCAGAAACTGTTTGATAACGGTCTGTTAATTTTTTAGCTGTCGCTTTAATTACCACATTTTCCAATGATTGTGGCACTGATGGGTTTTCTGCAATGACAGAAGGAAGTGGTTTTTGGAAATGCTGAAGTGCAATGGTAACAGCACTATCGCCATCATAAGGAATATGACCTGTCAACATTTCAAAGAAAATAATCCCCATGGCATAAATATCACTCTGTATTGTCGCCTTTGAACCACGCGCCTGTTCAGGTGATAGATAGTGAACAGAACCTAACATAGAGTTGGTCTGTGTCAAACTTGTTTCTGCAAAGGCCACCGCAATCCCAAAGTCTGTAACTTTTGCAGTGCCATCAGGAGTCAAGAGAATATTTTGAGGTTTCAAATCACGGTGAACAATTCCCTTTGCATGTGCCAAACGCATAGCTAAGAGAATCTGCCCCATGATACGAACAGCTTCCTCGTTAGAGAGAGGATAGTGTTCTTTGATATAGCGTTTGAGGTCAAGACCCGCTACATATTCCATAGCTAGGTACTGCTGACCGTCTTCTTCACCGATATCCGTAATTCGAACGATATGAGGATGATCTAAGTCTGCCATCGCACGCGCTTCACGCTGAAAACGTGCAACAGCGATAGGATCTGTCTGATAGTTGGTTCTCAGAACCTTTACAGCAACTTCTTCCCCATCCAGAATCAAATCTTTGGCCAGGTAGACGTCTGCCATCCCTCCGCGGCCAATTTGTTTGATAATCCGATATCGTCCGGCAAATATCTTGCCGATCTGGATCATTCTGATTCCTCCTCAATCGCAATCAAGGCAACAGTAATGTTATCAAGCCCTCCGGCATTGTTTGCAAAACGTACTAAAGTTGCCGCCTTGTCTTCAAGTGAAATATCACTTGTCACGATGTCATAGATTTCACTTCCTGAAATCATATTCGTGAGACCATCACTGTTCATAACGATATAATCCCCTGGTTCCAAGCTTACAATTCCTAAATCCGGTTGAATTTCATCTTTTTGTCCGATAGACTGGGTGATGATATTCTTTTGTGGATGTGCTTCAGCTTCTTCAGGTGTTAATTGACCTGCCTTGAGCAATTCATTCACCAAAGAATGGTCACTCGTTAATTGATGGTATTCTTCACCACGAACCAATCCGATACGAGAATCGCCAATATGAGCATAGATAGCTTGATTATCTATGATTGCAAGGGCTTCTAGAGTTGTACCCATTCCCTTGTATGCTTCATCTCGACCTAATTGGTAAATCTTTTGATTTTCAATCTCTAGATGTTCTGCAAACCATTCACGAACTTCATTAACGGTATCAATCTGAGTATCTACCCAGGCAACACCCAAATCTGTTACTGCCATCTCACTGGCAATATTACCTGCGCGGTGTCCTCCCATCCCGTCAGCCAAGATAATCATCGTGCGACCGGCACGGTTGACAAAAAGATTGACATAGTCTTGATTATTTGTACGTTTCTGACCCACATCTGTTAATAATGAAATCTCCATTGTGTCAGTTCCTTCCTAATCGGATATCTTGCGAAATTGGCTGATAAAGAATCCATCACTTCCATACAAATCTGGAGTAATGAGGATGCAGCCATCTTTCAGGATATCCTTGCATTCGTGTTCTAGTTTAACCTGCTCGAACTCTGGATGACTTTCTAAAAACGCTTGAACAACTTGAAAGTTCTCTTCAGAGACAATAGTGCAGGTACTATAAGTTATTATACCACCTTTACGTAGCGTTTGACAAACACTACCTAATATTTCCAACTGAATTTCCTGTAATGACGCGAAATCAGCAGTGTCTTTGTTGTATTTGATATCTGGTTTCCGACGTAAAAGTCCAATCCCTGAACAAGGGGCATCGACTAGAATCTTATCAAATTGATCCTTGCCAAAAAACTCATGCACTTTTCGAGCATCCAGTTTTTGCGTTTGCACACGATCTGCTACACCTAAACGCTGAGCATTTTCTTGAATCAAAGTGAGTTTATGGTCGTAGAAATCCAGAGCTGTTACCTGACCTGTCGTTAGATAAGACGCCATATGGGCTGTCTTGCCACCAGGAGCCGCACAGGCATCTAAAACCTGCTCATCTCCTTGTAAATCTAGTGTAGGCGCAACCAACTGACTAGACTCATCCTGGATGGTAATAGCCCCTTCAGCAAATAAGTCATGACTAGCAAAATGCCCTTGCTCCTTGACCAAACCAGCAGCAGACAGAATCGAATCACTGGCATCAAGTAAAGTTTTAATTTCCTCTTTGCGGCTCAAATCTGTCACTCGAATACTAGCTTTGTTGCGTTTTAAAAGACTTTCAAAAATCGCTTGAGCTCGCGCTTCTCCATACTCTTCCTTGAGTTTAGAAACCAACCAAACTGGAAGAGAGTAAGCAATGGAATCACGCTTATTTTTACGTTTGATAGTGGTGATATCTGGCAAACCCTCACGCAAAATACGGCGCAGAATAGCATTGACTAGTTTTTCACTGCCTTTCTTACGAGATTTTGCAATTTCTACGGCTTCATTGACTACTGCATGATCAGGAAGCTTATCCAAGTATTGGAGTTGATAGACGCTCATGAGAAGCAAAACATAGAGCCAGCTGTCTAGCTTGTCTCTATCCTCAATAAAGTGAGACAAATACCATTCTAAAGTTAGTTTACGAGCTACGGTCCCATAAACAAGTTCTGTCACCAACCCCTTATCTGCTACTGACAGTTGACTTCCCTTAAGGTGTTTATTTAAGGCGATATTGGAGTAGGCTTGATTGACAAGAACGTCCTCAAGTACATTCAAGGCTACACTTCTAGCCGTTTCTACTTTAGTCACCAAATCGTTCTCCTACTGCTAAAGTTCGTCCCACACCGTTAAGGAAGGAAGCAATGTCCATCTTAGGTTTTCCTGCTGGTTGAACCTGTTTGAGAGATAGAGCTCCTTCTGCTGTTGCGACGATCAACTCCTTCTTACCGATGGAGAGAATCTCACCCGGATTACCCTTCCCTTCTACAGGCAGGGCTTCATAAATCTTAAAACGATCTCCCTTGAGGAAAGTATGAGCAACAGGCCATGGATTCATCCCACGGATTTGGTTAAAGAGTTGACGGTTGGTCTTGTTCCATTCCAACTTTTCTTCCTCAGGTTTGATATTTGGAGAAAATGTAACCTGGTTTGGATCTTGTGGTTGAGGCTGAATTTCACCAGCTATATAAGCAGGAAGAGTATCCAAAAGCAGATCACGACCAACAATCGCCAATTTTTCAAACAAGGTTCCGACATTGTCCTCATCGGTAATGGGAATGCTACGGCGAGAAATCATATCTCCTGCATCCATTTCCTTGACCATTTCCATAATGGTAACACCTGCTTCCTTATCTCCTTGAATCAAGGCATAATGAATGGGAGCTCCACCACGGTGTTTAGGAAGGAGCGAAGCATGCACATTGACTGCAAAATCCATGCTATCAAGGAGTTTACTTGGGAGAAATTGTCCAAAAGCTGCAGTCACAATCCCATCAGCTCCCAAATTCATGATAGCTTCCATTTCTGGACTACCTGATAATTTTTCGGGTTGGTAGATAGGAAGCCCTGCTTCTTTAGCTGCTTGTTTCACTGGGGTTTCTTGGATGACTTTTTTACGACCGACTGCGCGATCTGGCTGCGTCACGACGGCCACGATTTCATAGCGATCATCTGACAAAAGTCCCTTCAAAACGGTCGCTGAAAAATCGGGCGTTCCCATAAAGATTAGTTTTGTCATCTTTTCTCCTTTTTACAAAAATTGCTGCGGTTCGTGATCAATACTGAGACGAAGTTCGCTATTTTCACGTTCTTGAGTTAGGGCTAAGACCTGATTAAGAGTCGAGGCTAACTCATCTTCTAAACGATATTTGATTAAAATCTGATAATGATAGAGGTTATGCGTGCGAGCGATAGGTTTAGGCGTTGGTCCAAGGATGATACTAGCATCCGACAAACCAGACCTCAAAATACCCATCACTTGATAAGCACGTCTAAGAACCTCTTCTTCTTTTTTATGAGATAAGGTAATCCCAATAGTGAAATAATAAGGTGGGTAACCCAACTGACGTCTGATACCCATTTCATAGGCATAGAAACCTTCGTAGTCCTGATCCTTGGCAAAACGAATTGCATAGTGTTGTGGATTATAGGACTGAATCAAGACCTGACCTGCCTTTTCAGCTCGTCCTGCTCGTCCTGCTACCTGGGTCAAGAGTTGGAAGGTCCTCTCAGAAGAACGGAAATCAGGCAGGTTCAAGGCAGTATCCGCATTGAGAACACCAACCAAGGTCACATTTGGAAAATCCAAGCCCTTGGCAATCATCTGGGTTCCTAACAATATGTCCGCTTCACCATTGCCAAATTGTTCAAGTAGAGCTTGGTGACTGCCTTTTTTACGTGTTGTATCTACATCCATTCGCAGAATGCGAGCCTGAGGAAAGAGTTCTGTTAGCTCATCGTAGGCCTTTTGAGTTCCTGTTCCATAGTATCGAATACTACGACTCTGACAGTTTGGACAGACATGGGGGATTTCCTTAGAAAAACCACAATAATGACAGTTCATAGTCTTAGTATCCATATGCAGCGTCAAGGAAATATCGCAGTTAGGACAGGTATCCACGGTCCCACATTCTCGGCACATGACAAAGCTAGAATAACCACGACGATTGAGCATGAGAACAACCTGCTCTTTTTTATCCAGTCGATCTTTAATTGCCTCAATCAGAGGAGGTGTAAAGTTTGACGTTTCATTCTGCCCGATGTAATCACGGAAGTCAATCAGTTGAACCTCAGGAATGCTTGCTAAAGGATTGGCACGTTGAGTTAGACGTAGATGTTGATAGACACCCTTACCAGCACGCGCACGACTTTCTAAACTTGGCGTTGCAGAACCAAGGATTAATGCTGCTTGATTGTACTGTGCTCGTAAAAGAGCCACATCTCTAGCATGGTATCGAGGATTGCTGTCTTGCTTGTAACTTGCCTCATGCTCTTCATCAATAATGATGACCCCTAGATTTTTTAAAGGTGCAAAAATAGCCGAGCGAGCCCCAACGACTACCTGAGCTTCTCCACGCTCCACCTTGCGCCATTCATCATACTTTTCACCATTTGACAAGCCAGAGTGGAGAATGGCTACTTTATCGCCAAACCGTGCAATAAAGCGCTCCGTCATTTGAGGTGTCAGAGAGATTTCCGGAACTAGAACAATTGCTGTTTTTCCCATATCCAAAGCACCTTGGATAATCTGCAAGTAAACCTCGGTTTTCCCACTTCCTGTAATTCCTTGAAGTAGAAAGGGAGGTTGCTGCTTACCAATCGCTCCAACAACTGCCTCACAGGCTTGTTTTTGCTCTGGGTTTAACTCTAGGGCTTGATTCGACTCAATTCCTTCAAAGTAGGCAGCTGAGCGTTGGACTTCCTTTTGAACGATGGTAACAGCACCATGTTCCACAAAGAAGTTAACTTGTTCGCGTGAGTAATGTTCTAACAAATCAGCCAGAGGAACTGTTTCAGGATGTGCTAATAAATAATCTTGCAGTTCCAATTTCTTCTTGGCACGGTTTGAGATTTCTAGTTTTTCTAATTTGTCACGATTCACTTCAACCCAAGACTGCGTCTTAACTTTCTTCTGATCCACAGCCTGGTACTCTAGTTTTAAAAGACCTTTTCGAGTCAACCGCATCATCTCAGCCTGCTTTTCTAAGTCTAGAGATGAAAATGCTAGAGACTCCTGCGAACCAAACAAACGATGTCTGTCTTCTTGACTCAAGCCTTCCAGAGGATAGAGGATCTTATCATAGCTAGAGTTCAAAAACCCAGGAAGCATTGCTTTAAGAATGGAAATTTTATAAGAGAATACTGACTTACGTAGTTCTTCAGCTAGCCAGAGTTGTTCCTCCGTTAAGACAGGAGAAAAGTCCAGCACTTCGGCAATCTCTTTCAAGTCATCGTCTGCCACTTCCGCATCATTTTCTTGTTCAATTCCAAGAACAATTCCCTGAATCAAGCGATTAGCCTTCCCAAAGGGTACATGAACCCGCATACCAACTTCTAGCATCCCCTCAAATTCCTCTGGAATCTTGTAGCTATAGGGCTGGTCTGTCTGCATCAAAGGAACATCTACAATGATTTTTGCAATAGCCATATCCTCACCTCCTTCTCTTCTTAAATCGTTTCAATTGATTGAGTATTCTTGCAATAGAAAAAATAAGATTGAGTCCCCCCAACCTTAAATTTTTTCACCTTCTTCTTTTTCTTTCGCAATTTGCTCTTTGATTTTCTTTTCTTCTTCTTCTCTCAATCGTCTTTCTTCTTCGATACGACGACGAACAGCTTCGCGTTTTCCTTCTGGATCTGGGTGGATGGTTACATTCCCAGATTCAATTTCTTCCAAGGCACGAAGTGTAGATTTTTCAGATTTGAATTCTTGTGTTGGAGTTGCTCCAGCTTCTAATTCGTGAGCACGTTTTGCTAACAAGATTACGAGTGAATATTTTGATGGTACCTTGTCAAGTAAGGTATCAATAGAGGGTTTAAGCATCATTTGTTTGTACCTGTTTTCTATAGTTTATCGAATAGTCGGAGACTTTGGTAGCATATCCTGATAGTGACCGATAACACGATCGACACGGAAATGTTCTGCTTCAATCACACGTTTGACACGTTCTGCGGCAAGAGCAACATGGTCATTAACAATAGCATAGTCATACTCACGCATCAAAGCAATTTCTTCTTTAGCTTTTTCGATACGTTGGGCAATCACTTCTGCGCTATCTGTACCACGGCCTACGAGACGATCTTGCAATTCTTCCAAATCTGGTGGTGTCAAAAAGATAAAGACTGCATCTGGAACTTTTTTCTTGACCTGGAGAGCCCCTTGTACTTCAATTTCAAGGAAGACGTCGATTCCCTTATCAAGGGTTTCATTGACATAGGTCAGAGGAGTTCCGTAGTAGTTGCCTACATACTCTGCATACTCTAACATTTGTCCTTGACGAATCAACTCTTCAAATTCTTCGCGTGTACGGAAGAAATAATCAACACCGTCTACTTCACCTGGACGTTGAGCCCGTGTTGTCATAGATACAGAATATTGGAATTGATTTTCAGAACTCTCAAAAATTTCTCGTCTAACCGTTCCTTTTCCAACTCCAGAAGGACCTGAAAAAACGATTAGTAAGCCACGGTCTGCCATGATGTCTCCTTTGGATAGTTTGTGAAATGACTCGAAAATTCATCAGAATTATCTTTGTGAAGGCATTTCTGCTTACTACAATCTTTCTATCTAGTGTAACAAAAAAGCAGTAATTTTTCAACTGCTCTTTCTTATTTATTTTGCATAATCAACTGCACGAAGTTCACGAATCACGGTTACCTTGATATTTCCTGGGTAATCGAGATTACTTTCAATTTTCTCACGAACTTTGTGAGCCAAGATTGTGACCTTGTCGTCCTTGATTTGACCTGGGTTTACCATGATGCGGATTTCACGACCTGCTTGAAGGGCAAAGCTATTTTGAACACCTTCAAAGCTATTCGCGATTTCCTCTAAATCATGGAGACGTTTGATGTAGCTTTCAAGCGATTCGCTACGAGCTCCTGGACGGGCTGCACTTAAGGCATCCGCTGCAGCAACGATAACTGCAATCACACTCTCAGGTTCTACATCTCCGTGGTGGCTAGCAATAGTATTGATCACAACTGGGTGTTCCTTATACTTGCGAGCCAATTCTGTACCAATCTCAACGTGGCTGCCTTCTACCTCACGGTCAATGGCTTTACCAATATCGTGAAGGAATCCTGCACGACGGGCAAGAGCCGCATTTTCACCAAGTTCGCTAGCCATGATACCAGCTAACTTAGCCACTTCGATTGAGTGTCGCAAGACATTTTGTCCGTATGAAGTACGGAACTGTAAGCGACCCATGATCTTCATCAAGTCAGGGTGAAGGTTCGGCGCCCCAATTTCGTAGGCTGCAGCTTCACCATATTCACGAATACGGTTATCAATTTCTTGACGGTTTTTCTCAACCAACTCTTCGATACGAGCTGGGTGAATACGTCCATCCTTAAGTAAGGTTTCCATCGTCATACGGGCAATCTCACGGCGGATAGGATCAAAACCTGACAAGGTTACCACTTCTGGCGTATCATCAATGATGACATCAACCCCTGTCAAACTTTCAAAAGTACGGATATTGCGACCTTCACGACCAATGATACGACCTTTCATAGTATCATCAGGCAGATGAACGGTTGAGTTTGTAGACTCAGCTACATACTCACCAGCAATTCTCTGCATGGCTTGGGACAAGATATCCTTAGCAAGCTTATCTGAACGTTCCTTGACTTCTTGCTCTGCCTCACGAATGCGGCTAGCAATTTCCTTAGTCAAGTCTTCTTCTGTTTGGGCTAAGATAATATCTTTCGCCTCCGACTGAGTCAGACTTCCGACACGCTCAAGTTCAGCTTGCTTTTGCTTTTCAATTTCCTCTAGTTGCTCTTCACGTGCATCAAGGTTTTTTGCTCTATCAGAAATACTTTGTTCTTTTTGTTCAAGTGTTTTTTCTTTGTTCGTCAAATTATCGTCTTTACGGTCAAGGCTCGTAGCTCTCTCCGTCAAACGACTTTCGATTTGCTTGAGTTCTTGACGCTCCGACTTAAATTCAGCGTCCACTTCTTCGCGGTATTTTCTGGCTTCTTCTTTAGCCTCCAATAGTGCTTCTTTTTTAAGGGATTTGCTTTCGCTTTTAGCTTCATTGATTAATAAATCCGCTTCGCGCTCAGCTTGTCCTCGTAAATTAGTTGCTTCTTGTTCAGCATTTAAAAGCATCAACTCTGCAGCCTCTTGTGATGATTTCATCTTGACTGAGATGCTGACATATCCAATGACTAAACCAATGATGACGGCAAAAACAACTATAACAATCGCCATAATTTCCATGTTTTTACCTCAATTTATTTGTTTATCCGAATGACATGCATTCTTATACATTTTACCACAAAAAAATATTTTTAACAAACCTTAAATGGAAGTTGTTTTAGTTATTTTTAGGAGCAATATCTTCATTTTCCTTAGTAAAATAAGCTTCTTAAACCTAACTATTTTATAAAAGAATTTTTTTTTGCAAAAAATAAGAAAAAAGTCCACCTCACAGTAGACTTAGTAATGATCTTTAAAGGATAAGAAAGCGATGCTATCTCCATCCATCATGTAAATCAAGCGATTTTCAGCGTCAACGCGACGTGACCAGGCTCCTTGGTAATCGTATTTGAGTGGCTCTGGTTTCCCAATTCCTGTAAATGGATCACGTTGAATATCCTTGATTAGTTTGTTGATTCTTTTTAATGTTTTCTTGTCCTGAGTTTGCCAGTAGCAATAATCCGCCCAGGCATCTTCTGTAAACTTGAGTAGCATTCATCACTCCTCAATCACATGAACCTGCGTGCGTCCTGCACGAACTTGGGACATTCCTCGCAAGACCTTATCAGAAAGTTCCTTATTCTGAGCAATCCTCAAAGTTTCTTGAATACTATCCCACTCGCTCTTTGATAGGACTACAATATCTTCATCTGGATTTTTATTGACCACCGTCAAAGGTTCAAACTCATCGTTTACCTTCTTCATGTAGTCTTTTAAATGATTTCGGAATGTTGAATAAAGAACTGCTTCCATAACCATACCTCGTTTTACCTCTTTTCCACTATTATACACGAAAAGAAAAAAATTGTCAGGAACTTGTACAAGATTTTTTCATTTCTATCTAGTTATTCGAAAAAAACTAAAAAAAGCCTACCTTTCAGTAGACTTAGTTCGATTCGATTCTGATTGGCACTCTGCCAAAATTTTGTTCTACGACACTAGGGTGTCCCAGTTGATAAATCTGGTCTGCCTTTTGAGTCATAGCATCCCAGGGTTCTTTACCGATTCGGCTAACTAGATTAACCTGCTCCTTAAGAGTTTTAAGGTGTTGTCTTCCTTTTTCGGTAAAACCAAGGACATGAATGGCTTCTGGCAGGTCACTTTCTCTAGCTTGTACCAAGATATAGGTCAAGAGGCGTCGCACACGCGCTTTGGTGTAGCGTTTGGTAGCAACTATCTCGACTAATTCTTCCACAGACTGAGCTGTCTTGATAGCATCCTTGATGCGCACCGCCATTTCTTGATTGACCTGATAAATGTTAGTTAGGTCAGGATTTGACAAGATTTGATAGCGTAAGAGTGAAAAATAATCTTCCCAACTCACCTTACTAGCATTTTCAAAAAGTTCAACAGAAGGCATAAAACGCTCTAGAAAATTCTGATCTGTTTGATGCTGACGGAGGGCTGTTGCAGATGCAAAGTCAACATCCTTGTCCACAGAATGGTAACCCGCTCCCTGACGTTGAATTGGATGCAGTTTGATCTTTCGCCCTGCTACCGCCTTAGCATATGCTAGTGCAAGGACATGATTGGGCGTATCTCCAGAAAAATCAAGACCTGCAAACTCCTTCCACATAGCTTGGGTTTTCTGAGGGTAAGAAAGAGAATCAGGTAAGTTTTCCATGAAGAATTCCATCTCTTGACCACGTTCTGCGTATAAATCAGCAATTTTCTGGTAATCCAGAACTTCTTCAGTCCCAAAGGCAAGGGTATCAATCCCCAAACGAGCCAAGATATCTACTGAACCTTGACCAAAGAAATCCGCTGCTTGTACACTGACTAAAAAGGGTAATTCTACGACCAAATCAGCACCATTTTCCAGCGCCATCTGGGCTCGTATCCACTTGTCAACGATAGCCGGCTCGCCTCGTTGCATGAAATTCCCAGACATGGTCACAACTTTCAACCCTTTAGCCTGTTCCAGCAGGTATTTGTGTCCATTATGAAAAGGATTGAACTCCGCTATAATACCTGTAATGGTCATGATATTCTCCTATTTCTGCGCGACGAAAAACCAACGAGTGCTAGTTTCTGTTGGTTCCTTGTCTTCAAAGTCCGCAAAGAGTTTGAAGGATTTGAATCCAGCCTGTTCTAGTAAAATATCATAAGTCAAGACCTCATAAGTACGCTCTTCATGGACTTCATCATGACGACTAAAGGAACCGTCTGCTTCCTTAACAAAGAAAGTCAACTCATGCACGATAGAATGTGGTGCTGCATCCTCATAGGTATCCCAGAGCATGGCAAAATCTTCCGCATTTTCATGATAAGAATAACCTGGGAAGACTTCATCTGTCTGGTAGGTCGAATGCACATCAAAGATGAAGACCCCATCTTCATTGAGGGCATTATAGACTTCTTTAAAGACATCCCCGACTTCAACCTCATCCTGCATGTAACAGATTGAGTCCGAGTAGCAAGTCACAAAATCGTATTTCCCCGCCTTGGACAAATCCAGCATATTGCCTTCAATAAAATCAATCTTTTGCTTGGCTGAAGCCGCTCTCTTCTCAGCAATCTTCAACATATCCGCACTCAAATCAAGCCCAGTCACATCAAAGCCAGCTTGAGAAAAGCGCACAGACTGGATCCCTGTCCCACAAGCCAATTCCAAGAGTCTCTTTCTCTCCTTAGTCTTAGGCAGATGACGGAGGGAAAAGTCCGTCCATTTGTCATATAAACTATCATCCATAACTGCATCGTAAACAGCCGCAAAAGTTTCATAAGTAGCCATAATTAAGATACAAAGAGCGTTAAAAGCAAGGAGAAAATAAGAAACTTTCTGCTGTATCGTCAGATACAAAGAAAGTTTATCTTCTTCTCGCAGCTTTTAGCTCGTGTTCAGTTTCAAGATGAACAAAACACGACACTCTTACCTTTCAATCAATTTTTCTAAAATAAGCAAATAAAACCCAGTTGACTGCAACTGAGTTCAATTGTAACGCTATAGTCTTTTCGTTTGCTTTTAGTACTAGGCAACGAATTGCAGGCATAACTAAAGTTAGGCAAAATGAGTTAACGCCGTAATAAAAGATAAAGGAAAAGACTATAAAGTTTCTGAGAGGTCTACAGAGGCAGCCTCATGCCAGAGTTTTTCTAGATTATAGTGGGCACGCATTTCTTCTGAGAAGATATGCACTACAACATCACCGAGGTCTAGTAGCACCCAACCTCCAGCTGCATCACCTTCGACATGGCTGCCTTTAAAGCCTGCTTCCGCTACTTTTTCACGGATATTTTCAGCGATAGCATCCAACTGACGGCTATTCATAGAGCTAGTGATAACAAAATAGTCTGTCACACTAGTCAAATCTTGTACATCAAGTGCGAGGATATCCTCGGCACGTTTCTCATCAGCCGCTTTCACGACTAGTTCTAGTAATTCTTTTTCGTTCATTTAGTCCTCTTTCAAATAGTGCACATAGGCGTTATAGGTTTCAAGGGTTTGGGGATAGATGGGAAATCCCTGATGAGCTAAATGCTCCACGGTATGAGCTGTCTCGTAAGCTACCGCCTTATTTAGTGATAGTTCAGCAATCTCACGTGCCTGGTCCACACCTGGAAAAGCACGATTGCGCTCGATATAGTCTGCGACATAGATAACCTTGTCAAGCTCCGTCATCTGATCAGCCCCGACTGTATGGATTTCTATTGCGCGCAAAATTTCAGAGTCTTGCAAGTTCAAATCTTCTCGAATCTTGTAAATTCCGACCATACCATGCCAAACATTATTACCCCAGTTTTTGAGGTCTGGATCTAGTTGATATCGGTCAATCAAGTCTAGAAACTCTTGATCTGATAGTTTTTTAGCATAGTCATGAAGAAGACCTGCTAGACCTGCTTTCTCAGCATCAACTCCAAATCGTTCTGCAAGCTCAATGGCTGCACGCTCCACACCCAGACAATGGGTCAACCGCTTCTCGGGTAGAAGCTCTGCCATCTTTTCCAACAATTCTTCACGGGAACAGTTGATATAGTCTTGGTATGCCATCAGTAAAGTCCTTCTTTCTCGATATAGTCTAGCACTGGCTTAGGCAAGAGAAAGTTGGGTGTTCGTCCTTGAGCGAAAAAGTCACGCACCATACTAGATGAAATATCCATGAGGGGCACATCCACCCAGATAACTGGATAAGAAGTCCCTGCTTTGTAACGTGGTCGCTGAACTCCCACAAACTGAACTAGTTCCACCAACTCATCAATTCTATACCACTTAGGCAAATAGTCTACCATATCGGCACCGATAATGAAATAGTAATCTGTGTCTGGATTCTTCTCTGTTAGAAGCTTCATGGTGTCGTAGGTGTAGGAAATACCCTTGCGCTCCAGCTCAATTGTCTCAATAGCTAAACCTTCGATTCCTTCGATAGCCAATTCAAGCATTTTGAGACGATGGTGCTCAGGAATGGTTTCCTTTTTGTCTACGTGAGGCGGTTGATACTCAGGCATGAGCAGAACCTGATCCAATCCCAACTGCTGGCGTACTTGGTCCGCCACGATAAGGTGGGCGTTGTGAACAGGGTTGAAATTTCCACCCAAAATTCCAACTTGCTTGCGTTTTTTATCCTTGATTTCTGGCTCTAACTCCACTTTGGTAAAGGGAGTTAATAGTTCGATTGCCATAGGCTAATCTCCTTTATTCTTCTGTAAAAACAGTTTTTGGAGCGTCATGCTTAGATTTCTTTAATTTTTTTAGAAATCTTGCGATTTTCTTTCTTGCTTGATTGTTTATACAAAATCAAGATGCGTCCGATTTTTTGAACTGTGTCTACACCGATTTCTTCTTCCAAGATTTCAGCTACTTCGTGGATGTTTTCATCTGTGTTTTGTAAGAGAGTAACCTTGATCAATTCGCGGGCATCAAGCGCTTGACGAACGCTGGTTTTGATTTGGTCGTTAAGTCCATTTTTCCCGATTTGGATGATGGGTTTGAGGGTGTGTGCCTGGCTGTTGAGGAAGGCACGTTGTTTCGATGTTAATGACATATTTTCTTTAAAAGAGTTTTTATACTTTTCTGAAGTGGTGACGGACGTCAGCAAAGTCCTTCGGACTTTCATGACTAAAATCTGAGCCTAAGGTCTCAGATTTTCCGTTGTTGGTACAATTTCTTGTACCAACTGCCACCACGGCGAAAAGTATTCGTTATGGGCTCGCAATGCTCGCCTTTATAAAGATAACTCTTTCCTTTCTGTGTTTAAATAATTGCTTTTCGTGTGACGACTGCGACGCCTTCTGGGGCCCAGACGGCTACTTTTGCAGTTCCTGTTACACGGATCCAGCCTAGTCCTGAGATAACGAGGTCTGTCTTATCCTTGATAGTAAAGACATGTTGGACTAGTTTTGGAAAATCTTCTTTTTCCTTGCTATTTGGTGGTGTAAGGAGGGTTCCCAGGTGCTTATCGTAAAAGTCACTGGCCCCTTCAAGCTTGGTACGATGAAGTTTGAGTTCATTGTCAAAGAAAGCTGTGAAACCTTGCTTTTCTCCTGCGATGAAGTCAAAGCGTCCCAAGCCCCCTAAAAATAGAGTTTGCTCCGGATTGAGCTGATAGGTTTTAGGTTTGATTTCCTTTTTAGGACTGACATACTTGAGATTTTTAGCTGTCAAGTAGTGAGCCATCTGATGACGATGGATAATCCCCGGCGTATCGTAGATATAAGAACCGTCATCAAGCGGAATCTCGATCTTATCTAGAGTTGTCCCTGGGAAGCGTGAAGTTGTGATGACGTTCTGGTCACCCGTAATTTCCTGGATAATGGCGTTGATAAGAGTTGATTTACCGACATTAGTCACCCCAACTACATAGACATCGCGTCCTTTACGGTAATGCTCGATTTTTTCAATGACTTCCTTGATAGCATGCTTATTTTGAGCTGAAGTCAGAACAACGTCCACAGGACGCAGACCTTCTTCGTGGGCACGTTCCATCAGCCATTGGCTAATCTTCCCAGCCTTTACTGACTTAGGTAGGATATCTTTTTTATTTCCGACTAAGAGCACATCATTACCTGATACAAAGCGTGGTAATCCTGGGATAACTGATCCATTGAAGTCAAAGATATCAATAACGTTAACCACCAAGGCATCACTATCTCCCACCTCGTGCAAAAGTTTTAAGAAATCATCATCCGTCAGCTGCACATCTGTGATTTCATTATAATGACGAAGACGGAAACAACGTTGGCAATAAACCTCTCCAGTCTCCAAACCTTTTTCAAGTGCTGACTGAGGTGTAAATCCAAGACCAGTCTTATCTTCCGTCTGAATGGTTGCTCCACAACCAATACAGAGAATTTCTTCCATAGTTAGATTCCTTTTTTATATGTGATAGGCCCGTACTTTTCAGTGATTTGTTTCATGACACGGCGCTCACGAGCACGGTTGATTTGCGTTTTGATAGAATCATGCTGGACCAAGGGTTTGACCAAAATCGAACGAATCCCTGCACGGTGAGCTGCTCGAATATCCGTCATGAGCTGATCTCCAACCATGACTACTTCGTTTTTCTCAAAGTGGAATTCCTTCATGGCACGGTCAATCCCGAAAGTAAAAGGCTTCAAAGCCCAATAAACATAGTCAATTCCAAATTTTTCAACTGCCCGTTGAACGCGTTTTTTAGAGTTATTGGACACTACGATGATACGAATACCAGCATCACGAAGGTCATGTAACCACTGCTTCATTTCTGGAGTCCCATTAGGGTTATTCCAAGCAATGAGGGTATTATCCAAATCGACCAAAACAGCTTTGATCCCTTGGTCTTTCAGGCTTTGGACTGTCAAATCATATACTGCTTCTACAGCAAAGTCTGGCATGTAATGTTCAATCGCCATTCTGGCTCCTTCTCTTTTATTTCCTAGTAATTTTCTTCAGCCATTGAGATAAGGCTGCCCATAAAATCAAGCTAGCCATTAAGATATAAATCCAAGCATTTGGCTCTTCTGTAAATGGTAGAGGAACATTCATCCCGAAGAAACCTGTAATAACCGCAAGTACTGCTAGTAAGACGGAGATAATAGTCAAAATTGTCAAACTATCATTCAGGTTATTGTTTAGGATGTTGTTGTAAGAAGCAGAGAGTTGTTGTAAGACTTGAGAAATCAAATCTGTCATAGACACCAACTGATGGGCTTCAATCATGGCATCATCAAACTGCTCTCGTTCGACATCGTTAAATCTCCGATAAAGAGCATGACCTTGGATATGTTCCAATAGAAGTCGATTTTGTTTTGCCGCAGCTGTCAAGTAAACCATACCAGTCTCCAAATCAGAGAGAGCAAAGAGATTTTTCTTTGTCGTGGTTTGACGTAGCAAGGCACTAATTTCGTCCTTACTTTTATCCATTTCTTCGATGACAGGATAATAAGCGTTACTGATAAGCTCTAAGCTGGCAAAGAGAAACTTGTAGATTGAAATCGTTTCATGAGTTTTAAGATAAGTCAGCATACGTTCAATCACATAAGCGTTCTTATGGTTACTGATCGTAATCATTCGTTGTTTTTCAACGATAAAGGTCATAGGAATGGCTTCATAGTATTCCTTGTCCTTCTCAAGATCCAGAACATTGTAGATAAAAGTTACAGTCCCATTTTCACGGTTATAGTCCATGTGGGCTCGTTCATTTCTATCCAGAGCATATTCGATGGTTTCCTTATCCAAACCATAGATTTCAGATAAATCTCCAAGATTTTTAATTTTTTCGATATCAAGATTTATCCAGGTACAACCATTTCCTAATTGTTTATCTAAAACCATCATTTCTCCTCTGTCAAACTCCCTCTATTGTACCATAAATCAAGTAAAATTTCAGTTCTCTTCTTCTCTTGAAAAATTGCTAACCACAGTGATATTACGGTTGGGAACAAAGTGGAGAGCCTGGTCTTCACCTCTTAGTTGAGTGGTTCGAATGCCGACACTAACTACTTTTCCCGATACAGTAATGGGACCGTTTGTCAAAACAACTTCATCTCCTACATCCAACTGGCGTTCAAAGAGAATAAAGAAACCATTGATAACATCTGATAAGAAGCCCTGCGCCCCCATACCAATTGCAACCCCAGCAATCCCAGCACCAGCTAGTAAACTGGATACAGGCAGTCCTAGGATAGATAAAATGCAGTAGACTAAGAAGAAATAGAGAATGTAATTAAAGACATTTTCAAGCAAACGCGAAATTGTCTTCTGTCTTCCCGCGTCCCGATTTGAAAATTTTAGCGATGGTTTCACTATTTTCTTTACAGCCGCATGAAGTAGCTTTTTAGCAATATAAAATAGTACAAATAAAATTAAAAGAGAAATCACTTTGGTCAAGAGATTCTCAAATACTGAGGTTAAATCTAGCTTATCAAAATAACTTTTAAAAAATTCTTGCATGTAAAACTCCTTTCTACTATTATATCATAAATCGGCACAGTCCGAATTTTTTATAAATATGCATTTTTGTTATATAAAATTTATATTCCGCTTGCTTTTGAAGTATATTTATACTATAATCGTAACTATTACTCAAGAAGGAGAATCTGTATGAGAAGAATTATTCGTGCCTGGAACAAGACAAGCCTTATCAAACGTATCCTGATTGGAATGCTTCTTGGAGCTTTATTTGGAATACTTTTTCCTCAATTTTCAGGAATCGGACTCCTAGGCAATCTTTTTGTTGGTGGCCTTAAAGCCATCGCACCCATTCTAGTCTTTTTCCTTGTAGCTAACGCCCTGTCTCAGCACCAAAAAGGAAAGACTACAAATATAAGAACAGTTATTTTACTCTATTTACTCGGAACTTTTGCTGCCGCCCTTGTAGCAGTTTTCATGAGCTTTCTCTTTCCTATTCAGATTAGCTTAACAACTGCCACAACAACTGAAGTGACTTCACCAGACGGTATTGGGCAGGTTCTGAGCAATCTTCTATTAAAATTGGTTGACAATCCTCTAAACGCTATCATCCAAGCTAATTACATCGGTATCCTATCTTGGGCTATTGTCTTTGGAATTGCTATGAGAGAGGCTAGTAGTCACAGCAAAGATCTTTTGAAAACCATGTCGGATGTTGTTTCTAAGATTGTTGGCTGGATTATTAATTTAGCACCTTTTGGTATCCTCGGATTAGTCTTTCAAACTATTTCGGATCAGGGAATTGCTAGCCTAACAAACTATGGTATTTTACTGGGACTTTTAATTGCAACTATGTTTATAGTGGCTCTAGTCATCAATCCACTGATTGCCTTTCTATTCATGAAGAGAAATCCCTATCCACTAGTGTTGAAATGTCTACGTGTCAGCGGTGTTACAGCATTCTTCACTCGTAGCTCTGCTGCGAATATCCCTGTTAATATGAAACTCTGTGAAGATCTTGGTCTTAATCCAGATACTTATACAGTTTCTATTCCACTAGGTTCAACCATTAATATGGCTGGTGCGGCAGTTACCATTAACGTTTTGACCTTAGCCGCTGTTAATACTTTAGGAATTTCAGTTGATTTTGCAACTGCTTTTGTGCTCAGTATTGTCGCAGCTATCTCTGCCTGCGGAGCATCTGGAATTGCTGGCGGTTCTCTTCTACTCATCCCTGTTGCCTGCAGTCTTTTTGGTATTAGCAACGATATTGCCATGCAAGTTGTTGCCGTCGGATTTGTCATTGGTGTTGTCCAAGACTCTTGCGAAACTGCCCTCAACTCTTCGACAGATGTCCTCTTTACCGCAGTCGCAGAATATGCAAGTCAGAAATCTTGACCTATTTCAAATTCCTTTTATAATTAATAGTGTAACGATTATTCATTAGGAAAGTGTTTTATGTCTATCACACAACGTACTTTGAAATTAGTCCTAGCAACCTGTTTCGCTTGTTTGCTAGCCTACTTTTTTGATTTATCATCTGCTGTATCAGCTGGTATCATTGCTATTTTGAGCCTTTCAAACACTCGAAGAAGCACTATCAAACTAGCTCGAAATCGCCTTTTCTCAACTCTCCTTGCACTACTGGTTGGTGTCATAGCATTCCAACTGACTGGATATCACATATGGAGTTTTGGACTGTACTTAGCAATCTATGTTCCCCTGGCCTATAAACTAGGTTGGGAAATTGGGATTACCCCTAGTAGCGTCTTGGTCAGCCATCTCTTAATCCAGCAATCAACCTCACCAGAACTTTTAGTGAACGAACTACTACTATTTCTAATCGGTACTGGCTTTGCACTGCTGGTCAATCTCTATATGTCTTCGCGTGAAAAAGAAATCCAACGCTATCATATTCTTGTTGAAGATAAACTCAGAAATGTCCTTCTACGCCTAGCTTACTATCTAAAAAGAGGAGACGGTCGTAATCAAGCACAACTCGTAAATGAACTTGACCAGCTGCTCGAGGAGGCGCTTAAGCTGGTTTACCTCGACCACTCTGACCATCTCTTTCATCAGACAGATTATCATATTCACTACTTTGAGATGCGACAAAGGCAAACTCGTATCTTGAGAAATATGGCACAACAGATTAATACTTGCCAACTAGCCGCAAGTGAGAGCCTTATTGTCGCACAGCTCTTTTCAAAGACAGCTAGTCAACTGAGTCAAACTAATTCAGCCTACGATTTATTGAATGATATCGAGAGCTACCTACAGGTATTTCGCAATCGAAGCCTCCCTAAAACAAGAGAAGAGTTTGAAACACGGGCGACTCTCTTGCAACTCTTCCGTGAATTAGAACACTTTATCCAGATAAAAGTAGATTTCTACAACCGTTATTCTGACAATAACAGTAACAAATAAAAACTTCTATCGGCAACTCAGTTGCTAATAGAAGTTTTTTTGTTATTAATAGATTTAATTTTCTCGCTTCTTTCGAATAGACATGAGACTGATATCTCTCAAACTAAAGTAGGTAAGAGCTAGCATCCCCAATGTAATAAAAATTTCTGCTGGAAGTTGGAAGATTTGTAGAGCCGACAGCATCAACAAGATCAAGAGGGCAACTAGTCCAAAAACCAGAGTAACAACATTGACGGTTCCCTTGATACTTTGGGGAGTCGCAAAGATATAAAGTAAGAGTAATAAAATCCCTATGATTAAATAGACCATTTTCTGCTCTTTCTAGCTCTTATTCAGCTGATTTTTTCTTTTTATTTGCTTTTTCGCGTTCTGCCTTGTTGAGGATTTGTTTACGCAAACGGATTGATTCAGGTGTTACTTCCATGTATTCATCATCGTTCAAGAACTCGAGTGATTCTTCAAGCGTCAAGATACGAGGAGTCTTGATAACCGCAGTTTGGTCTTTAGTAGCTGAACGAACGTTGGTCATTTGTTTCGCTTTCGTGATGTTAACAGTCAAGTCATTTTCACGAGAGTTTTCACCGATAATCATTCCTTCATAAACCTCAGTACCTGGGTTGACAAAGATTGTTCCACGTTCTTCGATAGACATGATTGAGTATGTTGTTGCCTTACCAGTATCGATAGAAACGAGGGCACCACGGTGACGTCCGCCAATTTCACCTGGAATCAATGGCAAGTATTGGTCAAAGGTATGGTTCATGATCCCGTAACCACGAGTCATTGACAAGAACTCAGTTGAGTATCCAATCAAACCACGCGCAGGAACTAGGAAGACCAAACGAGTTTGACCGTTACCAGTTGAGATCATATCCAACATTTCACCCTTACGTTCAGAAAGGCTTTGGATAACAGATCCTTGGTATTCTTCTGGTGTATCGATTTGCACGCGTTCAAACGGCTCGCATTTAACACCATCGATTTCTTTGATGATAACTTCTGGACGAGAAACTTGAAGCTCATATCCTTCACGACGCATAGTCTCGATAAGGATTGACAAGTGCAATTCCCCACGTCCTGAAACGGTCCATTTATCTGGTGAGTCCGTTGGGTCTACACGAAGAGAAACGTCTGTTTGCAATTCTGCTTGAAGACGCTCTTCAACCTTACGTGAAGTAACCCATTTACCCTCGCGACCAGCAAATGGTGAGTTGTTAACCAAGAAGGTCATTTGAAGTGTTGGTTCATCGATGTGAAGAACTGGAAGAGCTTCAACTGCGTCCGTAGGAGTGATGGTTTCACCAACGAAGATATCTTCCATACCTGATACGGCAATCAAGTCACCAGCTTTAGCTTCTTGAATTTCACGACGTTCCAAACCAAAGAAACCAAAGAGTTTTGTAACCCGGAAGTTCTTCGTTGTTCCGTCTAATTTAGAAAGGGTAACTTGGTCCCCAACCTTGACACTACCACGGAAGATACGTCCAATACCGATACGACCTACGAAGTCATTGTAGTCAAGAAGTGACACTTGGAATTGAAGTGGCTCATCTGAGTTATCAACTGGAGCTGGGATGTGGTCAATAATGGTGTCAAAGATTGGCGCCATAGTCTTTTCTTGATCTGCTGGATCATCTGACAATGAAGAAGTTCCGTTGATCGCTGACGCATAAACGACTGGGAAGTCAAGTTGGTCATCATCCGCACCAAGCTCGATGAAGAGTTCCAAGACTTCATCTACTACTTCTGCTGGACGAGCTGATGGCTTATCGATTTTATTAACTACAACGATCGGCACAAGGTCTTGTTCCAAGGCTTTTTTCAATACGAAACGAGTCTGTGGCATAGTTCCTTCGTAAGCATCTACGACCAAAACAACACCGTCAACCATTTTCATGATACGCTCAACTTCTCCACCGAAGTCCGCGTGTCCTGGTGTGTCCATGATGTTAATACGAGTTCCGTTGTAAGCAACGGCTGTATTTTTAGCAAGGATGGTGATTCCACGCTCTTTCTCGATATCGTTTGAGTCCATTGCACGCTCAGCCAATTCTGTACGTGCGTCAAGAGTTTCAGATTGTTTCAACAATTCGTCAACGAGGGTTGTTTTCCCGTGGTCGACGTGGGCGATAATCGCGATATTACGGATATCTTCTCTTAATTTTGTCATGATTTCCTCTATTTATTTCAAATTTATTTTCTAACTGAACGATTATACCACAATTTTAAGCAAATGGCATAACTCAAGTAAGTGTAAATGTTTTCAAAGGAAAATTCATTTCTTCTCTTTTCTTTTCAAAAATATCGACTTGTGATAAGATAGGCTGGTATGCGTTTAGATAAATTATTAGCCCAAGAAAAAATTAGTCGAAAAACAATGAAACAAGCTCTTCTCAAAAAAGAAATCTTAGTTGATGGACTCCCTGCTACTTCCCTTGCACAGAATGTTGATACAGGGTTGCAAGAGTTGATTTTCAAAGATAGAAAAATCCAAGGATATGAACATACTTACCTCATGCTTCACAAACCAAATGGTGTCGTGACAGCAAGCAAAGACAAGAAGCTCCCAACAGTTATGGATCTACTTCCTCAACATCTCCAGTCGAATCAGCTATACGCAATTGGTCGATTGGATAGAGATACGACAGGGCTACTCCTCCTAACAGATAATGGCCCTCTAGGTTTTCAACTCCTCCACCCTCAGTATCATGTGGATAAAACTTACCAAGTTGAGGTGAACGGCTTGCTCACACCAAATCACATCCAGCAATTCAAAAACGGGATTGTCTTTCTTGATGGAACTATTTGTAAACCTGCTCTGCTTGAGATTCTATCTTCAAGTCCTAGCCTCAGCCGAGCCACCATCACCATCTCTGAAGGAAAATTTCATCAGGTCAAGAAAATGTTCCTCTCAGTCGGTGTCAAGGTCACCGCCCTCAAACGAGTTCAGTTCGGGGACTTTACATTAGATTCAGAGCTAGCAGAAGGTCAATATCGACACTTGAATCAAGAGGAATTGAAAATCATTAAAAACTACTTAGAGAAAAGATGACAAAACAAAAAAAGCTTTAAAAATAAAGCTTTTTTGTTTTAATGAATTCCCGAAAGTTGCGAGATAACTAGAATACAGAAAAGTACAGAGAGAACAATCCCTAAAATAGAGAGAATTTTTTCTGTCTTATAGTCCAGACTCTTTTTGATATGAATTAGTCAAGACCAAACCAAAAACACCAAAAATAATACTGAACACTGGAAATCCGAAGGCAAATATGATAGATAGGATACTCAAAACAAGTGAAGCTTTTTTCTTTTCTTGCATTTTCAAAAAAAACCTTAAATTTATTACGCAATCATTATACCATAGGTGTTGGCTATATCTATTAGATAACATGTATTTCCACTCTGTGACTATCCCTAATCAAAAAATTAGAAATGATTAAAAACCACTTAACGAAAAATGGGTAAAACAAAAAAGCTTTAAAAATAAAGCTTTTTTTGTTAGAATCCTGATTAGTGCATCATCAAAATGACTCCTGCAATCCAGTTAAGGACTGAAATAACAATCCCTACGATATTGAGAATTTTTTCTGTTTTATAATTTAGTCCAGATTGATTTTGGTGTGAATTCCCCAATACTAATCCAATGATACCCAAAATCAGACCGACGATTGGAGATAACAAACCAAGGACGATAGATAGGATACCTAAAACAAGCGATGCTTTTTTCTTTTCTTGCATAATAAAAACTCCTTAAAATTTATATAAATTATTATACCATAAAAAATCGGTATCTATATTAAACATATGTGACAAGTTTTTTTTCACATTGTTAATTAGATTTCACCTTTCCTGTCCAAGAATCCAATCCGTAAGAAAGGATATAGATTTCTGAGAAACCTTGTTTTTTCAAGAAAAGCGCTGCATTTGTGACACGTTGCGCACGTTGATTTTCATAGAGAAGAACAGGCTTATCCTTGCGAAGCGCTGCGAGACTTGTCTTCAATTGATTTGAAGGGATATTACGAGCTCCGAGGATATGTTTTCTGTGGAAGTCAGCTGGATCACGCAAGTCAATCAACTGACCTATACGAATCAAAGACTCAAACTCTGCATTGTCTACGATTTTCGCTGCTCGACGAATGCGAAGATAGTTGTATCCCATCCATGCCAACATCGCTACGACAAGTCCCCATAATACCCAAGTTACCATAATACTTAATCTCCATTTTTTTCTAAATAGTCTAATTCTAGTTTGTGCTCTCTACGAAGAACAGCTTCCGCTTCTAAATAATCCAGCTTGTCCATCAAGCCAGCATCATAAATTCGAGATAGTTCAATCTTCATTAGCTCAATATCATAGAGACGTTTCCCCATATAGACAATAATGCCAAACTGTTTGAGAAATTGTTGCACATCATAGAGTGTTTTCATAGCTTTCATTTTAGCAAATAATCAGAGTTTTTTCAATAGTTCCTGCAGAGGATTCCCTTTTTCACGATTATCTGAATCTCTTTACACTATGACAAAGAAGAAATCCTAAAGTCATTCCAACGATATTTTGCAAGAGATTTGGGATGATTTCTGGTATGGCTGCTCCCCAACCATTCATCCAAGCCGATGCTAGAGCATAGCCAGCTACCATGAAAATAGTCGCAAAGACTAATCCTAGCCATTGCCATTTCCCTTTAACACCTGCGAAATAGCCTTGGAAACCATGATTAAGTAAGCTAAAAAACATCCACTGAGGATAACCTGAAATAAGGTCAATGAGAAATCCTGCTAAACCTCCGACAATGGCTCCTTCATGACTACCAAAGTAAAAAGCTGTGAAGAAGACTCCAACGTCCAAAAGTGTAAAAATTCCGGTTGGGGTCGGGATTTTTATAAAATACCCCAATACGACCGAACTGGCTGCTAAGATGGATACTAGGGCGATTTTAGTTGTTTTGGTTTGCTTCATATTGTCTCACTCCATATTGATCTGCTTGGGCAATAGCTCGGTAAACAAAGGCTTTGGAACTTTCAATTGCTGGTAAGAGTTCCTCTCCCTTGACTAACTGGCTGGCAATACTTGATGCAAAGGTACATCCAGCACCAGCATTTTGTCCTTGGATGACTGGATTTTCAAGAATTGTGTAATTTTCTCCGTCATAAAAGACATCCACAGCCTTATCCTGACTGAGGCGATTTCCACCCTTGATAATCACTGATGGCGCACCCAAGTCATGTAGTTTTTTGGCTACAGCCTTCATATCTTCTAAGGTTTCAATCTTTTGGTCTGCAAGCAACTCTGCCTCAGGAAGATTCGGAGTAATCACTGATACATAAGGGAAAAAGCGAATCAACTCTTGACAGAGCTCACTGACTGCAACGTCGTGCGTTTCCTTACAAACCAATACAGGGTCCAAGACTACTGGAACTCCTTCACGTTCCTTGATAAAATTCAAGGCTTTCTCAGCAACACCGACTGTCGGCAAGAGACCAATCTTAATCCCTCCAAAGTCTACACTCTTGAGGCTATCCAACTGTTGTTGGAAAATAGTTTCATCAGTTGGAAAGACTTCAAAACCATTTTCTGTCAAAGCAGTCAAGCAGGTCATGGCTACAAATCCATGCAAACCATTCAAGGTATAGGTGGCAAGGTCAGCTGCTAATCCACCACCACTAAAAATATCATTTCCTGAAAGTGCTAAAATACGATTATTCTTCATAACGAATCTCCTTCAAATACAAACCATTAGGCGCTGCAGTTGGACCTGCCAACTGTCTATCTTTTTTCTCCAAGATGAGGTCAATCTGTTCAATCGACATCCGGTTGTTACCAATTTTAAGCAGGGTTCCGACCATATTTCGAATCTGTTTATAGAGGAAACCATTGCCTGAGAAGGTAAAGGTCAAAAACTGCCCTGTTTCATCAACCCTAAGACTAGCTTCCGTGATCGTTCTTACCTTGTCTTCCACACTAGTCCCTGATGCTGTAAAACCAGTAAAATCATGCGTTCCCTCTAGTTTTTTTACAGCAAGCTGCATCCGCTCCACATCGAGTGGATAAGGATAGTGAGTCGCATAATGACGACGCATTGGATTTTTGGGACGCCCTCTATCTACGATAAACTCGTAGGTCTTGCTGTGCTTGGCATAACGGCAATGAAAATCATCGGCCACAATCTCAATCGAAATCACATCGATATCTTCAGGACTTTGGGTATCAAGAGCAAAACGAAGTTTTTCCTCATCCATCTGATAGGGAAGATCAAAGTGGATGACCTGTCCTAAAGCATGAACGCCACTGTCCGTTCGCCCAGCACCATGAATGGTAATAGCTTGTCCGTTATTTAATTTTGTTAAAGTTTTTTCAATTTCCTCCTGAACACTACGCGCATGAGGTTGCCGCTGAAAACCGGCAAAAGCGTAGCCATCATAAGAAATTATAGCTTTATATCTAGTCATGTATCTATTTTATCAAGAAAATTTCTCTGCAACAAGTTTGAGAATTAAAAATTGTAAGGGGACAGTTTCTAGTATAATTTAGTTCTTATCTAGATTTTTTCATCATCTGTTTTCGCTCTGGAACTTCAATGGTTTGAACAATTTCAAATCCCTCTTTGTGGTAGAGATTTTTGGCTCTTTGATTTGACTCAAAAACCGTTAGGGAAATACTTTCTATTTCTTCATTTTCAAACATTTCTTGAACGAAGCCTTGGAAAGCTTTCCTACCTACTCCTTTTCCCTGCTTCTGTGGAGCTATGAGAAATCTTCCAATATGAAGATTTTTATCTTCTAGTTTGATTTTCTGGATGATGCCTACAAACTCTTCTCCAACAAAAATGGAAAAAATCCCTTCCATCTTTTGCAAGGATTGGGCAATCAAGGGGTAAGAAATTTTGGGACCCATCCATTGCTTCTGGAAACTTTCTCCCAAAGCATTAGACCAGCGACAAATGAGTTGGGCATTTTCTAACTGAAGTCCTTTTTCAAAGTGAATTTTCATATTTGCTCCTAAAATTTCTCCTTTATCCAACTATTATACTCTTTCTCTTATTTTTTCCGAATAAATAAGTATGATTCATCTTTATTTTTTTCTTGTTGGAACGATTCTTGCTTCCTTTCTAGGTTTAGTCATCGATCGCTTCCCTGAGAAATCCATCGTTTTTCCTGCTAGTCACTGTGATTCTTGTCAGACTCGCTTGAGACCACTAGATTTGATTCCGATTGTGTCCCAGATATTCAATCGCTTTCGCTGTCGCTATTGCAAGGTACGATATCCTTTCTGGTATGCCCTCTTTGAGTTGTGCTCGGGACTGCTCTTTTTAGCTTTTTCTTGGGATTTTCTAACTTTGGGGCAAATCATCCTAATCAGCGCTGGTCTGACCTTGGGCATCTACGACTTTCGCCATCAGGAGTATCCTTTACTGGTATGGATTTTCTTTCATCTGCTTCTAATGGCTTGCTCTAGTTGGAATCTAATCATGGCTTTCTTCTTGATTCTTGGAATCATTGCTCATATTATCGATATCCGTATAGGAGCAGGTGATTTTCTCTTTCTGGCTTCTTGCGCCCTTGTTTTTAGTCTTACCGAAATACTGATTCTCATTCAATTTGCTTCCACAA
Organism: Streptococcus infantis; assembly: GCF_000960085.1. Taxonomy (GTDB): domain Bacteria; phylum Bacillota; class Bacilli; order Lactobacillales; family Streptococcaceae; genus Streptococcus; species Streptococcus infantis_C. The sequence goes on along the minus strand of NZ_JYGT01000009.1, from coordinate 30,780 downwards.
CCGGCATACTAGCTTTTCTCCTACTAAAGCAAAAGGAAAGACTTCCTTTTGTGCCCTTCCTCTTGCTTGCTACTTGTGTGATTATTTTTGGTAAGCTACTGCTTCTCGGATAAAGTCAGCAATTTCTGCCACTTGACCTTCATGTAGAGCTTTAACAATTTTGGAACCAACGATAACACCGTCTGATACAGCATTGAAGCGTTCTACATCAGCTTGTGTGGATACACCAAATCCTGTCAAGACTGGAATGTCAGCCACTTGATGAAGTTGATCCAAGTGCTTATCCAAATCATCTCGGTAATTCCCTGATTTTCCTGTTACCCCATTGATAGCAACGGCATAGACAAATCCTTCTGCCCCTTCAATGAGTTCCTTTTGACGGTCAATTCCTGTCGTCAAGCTGACAAGTGGAATTAAAGCAATGTCTGTATCCGCCAAATATGGCTCTACAAAGTTGGCATGTTCATGAGGGAGGTCTGGGATAATCAAGCCCTTGACTGCTGTATCAGCAAGATTTTTAACCAATTTCTCCACACCGTACTGAAAGAGGGGGTTAAAGTAGGTCATGATGACAAGCGGGGTTTCTGTTTCAATGGTTTTCAAGGTTTCAACTAGAGCCTGGGTAGAGGTTCCGCGAGCTAGACTGCGCAAGCCTGCTTCTTCGATAACAGGACCATCTGCAACCGGATCCGAGAAAGGAACTCCCACTTCAATGGCAGAAACACCCAAATCTTCTAAAAAGTGAATTGTATCACCGAGACCAGACAAACCTTTTTCATGGTCTCCAGCCATAATATAGGGGACAAAAATTCCCTTTCCAGTTGCTTTGATAGCGTTCAGTTTTTCTGTTAGTGTCTTAGGCATGAGCTTCTCCCTTCTTTGCTGCGTCTGCTTCCAAACGGTCTTTGACTTGAACTACATCCTTGTCCCCGCGACCTGATAGACAGACAATCATAGACTTGTCTGGACCAAGTTCTTTGGCTAATTTCACCGCAAAGGCGATAGCGTGACTAGACTCCAAAGCTGGGATAATCCCTTCCACACGAGACAAGAGTTGGAATCCTTCCAAGGCTTCCTCATCTGTCACAGGAACATAGGTCGCACGCTTGATATCGTGGTAATGAGAATGTTCTGGACCGATACCTGGGTAGTCCAAACCTGCTGAGATAGAGAAGGCTTCTAAGATTTGTCCATGGGCATCTTGGAGCACATCCATGAGCGAACCGTGGAGAACACCTGGACGACCCTTGGTCAAGGTAGCTGCGTGATGCTCTGTATCCACACCAAGTCCTGCCGCTTCAGCTCCATACATAGCTACAGATTCATCTTCCACAAATGGATGGAAGAGACCGATAGCATTAGAACCTCCACCAACACAAGCTACTAGGGCATCTGGCAAATCTTGACCTGTCAAGTCACGGTACTGTTGTTTAGCCTCTCGACCGATGACACTTTGGAAATCACGCACAATTTCTGGAAAAGGATGAGGCCCCAAGGCAGAACCAAGGATATAGTGGGTATCATCGATGTTGGCTACCCATGAACGAAGGGCTGCATTGACCGCGTCTTTGAGCACGCGCGAACCATCTGTTACAGCTTCCACCTTGGCTCCCAAAAGTTCCATTCGGAAGACATTGAGGGCTTGGCGTTTAACATCTTCCTCACCCATATAGATAGTACATTCCATGTTGAAAAGGGCTGCAGCAGTTGCAGTTGCTACACCGTGCTGACCGGCACCAGTTTCAGCGATAATTTTCTTTTTGCCCATGCGTTTAGCGAGAAGAACTTGTCCCAAGGCGTTGTTAATCTTATGTGCACCTGTATGATTGAGGTCTTCACGTTTGAGGTAAATCTTGGCTCCACCAATATGCTGGGTCAAGTTTTTTGCGTAGTAAAGAGGTGTTTCACGTCCTACATACTGGCGCAAAAGTTGGTTTAACTCTTCTTGGAAACTTGGATCTGCCTGACTTTCACGATAAGCTTCTTCCAACTCCAATACTGCTGTCATCAATGTTTCTGGAACAAAACGTCCACCGAATTTTCCGTAAAATCCTTCTTTATTTGGTTCTTGATATGCCATGTTTTACCCTCTCTATAAATCTTCTAATCTTTTCATGATCTTTTTGTCCGTCTGTTTCTACCCCACTTGAAACATCTACTGCAAAGGGGGTAAAGTGTTGAATAGCTTCTTCTACATTATCCTCATTAAGCCCACCTGCAATGAAGAAAGGCTGGGCTAGATCTGTCGTATCCAGTTGCCACCAGTCAAAGGTCCGGCCACTTCCTGCCACAGGTGCATCAAAGAGGAGATAATCTGCCTGAGAATTGGGCACGTGACCATCTCCATCCACCTGCACAGCCTGAATGCTGGCACAAGGCAAATCCTCAAACAAATCATCCGCCACCTGACCATGAACCTGCACCAAGTCCAAACCAACCTTTTCAATCGCATCTAGTAATTCTGACCGACTGGGTGAAATAAATACGCCAACCTTTTTTACATATGTAGGAATAATCTTAGCTAGCTCTGCTGCTTGTTCCAAGGTCACCTGTCTTTTGCTAGGAGCGAAGACAAAACCGATGTAGTCTGCTCCAGCTGACACAGCTGTTTCTACCGCTCCTTTAGTCGATAGTCCACAAATCTTAACCTTTGTCAATCTGCAACTCCTTGATTCTCTGGGCTACATTTTCTGCCTGCATGAGAGCTCTTCCTACCAAAATTCCGTTAAAGTAGGGTGCAACTCGTTTCGCATCTGCTTCTGTAAAAATAGCAGATTCAGAAATGTACAAGCAATCGTCCTTGAAGTGTTTGGCCAAGTCTACACTAGTCTGCAAGTCAACTTCAAAGGTAGTCAAATTACGATTATTCACACCGATAATTTGAGCGCCAAGGCGGTGAGCAGCTTCTAGTTCAGCCAGATTATGAGTTTCCACCAACACTTCTAAACCAAGCTCTGTCGCATAGTCATACAGTTCCTTGAGGCGTTCTTCTGATAAAGCCGCTACGATGAGCAAGATAACTGTCGCACCTGAATTGCGAGCTCGGATGATTTGCTTTTCATCGATGATAAAGTCCTTGTTCAGCGTCGGAATCTGTACTTGGTTGGAAATCTCACGAAGATAATCCAAATGCCCCTTGAAGAAAACTTCGTCTGTCAGAACAGAAATCATAACAGCGCCGTTAGCCTCGTAAGTCTGGGCCTGTTGAACTATATCCACATCCAGATTGATATCACCCATACTTGGACTCGCCTTCTTGACCTCTGCAATAATTTGCAGACGTTCTTGATGGTTTTTCAAATATTCAGCAAAGCGATAGCTTTCACGCAAGGGCTGAAGTTCCTCTCGTTCCATCTTTTCAACTTCACGCGCCTTCTGCTCTAAGATACGTGACAAAAATTCCTGACTCATCTTTGATACTCCTGTAATAGTCTGAGTTTTTCAAGGGCCTTACCACTAGCAATCACTTGGCGTGCCATTTCAACTCCGTCCTTGATACTGTCTGCTTTACCATTGGCGTAGAATCCTAGACCAGCATTTAAAACGGTTGTTTCCAAGAATGGACTTGGTTCATTATTAAGAACGCTGACAAGGATGGCTGCATTCTCATGAGCATTTCCGCCACGAATGTCCTCAATGGCAATGCGTTCCATTCCCAAATCTTCTGGAGTAAAGGTTGACAAAGTGATTTCACCATTTTCAAGAAGGGCAATGCTGGTAGTACCATTCAAACCAGCTTCATCCAATCCTTCTGGACCAGCTACTACGATAGCACGTTTGCGACCCATGTTTTTCAAAACCTGAGCTGTACTTTCTAGAAGTTCTGGACGACTAATTCCTAGAAGCTGTGTTTCCAAGACCATTGGGTGAATGAGTGGACCTGTCAAATTCATGATGGTTGGAATTCCCAACTCCAAACGAGCTGGCATAATGTATTTCATGGCTGGGTGCATGTTTTTAGCAAAGAGAAAGACGATTCCTGTTTGGTCAAATACCTTACCCAATTGTGATGGTTTAAGGTCAATATTGATTCCCAAAGCTTGCAAGACATCTGCTGAACCAGATTTAGAAGAGATAGAACGATTTCCATGTTTGGCCATGTGGATGCCACCACCTGCCAAGACAAAGGCTGCAGTTGTAGAAATGTTGAAGCTAAATGACTTATCTCCACCTGTACCGCAGTTATCCATAGCATCTTGAATGTTGGTTGGAATGTGTTGAGCATGTCCTCTCATGACTTGAGCGAGGGCTGTTCTTTCTTCAGGTGTTTCTCCCTTCATCTTGAGGGCTAAAAGAAGTGAAGCGATTTGTGCTTCTGTCACTCGCCCTGTCACGATGCGTTCGATCACATCTGTCATTTCAACACTTGATAAATCTTCAAAGTTGGCTAATTTTTCAATAATTTCTTTCATTTTGTCTTCCTCACTTTACAACTTTCTCGATAAAATTCTGAATAGAAGATAGGCCATCTGGTGTTCCAATACTTTCTGGATGATACTGCAAACCATAAATCGGAAGAGTTTTGTGTTGAATCCCCATAATAGCTTGGTCATCTGTCGAACGAGCTGTCACTTCAAACTCTTCTGGCATCTCTTCAATTAAAATACTGTGGTAACGCATGACTGGACGATTGTCCTCGATTCCTTGATAGAGAACGGAAGGAGTCTCAAATCGAATCTGACTCTGCTTGCCATGCATGACTTTTGGAGCCAAGCCCAACTTGCCACCAAAGACTTCTGCGATGGCCTGGTGCCCCAAACAAATCCCTAGAATCGGTTTCTTGCCTGCAAAATCACGAATCATTTCTTCCATCTTCCCAGCATCAGCTGGCCAACCTGGGCCAGGAGAGAAAACTAATCCATCTGCCTTTTCAGCATGTTCATAAAGATGTGGGTCATCATTTCTCAAAACCTGAACTTCTGCGAAATTCCCAATGTATTGAGCCAGGTTATAGGTAAATGAATCATAATTGTCAATCAATAAGATCATGGTCTTAGTTCTCCCATTCTTGTCATAGATTTAGCCTTGTTAATTGTTTCTTGGTATTCGTTCTGAGCGATGGAATCATAAACAATTCCTGCACCAGCCTGTACGTAGGCTATTTTATTTTTAAGAATCATGGTTCGAATAGCAATGGCAAAATCCATATCTCCAGTTGCTGATAAGTAACCGATAGCTCCTGCGTATACGCCTCGCTTCTCTGTTTCTAGTTCATAGATGCGTTTCATGGCCCGAATCTTTGGTGCCCCCGATACTGTTCCTGCCGGAAGTGTCGCCTTCAAGGCATCCATGGCAGTTAATTCTGGTAATAAATGTCCTTTAACCACGCTGGTCAAATGCATGACATAACGGAAAAGTTCCACTTCCATATACTTGGTTACTTGGACACTGGATGTTTCAGCAATTCTACCGATATCATTTCGTCCCAAGTCCACCAACATTCGGTGTTCTGCCGTTTCCTTTTCATCAGAAAGTAGATCACTTGCAAGTGCTACATCTTCCTCGTCATTAGCTCCTCTAGGTCGCGTACCTGCAATTGGATTGGTTGTCACAATGCCATTTTTGACGGAAACCAAGCTCTCTGGACTGGCACCGATAATTTGGTAATTTCCAAAATCATAAAAGTAGAGATAATTTGATGGATTGGTCACTCGGAGATTTCTGTAAAAGTCAAAAGGATTTCCAGTTACTTCTGCTGAGAAACGCTGACTGAGCACGCATTGGAACATATCTCCATTGCGAATCAAGTCGCGCGCTGTTTCTACCATTTCTTCAAATTTCTGAGGTGCAATATGTGGTCTAAACTGAAGTGGAGAAAGGTCCAAATCTTCAAATTCATTTGGAGCAGGGATTTTCAACTCCTCTAAAACCTGATCTAAAGCAACTTCTAGCTCATCATTGCTACGATTACTGTAGAGAGTATCCTCGATGATATGAATCTTTTCTTTCTTGTGGTCAAAAACTATGTAACTCTCATATACGAAGAAATGCATATCTGGTGTCCCAATCGTATCCTCCGGAAGCTGGCCAATTTCTTCATAGAGAGAAATCATATCATAGCCAACAAAGCCGATGGCTCCACCACCAAAAGGTAGGTCTGAATGGTGCTGGCTCTTATGAGTCACCTCATAGAGGAAATCCAAGGGATCACGATCAATCACTTGACCATTTTGATAAAGAACTCCATTCTCAAACTTAATTTCAAAAACTGGATTATAGGCTAAGATAGAAAATCGAGCATTTTCCTTTTCTCTTGGGATACTTTCAAGTATGACCTTGTGTTGTCCCTTTAAGCGCATATAAGCCAAAATTGGTGATAAAACATCTCCATGAATGATTCGTTCCATTGTAATTTCCCTTTCAGTTCTTCTTAAATCCCGTGTTTATTCTACAAAAAATCCCCACGCAAAATAACTTGCGTGAGGACGAAATTCGCGGTGCCACCTCAATTATAGGATTTCTCCTATCTCTCAATCCTGTCTCAGAACCTTCTTGTAACAGGCTGTGCGATAAAGGGCACTCCCTTGAGAATCATGTTTTCTTCTCTCATTTTCAAATGGACCCAATCTTACAGCTTTCTCTGCTTGTTTTCAGCAACCACAAGCTCTCTGTGAGAGAAATCTCTGTATCTTTTCCATCTTTTATTTTTTAGCTTCAAGGTAGTCTGCAATAGCAGCTACGTCCTTGTCTCCACGACCAGAGACATTGATGATGATAATCTCATCTTTACTTAGTTTTGGTGCTCGTTTGACTGCTTCTGCGATAGCATGGGAGCTTTCAATAGCTGGGATAATTCCTTCAGTCTTACTAAGTAAAAGCAAGGCGTGGACAGCTTCTTCATCAGTCGCTGCAACATATTCTACACGACCAGAGTCTTTAAAGAAGGCATGTTCTGGACCAACCCCTGGATAGTCCAAACCTGCTGAGATAGAGTAAACTGGCGCGAGCTCTCCATCTTCCTTAAAGACTGCATAGGTCTTCATTCCATCGACAATTCCGACACTACCCTTGGTCATAGTTGCTGCGTGCTTGTCTGTGTCAAGTCCATGACCAGCAGCTTCTACCCCAACCAATTTTACTTCTTCATCAGCTACATACTGTGAAAAAGCTCCGATGGCATTGGAACCACCGCCCACACAGGCAATGACGTAGTCTGGTAGACGTCCTTCTTTTTCCAAGATTTGACGACGTGATTCTTCACTAATAACCTTTTGGAATTCATGAACAATAGTTGGATAAGGATGAGGTCCAACAGCAGAACCTAAAACGTAGAAAGCTTCAAGGTCATTCATCCATGCTCCAAAGGCTGCATCAACTGCATCTTTGAGGGTACGAGTCCCAGTTTCAACTGCGTGAACAGTTGCTCCCATCATCTCCATGCGGAAGACATTGAGACGTTGACGCTCCACATCTTCTGCCCCCATGTAGACATCACATGCCATACCAAACTTAGCTGCAGCTGCAGCTGTCGCAACACCGTGCTGGCCAGCTCCTGTTTCGGCAATGACACGTTTTTTACCCATGCGTTTAGCAAGAAGAATTTGACCCAAAACATTATTAAGTTTGTGAGATCCAAGGTGGTTAAGGTCTTCACGCTTGAGATAAATCTTAGCTCCACCTAGGTGCTCTGTCAAACTTTCTGCATAATATAGCGGTGTTTCGCGACCTGAATAATCCTTCAAGTAATGGCGAAACTCAGCTAAAAACTCTGGATCATCCTTGTATTTTTCAAAAGTCACTTCCAATTCATCTAGTAAAACCTGAATTGGTTCTGGTACAAAACTACCACCAAATTGTCCAAAATATCCTTTAGTTGTCATAAATTTTTCCTCCTTCTGTATGAATCCGGCTTTTTGTTTTCTTTTAGTAGTGGGCAAGGAGCTGCAGATAGAACTCAAGTTCATCAAAGCGACTTAACTCCCTAATAAAAGATAAACAAAATGACGGATAGAAAAAAGCCCACACACGGAATCTACTTCCATGTGAGGGCGTTCGTAACGCGGTACCACCTCAATTGTAAAGAGAATATCCCCTTTACATCTCTGCCTTGTCTATCAACAAGTTGCACTGTAAGGTGTGCGCACCGAATTTTCATTGTTTCAAATTCATTGTTTCAAATCAGCCCAATTTCACTACTTTCAACCACCTGTTCACAGTAACCACAGGCTCCCTGAAGATCAAAAATAACTACTTTTCTGATTTGTTGAGTTAATTATATGTTATTGTTTTTTCTTTGTCAACCGTTTTCATTCATTTTTTACTAATTTTTTTTATTAGTTTTTTGAAGAAGCAAGAACTTCTTCAAAAACTCTGACAAAAGTCTCAATGATATAGTCTACTTCTTCATCTGTTAATTTCGTGTGAAGTGGCAGTGTAATTTCGTTTACAAAGAAGGCATAAGCCCTTGGATAATCTGCCATATCGAAACCAAGATTCTTATAGGCTGTCAAAAGCGGAAGCGGTTTGTAATGAACATTACTTGCAATTCCTGCCTTAGCCAATTCTTGAATGATTTGATTGCGCTCTTCGAGGCTCGCACCTTCTACATGGGTAATGTAAAGGTGACGACAAGATTCAACAGTATCTGTCTCATGAGCCAATGGATGGATAGGTGTCCCTGCAAATCCACGGTCATAGCGATCCACGATGTCCTTACGACGTTGTAATAAAGCAGGATAACGATCTAGCTGAACTAGACCAAGTGAAGCCATGATATCTGTCATGTTGCACTTGTAGGCTGGTGTTACGATATCGTATTCCCATGAACCTAGTTGCATCTTAGCAAGCGCATCTTTGGTTTGACCATGAAGGGAAAGGATTTGGAATTCCTTATACATTTCTTCATCATCAATAGCTGGATTTGCTTTCCAAGTCGCACTTCCTCCTTCTGCAGTTGTAAAATTCTTGACTGCATGGAAAGAGAATGAAGTAAAGTCAGCAATTGAACCAGCTGGTTGTCCCTTATAGGTTGAACCTAAAGCATGAGCACTATCAGAGACAATCACAATACGGTTAAAGGCCTTTTGCCACTTGCTAGCAGCTGTAAAGAGGTCGCGTTTCTTTTCTACAACTTGGAACAAACGGTCATAGTCACAGATAATCCCTGCAAGTTCAACTGGGATGATAACCTTTGTCTTCTCAGTAATTGCTTGCTCAAGCTTGTCATAGTCCATTTCAAAGGTATCGTCTTGGATATCAACCATCACTGGTGTCGCACCTACGTGAGTAATGACACTACATGAAGCTGTATAGGTCATAGCTGGAACGATGACCTCATCGCCAGGCCCTACTTCAAGCACGCGCAAAATCAATTCAAGAGCTGCTGTTGCAGAGTTGAGGCAGACTGTCTTAGGCGTTTGAGTATAGACGGACAGACGACGCTCTAATTCTTTTGTCTTTGGACCTGTTGTGATCCAACCAGAACGAAGGGTATCGGCTACTTCAGCAATTTCAGCTTCGGTAATATCGGGTGGTGAAAATGGAATATTATACTTTGTCATTGATTTACTCCTTTTACTGTATTCACTCTTGTGACTACTTTATTTTAAAACTTCAACTACAGTCTGGAACATGATCTTGATATCTCCGAAGAAATTAAAATCACGTAGGTAGGCTAGGTTAAAGTGCATTTTCTCTGGAAGGACTCTTTCCACATAAGCCTGGTCAACCGTCATACCTTTTGCAGTCATTTGACTGATGATGGCATCCTCATCCTTATAGTTAATGCTGGCAAGGGATGTAATCCCCGCAGGTAAGAGCAAGGTAGCCATCATTTCAGGGCTATACTGCTCTGTGTAGCGTGGTACTTCTGGGCGTGTTCCTACAAAAGACATCTCTCCTTTGAGGACATTGACCAATTGCGGCAATTCATCCAAACGAACACGTCGAATGAAATTTCCAACTTTTGTGATACGACTGTCATTTGCAGAAGTTACTAGACTTCCTTTTTTATCAGCATCCGTCACCATGGTCCGGAATTTCCAAATCTTGAAATGACGGTTGTACTGTGTTACCCGCACTTGCTTGTAAATAACTGGACCCTTGCTATCTAGCTTGATCCAGATGCTTAGAATCAGAAATAAGGGGGAGGTCAAGATTAACAAGACTACGGCTAGAAACAAATCTAGACAACGCTTGAAAATCAGTGAGCCTTTTCTTCTAGACACAAGCTGGTAGTATGGTTTTACCTCGCTTAATTGCATCTCGAAGGGTAGTTCATCCCATTTCAGCATGCATATTCTCCTCTGTTTTTAGTATAGTAAAATTTATCAATATCCTTCATTATACCACAAATTAGATAGCTAGGTGAAAGAAATCTAGCATTTTAAATCTTCCTTTTAAGATAAGGCTCCTGCTTGTAAGCTATACATCTTGTGATAAGTTCCACCTAAAGTCAAGAGCTCCTCGTGTGTTCCACTCTCGATAATCCGGCCCTTATCTAAGACATAGATACAATTAGCATCTTGGATGGTAGAAAGACGATGCGCGATGGCAATGGTTGTCCGCCCTTTTCGCATCTTTTCCAGGGAATTCTGAACCAGAGTTTCTGTTTCCGAATCAATATTGGCTGTCGCTTCATCTAAAATCAAGATTTTAGGCTGACTGGCGACTGTTCTGGCAAAGGCAATAAGTTGACGTTGACCAGTTGAAAAGCTAGAACCTCTCTCTGAAACAGGAGAGTTATAGCCTTGAGGCAATTCTTGAATAAAAGCATCTGCATCCACAAACTCTGCTGCCGCCTTAACTTCCTCATCGCTAATTTCTTGGTACATGGCGATATTAGACTTGATAGTTCCATGATAGAGGAAGGGTTCCTGCAAGACAAGACCCATGTTTTTTCTTAGCTCTTGATGGCTATAGTTACGAATGTCTACATTATCAATCAAAACCCGTCCTGACTGAAATTCGTAAAAACGCATGAGGACATTGATAATAGAGGACTTCCCTGAACCTGTATGTCCCACAAAGGCAATGGTTTCACCTTTATTGACAGTAAAAGAAATATCATCGAGAATTTGGTGTTTTCCATCATAGGAGAAGGACACATGCTCAAAACGAATATTTCCTTCTCTGATTGCTAGCTCACTGTCAGCTTGGACAGGTTCATAATTGCTTTGATCAATCAGTGCAAAGACTCGCCCTGCTGATACCATCGAAGTCTGAAGAATTGAGAAGTTTTGCGTGACCTCTATCAAAGGATCAAAGAGACGATTGATATACTGGATAAAGGCATACATGGTACCTGCTGTCATCCCGATATAGAGGCCTCTATAGCCAAAATAGGCCATGAGAACGGCATAACCTAAGAGCTTCAACAAACTCATGGCAGGACGTAAAAAGAGGGCGTCCAAGGCTACTGAACGGTTGGCATAAACGTAGTGTTCTTCATTAATCTCATCAAATTCTTCCTGCAGGCGTTTTTCTTGATTAAAGGCTTGAATAATTCGAATACCTTCAATACTTTCTGCCAACGTGCTATTTATATCTGACAAAAAGCTTCTCGTTTTTTCGATGATTTTAACTGATTTTTTTCGATAGAGATTAACCAAGATAAAAATCAAAGGTAGAAATAGAAGAACCAAACCTGTCAAACGAAAATCCAGGACCATCATTGTATAAAGAGTTGTCACAAAAATAAAAATAGCTGAAATAAAGCTAGACAACAGCCCTGAAAACATATCACTGATGGTCTCTGTATCATTGGTCAATCGTGAAACGATAGAACCTGAAGGTGTCTTGTCAAAATAAGACATACCTAGTTTTTCCATATTGGCAAAGGCATCTTTGCGAATATCTCTAACAATGCTATAAGATACACGCGCAAAAAGTAGATTACCGATATATTGAATCAAGGTTTGTAGGATATAAAGACCATAATAGACTATCAAAACAGTAACAGCAAACTGACTCAGATTCCCCAGATACTGGTCGATAAAGTGTGAAGCAACCAGAGGAATGATACTCTTGATAACCGTTGTTGCTAGGAGGAATGATAGGGCTAGCAGGGTTAAGAGGCTATAGGGCTTGAGATACTCAAGCAATCGTTTCAATACTGTCCATTGTTCTTGCTTATTCTGCATCTTCTTCTCCTTTCATTTCCAATTGTTGGGACTGATAGGTCTGGGCATACCAACCATCCAAGGCTAGTAAGTCCTCATGAGTCCCACGTTCGATAATCTGTCCATTTTGCATAACCAAGATCAAATCAGCGTGGACAACTGCACTGAGGCGATGGGCTGAGATGATGGTCGTTTTATCTTTGCGAGTTTCCTTGAGATTATCGATGATCGCGAACTCTGTCTTAGCATCCACTGCTGACAAAGAATCATCTAAAATCAAGATATCAGGATTTAAAATCATAGCCCGACTCATAGCCAGACGTTGCTTTTGTCCACCAGATAGACTAACGCCTTTTTCCCCGATAACTGTATCAAATCCCTCAGGCATGGCTTGAATGTCTTGATAGACTTGAGCCAACTGAGTCGCTTCTTCTACTGCTGAGAAAGGTAGGTCAGGATTTCCAAAACAAATATTCTCTAAGATAGAGCTAGCAAAGAGAAATTGGTCCTGTGGGACGTATCCCATCAAACTTCGTAAGTCAGCTAGTCGATAGTCACGAATGTCATGACCATTTAGATAAATAGCTCCTTGGTCAACGTCATACTCACGTAGGAGCAATTTAATCAAAGCAGTTTTCCCTGAACCAGTCTGCCCAACCAAGCCCAAGGTTTGCCCTTTTTCGAGGCTAAAGTGGATATCTCTCAGCGTCTCTTCGTCTTCAAAGGCAAAACGATCAATGGCATAGTCCAAGCGCCCATTTTCAATCCCGTTAAGTGGAGATTCTGGTTCTTTGACAGGTGACTCTTGGGACAAAAGACTATCAATTCATTGATAAGAAACCTTCCCTCTCTGAGTAATGTTAAAGAGAAAACCAATCGCCATCAAGGGCCAGACCAACATATCCAAGTAAGAGATAAAGGTGATCAGATTACCGACGGTTACTTGTCCCGCTTGCACCATAAAGGCACCGACTAAGAGAGTTAAGGCATAGGAAGAACCAACAAAGAGTAGAACCATGGGGTCAAAGAGGCTATCATATTTCATGGTTTGCAGATTCTTTTGGAAGGTCAAATCATTGACTTCCTGGAAAGATGCCAACTCATCAGATTGATAGCCAAAGGACTTGGTTACCTTGATACCCGATACAGATTCTTGAACCTTATTGTTGAGTTCAGAAAAGGCTGCTTGTGATTCTCCGAAAGCCTTATGGGTCTTTCTCCCCAGACGACTAGTCGCATAGGCCATAAATGGCAAGGGCAGAATGGCAACCAAGGTCATCTGCCAAGAAATGCTAAAGAGCATAGTCAAGAGAGTTACCAAGGCTGTGATAGAGGCATCCACCGCTGACATGACACCACCACCTGCTAGACGAGTCAGAGCATTGATATCATTGGTTGCGTGAGCCATCAAATCCCCAGTTCGATAATTCTGATAAAAAGCAGGCGACATTTTTGTAAAATGCTCAAATAGTCTTGAACGCATGATTTGTCCAAGTCGGTAGGAGGTCCCTAGGATATACATGCGCCAAACATAACGCAGGTAGTACATCCCGAAAGCTGCCAGCAGGAGATAAAAGAGATGAATCAGGAGCTCATCTTGTGTTAATCGTCCCGAAGTGATGGCATCGATCACGCGCCCCATGACCATAGGTGGGATGAGGTTTAGTACAGAAACCAAAACCAAAGCTACAATTCCAACTAGGTAACGGCGTTTTTCTAATTTAAAAAACCACCAGAGTTTTTGGATGATGGACATAAAATTCCTTTCTAATGACAAATGGAAACCTGAGGCGACTACCTCAGGTTTTTCTTATTCATAGGTGATGACACTAACTTAAACTTTGTCATATTCAGTGATAAAGATACTCAAAGGAGTAACATTTCATTAATTTTCAATCTTTTACAAAAATCATTCTTTATTATATAGGAATGACCTGGATTTTTCAAACCATACGCTGGGGAATTCCTTCTTTTTCTGGTATAATATTGTCTATAATCTGAATGAAAAGGTAAACATTATGAAATTGATCTCATGGAATATTGATTCCCTCAATGCAGCATTGACGAGCGATTCTGCACGTGCGAAATTATCACAAGACGTCCTCCAAACATTGGTTGCTGAAGACGCTGATATCATCGCCATCCAAGAAACCAAGCTTTCAGCTACAGGGCCTACTAAAAAACACCTCGAGGTGTTAGAAGAACTCTTTCCTGGATATGAAAATACTTGGCGTTCCTCTCAAGAACCTGCTCGTAAAGGTTATGCTGGAACTATGTTCCTCTATAAGAAAGAACTGACTCCAACTATCAGCTTCCCGGAAATCGGTGCACCTTCTACCATGGACTCTGAAGGCCGTATCATCACTTTAGAATTTGATACATTTTTCGTGACTCAAGTTTACACACCAAACGCTGGTGATGGGCTCAAACGCTTGGAAGAACGTCAAGTCTGGGATGTCAAATATGCAGAGTACTTGGCTCAACTAGACAAGCAAAAACCTGTCCTAGCAACAGGAGACTACAACGTTGCCCACAAGGAAATTGACCTTGCAAACCCAGCCAGCAACCGTCGTTCACCAGGATTTACAGACGAAGAACGTGAAGGATTTACAAACCTTTTAGCCAAAGGATTTACAGATACCTTCCGCCATATCCATGGCGATGTGCCAGAACGCTATACTTGGTGGGCACAACGCAGCAAGACTTCAAAAATCAACAATACAGGCTGGAGAATCGACTACTGGCTCACAAGTAACCGTGTGGCAGACAAGGTTACCAAGTCAGATATGATTGACTCAGGCGCACGCCAAGACCATACACCGATTGTCTTGGAGATTGAATTATAAGGATTTTCTATATGAACTACAATGCAGTTATTCCCGAGTTTATGGTATCAAATATAGAACAGTCCCGTTCCTTCTACTGTGATTTACTGGGTTTTACAATCGAATACGAGCGACCAGAAGAAAACTTCCTCTTCTTATCTCTTGAAGATTGCCAGCTAATGCTAGAGGAGGGGAGTAAGGAGGAACTAGCTGAGTTGAGCTCCCCCTTTGGTCGTGGAGTCAACATCTCCTTCGGCATAGAGGATGTCCCTCGACTCTATCAGAAAGTAATAGAGTCTAACTATCCTATTCATCGTCCTTTGACCAAAAGAGAATTTCGAGTTGGTGAACAATATATCTATCCTCATGAATTTGCAGTTTTAGACCCAGATGGCTATTTTTTAAGATTTAGTGAATAGGATAATAAAGCATTAGAGTGGGAAAGTAATAAAAAAAGAGGCATAGACCTCTTTTTCTTATTTCTAAATCCTCACCTGTCTATCTTCAGACCGTTGGCCTGTGACAAACATGGTGAAGGTTGCCTTGCAGACATTTCGGCCATCTTTGTTGGTGATATCAACATCGACGACACAAGTTGTGCGTCCATGATGAATACATTCTCCTTTGATAGTGAGAAGGTCCCCTAGATTTCCAGCTTTCAAGTAGTTAATGGAAGACTGGAGCGTCACCCCATCTAAGCCAAGCGAAATCACCACAAGACCACTGATTTGGTCACAAAGGGTAAATAGATAGCCTCCATGGGCATTCCCATAATAGTTGAGTGAGGAGTCCACTACTTTTGTCGTCACCACAACGTGACCATCTCTCATTTTTTCAATTTCATAGTTTTCAAAGGCAGATATAGCGTCAAAGTGAAAATCTTTCATACGTTCCTCCTGATGTTTCAAACGACACTATGATACTACTTTTCATGACTCTGTGCAAGGGAGAAGCACTTATTCAGGTAAAATCCCAACCTGCTCCACGAAACGCATAAAGGCTGCCTGTCCTTCTTCTGTTTGCTTATAAACTCCTGCATCTTCCAATACCCGAGCAAAGATTTTACCCACAGATTCTTGGACAATTTCGAGAGCTTGGTCTTTATCAGTCAATCCAGGATGACTTTCTTTCAACTCATCCGCCCATTCTTGGTGATAATCTGCTACTAAAACATCCTCTCCGACTAGATAAGCTGCTACTTGCTCTACTTCTTCCTTCAAGCGTGGGGGCAAGATTGCTAAGCCCATAACCTCAATCAAGCCGATATTTTCCTTCTTGATATGTTGGACATCCTTATGAGGATGATAGATACCATCTGGATGCTCTGGGGATGTTTGATTGTCTCGCAAAACCAAATCCAACTCAAACTGTCCATCTCGTTTACGCGCAATCGGTGTGATGGTATGATGTGGTGTCCCATCACTTTCCGCCAAGACATGCACACTTGGATCTGAGTACTGACGCCAAGCCAGTAAGATTTTCTCAGCAAGGTTAGTCAAATCGTCTTTTGAATCCGACGTCAATCGAATCACAGACATAGGCCATTGAACAATTCCTGCTTTGACTGATTCAAAACATTCAAAGGTAAAGCTTTTCTGAATAGGAGCCACTTCCATTGGGAATACATGGCGCCCACCTTGGTAATGATCATGGGTCAAGATTGAACCACCAACAATTGGTAGGTCCGCATTCGAGCCTGCAAAATAGCCTGGGAACTGCTCCACAATTGCTAACAAACGCTCAAAACTTTGGCGACTGATAGCCATAGGACGGTGTTGACTGTCTAGGAAAATACAGTGCTCATTAAAGTACGCATAAGGAGAATATTGGAAGCCCCACTCCTGCCCAGAAATATCAAAACGGATAATACGGTGATTGCTTCTAGCTGGATGATTGACACGACCGTGGTAGCCTTCGTTTTCCATACAAAGCTGACATTGAGGATAGTTGCTAGACTTGACTAACTTAGCTGCCGCAATCTCTTTCGGATCCTTTTCAGGCTTAGACAGATTGATGGTAATCTCCAGTTCTCCGTAGTCAGACGGTACACGATAAGCAATATTTTTTGCAATAGCCTTTAGTTTGATGTAGTCATTCTTTTGACTGAGTTGGTAGAAGTCCGCAATCGCCTGCTCTGGGGACTGGGCATAAGTAGCCCAAAAGTCACGATTAACCTGACTCGGACAAGGGGTTACTAAGTCCATGAGGTCAGTACCGAGAATTTCACGCGCAGCCAGACTATCTTCAATCATTTCCAAGCGAACGGCTTCCTCAACAAGCTGGTCTTTGAGGTCAATCAAGTTATCTTGGTCAGTCTCAACTTCAAGAACTCCATCTCCCACCAGTGCCAAGACGCGATTGCTCAGATAAATCCGATCCAACTCTTCAAAGGTGCTTTCTGCAATGACTTTGGTCACAAATTTTTCTACTAAGGTCACTAGAAAACCTCCTTCTTACTTTCTAAATAGTCTCTAACAGCATCTAAATCCTGAAAAACTTGTTCTGTTTTATTTAAGAAAGACTGTGCTGGTATTTTTAAATCTGGAATACAAATAACTGGAATCCCAGCTCTAGATGCCGCTTCAATCCCTGCTTCACTATCCTCTAGTACCAAGCAATTCTCTGGTAAAACGTTCAAATCACTACAGGCCTTTAAAAATATATCAGGGTATGGTTTGCTTCGCTTTACATCTTTTGCAAAAACTAGATGGTCAAATAGGGATAATATACCATTGCTATCCAATATCATTCTAGCTCGAGATTCAACACTTGAAGTTGCTAAAGCGATTGGAATACCTTCTTTTTGCAAATAAGTGAGCAAATTTTTAGCACCTTTTTTTAAATTTACACCTTGAGCTAAGATTTGAGCTTCCAGTTCATAAACTTTTGCCAAGGTTTGGTCAAAGTTCCAAGGTAAATCATAGGTGTCCAAAAATCGTTGAACATTCTCCTCTTCCCTATGTCCACTGTAGTCTCTAGAATAAGTTTCTTCTGTGAAAGGAATTCCAAAATCTCTAAGCAATTCTTGATAAACTTTTAGAGAAATGATTTCAGTATCGGCTAGTAAGCCATCTAAATCAAATATTACAGCTTCCATATCCTTCTCTCCTAGTCTAAAACGCGAGTACCACCTGCAACTTCAGCGATATAGAAGCTTGGTGCATAGCCAACTACTTCTTCGTAGTGCTTGCCAACAGCTTCTTTAAAGGCCTCAACCGCATCTTTTTGAACCAAGGCAATGGCACAACCACCAAAGCCTGCTCCTGTCATACGAGCGCCTAGAACACCTTCTTGAGCCCAAGCTGTATGTACAAGAGTATCCAATTCCAAGCCAGTCACTTCGTAATCATGCTCAAGAGAAACGTGAGACGCATTCATCAAACGACCAAACTTGTCCAATTCTCCTGCTTGAAGAGCTGCTTGTGCTTTAAGGGTACGTTGATTTTCAAGAACTGCGTGGCGAGCACGTTTCAAACGATTTTCGTCTTTGATCAGGTAACTGTATTCATCAAAAGCCCATTCATCTAACTCGCCTAAAGTCTGGATATCCAAGGCAACTTGAAGTTCTTCTACTGCTTTTTCACACTCAGCACGGCGTTCATTGTATTTAGAATCTGCTAGTTCACGGCGTTTGTTGGTATTCATGATAACAACAACATTGTCCTTCAAATCAAGAGGAACCAAGTCATATTCTAGAGTGTTAGTATCTAGGTAAATAGCACGTTGGTCTGCACCCATACCGATAGCAAATTGGTCCATAATCCCAGAGTTAACGCCGATAAAGTTATTCTCTGTCAGTTTTCCGATTTTAACTAAGTCTAGACGGTCCAATTTTAGGTCAAAGAGGTATTCTGCCACGACACCTGTCAAAAGCTCCAAAGATGCTGAAGAAGACAATCCAGCTCCATTTGGGATATTCCCAAAGACATAGAAATCAAACCCTTTATCAATCACATGTCCTGCTTCTTGCAAGAAATGAAGGACACCTTTTGGATAGTTGGTCCAGTTGTGTTCCTTTTCAAACTTAAGGTCAGCTAGTGGAACTTCGATGATGCCCTTATCCTCAAAGTTAGCGGAGTAGAAACGCAATACTTGGTCATCACGCTTACGAGCTGCTCCATAAGTTCCTAGTGAGATAGCTGCTGGGAAAACATGCCCACCGTTATAGTCAGTATGTTCCCCAATCAAGTTGATACGGCCTGGTGAGAAAAAGGTTTGGTCTGCTTCTTGACCAAAAACAGCAAGAAAATCCTTGCGAAGTGCTTCAGCAGTAAGATGTTGTGTCATATGAATTCTCCTTTTACGAAATATTAGGTAAAAAAGTTTATCCTGTAATCGTTTTCTTCTATTGTACCCAAGGGTTTTGCTTAGGTCAATATTTTTACCGTTATTTTACTAAACTATGAGTAAAAAGCAAGAAAAATATGTTATAATAACCTAAAAAAGAGGGGAATTATGGCTACACTCAAAGATATTGCTCAGTTAGCCTCTGTCTCGATCGCAACTGTATCCCGTGTCCTCAATCGCGATCAGAGTCTATCTGTCACAGAAGAAACCCGACATCGTATTTTAACTGTCGCCGAAGAACTAGGCTATACCAAACATCTCAAAACTGGCGAAAATCACAAACTTAAACAAAAGATTGCCATTATCCAGTGGGTCAGCGAACAAGGTGAGTTGGAAGACCTCTACTACTACCAGATTCGACTAGGAATCGAAAATAGGGCACAAGAATTAGATTACGAAATTTTGCGCTATTTCAATGATCAACCTTTTACGCTTAGCGAAGAAGTCATTGGAATTCTTTGTATTGGAAAATTTAGCAAAGCACAGATTGCATCATTTGAAGAGTATCAAAAACCTCTAGTTTTTCTAGATAGTGATACCATAGCCTTGGGCCACACCTGTGTCATTACAGATTTTAATAATGCTGTTAGACAGGTAGTCGATTACTTTACAGACCACGGACTTAAGAAGATTGGTATCTTATCCGGTCTTGAAACGACTACTGACCAAGAAGAAGTCATCGCAGATAAACGCTTAGGTTACTTTAAATCCTATACACAAGAAAAGGGAATTTATAACGAGAAATTCATTTTCCAAGGACTATTTACTGCCCAATCTGGATATGACTTGATGAAAGAGGCTATCGAAAAATTAGGAGATGAACTTCCACAAGCCTTTTTTGCAGCTAGTGATAGTTTGGCAATCGGTGCTCTTCGCGCCCTTCAAGAAGCCAGCATCAGCATACCAGAGCGCGTGAGCATTATTTCCTTTAATGATACTATTCTAACCAAGCAAGTGTTCCCACCCCTTTCCAGTATCTCAGTCTACACTGAAGAAATGGGACGTACAGGAATGGATATTTTGAACAGAGAAGTTCTTCATGGGCGTAAAATTCCAAGCCTCACCATGCTTGGAACCAAACTGACGTTAAGAGAAAGCACCTTGCATTAAGTACGACACTTAAACATAAAAAAATCCTAATAGAGATTCTCAAATCCTATTAGGTTTTTCTTTTTATAATCAATGAAAATTAAAGAGCAAACTAGGAAGCTAGCCGCAGGTTGCTCAAAGCACTGCTTTGAGGTTGTAGATAAAACTGACGAAGTCAGTCACATATATAATCCAAGGTGAAGCTGACGTGGTTTGAAGAGATTTTCGAAGAGTATTAATCCATCACAATCATAGACTTAATGGTCTTGCGTTCATCCATAGCCTTATAAGCTTGGTCGATATCTTTCAGTTTATAGCTTGAAGTAAAGACGCGACCTGGATTGATATCACCATCAAGAACAGCTTTGAGCAAGAATTGCTTATCGTATGTTGTTGCAGAAGCTGCTCCACCCGCAACAGAAATATTCTGAGCAAAGGTCGAACCAAGTGCACGGTTATTATAGTGAGGCACACCAACAATTCCCATACGACCGCCATTATGAAGGACACCCAGAGCCTGCTCAACAGCCGCCTCAGTACCAACACACTCAAGTGCTGCATCTGCTCCTCCTCCGAGGATTTCACGCACATTGGCAATGCCTTCTTCACCACGTTCGGCCACAACAGCTGTCACTCCTGACTCCAAGGCCATTTGTTATCGATCTTCGTGACGACTCATAAGGATAATTTGTGAAGCTCCACGCATCTTAGCCGCAATAACAGCACATTGGCCAACAGCCCCATCCCCAATAACGACAACCTTGTCGCCTTTTTGCACATTAGCCACACGCGCTGCATGGTAACCGGTCGGCATGACATCAGCAAGTGTTAAAAGTGACTTGAGCATGCCTTCGCTATAATCTGAAGGTTGACCTGGAATTTTCACAAGTGCCCAATTGGCAAAATGGAAACGGATATACTCAGCCTGGAAATTTCCTCCTAGATTATTTCCAATATGATTGTCACAAGAACCATCAAATCCAGCACGACAAGCGTCGCATTCCCCACAGCCATGAGTAAATGGTACAATCACAAAATCACCGGGCTTGACTGTTGTAATGGCCTCTCCAGTTTCTTCAACGATTCCAATTGCTTCGTGTCCGCTATTTTTGTGACCCGCTTTAATATCTGGATTACGATAGCTCCAAAGGTCCGAACCACAAACACAAGCACGAACCACACGGATAATAACATCATCCGCCTCTTGAATGCTTGGACGCTTGATTTCCTCAATACCTACCTGACCTGCCTTGGTATAGACTGCTGATTTCATAAACATTTACCTCTCTGTATCTAACTTACTTCAAGTATACACTTTTTATGAAGCTTTCGCTCTCTTATACTACGCCTCATCAATGATGATGTTCATGTCCATGGTTTTGGACTGCTTCTAGCTCTTCCATATTTCGCTTATGAGTTTGATGACTTGCTAGGTCTGCGTCAATCTCAATGGTGATATTTTGAAAACCACAATCTTTGAGTTTGCTTCGAATCGATTCCTTGCAAAGCTCCATCTGTTCAATTTCTTTTAGACAAACATGGACAATGGCATTTTTCTCCAAACCATCCATGGTCCAGAGATTGAGCTGATTAAGGCTAGCAACATGGTCCAACTGCTCCAAGTCGCTTTTTACTTGCTTGATATCTACTCCTTCCGGTACAGCATCTAAGAAAATCTTAAGCGTGGACCAAAAACGTGGAATAGCTTTTGACAGAATAAAGATAGAGATGACAAGAGATAAGAGCGGATCCAGAATATACCAGTCGGTAAATCGCAGAACAATGGCCATTAGGATAACAGCCACCCAACCCAAGGTATCTTCCAGAAAATGCAGGCTAAGAATGGATTCGTTTTTTGTTTTTCCCTTACGAACTACTAGACTCGCCAATACATTGATACTGACAGCTATGATTCCTAACCAGAGGATTCCCTCATCGTTGACCGGTTGTGGATGAAAGAGTTTCGTTATATTTTCCAAGATAACCAGAACAGAGCCTGTCATGAGAATCACAGCCGTTACCAAGGCACCTAGAAGGCTAAACCGTTTGTAACCCAAGGTATAGTGGCTGTCTTCTTCACGATTGGAGATAGTTTCAAGAAAGGCTGATATCCCAATTGCGATTGCATCTCCAAGATCATGGACAGAATCAGCAAGAACCGCACTAGAGCCAAATACTCCTCCAGCGATAAACTCGACAATAGCATAACTCAAATTCAAGAAAAAAGCTAACCAAACTGCATGTTTTGTCTTCATAATTCTGTTTCCTCTGATATAATAGATTCATGAACATCCTGTTCATTATCATTATCTAACATTCATTACAGAAAGGATAGGAGCAAACTATTTACTTTGTAAGTTACTGAACAGTTTGTTCAAAGTGTCCATATGACTAGTCAGGATCGTCGCATTACCAAGACTCGAAAAGCTATCTATCAGGCTTTCTTGCACTTACTCAACCAAAAAGACTACGAGGTCATCACCGTTCAGGAAATCATAGACCTTGCTGATGTAGGGCGCTCAACTTTTTACAGCCATTACGAGAGTAAGGAGTTACTACTGGATGAACTCTGCCAAAAGCTCTTTCATCATCTCTTTGAGCGTGCTGAACACCTATCCCCACAAGACTACCTGGCCCATATCTTTCAGCATTTCAAAAAAAATCAAGACCACGTAACCAGTCTTTTGCTCTCTAAAAACGATTATTTTATCCGTCAGCTACAAAAAGAACTAGAACACGATGTCTATCCAATGGTAGCCGACGAACTAATCCATACTCATCCAACCATCCCTCACTCCTATCTCCAGCATCTGGTTGTCAGCCACTTCATCGAAACTCTCAGTTGGTGGTTGAAGAAAGGCAAAAATTATAGCGAACAAGAAGTCATCCAGTTTTATTTGGAGATTTTAAAAGTGGGTTCCAACTAGAAAGGAGTATTTTCAATGACCAGCTTGCAATTTTACTTTCTATTTCCATCACTCTTCATGCTTCACGAACTTGAAGAAATCATATGGATGCCATCCTTTGTCAAGAAACTATCGACACAGTTTCCAAACAATCGAATCCTGTCTTATTACACGCCTTTTGCCTTCAATGCTATTGTCTTGGAGCAATTTCTTATCCTACTTTTATCACTTTTTCTTAGTTACTGGTTTAACAACTATACTATTTACACAACAATTGTGATTGCTTATATCTACCATGTCTTAGGACATCTGATTCAGACAGTCGTTATTCGAAAATATGTGCCCGGATTGTTGACGGGCATTTTAACGAGTTTGTTTGCTCTTTGCAATCTCAAAAATGAATTTCCAATTAAACTTTATGGTTACTCTCTTTTTACCTTATTGGTTATTATTTTAAATCTTGTAGTATCATTTATGATTCTTCATAAAATCAGTCATAAAAAATAGTACTCAGGCAATCATATCTTAGAAAGGAAACCCTATGTTCTTCCCCATTCTTCTCGGCTTTTTTACGGCCTTCTTTGCCCTTGCTTTTGTTCTTCTTCACTTATTGGCTTCTCTGTCTGAAGTTAAAAAAGGGAATCACACTCTAGGAAATACATTTCTCCTTATCGGAAGTAGCCTTGCGACCTTATCTATCTTCCTCTACTTCTTTTTGCCGATTATCGCACTATCTCTTTGGCTGATTGGCTGTGGATTAATTTGCTACGGAGCCTATTGGAATGGCAAACAAAAAGAAAACTTCCATCCAGCCCACCATCTGATTCGAATTGGAATTGCACTGGTGCTTACCATCTTGTTAGCCTTGGTACAATAAAAAAGGATCTTTTGATCCTTTTTTGTATACTCATAAACTAATACTCCTTTGATTATTGCTTAAGTATTCCTTCTTGAAGGAGAAACTCATGCGCAACCTCTTCAGCCGATTGACCTTCCACACCAACCTGATAGTTCATCTGACTCATCTGGCTCTCGGTGATTTTACCGGCTAGTTTATTGAGGACTGCTTCCAATTCAGGATGTTTTTCAATTAATTCAGCTTTCATGAGTGGAGCCCCTTGATAAGGTGGGAAGAGGTGTTGATCATCTTCTAAAATCATCAAGTCATACCTAGCAATTTCAGCATCCGTTGAGTAAGCATCTGTAATTTGAATGTCACCTGACTGGATGGCTTGGTAGCGAAGAGCTGGTTCCATGGTTGCCACATTGAGATTCAATCCATAAACAGACTGCAAGCCCTTGTTTCCATCCTCACGGTCATTAAACTCCAGAGTGAATCCCGCCTTGAGCTGTCCTTCTACTTTTTTCAAGTCTGAAATCGTCTTAAGTCCATATTCTTGCGCAATTTTTTTAGGAACTGCTATAGCATAAGTATTTTGATAAGCCATGGGTTTAAGAAAGGCTAGTTGATCCTGTTTGGCAATGCCGTCACGAGCCACCTCGTAAACCTTTTCTGGGTCATGCCCAATTTGTGGAGATGGTTGGAGGAGACTCTCTGTCACTGTTCCAGAAAATTCTGGATAGATATCAATGTCCCCTTTTTTCAGCGCTTGATAAAGGAAATCTGTCTTCCCAAAGTTAGGCTTGACCGTCACCGTCATATCCGTATTTTCCTCAATGAGAAGCTTGTACATATTCATGAGAATCTCAGGTTCAGGTCCCAACTTCCCAGCTATAACCAGATTTTCTTTCTCTTTATTTGGAATCATGCTTGGAGCATAACTAGCTCCCAAACCAAGCACCATAACAGCAAAGGCTGCAACAATTGTACGCAACTTTGCCTTTTCCAACCATTTGAGAACAACATTAAAGAGAATGGCCAAAATGGCTGATGAGATTGCCCCGATTAAAATGAGACTAGCATTCCGACGATCAATTCCCAAAAGGATAAAGGAGCCCAATCCTCCAGCTCCCACAAGAGCGGCTAAAGTCGCTGTCCCAATGATCATAACGGTTGCTGTACGAACCCCCGATACAATGACAGGCATGGCAAGTGGAATTTCAAACTTCTTGAGTCGCTCCCACTTGGTCATTCCAAAAGCAATCCCTGCTTCCTCAAGACTAGGATCAATGCCGTTCAAGGCTGTGATTGTATTTTCCAAAATCGGGAAAATAGCGTAAATGACAAGGGCTGTGAGGGCTGGTAAGGTTCCAATTCCCATGAAAGGAATAAAGAGTCCCAACAAAGCCATTGAGGGAATGGTCTGGAAGATACCCGCAACTTGTAGCACCCAGTTCGCCGCTTTTTTGTGGCTATTTAGATAAACCGCCAGAGGAATCGTCAGAAAAATAGCAACCAATAAGGTCAAAAGAGACAATTGCAAGTGTTGTCCAAGGGCTGTTAACCATTCCCCAAAACGTTCTTGAAATGTTGAAATCAAATTAGACATGAAGGCTACCTCCAAACAAATTTGCTACAAAGTCCGTCGCAGGTGCTTGTAAAATTGTTTCAGGTTCTGCGACCTGACGAATTTCTCCATCCTGCAAAACTGCAATTCGATCCCCTAATTTCAAAGCCTCATCCGTATCATGGGTTACGAAGATGGTCGTCATACCGAACTCCTTGTGCAATTCTTTTGTAAGAGCCTGCAACTGCTTGCGAGAGATAGCATCCAAGGCTGAAAAAGGTTCATCCATCAATAGAATTTTTGGTTCCCCAATGATGGCTCGCACAATACCAATCCGCTGTTGCTCCCCACCAGATAACTCGCTTGGTAACCGATGAGCGTACTCTGCAGCAGGTAGCCCCACCTTGTTCAAGAGTTCTTCGGTTTTAGAGGTGATTTTCTCCTTGCTCCAGCCCTTCATCTCAGGAATGAGAGCTATATTTTCCGCAACCGTCAAGTTAGGAAATAAGGCAATGGCTTGAAGGACATAGCCGGTACTGAGACGTAACTCCCGTTCATCATAGTCCTTGATGCGTTTCCCATCCATATAGATATTGCCATCTGTCGGCTCCAAAAGACGGTTCACCATCTTGATCATGGTAGTCTTACCAGATCCTGAAGGACCCACTAGCACCATGAATTCTCCATTTTCAATGCGGAGATTGACATCTTTTAAAATGGTCTTTTCCGTGTAGCGCAAAGCTACATGTTTGTATTCAATCATTTTTTTCCTCAATAAGTTTTCTATCTCTAAGAATATCCAAAAGGCTGCTTGCTGGATGCCTTAGGACTTTTTCGATATCTGTTGAAACCCCAGCCTGTTCGCCAGCTTTAATCGCTGTATAGGTACTGACCCAGGCATCATACTCCCAAGTTTGTGCTGGCCATTTTTCCCGTGACTCATAGGCTTCTTCTACTGATTCATCCACATACGTGATGGTCTTACCGGTATTTTTTGAGAGAAGCTCTACGATTTCTTCCATAGAGAGATCCTCTGGTCCTGTTAGATTCAAGGTTTGATTTTCCCACTCCTTAGGATTTAAAAGAATTTCTGCTGCAACCTTAGATGTATCCTTACGGGCAACAGCTGACACAAGGCCACTGCCAGCCGGACCACGAATCTCTCCATTTTCAAGCGCCATATCAATCAGAAATTCCAAGTAAAAATTATCTCTCAAAAAAGTGTAGGTGAACCCTAACTCCTTGATATAGGCTTCAGTCTGGGCATGATCTCGAGACAAGGTAAAAGTTGCCTTCTCATCTGCCCCATAAAAGGAGGTATAAACAATATGCTGCACCCCTGCTAGTTTTGCAGCATCTAAAAACTCCTTGTGCTCCTTGACACGCTCTGGATTTTCCCGAGCAGAGACCATCAACAAGGTATCGATACCCTTTAAGGCCTCAACCACCTCTGGAGTATTGGCATACACTATTTTACGGATTTCTGCAGACGCGTAGACTTTTGCACGCTCTGGGCTTCGTGCTAGATGGACTGAAGCGATTCCTTTTTTATCGACAAGATCAGCCACATATGAGCCTATGTTCCCTGTTACACCTGTAATTCCTATCATAACTGTCACTTCCTTTCCCTAGATTTCATTTTCTTTAGCTTTTAGATTTGAGATAATTCGCTCTTGATAGGCTTCAAATTCTCGGATTTCTTGATCCGAAAAATCTTGGTAGAAAATTTCACCCAATTCTTTACTAACACGGTCTCCAATCTCTTTTTGCGCCCAACCCAATTCTGTCAAACAAACAAATTTTCTTCTCTTATCTTGAGTGCAAGCTTTTACAGAAACCAATCCCTGGTCTTCTAACTTCTTAATCATGCTTGTCAGGGTATTGTTAGCTAACCCAGAAGCTAGAGCGATATCCGTAGCAGTTGCCCGACCATCCTCTTTTTTCCAAAGCACTGTTAAAATCTTACCTTGTTCACTACGGTATTGAGCATCTGGTCCCTTGCTCAAGAGTTTTTGAAAGATACGCCCATTCAACAAGCGAATCTGTAAAGCTTGATAGCCACCTAACATCTTGTCCATTTTGTCTCCTTTTTGTTCTATATCGAACTTTCAAAAAAATTGTAACTCTTTTTGTTACATCTGTCAACTATTTCGATATCGAAATATTAACTTTTAAAAAAAAAAGAGTTTAGCCAAGGCTAAACTCTTTTTTCATTACTCTTCTTCAACTAAGCGTTTGAACTCTGCTTGTATTTCTGTATTTTCGGTTGGTTTCAAGTACATAATCCCACCATTAGTTGTCGGTGAATGAAAGACAATCGCTTCTCCTGTATTGGTTATCGCAAAGAAGTAGCTGTGCACATCCGGATATTTATCCCAGTTACTATAGCGCTCCACGATTCTGTACTTAGCGTTCCCTAAACCTGTATCCGTGTATACAGCATCCATTTTTTCGCTTGGTCCATTTCCAAAGGTATAGAGATTATCCGCACCAACATCTCCTCCTGAAATTCCCTTTTTGTAATTGGGTTGCCCAAGTCTTTCTCCCCATCCTTTAATAAAGGCTTCCAATTTCGCAGATTTATTAGTATTCCAAGGAGCCTTTTGTTTCTCACCAGAAATAGTCCTGCTAGTAGAAGTTTCGAATTTCTGCCAATCAAGTTGTTTAATATCCAGCAATTCGGCTTCACTCTTACCAAAATCCGAATGCAAGCTTTTATTCCCAGGGACTCGAATATCCTGTTCTTGCAGTTTGCTTGCAGCTTGAGGATTTAAATTAAGACGATAAAGGACTCCTCTCCCTTCTCCAGTACCAGAGGACCAACTCAATTCTAGGATATCTCCACCCTTATAGATATTCATAGAATTTCTTGCACCACCATGACCAGCTACAAATCCTTCTGCTAAAAGAACAGGTTTCTCGTTCACCAAATAATATAAACCTAATATAAAATAATCATCACTAGATTGTTCAACACCTATTAATAATTCTTCAACACCATCCTGATTCAGATCTGTATAAACATAGTGCATCTTATCCGCTTGATACACCGCATTTTCAACAGACCAACTATTGATTGGACGATCAGCAACATTCAAACTTTTATATAGATTTGCAATTGCAGTTTGATCTTTAGACGTTGAAAGTATTTTTTGATAATCATCAAATACGGACTTATATAAAACTTTATAATCCTTTTTAGATACTTCAGTTGTTTGCTCAATAGTTGTTAAAGATTGACTAGTAGTAGATAAATTCGAATCTTTACTAGAAACTTCAGTATGATGATTACTACAACCAAACGAACAGAAACTAAAGGATAAGACAAAAAAACTTCCTAAAAATTTAAGGTATTTCATAAATTTCTCCTCTAAGTTTAATAACAACTAGTGTTAGATTTCACTTACATTATAGCAAATAATTTACCATTTTAGAAAGGATAATAAAAGACTACAAGATTAATTTTTGAAAATAAAAAAAGAGCTTTACAGCTCTTTAATTACGGAGAATAAGGGATTCGAACCCTTGCGCCAGTTACCCGACCTAACGATTTAGCAAACCGTCCTCTTCAGCCTCTTGAGTAATTCTCCTATTAATGGGCACGAGTGGACTCGAACCACCGACCTCACGCTTATCAGGCGTGCGCTCTAACCACCTGAGCTACGCGCCCAAGTAAAACTTGGTACTTGAACAAAGTTCAAAGCGGGTGACGAGAATCGAACTCGCGACAACAGCTTGGAAGGCTGTAGTTTTACCACTAAACTACACCCGCATGATACTTAATAAAAAAATGGCGCGAGACGGAATCGAACCGCCGACACATGGAGCTTCAATCCATTGCTCTACCAACTGAGCTACCGAGCCAATATTGCGGGAGCAGGATTTGAACCTACGACCTTCGGGTTATGAGCCCGACGAGCTACCGAGCTGCTCCATCCCGCGTTAATAATAAAGGAGGATGTGGGATTCGAACCCACGCACGCTTTTACACGCCTGACGGTTTTCAAGACCGTTCCCTTCAGCCGGACTTGGGTAATCCTCCAACATTTCAATGGACCTTGTAGGACTTGAACCTACGACCACTCGGTTATGAGCCGAGAGCTCTAACCAGCTGAGCTAAAGGTCCAACAAGATCATTATAGCGGCGAAGGGGATCGAACCCCCGACCTCCCGGGTATGAACCGGACGCTCTAGCCAGCTGAGCTACACCGCCATCAATCGGGAAGACAGGATTCGAACCTGCGACACCTTGGTCCCAAACCAAGTACTCTACCAAGCTGAGCTACTTCCCGAATTAAATTGTAATGCACCCTAGAGGAGTCGAACCTCTAACCGCCTGATTCGTAGTCAGGTACTCTATCCAGTTGAGCTAAGGGTGCTCATTTTTATATGCCGAGGACCGGAATCGAACCGGTACGATCGTTACCAATCGCAGGATTTTAAGTCCTGTGCGTCTGCCAGTTCCGCCACCCCGGCCTCTCTAAGCGAACGACGGGATTCGAACCCGCGACCCCCACCTTGGCAAGGTGGTGTTCTACCACTGAACTACGTTCGCATCGACTCTGGTTTATATTAAAAAAAATGCCGGCTACATGACTTGAACACGCGACCCTCTGATTACAAATCAGATGCTCTACCAACTGAGCTAAGCCGGCTAATTTCTATTATGCGGGTTAAGGGACTTGAACCCCCACGCCGTTAAGCGCCAGATCCTAAATCTGGTGCGTCTGCCAATTCCGCCAAACCCGCAAATATGACCCGTACTGGGCTCGAACCAGTGACCCATTGATTAAAAGTCAATTGCTCTACCAACTGAGCTAACGAGTCAAATAACTTTCGTTATTACGGTCCCGACGGGAATCGAACCCGCGATCTTCGCCGTGACAGGGCGACGTGATAACCGCTACACTACGGGACCTATGGGAGTTAACGGGATCGAACCGCTGACCCTCTGCTTGTAAGGCAGATGCTCTCCCAGCTGAGCTAAACTCCCTAGAGCTAAGCGACTTCCATATCTCACAGGGGGCAACCCCCAACTACTTCCGGCGTTCTAGGGCTTAACTTCTGTGTTCGGCATGGGTACAGGTGTATCTCCTAGGCTATCGTCACTTAACTCTGAGTAATACCTACTCAAAATTGAATATCT
>NZ_JYGT01000008.1 GCF_000960085.1 Streptococcus infantis | reverse complement strand
CTTCAATTCCTAATTAATCAATGAACTTAATACTAGGTCTCGAAAAGAATTATGCTTCCTCTTTTTGTCTGAGTTCAAAGAGGTCTTCTACTTTCAGATTAAAAACTTGAGCAATTTTAAGAGCCATTTCCAGCGAAGGATTGTAACGGTTATTTTCCAAGTGAAGAATTGTCTCGCGTCGCATGCCGATGAGGTCGGCTAACTCCTGCTGGGTCATGCCTGTGGACTCACGAACAGATTTGAGATTAGTAATAATATTGCTTTCTTTGGACATACTTATCCTCTCCGTTCCAAGATAAGATAGACAACCGCAAAGATGAAAATCAAGGCAGCTATGCTAATAAAGATCTGGCCCATGTAAAGAGTGAGAGACCCCATATACCCAATGATAACTGCTAGAATCATCAGTGCGCCTAGTATAAAAACAAACATTAAGCTTGCTGCCTTTGCTAAATTAGCATAAAAGCGTTCGTCCGGAGTTTCCTTGACATTTTTCAAACAGAAAAAACCAAATACAATCACTTCAATAACGAGGCCAATTCCCAAAATCCATTCTTTAATACCAGAACTTTCGCTTGGGGTCGAAACCCAAATCCCTACTGTATAAATAATGCATGCTGCAAATAAAAGTACCGTGTAAAGTTTAGCAGACAAGTCAAAAATAGTCTTCCCCTTACCTTTCTGAATCTTATGAGGCCGTGGTTTCATATGTAGCCAGCTCCAAATAGCTACAATCTGACCTAACACTGAAATACCAACAATAACTAACTTGGGTCCCCAACTAAGATTAGAACCAAATAAAACAATAAAATCAATAAAGAGAGCTACGGCAATCATTGCAATGAGGCCACGCATTTTTTGACTTTTTTTCATGATAGACTCCTTTTTGTGTTATAAATATATAACACTTAAATTTATGTTATAAATATATCACACTTAAATTTAGAAAGCAAAAATTTATGTGTCAATGTGGCAATTATTTGAAAAATTTTTTTAATTTAAGACCTCGCTAGTCAAACAACTAAAGAATTCTTTGAAGCAATGCATCGGATTTGGTTTGGATAGTTTCGTTAATAGCATTTGATGATAAAGAACTTTTGGAAAATCTAGATACTGTATGAAACTCTACTTTTTTATTAGGCTGTTATAAAGTCTGTCAGAATAAGCTTTGTAGGTGTAGAAGCTAATTTTTACAGAAGTGAAGTAAGCATTCAATACGAATCAATACATAAGAAAAACGCTGATTTCAAGCGTTTTTTCTTTTTTCCAATTTCAATACATTTCACTATATTTCAGTCCAAACTCTACCTTTTTTAGATAAATATATCATCTGGATATTGAAGTTAAGCCCTGCTATCATTTCGATGGCAGGGCTTTTTAATGTTTGGTACACTACCTTCTTATCTATGTTTTGATGGAGCTGAAGTTGACATCTACAAAGTTTAATGTTAGAATACATTCAAAAATATATTTGAATAAGGTGTTTTATGATTCAAAATATTGTTACTTCAATAATCCTGTATTCTGGGACAGCCGTAGACTTACTTATTATCCTAATGTTATTTTTTGCCAAAAGAAAAAGCAGAAAGGACATCATTAACATCTATTTAGGACAATTTCTAGGCTCTGTTAGTCTAATATTGCTAAGTTTACTTTTTGCATTTGTCTTAAATTATATTCCTAGTAAAGAGATTTTAGGTTTGCTCGGTTTGATTCCAATTTTCCTAGGACTCAAAGTTTTGCTTTTAGGAGATTCTGATGGAGAAGCTATTGCAAAAGATGGTTTGCGCAAAGATGATAAAAACCTGATTTTTCTAGTCGCTATGATTACTTTTGCAAGTTGTGGCGCTGACAATATTGGTGTTTTTGTCCCATATTTTATTACCTTAAATTTAGCGAATTTGATAGTGGCTTTACTTACCTTTCTAGTCATGATTTATCTCTTGGTTTTTTCTGCCCAAAAATTGGCACAAGTCCCTTCTGTTGGAGAAACTTTGGAGAAATATAGCAGATGGTTTATTGCCGTTGTTTATTTAGGATTGGGGATGTATATCTTGATTGAAAACAACAGCTTTGACATGCTATGGGCTGTGTTCGGCTAGGAGAAAAAATTATGAAAAAAGATAGTATCTGTCAAGTGGATGTTATAAATCAACAAAATGTTACAACCGCAACGAACTACCTTGAAAAGGAAAAAGTCCAAAAATCACTTCGCATTTTATCAAAATTTACCGATAATAAACAAATAAATATCATCTTTTATCTCCTTGCCGTCGAAGAACTCTGTGTCTGCGATATAGCCTGTT
The DNA here is from genome assembly GCF_000960085.1 of Streptococcus infantis. GTDB lineage: Bacteria > Bacillota > Bacilli > Lactobacillales > Streptococcaceae > Streptococcus > Streptococcus infantis_C. Next base: position 224,575 of record NZ_JYGT01000008.1, on the reverse strand, counting down.
TATTAAATCTCAGTATGGCATCTGCCTCCCACCATCTTCGTAAACTAGCCAATCAAAACATCTTGGACACTAGAAGAGAGGGGAAAATTATATATTATTTTATAAAGGATGAGGAAATCAGAGATTTTTTTAATCAACTAGGATAACAACTATTTTTACTACTTTTCCATGATTATAGGGAGATTATATATGAAATTTTTTGATGAAAATTACTCACAAGAAATACCTACTCGTATCAAATGTTTAAGAAAAAAGTATAATTTAAGGCAAAGCGACCTAGGTAATGCAGGTCAAGTTAGCCAAGTTGAAAAGGAAGAAATCTGAAAGAAAATGTATCTTTGATAGTAGTTATTTATTGTGAAATATGATATATTTATTGATTAGATGGATGAATATTTCTAAAGTTAAATAAAATATGACAGATACATGCTTTTTAGTGTATCTTGTTTGTACTCAAAATATGAAGTGATTAACCAATATTTAAGATTAATAAATATTATACGATGAGATAGAATGCTACAAAATGAAAGGTGATGTAATCTGATGAAGAAAGATAGATTAATTGCATTGACAGATGCGGTTCTAGCAATTATAATGACTATCCTAATCTTAGAATTAGAAAAACCAACGACACCAAGTCTTCAAGCTTTTTGGGATTTACAGCAAAATTTCTTTGCTTATTTTCTTTCCTTTTTCTGGTTAGGATCGTTATGGATGGCACTAAACACACTATGGGAAAAGGTTGAGAAAATTTCCCCACAAATTGTTTGGTGGAATTTGTTTCTTTTATTTTTTGTTTCATTTATGCCCTATGCTACTTGAATCGTTAGTAGTCATTTCATGAACCATACGGCACAGCTCTTTTATGGACTGATCGTTATTGTTTCAACGGTAGCAAACTGGTTTTTACATAAAGTAATTGATAAACCCAATATAGATCAGAAAGAATTACTTGAAGCTACCGCACAATATAGAAAGTTATTGATACCTGACCTAATAATTAAAGGAGTGGGATTGATTCTATCCTTGATTCTCTATCCTCCGATTATGATGTATAGTGTTTTAATTGCGGCATTTTACATCATAACTTTAAAAACACTATCTGAAAAAAGAGTGAATAACTAAAAAACGGTGACCAAAGTTAGGTGCATTATTTTAATGATTACAGACCTAAACTATTCCCCTATTTAGAATCTATTAATTCATATTTTATAAATTAATTAGTAGATATCGTTCTTAAAATCCTTGATATTTCGCTGTTTTTAGTCCAACTGAAATGCATACTTTCCAAACCAGATTTTAAGAAAGCTCGTAAAGCTAGGTAGTTCTCTAAACGTTAAGAACTAGCTATAATACAGCATTTACAACACTTCATGGTTCACACCATGGGGTGTTTTTGACAAAATTCACACCATTTAATTGAAAGTTATTCAAATTAGATGAAAATTTGTTTGCTGAAAAAGTGGGGAAACATTGATTTTAAGTGAATTTTGAAACATATTCGAATGGGAGTTTTTAAAATCATGTTTCGGTTGTAAAAGTGCCAAACTGGACTCTCCATAGGAGGGTGATATCATCTGCTATTAGATTGTCTTCTAGTAGTTTCATTTTGCGTTTTGGGACAGGTTTAGGGCCTTCCATATCAAGATTAGGAAAGATATAGGGCTTGACAGGGTAGTCTTTATAGACAGTATCAAAAGTAGTATTCATAAATTTTTTCTTCTAATTTATCCCTATTAGTCTAATAAATTTCTAAAAAATTTAAAAATTTTTAACTCTGTCAAGTTTTTTTCTTGACACCTCTCGAAAATCTGTTATAATAGAACATGTGCTAAATAGCTTAGCTATTTCACCGAAATAAAAAATAAAAGAAAAGAGATATTAAAAATGGCAGTAAAAATCCGTTTGACTCGTATGGGTTCTAAGAAAAAACCTTTCTACCGTATTAACGTAGCAGATTCACGTTCACCACGTGACGGACGTTTCATCGAAACAGTTGGAACATACAACCCACTTGTTGAAGAAAACCAAGTAACTTTGAAAGAAGACCGTATTTTGGCATGGTTGGCTGATGGAGCTCAACCTTCAGATACAGTTCGCAACATCCTTTCAAAAGAAGGCGTATTGAAGAAATTCCACGATTCTAAATTCTCAAAATAAGTTTAAAGTAGGTTGACAGATGGATACGATTGAAAATCTCATTATTGCAATTGTGAAACCTTTGATTTCACAACCAGATGCCTTAACTATCAAGATTGAAGATACACCAGAATTTTTGGAATATCACTTGGATCTTGACCAGAGCGATGTGGGTCGTGTAATCGGTCGTAAGGGTCGCACTATTTCTGCGATAAGAACGATTGTCTACTCTGTCCCAACTGAAGACAAAAAAGTAAGAATCGTTATTGATGAAAAATAAGAAAAGCGGGACACGGTCTCGCTTTTTTTGCAAGAAAATCCATGAATGTTCTTCATAATTAAAGAATCGTTATCCCTTTCTCCAACTTGTGAAAATCCCTGTAACATGATAAAATAAAGGGAGAAATAGATACAGGAGACAAGATGAACTACTTTAATGTTGGGAAAATCGTCAATACGCAGGGGCTACAGGGTGAGATGCGTGTCTTGTCAGTGACCGATTTTGCTGAAGAACGCTTTAAAAAAGGGGCAGAGCTTGCCTTATTTGATGAAAAAGATCAATTTGTGCGTACAGTGGTCATTGCAAGCCACCGTAAACAAAAAAACTTCGATATCATCAAGTTTAAAGATATGTACCATATCAATGATATCGAAAAATATAAGGGTTACAGTCTGAAGGTTGCTGAGGAGAATCTCAATGACCTCGATGAAGGTGAGTTTTACTACCACGAGATTATCGGTTTAGAAGTCTATGAGGGAGATAACTTGATTGGAACTATCAAGGAAATCCTTCAGCCAGGCGCCAATGATGTCTGGGTAGTCAAACGAAAAGGCAAACGAGACCTACTCTTACCTTATATCCCGCCTGTTGTTCTCAATATAGATATTCCTAATAACCGTGTGGATGTTGAACTCTTAGAAGGGTTAGACGATGAAGATTGATATTTTAACTCTTTTTCCAGAAATGTTCACACCCTTAGAACATTCCATCGTTGGCAAGGCTCGTGAAAAAGGACTCTTAGATATCCACTATCATAATTTTCGTGACTACGCTGAAAAGGCCCGTCATGTGGATGATGAACCTTACGGAGGTGGTCAAGGGATGCTCCTTCGAGCGCAACCGATTTTTGACGCCTTTGATGCGATTGAAAAAAAGAACCCGCGCGTGATTCTCTTAGACCCTGCTGGGAAGCAGTTTGACCAATCTTATGCTGAAGATTTGGCGCAAGAAGAAGAGCTTATCTTTATCTGTGGTCACTACGAAGGCTATGATGAGCGTATTAAGACCTTGGTAACCGATGAGATATCTCTTGGAGATTATGTCTTGACTGGTGGAGAACTAGCAGCGATGACCATGATTGATGCGACGGTGCGCTTGATTCCAGAAGTTATTGGGAAGGAAGCAAGTCACCAAGATGATAGCTTTTCATCAGGACTCTTGGAATATCCTCAGTACACAAGACCTTACGATTATCGTGGAATGCTAGTTCCAGATGTTCTCATGAGTGGACACCATGAAAACATACGTCAATGGCGACTCTATGAGAGTCTCAAGAAAACCTACCAACGTAGACCTGATTTGCTGGAAGAGTATAAACTAACAGCAGAAGAAGAGAAAATGTTAGCAGAAATTAAAGAAAATAACAATTAAAAGGAGAAAACTATGCAAGTAATTAAACGTGATGGACAAGTCGCTGATTTTGATCCAGATAAAATCTACCAAGCTATCCTTAAGGCGGCTCAGACAGTCTATGTTTTGACTGACGATTTGCGCCAAAATCTAGCTCAAGTTACTAAAAAAGTTGTGTTGGATTTGGAAGAAGCAAAAGTAGAACGTGCGACTATCAGTATGATTCAATCAATGGTTGAACACCGCTTACTTGGTGCGGGATACATTACAATCGCAGAACATTATATCTCTTATCGTTTGCAACGTGATTTGGAGAGAAGTGGTTATGGCGACCACATCGCTGTTCACCTTCATTTTGAACAAATTCGCTAAGATAAAAAGAGTGAGATGATAGAAGCATCTCACTCTTTCTTAAATCTTCTTTTTTGGGCCGTTTGGATAGTAGAAGGAACGAAAGTTACTCTTCGAATATCCGACACTCGAATAATACGGCTAACATTTTTTGCGAAATTTTTAACGATAATTTGTTGGCGGTCAGTATCATACTTGATAATATCGCCTGTAAAACTTGACTCAGCAAAAATGATGTGTACAGCTGTTTTTTTAACTAAGGCTTCTTCAAGTCTAGCAATTAGGGGATCGCTTTTTTCAGGAATGGAATCTTCATGTCCATTAATAAAATCATGGACTTTTTGCAAAGCCTGTTTTAAAAAATCTTTCATTCCGGCCTCCCTTCTTTACATCATTATATAAAAATTTTATGAAATCTACAAGATTTTTCGAATAATCAATTGAGAACAAAAAGGAGAAAAACATGGCAGAATTTACATTTGAAATTGAAGAACACTTGCTTACTCTATCTGAAAATGAAAAAGGATGGACCAAAGAAATCAATCGTGTCAGCTTTAATGGTGCACCAGCGAAGTTTGACATTCGTAGCTGGAGTCCTGACCACACCAAGATGGGGAAAGGAATTACCCTCTCAAATGAAGAATTTCAAATCATGGTGGATGCTTTTAAGAATCAATAAACTTTCATACAAGATTAATTAAAAAGAGGCTAGGGAAATTCCCGGCCTCTTTTATTTGCTTGAAAAATAAGCTTGTGTACGAAGACGTTGGAGTAGTGGTCGGCTGATGAAGCTAATGGCTACAATTTTGGCAAGATCAGGTATGATAAAGGGAATAACACCTACAGCCAGTGCTTTATCAAAAGGCATTCCAGCTAAGAAGTGGAGACTGAGAATACCACCGACAAAAACAAGTGAATCTCCCAAGAGATTAGCTAGGAAAATACGTACAACACCACTATTTGTGTGAGTTAGGTAGGAAGCAATCCCTGCATAGACTAGGTCAAACCAAAGATAACCCGCGCTTGGACCAACCAGAACATGAAAACCAGCTCCACCACTAGCAAAGACTGGTAGTCCAATAGCACCTAGTAAGAGGTAAAGTCCAACAGAGAGAACAGCTTCCCTTGGTCTAAAAACAGTAGCAATGAGACCAATAGCAAAGTTTTGCAGAGTAAATGGAACAGGTCCAATTGGAATGCTAATATGGGCTAATACTGCAATCAGAGCGGCCCCAATAGCAGGAATAGCATAGATGTGTGCTTTTTTCATAATAGTTAACCTCTTTTATAATTTATAGTAACTATTATACTGGAAGAGATATAAATGTCAACCTATTTTAAAAACAAAGGTTACAAACTTGTAACGGCCGATTGAGATAAAAAAAGAGACCAAGGGGTCTCTCTTTTCTTTTAACGCATCGTAACAAACTCTTCTGAACCAGTTGGATGGATAGCGACGGTAGCATCAAAGTCAGCTTTTGTAGCTCCCATTTTGATAGCAACTGCAAAACCTTGAATCATTTCGTCAACACCGTAGCCGATACCATGAAGACCAACTACCTTTTCATCGTCACCTGCTGTAACTAGCTTGAAGCGAGCTTCTTGACGGTGACTAGTCACTGATGAATACATAGAAGCAAATTTTGAAGTATAGACTTTGATGTTTTCTTGTCCATACTCTTTGATAGCTTCTTCCTCAGTCAGACCGACAGTTCCGATAGCTGGATGTGAAAAGACAACAGTTGGAATGGTTGTATAATCCATTTTAGCATTGGTTTTGCCATTGAATAGTCTTTCTGAGAGAGTACGACCAGCTTTGATAGCGACAGGTGTTAGTTCTTTTTCGCCTGTAACATCTCCAAGAGCATAGATACCGTCAACGACGGTGTTTTGGTATTCATCAACTTTGATGAAACCACGTTCATTGAGGGTAACACCTGCTTTTTCAAGTTGAAGTCCTTCAACGTTTGGACGGCGACCAGTTGCCCAGATAACTTGACTGGCAGTATGAGTGCTGCCATCTTCGAAATGAATGGTAATACCTTGTTCAGTTTCTTCAAGTTTAGCAGGGACTTTGTGAGTGTGGAGGTTTAGTCCTGTATTTTCCATTTCTTGAACCAAGCTCTCAACAATATAGCTATCAAATCCACGTAGCGGACGTTCACGACGTACGAAAAGATCAGTCTTTACACCAAGTGTATGGAGTACACCAGCTAATTCTACAGCAATGTAACCAGCACCTAGAATAGCTACCGATTCAGGTAACTCTTCCCAGGCGAAGATATCATCTGAGCTACCACCTAGTTCAGCACCAGGAATAGCAGGGATATGAGGATGAGCTCCAGTCGCAATTACAATATGCTTAGCACGGATCAATTCGCCATTAACGCTGACTGTATGAGCATCAACGAACTCAGCACGTCCTTCAATCAAATCAACCCCGTTGCGCTTGAAGCTTCCATCGTAAGACGAGCGAGCACGGTCAATATAAGCTTCACGATTCTTACGAAGTGTTGTGTAATCAAATTCGTTGTCAGTGCTTGTGAAACCATAGTCAGGTCCATATTTGTGGATACTCTCTGCAATTTGTGCTCCATACCACATGATTTTCTTAGGAACGCACCCTATATTGACACAAGTTCCTCCTAATTTCTTTTCCTCAATAACTGCGGCTTTAGCACCATGTTCGCCAGCACGATTCATGGTAGCAATACCTCCGCTACCTCCACCGATGGCGATAATATCATATTCTCTCATTGAAAGCTCCTTTAGTTGTTTTCTAGTCATATTCTATCTTTTTTTGAAAGTCAATGCAAAAATCTGCTACGCTTAAATTTCTTAAGAAAATGCTTGCAAAAATAAAAAAGAAGTTGTATTATATAACTAACACAACAATAAAAGATTTAGCAAATGTTTTTGGATAGTTAGAAATAAATTGTCCATTTTTAAGATATGTGCTATAATCTTAATATATGCAATTAAAAAGGAGTATTGATATGAAAAGAAAGTCAAAAGCCAAGAAATGGCCTTTATTTACAGCTATCGGTGTTGCATCAGTTCTTGTAGTGGGAGCGGCTGCCGTTCTTCTATTAAGACAACCAAATCAAGCTGCAACAAAAGATGAAACTGCAAAGATTACTCTTGCAAAAGAGGGTTCAGTAGCTTCATCAGTTCTCTTATCCGGTACTGTGACGGCTCAGAATGAACAATATGTTTATTATGATGCTAGTAAGGGTGACTTGGATGAGGTCTTGGTTTCTGTAGGAGATAAGGTCAGCGAGGGGCAGGCACTAGTCAAGTATAGTAGTACAGAAGCCCAGGCTGCCTATGATGCTGCAAGCCGTGCTGTAGCTAAAGCTGACCGTCATATCAATGAATTAAACGATTCACGTAATACCGCCGCAGCAACACCAAGTATTCCTCAAGCAGGTCTAGAAGGAGCAACTGGACAAGCACCAGCTCAGTCATCCGGTTCTGCCACAGCTGCTATTGATTCTCAAATCAGCGATGCACGTGATGTGCGTGCAGATGCAGAAGCGCAACTCGAAAAAGCTCAAGCCCAATTGAATTCTGCTACTGTATTGAGTACTGTAGAGGGAACAGTTGTTGAAGTGAATCGTAATGTTTCAAAATCTCCAACAGGAAATAGTCAAGTTTTGGTTCATATCGTAAGTAACGATAACTTGCAGGTCAAGGGAGAGCTTTCTGAGTACAATCTTGCAAACCTTTCTGTTGGCCAAGAAGTCACCTTTACTTCTAAGGTCTATCCAGATAAAACTTGGAATGGTAAGATTAGCTATATTTCAAATTATCCAAAAAATAATAGTGAAGCAAGTAGTAGCTTAGCTGGTTCCAACACTGGTTCTAAATACCCATATACAGTCGATGTAACTAGCGAAATTGGTGATTTGAAACAGGGCTTTACAGTCAGTGTCGAAGTGAAAAGCACTAGCAAAGCATTGCTTGTACCGATTACCAGCATTGTGATGGAAGAAGATAAAAACTACGTTTGGATTCTTGACGAAAATCAAAAGGCCAAAAAAGTTGAAGTTGGATTGGGCAATGCAGATGCAGAAAACCAAGAAATTACATCTGGTCTGACAGATGGAGCAAAAGTCATCAGTAATCCGACAGCTTCCTTGCAAGAAGGAAAAGAGGTGAAGACTGATGAAGCAACTAATTAGCCTCAAAAATATCTGCCGTAGCTATCGTAATGGTGACCAAGAACTTCAAGTTCTTAAAAACATTAACCTAGAAGTTCATGAGGGAGAATTCGTGGCTATCATGGGACCATCTGGTTCTGGTAAGTCTACCCTCATGAATACCATTGGTATGCTAGATACACCTACAAGTGGTCAGTATTTTCTAGACGGAAAAGAAGTAGCTGGTTTGGGAGAAAAACAATTAGCAAAGGTTCGAAATCAAGAAATCGGCTTTGTCTTTCAACAATTCTTTCTCTTGTCCAAGCTCAATGCTCTTCAAAACGTAGAATTGCCCTTGATTTATGCTGGAGTTTCAGCTTCAAAACGTCGCAAATTAGCGGAAGAGTATCTGGAAAAGGTTGAACTGACCGAGCGTAGCCATCATTTACCTTCGGAGTTGTCAGGTGGTCAGAAGCAAAGGGTTGCCATTGCGCGTGCTCTAGTCAACAATCCTTCAATCATTCTAGCAGACGAACCGACTGGGGCACTTGATACCAAAACAGGAAATCAAATCATGCAACTCTTGGTTGAATTAAATAAAGAAGGAAAAACCATTATCATGGTTACGCATGAGCCTGAAATTGCTGCCTATGCGAAACGTCAAATCGTCATCCGAGATGGTGTCATTTCGTCTGATAGTGGCTTAGTAGAAAAGGAGGAAAACTAAGATGCAGAATCTGAAATTTGCCTTTTCATCCATTATGGCCCACAAGATGCGGTCCTTCTTGACCATGATCGGGATTATCATCGGTGTATCCTCCGTTGTCGTGATTATGGCCTTAGGGGACTCCATGTCTCGTCAGGTCAATAAAAATATGACCAAGTCCCAGAAAGATATCCATGTCTTTTTCTCACCTACAAAGAGTAAGGACGGTTCCTTTACACAAAGACAATCTGCATTGACCTTGTCTGGTGGTCAAGAAGAAAATTTTGTTGAACCACCAAAACCTCAAGAAGCATGGGTCAAGGAAGCTGCTAAGCTCAAGGGAGTGGATAGCTACTATGTGACCAACTCAGCCAATGTGACCTTGACATATAAGGATAAAAAGGTCGAACACGCTAACATGACGGGTGGGAATATCACCTATATGGATGCGGTCGAAAATGAAATCATTGCAGGTCGTGGCCTTAGAGCGCAAGATTATAAGGATTTCGCAAGTGTGATTATCCTAGATGAAGAACTAGCCGATAGCCTTTTTGGTTCCGCACAGGATGCCCTCAATCAGATTATTGAAGTAAACGAAATTAGTTACCGTGTTATCGGTGTTTATGCAAGTAAAGAAGCTAAGGCTGCAAAAGCCTTTGGAGTCGGAGGACTACCAATTACGACCAATATTTCTCTTGCAGCTAATTTTAACACAGATGAGATTTCAAATATTGTCTTCCGTGTCAATGATACTAGCTTAACCCAGACTTTGGGACCAGAGTTGGCAAGAAGAATGACAGAGATTGCAGGTCTTCAACAAGGGGAATATCAAGTTGCAGATGCGTCTGCTGCCTTCCAAGAAGTTCAACAACTCTTTGGCTTCATAACAACGATTATTAGTGCCATTGCGGGGATTTCCCTTTTTGTTGGTGGTACTGGTGTTATGAACATCATGCTTGTTTCGGTGACAGAGCGTACTCGCGAGATTGGTCTACGAAAAGCACTGGGAGCTACACGGGCTAATATTCTGGTTCAATTTTTGATTGAATCCATGATTTTAACCTTGTTAGGAGGGTTCATCGGTCTTGTGCTGGCTGCAGGAGTGACCATGCTTGCGGGTGTCCTTCTTCAAAACATGATTGCAGGAATCGAAGTTGGCGTATCCATTCCAATTGCTCTCTTTAGTTTAGCTGTCTCAGCTGGCATCGGTATGATATTTGGTGTTCTACCAGCCAATAAAGCTTCTAAACTAGATCCTATTGAAGCCCTTCGATATGAATAAAATAAACAACAGGAAAAACAAGATGGACACTTGTCTATCTTGTTTTTTGTATGGATTTCCATTTCGAAAATCACTAAAAATATGATATAATGAAGTGTTAGAAAAACAGGTTTCATTAGCCTGGAAAGGAAATATTATGTCTGAAAAGAATTTTTATATTACAACACCGATTTACTATCCATCTGGTAAACTTCATATCGGTTCTGCCTACACAACTATCGCATGTGATGTCCTAGCTCGCTACAAACGACTCATGGACTACGATGTCTTTTATCTGACAGGTCTTGATGAGCATGGTCAGAAGATTCAACAAAAAGCTGAAGAAGCTGGTATCACGCCTCAAGCCTATGTTGACGGCATGGCAGTTGGAGTCAAAGAACTCTGGAAATTGCTTGATATCTCATACGATAAATTTATCCGTACAACTGATGACTACCATGAAAAAGTAGTAGCTCAAGTCTTTGAACGCTTGCTTGCTCAAGATGATATTTACTTGGGTGAATACTCTGGTTGGTATTCAGTCTCAGACGAGGAATTCTTTACAGAAAGTCAGCTTGCGGAAGTTTTCCGTGATGAAGCTGGAAATGTAACGGGAGGTATCGCTCCATCAGGTCACGAGGTGGAATGGGTTTCAGAAGAGTCTTACTTCCTTCGCCTCAGCAAGTACCAAGATCGTTTGGTCGAATTTTTCAAATCACATCCTGACTTCATCACTCCAGATGGTCGTCTCAATGAAATGTTGAAAAACTTTATCGAGCCAGGTTTGGAAGATTTAGCGGTATCACGTACAACCTTTACATGGGGGGTGCCAGTCCCATCAAATCCAAAACACGTTGTCTATGTTTGGATTGATGCCCTTCTCAACTATGCGACTGCTCTTGGTTATGGTCAAGAGGATCATGCTAACTACGATAAATTCTGGAATGGAACAGTCTTCCATATGGTCGGAAAAGACATCCTTCGTTTCCACTCAATCTACTGGCCAATCCTTCTCATGATGTTGGATATGAAATTGCCTGATCGCTTGATTGCCCATGGTTGGTTTGTCATGAAAGACGGCAAGATGTCTAAGTCTAAAGGGAATGTTGTTTACCCTGAAATGTTAGTAGAACGTTATGGACTAGATCCACTTCGTTACTACCTCATGCGTAGCCTTCCAGTCGGTTCAGACGGAACCTTCACTCCAGAAGACTATGTAGGACGTATCAACTATGAATTGGCAAATGACCTTGGTAACCTCCTCAACCGTACGGTTTCTATGATTAACAAGTACTTTGATGGTCAAATCCCTGCCTACGTAGAAGGTGTGACAGACTTTGACAATGCACTTGCTCAAGTTGCAGAACAATCAATCGCTGACTACCACACCTATATGGAAGCAGTTGACTATCCACGTGCGCTTGAAGCAGTTTGGACTCTTATCTCACGTACCAACAAGTATATCGATGAGACAGCTCCTTGGGTACTGGCTAAGGACGAAGCGCACCGTGACCAATTGGCAAGTGTGATGAGCCACTTGGCAGCTAGCCTTCGTGTCGTAGCTCACTTGATTGAGCCATTTATGATGGAAACCAGTCGTGCAGTCTTGACTCAACTTGGACTCGCAGAAGTTTCTAGCCTTGAAAACTTGAGCTTGGCTGATTTACCTGCAGGTGTAACGGTAGTTGCCAAAGGAACACCTATTTTCCCACGTCTCGATATGGAAGAAGAAATCGCCTATATCAAAGAACAAATGGAAGGTAACAAGCCAGCCGTCGAAAAAGAATGGAATCCAGATGAAGTTGAACTCAAACTGAACAAGGAAGAAATTAAGTTTGAAGACTTTGACAAGGTTGAAATCCGTGTTGCTGAAGTCAAAGAAGTTTCTAAAGTGGAAGGTTCTGATAAGTTGCTTCAATTCCGCTTGGATGCTGGTGATGGTGAAGATCGTCAAATCCTCTCAGGAATTGCAAAATACTATCCAAACGAACAAGAATTGGTCGGCAAGAAAGTTCAAATCGTTGCTAACCTTAAACCACGTAAAATGATGAAAAAATATGTCAGCCAAGGGATGATTCTCTCAGCTGAACATGATGGCAAATTAACCCTTCTCACAGTTGATCCAGCTGTACCAAACGGAAGTGTGATTGGATAAGATTTAAAAGGACCAGTTTGAACTGGTTCTTTTCTTTTGTGAGGTGTCTGTTGATAAAAGAGTCATTCTGTTTTATAATGAAGAAAACGGAGGAAAAAACCATGAAATACATCCCATTTGGACAAGAGAAAAGAGAACTATCAGAAATTGTCCTCGGCATGATGCGAATCAGTGACAAATCGGTTAAAGAAGTGGAGGAGCTGGTTGAAACAGCCTTATCTGTCGGAATCAATGCTTTTGACCTAGCAGATATCTACGGTGGAGGTCGTTGCGAGGAATTACTAGGTCAGGTGTTAAAACATCGTCCAGATTTGCGAGAAAAGATGTGGATCCAGTCCAAGTGTGGTATTCGCATAGAAGAATTTACCTATTTTGATTTTTCAAAAGATTATATTTTGGACTCAGTAGATGGAATTCTACAGAGATTGCAGGTTGACTATTTAGATAGCTTGCTTCTCCATCGTCCGGACGCCCTAATGGAAGCAGACCAAGTGGCAGAGGCCTTTGAAATCCTGCACAAGTCTGGTAAAGTTCGAGACTTTGGTGTGTCCAATCAAAATCCTATGATGATAGAGTTGCTGAAGAAAGAAGTCAAACAGCCATTAACGATCAATCAGTTACAACTAAGTGCAGCTTTTACGCCTGGTTTTGACGCTGGTTTCCATGTCAATATGGAAGGTGACAAGGCAGCTGTGCGTGATGGTAGCATCTTTGAATACTGTAAACTAAATGACATGGTCATTCAGGCTTGGTCAGTCTTGCAGTTTGGCTATTTTAAGGGTAATTTTGTTGGCAAAGAGCAATTTCAAGATCTAAATGAGGTTCTAAATCGATTAGCTTTAAAATACGGTGTGAGCCCATCAGCCATTGCTATCGCTTGGGTGTTACGCTATCCAGCAAAGATGCAGGCAGTAGTAGGAACAACCAAACCCAAACACTTGCTAGAAGCAAGCCAAGCAAGTAACCTGACTCTAACACGAAAAGAATGGTATGAAATTTACCTAGCAGCAGGGAATGATTTACCTTAGAAATTAAAACGAAATCCACTCAAGAGCGAGATTCTACTTGCTCTTTTTGTTTGAAAAAAAATTTATATAATTGTTTGAAAATACAAACTATAAATGATAAAATGGTATAAAATAACAATATAATAAATATTTCGATAAAATAGGAGAATATAGAATGAAAAGAATAGTTTTGACTTCTGTTGTTTTTCTCTCGTTGCTGACATCAGTTGGTTGCTCGAAACATAAGGAAGATGCAAAAGTAACTGAACCTGTAACGACTGAACAGACCACGCAGGATAATACAAAATTGTACAAGGAAGCTGGTTTACTTACTTTTAGAAACGAAAAGCAGCTGGAACTTGGAGAACTTGATTCCAAATCTCGTGCAACCTATGCTCATATTCAATTCAAAGATAGTGATGAACCTAAAGAAAAGAGAGAAGCTAAATTAACCTTTGATCCAGTTGGATGGCATAACTATAAATTTTACTATGGTGATGGTACAAAAGAAGCTTGGCTGATGAATCGTGGTCATTTAGTTGGTTATCAATTTAGTGGACTTAATGATGAAGGTCGCAATTTAGTCCCTATGACAGCCTGGTTAAATACAGGTGCCTTTACTGGAACGGATGACAAAAATCAAAGTAGCATGCTCTATTATGAAAATGGACTTGATTCATGGCTTGCAAATCATCCAAACTATTACCTTGACTATAAGGTGACAGCAGTCTATAAGGATAATGAATTGATTCCGAGACAAATTATCTTACAGTACGTAGGAATTGATCAGGATGGTAAGTTACTTGAGATTAAATTAGGTAGCAGTAAGGAAAAAATTGATAAGTATTCCGTAACCCATGTTACCTTAGATAATGTTTCAGAAAATGCTGAAATAAATTATGCGGATGGTACTGCAAAAAATACGGTCAAATCAGCTGAAGAACGTGCTGCTGAAGTTAAAGCAGCCGAGGAAAAGGCTAAGAAAGAGGCTGAAGAAAAAGAAGCACAAGAAAAAGCAAAAAAAGAGGCTGAAGAGAAGGCTAAAGAAGAACAGACACAGCAGGAAACTGAAGCACCAGCACCTGCGGAGGAGTCACAAAGCAGTAATTCAGGTGGTTACTTTAGAGATAGAAAAGGAAGATGGCATCGACCAAATGGGAAGTATGCTTCTAAAAAGGAAATCAAAGAAGCTGGATTGCAATGGTGATGGTTTTTCAAGCTATATAAATCAGAATAATCACAGTCAAAAAGCCGTTGGAAAACGGTTTTTTGTTATAATTAAATTAAGATTCATAGATAACAAAGGAGAAAAACATGACATTTGAAGAAATTTTGCCTGGACTAAAGGCTAAGAAAAAATATGTACGTACTGGTTGGGGTGGAGCTGAGAACTATGTCCAGCTCTTTGATACCATTGAACAAAATGGTATCGCCCTTGAAGTGACACCCTATTTCCTCATCAACGTAACTGGTGAAGGGGAAGGTTTTTCTATGTGGAGCCCAACTCCTTGTGATGTCCTAGCGGCAGACTGGGTGGAAGTCCATGACTAGACGTGTATTGATTACGGGAGTAAGTTCAGGGATTGGTCTGGCACAAGCTCGTCTATTTTTAGAAAAAGGTTATCAGGTTTTCGGAGTGGATCAGGGTGAAAAGCCTGCCTTACAAGGCGACTTTCACTTTCTACAACGTGATTTAACGCTTGACTTGGAACCAATTTTTGACTGGTGCCCTCAAGTTGATATTCTGTGTAATACTGCCGGAATTTTGGATGACTACAAACCTTTACTAGAACAATCAGCCCAAGAAATTCAAGAGATTTTTGAAATCAACTATGTGACTCCAGTTGAGCTGACTCGACATTATTTGACACAAATGCTGGAGAATAAGAAGGGAATCATCATTAATATGTGTTCCATTGCTTCAAGTTTAGCTGGT
Organism: Streptococcus infantis; assembly: GCF_000960085.1. Classification (GTDB taxonomy): domain Bacteria; phylum Bacillota; class Bacilli; order Lactobacillales; family Streptococcaceae; genus Streptococcus; species Streptococcus infantis_C. The sequence continues at coordinate 209,248 of NZ_JYGT01000008.1, read as the reverse complement.
GGAGGAGGCCACGCCTATACCTCGTCCAAACATGCCTTGGCAGGCTTTACCAAGCAGTTGGCTTTAGACTATGCTGAAGCTGGTATTCAAGTCTTTGGCATCGCGCCGGGAGCTGTCAAAACAGGCATGACCGCAGCGGACTTTGAACCAGGTGGCTTAGCAGACTGGGTAGCCAGTGAGACGCCCATCAAGCGCTGGATAGAGCCAGAAGAAGTGGCGGAAGTCAGCCTCTTTTTGGCCTGTGGGAAGGCGTCTGCCATGCAAGGACAGATCCTGACTATTGATGGTGGGTGGTCTTTGAAGTAGCATAGTTGGTATTCTGTGAATATGTGGAGGTAAACTATGAAAAGAGATGAGTTTGGATTTGTCTTGCCCAATCTCTACTATCAGTTTTTAACGGAGTGGGAAGAGATTGACCCCTATGAAATTGGAGATTCAGGCATCTGTTTGTATGCTAAGGAGGATCTTCAAGAGCGTAATGAGACTTATCAGATTGAGGAAGTAGAGCCAGATTACTTTATGATTGGACAGGAAGGAGATTTGGCTTACTTTATTAAGAAAAATGCAGATGATTGCATTTATGAAAATGACTTGGGTGCCTTAGGCTCTTTAGAAATGAAAAAAGTTGCTAAGAACGTCTATGAATTTATTGACAAGGTCTTGGAAGAAGAATTGTAGAAACTTGAAGGGAGTAATCATGTTTAGGATGCTTGATGAAGATTCACCGATTTCAAAAGAAGATCTTTTACAATTTGAGGAGATTCTTGGAAAGAAATTGCCAAAAACTATGATGGACTTTTATGTCAAGTACAATGGTGGCCAGCCCCAAGTAAGGGGCGTCCACGATGACCGTCACCTCTTTCCTTTTAATTCCTTTGATTCACTGGAGGAGATGAGGAAGTTTCTTACCTGGTTTGACGATGAGGTGGTTCCTGCGGGATTTAAGGCGGCAGACCTTCTTCATTTCGCCTATGATCCTGGTTCTGGCAACTATGCTCTTTCTCTAAGGGCAGAGGATTATGGCAAGGTTTATTTCTATGTCTTAGAAGAAACAGCTGAGATCTACGGTCAATGGGCTTCTTTTGAGGAATTTTTGAACTCTTTTGTTGAAGAGTGAGATTAAAAAGGAGAAGGGATGCGAAAATACCAAGAACTTTCACTAGAGCAGATAATTGAGCAGGTGCGCGTAGATCAATTAGTATCAGATGATTTTTGCCTCTATGGCAAGGAGGATGGAGAACTGGCACTAGCTAGGCTCTATTGGGTATCTGATTATCCGGATGTCGTGGAAGACTGTGATGTCTACCCGACGGATGTAGCAGAGCAAGATCTGCAACTAGTCTACTATGGAGAGCAGTTGATTGATGTTCTTGCAGCCGCACTTGAGGAAAAACCGAATGCAAGTCACCAAGACTTGGTCGATGCTTTAAATTATTATCAGCAGCATGATAGCTTTATGCCATTTGATGATTAGCTAGTCAGATTTGAGAACTAGCATCCGAAAGGAGGAAAGATAGTGATGAGAGAATATAAATTTGATATCCATAACGAGATATATGTGGCAATTCCAGAGGAAAAGGAAAAGGTCTGCCTTGCTTTAAGTGATTCTTTAGAGGTTATCAATGAGGAGTTGACTCCGTCTTATAAAGTAAAACTCGATAATCAACTGGATCAATCATCAGTATGGTATCCAAAAGCTTTGGAAAAAATTCAGGAGGAATTTCCAGAACTAGCGCACGCCAGACTCCTATCCATTTTTATTTTGTCTGAACAAAGGGATATAGACCTAATTTTTGGTTTGGAATTTGGACTAAGAGAGGACTCGGAGCATGGTAGAGGACTTAAATTCTCCCTCAATAGTTTTGAAATTTTAGAATATGGTATAGGCGAAGTCGCTTATTACTAGGTGTAGTCGATAACAAGAGAAGCACTAGAAGATGGAGCAGGATATGGTTGAGAAAGAATGGCGTTTTTATTCATCAGAGGATGATAGGGAGTGGGTGATTTTATCAGAACGTGACAGAGCTGAAACAAAAGAGGATATCCACTCTGTTAATCAGAAAGAATCCGTCATGCGAATGTATCGAAGACCGGGGGACTTTATCTCAGTGTCTTTGCTGTCTGCTTCTTATGAGATAGACGATGTAACAGGGAAACTTGGACAAGAGCGAGATTTCTATTTAAAAATTGAATGCCTGCAAGATGGATGGGCCAGTATTAGTTCTCAAGTCTATAAAAAAGAGGAAGCAGTAACCTTAGCAAGCCTCTTTATGGGACTCAGAAAAGATGCGGCTATCAAGCTTTGGAAGTTAAAAAAATTGGGTGAAAAGAATCTAGGAGATCGGATAGAAAAATGACAGTTACTATTGATGAATTAGTGAAGGAGCTTGGTTTTTGTGTGGTGCCTACAGAGGAGAAACCATTTAGTCTGGATGATGTCCGTTTCAACCTTTTGGCATATTTAGAGGATTATTCTAAAATGGGATTTTCTTTTTTCAAAGTAGCTACTGATCTAGTAAAACTAAGGAAAGAGCAAGAGAGTTATAGGCTTTTTGGCCAGTGTTTTTTAGGTGCTTTTGTGATTGGAGAAGAGGAACAAGTCTTCTTACTTTGCAATCGAGAAGGAAGAGAAGTTTTTCAAGAATCAAGGGTTTATGTCAATTCTTCCTTACATACTTTTGTTTCCTCTTATTCGCTCTTTCTATCAGGCATCTTTCTTTTGAAAGCAAAGTTTTATGAGATTGAGCAAGATGAAGTCGAAGAGATTGCAGCAAATTTGAAGAACCAAGTACTTGCCTTGGAAAAGCCCCTTGAACAAGAATTGCCCTTCTGGGAGCACATGGCCTATTTGATAGAAGACGATGGAATCGTTCTAAGAGATGATCTCTTTCATATCTTAAATAAAGAACAGTAGGAATAGAACTAAATTAATTATGGAGAAAAAATTGCCCCAGATAAAGATTCGTGAGTGGAATGAAAAGCCAAGAACAAAACTTCGATTTATTAAAATTGGTGATATTTTTTGCTATCAATTTTCGGAGGAAATGTTTGTATTTGGTCAAATCCTTGGAAAAGTGAATGTTGGTCATGTCATTCAATTTTTCGATATCTTTCAAGCAAATCCTACTATAACAGTTGAGGAGCTAAGTCGTGCTCAATTTATAGGTAAGCCCATCATTATAGATTCCTACACCTTGTTTGATCGAAGTCCAGTATGGTCTTGGCAGATAATTGGTCACCAAGTGGATTTTGATCCAAGCCCTTTTAAGAATTTAGCCTTTAAATGGGGAGACCCAAATGGTCCTCAATTTGGGAAGGTCAGGCTAGATGGTAGGCGTGAACCTAAGATTTTTTCTAGGGAAGAAGTTGAGGACCTAGACTGGGAAGTCTGTGTCGGAAGTATAGTTTATAACAGAATTTTGGAAGAAGAATTGGACAAGCAAATGAAATAAAGGAGTTTGAGATGGACTATGTAGATGAGTTAATTTCAGGACGTACGCCTTTGGTAAAAAAAGTAGCGAAAAAAATTTTAAAGGGTAAATTAAAAGGATATGGACCATTTTTGCATCAAGCCTTGGAAGGCGAGATGGAAAAACCTAAATCGTGGGAATCACAAATGTATTTGCTCTACGCTATGGCCGCAACGGATTGCACAGAGGAAATTCTCTATCTTAAGTCATTGCTGCTGAGAGATATTCCAACCCCTGTAACCTACCGCTCTCTAGCAGTAGCGATTGCTTATCTAGAAAATTTAGAAACAGAGAATTTGTCTTTTGTTTATGAGTCCTTGGAATCGAATAATTTATTGCAAGCTGCAGGTGCTTGTGCAGCACTCTATCTGAGAAAGATTGTTCTGAAAGATGACGATTTTGAGAAAATCATGACCTTTATCACCAAGGATGTTTATTTGGAAAATATAAGAGGAACAATCGCTCCGTTTATGTTCATTTTGGCTACATCTTATCTATATCCAGAACAGAATCGCCAGAAAATTGTAGACTTTTCTCGTCAATTTAATGAAGTACATATAAATACGATCATTGAGGATGTATCCAAAGGAAAGGACGGCAGGAGGATTAGGCTATTCTAAGACCTACTTAAAGAGAGAAGCTGTCACTTCCTTAAAAAGCGAAACAATAACTTTTAAAAATAAGACTTATATTCATTTTTAAAAAGGAGTTCATACTGTGAAATGGTTTGAAAAAGTAGTGGGGAAGGAAAAGATTATTCATTTGTTTGATGGTGATTTGGACTTGAATAATGTATTTCTTGATACTGTATTATGTTACGATTACAAATTAGATCTTGTCCTTTATGTATATGATTTACCAACTAACTTCCCTGAAAAGTGGCAGAAAAGTTCATTCAATGCCATAAAAATAAATTTAGAGTTTTTTAATTTAGATGAAATCCATTTTTATTCCAAGGGGATTCATAAGGTGAAGGGACAACTGGAGCTGCTCTTTTTAGAGAATAAGGTTGAATTCAATTTTATAAACCAAAATGATGTGATGTTATCAGGATCTTCTGACCTTGTTAGAATTGCTGAGATTGGTCCTGTGAAGATTGATACTTAAAGATGAATTTCTAGCTTATTTGCGGTGATTCAGGATGATCAAACAAACCTCCATTGCTAGGAGGGACACCGCGACTATGGGAAAAGTGAAGGAAGAGCACAAACATTAGACCTTGACCTAAGGCTAGATCTTTCTACAAGAAAAAAACTACGAGACCACGAATATGAAGTTACAGTATTTTGAATTAGATAAGCCCTATGTGGAAAATCAACAGAGGATTGAGGAGCTGATGGACTCAGCTACGCTAACTTACGAGGAAGCTAGAATTAAGGACTATCGACAGAATTGGAAAGACCTTAGAAGAGCGTTCGTATATGAATCCAAATGTATGACCTCTATGGTAGAACGGCTTTTCAAACCAGTTATAACCCAGGATTGTTGGAAAATCATCGTAGAATGTGTAGATACGATTAGCAATCCAGCTATCATGAACCTCCTTGGCGTCTATACTGTTCAGGTCTTATTTGATTTTTCTAGCTATGAAAGTTTGAGTCCATTGGATCAGAAAAAAAAGCTCTTAGAGGCCTTTCTAAAAGGGGTAAAGCGCGTGTTTCAGGAGCTCTCTATTCCATGCTCCTTGATAGAGGATGTAGTCAATGAAATAGAGAAAAACGATTACGAAAATAGCTGGGAGTGGAAAAGGAAGAAGATCCAATCCACGACCTATTCCATTCAAGTGGAGCATCAGCTGGATAAGGTGGATTTGTTTTGGGAGATAGAGCACAAGGACAAGAGCATCCGTCAGTTGATTCAATCCTGCCCTGCTCACGAGATGGACTATGGGGCTAAGCTAGGTAAACTGGAAACAAAAGGGAACTTCCTTTATCTGTTGGATAAAGAGAATGAGGTTGTGAGCAAAATTTCTGTTTCAGAATGGTGGAGCAAGAACAATGAGTGAGTTAAAAAAGAGATTATCTTTATTAAAAGTAGAAAAACGAATCAATCAGTTGAAGGGGATTAAGGATGTCCATTTTCTGACCGATAAACCTAAAGAAATTGATTGGTATGCTGGGGAGTTGAATCCTATAGACTCTCCACTTCCGTGCCTTTATGAGTTTCCTGTTGCCCACACTACTCAAGATTTAAGTAGGTCAATTCAAAGTCTTGTTGGCAATGGCAGTCGGTTTATCCTAGTTTTTTGGGAGTTTTCACCAGTTTACGTCTTGTTTCAAATGGAGTCTTTGGATGACTTTTTGCCCTCTTATTCTACTGAATTTTCTACCAGAGACCTGACACTTTTCTTTCAAGACCAGGAAAAAGTACTGGATCTCCATTTAGCGGAGGATAAAGTAGAAGTGAGAGTCTTGGAGAATAAATCTAAGAGCCCGTAGATTCTATAAATTGAAAATGAATATAGAATTAGTCGATGAAAGAGGCAAAAAGGAAAGAATGCCATTCTTGGAGAGACAAATGGTAAAGGAAGATTCTAATGTGTGAAAAAGAATATTATTATTATGGCAATAGTGAGTTTATGACAGGCCTAGGAGTTATTTATACAGAGTTTACTGGTCAGCGTGCAAGTCGACAAATTAACGTTTTGAATGGGAACTCTTATGCTTCCTCTTGCCTACAGGATTATGTTCCAGAAGTAGGATTTCTACTCTATGATGGTCGAAAAGATGAGTTGGATTTATCAGACTCCATCAAGATTAGTCAAGAAGAATTTGAACGAATTTGGGCTCAGGCTGTCGCTAGCGGTCAGAATGATACGTAATTATCAGTTGAAAATAGCCAAATATAATTCCAAAAATGTGAGAGGAGTCTAATAATGATGTTCAAGTTGTTGAAGGAATTTGTAGAAGTCTATCATAGAAACAAGGGCTTAGGAGAGCTTGTATTTACTAGTGACTGTCTCCATGTCGAAAAGCCAGATTTGTCTGGTCAATTGAAAGAGTTCTACCAACATTTGAGCTTTGAGGAAGAAACTTATTTTAGAGGAGCTCCCTATGATTTTGCTCTAATTCCTCTCCCTCTATGTGAAGCTGCATCAGAAGGATGGCAGGATACTAGCTGGAAAGAGAGTTATGTGGTTTTTGCTCACATGATGGGGGATGAGCCAATTTTTTGTGATCTAACTAGCGAGCTTAGTCCTGTATTTGGCAAGATTCCTGGTAATTCCAAGCTCTATTTCTTAAGCCCCTCTTTATCTACTTTCTTGTCTACTTATAGTCAGATGAAAAAGCTAGAAATCACCAAGTTTGAGAATGACATCTACATTGATGAGGACTTGTCGGACTATAAAGAAGGTTTTTTAACAGGAATCATGGCTATTATCGAGGAGCAACTTCCTGAAGCCTATCGAAAAGACTTTATTGAATTTATGCTTGGCTAAAGCCAAAGATGAAGAGATGAGAAGCAAATGAAAATGAAGAATTTTTTAAAATGTTGTGAGGATCTGGTCATACAAGAAAGTGGGGCCTCAGCTTTTGAACTAGAAAAACTCAAAGCCAGACAGTTTCCTCAAGCTCACCTGGATTTGCTCTCCATGACCAATGGCTTGGAGTTTTATGGTGGCTATTATCGCTTGTTTGGGACGGATTCTACTCAAGCTATTACGCTAGATTCCTGGAATTCGGATGAGGTATGGAAAGACGTCTGGAGAGATTATGTATCAGACTACTATTTTTTTGGTATGTCTGCTATTGGAGATCAATTCGCTTATAGATTGAAGGATGGGAACATTCAAAGTAATCAAGTTTATTATTTAGATGGGATTACTATGGATGTTATCGAGATCTACGACAGTTTTGAAGCGTTTTTTGAGAGGGAATTTGTTCTGAAATCCCAAGGTGGGATGGAATCTATTTTTGTTTCTGCTAGGGAACGATTTGGAAATCTAGACCTCTCCAGAAGCTGTATTTATTCCCCTTCCTTAATGATAGTGAATGATTCAAGTGTTGAAAATCTCATGCTTTTACCGACAAAGGATGTCATGACCATCAATGGGGATTTGTTTGTTCAATTGTTTGATTCAGAGGAGTCTATTACGAAACTAGAGCAATATCTAGACGCTTCGGGTAGAGCCAGAGTCAAGGTTATCTTTGATCGAGATTGAGCAAGCAGGATAAAGTTTATATAGAAAAGAGTACTCTTGAGATTCATGATTTTAGTTTTTGAGACAAGCGATGATTTAGTCTTCTAGTCAGGGTGTCATTGGAAAATGATTTAGGTTGAAAATAGAAAACGAAGCATGATATTCATAAAAAGAGGTGAATAATGACCAGTTTAGATAAATATTTAGAGATCATTAAAAAAGGATTTTCCGAAAGAGAGAATCTAATGGCAATGGAGCCTCTGCGTACTATTGAAGAGATTGCACCATTATTGGATGAAACATTGACTTATAAAGAATTTATCGATATCAATCGCTTATTAAGACAAAAGTACATTGTCGAAAACCCAGAGGATATGCTGAAAGATGTAGATTTTAACCAGCTTTCTTTACCTAGCAATACGAGGGTGATTTACTTGATGGGAAGTAAATCTGATGTGCTAGACTTTTCAAAATATGAACAAGTAGAAAAGATTTTATTAGTTGGGGCTAGAAAAGTAAGAAAGATCATCTTACCCCAGAATGATTGTGTGAAAGCTCTAGGGATATCTTCTATGACAAATTTGGAAACGATAGAGAACATTTCTTTTCATAAAGGTATGCGTTATCTGCACTTTGATTATGGTGTAAAGTTGCCAAACTTTTCTTTTATTAGGGATTTAAATCAGTTGCTCTATCTTTCATTTACGGCAAATAAAAAATTACCAGAATTGGATTTTATCCATCCATCTAGTGAGCTCCGTTTTTTAGATTTTGTCGATACGTCTATTTTTAACTACGCATCAACAGTTAGCTACCTGAAGTGTCTGAAACATCTTCGATTTTTAACAACGGGAAGAACGAATCAAAAGCAAAGGGATCTTCTTAGAAGCGAGTTACCACATGTTTGCATGCGAGAGGGTTAAAAACGACTTCAATACAGGTTTTTATAACCTATGTTTTCAGAATAAACGAACCTTTAGTCCTATTGTTTAAGCAGGAGGATATATGAGCCATACGAATCTAGCAAAAGAAACCTTACTCCAGTTTATGCAGGCTATGTATTCTTGGGAGAGAAAAGCCACTAGGAGCCTAAGAAACCAAGCCGATAAAGAGATGTTGAAGGATGAATTAGCTACTATTTTTAATCAGTTTTGTAGATTTAAAACAACACTCAGAGCAAGGGAAGTAACTTTGTCTGTCCGATTTCCATTTGAGTATAAATTAGAAACGCATCCCATCGTCGATGAAGAGTATGACGGGAATCAAACTTATTTGTATATTAAGGAGAATCGATCTGGTTTAGAAACTCTCTATCGTTTTCGAATGGTACTTCAAAAGGGGAAATGGTGGATTGATAAGAAAGAATGGCTTGATGATGGGAAGTGGATCAATTCTTCCTTGTGATATACTGGATAGTATAGGAAGTTGGAAAGAGAAGCACTTCAAAATACAGTAGTAGTTGGATTAGGCAATGACAAGTGTAAGTAATGAAATGTTAGAGGTCAATATGAATAAAACACTTTCAAATCAAAAAAGAAAATTAACAACTATCAAAAATCAAATACTGAAGGCGAAAGATTTTCACTTAGAGCCAGAAAACCTATCTAATACTGAAGCCATTTTAACAGCTCTAAAATCTGATAAGAGAAGTGTTAAAGCTAACTACGAAGAAAATGTTGAGATGAGATCTTATCTGTATAATCATGTAGATATGATTGATTCTATAAGTCCGTATCCTCTAGTCTCTAATTTTATAGAAAATAGGACATCTGAAACCTATCAATCTTTGCTAAATGGCTGTTTTTGTTCTGTAATGGCAGATATGGCTTCTGCTAAATACTTGGCTAAAGGGGGCTCAAACTTTGATACAGATATTTGTTTAAATATCTTATTTGCCCTTGCCTATCTAGATGATACTTATGTAGAGTTTTTAATTGATAAATTAGCCTATTTTAAAGAAGCCCAAGTTGAGAAAGGGAAAAAAATTATTTTCTTTTCAGCAAAGAGTTTATTGCCTTTAGTCGTTTTTCTTTATGGAAATGGGAAGGGTGATCGGCTTGCTAACCTACTGGAGAATGCTAGTGATGCCAAATATCAACCCTTGGACTCCAATCCTTATCAAAATGTGAATGATGCCTATAAACAGGTTATGGAAACTATTTTTTCAGAGGATGATGATGTTTTTAGAGAAACAATTTTATCCATGTGTGATTATCATTTAGCGAACACCAGAGATAGTCATTTAGTAGACTTCAATAACTTACTATGGCAATATTTCCCAATCGAAATCTTAGTTTTATTAAAAGAACGTCAGAAAAAAGGTCTCTCAATAGATGGAATTAGGCATCCCTTGCTTGATGACTTTCTGCCCTATTTCATGGATGACTTTCAGATATCCGAGCAAAATAAGATGATTCTAGGAACGATCTTAGACTAGTTGTTTAGAATAGATGGAGACCGTCAATAACCCATGCAATCGCAAGGAATTATAGGAATCACCTATATCCATTTAGATTCCTAGTAAAGTGCAATGAGGAACTCTCCACATTCTGTTAGAAATAGAGGTAAAGAAATGAAAGAGGCCAAAGAACTCTTCCTAGAAAATGGCTTTTCGCGACTAAAGCGAACTAATAACTATTATAAAGTCGATCATGATTTTTACACAGTCATCTATTTTCAACGAAAATCAGATGGGACTGCCTATTTCGTAAATGTTGGCCTTCATCCTCTCTTTCTGGAGTCGAGACTGTTAGAAGAAGTGGATTGTGCTTTACGGACTCGATTAGGTTCTATCGAACATAGAAATGGCATGGACCAAGCTGAATTGGAAAAAGCTGTCCAAGAGGCCATTGATTTTACTGCTCAGTATTCATCCTATCCTACCGTATTTTCAAGCATAGATCCCGAGAAGGATCTTGAGAAGGATTGGTTGTTAAAACAATTCTCTATCACCAAAGTGAACTTATGCAGATTGTATGTTGAGTATTATGATTCAATCAATTCTAAGAAGTTGGCTTTAGATTTTGCAAACTATGGCTTATCCATTACACCTAAGATTGCCTCTATTCCTAAAAACTTCTTTAAAACCTATATTCGTTCGGGAGAAATAGTCAAAACGACTTATTAGGGCGGAGTGAAAGTGCGGATGTACTGGTCAATATCCTGACGAAAGAAACCGGTAGGAAAAAATAGATGTATCTTAATGAACTAATCTAAGACCTTGATAATAATCTTGAGCTGGCATTCTATGTCAGTCTTGTACCAAAAAGGAAATAAGAGATGAAGAACTATTTACTGGACGAAAGGATATTTCAGTATCCTGAATCGTTTAAAAAATTGATTGAACTCAATTTAGTTGATTTTGATTGTTGGTATCTGTTGGATTCAGAATGGGCCTTATCTCTGTACAAGGGATTGCAGGAAAGATACCCAAGCAGAAAGTTGATTCCATTTGCTAAAAGAGGAGATTGTGATGATACAGCTTGTTTTGAAATAGGAAAGGGCAATAAGGTTCAACTCATTCATGATTTTGCTGCCGAAGGATGGGAGCAACGAAAAGAATTTAACGATTTTTGGGAATGGGTAGAATATGCGGTAAAATGCATGATAGAGTATAACAAAGAGGATGGGATTGAGTAATGGGAAGGTCCTATTTTAGGGACGAAGGAACTAAAATACAAGGTAAGGAGAACAAATGGAAACGATCACCCAATTATTAAATGAGATTGAAAAAAGTCTCCAACAGCTAGATCATTCTTGTGTAGAACATCTAAATCCGGGACTTACTTCTCAAAAGATTCAAGAATTATTTGAGGAAATTCCATTACAGCTGAACCAGGACTTGCATGCCCTTTATACATGGAGAAATGGATCAAAAGATAGTGACGGAATCACACTCGGTGAGCTGGCATTTTTTCCTGGTTTTTATTTGATGTCTCTGGAAGAAAGTATCCAGACCTACTTGGAACTAAGAGCAAGGGATGTTTGGAACAAATTTTGGTTCCCAATTTTTGCCAGTGGAGGGGGAGATTTTTATGCCATGAACTTGGCTCCAGAATCTCAGGGTCAAATACATGGTGTTTACGTGTATGAAGAGGAACCTCAGGTCGAATACCGGTCATTGAAATCCATGCTCACAACCTTTAAAGTATGTTATGAACAAGGTGTTATTTTTAGGAATAAACAAGGCTACTTGGATATGGATTATAGGAAGCATGCTGAGATAGCACATGACATAAATCCAGAGGTGAAGATATGGCAGGAATTCTTAAAGGAGACGGAAGAGGAATGATCAAGGAGAGAAAAATGGCAGTAGTTACTGTATTAAAAAAGATCATTAAACTCTATGAGGAAACAACGTTTATTCCCCAATCGGTGAGTTTTTCAAACGAAAAATTAAGGATCCAGTCTTTCAATTTGACAGGAGAATTGCTTGCTTACTATCAACATATAGAGTTCGATAAGGATTTATTTTTTGCCAATCAAAATTTTAATATCGTTTTGTTGCCATTAGATTCTCCTGCAAGGATAGTCGAATGTTGGGCCTTACAAGATGTTCTTCAATTTAGTGAAGGGCAATACCAGATATTTGCTACTACAGATACAGACGATATTCTTTTCTGCGATATGAAAGATGACAGTTCTCCAGTTTACGCGGGCAGTCCTGGAGATCCTAATTTCTACAAACTCAGCGCAAGTTTGACGGAGTTTTTGGAGTTCTATTTCGCTTTTTCAAATTTTTGGAAACAAAGAGAAGATGTCCCTCTGGAGGAATATATTGCAGGGACAGGTGACTTGATAGAGCGCTACCTTTCCCCAGACGTCCAAGAGACAGCGAAAGAATATCTATTTCGGTAAGATTGACCTGAGAAAAGCCTTTCTTAGTAACACAAAGTGAGTTGGATAGGAGAAAAGAAATGAAAGTGAAAGAACTAATCGAAGAGATTGAAAATGATGCTGAGTTCTTCTCGTATTTAAACCAGGTTCCCAAAAAGAATAAGAAAACTCAAGCTAGCTATCTCGAATCGCTAAATCATCTGGCCTATTTACTTTATCTGGATGGTCAAGAGGAAATGGCTAAGAAATTATTAGATAGGATCATACAAGTTCCATTTGAAGGGAATTATAACACGTGGACCTTTGTTGCTAGCTCTCTGGTTTTATTGGCCTATCTGGAAAGAGAGGCAGAAAATCAGGTATTCGTCTATAAAAAACTCCTTTTGTTTCCGTTAGAACAAGGGGAGGAATCCACTCAAAACATAAGAAGGAGAGTTCATCAGAGATTTTTGAATGGTGATAGCTTGGAGCAAAAGCTTGCAAAAATCGAGCAAGCTTCAAGTCCTGAATCAGAAATGGAACGTCGCCTGTTATATTTGACAGATTTGTTGAAAATTAACCTCTTTATTGCTGAGTCAACTTGTGAAGAGATAGATATACAGGAAAAAATCGAAGAGAACATAGAGATACTGAAGAAGTATATCAAGGAGCATGAAATCTATAGCCTCTTTCCTTTTAAGGGATAAGGTGAGCTAGCAATCTTTGACTTTTAGAAAGAATGGAATATGGAAATCAAAAATCACTTTGGTGTCTATGGCATTTGCTATGAGAAAGGAAAATTACTCTGCATTGAGAAAACGAGAGGGCCTTATCAGCGTCGTTTTGATCTACCGGGTGGTAGTCAGGAAGCAGGTGAAGGGTTGACTGAAACCCTCAAGAGAGAGGTTCTGGAGGAGACAGGCTATACGCTTAGCTGTTATTTAAATCCTAGGATGTATGATGTGCTGGTTCAAGAAGAAGGGCAAGATTTCGCTGTGCATCATATCATGGCCTTTTATGATATCGTACTCGATTTCGAGAGCTCTCAACAATCTCTTCCTCAGGAGGTTCTTGATGGAAGAAATGATTCAGCAAATGCAATTTGGGTCCCTATTGAGCAGATTACCCTAGAAAATGCCTCACCCTTAGTATTGAAGGTGGAGGCAGAGTTACGAGGATTTCCAGAATTAGAACGGACAAGCTATAGAAATTGGAAGGTGAAATAGAGGGATAATGGAACTATTTAAAACATGGAAGAAATATATGGTTCTCTATGGACTTAAATCTCAAATCGGTACTGTTTATCGAAACAGTGATAGGACAACGAGCTTTTATGATATTGGGAATTTTCTATACCTAGCAGGGGAGTTGGATTCCAGATTTTGGGAAGATTTTGTTAGGCAATATGGTTTAGATTATAAGATTATTATTTCAGAAGACACTAAGTGGCAAGATTTTCTGCATCGGCAAGGTGGGTTAATTTCTTTTACTCGCTATTCTTTTAAGGATAAGGCAAATTTTCAAGTTGAACTTCTAAATGATCTAGTTACTCATATAGAGGAAGGTTACAATATTGTGCCTATTGATAATCGTATTTATAACTGCCTTTCTGAGGAAGAATGGTCACAAGATTTACAGGGGGATTTTGAGTCCTACCAGGATTTTGCTTTAAAAGGTGGATTTGGCTTTGTGATTCTTAAAAATAATGAAGTGATTGCTGGGATTTCCTCAGGGTTAGTTTACCACGGAGCAGTTGAAGTGGAAGTTGCAACTAGACCAGACAAACAAGGAAATGGATTTGCTAAAAAACTTGGTGCTGCAATGATTCTAGAGAGTTTAAATAGAGATATGTTTCTACTTTGGGATGCTCATAACGAGGCTTCCAAAAAAGTAGCAGAATTTTTAGGATATGAGTTAGTTGAACCTTATGAAGCTTTTGAACTAAAGGAAAGTGTCGTATAATGATATCTGATATTGTATCTTTTAAGACGAGGTGAATGAACATGCAAAATCAACTAGCTCTTAGTGGCGAAAAAATTGTTGAAAAAGTTTATCCCCATTTATTGCACCACGTCGGCTTGATTCGTGGGGAATACTTGTTGAGAGAACTTAACAAAAACATACTATTACCAAATTGTCAGCAATTTGTGAAAGATTATCTAGACACTATTTGTCATTTGTACTCAGATGAAGAAGTCTGGTATCGCTTTTCAGAGTTAACAAATGCAGAAGCAAATAGTCTAGACGGGACTAAAGAGTATTTTGACGAACGTCACCCCTTATTTGGATACAGAGGTATCAGGCGTTTGTTGGCGTGTCCAGATGAATTTCAGGCTGAGACAAATGTTGTTACAGAAGTTTTTCAAACCAATCCCAATCTGTCTATTATTTTTCCTTTTGTCAATGATGCCGAACAATTAAAACAAGCTATTACAGTATTGCGTCAGTATGGTTTTACCGGGAAAGTCGGCACGATGATTGAATTACCATCAGCTTATTTCGACTTGGACAGGATACTGGAAACTGGTATTTCAAAGATTGTAGTTGGAATGAATGATTTAACTTCTTTTATTTTTGCGACTGTGAGAAACAGTCAATGGCATGATATGGAAAGTCCAATTATGTTAGATATGTTGAGACAGATGCAGGATAAAGCAAGGAAGAACAAGATTGATTTTGCTGTAGCAGGCTATCTGAATACTTCTTTCATACAAAAAATGAATCAGATGGGTATCGAATGTATTCTCCATTACAGCTCTATTCCAGAGATTTTTGATTTAGAAATTGACCATCCAGACCATCTTAAACATATAAAAAAAGAAAGTAAAAAATTACAAAGGAGAACCCATGACACCGCAAGAAATGTGGAATGCCTACAAGCAAATTAACCCCTCTATCGGAGATGAGATAGATGCCTGGGCTTTTGGAGTAGAGGCAGATCTCTTGGCTGACTTGGTTCTAAGAGGCGAAAAAACAGCAACAGCCTCAGCTTACGACCTCTACGCAGTAGAGGACGAACCCCTTCCCCAAGAAGGGACCTTTGATGTCATTTTAGACAGTCAAGATCAAGCTGTTTGCATCGTCGAAATTACCAAGGTTTCCGTTCAGCCTTTCCATCAGGTTTCAGCCGACCATGCCTACAAGGAAGGTGAAGGAGACAAATCACTGGCCTACTGGCGTCAGGTTCATGAAGACTTTTTCAAAGACTGGTTAGGAGAAGCAGGTTTGGCTTTTACACCTGACAGCAAGATTGTTTTGGAAGAATTTCGCAAGGTCTACCCTCTGTAGACTACTAGAAGGAAGAAAGTTTTGGAAATCACCGTCCAAAGCTTTTTTCTGACTTAAAATATGATAAAATAGGTATGTTTGAACTAGAGCATTTGCTCAGAAATTTAGAATAGGAGAAAATGATGCAAGCAGTAGAACATTATATTGAAAAATTTGTTCCTGAACATTATGATTTATTTTTAGACTTGAGTCGTGAGACTAAGACGTTTTCAGGAAAAGTGACCATTACTGGTCAAGCTAAAAGCGACCGTGTTTCCCTTCACCAAAAAGACTTGGAGATTGCTTCTGTTGAAGTAGCAGGCCAAGCTCGTCCATTTACAGTAGATAACGAAAACGAAGCCCTTCATATCGAACTTGCGCAAGCAGGTTCAGTTGAATTGGTTATCGCTTTTTCAGGTAAAATCACAGATAACATGACAGGAATCTACCCATCATACTATACAGTTGATGGTGTTAAGAAGGAAGTTTTGTCAACTCAGTTTGAAAGTCACTTTGCTCGTGAAGCCTTCCCATGTGTGGATGAGCCAGAAGCTAAAGCAACCTTCGACCTAGCTCTTCGCTTTGACCAAGCAGAAGGCGAATTGGCCTTGTCAAACATGCCAGAGATTGACGTTGAAAACCGCAAGGAAACTGGCATCTGGAAGTTTGAAACAACTCCACGTATGTCTTCTTACTTGCTAGCTTTCGTAGCTGGTGATTTGCAAGGAGTAACTGCTACAACTAAAAATGGTACCTTGGTAGGTGTATACTCAACCAAAGCCCATCCACTTTCAAACCTTGATTTCTCATTAGACATCGCTGTTCGTTCTATCGAATTTTACGAAGACTACTACGGAGTCAAGTACCCAATCCCTCAATCTCTTCACATCGCCCTTCCTGACTTCTCAGCTGGTGCTATGGAAAACTGGGGTCTCGTAACCTACCGTGAAGTTTACTTGGTTGTAGATGAGAATTCTACCTTTGCCAGCCGTCAACAAGTAGCCCTCGTCATTGCCCACGAGCTTGCTCACCAATGGTTCGGTAACCTTGTAACTATGAAATGGTGGGATGACCTCTGGCTCAACGAAAGCTTCGCCAACATGATGGAATACGTCTGTGTGGATGCCATTGAGCCAAGCTGGAATATCTTTGAAGATTTCCAAACAAGTGGAGTGCCAGCCGCACTTAAACGTGATGCAACTGATGGTGTTCAGTCTGTTCACGTCGAAGTCAAACACCCAGATGAAATCAATACACTCTTTGACTCTGCAATCGTTTATGCTAAAGGAAGCCGTCTCATGCACATGCTTCGTCGTTGGTTAGGAGATGCTGATTTTGCGAAAGGATTGCATGCCTACTTTGAAAAACACCAATATGGAAATACTATTGGTCGTGACCTATGGAATGCTCTTGGTCAAGCTTCAGGGCGTGATGTAGCAGCCTTTATGGATTCTTGGTTGGAACAACCTGGTTATCCAGTCTTGACTGTAAAAGTTGAAAATGATGTCTTGAAGATTTCACAAAAACAATTCTTCATCGGTGAGCACGAAGACAAGAACCGTCTCTGGGTAGTGCCACTCAACAGCAACTGGAAAGGTTTACCAGATACTCTTGAAACTGAAAGTATTGAAATTCCTGGCTACGCTGCTTTGCTTGCTGAAAATAAGACAGCTCTTCGACTCAATACCGAAAACACAGCACACTACATTACAGATTATCAAGGTGAGTTGCTGGATGCTATCCTTTCAGAATTAGTAGAACTTGATAATACAAGCAAACTTCAAATCGTCCAAGAACGTCGTTTGTTGGCTGAAGCTGGTCACATTTCATTTGCGGACTTGCTTCCAGTTGTGGATCAATTGGCACAAGAAGAATCTTATCTAGTTGTTGCTGCGGTTTCTCAAGTTATTTCAGCTCTTGAGCGCTTTATTGATGAAGGAACTGAAACTGAGAAAGCCTTTAAAGCACTTGTTGCTAAGCTCGCTCGTTACAACTATGATCGCCTTGGATTTGAAGCAAAAGACGGAGAAGCAGATGAGGACGAATTGGTTCGTCAATTGACAATCTCAATGATGATTCGCTCAAACGATGAGGAAGCCAGCCAAGTTGCTAGTCAAATCTTTGCAGCTCATAAGGACAATCTTGCAGGTCTTCCAGCAGCTATTCGCTCTCAAGTTCTCATCAATGAAATGAAACACCATGAGACTAAAGACTTGGTAGCTCTTTATCTTGATCTATATACTCATGCTACAGATGCAGTCTTTAAACGTCAGTTAGCTGCAGCCCTATCATACAGCACAGATGCTGAAAATATCCAAACACTTCTTGCAACTTGGAAAGATAAATTTATCGTCAAACCACAAGACCTTGCATTGTGGTACCTCCACTTCCTTGGACACAAGGCTACTCAAGAAAACGTCTGGTCATGGGCGCGTGAAAATTGGGATTGGATTAAAGGTGCTCTGGGTGGAGATATGAGCTTTGATCGATTTGTTATCTACCCTTCTAACGTCTTTAAGACGGAAGAACGCTTGGCAGAATACAAAGCCTTCTTTGAACCACAAGTTTCTGACCTAGCACTTAGCCGTAATATCCGCATGGGTATCAAGGATATCGCAGCTCGCGTTGAATTGATTAAGAGAGAAAAAGCAGCAGTTGAAGCAGCAGTTGCACAATATAGCAAAGCTTAAAATCATTCAAGTTTAAATAGATGAAAAAAACTCAACTTTCTCTTAGAAAAACAAGGAAAGTTGAGTTTTTTTTAAGATATTTTTGTTATAATAAATCTAATAAGGAGGAATTTTTGATGATTAAAATTCTATTAGTGGAAGATGACCTAGGCCTGTCGAATTCAGTCTTTGATTTCTTGGATGATTTTGCAGATGTCATGCAGGTATTCGATGGAGAAGAAGGTCTTTATGAGGCTGAAAGTGGCGTTTATGATTTGATTCTATTGGACTTGATGTTGCCAGAAAAAAATGGATTCCAAGTCTTAAAAGAATTGCGTGAAAAAGGCATTTCGACTCCTGTTCTTATCATGACAGCCAAGGAAAGTCTCGATGACAAAGGACACGGATTTGAGCTTGGAGCAGACGATTATCTAACAAAACCTTTCTATTTGGAAGAGCTCAAGATGCGTATCCAGGCTCTTCTCAAACGTTCAGGGAAATTTAACGAAAATACCTTAACGTATGGTGATTTGACAGTCAATCTATCTACTAATGAAGTTAAGGTTCAAGATGCCTCTGTTGAGCTGCTTGGTAAAGAATTTGAACTATTGGTCTATTTCCTCCAAAACCAAAATGTCATCTTACCAAAAACCCAAATCTTTGACCGTTTATGGGGATTTGACAGTGACACAACCATCTCCGTAGTAGAAGTCTATGTATCAAAAGTTCGTAAGAAATTAAAGGGGACAGCCTTTGCTGAGAATCTCCAAACCTTACGCAGTGTTGGGTATATTTTAAAACATGTTTAATAAAATAAAAAAGAATTGGTATGCAGAAGATTTCAGCTACTTTATCCGTAATTTTGGAGTATTCACGCTGATTTTCTCTGCCATGACCTTGATTATCCTGCAGGTTATGCACTCCAGTCTATACACGTCTGTAGATGAGAAACTTCTAGCACTGAGCAATAATCCTCAGGATATTATTCAATTGGCGGTCAATCGTGCAACTGAAGACGTTAAAGATTTAGATAGTGGTAATGTCGCTCCAGCTTCTGATAAAAAACCAAATGTGAGTTCCAATACGGAAGTGATTTTGCTGGATTCGAATCTCAATCAATTAGTGACTGGCAATCGCTTTTTGGGATTAGATAGAATCACCTTCAATAAAAAGGATTTAAACCATATTCGCCAACTTCATGTTGTCAATAGCTACGGTCAGGATGAGATTTACCGTGTTGTCTTGACGGAAATAAATATTGATTCTGTTTCGACCAATATTAAGTATGCTGCTGTCCTGATTAACACGAGCCAACTAGAGCAGATCAGTCAAAATCACGAGCAGTTAATTGTGGTGGTCATGGCAAGTTTTTGGATTCTATCGATCATAGCCAGTCTCTATCTTGCTCGTGTCAGTGTTAAACCCTTGCTTGAAAGTATGCAAAAGCAGAAGAGCTTTGTGGAAAATGCCAGTCATGAATTGCGTACTCCCTTAGCAGTTCTTCAGAATCGCCTGGAAACTCTTTTTAGAAAACCAGAAGCGACCATTATGGAATCAAGTGAGAGCATCGCTTCCAGTTTGGAAGAAGTTCGAAATATGAAGTTTCTAACGACAAATCTTCTCAATCTAGCACGTAGAGATGATGGTATTAAGCCAGAGCTTGGCGAAGTAGAACCTGCTTTCTTTAATACGACCTTTACCAACTATGAAATGATTGCATCCGAGAATAATCGTGTTTTTTGTTTCTCGAATCGTGTTCATCGCACTATCATCACAGATAAACTTCTCCTCAAGCAATTGATGACCATTCTGTTTGACAATGCTGTCAAGTATACAGAAGAAGAAGGAGATATTTATTTTGAGATTTCAACGACAGAACGCAGTCTCTATCTAAAGGTAGCAGATAATGGAATTGGTATTTCTGCAGCCGATAAAAAGAAAATCTTTGATCGATTTTATCGCGTTGATAAGGCACGTACACGGCAAAAGGGTGGTTTCGGTTTAGGCTTGTCTTTGGCTAAGCAAATCGTAGATGCCCTTAAAGGAAGCATCAGTGTAAAGGATAACAAACCTAACGGAACAATTTTTGAAGTCAAGATAGCGATCTCAACACCATCTAAACGAAAGAATAAATAAAAAAACCTTCGATTCATCGAAGGTTTTTATTTGAATTTTTTCTTGATAAAAGTACGCTGAAATTGCAATGCTACAAGACTAAGACCGATAGCCAAAGCAAATGATAAGACAGTGTTTACTTTTAGTGATAAGAACAAAAAGCTAAAAATCGCTAAAAAGACGCAGAAGCAAGCGATGTTTACAAAAAATAGAACTTCCTTTACACTAGCAACAGAAGCATTTTCTGGAACATAATCTTGAAACTGAGCAGTTTTTACACTTTCTTGTTCAAACTCATACGGGTGTAATTTTCTAGCGGGCATATTTCTCTCCTTAACAGTACATTACTATTTTATCACTTTTTAAAGAGAGAATTATTACAGAATGGTTACAAATTGCATAAAATCTGTTATCAGGGCCAATTTCGGTTTTCTTGACATGCTGATGGGAAAATGATAGGATGAGTAAACCGTTTAAACTTTATTATTTTTCTCTTATTTCAACGAGGGGAAATTTGATGGTTAAAACGAATAAAAATCATACACAGATGCAAATAAATTCAATTTCGAAGTAAGGACAGGATTCTTTTAAATTGATTCTAGTTGTTCATGACGAGATGGTTTTCTATCTTTAGTGCTATGGTAGAGGGGGGGGCTGTATTCCCCGGCAACAGAATAGTTAAAGGAGATTGGCATGTATCTTGCTATCAAAGAAATTTTACAGAATAAACTACGTTACAGTTTAATTCTAACTACCATTTTTCTCATTGCTTTTATGGTCTTTTTTATGACCAGTTTGGCTCTCGGGCTTGTTCGAAATAATAGGGCTGCTATCGATAATTGGCAAGCAACAGGAGTTGTTCTATCCGATTATGCAAACGATAATTTGACTGCATCCTTTATACCTGAAAAAGACTACAAGGATAAGGTTTCTGAGGATGCTGTTCCCCTAAGCTATATGTTTGCTGTAACAAACTTGGTTAATAGTAGTGACAAGATTAATGTCTCTATTTTCGGTCAAGAGTGGGACAGTTTTATCTCTCCAACCTTGATTGAAGGGCGTTACCCAGAAAATGACCAAGAAGTGGTAGTGGATCAGTCTTTTGAAAATTATGGCATCAAACTTGGAGACGCAATTCAACTCAACGGGAGTGAAACAAGTTTTAAGATTGTAGGTTTGACCAAAGGAAATAAATTTTTCACAGAACCTGTTGTCTTTACGAGCTTAACAACGTATTGGAATTTACAAGGAACAACAAAAGCTAATCAATCTATTTCTGCATTGGTATTGAAAAATGATGTAGAAGTGACTGGTGATGGCTTGAAGCAGATTTCTATTCAAAAAATGATTTCAAAAATTCCTGGCTATACACCTCAGGTCAATGTATTCTCAGGAATGATTCTGGCTATGATTGTCATTACAGGTCTGATTGTTGGGATTTTTATTTATATCATTACCATTCAAAAATTAGGTCTTTATGGCATTATGCGAGCACAAGGAATTCAGATAAAATCTATCGTATGGTCCCTTTTCTGTCAAATCTTTCTCTTATCTGGTTTGGGAATAAGCATGGCTTTATTAGCCATTGGGGCTGTCATTTTAGTCTTACCTGCAACCTTCTTTTTCTACCCTAGTTGGCTGGCATACTTTGTGTTAAGCCTGGTCATCTGCTTGATGGCTCTTCTAGGAGGCGTCATTTCGCTTCCTCGTCTGCTAAAAGTAGATCCAATTACGGCCATAGCAGAATGATAAGGAGAATGAAATGACGATATTAATTGAAATGATTCAAGTGACAAAAATATATGGCGAAGGTAATATGAAAGTTACAGCTCTCCATGAGACCAATTTTCAGCTAAATGCTGGTGAGTTTGTAGCGATTGTGGGGCCTTCTGGGTCAGGTAAAACAACCTTTTTAACGACTCTAGGCCAACTTCAAGAAGCTTCAAGTGGCAAGATTCTGGTAAAGGGAAATGAGACTGGAAACCTAACCGAGAAAGAAAAAACGGATTTGCGCTTTAGTGAATTTGGCTTTATCCTCCAGGCTTCAAATCTGATTCCCTTTTTAACAGTCAAGGAGCAATTAGATTTAATTGACCGTTTGGATAAAAAGAAATCTATAAAAAGTGACCGACAAGAGTTATTTAGTTTGTTGGATTTGGAGAAGGTTCAAAACCACTATCCAAAAGCTCTCTCAGGTGGAGAACGCCAACGAGCCGCAATTGCTAGAGCCCTATACAATAATCCGAGTATTGTACTTGCAGATGAGCCAACAGCCAGCTTGGATACACAACGTGCTTACCAGGTTACAGATATGCTGGCTTCAATTGCCCATGAGCAAGGCAGGGGAGTTGTCATGATTACTCATGATACTCGCTTGCTGGATAAGGTTGACCGTGTTTATGTTATGGATGATGGACGACTTGTTGAAAAGACACAAGTATAATACGAAAAAGTGAACTGCCATTGATGCAGTTCACTTTTTTGAAATTTCGCATCATAAGACTCACTTTTCTATATAGCTGATTTTTTGGAAATGTGGTATAATTTTGTCTATGGAAAAGATTATCATTACAGCAACTGCTGAAAGTATTGAACAAGTGAAACAGCTAATCGAGGCTGGTGTCGACCGTATTTATGTTGGTGAAAAAGATTTTGGACTTCGTTTGCCGACCACCTTTAGTCATGAAGAATTGCGTGAAATTGCAAAAATCGTTCACGATGCAGGGAAGGAATTAATCGTTGCGGTCAATGCCCTCATGCACCAAGACATGATGGACCGTATCAAGCCATTCTTGGACTTTCTAGAGGAAATCAAGACGGACTATATTACTGTTGGAGATGCAGGGGTATTTTATGTGGTCAACCGTGATGGTTATTCTTTTAAAACCATCTATGACGCATCAACCATGGTAACTAGCAGTCGTCAGATTAATTTCTGGGGACAAAAAGCAGGAGCGTCAGAAGCTGTTTTGGCGCGTGAAATCCCGTCTGCTGAACTTTTCAAAATGCCTGAAATTTTAGAAATTCCAGCAGAAGTTTTGGTTTATGGTGCTAGTGTTATCCACCATTCTAAGCGTCCGCTCTTGCAAAACTACTATAACTTCACACAGATTGATGATGAAAAATCTCGTCAACGTGACTTGTTCTTGGCTGAGCCAAGTGCCCCAGAGAGCCATTATTCTATTTTTGAAGACAATCATGGGACTCATATCTTTGCTAACAATGACCTTGATTTGATGACCAAGTTAACAGAATTAGTTGAGCATGGATTCACTCATTGGAAACTTGAAGGTCTCTACACTCCAGGCCAAAATTTTGTAGAAATTGCAAAACTCTTTATCCAAGCGCGCAATTTAATTCAAGAAGGTAACTTTACACATGACCAAGCCTTCTTGCTCGATGAAGAAGTTCGCAAACTTCACCCTAAAAATCGTTTCTTGGATACTGGATTTTACGACTATGACCCTGACATGGTTAAATAAGAATCAAAAACTCGAAATAAAATGTTCGGGTTTTTCTGATATTTGGATGAATTTGAAGCGTATTCATGATATAATAGAAGTAGCTCTATTTGGAGGTATATAAGTGGAAAATCTGAAAAAAATGGCGGGTATCAAGGCTGCTGAGTTCGTCAAAAATGGTATGGTTGTCGGGCTTGGAACGGGATCAACTGCCTACTATTTCGTAGAAGAAATAGGTCGTCGTATCAAGGAGGAAGGTTTACAGATTACAGCTGTAACGACTTCTAGTGTGACCAGCAAACAGGCAGAAGAACTCAATATTCCCCTTAAATCAATCGACCAAGTGGATTTTGTAGATCTAACCGTGGATGGTGCTGATGAAGTAGACAGTCAGTTTAATGGTATCAAAGGTGGTGGCGGTGCCCTTCTCATGGAGAAGGTAGTAGCAACGCCCTCAAAAGAATACATTTGGGTGGTCGATGAAAGCAAACTGGTAGAGAAACTGGGTGCTTTTAAATTGCCTGTAGAGGTAGTTCAATACGGTGCCGAACAGGTCTTTCGTCGATTTGAGCGAGCTGGCTATAAACCGAGCTTCCGTGAAAAGGATGGCCAACGTTTTGTGACGGATATGCAGAACTTTATTATTGATCTCGCCTTGGAAGTCATTGAAGATCCAATTGCTCTTGGGCAAGAATTGGACCATATCGTTGGTGTCGTTGAGCACGGCTTGTTCAACCAGATGGTTGATAAGGTCATCGTTGCTGACCAAAATGGCGTTCAGATTTTAACTTCAACAAAAGCAAAATAATTAAAACAATAAGGAGACACACTATGCCAAAATTTAATCGTATTCACTTGGTAGTATTAGATTCTGTAGGAATCGGTGCAGCACCAGATGCTAATAACTTTGTCAATGCAGGAGTGCCAGACGGAGCTGCAGACACACTTGGGCACATTTCAAAAGCTGTAGGTTTGGATGTACCAAACATGGCAAAACTTGGTCTTGGAAATATTCCTCGCGAAACACCATTGAAGACTGTTCCAGCTGAAAGCAACCCTACTGGTTATGCGACTAAGCTAGAGGAAGTATCACTTGGGAAAGATACCATGACTGGTCACTGGGAAATCATGGGGCTTAATATCACTGAACCTTTTGATACTTTCTGGAATGGATTCCCAGAAGAAATTATTACAAAGATTGAAGAGTTCTCAGGCCGTAAGGTTATCCGTGAAGCTAACAAACCTTATTCTGGTACAGCTGTTATTGATGATTTCGGACCACGCCAAATGGAAACTGGCGAGTTGATTATCTATACATCAGCTGACCCAGTTCTTCAAATCGCAGCCCACGAAGACATTATTCCTTTGGATGAACTCTACCGTATCTGTGAATACGCTCGTTCGATTACTCTTGAGCGCCCAGCTCTTCTAGGACGTATCATTGCTCGTCCTTATGTTGGAGAGCCAGGAAACTTTACTCGTACGGCTAACCGTCGTGACTTGGCTGTTTCACCATTTTCGCCAACTGTTTTGGACAAATTGAATGAAGCAGGTATCGATACATATGCAGTTGGTAAGATTAACGATATCTTCAACGGTGCAGGTATCAACCACGATATGGGCCACAACAAATCAAACAGCCACGGTATTGACAACTTGATCAGGGCTATGAAATCAGAAGACTTTAAACATGGCTTCTCATTTACAAACTTAGTAGACTTCGATGCCCTTTATGGACACCGTCGTGATCCACACGGCTATCGTGATTGTTTGCATGAGTTTGATGAGCGCTTGCCAGAAATCATTGCAGCAATGAGAGAAGACGATCTTCTTTTGATTACTGCTGACCATGGTAACGACCCAACCTATGCTGGTACAGACCATACTCGTGAATACATCCCACTTTTGGCATACAGTCCAGCCTTCAAAGGAAATGGTTTACTTCCAGTTGGACACTTCGCTGATATCTCAGCAACAATTGCGGATAACTTTGGCGTTGAAACTGCCATGATTGGTGAAAGTTTCTTAGATAAATTAGTTTAAGATGATTCGCTACGCTCTACTTGTTAGAGGCATTAATGTCGGTGGAAAGAATAAGGTGGTCATGGCCCAGCTTCGTCAAGAATTGACAAGGTTGGGATTAGAAAATGTTGAAACCTACATCAATAGTGGCAATATTTTCTTTGACACAAATATGGCTAGGATTCAGTTAGTTGAGAGTCTGCAGGGCTTCTTTGAAGAATATTATCCATTTATCAAAAGTTTTTCCTTGGTGTCTCAAGAAGACTATGAAGAGGAGATTAGAACTCTTCCTGATTGGTGGAATCATGAGATGGCTCGAAAGGATGTACTCTTTTATACAGAAGGATTACATGTAGAAACAGTTGTAGAGAAAGTGAAAACTCTACAACTTCTAGATGAAGTTCTTCATTTCGGAAAGCATGGAATCTTCTGGGGTAAATTGTCAGAAGAAACCTACGCTAAAACAGCCTATCACAAGCAACTGCTGAAGCTGCCTTTCTATCGCAAGATTACTATTCGTAACGCGAATACCTTTGACAAAATCGGTCAATTGCTAAAAAATTATGAAGGAGACAGATAATGATATTATTAGCAAAAATCAATGAAACAGCTGCTTTCTTGAAAGAAAAGGGAGTAGAGGCGCCAGAGTTCGGTTTAATCCTTGGTTCAGGACTTGGTGAATTAGCTGAAGAAATCGAAAATCCAGTCGTAGTAGACTACTCTGAAATTCCAAACTGGGGTCGTTCAACAGTTGTAGGCCATGCTGGTAAATTGGTCTACGGAGAGCTTGCAGGACGTAAAGTTTTAGCCCTTCAAGGTCGTTTCCATTTCTACGAAGGAAATCCATTAGAAGTGGTGACTTTCCCAGTTCGTGTCATGAAAGTTTTGGGCTGTGAAGGTGTGATTGTTACCAATGCTGCTGGCGGTATCGGCTTTGGTCCTGGTACCTTGATGGCTATCAGTGACCACATCAATATGACAGGACAAAATCCTCTAATCGGTGAAAACTTGGATGACTTCGGTCCACGTTTCCCAGATATGTCAAAAGCCTACACTCCAGAATACCGTGAGACTGCTCATCAAGTGGCTGACAAACTTGGTATTAAATTGGATGATGGGGTTTATATCGGTGTGACTGGTCCAACTTATGAAACTCCAGCTGAAATCCGTGCGTATAAGACACTTGGTGCAGATGCTGTCGGAATGTCAACTGTTCCAGAAGTCATCGTCGCAGCACACTCTGGGTTGAAGGTTCTTGGTATTTCATGTATTACCAACTTTGCGGCTGGTTTCCAAGAAGAGCTCAACCATGAAGAAGTGGTAGAAGTGACAGAACGTGTCAAAGGCGATTTCAAAGGATTGCTAGAAGCGATTCTTGCTGAATTGTAATGTTATGAGAGTTCACTTTATTTTACATGAAACCTTTGAAGTGCCGGGCGCTTATCTAAAATGGGCGCAGGAGCGTGGCCATCAAGTGACCACGACCAAAGTCTATGAGAATGAAGCCCTACCTGAGACAGTGGATGAGATAGACTTCTTAATTGTGATGGGAGGACCTCAATCTCCTGATGAAGACAGAGAAAACTTCCCCTACTATGACCCTAAGTCTGAGCTCGCTTTTATGAAAGAAGCGATAGCCGCAAATATCTATATTGTTGGGGCCTGTCTTGGAGCCCAGCTTCTGTCTGTTGCCTATGGTGCAAAGTATGAGCACAGTCCGGAACGTGAGATTGGGGTTTATCCAATAACGCTAACTGAAGCTGGATTAAAAGACAATCATGTCAAAGTTCTTGGACCGACTCTAAATACAGGACACTGGCATGGCGATATGCCAGGATTGACAGAAGATGCTGTTGTTCTTGCGACCAGTCAAGGGTGTCCACGTCAGATTATTCGTTTCAGTCCTAAACACTATGCTTTCCAAGCCCACTTGGAATTTGATCCAGAAGCAGTTGATCTCTTGATTGCTGCTGAAGGTGAAGAAGTTTTAGATGAACAAAGGTCAAAATTGAACTTTGTTCAAAACCCTCAAGACATTCGTGCTTACGATTATCGAGAAATGAATACCAAACTTTACGCATTTTTGGATTCATTAACAAAATAAAAAAGAAAGGTAGAGCGTGTGTTCAGATTTGAACACGAGCGGAAAGCTCTCCTAATTACTCAATAAAAAAAGAAAGGATGGGTTAACCGTATTCGCTGAACTGAATAATGGTTACTCTCCTCTAAATCATCAAAATTAAGAAAGAAAGGAATTGAACCCACCCTAAAAGCAGTGGTAAAAAAATAGTTGGTCTAGCGAGCATCGCTCACTGCGCCTAACTCTTATTTTCCATTCGCTTTTTGACGGGTTTGGTATCTTATATTATGTCTATCCATATTGCTGCTAAGCAAGGTGAAATTGCTGATAAAATTCTTCTTCCTGGAGATCCTCTTCGTGCGAAATTTATCGCTGAGAACTTCATTGAAGATGCTGTATGCTTCAATGAAGTCCGTAACATGTTTGGTTACACAGGGACTTACAAAGGTCAGCGTGTATCTGTCATGGGTACTGGAATGGGAATGCCATCGATCTCTATCTATGCGCGTGAGCTTATTGTTGACTACGGTGTGAAGAAATTGATCCGTGTGGGGACTGCTGGTTCTTTGAATGAGAATGTGCATGTTCGTGAATTGGTCTTGGCACAAGCAGCTGCAACCAACTCAAACATCATCCGAAACGACTGGCCTCAATACGATTTCCCACAAATCGCTAGCTTTGATTTGCTAGATAAAGCTTACCACATTGCCAAAGACCTCGGTATGACGACCCATGTCGGAAATGTCTTGTCTTCTGATGTCTTCTATTCAAACTACTTTGAAAAGAACATTGAACTTGGTAAATGGGGTGTAAAAGCTGTGGAAATGGAAGCGGCAGCACTATACTACCTTGCTGCTCAACACCATGTGGATGCCCTTGCCATTATGACCATTTCTGATAGCTTGGTCAATCCAGATGAGGACACAACTGCTGAAGAACGTCAAAATACTTTCACAGATATGATGAAGGTTGGTTTAGAGACCTTGATTGCAGAATAAGAAAAAAGGTTTCCTTTAAAGGGAAACCTCTTTTTTATGAAGAAAACGGTCAAGTTCTTTTTGATTGTTAATAATCGTGATTTTATCCGCATAGTCAAGGCAGATTTTTTGATAATGTGCCTTGTGAGAGGGACTACGACCGTCCCAAAGAATCCATCGGATAAATTCCCAGTTAAATTGTTCAGGACAACCGTCTGCCATACTCTCTCTAACTTTTCCTCTATATTTAAGATAACGCATAAAGGCTCTATACAAGCAGTTCCAAGCTGAAAAGTTTAGAAAGATAATCTGGTCAGCCTGCTTCATTCTTTCCTCATAGCAACACCAAGAGTAGTTACCATCAATGACCCAATCCTCATGTTCAGTAAGGAAAGTCTCCATTTCATTTAACATCCAATCGTGGTCGCTATCATTCCATCCAGGTTGAAATTGTAGGGTATCCATGTGGAGTTTTGGGATGGAGTAGTAGTTGGAAAGTTTTTCAGTCAGGGTAGATTTGCCTGAACCAGAATATCCGATAATTGCTATTTTCATGATATGCTCCCAAAATATGGCACAAAAAAAGCTCCGAAGAGCTCATTTCGTATGCGGTTCTTGATTAACCAAGTTTAGCTGCAAGACGTGCTTTATCACGGTTAGCTTTATTCTTGTGGATCAAACCTTTAGTTTCTGCTTTATCGATGGCTGAGCTAGCAGCACGGTAAAGTTCTTCAGATGGGTTTGCTTCAAAAGCTTTGATAGCAGTACGCATAGCTGATTTTTGAGCTGAGTTCTTTTCGTTTTGTTTAACGTTCAATTCAGCGCGTTTGATAGCTGATTTAATGTTTGCCAATGTTCTTACCTCCATATTTAATAACTATACCATTATATCTGAAAACTATTATTTTGACAAGGGGAAATCACTTTTTTAAATAAATTTCATCAATTTCATGATTTTTAGATTTATGAAGAATGACTTCTGCCCGATTTCTAGTCGGTTCAATATAGTTTTGTAGATTGGTTAAATTAATACTAGTCCAAACCTGATGAGCAAAATCTTTGACTTCGCTGATTGGTTGTTGGGTGAAGCGATAGTAATAGTTGCTTGGATCATCTTGTGCAAAACTGAGAAGTTTTAAGAAACGGTCCAAATACCAACTCTCGATATCCTCAACTGCAGCATCTACGTAGATTGAAAAATCAAAGAAGTCTGTAATGTAAAGACGGCTGTTATGAGGGGTTTGAAAGACGTTGATACCCTCTACGATGACAAAATCCGCTGCTTGAACTCTTTGTGTTTTATCAGGTACGATATCATAGATTTCGTGAGAATAAACAGGAATGTCAACATCTTGCCCGTTTTTAAGTTGGTCAAGAAAATTAAGTAGAGCTTCCATATCATAGCTCTCAGGGAAACCTTTTCTATTTAGAATGTTGCGCTCATTTAAGATGCTATTAGGATAGAGAAAACCATCAGTCGTAACTAATTCAACACTTGCTTCTGGAAAAATACGAGAAAGCAGAATTTGTAAGAGTCGACTAGTAGTTGACTTTCCGACTGCTACACTACCTGAAATCCCGATAATAAAAGGCTGATTTTTACTCTCTCTTTGGAGAAAAATTCCTTTTGAAAAGGCTAGATCTTCCTTGGAACGTTTGTAGATTTGAATAAGGTGAGCCAGCGGTAGATAAATATCTGTTACATCTTGGAGACTGATCTGGTCATTGAAACTCTTAATCGAATCTAATTCCTCCTCGGTTAAAGGAGGTGTTGTCTTACGATGTAATGATTGCCAAGTTCCTCGGCTGATTTTTTCATAATGTAAAAATTCGTTGGTCATAAAATTTCCTCGTTTGATATCTCAGTATACCATAATTTACAGAGAAAGACATCTGAATCATTTGAGAAAAAGCGCTTTCTTTGTTAAAATATAAGTAGTATAGCAATCAAAAGAGGTGATGTTATGAGACTAGTAGTGAGTGATAAATTTATAAAACTGGCTAGCTTACTGGTTGTGATTCTGTGGTTATCTCCGACTTTGATTGAGTTTACTGTGACTTTAGGAAGTCAAACCTATAGTTGGTCTGCCTTTGTCTTGTTATTCTTGCTACCAATTATTGGTTTTATTTACTTGATTCTCGCCATTTTAACAAGAAAATGGTGGCTTTTCTTCTTTGGTCTAGCCTGTATTTTTTCCTTTGCTATCACTATGGCATTGGGTTCTTACTTGCTTGGCCCCTAAGGGATTAGGTAACTTATACTATTTTTTAATAAATCAATGGCAAACAAAAGCCTTTGTTGTCATGTAAACGATTTACAATTAACTTATTTATGTGGTAAAATGAAACTATGAGTAAAATGTATTATGCAGAAAATCCAGATGCGGCCCATGATGTTCATGAACTTAGAGTTGAGCTACTTGGGCAAAAGATGATATTTTTGACAGATGCTGGTGTCTTTAGTAAAAAAATGATTGATTTCGGAAGTCAGTTGTTGTTAAGATGTCTCGATGTCGAAAAAGGTGAAAAAATTCTGGATGTTGGTTGTGGCTACGGTCCTATTGGCTTGTCTTTAGTCAAGGCTTATGGTGTCCAAGCGACCATGGTTGATATCAATAATCGTGCTCTGGATTTGGCGCAACAAAATGCAGTAAAGAACAAGGTTCAAGCGACTATTTTTCAGTCCAATATTTATGAGCAAGTAGAAGGACAATTTGATCATGTCATTTCGAATCCGCCTATTCGTGCAGGGAAGCAAGTCGTCCATGAAATTATCGAGAAGAGTATTAACTATCTCGTAGATAGTGGTGATTTGACCATCGTTATTCAAAAAAAACAAGGAGCTCCAAGTGCCAAAAACAAGATGGAAGAAGTTTTTGGCAATTGCGAAGTTGTAAAGAAAGATAAGGGATATTATATCCTTAGAAGTGTGAAAGAATGAGAGCAGTAGACCTAATCCAGAAAAAAAGAGATGGGCAAGAACTTAGCTCAAGCGAAATTCAATGGCTGATTGAAGGTTATGTCGCGGGAACTGTTCCTGACTACCAGATGTCAGCTTTTGCCATGGCTGTTTATTTTAAAGGCATGACCACTAGAGAGATTTCTGACTTGACCATGAATATGGTGAAGACAGGTCAAGAATTTGATTTATCAGCTATTAAGGGTATAAAGGTTGATAAACACTCTACTGGTGGAGTGGGAGATAAAGTTACTTTGATTTTAGCTCCCTTAGTAGCTAGTTTTGGTGTTCCAGTAGCTAAGATGAGTGGTAGAGGTCTAGGACATACTGGCGGTACGATTGATAAACTAGAATCTATCAAAGGATTCCAAGTCGAACGCAGTCAGGATTACTTTATCAAACAAGTTCAGAATATTGGAGTTTCAGTTATCGGTCAATCAGACCAACTAGTCAAAGCGGATAAGTTGCTCTATGCACTACGAGATGTCACTGCGACAGTTGATACGATTCCTTTGATTGCTAGTTCTGTCATGAGTAAAAAAATCGCTGCTGGAGCCGATGCTTTTTTGCTGGATGTTACAGTTGGTGAGGGTGCCTTTATGAAGACAGTTGCTGAGGCACGTGAATTGGCTCAAACCATGGTAAACCTTGGTAAGGCTGTTGGCCGTAAGACAGTAGCAGTCATTACGGATATGAGTCAACCTTTAGGACGTGCCATTGGGAACCGCTTGGAAATTCTAGAAGCACTAGAAATTCTTCAGGGTAAAGGACGCGAGGATATTAGCCACTTTATCTGTGAGTTAGCTCAGATTATGCTTTCTCTGGCAAATGTTGAAAAAACAGTCGAGGAAGTAAGGCAACATCTTGAAAATGGTCAGGCACTTAAGAAGTTTGAAGAGATGGTCATCGCTCAAGGTGGGGATTTAGACGATCTTTATCGACCGGTAAAAGTGGACCATATAGTAGAAATTCCTGCCCAGGAAGACGGTATTATTGAAGCTCTTCCAGCTATGGAGTTCGGCCTTTTTGCCATGAGATTAGGTGCTGGTCGTGCTGTTAAAACTGATGCTCTTGACTATGAGACTGGGATTGTTTTTGAGAAGAAAATTGGTGATTCAGTCAAAAAGGGTGAAATTGTCGCAAAAGTATATGCTAATGGCAAAATTTCTCCTGAACTAGTTACAGATTTTCAAAAATATGTTAAAATTAAAATAAGTGACGAAGTGATAAAAACACGAGAAATTATAGAAATTATCTCCTGATTTAAGGAAAATCCGAAATGAAATTAAATAAATACATTGATCATACGCTTTTAAAGCAAGATGCGACAGAACAACAAATCGATCGTTTGTTGTCTGAAGCTAGAGACTATGATTTTGCCAGTGTCTGTGTAAATCCTTGCTGGGTTTCTCACTCAAAGGCAGGACTTGAAGATACAGATGTGAAGGTTTGTACAGTTGTCGGCTTTCCTCTTGGTGCAACTACGTCAGCTGTTAAAGCATTTGAAACTAAAGAAGCTATTCAGAATGGTGCAGATGAAATTGATATGGTTATCAATGTTGGTGCACTCAAATCAGGCTATGCGGACTTGGTTGAATCAGATATTCGAGCAGTTGTTGAAGCGAGTGGAGACAAACTTGTTAAGGTCATTATTGAGGCTTGTTTGTTAACAGAGGAGGAAAAAATTCTGGCTTGCCAACTGGCTCAGAAAGCAGGAGCGGACTTTGTCAAAACCTCTACCGGCTTCTCAACTGGTGGCGCAACACTACCAGATGTAAAATTAATGCGTCAGACAGTTGGACCTGATATGGGTGTTAAGGCAGCTGGTGGCGCTCGTTCTTATGCAGATGCAGTTGCCTTTGTTGAAGCGGGGGCTACACGAATCGGAACATCTTCTGGTGTCGCAATCCTCAAAGGAGAATTGGCTGATGGCGACTACTGAGTTGATTGATTTAGCGATTGAGACTAGTAAAGAGGCTTATGTCCCCTACTCACATTTTCCGATTGGCGCTGTTTTGGTAGCCAAGGACGGAAGTATCTATACAGGGGTTAACATTGAAAATGCTAGCTATCCCTTGACCAACTGTGGCGAAAGGACTGCTATCTTCAAGGCAGTTTCTGAAGGACAACGAGAGTTTTCAGAATTGATTGTCTATGGGGAAACTGAGAAACCTATTTCGCCTTGCGGTGCTTGTCGCCAAGTCATGGTCGAATTTTTTAAACCAGATCTAAAGGTGACTCTAGTCGCCAAAGATAAAACGACGGTCGAGATGACGGTCGGGGAATTACTTCCATATTCGTTTACAGACTTGCATTAGTCTGCGTCACTCCTTGAGTGACAAGGTCCTTGTGACCAATCTATCCATACTTGCAACTTAGTTGCGCATCTTATTTAGGAGGTTCAGTAATGAACAAGAAACAATGGCTAGGCCTTGGTCTAGTTGCAGTAGCAGCATTTGGACTTGCTGCATGTGGTAATCGCTCTTCTCGTAACGCAGCTTCATCTTCTGATTTGAAGACAAAAGCAGCTATCGTTACAGATACTGGTGGTGTTGATGATAAATCATTCAACCAATCAGCTTGGGAAGGGCTTCAAGCTTGGGGTAAAGAGCACAATCTTTCAAAAGATAATGGCTTTACTTACTTCCAATCAACAAGTGAAGCTGACTACGCTAACAACTTGAACCAAGCAGCTGGAAGCTACAACTTGATTTTTGGTGTTGGTTTTGCCCTTCACAACGCTGTTGAAGAAGCAGCAAAAGAACACGCAGATAAAAACTATGTTTTGATTGACGATGTCATTAAAGATCAAAAGAACGTTGCCAGCGTAACATTTGCTGACAACGAAGCAGCTTACCTTGCTGGTGTAGCAGCTGCTAAAACTACAAAAACTAAACAAGTTGGTTTTGTAGGTGGTATGGAATCTGAAGTTATTTCTCGTTTCGCAGCTGGTTTCAAAGCTGGTGTTGAGTCAGTTGACCCATCTATCAAAGTACAAGTAGACTACGCTGGTTCATTTGGTGATGCCGCTAAAGGTAAAACAATCGCTGCAGCTCAATACGCTGCAGGAGCAGACGTAATCTATCAAGCAGCTGGTGGTACTGGTGCAGGTGTCTTCTCAGAAGCTAAATCTTTGAATGAAAGCAAAAACGAAGGCGATAAAGTTTGGGTTATCGGTGTAGACCGTGACCAAGTTGAAGAAGGTAAATATACTTCTAAAGACGGTAAAGAAGCTAACTTCGTGCTTGCTTCTACATTGAAACAAGTTGGAACAACAGTTCAAGATATCTCAAACAAGGCTGAAAAAGGTGAATTCCCTGGTGGTCAAGTTATCGTTTACTCGTTGAAGGATAAAGGTGTTGACTTGGCAGTAACTAACCTTTCTGAAGAAGGTAAAAAAGCTGTTGAAGATGCAAAAGCTAAAATCCTTGATGGTAGCATCAAAGTTCCTGAAAAATAATTGATGGAAGTCATTTCTTAGGAAGCGGCCTTGGGCCGCTTCTTTAAGAATTGGGGCAAATTAATTTTGTCTCAATAGAGCTTGTTAAGATTTCATTTTAACAAGTTTTATTGAAATAAAATAAAACTCTGAAAGGAAGAGCACATGGCACACGAAAATGTCATTGAGATGCGTGAAATTACCAAGGTTTTTGGCGAGTTTGTCGCTAACGACAAGATCAACCTAGAACTTCGCAAAGGTGAGATTCATGCACTTTTAGGAGAAAATGGAGCTGGGAAGTCTACGCTTATGAATATGCTAGCGGGGCTACTTGAACCAACTAGTGGTGAAATTGTGGTTAACGGTCAAGCTGTGAAACTAGACTCTCCGTCAAAAGCAGCTAGCCTAGGAATTGGAATGGTTCACCAGCACTTTATGTTGGTAGAAGCTTTCACTGTTGCTGAAAATATCATTTTGGGAAGTGAATTGACCAAAAACGGTGTGCTAGATATTGCTCGCGCAACTCGAGAAATCAATGAATTGTCTGAACGCTATGGTTTGGCGGTAGATCCCTCTGCTAAGGTAGCGGATATCTCTGTCGGAGCTCAACAACGTGTTGAGATTTTGAAGACTCTCTATCGTGGAGCAGACATTCTTATCTTTGACGAACCGACTGCTGTTTTAACACCATCAGAAATTGATGAATTGATGGCTATCATGAAGAACTTGGTCAAAGAAGGTAAATCAATTATCTTGATTACCCATAAGTTGGATGAGATTCGTGCTGTATCTGACCGTGTTACAGTTATCCGTCGTGGTAAATCTATCGAAACAGTTGAAATTGCTGGTGCAACTAATGCTGACTTGGCAGAAATGATGGTGGGACGTTCTGTTTCTTTCAAAACTGCTAAAGAAGCATCACATCCAAAAGAAGTTGTTCTTTCTATTAAGGACTTGGTTGTAAATGAAAACCGTGGTGTTCCTGCTGTTAAAAATCTTTCACTCGATGTTCGAGCTGGTGAGATTGTCGGAATTGCTGGGATTGATGGTAATGGACAGTCAGAATTGATCCAAGCTATCACTGGACTCCGTAAGATTGAGTCTGGTAGTGTGGAGTTGAAAGGCCAGTCTATCGTAGGTTTACACCCTCGCCAAATTACAGAAATGAGTGTGGGCCACGTTCCTGAAGACCGTCACCGTGATGGTTTGGTCTTGGAAATGATGATTTCTGAAAATATCGCTCTTCAAACCTACTATAAGGAACCTCTTAGTAAGAAGGGAATTTTAAATTATACCAATATCATCGGGTACGCTAAGCAATTAATGCAAGAATTCGATGTGCGTGCTGCTAGTGAGATTGTTCCAGCCTCAGCTCTTTCTGGAGGAAATCAACAAAAAGCAATTATCGCTCGTGAAGTTGATCGAAATCCTGATCTCCTCATCGTCAGCCAACCAACTCGTGGTTTGGACGTCGGTGCCATTGAGTACATTCACAAACGCTTGATTCAAGAACGTGATAATGGAAAAGCTGTCCTTGTAGTCAGCTTTGAACTAGATGAGATATTAAATGTTTCAGATAGAATTGCCGTTATCCATGATGGTAAGATTCAAGGGATTGTAACGCCAGAAACAACCAACAAGCAAGAGCTTGGAGTCTTGATGGCTGGTGGTGAATTGGAAAAGGAGAAGAGTGATGTCTAAAAAATTACAACAAATTTCGGTTCCCTTGATTTCTGTTATTTTAGGAATTCTACTCGGAGCCATCGTCATGTGGATTTTCGGTTACGATGCTATCTGGGGTTATGAAGAACTGTTCTACACAGCCTTTGGTAGTGTTCGAGGAATCGGTGAAATCTTCCGTGCCATGGGACCTTTGATTTTGATTGCTCTCGGATTTGCAGTTGCGAGTCGTGCTGGTTTCTTTAACGTCGGGCTTCCAGGACAAGCACTCGCTGGTTGGGTTATGAGTGGCTGGTTCGCTCTTTCAAATCCAGATTTGCCACGTCCATTGTTGATTCTTGCGACAGTTGTCATTGCGTTAGTGGCTGGAGGAATCGTTGGAGCCATTCCTGGTGTTTTAAGAGCCTATCTTGGAACATCTGAAGTTATCGTAACCATTATGATGAACTACATAGTTCTTTATGTGGGAAATGCCTTTATCCACCACTTCCCTAAAGAAATCATGCAAAGTACTGACTCATCAATCCGAGTAAGTGCAAATGCAACATATCAAACACCTTGGCTTGCTGAGTTAACAGGAAACTCTCGTATGAACATAGGGATTTTCTTTGCTATCATAGCAGTTGCGGTTATATGGTTCTTGCTCAAGAAAACAACTCTTGGTTTTGAAATCCGTGCAGTTGGTCTCAATCCGAATGCTTCTGAATACGCAGGTATTTCTGCCAAACGTACCATTATTCTATCAATGATTATTTCTGGTGCCCTTGCAGGACTTGGTGGAGCAGTAGAAGGACTTGGTACCTTCCAAAACGTCTACGTTCAAGGTTCATCATTGGCAGTTGGATTTAATGGTATGGCGGTAAGTCTGCTTGCTTCAAACTCACCAGTTGGAATTCTATTTGCAGCCTTCCTTTTCAGTGTTCTTCAAGTAGGTGCTCCTGGTATGAATGCTGCACAAGTACCATCTGAGCTTGTAAGTATCGTTACAGCCTCAATTATCTTCTTTGTCAGCGTTCACTACATCATCGAACGCTTTGTCAAACCAAGAAAACAACTTAAAGGGGGTAAATAAGGATGTCGATTACAACAATGTTAACCCTTATGGTTTCTTCAATGTTGATTTATGCAGCACCACTTATTTTCACAAGTATCGGAGGAGTTTTCTCCGAACGTGGTGGAGTTGTTAACGTTGGTCTTGAAGGAATCATGGTCATGGGTGCCTTTTCTGGAGTTGTTTTTAACCTTGAATTTGCTCAAGATTTGGGAGCACTAACTCCTTGGTTGGCTCTCTTAGTTGGTGGATTAGTTGGAGCTATCTTCTCGCTCATTCACGCAGTAGCTACAGTTCATTTCCGTGCAGACCATGTTGTCAGTGGTACCGTACTTAACTTGATGGCGCCAGCCTTGGCAGTTTTCTTGGTGAAGGTACTTTATAACAAGGGCCAAACGGACAACTTAACGCAAACTTTTGGACGTTTTGATTTCCCTGTTTTGGCTAATATCCCAGTTATCGGAGATATCTTCTTTAAGTCAACAAGTTTACTTGGTTATCTAGCAATTGCCTTCTCATTCTTAGCATGGTTTATCCTCTTTAAGACTCGCTTTGGACTTCGTCTTCGTTCAGTTGGTGAACACCCACAAGCAGCAGACACTTTGGGGATTAATGTCTACAAGATGAGATATCTGGGAGTTGTGATTTCAGGTTTCCTTGGAGGAATCGGTGGAGCTATTTACGCTCAATCAATTTCCGTTAACTTCTCAGTTACAACTATCGTAGGACCTGGATTTATCGCTCTTGCAGCTATGATCTTTGGTAAATGGAATCCCGTTGGTGCTATGCTTTCAAGTCTCTTCTTTGGACTATCACAAAGTTTAGCAGTTATCGGTTCCCAACTTCCTTTCTTGCAAGGAGTTCCAGCCGTTTATTTGCAAATCGCACCATACCTCTTGACCATTGTTGTACTAGCAGCCTTCTTTGGTAAAGCTGTTGCACCTAAGGCAGATGGTATCAACTATATCAAGTCTAAATAACATAAAAAAAACGTCAGTTAAAACTGACGTTTTATTTTTTTGGTTCTTGGTGTGTTAAGTTAAGTCCCCAAGGAATGAGATTTTCTGTTTTATTTTGGATCCGTTTGATGTTGTCCTTATGTCGCACAATTACCAGACTCGCAAGAGCGATAATAATCAAAGTGAAGAGTAGATCATAACTAGTTAAAATAAATCCAAATAGAGGAAACAGGAGGACGCCAATAATCGCAGCAATAGCAGCTGAAATACTAGAGAGGGAAATCATACTTCCCAGATAAAGGATTCCAAAGAAAATGACTGCTAGATAAAGGCAAAAGAGAGGAGCAAATCCAAAAATAACTCCTGCACTGGTAGCGACAGCCTTGCCACCCTTGAATTTGGCAAAGATAGGGAAGGTGTGGCCAATGACTGCTAAAAGCCCAAAGACGATTGGTGAAACTCCCTGCACATGGAAGATTAGTGGAAGTAGAGTGGCTAGAGTACCTTTAAAGAAATCAATGACAAAGGTTGCCATTCCAGCTTTCTTGCCTATGATTCGGAAGGTATTGGTCGTCCCAGTATTACCAGATCCATGTTCTCTTAGATTGATGTTAAAGAATATTTGTCCAATCCACAAGCCTGAAGGAATTGAACCTAATAAATAAGCTAAAATTAATAATACTATTGTCATCATATTTCTATTATACCATGAAATAGGAGAGAAACGAAACTGAATCTTTTCACCACTTGTGACATCTGATACTTGAGATAAGTAGAAAAAGATACTTATGAGTACTTTTATTATTAGAAATCAATGAAAAGTTTTAAAAATTCATGAAAATATCTGAAAATCCTTGCTTTTGTGTTTATTTATGCTATAATAGGAACAATTATTTTTAGGAGGTGGAGTATGTCTTACTTATTCGAGATATTACCAAGTTTATTGAGCGGTGCGACAATGACTTTACAAGTTTTTGCACTGGTCTTACTCTTTTCAATCCCTTTAGGCATTTTGGGTGCCTTTTGCTTACAGGTTCATTGGAAACCCCTCCATTACATGATTGATGTTTATATCTGGGTGATGCGTGGAACACCCTTACTTTTGCAGTTGATTTTTATTTATTATGTCCTGCCAAGTATCGGAATTCGACTTGACCGAGTACCAGCGGCTATTATTGCCTTCACGCTTAATTATGCAGCTTATTTTGCAGAAGTATTCCGTGGAGGGATTGCCACCATTCCTCAGGGTCAATATGAGGCAGCGAAAGTTTTAAAATTCAATCCTATCGATACTGTTCGCTATATCATCTTGCCACAGGTGACCAAGATTGTCCTACCAAGTGTATTTAACGAGGTTATGAGTTTGGTTAAGGATACTTCTTTGGTTTATGCACTCGGTATTTCAGATTTAATCCTAGCCAGTCGAACTGCGGCCAATCGTGATGCTAGCTTGATTCCGATGTTTCTAGCGGGAGCTATCTATCTTCTAATGATTGGTGTTGTTACAATCCTAGCTAAGAAACTTGAGAAAAAGTTCAGCTACTATAGATAGGAGGCTATCCATGTTAGAGTTAAGAAATATCAGTAAAAAATTTGGAAAAAAAGAAATTTTATCCAATTTCAGTTTAACAATTCCTGAAAAGCAGATTTTGGCCATCGTTGGACCTTCTGGTGGTGGAAAGACTACCTTGCTTAGAATGTTAGCTGGACTTGAGACCATTGATTCAGGAGAGATTTTTTATAATGGAGAATCCCTACCATTGGATGAACTTGAAAAACGACACTTGTTAGGATTTGTTTTTCAAGATTTTCAGCTTTTTCCGCACCTTTCCGTTATGGAAAATTTGATCTTGTCACCCATCAAGACTATGGGAATGTCTGAAGCAGATGCTAAGAAGAAGGCGGTAGAATTACTCACTCGTCTAGGTCTTGAAGCACACGCAGATGCTTATCCATACTCATTGTCTGGTGGTCAAAAGCAACGGGTTGCCTTAGCACGTGCAATGATGATAGATCCAGAAGTGATTGGGTATGATGAACCAACTTCTGCCCTTGATCCAGAGTTGCGTCTCGAAGTTGAAAAGCTGATTTTACAAAATAGAGAATTAGGCATGACTCAAATTGTCGTAACCCACGATCTCCAGTTTGCAGAGAATATCGCTGACCAGATTCTCAAAGTAGAGCCTAAGTAGGAGGTGTCTATGAATCGAAAGAAAATCAGCCTTGTTTTGGGATTCTTTCTTGCTTTTTTCCTCGTAGGATGCACGCAAAAGGCTAGCAATCCTAAAGTAGATAATTGGGAAAAATACCAACAACAGGGAACAATTACTATCGGATTTGACAATACTTTTGTTCCTATGGGATTTGAAGAAAAGAATGGGCAATATGTTGGATTTGATATTGATTTAGCCCAAGCTGTTTCTGAGAAACTTGGCTTTAAGGTTCAGTTTCAACCTATTGATTGGGATATGAAGGAAACAGAACTTCAAAACGGTACCATTGATGCGATCTGGAATGGATATTCAGCGACGGATGAACGCCGTGAAAAGGTAGCTTTTACCATTCCTTACATGGAAAATCAGCAAGTTCTCGTCTCTAAAAAATCGCAAAATATCCAATCAGTGTCTGATATGGCAGGTAAGATTTTGGGTGCTCAGGCAGGTTCTTCGGGTTATCTGGACTTTGAAGCGCAACCTGACCTTTTGAAAAATATCGTAAAAGATCAAAAGGCTAACCAATATCAAAGTTTTAATGAAGCCTTGATTGACTTACAAAATGACAGGATTGATGCCCTTCTAATTGACCGTGTTTATGCCAACTATTATCTTAAAACTGAAGGAATCTTAGACCAGTATGAGATTTTCACAGCTGGTTTTGAGAGTGAATCCTTTGCAGTCGGAGTAAGACCAGCTGATAAGACCTTGTTAGAAAATTTGAATAAAGCTTTTGTCGAACTCTATCAAGAAGGAAAATTCCAAGAAATCAGCCAGAAATGGTTTGGCGAAGATGTGGCTACGAGCCAAATTAAAGGAAAAGAAAACTAAGATTTTGTCTTGGTTTCTTTTTTTGGTGAAGATGGACGATTTTTTGCTAAAAAAGACTTCGGAATAGGCTTTTTAACTAGAAAAACTTTGCAAAATCCTTAGAAAACCTGTAAAATAGAAAAGATGAACAAATAGGAGGTTCCTTGTGTCAAAAAAGGAAATCAATATTAACAATTATAATGATGACGCCATCCAGGTGCTAGAAGGGTTGGATGCGGTCCGTAAACGTCCAGGGATGTATATCGGATCGACAGACGGTGCTGGACTCCATCACCTAGTCTGGGAAATCGTGGATAATGCGGTTGACGAAGCCTTGTCTGGATTTGGTGATCGGATTGATGTAACCATTAATAAGGATGGGAGTTTAACGGTTCAAGACCACGGACGTGGGATGCCAACGGGAATGCACGCTATGGGGATTCCAACAGTAGAGGTGATTTTTACCATCCTTCATGCTGGAGGAAAATTCGGTCAGGGTGGTTATAAGACTTCTGGTGGTCTTCACGGAGTTGGTTCTTCTGTTGTCAATGCCCTCTCTAGCTGGCTTGAAGTAGAAATTACGCGTGATGGTGCTGTTTATAAACAACGCTTTGAAAATGGTGGGAAGCCCGTAACAACTCTTGAAAAGGTTGGGACAGCACCAAAATCTAAGACAGGTACCAAAGTGACCTTTATGCCGGATGCTAGTATCTTTTCTACGACTGACTTTAAATACAATACCATTTCAGAGCGTCTCAATGAGTCAGCCTTTCTCTTAAAAAATGTAACCTTGTCATTAACAGACAAGCGAACAGACGAAGCGATCGAGTTCC
Organism: Streptococcus infantis; assembly: GCF_000960085.1. Lineage (GTDB taxonomy): Bacteria > Bacillota > Bacilli > Lactobacillales > Streptococcaceae > Streptococcus > Streptococcus infantis_C. The sequence continues at coordinate 166,287 of NZ_JYGT01000008.1, read as the reverse complement.
ATTATGAGAACGGGGTGCAGGACTTTGTTTCCTACCTCAACGAAGATAAGGAAACCTTGACGCCTGTCCTATACTTTGAAGGCGAAGACAATGGTTTCCAAGTAGAAGTAGCCCTCCAGTATAATGATGGATTTTCAGATAACATCTTGTCCTTTGTTAATAATGTCCGTACCAAAGACGGTGGAACGCATGAGACAGGACTCAAGTCAGCCATTACCAAGGTTATGAATGACTATGCCCGTAAGACAGGGCTTCTCAAAGAAAAAGATAAAAATCTTGAAGGATCCGATTACCGTGAAGGGTTATCGGCTGTTCTTTCTATCCTAGTTCCTGAAGAACATTTGCAATTTGAAGGACAGACTAAGGACAAACTAGGTAGTCCCCTTGCTCGTCCTGTTGTAGATGGAATTGTGGCTGATAAGTTGACCTTCTTCCTCATGGAAAATGGAGAATTAGCTTCAAATCTGATTCGTAAAGCTATCAAGGCCCGTGATGCTCGTGAAGCAGCACGAAAAGCGCGTGATGAGAGCCGAAATGGCAAGAAAAACAAGAAAGACAAGGGCTTGCTTTCAGGTAAATTAACGCCAGCCCAGTCTAAAAATCCAGCTAAGAATGAACTTTACCTAGTCGAGGGGGATTCTGCCGGTGGTTCTGCTAAGCAAGGTCGTGACCGCAAGTTCCAGGCTATCTTGCCACTTCGCGGTAAAGTTATCAATACAGCCAAGGCCAAGATGGCTGATATCCTCAAAAACGAAGAAATCAATACCATGATTTATACCATCGGTGCTGGTGTAGGGGCAGACTTCTCCCTTGAAGACGCCAACTATGACAAGATTATTATCATGACCGATGCGGATACCGACGGTGCTCACATCCAAACGCTTCTCTTAACCTTCTTTTATCGTTATATGCGTCCGCTAGTTGAAGCTGGACATGTCTATATCGCCCTTCCCCCACTTTACAAGATGTCTAAAGGCAAAGGCAAGAAAGAAGAAGTGGCCTACGCTTGGACGGATGGCGAGCTAGAAGAACTTCGCAAGCAGTTCGGCAAAGGCGCTACCCTCCAACGCTACAAAGGTCTTGGTGAGATGAATGCGGACCAACTCTGGGAAACAACTATGAATCCAGAAACTCGCACCCTTATCCGTGTCACAATCGAAGACCTAGCACGCGCAGAACGTCGCGTCAATGTCCTCATGGGTGACAAGGTCGAACCACGCCGTAAATGGATTGAGGATAATGTCAAGTTTACGCTGGAAGAAGCAACAGTATTTTAAGTAAATCTTCCTTCTTCAAAATCTTAGCTCTCTAAAAGAGGTATACATCATGATAAGTTTATTGTATCATACTCCTTTTCTTGCGATAGTTTTAGCTATAGGTGCAGTTATGTTTATAACAGCTAAACAAGGAAAACCTGAGAAAATTCGCTTTCTTGAATTTTTACTATTAGCTATAGTAACCGCCTGTGTCTTTTTATTTGATAACCCTTTAAGGTCTAATCCTTATGCAGGTTTGCTATTCTATACTTTTGACATTTTTATTTTCACACCAGCTAGCTTAGCTTTTGGATTCACAGCTATTTATAAGAGCAATAAACATCTCAAACATTATCATAGTAGTTACTCAAAACTTCTTAGGCTAAATGCCTGGTTTTTAGAAATATTTTCAGTTATTAATTTCCTATTTTTAATGCTGACGGAAGAAATGGGAATTATGTTGCTGCTACCTTTTTTTGGAATTAGTTCTATCATTCAATTTATAGTCGGAGAGCTTGAAAGAAAAAGAGTTCAGAAGACAAAGGAGGGTGAACAGTGAACAGTTCTTTAATAATGATATTTTTCTTTTTCGAAATCATTGTTATCGCTGGTATAATTCTTGATGCAATCTCCAATAGCGAGAAAATAGACTATTCAAACTCATTAAGTTCCTTAGTATTTATGGCGTGTAATATTGGTGTGTTCGTATTATTTAATCCGTCTATAGACGACCCCTACTTAGAAGTAATTTTAAGGATATTTTATTTACTAACCCATATACCTTTAAGTTTAACTTATGCGATTACTACTCTTTATAAAAGTATCAAACACATCAAGTATTTTCCTAGTAAGTTTGATCGGATATTAATATGCAACGTTACGATTATATTTCTCCTCTCAATTGTAAATGTTTTTGTATTTTTTAGAGAAACGAAAGAAATTTATATACTTATTTTCTTGCAAGGCCTTTTTTCAGGAATTCAATTCCTACTTTGGATACTTGAAAGAAAAAGAGTTCAGAAGCTTCTTAAGCAAAGAAATGAAGATCCTGTTATTCAGAACTTAGAGACCACTGAGGATGAACCGCATGAGGACTGACCAGGAAATGCTTGACCTGATTTTACAAATAGCTAAAAAGTTACAGGTTGATGCTGTGGCCCTATCTGGTTCGCGTACAAACCAAAAGATTCAAACAGATGAATTTCAAGACTATGATGTGGTCTATATTGTGGATGATTTGGATAATTTGACAAGCAATCTATCTTGGCTGGACCAGTTCGGCAAACGTATCGTAGAGCAAGAGGTGACTCTGGGACATCGCCGTCTTTACCTCATGCTTTTTGAAGATGGGAATCGTATTGATCTAACCCTCTGTCCTAAAGTTCATATCAACGAGTGGGTGGATAGTGAGGCAGGATTCATAGTTTTAGTAGATGATAAGGGCTTGTTTGGGTCCTATTCTTCCAGTCCAGAGCGTTTCTGGATACATCCAGCTAGTGAGACGGATTTTGAAAAATCCTGCAATGAATTTTGGTGGGTGTCAGCCTACGTTGTCAAAGGAATTTGTCGCAAGCAAGTCATCTATGCGACAGACCATCTATACGGTATCTGCCAGCAAGAACTCTTGAAAATCTTGGCTTGGCAGGTAGCAAGAGATAGAGGAGCAGTCGACATCGGTAAGAACTACAAGTATCTCTTTAACTACTTGCCATCTGAGAAGGAGAAGGCTTTCTCAAATCTGCTTGATTTCTCAAGTTTAGACAAAATCATTCAGTCTCTATTGGCTACGATGCAACTTTTCCACCAAGAAGCTCAAAGACTTGCAAAAAAAATGGGATTTGACTACGATAGGGAAGTAGCTGAGAAGATGATTCAGTATGCTGAGGAAAAACTTCAAAGCACTAAGTAAATAAAGAACATATTTCAAAACTTTAAACTACAGAAAGGATAGTTTGGTTACTAGAGGTAACTGAACACGGGACTAATTTCTTAAGAAAAAAGATAAATCGCTTTGGGTTCATCGAACCCTGCATCGATTTCCTATTTTTCTACAGAAATTTTCGGCAAGCCGAAACGTCCCTTTGTATCTTATATGAGTAATATCCAAAATATGTCCTTGGAGGACATCATGGGAGAGCGCTTTGGTCGCTACTCCAAATACATCATTCAAGACCGGGCTTTGCCAGATATTCGTGATGGCTTGAAGCCGGTTCAACGCCGTATTCTTTATTCGATGAATAAGGATGGCAATACTTTTGATAAGAGCTACCGTAAGTCGGCTAAGTCTGTCGGGAACATCATGGGTAATTTCCACCCACACGGAGATTCTTCTATCTATGATGCCATGGTTCGTATGTCTCAGGACTGGAAAAATCGTGAGATTCTGGTCGAAATGCACGGTAATAACGGTTCTATGGACGGGGATCCGCCTGCGGCTATGCGTTATACCGAGGCCCGTTTGTCTGAGATTGCAGGCTACCTTCTTCAGGATATCGAGAAAAAGACAGTTCCTTTTGCTTGGAACTTTGACGATACCGAGAAAGAGCCAACAGTCTTGCCAGCGGCTTTTCCAAACCTTTTAGTCAATGGTTCAACTGGAATTTCGGCTGGTTATGCCACAGATATTCCACCGCATAATTTGGCCGAAGTTATTGAAGCTACGGTTTATATGATTGATCATCCGACTGCCAAGGTTGAAAAGCTCATGGAATTCTTGCCTGGGCCAGATTTCCCTACTGGTGCCATTATCCAAGGTCGTGATGAAATCAAAAAGGCCTATGAAACTGGTAAAGGGCGCGTGGTTGTTCGTTCTAAGACAGAAATTGAGAATCTTAAAGGTGGTAAGGAACAAATCGTTATTACTGAGATTCCTTATGAAATCAATAAGGCTAACTTGGTCAAGAAAATCGATGAAGTCCGTGTCAATAACAAGGTGTCAGGTATCGCTGAGGTTCGTGATGAGTCTGACCGTGATGGTCTTCGCATCGCTATAGAACTCAAAAAAGATGCGAACACGGAACTTGTTCTCAACTACCTTTTCAAATACACTGACTTGCAAATCAACTACAACTTCAACATGGTGGCGATTGACAATTTCACACCTCGTCAGGTTGGGATTGTGCCAATCTTGTCTAGTTATATCGCCCACCGTCGTGAAGTCATCTTGGCGCGTTCTAGCTTTGACAAGGAAAAGGCTGAAAAACGTCTCCATATCGTGGAAGGTTTGATTCGCGTTATCTCGATTTTGGATGAAGTCATTGCCCTTATCCGTGCTTCTGAGAATAAGGCTGATGCCAAGGAAAACCTCAAGGTCAGCTATGAATTTACCGAAGAACAGGCTGAAGCTATTGTTACCTTGCAACTTTATCGTTTAACTAATACAGACGTGGTTGTATTGCAGGAAGAAGAAGCAGAACTTCGTGAGAAGATTGCTATGCTTGCGGCTATCATCGGTGACGAACGAACTATGTACAATCTCATGAAGAAAGAACTCCGTGAGGTCAAGAAGAAATTTGCGACTCCACGTTTGAGTACTTTAGAAGATACAGCAAAAATTATCGAGATTGATACAGCTAGTCTAATCGCTGAAGAAGATACTTACGTCAGCGTGACTAAGGCAGGTTACATCAAGCGTACTAGTCCTCGTTCTTTCGCAGCTTCGACCATAGAAGAAATTGGGAAACGAGATGATGACCGTTTGCTATTTGTCCAATCAGTTAAAACCACTCAGCATCTCTTAATCTTTACAACGCTTGGAAATGTCATTTACCGACCAGTCCATGAATTAGCAGATATTCGTTGGAAGGATATCGGGGAGCACTTGAGTCAAACAATTACAAACTTTGAAACCAATGAAGAAGTGCTCTATGTTGAAGTTGTGGATCAGTTTGAGGATGCGACAACCTACTTTGCAGCGACTCGCCTTGGACAAATCAAACGTGTTGAACGTAAAGAATTTTCTCCATGGAGAACCTACCGTTCTAAATCTGTTAAGTTCGCTAAGTTGAAAGACGATAGTGACCAGGTTGTAGCTGTTGCACCAATCAAGCTTGATGACGTTTTATTGATTAGTAAAAATGGTTATGCCCTTAGATTTAATATCGAAGAAGTTCCAGTTGTTGGATCTAAGGCTGCAGGGGTCAAAGCTATGAATCTGAAAGCAGATGATGAACTTCAATCTGCCTTTATCTGCAATACTTCATCCTTCTATCTGTTAACGCAACGTGGAAGTTTGAAACGTGTTTCAACAGAGGAAATTCCAGCAACCAGTCGTGCTAAGCGTGGTCTTCAAGTTCTTAGAGAATTGAAGAACAAGCCACATCGTGTCTTCCTGGCTGGAGCAGTCTCAGAACAAGGATTTATCGGAGATCTCTTTAGTACAGAAGTAGAAGATGGCGAACAAACTCTTGTCATTCAATCAAATAATGGAACGATTTACGAAGCAATCCTACAAGATTTGAATCTATCAGAGCGTACAAGTAATGGAAGCTTTATCTCAGATACTATTTCAGACGAGGAAGTTTTCGATGCCTACCTTAAAGAAATCTTTAGAGAAGACAAAGAAAATTAGAAATCAGTCCTATGGACTGATTTTTTATGAGCAAAATTTTCAGAAAATTACAAATAATACTTGAATTTTTAGGAGAATAGTGTAGAATAGAACACAAAGCCTGATTAGAATAAAGGAGATTATCATGACAGTTACGATTGATTGGGAAAATCTCGGTTTTTCCTATATGAAACTACCTTATCGTTATATCGCTTATTTTAAAGATGGACAATGGACACAAGGGGAATTAACAGAAGATGCAACCTTGCATATTTCAGAATCATCTCCAAGTCTTCACTATGGACAGCAAGCATTTGAAGGATTGAAAGCCTATCGTACAAAGGATGGTAGCGTACAACTCTTCCGTCCAGATGAAAATGCTAAACGTCTACAACGTACTTGTGATCGCCTTTTGATGCCTCAAGTTCCAACAGAAATGTTTGTAGAAGCATGTAAAGCAGTTGTTCGTGCCAATGAAGAATACGTACCACCTTATGGAACTGGTGGAACCCTCTACCTCCGTCCACTCTTGATTGGTGTCGGAGATATCATTGGTGTAAAACCAGCAGAGGAGTATATCTTTACCATCTTTGCGATGCCAGTTGGAAATTACTTTAAGGGTGGATTGGTTCCAACAAACTTCTTGATTCAAGATGAGTATGACCGTGCTGCACCAAATGGAACAGGGGCTGCTAAGGTCGGTGGTAACTATGCAGCCAGTCTTTTACCAGGAAAAATGGCTAAATCCCGTCATTTCTCAGATGTTATTTATCTAGATCCCTCAACCCACACCAAGATTGAAGAAGTCGGTTCAGCAAACTTCTTTGGGATTACAGCTGACAATGAGTTTGTAACCCCATTGAGTCCATCAATCTTGCCATCCATTACCAAGTACTCATTACTTTACTTGGCAGAGCATCGTTTGGGCTTGAAACCTGTTGAGGGGGATGTGCCAATTGATAGTCTGGATCGATTTGTAGAAGCAGGTGCCTGTGGTACTGCAGCCGTAATTTCACCTATTGGGGGAATCCAACACGGTGATGACTTCCATGTTTTCTACAGTGAAACAGAGGTTGGTCCAGTAACTCGTAAACTATACGATGAATTGACAGGTATCCAATTTGGTGACATTGAAGCACCAGAAGGCTGGATTGTAAAAGTAGATTAAAAATTATTAAAGGAGATCTTTATGAAAACGAAAAAATGGATGTTAACAGCAGGAGTTGTCCTGAGTACAGCAGTTCTTCTTGTGGCTTGTGGTAAAGCTGACAAGGAAGCAGACGCACCTACAACCTTCTCTTACGTCTATGGAGTAGACCCATCATCTTTGGACTACAGTATCGCAACTCGTACTTCAACAACGGATATCATCGGTAACGTCGTTGATGGTTTGTTGGAAAATGACGAATACGGAAATTTGGTTCCATCTCTAGCTGAGGATTGGAGCATCTCACAAGACGGTTTGACTTATACTTATAAACTTCGTAAAGGAGTTAAATGGTATACTTCAGAGGGTGAAGAATACGCTGAAGTAACTGCGCATGACTTTGTCACAGGATTGAAACACGTTGCAGATGGTAAATCAGACGGTGTCACTCTTATTCAAAACTCCATCAAGGGCTTGAATGAATATATGACTGGTGAGACTAACGACTTCTCAACAGTTGGGGTTAAGGCATTGGACGATTACACAGTCCAGTACACTCTTAATGCACCTGAAAGTTTCTGGAATTCAAAAGTGACCTCAGCAACTATGTTGCCTGTAAATGAAGAATTCCTCAAAGCTTCAGGTAAAAATTACGGAGCAGTCAGCCCATCTGGTATCCTTTATAACGGTCCGTATATCTTGAAGACTTTGACTTCAAAATCTTTAATCGAATACGAAAAGAATCCAAATTATTGGGATAAAGAGAAGGTTAAAATTGAGAAGGTTAAATTGACCTACTATGATGGTTCAGACCAAGAATCATTGATCCGTAGTTTCTCTTCAGGTGTTTATACAACAGCTCGTATCTTCCCAAGTAGCTCAAACTTTGCTTCTACTTTAGAACAATACGGAGATAAAATCACCTACAGTCCACAGGATTCAACTAGTTATTACTTCACGTTTAACGTAAACCGTCAATCATACAATAAGACAGCAAAAACAAGCGAAGAACAAAAAACTTCCACAAAAGAAGCAATGTTGAACAAGGATTTCCGTCAAGCAATCAACTTTGCCTTCAACCGTCATTCTTATGCTGCACAGCTCAATGGTGAAGATGGTGCGGATAAGATTATTCGTAACAGCCTAGTTCCAGATAACTTTGTACAATCTGGCGGTAAAAACTTTGGTGACATCGCTCAAGCAGAATTGGTTAACTACGGCGACCAATGGAAAGGCATTGAGCTTGTAGACGGAAAAGATACCATCTACAATCCTGATAAAGCCAAAGCTTCGTTTGAGAAAGCTAAGAAAGAATTGGAAGCAAAAGGTGTAACTTTCCCAATTCACTTGGATGTCCCAGTTGAGCAAACAGATACAATTGCAGTTCAACAAAGCAATTCCTTTAAACAATCAATCGAGTCAACTCTTGGTTCTGAAAATGTCGTGATTGACGTACTTCAGATGACTGACAATGAAAAGGAAAGTATTACATCACAAGCACGTGTTCCTGCTCAGAAAGACTATGACTTGAATAGTACTGGTTGGGCTCCAAGCTATCAAGACCCAGCAAGTTATCTAAATATCATGGATCCTAAGACTGGTTCTGCTATGAAACACCTTGGTATTACGAAAGGTAAAGACAAGGAAGTAGTAGCTCAACTTGGTCTGGACGAATACAAGAAACTCTTGGATGATGCGGTTTCTGAGACAAATGACTTGGACAAGAGATATGAAAAATATGCCAAAGCTCAAGCATGGCTTACTGATAGTTCTCTCTTGATGCCGACAGCTTCATCAGGAGGCTCACCAGTAGTCAGCAACGTCGTTCCATTCTCTAAACCATACTCACAAGTAGGTATCAAGGGTGATCCATATATCTTCAAGGGCATGAAATTGCAAAAAGAGATTGTATCTGCTAAAGAATATCAAGCAGCTCTTGAAAAATGGCAAAAAGAGAAATTGGAATCAAACAATAAATACCAAAAAGAACTAGAAAGTCATGTCAAATAAACCATACTAGTATTTTGGAAAAGGGGCCTATATGGAATGGATTAAACTAATAGGGATACTTATCATTGTGGTTGGTTTTATCTATAAATTAGATACCATTGCAACGGTAGTCTTAGCTAGTTTAGTTACAGCTCTAGTTTCTGGAGTTTCTCTTGTTGAGTTCTTGGAAATTTTGGGAAAAGAATTTAGTAATCAACGAGTTCTGACGATTTTTATAGTGACTTTGCCACTGGTAGGTTTATCTGAAACTTTTGGGCTCAAGCAACGGTCGATTGATTTGATTCAAAGGATAAAGGGGCTGACCGTAGGAAGTTTTTATACCGTTTATTTCTTTTTTCGGGAACTTGACAGCTTCTTTGCCATTCGTATCGGAGGACATCCGCAGTTTGTAAGGCCTTTGGTTCAACCCATGGGACAAGCAGCAGCAGAGTCACAATTAGGTAGAAAATTAACAGAGCGGGAAAGCGAAGCGCTAAAAGCGCGTGCAGCAGCAAATGATAATTTTGCAAATTTCTTTGCTCAGAATACTTTCGTTGGTGCAGGTGGTGTCCTCTTAGTTGGGGGCACTCTGGACCAATTAGGTTACGAAAGTAATTATGCAGGTATCGCTTCGGCTTCTCTTATTGTTGCAGGAGTTGCCCTGTTTGTGGTAGGGATTTACAATTACCTATTTGATAGAAGACTGCTAACGAATAAGCTTAGCAAAGGAAAAGAAGAATGACCGAACTAGCAAGACAGTTATTAGAGTTAACCTATATTGTGATTGGTTGTCAATTTCTTCATACGGCCTATTGTAGCTATAAAGACAAAACAAACCCAGTTCGATATGGAACAGCTGGGTTTTGGGTTTTATTGGGCATCAGTTTTATTGGTGGTTCCTATCTACCGTCTCTCTATATTGGAGTAATCGTAGTGCTCTTAGCTCTACTGACTCTTTTTAAACAGGTTCGTATAGGAACCTTACCGACTCTGGATGAAGTCAAGGCAAAATTTGAAGCTAAACGGTTAAAGAATAAAATTTTTATTCCAGTCATGTTAATGGCTTTAATCGCTTTGGTATTAGCAAAAATGTTTCCTGAATTTAGTAAGATTGCTATCAGTCTTGCAGCATTTTTTGCAACCATCTCTCTCTTATTAATTACTAAAAGTCATCCTAAAAGCTTGTTAGTAGAAAACAATCGCATGGTTCAGCAAGTCTCAACTAGTGGTATTGTTCCGCAGCTTTTAGGAGCTTTAGGTGCTATTTTTACTGTAGCTGGAGTTGGAGACTTGATTTCTAACTTGATAAGCGGTATAGTTCCTTCGGGTAGTCGTTTTATGGGAGTGGTAGCTTATGTCCTTGGGATGGTTCTATTTTCCATGATAATGGGGAATGCATTTGCGGCTTTCACAGTCATTACTGCTGGAATTGGTGTTCCCTTTGTATTTGCCTTGGGAGCTGATCCAATCGTAGCCGCTGCACTTGCAATGACAGCAGGTTGCTGTGGGACCTTACTGACTCCAATGGCTGCTAACTTTAATGCATTACCGGCAGCACTTTTGGAGATGAAAGATCCAAATGGCGTTATCAAAGCGCAAGTAGGAGTGGCTGTTATCATGATAATCCTACATGTATTTTTAATGTACTATTTGGCGTTTTAGCAAAGGAAATAAAATGAAAATATTAGTTACAGGTTTTGATCCTTTCGGTGGTGAAAAGGTCAATCCAGCTCTGGAAGCAGTTAAATCATTGCCGTCTGTAATTCATGGAGCGGAGATACGCTGGGTAGAGATTCCAACAGTCTTTTATCAATCAGCAGAGGTTTTAGAAACAGAAATTGTCCGTTATCAACCAGATGTGGTACTTTGCATCGGACAAGCAGGAGGTAGAGCTAGTTTAACTCCTGAACGAGTTGCCATCAACCAAGATGATGCTAGAATTCCAGATAACGATGGAAATCAGCCGATTGATACACCTATTCGCCTAGATGGAGAAGCTGCCTATTTTAGCACCCTCCCTATCAAAGCAATGGTACAAGCCATAAAAGAGGTAGGGCTGCCAGCTACAGTATCCAATACAGCTGGAACCTTTGTTTGCAACCATTTGATGTATCAGGCTCTCTATTTAGCGGATAAAAAGTTTTCGAATATGAGAGCAGGTTTTATGCATATTCCTTATATGACAGGACAGGTGATAAACAAACCGAATACTGCATCTATGAATTTAGCTGATATCGTCAAAGGAATCGAAGCTGCGATTGGTGCTATCGTGGACTACAAAGATAAGGACTTGAAAATAGTTGGTGGAGCAACCCATTAATTGACTAAAATTCAAGGAAAAAAATTCTCTAGAAGATTCTAGGAACTCTTTACCAAGATTAGCTTGGTAGAGAGTTTTTTCTTGCGAGATTGGGGAATTTCTTGTAAAATAGAAAAAGTGAAAAGAGGTATTGTATGAGTAAAAAAGATAAAAAAATTGAGATTCAGTTGTCAGATGCTAAAGTAGTAGTTGGAAAAGATAACTATGATGGTTATACATTAACGATTGGCAAAAAATTGATTGGTGAAATTGCCGAACTAGATAACCAATTTGCTATTATAAAGAATGGAAATGTCGATAGTTTTTACAAAAATCTTGAAAAAGCTGTGGAAATATTGATTGAAAACTATAATTTAGCAAAATAGTGCTTGTTTTTTGCAATTTTTCATGATATAATAGATTTTGTTCATTATCGGAGAGATAGCGAAGAGGCTAAACGCGGCGGACTGTAAATCCGCTCCTTCGGGTTCGGGGGTTCGAATCCCTCTCTCTCCATTTCACTTTTGGGGTATAGCCAAGCGGTAAGGCAAGGGACTTTGACTCCCTCATGCGTTGGTTCGAATCCAGCTACCCCAGTTTCTAGGTAATAAATTCAAGATAAAAAGAAAAATATCTTAGGGTATTTTATTTTTATAATTGAAGGACGTTCGAGATGTTCATGTCGTTGCGGGTGCTTAGGAAAAAAATTATAAGTATGTCAAGTTAAAAAACTTGATTGTTGGAGGATTTTTTAGATGAATGAATTTGAAGATTTGCTAAATAGCGTTAGCCAAGTTGAACCTGGTGATGTTGTTAGTGCTGAAGTATTGACAGTTGATGCTAATCAAGCTAACGTTGCAATCTCAGGAACTGGTGTTGAAGGTGTCTTGACTCTTCGCGAATTGACAAACGATCGCGATGCAGATATCAATGACTTTGTAAAAGTAGGTGAAGTATTTGACGTTCTTGTACTTCGTCAAGTAGTTGGTAAAGATACTGATACAGTAACATACCTTGTATCTAAAAAACGCCTTGAAGCTCGCAAAGCATGGGACAAACTTGTAGGACGCGAAGAAGAAGTTGTTACAGTTAAAGGAACTCGCGCTGTTAAAGGTGGACTTTCAGTAGAATTTGAAGGGTTGCGTGGATTTATCCCAGCTTCAATGTTGGACACTCGTTTCGTACGTAACACTGAGCGTTTTGTAGGTCAAGAATTTGAAGCTAAAATCAAAGAAGTTGACCCTAAAGAAAACCGCTTCATCCTTTCACGTCGTGAAGTTGTAGAAGCAGCTACTGCTGCAGCTCGTGCTGAAGTATTCGGTAAATTGGCTGTTGGTGATGTTGTAACTGGTAAAGTTGCACGTATCACAAGCTTCGGTGCTTTCATCGACCTTGGTGGTGTTGATGGATTGGTTCACTTGACTGAATTGTCACACGAACGTAACGTTTCACCTAAATCAGTTGTAACTGTTGGTGAAGAAGTTGAAGTGAAAATCCTTGATCTTAACGAAGAAGAAGGACGTGTATCACTTTCACTTAAAGCAACAACTCCTGGACCATGGGATGGCGTTGAGCAAAAATTGGCTAAAGGTGACGTTGTAGAAGGTACAGTTAAACGTTTGACTGACTTTGGTGCGTTTGTTGAAGTATTGCCAGGTATCGATGGACTTGTTCACGTATCACAAATTTCACACAAACGTATTGAAAATCCAAAAGAAGCTCTTACAGTTGGTCAAGAAGTTACTGTTAAAGTTCTTGATGTTAACGCTGACGCAGAACGCGTTTCACTTTCTATCAAGGCTCTTGAAGAACGTCCAGCTCAAGAAGAAGGACAAAACGAAGAAAAACGTGCTCCACGTCCACGTCGTCCAAAACGTCAAGAAAAACGTGACTTTGAACTTCCAGAAACTCAAACTGGATTCTCAATGGCTGACTTGTTCGGTGATATCGAACTTTAATCAATTAGATTTAATTACAAATCCTTTGTTGTTAAAACAAGGGATTTTTCTTTTTTCAACTAGTATTTTTTGATATAATGGTTTTATGTTATATTCCGAAAAAGAATCAGTTTATCAGATGGTAAATGCCCAACTCGCTGCGCTTTTAGATACCGAGTCAAATGTGTTAGCTAATCTTTCAAATGCCAGTGCACTCATAAAAATGAACTTTCCTCATACTGTTTTTGCAGGATTCTATTTATATGACGGGAATGAGCTTATTTTAGGGCCTTTTCAGGGTGGAGTTTCATGTGTTAGAATCGCCCTTGGAAAAGGAGTTTGTGGGGAGTCTGCGGCTAGCCGTCAAACAGTTATCGTTGGGGATGTAAAGACCTATCCCAACTATATTTCTTGCGATAGTAGTGCTCGTAGTGAGATTGTTCTTCCAATGGTAAAAGATGGACAGCTTCTCGGAGTGTTAGATTTGGATTCATCTTATGTAGATGATTATGATCACATTGATCAACAGTATTTAGAAGAGTTTGTTGCCATTTTGTTAGAAAAAACAGAATGGACATTTTCAATGTTTGAGGAGAAAGCATAATGTATCAGGCGCTTTATCGAAAGTATAGAAGTCAAAATTTTTCACAGCTAGTGGGCCAGGAAGTTATTGCTCGAACCCTTAAACAGGCTGTGGAACAAGATAAAATCAGTCATGCCTACCTATTTTCAGGCCCTCGTGGAACAGGTAAAACCAGTGTAGCCAAGATTTTTGCCAAGGCGATGAACTGTCCGAATCAAGAAGGGGGAGAACCTTGCAATAACTGTTATATCTGTCAAGCTGTCACAGAAGGAAGTTTGGAAGATGTTATCGAGATGGATGCGGCTTCTAATAATGGAGTTGATGAAATCCGTGATATTCGTGACAAATCAACTTATGCTCCGAGTATAGCTCAGTACAAGGTCTATATCATTGACGAGGTCCACATGCTTTCAACAGGTGCCTTTAATGCCCTTTTGAAAACACTGGAAGAACCTACTCCAAATGTCGTTTTTATACTGGCGACTACAGAGTTGCATAAAATTCCTGCAACTATCCTGTCTCGCGTTCAACGCTTCGAGTTTAAGTCTATTAAGACGCAGGATATTCGTGATCATATCTTCCAGATTTTGGAAAAGGAAGGGATTGATTATGAAACAGAAGCTGTTGAAATTATTGCTCGACGAGCTGAAGGCGGGATGCGGGATGCCTTGTCAATTCTAGACCAAGCATTAAGCTTAACACAAGAACCTACTCTTACAACAGCTGTTTCAGAAGAAATTACGGGTACTATTAGTCTAAGTGCCTTAGATCATTACGTGGCTGCTTTAGCTCAAAAGGATGTAACAGCTGCCTTAGAAAATCTGGACTTAATATTTGAGAATGGAAAGAGCATGACACGGTTTGTAGTGGATTTACTACAATACTTACGTGATATCTTAATTGTTCAAGCAGGTGGAGAGAATACTCACCATAGTGATGTATTTGAGAGAAATTTAAACCTTCCGCAGGATATCTTGTTTGAGATGATTAGTCTTGCTACTAAAAGTCTGGCTGATATTAAGGCTAGCTTACAACCTAAGATTTATGCTGAAATGATGACTATTCGTTTGGCAGAAATTGATTCCCAACCAGAACTTTCGGGTGAGGTTGCTGAAGAGCTATCTTCTCTTCGAGAAGAAGTTGCACGATTGAAACAAGCGCTTGCTAATGTAGGGTCTACCCCAAAACAATCTGTTTCGACACCGAGTCGTCCAACGAACAGTAAGTCCATCTATCGTGTAGACCGAAATAAGGTACAGTCTATTCTTCAAGAAGCGGTAGAAAATCCAGACTTAGCTCGTCAAAACCTAATTCGTCTTCAGAACGCTTGGGGAGAAGTCATTGAAAGCTTATCTGGGCCAGACAAGGCACTTTTAGCTGGTTCCCAACCTGTTGCAGCAAATGAACATCATGCTATTTTAGCTTTTGAATCGAATTTCAATGCTGGTCAAACCATGAAACGAGACAATCTTAACACCATGTTTGGCAATATTCTTAGTCGTGCTGCTGGATTTTCTCCAGAGATTCTTGCTATTTCTATGGAAGAATGGAAGGAAGTTCGAGCTGCATTTTCAAGCAGAGCTAAAGGTTCTCAAGAACAAGTCTCTAAGGAGGAGTCAGAGGAATCAATTCTTCCTCAAGGATTTGAATTTTTAGCAGATAAAGTGACGATAACAGAAGACTAAAAGGAATTTGTGGTAGAAGACTATGAACAGACAACAATTCATTATCATGGCCTTATTTACTGCTGCTGAGACTTATTTCTTTAATGAATCCATCATGGAGCAACGGTATATCGTGGCCTTACTTTGGGCTATTTTGATCCTGAGAAATCTTCGAGTAAGCTATATCATGGGTAAAATTGTGAGCGCTATAGATAATCATTTTCAAGGGAAGAAGTAGCTCCTAGCTTCTAGACAAAATAAAAGCCTTTTAGGCTTTTTTTTGTTATACTATTAAGGTATATTTATTGACATTTTACCGTGTTTTTCTAGGGATTTAAAAAGGTTAAGTTTCAGGTGAATACAGTAAAAAGGATAAAAAGAAAGGAACAATCATGTCAGTATTAGAGATCAAAGATCTTCATGTTGAAATTGAAGGAAAAGAAATTTTAAAAGGGGTCAATCTGACTCTTAAAACAGGAGAAATTGCAGCTATCATGGGACCAAATGGTACAGGTAAGTCTACTCTCTCAGCTGCAATTATGGGAAACCCAAACTATGAAGTCACTAAAGGTGAAGTCTTGTTTGACGGTGTAAATATCCTTGAATTGGAAGTGGACGAGCGTGCTCGCATGGGACTCTTCCTTGCTATGCAATACCCATCAGAAATTCCTGGAATCACAAATGCTGAATTTCTTCGTGCAGCCATGAATGCTGGTAAAGAAGATGACGAAAAGATTTCAGTTCGAGAGTTCATCACTAAATTGGATGAAAAAATGGAATTGCTCAACATGAAAGAAGAAATGGCTGAGCGTTACCTTAATGAAGGATTCTCTGGTGGTGAGAAAAAACGTAATGAAATTCTACAACTCTTGATGTTGGAACCAACTTTTGCCCTTCTTGATGAGATTGACTCAGGTCTTGATATCGATGCCCTTAAAGTTGTCTCAAAAGGTGTGAATGCTATGCGTGGTGAAAGTTTTGGTGCTATGATCATTACTCACTACCAACGTCTTTTGAACTATATCACACCAGATGTGGTACACGTGATGATGGAAGGTCGTGTTGTTCTTTCTGGTGGTCCAGAATTGGCTGCACGCTTGGAACGTGAAGGATACGCGAAACTAGCTGAAGAACTTGGCTATGACTACAAGGAAGAATTGTAATTCCCTCGTATCTTTTAGGAGAAGTAAATGACTAAAGAAACTATTAAACTTTTTTCAGAAATGCACGCTGAACCAAGCTGGTTGTCAGACCTCCGTCAAAAAGCGTTTGATAAGATTGAGAGTTTGGAATTGCCAGTCATTGAGCGTGTAAAATTTCACCGTTGGAATCTTGGTGATGGAACTATTACAGAAAGTGAACCGTCAGCAAATGTTCCTGATTTCACTGCTCTAGACAATCACTTGAAGTTGGTGCAGGTTGGAACTCAAACTGTTTTTGAACAAATTCCAGTTGAGTTGGCTGAACAAGGAGTTGTCTTTACAGACTTCCACTCAGCTCTAGAAGAAATTCCAGAACTCGTAGAAGAATTTTTCATGTCATCAGTGAAATACGATGATGATAAGTTGGCAGCCTACCATACAGCATACTTTAACAGTGGTGCTGTTCTCTACATTCCAGATAACGTAGAAATCACAGAACCAATTGAAGGTATTTTCTACCAAGACAGCGATAGCGATGTGCCATTTAACAAGCATATCCTCATTATCGCTGGTAAGAACAGTAAGATTAGCTACCTTGAGCGTCTGGAGTCACGTGGTGAAGGTAGTGCTAAGGTAACTGCCAATATCACAGTAGAAGTCATTGCACGTTCAGGCGCACAAGTGAAGTTTGCAGCGATTGACCGCCTAGGCGAAAACGTTACTGCCTACATTAGCCGCCGTGGGAAATTGGGCAACGATGCAAGTATTGACTGGGCTATCGGTGTCATGAACGAAGGAAATGTCGTTGCTGACTTTGATAGTGACTTGATTGGTAATGGTAGCCATGCAGATCTCAAGGTCGTAGCACTTTCAAGTGGCCGTCAGGTTCAAGGGATTGATACTCGAGTGACTAACTATGGTTCCAACTCTATTGGTAATATCCTTCAACATGGGGTTATTCTTGAAAAAGCAACCTTGACATTTAACGGTATAGGACACATCATTAAGGGTGCCAAAGGAGCAGACGCCCAACAAGAAAGCCGAGTTCTCATGCTTTCGGACCAAGCTCGTTCAGATGCTAACCCAATTCTTTTGATTGATGAAAATGACGTAACTGCGGGACACGCGGCTTCTATCGGTCAAGTAGATCCAGAAGACATGTACTACCTCATGAGTCGTGGTTTGGATAAAGCGACTGCAGAACGCTTGGTTGTTCGCGGTTTCCTTGGCTCCGTAATTGTTGAGATTCCAGTCAAAGAAGTTCGTGAAGAAATGATTGCAACCATCGAAGAAAAATTGTCAAAACGCTAAGGGGAAGTCTATGTTAGATGCAGAAGTGATTCGCAAGGATTTTCCGATTTTAGACCAGATTGTCAATGATGAGCCTTTGGTCTATCTGGACAATGCTGCGACGACACAAAAACCACTAGCAGTTCTGGAAGCCATTAATCACTACTATAAGCAGGATAATGCCAATGTTCACCGTGGGGTTCATACTTTGGCAGAACGAGCAACAGCTTCTTATGAAGCTGCTCGTGAAACCATTCGTAAGTTTATCAATGCAGGTTCGACAAAGGAAGTGCTCTTCACAAGAGGAACTACGACTAGTCTCAACTGGATAGCGCGCTTCGCTGAGGAAGTCTTGACTGAGGGAGACCAGGTCTTGATTTCAGTCATGGAACACCATTCCAACATCATTCCTTGGCAGGAAGCTTGTCGCAAGGCCGGAGCTGAGCTTGTCTATGTCTATCTCAAAGATGGCGTTTTGGATATGGATGACTTGCAGGCTAAATTGACTGATAAGGTTAAATTTGTTTCACTAGCACATGCTTCCAACGTTCTTGGAGTGGTCAATCCTATCAAAGAAATCACGCAAATGGCTCATAAAGTTGGAGCTATTATGGTGGTAGATGGTGCTCAGTCTACACCTCATATGAAGATTGATGTCCAGGACTTGGATGTAGACTTCTTTGCCTTCTCAGGTCACAAGATGGCTGGTCCGACTGGTATCGGTGTCCTTTATGGGAAAGAAAAGTATCTGGAACAAATGTCACCAGTTGAATTTGGTGGAGAGATGATTGATTTTGTTTATGAACAATCTGCAAGTTGGAAGGAATTACCTTGGAAATTTGAGGCTGGAACTCCCAATATGGCAGGTGCGATTGGACTTGCTGCTGCAGTAGATTATCTTGAAAATCTTGGGATGGATGGGATTGAAGCTCATGAACAGGAATTGATTGCATATGTTTTTCCAAAATTGCAGGCAATTGAGGGATTGACCATTTACGGTTCGCAAGATTTGGCTCAACGTTCAGGCGTCATTGCCTTTAATCTAGGTGATCTTCATCCTCACGACCTTGCGACTGCTCTGGATTATGAAGGAGTAGCGGTTCGTGCCGGTCACCATTGCGCTCAACCTTTGCTCCAGTATTTAGAAGTTCCAGCAACAGCTCGTGCAAGTTTTTATATCTACAATACTAAGGCAGATTGCGACAAGTTAGTCGATGCATTACTAAAGACAAAGGAGTTTTTCAATGGCACTTTCTAAACTAGATAGCCTTTATATGGCAGTGGTAGCGGACCATTCGAAAAATCCCCATCATCAAGGTAGGTTGGAAGATGCTGAACAAATTAGCC
The DNA here is from genome assembly GCF_000960085.1 of Streptococcus infantis. Taxonomy (GTDB): domain Bacteria; phylum Bacillota; class Bacilli; order Lactobacillales; family Streptococcaceae; genus Streptococcus; species Streptococcus infantis_C. Next base: position 147,084 of record NZ_JYGT01000008.1, on the reverse strand, counting down.
TTAACAATCCAACTTGTGGGGATGTCATCAACCTCTCTGTCAAGTTTGATGCAGATGATCGTTTGCAAGATATTGCTTTTCTAAACTCTGGTTGTACGATTTCAACTGCCTCTGCTAGTATGATGACAGATGCAGTCTTAGGAAAGACCAAGCAAGAAATCTTAGAGCTTGCAACCATCTTTTCTGAAATGGTTCAAGGTCAAAAGGATGAGCGTCAAGATCAACTTGGAGATGCAGCTTTCTTATCAGGAGTTGCCAAGTTTCCTCAACGAATCAAATGCGCAACACTAGCTTGGAACGCCCTTAAAAAAACAATTGAAGACCAAGAAAACAAATAAGACAAAGTTTCTTTGTTTTATTAATCATAAGTAATGAAGAATGAAAGAAAGGATATTATGGCTGAAGAAAGAGTAGAACCAAAACCAATTGATCTTGGTGAATATAAATTTGGTTTCCATGATGATGTAGAGCCTGTCCTATCGACAGGAAAAGGATTGAACGAAGCTGTCATTCGTGAGCTATCAGCTGCTAAGGGTGAACCTGAGTGGATGTTAGAATTCCGTTTGAAATCTTATGAAACCTTCAAAAAAATGCCCATGCAAACATGGGGAGCAGACTTGTCAGAGATTGATTTTGATGACTTGATTTACTACCAAAAACCATCTGATAAACCAGCTCGTTCATGGGATGATGTACCTGAAAAGATTAAGGAAACCTTTGAACGTATTGGGATTCCTGAAGCTGAGCGTGCTTATCTAGCTGGAGCTTCTGCCCAGTATGAGTCAGAAGTGGTTTACCATAACATGAAGGAAGAATTTGAGAAGTTAGGAATTATCTTTACAGATACAGATTCTGCCCTCAAGGAATACCCAGACTTGTTTAAGCAATACTTTGCTAAGTTAGTACCGCCGACAGATAACAAGTTAGCTGCACTCAACTCAGCAGTATGGTCAGGTGGAACTTTTATCTATGTACCAAAAGGAGTTAAAGTGGATATTCCACTTCAAACTTACTTCCGTATCAATAACGAAAATACAGGTCAGTTCGAACGTACCTTGATTATCGTTGATGAGGGAGCAAGTGTCCACTATGTAGAAGGATGTACAGCGCCTACTTATTCAAGTAATAGCTTGCACGCGGCTATTGTGGAAATCTTTGCTTTGGATGGAGCTTATATGCGTTATACAACTATTCAAAACTGGTCTGATAACGTCTATAACTTGGTAACAAAACGTGCTAAAGCCTTGAAAGATGCGACTGTTGAGTGGATTGATGGAAACTTAGGTGCCAAAACAACTATGAAATACCCATCTGTTTACCTTGATGGAGAAGGTGCGCGTGGAACCATGCTTTCGATTGCCTTTGCCAATGCAGGGCAACACCAAGATACTGGTGCTAAGATGATTCACAATGCACCACATACAAGCTCGTCAATCGTGTCTAAATCCATCGCTAAAGGTGGAGGAAAGGTTGACTATCGTGGACAAGTAACCTTTAACAAGAACTCTAAGAAATCTGTTTCTCACATTGAGTGTGATACCATTATCATGGATGACTTATCAGCATCAGATACCATTCCATTTAATGAAATTCATAACTCACAAGTCGCTTTGGAGCACGAAGCCAAAGTTTCTAAGATTTCAGAAGAACAACTCTATTACCTTATGAGTCGTGGCTTGTCAGAGACTGAAGCAACTGAGATGATTGTCATGGGATTTGTAGAACCCTTCACCAAAGAACTTCCGATGGAATACGCTGTTGAGCTTAACCGCTTGATTAGCTATGAAATGGAAGGGTCTGTCGGATAAACATTATAAATAAAAACTGAGCAAATACTAATTTGTTCAGTTTTTTAATATACAATTTTATAAATATTCACAAAATCCATTATTTGTGGTAAAATAAAACAATTATTGTTAGTGGAGATCAAATATGAATATTTTTAGAACTAAAGACGTAAGTCTAGGTAAAACAGAGATGCATCGTCATCTGAAATTATGGGATTTAATTCTCCTGGGAATTGGAGCCATGGTGGGAACAGGTATCTTTACCATTACAGGAACAGCTGCGGCTACATTAGCAGGTCCAGCCCTTGTTGTTTCTATCGTTATCTCAGCTATCTGTGTTTCCTTATCTGCCCTTTTTTTTGCGGAGTTTGCATCTCGTGTTCCAGCAACTGGTGGTGCTTATAGTTATTTATATGCAATTTTGGGAGAATTTCCTGCTTGGATAGCTGGTTGGTTAACTATTATGGAATTTATGACAGCAGTCTCTGGTGTAGCATCTGGTTGGGCTGCCTATTTTAAAGGTTTGCTTAGCCATTATGGAATTTCCTTGCCACAAACCTTGAATGGAACTTTTAATCCTGAGCATGGTACTTATATTGATCTTTTGCCAATTTTAGTGATTATGCTTGTTACTGCAGTCGTCCTCATGAATTCGAAAACTGCTCTTCGTTTTAATTCGATTCTTGTTGTTTTAAAATTTTCTGCTCTTGCCTTATTTATCTTAGTTGGAATTTGGTATATCAAACCTGAGAACTGGTCCAATTTTGCTCCATTTGGTTTTGGTCAGATTTATGGTGGAAGCACAGGGATTATGGCAGGTGCTTCGCTCATGTTCTTCGGATTCTTAGGTTTTGAGTCCATTTCTATGGCAGTTGATGAAATTCAAAGTCCACAAAAGAATATTCCACGTGGGATTGTTTTATCCTTGATGATTGTAACCATCCTTTATGCCATGGTTACCTTGATATTAACTGGTATCGTTCACTATAGTAAGCTCAATGTTGATGATGCAGTGGCTTTTGCTCTGAGAAGTATCGGTATTGGTTGGGCAGCTAATTATGTTTCACTCGTTGCGATTCTTACCTTGATTACGGTATGTATTTCAATGACCTATGCCTTGTCACGAATGATTTATAGCTTAGCTCGTGATGGCCTCTTGCCTCAGAGTTTCAAACAAGTAACCAAGACCAGTCGAGTACCTAAGAATGCTACTATTTTAACGGGAGTCGTTTCAGCGATTGCAGCAGGGATTTTTCCTCTATCTAGTATTGCTGCCTTTCTTAATATCTGTACCTTGGCTTATCTTATTTTATTAGCCTATGGGATTATCAAGCTAAGAAAAGACAAGGGGATGCCCAAAGAGGGAGAATTTAAAACACCATTGGTTCCTTTTTTACCAATCTTGTCTATTCTGATTTGCCTCTCATTCATGCTTCAGTATACCCTTGAAACATGGATGGCATTTGGCCTTGCTTTATTAATAGGAGTTATTATTTACTTTGTTTATGGATATAACCATTCGACTATAGCCGAAAATGAATAAAGAAAAAATCGCGAGTAATCGCGATTTTTTTATAATTTTTCATTTACAAATCGAACGAAACGATTCCACCAAACTTTCAAGAAAAAGGCTTTTTCAACATTTTTTTCAGCAACCATATCAAAGCTTGGTTTGTCAGAGGTAATATAACCTTGACCAACTAAGTCTTTGTCTTCGTATGTCAGATGTCCAACCACTGTGCCTGCATCAAGTGGTGCAGTATGCTCAGTACTATCAGGTGTATAAGTAATAGATGACTGTGCGCGACTACCAAGACGTTGGACAATTTTTATATCTTCTTTAGCGACTGCTGTAACAGTATCTTGCTTTCCGTCATAAACTGGAGATTTACTTTCTTGGTAGCTTTCCCCTTGATTGACGATTGTTTGAAGAGCAAAATTGGATGAGATATAATCTAAAAGAGCTGAAGTTGCTGTGAAACGAGCGTAAGGATTGGTATCTTGGTTGTCAGCGTTAAGGACAACAGTAATGATACGCATGCCTTTTTCAACAGTTGTACCGACAAAGGATGCTCCTGCTTTATCAGTTGTTCCAGTCTTGAGTCCATCAATTCCACCACGATAGGCTGGTAACCCCTCTAACATATAGTTGGTAGAATGAATTGTCATCCCTGCAAAAGTAGAAGAAGGTTTCTTGGTAATTTCTAAAACTTGAGGATACTTGAGGATAAGATTACGAGCGACGACAGCCACATCATAGGCGCTCAATTTATTTTCATCGTCTTTTTTAGACCCTGGGTAGATGTTGTTCCCAAGGGTTTCGTTGTTAAGACCGGTTGTATTGACTAGGGTAGCATCTTGGATTCCCCATTCAAGAAGTTTGGCCTTCATCATATCGACAAAGTCTTTTTCAGATCCAGCAACCTTTTCTGCTAAGGCGATAGCTGCACTATTGGCACTAGATACCAATGTTGCTTCTAGTAACTCTTCAACAGTATAGTTACGAGCTTCCACAGGAACGTTACTTGCTTCGGAGTTGGTTGTGAGCTGATATGGGTAATCTGAAATTTCTACCGGAGTGGAAAGAGTGATTTTTCCTTGTTCCAGTGCTTCATAGACTAGGTAAACAGTAAGTAGCTTACTAATAGAGGCAATTTCAACAGGTTGATTTGCCTCTTTTTCATATAAAATCTTACCAGTATTAGCTTCAACAGCAATGGCATGTTTTGCAGCAACATCAAAATCCTGGGCAAAAACCGTAGTAGCAGAACCAAATGAAATAAGTGTTAGTAGTGTTAAAAATAATTTCTTCATAGTAATTGTATTCTATCATAAAGACAAAAAATAATCTTGTTTTTATAATGTAGGTTATCAATCTTTTTCGAAATATGGTAAAATAGGAAAAAGAGGAGGTGGCTTATGTTTCGGAGAAATAAATTATTCTTCTGGACCACTGAGATATTATTAATAACCCTTATTTTCTACTTATGGAGAGAAATGGGTGCTATTATTACACCATTTGTAAGTGTCGTAAATACCATCATGATTCCCTTCTTATTAGGAGGATTTCTGTATTACCTAACCAACCCAATTGTTATCTTTTTAGAGAAAGAGTGTAAAATCAACCGAATTATCGGGATTTTGTTGACACTTTTTGTTCTCATTGGTTCTCTGGTGATAGGTGTAGTATATCTTTTACCGATTTTAATCAATCAGTTGAGTAGTTTGATTAATTCTAGCCAAGGTATTTATGGTCGACTTCAAGATTTAGTAATAGAATTATCAAAATATCCTGCTTTCCAAGAGCTAGATGTCCAACAAACAATCCGACAATTAAATCTTTCTTACATCGATATTTTACAGAATATCTTAAATAGTGTAACAAACAGTGTTGGAAGTGTTCTTTCAGCTTTGGTTAGCACTGTTTTAATTATCATTATGACACCAGTTTTCTTGATTTATTTTCTTTTAGATGGGCATAAATTTTTGCCGATGTTAGAAAGAACTATTTTAAAACGAGACAAACTCAATATATCTGGTTTGATAACAAACTTGAATGCTACTATTTCCCGTTACATAAGTGGAGTATCCATTGATGCGTTTATTATTGGATGTTTGGCCTTTATCGGCTATAGTGTGATTGGCTTGAAATATGCATTAGTTTTTGCTATTTTCTCTGGTTTAGCCAATTTGATTCCTTATGTTGGACCGAGTATTGGACTAATACCGATGATTATTTCAAATCTGTTTACGGATCCTCAAAAGATGATAATAGCAGTTATCTATATGCTGATTATCCAACAAGTAGATGGGAATATCCTATACCCTCGAATTGTGGGTGGTGTCATGAAGGTTCATCCGATTACAATTCTCGTCCTATTATTGCTATCAAGTAATATCTATGGTGTCGTTGGTATGATTGTTGCCGTTCCTACCTACTCTATTCTCAAAGAAATATCCAAATTCCTAGTTCGACTTTATGAAAAACATAAAGAAGTACAAGAAAAATAAAGATTTTCAAAAAGAAACAGATTCATCTGTTTCTTTTTTTATCAATAAATCGAGTACCGAGAAGAAGAATAAGAATAATTCACAAAATCTTTGTAAAACACTTGCAATTTAGCTAAAATTTGATAAAATAGTAAGGAAAGTTAGACTGTATTGCCTACTGTCTATCTATAAAATATATTTTATTGGAGGCTTTTACTCAAATGGCAAAAGAAAAATACGATCGTAGTAAACCACACGTTAACATTGGTACTATCGGACACGTTGACCACGGTAAAACTACCCTAACTGCAGCTATCACAACTGTTTTGGCACGTCGCTTGCCTTCAGCAGTTAACCAACCTAAAGACTATGCGTCTATCGATGCTGCTCCAGAAGAACGCGAACGCGGTATCACTATCAACACTGCGCACGTTGAGTACGAAACTGAAAAACGTCACTACGCTCACATCGACGCTCCAGGACACGCGGACTACGTTAAAAACATGATCACTGGTGCCGCTCAAATGGACGGAGCTATCCTTGTAGTAGCTTCAACTGACGGACCAATGCCACAAACTCGTGAGCACATCCTTCTTTCACGTCAGGTTGGTGTTAAACACCTTATCGTCTTCATGAACAAGATCGACTTGGTTGACGACGAAGAATTGCTTGAATTGGTTGAAATGGAAATCCGTGACCTTCTTTCAGAATACGACTTCCCAGGTGACGATCTTCCAGTTATCCAAGGTTCAGCTCTTAAAGCTCTTGAAGGTGACTCTAAATACGAAGACATCATCATGGAATTGATGAACACTGTTGATGAGTACATTCCAGAACCAGAACGTGACACTGATAAACCATTGCTTCTTCCAGTCGAAGACGTATTCTCAATCACTGGACGTGGTACAGTTGCTTCAGGACGTATCGACCGTGGTACTGTTCGTGTCAACGACGAAATCGAAATCGTTGGTATCAAAGAAGAAACTTCAAAAGCAGTTGTTACTGGTGTTGAAATGTTCCGTAAACAACTTGACGAAGGTCTTGCAGGAGATAACGTAGGTGTCCTTCTTCGTGGTGTTCAACGTGACGAAATCGAACGTGGACAAGTTATTGCTAAACCAGGTTCAATCAACCCACACACTAAATTCAAAGGTGAAGTTTACATCCTTACTAAAGAAGAAGGTGGACGTCACACTCCATTCTTCAACAACTACCGCCCACAATTCTACTTCCGTACTACTGACGTTACAGGTTCAATCGAACTTCCAGCAGGTACTGAAATGGTAATGCCAGGTGATAACGTGACAATCGACGTTGAGTTGATCCACCCAATCGCCGTAGAACAAGGTACTACATTCTCTATCCGTGAGGGTGGACGTACTGTTGGTTCAGGTATGGTTACAGAAATCGAAGCTTAATTCGATTTAGTTCCCAGAAGAACAATTATTTAAGTCAGACACTAAAAGAATCTTGCTAAGCAAGGTTCTTTTTTTATTTTTGAAGATATGAGAGTAGCTTTTTTACATTTTCATAAAATCATGGTAAAATGGATAAATATAAAAAATGAGGTATGAATATGAAGTATAAACGAATCGTATTTAAAGTTGGAACATCATCATTGACACACAAGGATGGAAGTTTATCTCGAAGTAAAGTGAAGGCAATTACTCAACAACTCTCAATGTTACACGAGTCAGGTCATGAATTAATTCTTGTATCTTCTGGGGCTGTTGCAGCTGGTTTTGGTCCACTTGGATTTAAGAAAAGACCGACAAAAATTGCTGATAAACAAGCTGCAGCAGCTGTTGGTCAGGGTTTGCTTTTAGAGGAATATACAACCAACCTCCTCATGCGCCAAATTGTCTCTGCACAAATCTTACTTACTCAGGATGATTTTGTAGACAAAAGACGTTATAAAAATGCGCATCAAGCTTTAACAGTTCTCCTTAATCGTGGAGCAATCCCCATCATCAATGAGAATGACAGTGTAGTGATTGATGAACTGAAAGTTGGAGATAATGATACACTGAGTGCTCAGGTGGCTGCTATGGTTCAGGCAGATTTGCTAGTTCTTTTGACAGATGTGGATGGACTTTATACAGGAAATCCTAACACAGATCCAAAGGCTAAACGCTTGGATAAAATTGAGTCTATTAACCGTGAGATTATTGATATGGCTGGTGGTGCTGGATCTTCAAATGGAACAGGTGGTATGTTAACGAAAATAAAAGCTGCTACCATTGCAACTGAGTCAGGTGTTCCCGTTTATATCTGTTCTTCCTTGAAACCTGATGCTTTAATTGAAGTAGCTGAAGAGACTCATGATGGTTCTTTCTTTTTTGCACAAGAAAAGGGACTTCGTACCCAGAAACAATGGTTGGCTTTTTATGCAAAAAGTCAGGGCATTATTTGGGTAGATAGTGGAGCGGCAGAAGCATTAACAAAGAACGAAAAAAGTCTCCTTTTATCTGGTGTAGTAGATGTAGAAGGTAATTTCTCTTACCACGATATTGTAACGGTGGCTGATAAAGAAACTGGTCAATCACTTGGAAAGGGACGTGTTCAATTTGGAGTTTCTGCCGTGGAAGATATGATGCGTTCGCAAAAAGCTAAGGGAGTCTTGATTCACCGTAATGATTGGATTTCTATTACTCCTGAAATTCAACTGCTCTTTACAGAATTTTAGAGGTAAACTATGGTAAGTACACAAGAACAATTTGAACAAGTACAGGCTGTAAAAAAGTCGATCAACACAGCTAGTGAAGAGCTTAAAAACCAAGCCTTGCTAGCTATGGCTGATCACTTAGTAGCAACTACTGAGGAGATTTTAACAGCCAATGCTCGTGATATGGAAGAGGCTAAAGGTAAAATCTCAGAAGTTATGTTGGATCGTCTTTATTTGGATGCAGGTCGTATTCAAGATATGGCAACTGGCATTCGTGAGGTGGTTGCTCTTCCAGACCCAATTGGTGAAACCCTAGAAACAAATCATCTTGAAAATGGATTGGTGATTACTAAGAAACGTGTAGCTATGGGAGTTATTGGTATTATCTATGAAAGTCGTCCCAATGTAACCTCCGATGCGGCTGCTTTAGCTATAAAAAGTGGAAATGCAGTTGTCCTTCGTAGTGGTAAGGACGCCTTTCAAACCGCTCATGCTATTGTTGTTGCTTTGAAAAAAGGATTAGAGGAAACTGAAATCCACCCAGACGTCATTCAGTTGGTGCAGGATACCAGCCGTGAAAGTAGCTATGCTATGATGAAGGCGAAAGGCTACCTAGATCTCCTTATTCCTCGTGGAGGTGCGGGCTTGATTAGTGCAGTAGTAGAAAATGCTATTGTACCAGTTATTGAGACAGGTACTGGTATCGTCCATGTGTACGTGGATAAGGATGCTGATGAGGATAAGGCGCTCTCTATTGTCAATAATGCTAAAACTAGTCGCCCTTCTGTATGTAATGCAATGGAGGTTTTGCTGGTTCATGAAAATATAGCAGCGACTTTTCTTCCTCGCTTGGAGCAAGTTCTTGTGAATGAACGTGAAGAAGCTGGACTTGAACCAATTCAACTGCGTCTAGATGAGAAAGCTAGACAGTTCATTTCCGGTGAAGTAGCTAAGTCTCAAGATTTTGACACTGAGTTTTTAGATTATGTCCTTGCTGTTAAGGTCGTTTCGAGTCTCGAGGAAGCGGTAGAGCATATCGAAGCTCACAGCACCCATCATTCGGATGCAATTGTAACAGAAAATCCAGTCGCAGCTGCTTATTTTGTAGAACAAGTGGATTCAGCAGCGGTTTATGTTAATGCTTCAACACGTTTTACGGATGGTGGTCAGTTTGGACTTGGCTGTGAAATGGGTATTTCTACTCAGAAATTGCATGCGCGTGGACCAATGGGATTAAAAGAATTAACCAGCTACAAGTATGTAGTTAATGGTTCTGGACAGATAAGGGAGTAAGGTATGAAGATTGGATTTATTGGACTAGGTAATATGGGTTCTAGTTTGGCAAAAGCAGTTATAGCTGCAACATCTGAAAACCAAGTTCTACTGGCTAACCGGAGTCAAGCTAAAGTAGATTCTTTTGTAGCCAACTACGGCGGACAGACTTCTAGTAATGAAGAAATTTTTGCAGTAGCAGATGTGATTTTTTTAGGAGTCAAGCCAGCCCAATTCTCTGAACTGCTTTCACAATATCAATCAATCCTTGGAAAAAGAGACAGTCTTCTATTGATCTCCATGGCTGCTGGCTTAACCTTGGAAAAACTAGAGAATTTGATTCCAAGTCAACATCGCATGATTCGTATCATGCCAAATACCCCTGTTGCTATTGGACAAGGAGTGATTAGTTTTGCGAAGTCTACAAACTGTCATCCAAAAGATAATGAGCTTTTTTGTCGACTCTTAAGTAAGGCAGGCCAATTAGTTGAAATAAATGAACAATTAATCGATGCTGCGACAGGTCTTGCAGGCTGTGGACCAGCCTTTGTCTATCTTTTTATCGAAGCTTTGGCAGATGCTGGTGTGCAAACAGGTTTACCACGCGATACAGCATTGGAAATGGCAGCACAAACAGTAGTAGGTGCAGGTCAGATGGTTCTTAAGACTCAACAACATCCTGGAGTTTTGAAAGATCAAGTTTGTAGCCCAGGAGGTTCTACTATTGCTGGTGTAGCAAGTTTGGAAGAACATTCTTTTAGGGGAACAGTTATGGATGCAGTCTATCAATCCTATAAACGAACACAAGAACTTGGTAAATAAGAGGTCGGAATACTTTCCGGCCTCTTTTATGATTAGTGAATAAAAAGCTTTTCACAAATGCCTATTTTTTTGATAAAATAGAAGGAAGAAAAAAAGAAATGAGTTAGTCATGTCAAAAGGATTTTTAGTCTCTCTGGAGGGGCCAGAGGGAGCTGGTAAAACGAGTGTTCTTGAAGCTATCCTTCCTATGTTAGAAGAAAAAAATATTGAGGTCTTAACGACACGTGAACCAGGTGGTGTATTGATTGGTGAAAAGATTCGAGAAGTTATTCTGGACCCTAGTCATACTCAAATGGATGCTAAGACAGAGCTTCTACTCTATATTGCTAGTCGTAGACAACACCTAGTGGAAAAGGTCTTACCAGCACTTGCAGCAGGGAAACTGGTCATCATGGATCGTTTTATTGATAGTTCCGTTGCTTATCAAGGTTTTGGTCGTGGTTTAGATATTGAAGCTATTGATTGGCTCAACCAATTTGCGACAGATGGTCTCAAACCAGATTTGACACTTTATTTTGATATCGAAGTAGAGAAGGGGCTTGAACGAATTGCGGCAAACAGTGATCGCGAAGTCAATCGTTTGGACTTGGAAGGTTTAGACTTGCATCGCAAAGTCCGTCAGGGATATCTCTCCCTTCTTGAAAAAGAAGGTGATCGCATTGTTAAGATTGATGCCAGCTTACCACTAGATCAAGTTGTTGAGAATACTAAGAAAGTCTTATTTGACAGAATGGGGCTGCAAGAATGAATCAAGAGGAATTAAAAGCTTGTCAACCACAACAATTTGAACGTTTTGTTCATATCTTAGAACAAAAACAGCTCAATCATGCCTATCTCTTTTCAGGCTTTTTTGGAAGTATGGAGATGGCTTTATTTCTGTCTAAGAGTTTGTTTTGTACTGAAAAACAGGGGGTCTTACCCTGCGAGTCTTGTCGAAATTGTAAGTTGATTGACCAAGAAGAATTTCCTGATGTCACAATTATTCGTCCCATTAATCAGATTATAAAAACAGAAAGAATTAGAGAACTAGTTAGTCAGTTTTCTCAATCAGGGATTGAAAATCAACGTCAGGTTTTTATCATTGAACAAGCTGAAAAAATGCATGTTAATGCTGCTAATTCACTTCTAAAGATTATCGAAGAACCTCAAAGTGAAATCTATATTTTCTTCTTAACCAATGATCAAGAACAAATTTTGCCAACCATTCGAAGTCGGACACAGATTTTCCAATTTAAGAAACAAGTGGCAAATCTTATGGTTGAACTCGAGAAAGCAGGATTGGTCAAAAATAAAGCAAGGCTTTTAGCTGAGTTTAGCCAATCGCAAGCAGAAGCCGAAAAACTGATCAATCAACCTAGTTTTTGGACTTTGGTAGAAGAAAGTGAGCGTTTCTTTGCATGGTTAGAAACTGGGAAAAAGGAAGCGTATTTGCAGGTGGCAAAATTAGCTAGTTTAGCAGACGACAAAGAAAAGCAAGACCAGGTATTTAGAATTCTAGAAGTAATCGCTGGACAAGAGATTCTAAAAAATTCAGCTCGTAGAATCTTGCAAAATCTTGTCGAAGCTAGAAGAATGTGGAAGGCAAATGTGTCTTTCCAAAATGCTTTGGAATACCTCGTTTTACAATAATATAAAGATGAAAACAGAAAAAAGAAAGGGCTGTCTATGAACAAGAAAGAATTATTTGATGCCTTAGATGATTTTTCTCAACAGTTGTTGGCGACCTTGGCAGATGTCGAAGCCATCAAAAAAAATCTCAAAAGTGTAGTAGAAGAGAATACAGCTCTTCGCTTGGAAAATGATAAACTGAGAGAGCGCTTAGGAGAGGAAGAGGATTCTGCTCCTGCAAAGACCAAGCATGTTCGAGAAAATGTTCGTCGAATCTATGAAGATGGCTTTCATGTGTGTCGTGATTTTTATGGACAGCGTCGTGAACAAGATGCAGAATGTATGTTCTGTGATGAGTTGTTGTTTAGGGAGTAAGCATGCAGATTCAAAAAAGTTTTAAAGGTCAGTCACCTTATGGTAAGCTATATCTTGTTGCAACGCCGATTGGAAATCTTGAGGATATGACCTATCGTGCCATTCAGACTTTGAAAGAAGTGGACTGGATTGCTGCCGAGGATACTCGAAATACTGGGCTTTTACTCAAGCATTTTGATATTCCGACCAAACAAATCAGTTTTCATGAGCACAATGCCAAGGAAAAGATTCCTGATTTGATTGATTTGTTGAAACAAGGTCAAAGTATTGCTCAAGTTTCTGATGCAGGACTTCCTAGCATTTCAGATCCAGGTCACGATTTGGTTAAGGCTGCAATTGAAGAGGATATAGCAGTTGTCACAGTTCCAGGTGCTAGCGCAGGAATTTCTGCCTTGATTGCCAGTGGTTTAGCCCCCCAACCTCATATCTTTTATGGATTCTTACCTCGAAAATCGGGACAACAAAAGCAATTTTTCGAATCAAAAAAAGAGTATCCTGAGACCCAGATTTTCTATGAATCTCCACATCGCGTGGCTGATACTCTAGAAAATATGCTAGAGGTCTACGGTGATCGTTCAGTGGTTCTAGTTCGAGAATTGACTAAGATTTATGAAGAATACCAACGTGGAAGTATTACTGAATTATTAGAAAATATTTCTCAAACACTGCTCAAAGGCGAATGCCTTCTCATTGTAGAAGGTGCTAGTCAAGAAGTAGAAGATAAGGATGAGGAGGACTTGTTCTCAGAAATCCAAGAACGTATCCAACAAGGAATCAAGAAAAATCAAGCTATTAAGGAAGTCGCTAAAATTTATCAGTGGAACAAAAGCCAGCTCTACGCTGCCTACCATGAGTGGGAAGAGAATCAATCTAATGACTAAACAGGGAAGTTTGCCTTCTTCCCTTTTTTTGTTATACTAGTAAAAGAAAAAATAGAAAGATTTGTGGGTATCAAACAGTCTAGTAGCTTGTTTTAATTTGGACTTAGTTTGCACCCAAAGAGGTATTAGTGTCATGTCTCAATCTTATATCAATGTTATTGGTGCTGGTTTGGCAGGTTCGGAAGCAGCTTACCAAATCGCACAGCGTGGTATTCCTGTTAAACTCTATGAAATGCGTGGTGTCAAATCAACACCTCAGCATAAAACAGACAATTTTGCTGAGTTGGTTTGCTCAAACTCCTTGCGTGGAGATGCTCTTACAAATGCTGTAGGTCTCCTTAAGGAAGAAATGCGTCGTCTAGGCTCTCTTATCTTGGAGTCAGCAGAAGCAACGCGTGTTCCTGCTGGTGGTGCTCTCGCGGTTGACCGTGATGGTTTCTCTCAAATGATCACTGAAAAGATTGCCAATCATCCTTTGATTGAGGTCGTTCGTGACGAAATCACAGAATTGCCAACAGATGCCATTACAGTTGTAGCAACTGGTCCTTTGACAAGTGATGCTCTTGCTGAGAAAATTCACGTACTTAATGGAGGAGATGGTTTTTATTTCTACGATGCTGCAGCGCCTATTGTGGATGTCAATACAATCGATATGAACAAGGTCTACCTAAAGTCTCGTTATGATAAAGGAGAAGCAGCTTATCTGAATGCTCCAATGACCAAACAAGAATTTATGGATTTCCATGAAGCCTTGGTCAATGCAGAAGAAGCACCTCTTAACTCTTTTGAAAAAGAAAAGTACTTTGAAGGCTGTATGCCAATTGAAGTCATGGCCAAACGTGGCATTAAAACTATGCTCTATGGTCCTATGAAACCAGTTGGACTAGAATATCCAGAAGATTACAAGGGACCTCGTGATGGAGACTTTAAAACTCCTTATGCAGTCGTTCAGCTTCGTCAGGACAATGCAGCAGGTAGTCTCTACAATATCGTGGGATTCCAGACTCACCTCAAATGGGGAGAGCAGAAGCGTGTCTTCCAAATGATTCCAGGTCTTGAAAACGCCGAGTTTGTCCGTTATGGCGTTATGCACCGCAATTCCTATATGGACTCTCCAAATCTCCTTGAGCAGACTTATCGTTCTAAGAAACAGCCAAATCTTTTCTTTGCTGGTCAGATGACGGGTGTGGAAGGATATGTTGAATCAGCAGCTTCAGGATTAGTAGCAGGTATTAACGCAGCTCGTCTTTTCAAGGGAGAAAGCGAAGCTATTTTTCCAGAGACAACAGCTATCGGAAGTTTAGCTCATTACATCACACATGCTGATAGCAAACACTTCCAACCTATGAATGTCAACTTTGGCATTATCAAGGAATTAGAAGGTGAACGAATCCGCGATAAAAAGACTCGTTATGAGAAAATCGCGGAACGCGCCTTGTCTGATTTAGAGAAATTTTTATCTGTCTAATTTTTTTGAAAGAATCGCTCATGATACTATAAAAATCTTTCAAATTGTGATAAAATAGGTAGGATGAAAAAAGGAGAGAGAAAATGGTAGAACCTAAGTATAAACGTATCTTAATCAAGCTATCTGGTGAAGCCCTCGCTGGCGAACGTGGTGTCGGGATTGACATCAAAACTGTTCAAAGTATGGCCCAAGAAATCAAGGAAGTTCACGAGCTAGGAATTGAAATTGCCTTGGTTATCGGTGGTGGAAACCTTTGGCGTGGAGAACCTGCAGCAGAAGCTGGTATGGATCGTGTTCAAGCGGATTACACTGGAATGCTTGGGACAGTCATGAATGCTCTTGTGATGGCAGATTCATTGCAACAAGTTGGGGTTGATACTCGCGTACAAACAGCTATTGCTATGCAACAAGTAGCAGAGCCTTATATTCGTGGGCGTGCCCTTCGCCACCTTGAAAAAGGACGTATCGTTATCTTTGGCGCAGGAATTGGTTCACCTTACTTCTCTACAGATACAACAGCGGCTCTTCGTGCAGCTGAAATTGAAGCAGACGCTATTTTGATGGCTAAGAATGGTGTAGACGGTGTCTACAATGCTGATCCTAAGAAAGATAAGACTGCTGTTAAGTTTGAAGAATTGACTCACCGTGATGTCATTAATAAAGGTCTTCGTATCATGGACTCAACGGCTTCAACACTTTCAATGGATAATGACATCGACTTGGTAGTCTTTAATATGAACCAACCTGGCAATATCAAACGTGTTGTATTTGGTGAAAATATCGGAACAACTGTTTCAAACAATATCGAAGAAAAGGAATAAGAAAAATTATGGCTAACGCAATTGTAGAAAAAGCTAAAGAGAGAATGACTCAATCTCACCACTCACTTGCTCGTGAATTTGGTGGTATCCGTGCAGGTCGTGCTAACGCTAGCTTGCTTGACCGTATTACTGTTGAATACTATGGTGTCGAAACACCTCTTAACCAAATTGCTTCTATCACAATTCCTGAAGCGCGTGTCCTATTGGTAACACCATTTGATAAATCTTCATTGAAGGATATCGAGCGTGCTTTGAACGCTTCAGATCTTGGTATTACACCAGCTAACGATGGTTCTGTTATTCGCTTGGTAATCCCAGCTCTTACAGAAGAAACTCGTCGCGACCTCGCTAAAGAAGTGAAAAAAGTTGGTGAAAATGCTAAAGTAGCTATCCGTAATATCCGTCGTGACGCTATGGATGAAGCTAAGAAACAAGAAAAAGCTAAAGAAATCACTGAAGATGAATTGAAGACTCTTGAAAAAGATATTCAAAAAGCGACAGACGATGCTGTTAAACACATCGACGACATGACTGCAAATAAAGAAAAAGAAATCTTGGAAGTCTAAGAAATAAACAGAAAAACTCAGTTGGCATTGCTGGCTGAGTTTTATTCGAAAGAAGGAAACATGAATACAAATCTTGCAAGTTTTATCGTTGGACTTATCATCGATGAAAATGACCGTTTTTACTTTGTTCAAAAGGATGGTCAAACATACGCTCTTGCTAAGGAAGAAGGTCAGCATACAGTTGGTGATACTGTTAAAGGTTTTGCCTACACAGACATGAAGCAAAAACTTCGCTTGACAACTCAAGAAGTGACTGCAACTCAGGATCAATTTGGTTGGGGTACAGTAACAGAGGTTCGTAAGGATTTGGGTGTTTTTGTTGATACAGGACTTCCTGACAAGGAAATCGTTGTGTCACTTGATATCCTGCCTGAACTGAAAGAGCTCTGGCCTAAGAAGGGCGATAAACTTTATGTTCGTCTAGAAGTAGACAAGAAAGACCGTATCTGGGGAGTTTTGGCTTATCAGGAAGACTTCCAACGTTTAGCACGTCCAGCATACAACAACATGCAAAATCAGAACTGGCCAGCAATCGTTTATCGTCTTAAGTTATCAGGAACTTTTGTCTACCTACCAGAAAACAACATGCTTGGATTTATCCATCCAAGTGAGCGCTATGCAGAGCCACGTTTGGGGCAAGTGTTAGATGCGCGTGTCATTGGTTTCCGTGAAGTTGACCGAACTCTTAATCTGTCACTAAAACCTCGCTCTTTTGAGATGTTAGAAAATGATGCACAAATGATTCTGACTTACTTGGAAAGCAATGGCGGTTTCATGACCTTAAATGACAAATCATCGCCTGACGATATCAAGGCTACTTTTGGTATCTCAAAAGGTCAGTTTAAAAAAGCACTTGGTGGTTTGATGAAGGCTGGTAAAATCAAGCAAGACCAGTTTGGTACAGAGTTAATTTAGGGAGGCTTATGAGAAAATCATTTTATACTTGGCTCATGACAGAACGAAATCCTAAAAGTAATAGTCCCAAAGCCATTTTAGCGGATCTTGCCTTTGAGGAGTCAGCCTTCCCAAAACATACGGATGATTTCGATCAGGTGAGTCGATTTTTAGAAGAACATGCCAGTTTTTCCTTTAATATGGGAGACTTCGATCGCATCTGGCAGGAATATTTAGAACATTAAAAAGGGCATAGGTGTTAAGGATAGCAATTTCCAAATGCCTTTGCTATAATAAAAAGAAATTAAAGAGTTAGAGAGGTTCTTTGTTTGAAGGAACATTCAATAGACATTCAGTTAAGTCATCCAGATGACCTGTTTCATCTTTTTGGTTCCAATGAACGCCATCTTCGCTTGATAGAAGATGAGTTAGATGTTATCATCCATGCTCGTACAGAGATTGTACAAGTCTTGGGAGAGGAGTCTTCTTGTGAAGAAGCACGGCAAGTCATTCAAGCCTTGATGGTCTTGGTTAATCGTGGCATGACTGTCGGAACTCCGGATGTGGTGACAGCCATCAATATGGTTAGAAACAATGAAATCGATAAGTTTGTTGCCCTCTATGAAGAAGAGATTATCAAAGACAATACTGGTAAGCCGATTCGGGTCAAGACACTGGGACAAAAACTTTATGTTGATAGTGTTAAGAATCATGATGTTACCTTCGGAATTGGGCCGGCTGGTACGGGTAAAACATTCCTAGCAGTGACCTTGGCTGTTACAGCTCTTAAACGTGGTCAAGTCAAGCGTATTATCCTGACTCGTCCAGCAGTAGAAGCTGGAGAAAGCTTGGGATTTCTTCCAGGAGATCTCAAGGAAAAGGTAGACCCTTATCTTCGACCTGTCTATGATGCCTTGTACCAAATTCTTGGGAAGGACCAAACAACTCGTCTCATGGAGCGAGAAATTATTGAAATTGCCCCTTTGGCCTACATGCGTGGTCGTACTCTGGATGATGCCTTTGTCATTTTGGATGAAGCGCAAAATACAACTATCATGCAGATGAAGATGTTTTTGACTCGTCTTGGATTTAATTCAAAAATGATTGTCAATGGCGATATTAGCCAGATTGACCTGCCGCGTAATGTTAAATCAGGTCTGATTGATGCCCAGGAAAAACTTAAGAACATTCACCAGATTGACTTCGTTCATTTTTCAGCCAAGGATGTGGTTCGCCATCCAATCGTTGCTCAGATTATTAGAGCTTATGAACCTCGACCTGTCAAAGCTGAAGAAAATCAAGAAGAAACAGAATAAAGAAAAAGAGCAGTTGAAAAACTGCTCTTAATTTTTTTTGAATTTCTTATTAAACAAGCTCACTAATAGGTGTATAGTCACGTTCTAAACCTTCAGCAACTGGTTGACTAGTCAATTGACCTTGGTAAGTTGTAACCCCTTCACGTAAACCAGCATCTTCAAGGATTGCTTTCTTAAATCCTTTACCTGCTAAGGCTTCGATATAAGGAAGAGTCACATTTGTAAGGGCGATGGTAGAAGTACGGGCAACTGCTCCAGGAATATTGGCAACCGCATAGTGAAGGACACCGTGTTTTTCATATACAGGCTCATCATGGGTTGTCACACGGTCAGCTGTTGCAATAACACCACCTTGGTCTACAGCAACGTCTACGATGACAGAACCAGGACGCATTTGTTGAACCATGTCATCTGTCACCAATTTTGGAGCTTTAGCACCAGGAATCAATACTGCACCGATAACAACGTCTGCTTCACGCACACTTGCTTCAATATTAAATGGGTTAGACATCAAAGTTTGGATTTGGTGACCAAAGACATCTTCAAGTACAGAAAGGCGCTTAGCGCTGATATCAAGAATAGTTACTTGAGCTCCCAAACCAAGAGCGATACGAGCTGCGTGTGTACCAACGACACCACCACCGATAATGGTTACTTTTCCTTTTGGTACACCTGGGACACCACCCAATAGAACTCCAGAACCACCAGCTTGTTTCGTCAAGAAGTGAGCTCCGATTTGGACAGCCATTCGACCTGCAACCTCACTCATTGGAACCAATAGAGGAAGTTGACCTTCAGTATCGCGTACAGTTTCATAAGCAACACCAGTTGTTTTAGCTGCAAGCATAGCATCAGCTAATTCTGGAGCAGCTGCCATATGCAAGTAGGTGAAAAGAAGTAAGTCTTCACGCAAGAATTGATATTCACTAGCAAGTGGCTCTTTTACTTTAACAACTAACTCTGCAGCCCAAGCTTCAGCTGCTGTAGCTACAATCTCAGCTCCTTGCTTTTCATAGTCGGCATCAGCAAAACCAGATCCAAGTCCAGCATTTGTTTCAATGAGGACACGGTGACCACGACCAACAAGACTCTGTACACCAGCAGGTGTCAAAGCAACACGATTTTCATTATTTTTAATTTCCTTTGGAATTCCAATTAACATAAAGATAACTCACTTTCTATCAGACAGTTTCAGTTTTATATCACATTTTTTGAGTTTTTTGTGATGATTTTATTGTATATGAAACCGCTATAAATTGCAAGAAAAACTTGTAAACCTATTTCTTTTATGTTATTCTTTTACCAACCTATTTTAGGAGGTACAATCATGGAATCACTATTTATCAAACTAGCTAAGCATCAAATTATCGAAACAGAACGCTTAGTGCTTAGACCTGTAACACTTGATGATGCAGAAGCCATGTTTGAGTATGCTTCAAATAAAGAAAATACGCGCTACACTTTTCCAACTAATCAAAGTCTAGAGGAAACTAAGAACAATATTGCTCAGTTTTATCTAGCCAATCCCTTGGGCCGATGGGGAATTGAACTAAAAAGTACTGGAGAGTTTATCGGAACTATTGACCTGCACAAGATGGATACTGTTCTTAAGAAGGCAGCCATTGGTTACATTATCAATCAAAAATATTGGAATCAAGGTTTGACAACTGAAGCCAATCGTGCTGTGATTGAACTGGCTTTTGAAAAGATAGGAATGAATAAGTTGACGGCTTTTCATGATAAGGACAATCCTGCATCAGGAAAGGTTATGGAGAAATCAGGCATGCGCTTTTCTCACGAAGAACCTTATGCTAGAATGGATAAAAATGAACCTGGAAGATTCGTAACAGATGTCCATTACGTCTTGACCAAGGAAGACTATTTTGTAAATAAGTAAGCAGTTGAAAAGATTTTCAGCTGTTTTTTTCTTTCTCTTACGAATAAGCTAAGAGAGGAGTAAATATGGAAGAACTTATTGAGAAAATTAAAGAATATAAAATCATTGTTATTTGCGTTAGTTTGGGCTTGGTCTTGGGTGGATTTTTCCTCCTAAAGCCTATCACTCAAACACCTGCTAAGGAAAGTAATTTGCAGACAGAAGTTACAACTGTTTCGAAGGATTCGACGGATGAAAAGGAGGATGGGAATCAGAAGGAAGAAGCGGTGGAGCAAGATCTGATTACTGTCGATGTTAAAGGGGCTGTCAAAACACCAGGGATTTATGATTTGCCAGTTGGAAGTCGTATCAATGATGCTGTTCAAAAAGCTGGTGGACTGACAGATAATGCCGATAGCAAGTCTATCAATCTAGCCCAGAGAATTAGTGACGAAGCACTGGTCTATGTTCCGACCAAGGAAGAAGCTACCAGTCAAGAATCACAATCAAATACCTCTAACAACAAGGAAAGTAAGAAAGTCAATCTCAATAAAGCCAGTTTAGAGGAGCTTAAACAAGTTAAAGGATTAGGTGCTAAACGTGCTCAGGATATCATTGAGCATCGTGAGTCCAACGGTAAGTTTAAGTCAGTTGATGAGCTTAAAAAGGTTTCTGGTATTGGTGCAAAAACGATAGAAAAGTTAAAAGAGTATGTCACAGTGGATTAATCGTTTTCCCATCCCCAAAATATATCTTAGTTTTCTTTTGTTATGGCTCTACTACGCTATCTTTTCAGCAAGTGTCTTAGCACTTTTGGGCTTTGTCTTTTTACTAATCTGCCTCTTTTTTCAATTTTCATGGAAGACTGTGGTCAAGGTTCTCTTTGTTTGTGGTCTTTTTGGAAGCTGGTTTATATTTCAAAAATGGCAGCAAGAAGAAGCGAGTCAACATCTTGTTGACTCAGTTAATACGGTACGAATCTTGTCTGATACCATCAAGGTGAATGGTGATAGTTTATCCTTTCGTGGTAAGGCAAATGGTAGACTTTTTCAGGTCTATTATAAACTCCAGTCAGAAGCTGAAAAGAAAAAATTTCAAGACTTATCTGAACTGCATGAGCTTGTGGTAAAAGGAAAGCTAGCTATTCCTCAAGGAGCAAGTAATTTTGCTGGATTTGATTATCGAAACTACCTTAAAACTCAAGGAATTTATCAGACCTTGACCATATCGGAAATTGTCGAATTAAGGAAAACATCAAGTTTGGATATTGGAGAAAACCTATCAAGCTTGAGGAGAAAAACAGTTGTCTGGATAAAAAGGAATTTTCCCGATCCCATGCGCAACTACATGACCGGTCTTTTATTGGGACATTTAGATACAGACTTTGAGGAAATGAATGAACTTTATTCCAGCCTAGGGATTATTCATCTTTTTGCTTTGTCTGGAATGCAGGTCGGCTTTTTCATGGATGCTTTTAAGAAGTTACTTCTGCGTTTGGGTTTGACGCAAGAGAAGTTCAAATGGTTAGCCTATCCATTGTCATTGGTCTATGCAGGTTTGACAGGATTTTCAGCCTCTGTTATTCGTAGTCTCCTCCAAAAGCTATTGGCTCAGCATGGCTTTAAGTCACTAGATAATTTTGCTTTGACGATTCTTATTCTATTTCTTATCATGCCGAACTTTTTCTTAACAGCTGGAGGGGTTCTATCCTGTGCCTATGCTTTTATACTGACCATGACAGGTGAAGAAATAGAAGGAATAAGAGGGTTGGTTAGAGAGAGTTGCATCATTTCCTTGGGAATTCTACCAATCTTATCTTTTTACTTTTCTGAATTCCAACCGTGGTCCATTCTCTTGACATTTGTCTTTTCATTCTTATTTGATATGGTTCTGTTACCGCTCTTATCGATTCTCTTCTGTCTGTCATTTATATATCCCATCACCCAGTTCAACTTTCTCTTTGAATGGCTTGAAAACATCATTCGCTATATTTCTCAGCTATCTACGAGGCCTCTTGTTTTTGGTCAGCCAAGTCTTTGGATTTTAATCCTTCTTTTGATTACTTTAGCTCTCATCTACGATTATCGAAAGAACTTGAAAAAAATATCTATGCTTGTCATAGTTGCCTTCTCACTCTTTTTAGTAACCAAACATCCACTAGAAAATGAAATCACAGTCCTAGATATGGAACAGGGGCGGAGCATTTTCCTAAGAGACATGGCAGGAAAGACCATACTACTGGATGTCGGGGAAAAGTATGAAGTTGAAAAGAAAGAAGCCTGGCAGGAGAAGGTCATAACGAGCAATGCCAAACGTAGTTTAATCCCTTATCTCAAAAGTCGAGGAGTGGCCAAGATTGATCAGCTTGTGCTAACGACTAGTGATACTAAGCAGTTAGATCATGTGTTAGAAATCAGTAAAGCCTTCGAGCTTAAACAGATTCTAGTAACTGAAGAAACATTATCTAAAAGAGAATTTATGGATAAGCTGAAGGAAACCAAAATTAAGGTGGCTGCTATTAAAACAGGACAGCAGTTGTTTATTTTTGGGAGTAGTTTGGAAGCAATCACTAGCCAAAATAGCGATAAAAAGGATTCAATGGTCTTGTATGGAAAGTTACTAAATCAAACCTTTCTAATTACTGGAAATTTAGAGGAGAAGTTCTTAACGAGTCATTCCTCAAAATTCCGAGCAGATGTAGTGATAATGCATCAGCAAGCATCGAAGAAAAAGACAGATGTAGAGGTCTTCAAAGCTTTACAACCTAAAATCACGGTCATTTCGGTAGATAAGAAGAAAAAATTCAAAGAAAAAAATGAGGAAAGTAATCAAGAACTTGAGAATTCGATTTACAAAACAGACAAAAAGGGTGCCATTCGTTTTAAAGGTTGGAGTTCTTGGCAAATAGAAACAGTTCGCTGAACTCATGAACGAGAATAACATTAAAATTGTCTAAACAATCAATCAAAACTTGATTTTAGAACCTTTTTGCTATAAAATGGTAAAGATTAGTGTCAAACTTTTATATTGCAAATAGGAGAAAACATGACAAAAACTTTGAAACGTCCTGAGGTTTTATCACCTGCAGGAACTCTTGAAAAACTAAAAGTAGCTGTTCAATACGGTGCAGATGCTGTCTTTATCGGTGGTCAGGCCTATGGTCTACGTAGCCGTGCTGGTAACTTTACTTTCGAACAAATGGAAGAAGGAGTACAGTTTGCGGCTAAGTATGGCGCTAAGGTTTATGTAGCGGCTAATATGGTTATGCACGAGGGAAATGAAGAAGGTGCTGGAGAATGGTTCCGTAAATTGCGTGATATCGGAATTGCAGCGGTCATCGTATCAGATCCAGCCTTGATTATGATTGCGGCAACTGAAGCACCAGGTCTTGAAATCCACCTTTCGACACAAGCTAGTGCGACCAACTATGAAACTCTTGAATTCTGGAAAGAACTTGGATTAACTCGTGTCGTGTTGGCGCGTGAGGTTTCTATGGAAGAGTTGGCAGAAATCCGCAAACGTACAGATGTTGAGATTGAAGCTTTCGTTCATGGAGCTATGTGTATCTCATACTCTGGTCGTTGTACTCTTTCAAACCATATGAGTATGCGCGATGCCAACCGTGGTGGATGTTCACAATCTTGCCGTTGGAAATATGATCTTTACGATATGCCATTTGGTAAAGAGCGTAAGAGTCTTAAGGGAGAAATTCCTGAAGAGTTCTCCATGTCTGCGGTTGATATGTCTATGATTGACCATATTCCAGATATGATTGAAAATGGCGTTGACAGTTTGAAGATTGAAGGTCGTATGAAGTCTATTCATTACGTTTCAACAGTAACAAACTGCTACAAAGCTGCAGTCGATGCTTACCTTGAGAGCCCTGAAAAGTTTGAAGCAATCAAGCAAGACTTGATTGATGAAATGTGGAAGGTTGCCCAACGTGAATTGGCTACAGGTTTCTACTATGGAACACCAACTGAAAATGAACAATTGTTTGGTGCTCGTCGTAAGATTCCAGAATACAAGTTTGTTGCTGAAGTAGTAGCTTATGATGATGCGACACAAACAGCAACTATTCGCCAACGTAACGTTATCAACGAAGGTGACCAAGTTGAGTTTTACGGTCCAGGTTTCCGTCATTTTGAAACCTACATCGAAGACCTTCATGACTCAAAAGGAAATAAAATCGACCGTGCACCAAACCCAATGGAACTCTTGACCATCAAGGTTCCTCAACCAGTACAAGCAGGTGATATGGTCCGTGCTTTGAAAGAAGGTCTGATTAATCTCTATAAAGAAGATGGAACAAGCGTTACTGTTCGTGCCTAGATAAGGAAAAAACATGGTTCAAGCTCAGGGATTACTGGTAGATGATGAAAGCAGATGTGTTCATTACCATACTGATAAAGATATCGTAGCACTTCAATGCTATGAGTGTCAAAAATACTACGCCTGTTATCAGTGTCATAATGAACTAGAGTCGCACGTATTTTCTCCCTATCCTTTAAGGCTAAAAGAGGACAGACCTATCTTATGTGGTTCCTGTAAGAAAACCTTAACTTATGAGGAATATTCAAAGAAAAGTAGCTGTGCATATTGTAATGCTGCATTTAATCCAGCTTGTCAGAGTCACCATTCCTATTATTTTAAATAAGGACAAAAAATCCAGGTTGTAAAACCTGGATTTTTGCTTTCAGAAAAATGTGAAAGGAAAGGAAAATGATATGAAAAGTCCTTAAAATTTTCTATATAAAGGTCATGAAAATCGCAAAATTAGAAATAAATGATTAGAAACGCTTTCAATGCTAGTAAAAAGTTGACAAAAGCAAATTTTAGGACTAAACTAGGGAAGTAAATTTATTTAAAAAAGGAGAATTCGTCATGAATTTAACATTTTTCGGTCTATGTCTTGCCTGTATGGGTGTATCTCTTGCAGAAGGATTTTTGATGAACGGTTTGTTCAAATCTGCAGCGCGCCAACCAGATATCATTCCACAATTGCGTAGTTTGATGATCTTGGGGGTTGCCTTTATTGAAGGAACTTTCTTCATAACTCTCGTATTTTCATTTATCATCAAATAAAGAGAAGTATAAAATGGAAAAGGGAGGATTCTAGATGGAAGAAAGTATCAATCCAACCATCAATATTGGTCCTGTTACCTTTGATTTAACCTTGACAGCAATGACTTTGTTGTCTGTGGCACTGATTTTTGGCTTTATCTATTGGGCAAGTCGTAATATGACTGTGAAACCCAAAGGAAAGCAAAATGTACTAGAGTATCTCTATGACTTTGTAGTCGGATTTACAGAACCTAACGTTGGTTCACGGTACATGAAAGATTACTCACTCTTTTACTTGTGTTTGTTTCTTTTTATGGTCATCGCAAATAATCTTGGTTTGATGGCAAAACTTCAAACTACAGATGGGACAAACCTTTGGACATCGCCAACTGCAAATCTTTCATTTGACCTTGTCTTGTCGTTCTGTATTATTGTGATGGCACACATTGAGGGGATTCGTCGTCGTGGGATTAAACAATACCTAAAAGGTTTTGTAACTCCTGCATTTATGACACCGATGAATCTACTTGAAGAATTCACGAATTTCCTTTCTCTTGCTTTGCGGATTTTTGGGAATATCTTTGCAGGTGAAGTAATGATAAGCTTGCTTCTCTTACTTTCACATCAGGCTATTTTTTGGTATCCAGTCGCATTTGGGGCAAACTTAGTTTGGACTGCATTTTCCGTGTTCATTTCTTGTGTACAAGCCTATGTCTTTACACTATTATCCTCTATGTACCTAGGAAATAAAATTAATGATGAAGAGTAGAAAGGAGTAAATGATGCACGTAACAGTAGGTGAATTGATTGGTAACTTTATTTTAATTGCTGGCTCTTTTATCCTTTTGATCGTCTTAGTCAAAAAATACGCATGGTCAAACTTGACAAGTGTCTTCGAAGAACGCGCAGAAAAGATTGCTGCTGATATTGATGGTGCTGAACAAGCTCGTCAAAAAGCAGAAACTCTTGCACAAAAACGTGAAGACGAATTAACAGGTAGCCGAAGCGAAGCTAAAACTATCATCGAAAATGCTAAGGAGACAGCTGAAAAGAGCAAATCAGATATTCTGGCTGAAGCTAAGCTAGAAGCTGGTCGCTTGAAAGACAAAGCTAACCAAGAAATTGAGCAAAATAAAGCAGAGGCTTTACAAAGCGTTAAAGGTGAGGTAGCAGATTTGACAGTTAGTCTAGCTGGAAAAATTATCTCACAAAACCTTGATGGTCATGCCCACAAAGAACTCATTGATCAGTATATCGATCAGCTAGGAGAAGCTTAATGGACAAAAAGACAGTAAAGGTAATTGAAAAATACAGCATGCCTTTTGTCCAATTGGTGATTGAAAAAGGAGAAGAAGACAGTATCTTCTCAGATTTGACTCAAATCAAGCAAGTCGCTGAAGAAACAAATTTGCCTTCTTTTTTGGCTCAGGTGGATGTGGATGAGTCTGATAAGGATAAAACAGTTAGTTATTTCCAAGACTCGGCATCGCCATTATTACAAAACTTCATTCAAGTTCTGTTATACAATCATCGGTCATATCTTTTTTATGATGTGATTGTAGATTGTTTAAACCGTCTTGAGAGAGAAACGAATCGTTTTGAAGTAACGATTGTGTCTGCTCATCCTCTAACTGATGAACAGAAAGAACGTTTGGTTCCAATTATCGAGAAAAAGATGTCTTTAAAAGTGCGTAGCATTAAAGAAGAAATCGACGATAGTTTAATCGGTGGTTTTGTCATTATCGCCAATCACAAGACAATTGATGTTAGTATTAAACAACAACTTAAAGTTGTTAAGGAAAATTTGAAATAGAAAGTGGTGTTCTTTTGTCAATTAACGCACAAGAAATCAGCGCTTTAATTAAGCAACAAATTGAAAATTTCAAACCCAATTTTGATGTTACTGAAACTGGTGTTGTAACCTATATCGGGGACGGAATTGCGCGTGCTCATGGCCTTGAAAACGCCATGAGTGGAGAGTTGTTGATTTTTGAAAACGGCTCTTATGGTATGGCGCAAAACTTAGAATCAACTGATGTTGGTATTATCATCCTTGGAGACTTTACAGATATCCGCGAAGGCGACACTATTCGTCGTACTGGGAAAATCATGGAAGTTCCAGTTGGTGATAGCTTGATTGGTCGTGTCGTGGATCCACTTGGTCGTCCAGTAGATGGACTTGGTCCAATCGACACAAACAAAACTCGTCCAGTTGAAGCACCAGCTCCTGGTGTTATGCAACGTAAATCAGTATCAGAACCATTGCAAACTGGTTTGAAGGCTATTGATGCCCTTGTTCCAATCGGTCGTGGTCAGCGTGAGTTGATTATCGGTGACCGTCAAACAGGGAAAACTACCATCGCTATCGATGCAATCTTGAACCAAAAAGGTCAAGATATGATCTGTATCTATGTAGCGATTGGTCAAAAAGAATCAACAGTTCGTACACAAGTAGAAACACTTCGTCAGTACGGAGCCTTGGATTATACAATCGTCGTGACAGCGTCAGCTTCACAACCTTCTCCATTGCTTTTCCTCGCACCTTATGCAGGGGTTGCTATGGCGGAAGAATTTATGTACCAAGGTAAGCACGTATTGATTGTTTATGATGACTTATCTAAACAAGCGGTAGCTTATCGTGAACTTTCTCTCTTGCTTCGTCGTCCGCCAGGTCGTGAAGCATTCCCAGGGGATGTATTCTACCTTCATAGCCGTCTACTTGAACGTTCAGCTAAAGTTTCGGATGAATTGGGTGGAGGATCTATCACAGCTCTTCCATTTATCGAGACACAAGCCGGAGATATCTCAGCCTATATCGCTACAAACGTAATCTCTATTACGGATGGACAAATCTTCCTAAGTGATAGCCTCTTTAATGCAGGTATCCGTCCAGCTATTGATGCGGGTTCTTCCGTATCTCGTGTTGGTGGTTCTGCACAGATTAAGGCCATGAAGAAGGTTGCTGGTACTCTTCGTATCGACCTTGCTTCATACCGTGAGTTAGAAGCCTTCACTAAATTTGGTTCTGACTTGGATGCAGCTACTCAGGCTAAATTGAACCGTGGTCGTCGTACTGTAGAAGTATTGAAACAACCTGTTCACAAACCATTACCTGTTGAGAAACAAGTTACTATTCTCTACGCTTTGACCCATGGTTTCTTGGATACAATTCCTGTAGACGATATCGTTCGTTTTGAAGAAGAGTTCCATATGTTCTTTGATGCTCAACATCCTGAGATTTTGGAAACCATTCGTGAAACAAAAGACTTGCCAGATGAAGCAGTCTTGGATGCTGCGATTACTGAGTTTCTCAATCAATCAAGCTTCCAGTAAGAATAGAGGTGTCAGATGGCAGTATCTCTAAATGATATTAAAACAAAAATCGCCTCAACAAAAAATACTAGTCAAATTACCAACGCTATGCAGATGGTTTCTGCAGCTAAGTTAGGTCGTTCTGAAGAAGCAGCTCGTAACTTCCAAGTGTATGCACAAAAAGTGCGTAAACTAGTTACAGATATCCTCCACGGAGATGGCGCAGGCGGATCAACGAACCCTATGTTGATCAGTCGCCCTGTCAAGAAAACAGGTTATATCGTCATTACATCTGACCGTGGTCTTGTTGGAGGATATAATTCTTCAATCTTAAAAGCAGTCATGGAACTTCAGCAAGAATACCATCCGTCAGGTGATGATTTTGAAGTTATCTGTATCGGTGGTATGGGAGCCGATTTCTTCAAATCACGCGGTATTCAACCAATCTATGAATTGCGTGGACTTGCAAACCAACCAAGCTTTGATGAAGTTCGTAAGATTATTACAAAAACGATTGAAATGTATCAAAACGAACTTTTTGATGAGCTCTATGTTTGCTACAACCACCACGTTAATACACTGACAAGTCAAATGCGTGTAGAACAGATGCTTCCTATTGTGGACTTGGATCCAAATGAAGCGGATGAGAACTATAGCTTGACCTTTGATCTTGAAACAAGTCGTGAAGAAATCTTGGATCAATTACTACCACAATTTGCTGAAAGTATGATTTATGGTGCTATTATTGATGCCAAGACAGCTGAAAATGCTGCTGGTATGACAGCCATGCAAACAGCGACTGATAATGCTAAAAAAGTGATTAATGATTTGACCATTCAGTATAACCGTGCCAGACAGGCGGCGATTACACAAGAAATCACAGAAATCGTGGCAGGAGCTAGCGCTTTAGAATAAAGCCATCCTGCTCAAATGAATGAACTTAGGACCTAGCAATACTAGGAACCGACAGTATCTTATATAGAATAGGAGAAGGAGATGAGTTCAGGTAAAATTGCTCAGGTTATCGGACCCGTTGTAGACGTTTTGTTTGCAGCAGGGGAAAAACTTCCTGAGATTAACAATGCACTTGTCGTCTACAAAAATGACGAAAAGAAAACAAAAATCGTCCTTGAAGTAGCCTTAGAGTTGGGAGATGGTATGATTCGTACCATCGCTATGGAATCAACAGATGGTTTAACTCGTGGAATGGAAGTATTGGACACTGGTCGTCCAATCTCTGTACCAGTAGGTAAAGAAACCTTGGGACGTGTCTTCAATGTTTTGGGAGATACCATTGACTTGGAAGCTCCTTTTGGAGAAGACGCAGAACGTCAGCCAATTCATAAAAAAGCACCTACTTTTGATGAGTTGTCTACCTCTTCAGAAATCCTCGAAACAGGGATTAAGGTTATCGACCTTCTTGCCCCTTATCTTAAAGGTGGTAAAGTCGGACTCTTCGGTGGTGCCGGAGTTGGTAAGACTGTCTTGATCCAAGAATTGATCCATAACATTGCCCAAGAACACGGTGGTATCTCAGTATTTACTGGTGTTGGGGAACGTACTCGTGAAGGGAACGACCTCTACTGGGAAATGAAAGAATCAGGCGTTATCGAGAAAACAGCCATGGTATTTGGTCAGATGAACGAGCCACCAGGAGCACGTATGCGTGTTGCTCTTACCGGTTTGACTATCGCTGAATACTTCCGTGATGTTGAAGGCCAAGACGTTCTTCTCTTCATTGATAATATCTTCCGTTTCACACAAGCTGGTTCAGAAGTATCTGCCCTTTTGGGTCGTATGCCTTCAGCCGTTGGTTACCAGCCAACACTCGCAACTGAAATGGGTCAATTGCAAGAACGTATCACTTCAACTAAGAAAGGTTCTGTAACCTCTATCCAGGCTATCTACGTGCCAGCGGACGACTATACTGACCCAGCGCCAGCAACAGCCTTCGCTCACTTGGATTCAACTACCAACTTGGAACGTAAATTGGTTCAATTGGGTATCTACCCTGCCGTAGACCC
Organism: Streptococcus infantis; assembly: GCF_000960085.1. Lineage (GTDB taxonomy): Bacteria > Bacillota > Bacilli > Lactobacillales > Streptococcaceae > Streptococcus > Streptococcus infantis_C. Next base: position 116,343 of record NZ_JYGT01000008.1, on the reverse strand, counting down.
ACTTGCTTCAAGTTCACGTGCCTTGGCACCTGAAATCGTTGGAGAAGAGCACTACGCAGTTGCTGCTGAGGTTAAACGTGTCCTTCAACGTTACCATGAATTGCAAGATATCATTGCGATCCTTGGTATGGATGAACTTTCTGATGAAGAAAAAACTTTGGTTGCTCGTGCGCGTCGTATTCAGTTCTTCCTTTCACAAAACTTCAACGTTGCGGAACAATTTACTGGTCAACCAGGTTCATATGTTCCAGTAGCTGAAACAGTTCGTGGATTTAAGGAAATTCTCGACGGAAAACACGATCATCTCCCAGAAGATGCCTTCCGTGGGGTAGGTTCAATCGAAGATGTTATTGCTAAGGCTGAAAAAATGGGATTTTAAGAGGTGACCTATGGCTCAGTTAACTGTCCAGATCGTGACACCAGATGGCCTCGTCTATGATCACCATGCCAGCTTTGTATCGGTTCGAACTCTGGATGGTGAGATGGGGATCTTGCCACGACATCAAAATATGATTGCGGTATTAGCAGTTGATGAAGTTAAAGTCAAACGTGTTGATGATGATTCTCATGTAAACTGGATAGCAGTAAACGGAGGAATCATTGAGATTGCTAATGATGTCATAACTATCGTTGCTGACTCAGCTGAACGCGCTCGTGATATCGATGTTAGCCGTGCAGAACGTGCGAAACTTCGTGCAGAACGTGAAATCGAAGAAGCACAAGATAAACATTTGATTGACCAAGAACGTCGTGCTAAGATTGCATTGCAACGTGCCATTAACCGTATCAATGTCGGAAATAAATTATAAAATAAAAAAGAACTTGATCTTTATTCAAGTTCTTTTTTTGTTAGTGATGAAAACTAATGCAGACCGCTTCAGGTACATGAAAGTCATTCGAAAGTTCTGCAAGTCGACCAGTTTCAGGATTACGCTTAAAGACAGTTGCATTATCTGAATCTTGGTGAACTGCGATGAGGAACTCTTGGTCTGGTGACAAATCAAAATCACGTGGATTTTTCCCATGCGTTGGAACAATCTCTAATAACCCTAAACTTCCATCCGCTAAAATACTATATACTGCGATAGAATCATGTCCGCGGTTCGAAGCATAGAGGTATTTGCCATCTTTAGAGAGACGAATAGCAGCAGTACCATTGAATCCATTATAGTCGTCTGGTAGGGTTGAGATGACCTGCATTTGTTCAAATTCTCCAACACCATCGTAAATCAATACTTCAATCGTACTATTGAGTTCACAGATGAGATAAGCAATCTTGTAGTGGTGGTGGAAAACAAGGTGACGAGCACCTGCACCAGGAGTACAGTTGTAGGTAGCTAATGGACTTATCTTTCCTTCTGCATCGACATCATAAGTGATAACTTCATCAGTACCTAAGTCACAAGTTACTAAATATTGGTCTGGTGTTAAATCTGTGTAGTGTACGTGAGGAGAAGTTTGGTTTTCATGTGGACCATTGCCCGTGTGTTGAACTTTGTCTGCCAATTCAAGACTGCCATCTTCTTTACGTTTATAAACTAGAACTTGACCTTTATGGTAGTTAGCGCCATAGACTAGCCCTCGTTTCTCATCAACTGCAACATAGCAGTGAGGAGCCCCCTCTTCAACAACATGGTTAAGAAGACTACCATCAGTTTTGTATGCCGCAATTCCCCCTTTGCCATCATGGCTTCCAACCGTGTATAAATGCTGGTCTTGATCAAAGGCTAAATAGGTTGGACTTGGTTCTGCTGCAAAGAGCTCTAGATTTGAGAGTTTGCCTGTTTCTGTATCAAAATCAGCCTTGTAAATCCCTTGGGAAATACGGCGTGTATAAGTTCCAAAATAGACTGTTTCTTTCATATTCATACCTCTAGAAAAATATACTACAATTATAACATAAAAAGGTCTACTAGATGAAAATTCTAAATCATAAAACAGTCCTGTACTCTTGCCAAAAAGCTAAATTTAACCTTTTTTAAAACACTATAAAAAACCCTTATTTTTCTTAAAACATGGTATAATGTTAGGACAAAGGAAAGGAAGAAAAAATGGAACAAAAAGAGAAACACTTTACCTTATCTTGGTTTTTTAAATGGTTTTTAGATAATAAGGCTGTTACTGTATTTTTGGTAGCCTTGTTACTAGGTCTGAATATTTTTATTCTCAGTAAAATCAGCTTCTTATTTATCCCTGTTATCGACTTTTTATCAGTAGTCATGTTGCCAGTTATTTTATCGGGACTACTTTTCTACCTCTTGAATCCACTAGTAGATTTGATGGAGAAGTACAAGATTAACCGCGTCTTAGCCATTAGTATTATCTTCGTCATTATTGCCGTACTCTTGATTATTGGTCTAGCTGTTGCGATTCCAAACCTTCAACGTCAAGTTGTCATTTTTGCGCAAAATGTGCCAAGTTATATAGAAGATGCTGACAGAGTGATTGATGATCTTGTAACCAAGCGTTTGCCAGATGACTTTAGACCTCAACTGGAACAGGTTTTAGCGCAATTTTCAACTCAGGCAACTGCATGGGCAAGTAATATCTCTTCCAAAGCTGTTAACTGGGTGAGTGCTATTATTAGTGGAACTTCTCAAGTAATCGTCGCTTTGATTATCATGCCATTTATGCTCTTTTATCTCCTTAGAGATGGGAAAGGGTTGAGAGATTATATCACTCACTTTTTACCAAATAAATTAAGAGAACCAGTAGGTAAGGTTCTATCAGATGTGAACCAACAACTTGCTAACTACGTTAGAGGACAAATTACGGTCGCTGTAATCGTAGCTATCATGTTTATTATCTTCTTTAAGATAATTGGGCTTCGATATGCAGTAGCGCTCGGTGTTACTGCAGGTGTTTTGAACCTTGTGCCTTATCTTGGTAGTTTCCTTGCGATGCTTCCTGCTCTAGTATTGGGGCTGATTGCTGGTCCGGTAATGCTCTTAAAAGTTATTATTGTCTTTATTGTAGAGCAAACCATTGAAGGTCGTTTTGTTTCACCACTGATTTTGGGTAGTCAATTAAATATTCACCCAATTACCATTCTTTTTGTGCTGTTGACTTCAGGATCCATGTTTGGTATTTGGGGTGTATTGCTAGGTATTCCAATCTACGCTTCCGCAAAAGTAGTCATCTCAGCAATATTTGATTGGTATAAAGGAGTTAGTGGACTTTATGAACCAGTAGAGGAGACTGAAGGTGAACAATAGTCAACAAATGCTCGAGGCCTTGGAGCAACAAGATTTATCAAAAGCAGAATCTTTTTTCCAAAAAGCCCTAGATGAAGATTCAGATGAAGTTCTTCTTGAACTTGCTGCATATCTCGAAGGGATTGGCTTCTATCCACAGGCAGCACAAATCTATGAGAAATTAGCGCCGAAATTTCCAGAAGTCTACATCAATCTAGCTGCAATAGCTGGTGAGGATGGACTTATCGAAGAAGCTTTTGATTATTTAGAGAAGATTGGTCCAGAAAGTGAATGGTACGTATCAGCTCTTGCCTTAAAAGCAGATTTATATCAGATGGAAGGATTGACAGATGTTGCGCGTGAGAAGCTCTTAGAAGCTCGTAGCTACTCCGATGATCCTCTCTTGATATTTGGATTAGCAGAGCTAGATAGCGAACTAGGAAACGATTTAGAGGCTATTCAGGGCTATGCTCAATTAGATAATCGTGCTATCTATGACCAAACTGGAATTTCAACCTATCAGAGAATTGGCCTTGCATATGCACGACTTGGAAAATTCGAATCTGCTGTTGAGTTTCTTGAAAAAGCCTTGGAATTAGAATATGACGACCAAACGGCCTATGAACTGGCAAGTCTCTATTTTGACCAAGAGGACTACCAAAAAGCAGCCTTATACTTTAAACAAATAGACACCATTTCTCCAGATTTTGAAGGGTATGAGTATGGCTATAGCCAGGCACTCCATAAGGAACATCAAACGGAAGCAGCTCTTAAAGTAGCACAACAAGGCTTATTAAAAAATCCTTTTGAAACCCGTTTGTTGCTCCTTGCATCTCAGTTATCTTATGAATTGCATCAACCAGAACAAGCCGAAGCTTATCTTTTGCAAGCACAAGAGAATGCTGAAGATCAAGAAGAAATTTTATTGCGCTTAGCGACCATCTACCAAGAACAAGAGAGATATGAAGATATTTTGGCCTTAGAAGCGCATGAACCTGAAAATCTCTTAACAAAATGGATGATTGCCCGTAGCTACCAAGAAACCGAGGAACTGGAAGCAGCTTACGAGCTTTATAAGGAACTTGCTACAGAATTGAAGGATAATCCGGAGTTCTTGGAACAATACATTTATTTATTAAGAGAACTAGGGAAGTTAGAAGAAGCAACAGAATACATTCAGGCCTATCTTGACCTAGTTCCAGATGATATTCAGATGCAAGAATTGTATAATCATCTCATTTAAAATGTTCGAAATAATCGCCTTTAAACAGGCGGTTATTTTTTTGCAAACACGTCTAAAAAATAAATTAAGAATAAGCAATCAAAATAGATAGAAACAGTATGAATTTTTGGTTATTTTTTGATATAATTGTTATAGTTAAGTAGAATAATCACAAAATTTGAAAATAGAAAGATTTGAATTATGACAAAAGTAAAAATTGTAACGGATTCGTCTGTTACCATTGAACCAGAAGTGGTCAAAGAACTAGATATTACAGTTGTGCCTCTATCTGTAATGATTGATAGTGTCCTCTATTCAGATGCAGATCTTGAAGAAGGTGAGTTTCTTCGCTTGATGCAAGCAAGTAAAAATCTTCCTAAGACTAGTCAACCACCTGTAGGACTCTTTGCAGAAATATTTGATGACTTAGGCAAAGATGGTAGTCAGGTTCTTGCGATTCACATGTCTTATGCTCTATCAGGTACGGTAGAAGCAGCTCGTCAAGGAGCAAGTCTTTCATCGGCTGATGTCACTGTTTTAGATAGCTCTTTTACAGACCAAGCGTTGAAGTTTCAAGTTGTAGAAGCTGCTAGATTAGCTAAAGAAGGAAAAGATCTAGAAACTATCTTAGCACATGTCGAAGACGTTAAAAATCACACAGAACTTTATATCGGTGTTTCTACTTTAGAAAACCTTGTTAAAGGTGGACGTATTGGTCGTGTAACAGGTTTGTTGAGCTCACTGCTTAATATTCGTGTAGTGATGCAAATGAAAGATAATGAACTTCAACCAATTGTGAAGGGACGTGGTGCAAAAACTTTTAAAAAATGGTTGGATGAACTAGTAGAGACTTTGTCACATCGTTCAGTTGCCGAGATTGGAATTTCATATGCTGGTACTAACGAATGGGCAAATGAGATGAAAGCGGTGCTTCAACCATACGTTGAAAAGCCAATTTCAGTCCTAGAAACTGGTTCTATTATCCAAACTCATACCGGAGAAAACGCCTGGGCTATCTTAATTTATTATAATTCCTAAAAAAATTGAGAAAAATTAAAGAAAAGGTGTTTTTGACTTGACCTAAAAGGAATTTTAGGTTATGATTATAAGTGTTAATTAGAAATAATTTTGGAGGATTCATTAACATGGCAAACAAACAAGATTTGATCGCTAAAGTAGCAGAAGCTACAGAATTGACTAAGAAAGATTCAGCAGCAGCAGTTGACGCTGTATTTGCAGCAGTAACTGAATTCCTTTCAGCTGGTGAAAAAGTTCAATTGATCGGTTTTGGTAACTTCGAAGTTCGTAAACGTGCAGCTCGTAAAGGTCGCAACCCACAAACTGGTAAAGAAATCAAAATCAAAGCTTCTAAAGTTCCAGCATTCAAAGCTGGTAAAGCTCTTAAAGAAGCAGTTAAATAATGATTCTATAAAAAGCCTGTCGTATTAAGCGTTTAAGCTTGTTTGACAGGCTTTTTTTGTGTATAGGGGGCATGAAAGTAGCAGGAGAAGATAAACTAGTACTTCTAGTCGGGCTACATTTCAAATCATCATTGATGACTCTCATGAAGGTAACAAAAAAACAACTTCGAATCGAAGTTGTTTTTTTAACCTCATGCATGTGATGTGGTTGATTATTTGAGACCGTATTTTTTGTTGAAACGATCCACGCGTCCATCTGCTTGAGTGAACTTTTGACGTCCAGTATAGAATGGGTGTGAGTCTGATGAAATTTCCACACGGATCAATGGGTAAGTTTCGCCTTCGAACTCAACTGTTTCGTTAGAGCGTTTTGTTGAACCGCTAAGGAATTGGTAACCAGTAGTTGTGTCCATGAATACAACTGGGCGATATTCTGGATGGATATCTTTTTTCATTTTGCAATATTTCCTTTCTGCCATGGTCTCTTTGCGAGCCATAGATTGTTACCATACTAGTCTATCAGATTATCAGAAGTTTGGCAAGACTTTTTATCTATTTTTCAGTAAGTTTTTCAATTTTTGGTAGATGAGCTCATTCTCTTCTAAACTATACGAATTTGCTCCACTAGCAAGAGGATGGCCACCGCCATCATGTTCTTTTGCGACACCATTGATAGGGACAAATTTACTACGTAGACGTACACGATAGTGACCGTCTGCTTGTTCCACAAAGATTCCCCAAAGGCTAACAGTATCGATACGTCCTGGTGCGCCAACGATGGCTGCTGTTTCAGCATCAGTAACATCGTATTTCTTCAAGATTTCTTGAGTCAGAATGACACGAGCAGCACCATTTTCATCAACCTCTAAGTGATCATAGACATAACCTTGGAGTTTGGCAATTTTAAAGCTCATAGTATCCATTTTACGTGTCAATTCGGCGTAGTCAAAGTTGTGTTCTCTGAGTTGACTTGCTACTCGAAGTGTTCGTGCAGAAGTAGACGGAAAAAGGAAACGGCCTGTGTCGCCAATAATTCCAGCACAGAGCATTTTAGCAGCGTAATCTGATAGTACTAGATTAGTTGCTTCAGCAAAGAGCGCAATCATTTCACTCGCACTGCTTGAATTAGTATCTACCCAAACAAGATCACCATAAACTTCGTCATTTGGATGGTGGTCAATCTTAATAATGGTATCAGCTTGAGTATATCGTTTATCATCGATACGGGCTGTGTTTGCAGTATCACAGATAATGGCAAGAGCTCCTTGATAGTTTGTGTCCTCTACTTGATCCATTTCAGCTAACCAAGTTAGAGTTGGTTCATTGAAACCTACGGCTTTGATCGTTTTTTCAGGAAAATGATGCTCAAGCAAGGCTTTTAATCCTACCTGACTCCCCAAGGCGTCTGGATCTGGTTTCATATGACGGTGAATGATAATAGTATCGTATGCTTTGATTTTTTCTAAAATTTGATGGCAAATTTCCATAAATAACCTCAATTCTTTCTCATTTCATTGTAGCACAAGAGTTTTTATTTTTAAAATGAAAAAGATGTGATATAATGGAGAAAGATTAATTGAGGAGGACCTTATGGCATTAGCAAAAATTGTATTTGCCAGTATGACCGGTAATACTGAAGAAATCGCAGATATTGTAGCAGATAAATTAAGAGAATGTGGTTTAGAAGTGGATGTTGATGAGTGTACAACAGTTGACGCTTCTGACTTTTTAGAAGCAGACATCGCTATTGTCGCAACTTATACATATGGTGATGGAGAATTACCAGATGAGATGATGGACTTCTACGAAGATTTAGCAGATCTTAACTTAAGTGGTAAAATCTATGGTGTAGTTGGTTCAGGTGATACTTTCTATGATGAATTCTGTAAAGCTGTTGATGACTTTGACCGAGTATTTGTAGCGACAGGAGCTGAAAAGGGTTCAGAGTGCGTCAAAGTAGACCTATCTGCCGAAGAAGAAGATATTGAACGCTTGGAGCAATTTGCAGAAGAATTAGCTGCTAAAGTGGGATAAGCATGTAGTTGCACTGATGATAGATGTCAGTGCAGTTTTTTGTTAGATATACCTATGAATAACTTGACTATTTAGTGGCTTTTTAACAATGATTCAAATAAAGAAGGAGACTCAATGGATTTAGATATTATTAGACAAGAAATTGATCAAATTGATGACCAAATCGTAAGACTCTTAGAAGAAAGAATGCATCTAGTTGAGGGTGTAGTTGCTTATAAAAAGTCTACAGGAAAACCAATTTTGGATACTAAAAGAGAAGAAGCTATCTTTGAAAAAGTTAGAAATCGTGTAGGCAATAAAAAATACGAAGATACAATTGTTGAGACTTTTTCAGATATTCTCAAACGTTCACGTGATTATCAGGATAAAACGATCAAATGAAAAAAGAAAAATTTTACCCTCTAGGAATCTTTCTAGCTGGTATGCTGGGAGGAATTGTGCGTTTTCAGATTTCGAGATGGTTGCCATCTAGTCCAGACTTCCCTTGGGGAACACTAGTAGTCAACTATTTAGGAATTTTTTGCCTTGTCTACCTTGTAAAAGGTTATCTGGTTTATAAGGGAAGTAGTAAAGGCACTATTCTAGCGCTTGGAACAGGATTCTGTGGCGGCTTAACGACATTTTCTAGTCTCCTATTAGATGCTGTGAAATTGCTGGACATAGGGCGGTACCATAGTTTGGTGACGTATTTGATTTTGAGCGTCGGTGGCGGACTTTTATTAGCTTATTGTCTAGGGAGGAAGAAATGGTAGTAATCTATCTAGCGCTTGCTTGTGGACTGGGTGCTCTTGTTCGTTATTTCTTTTCCCGTTATAATCAAGGGTCAGTGCTACCACTAGGAACACTCATAGCTAATCTTCTAGGTTGTTTTTTGATTGGATTATGCTATAACCACGTGGAGTCAAAAGAAGTCTATTCTATACTTGCAACGGGTTTTTGTGGTGGTTTGACTACTTTCTCAACTTTGAATGATGAACTCCAAAGACTGATCAATGACAAGAAGGTATTTTATAGTTATTTATTATTAACCTACTTGCTTGGTTTTCTTGCAATTTTTTTGGGAATTTTGCTTTAAATTTCTTTACTTTTTCTAGGAAATTTGATAAACTGTATCTTGTGTGTAATGGACGCACAAAAATACAGTTTATCCGCTGAGGAAGTTTCCTCAAGATTGACAAAGATAGGAGAATAAAATGAATCCATTAATCCAAAGCTTGACTGAAGGTCAACTTCGTACAGATATCCCTTCATTCCGTCCTGGTGACACTGTTCGTGTACACGCGAAAGTTGTCGAAGGAAACCGTGAACGTGTTCAGATCTTTGAAGGTGTTGTTATTGCACGTAAAGGTGCTGGCATCTCAGAAAACTACACAGTTCGTAAAATCTCTAACGGTGTAGGTGTTGAACGTATCTTCCCAATCCACACTCCACGTGTTGAAAAGATCGAAGTTGTTCGTTACGGTAAAGTACGTCGTGCGAAATTGTACTACTTGCGTGCTCTTCAAGGTAAGGCAGCTCGTATCAAAGAAATCCGTCGTTAATTCGATGAACAAAACTCTGCTGCAAGGCAGGGTTTTTCTCTAGCTCCCTTAGTTCAATGGATATAACAACTCCCTCCTAAGGAGTAGTTGCAGGTTCGATTCCTGCAGGGAGCGAAACTAGCCACAAAAACACTGGATAACCAGTGTTTTTTCTTTGACCAAATTTTGAACCATTCATAAGATATCCATGGTGTGGTATAATGGACATAGAAAGTCTAGGAGAAAGAGATGCAAAAACATAAATACTTATTTTGGGTTGTTAGTGTAACGCTAATGCTTTCGACACTTTTTGCTCTAAATGGATGTAGCTTAGGTGGTGAAACCATTCCAAAAAACAGAACAAAGGAACAGTACGAATTCGAAAAAACGTTTGAACCCATGTTTAAATTTTTAGAGCAAGAAAAGAAAGAATTTACTGGGATAGAAGCATATCAAAGTAGTGTTTATATAAAAATTGAAGATGACGTAAAGAATTATGAAGTTGACCTAGACACTACTAAAGCTGACATTAAAGGTAAGTACAAAATAATAGCTGGGGAAAACAAAGAATCAGTACCTGTTACATACTCTAGTGGGACGTTGCATTACGAATCAGATACAGACCCATTATTTGATGAAGGGATTCTTAACTTAGCAGTTTCAAGAGATTATTTCGCTTCCTTGGATGTGGAAAAGACTTTTAAGAGTGCAGAAACAGAGCTTCGTGAAATCATCTACCAACCAGAAAATCACTCTAAACTTTATAAATACCTAAAAAATAAGTATGATCTACCAGAAGATACTAACTGTAGAGTAAGAATTAAACACTCCAGTGGAGGTATTTATCGAACTTCTATACAAATGAAATCAATGACTAAGTCAATTCAAATAGATTTAAGAATATTTGAAAACTAGGGAGGAGACTCGATGAATGGAATCTAAAAGAGTAATCGGCGGATTGAAAGGTAAAGCAATATAAATTCTAGTTAGGGATACAAAATATGAAAAATCATAAATACTTATTTTGGGCTGTTAGTGTAATGCTAATGTTTTTGACACTTTTTGCACTAAATGGATGTAGTTTGGGTGGTGAAACCATTCCAAAAAACAGGACAAAGGAGCAGTACGAATTTGAAAAAACCTTTGAGCCTATGTTTAAATTTTTGGAGCAAGATAATATAGACCTAACAGGAATTAAAAGTTATTCGGTCTCAGTCAGTATTGGTGATAGAAAGACACAAAAAGAAAGTTATGAAATATTTTTAAAATCCCAAAATAATCCTGTGGATGGAATTTATACTATTCGTAAGGACGAAAACAAACAGGAGGTTCCTGTCAAATATGAAAATTCACAGTTGCTTTATTCAGCTAGTGTTGACACTGAGTTTGATGATGAGCTCTTTAACTTGTGTATTAAACGAGAGTATTTTGAATCATTAGAAGTAAAAAAATTTTTTAGAAGTTCAGAAACAGCATTAAGTACCATTGTTTATGAATATGATGATAAATCAGAACTGTTTAAAAGACTAGTCCAAAAATATAATTTATCAAACAATGTAAAGTGTTTAGTATCTATTACACATTCGGGTGGGAATGCTTATAATATTGCAATTGTATTAGAAAATGATAGTAAAACCATTCAAATTGATAAATATATTTCAGTAATGAAAGGCTAGGCTAATGAATCAGCTTGAAAAAAGTAATCATTGGTTGAATAGTAATGCTATTGATAATACAATATAAATGCTACTTAGGGATAGAAATATGAAAAAACATAAATACTTATTTTGGGTTGTCAGTGTAATGCTAATGTTTTTGACACTTTTTGCACTGAATGGATGTAGTTTGGGTGGTGAAACAATCCCCAAAAATAGAACAAAAAAACAGTACGAATTCGAAAAAACGTTTGAGCCCGTATTTAAATTTTTAGAGCAAGATAAGAAGGACTTTACGGGACTAAAGGCTTATATTTGTGATATTTATATAAAAGATGGATATCCAGTAAAGGATTATAATATTGATTTAGATATTACTGAATCAGGCATTAAGGGTGATTATACAATAACACGTGGTGACAGTAAAGAAACAGTTCCAGCTACATACTCTAATGGTAAACTAAATTATGAGTCAGAGATAAATCCTTTATTTGATGAAGAAATTTTTAATTTAGTAGTACAAAGAGATTATTTTGCTTCTTTGGATATAAAAGAAACCTTTAAGAGCGCTGAAACTGAATTGAGTGATATTATCTACGAGTCAGAAAATCAATCTGACCTCTATAAATGTCTTAAAAATAAGTACGATATGCCAGATGATACAACCTGTCGAATAATAGTTAGCTATTCTAGTTATACAATTTATGGTATTACAATTCAGATGAATTCGAAAGATAAGACAGTTCAGTTGGATTTAACAATATTTAAACAAAAGAGATGATAGTTTATGAACGAAATCGAAAAGAGCAATCGTTGGGTTGAAAGGTAAAGCAATATAAATTCTAGTTAGGGATAGAAATATGAAAAATCATAAACACTTATTTTGGCTTATTAGTGTAATGCTTATGACACTTTTTGCATTAAATGGATGTAGTTTGGATGGTGAAACAATCCCCAAAAATAGGAAAAAGGAGCAGTACGAATTTGAAAAAACCTTTGAGCCTATGTTTAAATTTTTGGAGCAAGATAAGAAGGACTTTACTGGGTTAGAAGCTTATAGAAGTCGTGTCTATATAGAAAATGGAGCTGAAGTCAAAAGATATTTAGTAGACTTAGATATCACTCAATCTGACATTAAGGGTGACTATACAATAACACGTGGTGACAGTAAAGAAACAGTTCCTGTTACTTACTCTAATGGTAAACTAAATTATGGCTCGGAGCTGACTCCTTTATTTGATGACGAAATTCTCAATTTAGTTGTTAAAAGAGATTATTTCGCTTCTTTAGATGTGAAAGAAACTTTTAAGAGTGCGGAAACAGATCTTCGCGATATCATCTACCAACCAGAGAGTCAGTCTGAACTCAATATATATTTAAAAAACAAGTATGATATGCCAGAAGATACGAATTGTCGAATCAGATTAGATCGTGCTAGTGGTACAATTTATGGCTTCTCTATACTCATGGAATCGAAGTACAAATCAGTTCAAATAGATTTATCGATATTTAAAAAATAGTAAGTCATGAAAAACGATAAAATGTCTTGTCAAATTTCATTACTTACAAAAATATTAAGGTTAATCCAAAAATAATTTAGCCAAAAATTTGACCAAATATTGACCAAGTTTATCCTAAATACTATTAGAATAGGGTTTCTAAGCCTTAGTTCGATGCTTGCAGGGAGCGAAACTAGCTACAAAAACACTGGATAACCAGTGTTTTTTCTTTGATTAAATATTGCCCCATTCATAAGATATCTATGGTGTGGTATAATGGACGTAGAATGTTTAGGAGAAAGAGATGAAAAAAGGCTTATTAATTGGCTGCTTATCCATAGTTATACTATTCGCAATATTCATAATACTTAGTCCTATTATTGCAATGATGGATATGTGGGGTCTATTTGCCCATGCTAGTCGGAATGAACTTGAGCAAGCTGTACATCGTTCTTATGAGAACTACGGCCTTACAGGGCAGTTTGAGTTAGAAGAATATGAAAAAAACTATACAAGCGTTGGAGGATTTGTAATCCATGGTACGTATAGTGAAAATATAGCTGGTAAAACCTATCAGGCTAAGACTCTTTTTAAATATTATACTCGTCCTTCAGAACTTAAAAATTATAAAAAAACAGATGCGGAAGTAGATTATAAACAAAACAAAAAAATCTATCAAACTTTTCCAGAATTAGCTTATTTAGGGATTGAAATAAGTCCAGGCACCAGTGAGTTTTTAAAAAAATTGGAGACTTCAATAACAGATCCTAAAATGACCAATTTGAAGTATGAAGGAATCAGTTTTCAATTTAACAGTAAAAATGGCAACATGTATCTTTATGATGAAATATTAGAGGAAAATCAAAGAAATGGACAAGCATTACAAGGGATGTATCCCATGGATGCTCAATATCTTTTTCAAAAAGATATTTTTATACCAGAATTTCAATTTCGTTATTACACTCCAGAAAACAAGAAAGATCAGTTATATGATGCTTATCTTAAAGACCTTGAATCACAAATGAAAGAGTTTTTTAACAATCAACCCTTACCAAGCGGTCTTTATGCTGTAAAGATTGATAAATATGAAGGGGATAAACTTGTCAATAATAGCGGTGGCTATTATGTGAAGATTGAGAATCGTCAAGTTGTAGCCTTTATCAAAGATATACAGTAGGAGTTATTATTCTAATGCTGTTTATAAAATCTTATAGCAATGATATGAGATTGAAGGTATAACATACAAACTGATAAAGAGTGAGTAAAGGAGTAAGGACTATGTTAGGCATTTATATTGATTCTATAGGGGATAAGTCAGCGACCTATAAGTTGTTAAGAAACTATTCATCCTTGCCTCTTTCTCTAATTCAATCAAGAATAAGAAATCATGATACAGTCATGGAAGTTGATATTCTAGATTTGGACGAATTAAAAAAATTAAGAGTCCTTATTCATGACTTGAGTGGCATTGGAACCATGGTTACTATGAAAGATTCGACTGGTGTTATCACCTTAAAAATATTAAATAATATTATTACCACCTATGAAGAGATTGCGGTTGAAAGAGAAGAATTAGACGCACTTATGTTTGATGAGGAAGAGTAATCCATAATTTAAAACACCCCAGAAGTTAGTTTTTTATTTCTAACTTCTGAGGTGCTTTTTTATATTCTAATAAATTTACAAGACCCAAGTACGAATCGCATGGGCAACGCCTGATTCATCATTTGTTTTGGTGATGTATTTGGCGATTTTTTTGAGTTCTGGATTTCCATTTTCCATAACAACTGGATTTTCAACGACTTCGAGCATGGCACGGTCATTTTCTTCATCCCCGATAGCCATAGTCTCATCTTTTGTTAATCCTAGTTTTTCAGCTAGATGTGTAATAGCTGAGCCCTTGTCTACACCTTTTTTGAGAAGTTCAAGGTAGAATGGTGCGGACTTATTGATAGAGTAACGTTCATAAAATTCCGCTGGGATTTTTTCAATAGCAGCATCGAGAATTTCAGGTTCATCGATGAACATACATTTGACGATTTCCTTGTCAGCCATTTCTTCAGGTGTACGGTAGAAAATCGGCATGCTGACAAGGGTTGATTCGTGTACGGTATATTTTCCGATATTGCGATTGGCAGTATAGATACCATCCTTAGTGATGGCATGCATATGGACTCCTAATTTACGACTGAGAAATTCCATATCTAGATAGTCTTCGTAGGACAAGGATTCACTGATAATCTCATGTCCTGTAGCAGTTTCCTGAACAAGAGCACCGTTGAATGTTACAACATAATCCCCCTCATCTCTTAATTTTAGTTCGTCAAGGAGTTTAGCAACACCAGCAATAGGACGACCTGTTGCAATCACAACCTTAACTCCAGCTTGTTTGGCATCTTGGATAGCTGCAAAGACTTCTGGCGTAATTTCTTTCTTGCTATTGACTAGGGTACCATCGATATCGACGGCGATTAGTTTAATACTCATAAATTTCCTCTGTTATTTCTTATCTGGAGTAAAATGATCATTCTCAATCAAATGTGAAAATTGTTGAATGGTAGAAGCAAAAATATTGTTTGGATTCAGCATTTCTTTAGGGAAGTAGAAACGGTTGTCACCATGACGACTTCCTGCAAGAGATTGAACGATAGGAGATAAGCTAGAAAGTTCGGCCAGCTCGCCATTTTTTTGGACGATTTCAATCTGTGTTCTTGGATTTTCAGACTCTGGTCGATAAATATCGTAAGGAAGGTCAAAATTCTTGTGGATAGCTGTGTAATAGTTGGGATCAAAACCAATTTCCTCTACTAAACCTCGCATGATTTCAAGTTGATTCTGGTCTTCATCAGAAAAAGTAATAGATTTAAAGACCTTCCGATTGATGAAACGTTGGGAAAGGTCAGCCAAAATCTTATCTGTACTTGTCATCCAGAGTTGGAAGTAAGTATTCATCACACCATCATCAAGCGCTAGATAGTCAGTCAAGCTAACATTTTTCTCAAAAAATGGCAGTAGATGAGGCGAAGTCAGAGCGAAGAATTCTTTATTTTCTGGATAGAGCTCTTTGGCTCGTTTCAAAAGATTTTGCAGAAGAACCTCCATGGCTCGTGTAGCTGGGTGGAAATAAACCTGCATATACATCTGGTAACGGCTGAGGACATAATCCTCGATAGCGTGCATTCCATTACGCTGAAAGGCGATACCATTTTCAACAGGACGAATGACACGAAGGATCCGTGTCAAATCAAACTGACCATAAAATGCACCGGTGAAGTAGGAGTCACGAAGGAGATAGTCCATGCGGTCCGCATCGATTTGACTTGAAATCAGTTGAACAACCTGTTTGTTGGGATAAGTGTGGTCGATAACGCTAGCAACCTTTTTAGGAAAGTCAGGAGCAACCTGCAAAAGAACCTGGTGAATCTCTGTATCAGGGTTTTGGATTATTTCCTGAGTAATTGCCTCATGGTCAGTATCAAAGAGATTCTCAAAAGTATGAGAGTAGGCACCATGTCCAAGGTCGTGGAGAAGTGCTGCAGTCATGGTCAAGAGAGACTCGTTGGGATCCCATTCTTCAGGGTATTTTTCCTCAAATATTTCAGTGATTTGACGAGCAATTTCATAGACACCCAAACAGTGAGAAAAACGACTATGCTCTCCACCATGGAAGGTATAGCTAGATGTCCCTAACTGTTTGATACGACGGAGCCGTTGAAATTCTTTGGTATTGATCAAGTCGTAAATGACCTGATTGTTGACATGGATATAGTTGTGAACAGGGTCACGAAATACTTTTTCATTCATAAGACCATTATAGCAAATTCCGTGGCTTTTTGGTAAAATAGTAGGGATAAGTGAGAAGAAAGAGGAACTCTTGTGAAGATTAGAATGAGAAATACTATCCAGTTCGATGAACAATTGGAAGTAATCGACCAACTTTATGATGTAGAACTACGTGAAAAGGGGGATTTTTTTTATCTCCTTTTCTACAATGAAGAGCAAGAAAAAGTTGTGATCAAGTTTCAGGAAGAAGAGCTCGTCATGACACGTTTCTCAAATCCCAAGACCATCATGCGTTTTCTGAAGGATTCCGATAGTTTGGCCTATATTCCAACACCCATGGGAATGCAGGAGTTTATCATTCAAACTAGCCACTATGAAGTTGGTGAAGAGAAAATTGAACTAGGCTATCAGTTGCAAAACAAAGAAGGAGTTCTATTTGCGGACTACCGTTTAGAAATTACTTGGGGATAAGAAAAAGGTTGGCGAAAGCCAACCTTATTTGATATAGAGTTCTTGATTTTTCAAGACGATCTCCCGTACACTTGCAAATTTCTTCAGTTTTTTGAGGTCTTCTGGATGGGTTACAAGAGTAATCACATAGCCTTCTTTGCCCATACGTCCAGTACGTCCAGCGCGGTGAGTGTAAGTTTCCATATCTCTAGGGACATCAAAGTTTACCACGCATTCCAGGCTATCAATGTCGATACCACGAGCTAGAAGGTCTGTCGCAAGAAGGAGTGTCAGTTGATTATCTTTGAATTTTTCTAAGATAACTTTTCTAAATTTAACGTTGACATCACTCGCAAGCGAAATAGCTAAAATATCTCGATACTGCAATTTTTCCTCAGCACTTCCAAGGTCTGACAAGCTGTTAAAGAAGACAAGTCCACGGAAATCATCGACATGTGCTAGCTTCCGAAGCATATCTACTCGGTGACGTTGGTCTACTTGCATGTAGAAGTGTTGAATATTGTCTAACTTTTGATCAGAGAGGTCAATGGTGCGCGTGTTAGCTGCAATCTTATCTTGGTCAAACTTGGTAGTGGCACTCATATAGATGAGTTGGTGGTCACGAGGAGCGTAGTGGGTAATCTTTTCAACAAAATGAATCTGTGAATCGTCAAGCAACTGATCAAATTCATCCAGAATGATAGTCTCTACATTCATCATTTTGATTTTTTTCAATTTGATGAGTTCAAAGATTCGACCAGGAGTTCCGATCAAGATTTCTGGTCCTTTTTTGAGACGTTCGATCTGACGTTTCTGGCTTGAACCTGAAAGGAATAGCTGAGCGGTTAAGCCGATAGCTTCGCCCCAAGTTTTGGTAACATCGAAAATTTGGCCAGCCAGTTCAGTGTTAGGAGCTAAAATCAACAGTTGCTGCGCTTTTTTCTTTTGGAGTTTTAAAAGACTTGGGAGTAGGTAAGCTAAGGTTTTTCCCGTTCCGGTTGGACTGACTCCAAGGAGGGTTTCTCCTTCTAAAATAGAATTAAACAGTTGTTCTTGAATGGGAGTGAATTCTTGGAAACCTAGTTGGTCAATCAATTTTTGCCATTCGTTTGGTAGTTTCGTTTTCATTTTTCTGCCTCAAATCTAATGCCAGCATCTTGTCGCATGGTATAAAGCACTTGATGAACATCTGTTGCATCGATGAGCCATTGCTGATAAAGTGTCTGGTCTGGTTGGTTAATCATATGTGCAAAAGCAGCGACTTCCTCTGTCATAGTGTGAGGTGCCTGCTGGATAGGAAGTTGAAGTTCATTTCCTTGATGGTCTATAAAAACAGCTGATTGGATATGCTCGATTGTATTGAGCGTCAAGGTGCCGTCAGTCGTATAAATCTCGCAAGGAAGGTTAGAAGTGATATTCTTTCCTGCTTTGATATGAACTTGATAGTCAGGATAGGAGAGGATACCGTCTCCGTTTAGATCAATACTGTTGTCTAGTTGCTGAGCTTGATAAGTTGCACGATTTGGCTTTCCAAATAAGCGAATGGCAGCATAGAGTGGGTAAATTCCTAAATCCATGAGAGCTCCGCCAGCAAAACGGTCTGAGAAAACATTAGGAGTATTGCCAGCAAGGAGTTCAGGCATCTTAGATGAATATTTAGCATAGTTAAAGTCTGCTCCTAAAACATGTTTGTCTGCAAGAAAGTCTTTGATTGTGGCAAAAGCATCTTCGTGGTAGTTTCTTGCTGCTTCAAAGATGAAACATTTATTATCTTTAGCCGTTTGAACTAATTCCTGCCATTCTTGTGGTTGAGTGACAGCTGGTTTTTCAAGGATAACATGTTTTCCAGCAGATAAAGCCATCTTTGCCTGACTAAAATGCAGGGAATTCGGACTAGCAATGTATACCACATCGAATGAATCATTCAAGAAATCATTTAGCTGATCAAATAGCTTAACGCCCTGATACTGTTCAACAAACTTTTTTGCGGTTTCTATTTTTCTTGAATAAACTGCACCCAGTTGAAATTTCCCGCTAGTATGGGCAGCCTCTAGAAAATGATGGCTGATTGAACTAGTTCCTATGATACCAAGTTTTAGCATAGTTACTCCTTTTCCACAAGTAATGATTGATTTCATTATATCATAGAAAGAGTCAACTAGCTTAAGAGAGGTAATTCTTTTGTTTTGAAGCTTCGAATTTTCATGGAAAAATGGTATAATAGTGATAGTAAAACTAGGAGTTTAGCATGAGATTATTACCTATGAGAAAAATTTCTCGTCATTCAAAAAGATTGGCGCTTTTTTTGACTTTTTGTGCAGGCTATGTAGATGCCTATACCTTTATTGTAAGAGGGAATACCTTAGTCGCTGGGCAAACGGGGAATGTGGTATTTTTATCAGTCGGAATCGTTCAGAGAAATTTAGCTGATGCTGAAATAAAGATATTGACACTTTTATCCTTCATGTTAGGCGTATTTTTGCTGACAATATACAAGGAGAAACTTCGCATTGTTAAAAAACCCATTATATCACTTATACCATTGGCCATTTTATCATTGATAATCGGCTTTATTCCATTGAGTGTAGATAACATGTTTATTGTTCCTCCTCTGGCTTTTTGTATGGGTCTCGTTACAACAGCTTTTGGAGAGGTTTCAGGGATAGCCTATAACAATGCCTTTATGACGGGAAATATCAAACGCACCATGTTGGCTTTTGGCGAATATGTTCGGACCAAGCATACAGCATTTTTGATGGAAGGATTGATTTTTGTGAGCCTACTAGTTAGTTTCATTCTAGGAGTAGTATTTTCAGCTTACTTAACGATTATCTTCAACGAAAAAACGATTTTAGGCGTCCCTATCATGATGAGTATTTTTTATCTAAGTATGCTTTTATCTTCTCTGCAAAAAAAGTACCAGAAAACACATCATTTTGATTGAAAATACTTGTCAAAAAATTAGAAACATGTTATACTTTTAGAGTTGACTATGCACATTCCTGTGCAACCGCACGAACATCGTTGCTTGATTTTCAAGTATAAGTGGTTCGTCCCACGATGCTAGGCGAGTCTTCACAAAAAATACGGGACGGGGAAACCCATAAAATTCATAGGAGGTGCATGATGAGCACATACGCAATTATCAAAACTGGCGGAAAACAAGTTAAAGTTGAAGTTGGTCAAGCTATCTACGTTGAAAAATTGAACGTTGAAGCTGGTCAAGAAGTTACTTTTAACGAAGTTGTTCTTGTTGGTGGTGAAAACACTGTTGTTGGAACTCCACTTGTTTCTGGAGCTACTGTTGTTGGAACTGTTGAAAAACAAGGAAAACAAAAGAAAGTTGTTACTTACAAGTACAAACCTAAAAAAGGTAGCCATCGTAAACAAGGTCACCGTCAACCATATACAAAAGTTGTCATCAACGCAATCAACGCTTAATTTTAAGGAGAACACATGATACAAGCAGTCTTTGAGAGAGCCGAAGATGGCGAGCTGAGGAGTGCGGAGATTACTGGACACGCCGAGAGTGGCGAATACGGCCTAGATGTCGTGTGTGCATCGGTTTCTACGCTTGCCATAAACTTCATCAATTCCATTGAGAAATTTGCAGGCTACGAACCAATCTTAGAATTAAACGAAGATGAAGGTGGTTATCTGATGGTTGAAATTCCAACTGATCTTCCTTCACACCAGAGAGAAATGACGCAGTTATTCTTCGAATCATTTTTCTTAGGTATGGCAAACTTATCGGAGAACTCTTCTGAGTTCGTCCAAACCAGAGTTATCACAGAAAACTAACACGGAGGAAAACATTATGTTAAAAATGACTCTTAGCAACTTGCAACTTTTCGCCCACAAAAAAGGTGGAGGTTCTACATCAAACGGACGCGATTCACAAGCTAAACGTCTTGGAGCTAAAGCAGCTGACGGACAAACTGTAACTGGTGGATCAATCCTTTACCGTCAACGTGGTACACACATCTATCCAGGTGTTAACGTTGGTCGTGGTGGAGACGATACTTTGTTCGCTAAAGTTGAAGGCGTAGTACGCTTTGAACGTAAAGGTCGCGATAAAAAACAAGTTTCTGTTTACCCAATCGCAAAATAAAAAGGTCCAGTGAACCTTTTTATCCCGAGCCTTGAAATAAAAAGGCGAGGATGCTGAAAGTAGCATTAAATAAGGCTTTCCGAGTTTTCGGGAAGCTTTTTTTATAAATAAAAAGCAGTGATAGACGAACTGATAAAATTTAACCTAAAACTAGTAGAAATTACTTGAGAGATTAGCAATATATTTCATTTATACTGATAGATAATAAGAAAGAAATATGGTATAATATAGGGTGAGACCTTATGAATAAATAGTGAAAGAGTATATAGTAATTAATGAAAAAAATTGTCATTAACGGTGGCCGTCCATTAAAGGGTGAGTTAACTATAAGCGGAGCAAAAAATAGTGTGGTAGCTCTGATTCCGGCTATTATTTTGTCAGATGATGTTGTTATCTTGGACTGTGTACCAGACATCTCAGACGTAGCCAGTTTAATTGAAATTATGGAAATCATGGGAGCTAGTGTTAAGCGCTATGATGACATTTTAGAAATTGATCCTCGTGGTGTTCAAAATAAACCAATGCCATATGGTAAGATTAATAGTCTTCGCGCATCCTATTATTTCTACGGTAGTCTGCTTGGACGTTTCGGTGAAGCAACAGTTGGTTTACCTGGTGGATGTGACTTAGGTCCTCGTCCGATTGATTTGCACTTAAAAGCCTTTGAAGCTATGGGAGCTAACACATCCTATGAGGGAGACAATATGAATCTCTCAACAAATGGTTCTAAATTGCAAGGTGCACACATCTATCTGGACACTGTCAGTGTCGGAGCAACTATTAATACGATGCTTGCAGCGGTAAAGGCTCAAGGTCGTACAGTCATTGAGAACGCTGCTCGAGAGCCTGAAATCATTGATGTGGCTACATTATTAAATAATATGGGAGCTCACATTCGTGGGGCTGGTACAGATATGATTACCATAGATGGAGTTGAGTCTTTACATGGAACTCGTCATCAAGTTATTCCTGATCGTATTGAAGCTGGTACATATATTTCAATGGCTGCTGCAGTTGGCCAAGGGATACGTATCAATAATGTACTCTATGAGCATTTAGAAGCTTTTATTGCTAAACTTGAAGAGATGGGAGTTCACATGACTGTTTCTGAAGACAGTATTTTTGTCGAAGAGCAAACAAATTTAAAGGCTGTTAATATCAAAACAGCACCATATCCGGGATTTGCTACAGATCTTCAACAGCCAATTACTCCTTTGCTATTAAAAGCAGAAGGTCGTGGAACATTGATTGATACAATTTATGAAAAACGTGTTAACCATGTTTTTGAATTAGCCAAAATGAATGCAGATATTTCAACTACAAACGACCACATCCTTTATAAGGGCGGAAATCCTTTACAGGGTGCAAAAGTTAAGGCGACAGACCTACGTGCTGGAGCCGCCTTGGTTATTGCTGGTTTAATGGCTGAAGGCAAAACAGAGATTACCAATGTTGAATTTATCCTTCGAGGCTACTCAAATATTATCGAAAAATTGCGTAATCTTGGAGCAGATATTGAGCTAATCGAAGATTAGTAATTTGAGGATAAGTATGAATATCTGGACAAAATTAGCAATGTTTTCTTTCTATGAGACGGAACGATTGTATTTCCGTCCATTCTTTTTTACGGACGTAGAAGACTTCCACCAGTTAGCTTCAGATCCTGAAAATCTCCAGTTTATTTTTCCAACGCAAGCAAGTATTGAAGAAAGCCAATATGCCCTTGCTAACTATTTCATGAAATCTCCATTGGGAATCTGGGCCATTTGTGATAAAAAAGAAGAAAAAATGATTGGAGCAATCAAGTTTGAGAAGTTGGATGAAATTAGGAAAGAAGCAGAAATTGGCTATTTTTTAAGGAAAGAATTTTGGTCTCAGGGATATATGACTGAAGCTGTTAGCAAATTGCGGGATTTATCCATGACCGAATTCGACATAAAGCAATTATTGATTGTGACGCATCTGGAAAATACTGCCAGCCAAAAGGTTGCACAAAAATCAGGCTTTGTTTTATCACGTCGTTTCAAAGGTAGCGATCGCTATACTCGTAAGATGCGAGATTATCTAGAATTTCGCTATACAAAAGGGGAACTAAATGAGTAAACACCAAGAAATATTAGCCTACTTGGAAGAATTACCAGTTGGAAAACGGGTCAGTGTTCGAAGTATATCCAATCGCCTGGGTGTTAGTGATGGTACGGCTTATCGTGCTATCAAAGAGGCTGAAAATAGAGGTTTAGTTGAAACACGTCCTCGAAGTGGGACTGTTCGTGTTAAGTCTAAAAAAGTTGCCATCGAAAAGCTAACATTTGCAGAAATTGCAGAAGTTACTGGTTCAGAAGTTTTAGCCGGACAAGCTGGTTTGAATAGAGAATTTAGTAAATTTTCCATCGGGGCGATGACTGAGAAAAATATACTTTCATACCTTCATGATGGTGGGTTAGTCATTGTTGGTGACCGAACACGTATCCAATTGTTGGCACTTGAAAATGAGAATGCTGTCTTGGTAACAGGTGGATTTGAAGTCCATAAAGATGTTTTGAATGCAGCTGATAAGAAGAATATTCCAGTATTACGAAGCAAGCATGATACATTTACAATAGCGACGATGATTAACCGTGCTTTGTCAAATGTTCAAATCAAAACCGATATTTTAACAGTTGAAAAGATTTATCGTACTAGTCATGAATATGGTTTTTTACAGGAAACAGATACTGTAAAGGATTATTTAGACTTGGTTCGAAAGAATAGATATAGTCGTTTCCCTGTCATCAATCAGCATCAGGTCGTTGTTGGGG
Source organism: Streptococcus infantis (assembly GCF_000960085.1). Lineage (GTDB taxonomy): Bacteria > Bacillota > Bacilli > Lactobacillales > Streptococcaceae > Streptococcus > Streptococcus infantis_C. The sequence continues at coordinate 92,656 of NZ_JYGT01000008.1, read as the reverse complement.
TAGTCACCATGCGAGATGCAGGAGATAAATCTCCAGGAACAACCATTGATAAGGTTATGACTAGAACTGTCTACATGACTGGATTAGCAACAAATATCGCTAACGTTAGTCAGAGAATGATTGCTGAAGACTTTGAAATGGTACCCGTTGTGCGGAGCAATCAAACCTTACTTGGTGTCATTACTAGACGGGATGTTATGGAAAAAATGAGTCGCTCTCAGGTTTCAGCTCTACCAACATTTTCAGAACAGATTGGACAAAAGTTGTCTTATCATCATGATGAAGTTGTCATTACAGTAGAACCTTTCATGCTTGAGAAAAATGGTGTCCTTGCAAATGGTGTTCTTTCAGAAATCTTGACTCATATGACGCAAGACTTGGTCGTTAATAGTGGGCGTAACCTCATCATTGAACAAATGTTGATTTACTTCCTACAGGCTGTTCAGATTGATGATGTTCTACGTATTCAGGCTAGAATTATTCATCATACGAGACGATCGGCTATTATTGATTATGACATTTATCTCAATCACCAAATTGTATCAAAAGCAAATGTAACTGTAAAAATTAATTAGAATCTAGGAGAAAACATGATTACATTAAAATCAGCTAGAGAAATTGAAGCTATGGACAAGGCTGGTGATTTTCTTGCAAGCATCCATATTGGCTTGCGCGATATCATCAAACCAGGTGTAGATATGTGGGAAGTAGAAGAATATGTGCGTCGTCGTTGTAAAGAAGAAAATTTCCTTCCACTACAAATCGGTGTTGATGGGGCAATAATGGATTATCCTTATGCCACTTGCTGTTCACTCAATGACGAAGTAGCCCATGCTTTTCCACGCCACTATATTTTGAAGGAAGGCGATTTGCTGAAGGTTGATATGGTCCTTGGTGGGCCAATCGCTAAGTCTGACCTCAATGTTTCTAAACTCAATTTTAACAACGTTGAGCAGATGAAAAAATATACTCAAAACTTTACGGGCGGCTTGGCTGATTCTTGTTGGGCATACGCTGTTGGCAAACCGTCAGAAGAAGTTAAAAACTTAATGGACGTGACCAAAGAAGCTATGTACATCGGTATTGAAAAAGCTGTTGTAGGAAACCGTATTGGTGATATTGGAGCTGCCATTCAGGAATATGCTGAAAGTCGTGGATACGGTGTTGTTCGTGATCTTGTAGGCCACGGTGTTGGCCCAACCATGCACGAAGAGCCAATGGTTCCAAACTACGGTGTCGCAGGTCGTGGCCTTCGCCTTCGTGAAGGAATGGTCTTGACTATTGAACCTATGATTAATACAGGTGATTGGGAAATCGATACAGACATGAAAACAGGCTGGGCCCACAAAACTATCGACGGTGGTCTATCATGTCAGTATGAACACCAGTTTGTTATTACCAAGGATGGACCTGTAATCTTGACAAGTCAAGGTGAAGAAGGAACTTATTAATAAAAAAAGGGGAGCTGAGCTCCTTTTTTTATTCGTTAAAGTTGAAATTAAATTTACGTAGCAGATATCTTACAAACGTTTTCTTTTATAGTAAAATAAAAGATGACTATATGAAAGAAGGTTCTTAATTGGAAAGTATTATATTTTTTATCTCTGTGTTTTTAGCTGGTGTCTTGTCATTCTTTTCGCCCTGCATTTTCCCATTGTTACCAGTCTATGCAGGTGTTTTATTAGATGATCAAGAACAGTCAAAAACATTTCGTTTTTTAGGTAAAGAGGTTGCCTGGTCAGGATTAATTCGGACACTCTGTTTTATCGCAGGTATCTCTCTGATTTTCTTTATTCTAGGGTTTGGAGCAGGATTTCTCGGAAACTTACTCTATGCTGATTGGTTCCGTTATGTTATGGGTGGTATTATTATCATACTAGGCTTACATCAGATGGAAATCCTTCATTTACGAAAACTAGAGTTCCAAAAAACAGTAACGTTTAATCAAAAACAGTCTAGTAAATATCTATCAGCCTTTTTATTAGGTATCAGCTTCAGCTTTGGTTGGACTCCATGTATTGGTCCAGTTTTAAGCTCTGTTTTAGCACTGGCTGCCTCGGGAGGAAATGGAGCTCTTCAGGGGGCCTTATTAACCCTTATCTATACTCTTGGAATGGCGCTCCCATTTTTAGTATTGGCCTTGGCATCAGGTCTGATCATGCCTTATTTTAGTAGAATTAAATCTCACCTGCTCTTACTGAAAAGAATTGGTGGTTTACTGATTATTCTCATGGGAATTTTATTGATGTTGGGACAGTTAAATGTCTTATCTGGAATATTAGGATAAAAGGAGTTATTTATGAAAAAAATAATCTATTTTGGACTTAGTTTCTTATCTATCTTTCTTTTGATTGCTTGTGGCAAAGAAGAAAAAAAATCAAGTCAGCAAACTCAAACGACTCAAACACAACAGCAAGCAACTGTTAAACAGGTGGCTGTAGGAGCCGAAGCACCTGACTTTACCCTTCAATCGATGGATGGAAAAGAAGTCAAGCTATCTGATTTTAAAGGTAAAAAAGTTTATCTAAAATTCTGGGCCTCTTGGTGTGGACCTTGTAAAAAAAGTATGCCTGAATTAATGGAACTTGCTGCAAAAGAAGATCGTGATTTTGAAATTTTATCTGTTATTGCACCAGGTCTTCAAGGTGAAAAAACGATTGACCAATTTCCAAAATGGTTTGAGGACCAGGGCTATAAGGATATACCTGTCTTATATGACACTAAGGGAACAACCTTCCAAGCTTATCAAATTCGAAGTATCCCTACAGAGTATTTAATTGATTCACAGGGTAAAATTGCTAAGATTCAATTAGGGGCAATTAGTAACGCAGATGCTGAAGCAGCTTTTGCTCAGATGGATTAGCGAAATAAAAAATGTCTAGACTTAACTGTCTAGACATTTTTTTAAAAATCTAATTTAATTAGTTTTTAGAAGCCGCTTGGAATTCAGGGTTTTTCCATGCTTCGTCAATAATTTCTTGCAATTCACGAGCAGAAGCTTGCATTTTTTGTGTTTCAGCGTCGTTCAATGGGATGTTAACTGGGCGAACGATACCGTGTGCACCAACGATAGCTGGTTGACCGATAAAGACGTTTTCAACTCCGTATTGTCCTTCTTGGAAGACTGAAAGTGGAAGTACGGCATTTTCATCATCAAGGATAGCTTTTGTGATACGAGCAAGAGCAACTGCAATACCGTAGTATGTAGCACCTTTTTTATTGATGATTGAGTAAGCAGCGTCACGAACTGAGATGAAGAGTTCAACAAGGTCAGCTTCATTTAAGTCGCGGTTAGCTTGCAACCATTGCTCCAATTTAACACCGGCAACGTTAGCGTGTGACCAAACGGCAAATTCTGAGTCACCGTGCTCACCCATGATGTAGGCGTGAACTGAACGAGCATCAACGCCGATAGTTTCAGCAAGTGCTTGACGGAAACGAGCTGAGTCAAGTGAAGTACCTGAACCGATAACACGTTCTTTAGGGAATCCTGAGAATTTCCAAGTTGAGTAAGTCAAAATGTCAACTGGGTTAGCAGCAACAAGGAAGATACCGTCAAAACCAGACGCAACAACTTGTTCAACGATTGATTTGTTGATAGCAAGGTTTTTACCAACAAGGTCAAGACGAGTTTCACCTGGTTTTTGTGGAGCACCAGCAGTGATAACTACAAGGTCCGCATCCGCACAGTCTTCATACTTAGCAGCATAAATTTTCTTAGGCGAAGTAAAAGCAAGCGCGTGGCTAAGGTCTTCAGCATCACCAACTGCTTTTTCAAACAATTGAGGAATTTCAATGATACCAAGTTCTTGAGCAATACCTTGGTTAACAAGAGCGAAAGCGTAAGATGAACCTACGGCACCGTCACCAACGAGGATAACTTTTTTGTGTTGTTTAGTAACTGTCATTTGTCTAAACATCTCCTTTGTTTTATTCAGGGGGATTCCCCATTTGATTTCATTCTATCACTTTTGCTAAGCTTTGTCACGGATATACCTTCGGGATAAATATGTAAACGTTTTAGGTATGTTCAGAGACTGAAAATTAGGTTAAACTATGGTATAATATATTTACTTACTAATAGTGAAACGAGGCATTTTTTAATGCAAGATAAAAATCTAGTGAATGTCAATCTGACAAAGGAGATGAAGACTAGCTTTATCGACTACGCCATGAGTGTAATCGTATCGCGTGCTCTTCCTGATGTTCGTGATGGGTTGAAACCTGTTCATCGTCGTATTTTGTACGGAATGAATGAATTAGGAGTTACGCCTGATAAACCTCATAAGAAATCTGCCCGTATTACAGGGGACGTAATGGGTAAATACCACCCACACGGGGATTCATCTATCTATGAAGCTATGGTTCGTATGGCTCAATGGTGGAGCTACCGCTACATGCTTGTAGATGGGCACGGTAACTTTGGTTCTATGGACGGTGATGGCGCTGCCGCGCAACGTTATACCGAAGCACGTATGAGTAAGATTGCTCTTGAAATGCTTCGCGATATCAATAAAAATACCGTTGATTTTGTTGATAACTATGATGCCAACGAGCGTGAACCGGTTGTTTTACCAGCTCGTTTCCCAAATCTATTGGTCAATGGTGCAACAGGTATTGCCGTTGGTATGGCGACCAATATTCCACCTCATAATTTGGGTGAAACCATTGATGCTGTTAAACTCGTCATGGATAATCCTGAAGTTACAACCAAAGATTTGATGGAAGTTTTGCCTGGTCCAGACTTCCCAACTGGTGCCCTAGTTATGGGTAAATCAGGTATTCATAAGGCGTATGAGACTGGTAAGGGATCTATTGTTCTTCGTTCTCGTACGGAAATTGAAGAAACTAAAACGGGTCGCGAACGTATCGTTGTTACTGAATTTCCATATATGGTCAACAAAACCAAAGTACATGAACATATTGTGCGCTTAGTTCAGGAAAAACGTATCGAGGGAATTACTGCTGTTCGTGATGAATCTAACCGTGAAGGTGTTCGCTTTGTTATTGAAGTTAGACGCGACGCATCAGCTAATGTTATTTTGAACAACTTATTCAAGATGACTCAGATGCAGACTAGCTTTGGTTTTAACATGCTTGCTATCCAAAATGGTGTTCCAAAGATTTTATCGCTTCGCCAAATCTTGGATGCATACATTGAGCACCAAAAAGAAGTTGTGACTCGTCGTACTCAATTTGATAAAGAGAAAGCCGAAGCACGTGCACATATCTTGGAAGGTTTGCTGATTGCACTAGACCACATCGACGAAGTTATTCGTATTATCCGTGCCAGTGAAACTGATGAAGAGGCTCAAGCAGAATTGATGAGCAAGTTCAAGCTTTCTGAACGTCAAAGTCAAGCAATCCTAGACATGCGTCTCCGTCGTTTGACAGGTTTGGAACGTGATAAGATTCAGTCAGAGTATGACGAATTGATTGCTTTGATTTCTGATTTAACTGATATTCTTGCAAAACCAGAACGCGTAGCACAAATCATCAAAGAAGAATTGGATGAAGTCAAACGGAAGTTTGGAGATAAACGCCGTACTGAGTTGATGGTTGGTGAAGTCTTGACACTTGAAGATGAAGACTTGATTGAAGAGTCTGATGTTCTCATCACTTTATCAAATAAAGGTTACATTAAACGTTTGGACCAAGACGAGTTCACCGCTCAAAAACGTGGTGGACGTGGTGTTCAAGGTACTGGTGTTAAGGATGATGACTTTGTCAGGGAGTTGGTTTCTACCAGCACCCATGATCACTTGCTCTTCTTTACCAACAAAGGTCGTGTCTATCGTTTGAAAGGTTATGAAATCCCAGAATATGGTCGTACAGCCAAGGGATTACCTGTAGTGAACCTCTTGAAACTGGATGAAGGAGAAAGTATCCAAACCATTATTAACGTCGAATCAGAACGAAGTGATGATGCATACATCTTCTTTACGACTCGAGCAGGTATTGTTAAGAGAACTAGCGTAAAAGAATTTGCTAATATTCGTCAAAATGGTCTAAAAGCCTTGAATTTGAAAGATGAGGACGAATTGATTAATGTTCTTCTGACTCAAGAAGATACTGATATCATCATTGGTACTAAATTGGGATATGCAGTTCGTTTCAATCAATCATCCGTTCGTAGCATGAGTCGTAGTGCTACAGGTGTTAAAGGAGTAAATCTTCGTGAAGGTGATGCTGTAGTTGGTGCTAGAGTGATTACCGATCAAGATGAAGTTCTTATCATTACTGAAAAAGGATACGGTAAGCGTACAGTTGCCACTGAATATCCAACTAAAGGTCGTGCTGGTAAAGGTATGAAAACCGCTAATATTACTGATAAAAACGGTCAACTTGCTGGCCTACTCACAGTAAAAGGTGACGAAGACTTGATGGTCATCACAGACACTGGTGTTATGATTCGAACAAATGTTGCCAATATTTCACAAACTGGACGCTCTACTATGGGAGTAAAAGTAATGCGTCTAGATGAAAATGCTAAAATTGTAACCTTTACAACAGTTGCAGCAGCAGAGAAGGAAGAAGTTGAGGCAGAACACGAAACAGAAAGTGAAGAATAATGTCTCAAAAAAGAAGAAAAAGTAAAAAGAATAAGCGTAAGAATCTGCTGATTAATATTTTGGCGGGCTTTCTAATCCTTTTGTCTCTAGCCTTGATTTTTAATTCGAAGATACGTGATATTTTTATGATTTTTAATACTAATAAGTATCAGGTTAGTCAAGTAACGAAGGAAAATATTGAGAAGAATCAAGAAACAGAAGGAAATTTTGACTTCAACTCTGTCAAAGCACTTTCATCAGAGGCAGTGCTTTCAGCTCAATGGAATTCTCAGCAACTTCCGGTAATCGGAGGTATTGCAATTCCAGAGCTTGAAATGAATCTACCAATATTTAAGGGACTCGATAATGTTAACCTCTTTTATGGTGCTGGGACAATGAAAGCCAATCAGGTAATGGGGGAAGGGAACTATTCTCTAGCTAGTCACCGTATATTTACTGGTAATAATGCAGACAAGAAATTATTTTCACCTCTAGCTCGAGCTGAGAGAGGGATGAAAATTTATCTAACAGATAAAGAAAAAGTCTATACGTATGAGATAGATGAAGTTAAAATTGTTACTCCTGACCGAGTAGATTTAATTGAGGATCGTGAGGGGATTAATGAAATCACCCTAGTGACCTGTGAAGATGCTAATGCAGCTGAAAGAATTATTGTTAAAGGACATTGGACTGAGACAAAATCTTATTCAGATACTCCATCAAATATTTTAGATGCTTTTAATAAACCATATAAACAATTTTATGAATAGTAGAAGAGGTTGGGACAAAAGATCCCGACCTCACTTTTTATTAGCAATCAAACTTTGACGCGGTAGTTGATTGAACTTTTTGTTTGTCTTTTAGACTCCAAAAAGCTTCTAATCATCCTCGCAGGGCTGAGACTACGAAATCGAGACTTTGTCTATCGATTTCTGTCCCACCGCCTTTTCTTGTCAATTTCAGAAAATAGATAAGGTAAAGACTTTTCAATTTTTCTAAAAAGTAGTATAATGTTTCTATTATAGAAATTTTTAGAAAATTCCGAAAGAGGTTTGTTATGGGATACACAGTTGCTGTTGTCGGCGCTACAGGTGCCGTTGGTGCTCAAATGATCAAAATGTTGGAAGAATCAACTCTTCCTATCGATAAGATTCGTTACCTTGCGTCTGCACGTTCTGCAGGAAAGGTCTTGCAATTCAAAGGTCAAGATGTGACCATTGAAGAAACAACAGAAGACGCTTTTGAAGGGGTTGATATTGCTCTTTTCTCAGCTGGTGGATCAACTTCTGCAAAATACGCACCTTATGCTGTTAAAGCAGGCGCAGTCGTCGTAGATAACACTTCTTATTTCCGTCAAAATCCAGATGTACCATTGGTAGTACCTGAGGTCAATGCTCATGCTCTTGATGCTCATAATGGAATCATCTCTTGTCCTAACTGTTCAACTATTCAAATGATGGTTGCTCTTGAGCCCGTTCGTCAAAAATGGGGATTGGACCGTATTATTGTTTCAACTTATCAAGCAGTTTCAGGTGCTGGTATGGGAGCAATTCTCGAAACTCAACGTGAGCTTCGTGAAGTCTTAAATGATGGAGTTAACCCACGTGATGTTAAAGCAGAAATCTTACCTTCAGGTGGAGATAAGAAACACTATCCAATCGCCTTCAACGCTCTTCCACAAATTGATGTCTTCACATATAATGACTACACATACGAAGAAATGAAGATGACAAACGAGACTAAGAAAATTATGGAAGACGATAGCATTGCTGTTTCAGCAACTTGCGTACGTATTCCAGTTTTGTCAGCTCACTCTGAGTCTGTTTATATTGAAACAAAAGAAGTAGCCCCAATCGAAGAAGTGAAAGCTGCTATTGCTGCCTTCCCAGGTGCCGTCCTTGAAGACGATGTTGCTCACCAAATCTATCCTCAAGCTGTTAATGCTGTAGGTTCACGTGATACATTCGTTGGACGTATCCGCAAAGACCTGGATGCAGAAAAAGGAATCCATATGTGGGTGGTTTCTGATAACCTCCTTAAAGGTGCCGCTTGGAACTCAGTTCAAATAGCAGAAACACTTCACGAACGTGGTTTGGTTCGCCCAACAGCTGAATTAAAATTTGAATTGAAATAACATGTAGGAGTTCTTTTGAACTCCTTCTTTAAAATAGAGAGGAATTATTGTATGTCTTATCAAGATTTAAAAGATTGTAAAATTATTACAGCTTTTATTACTCCTTTTCATGAAGATGGCTCTATCAATTTCGAAGCGATTCCAAATTTAATTGAACACTTATTGGCCCATCATACAGATGGAATTCTCTTAGCAGGTACGACTGCTGAGAGTCCAACCCTAACACACGATGAGGAATTGCAGTTGTTCGCAGCTGTACAAAAGGTTGTTAACGGCCGTGTTCCTTTAATTGCGGGTGTTGGTACAAATGACACACGTGACTCTATCGAGTTCGTCAAAGAAGTAGCTGAGTTTGGTGGTTTTGCAGCTGGTCTTGCGATTGTTCCTTACTACAATAAACCATCCCAAGAAGGTATGTACCAACACTTTAAAGCCATTGCAGACGCATCTGATTTGCCTATTATTATTTATAACATTCCAGGTCGTGTGGTTGTTGAAATGACTCCAGATACCTTGCTTCGTTTGGCGGAACATCCAAATATCATCGGTGTCAAAGAATGTACTAGTCTTGCCAATATGGCCTATTTGATTGAGCACAAGCCAGAAGAATTTTTGGTATACACTGGTGAAGATGGAGATGCTTTCCATGCTATGAATCTTGGTGCCGACGGTGTTATTTCTGTTGCTTCTCATACGAATGGTGATGAAATGCATGAAATGTTCACTGCGATTGAAGAAAGTGATATGAAGAAGGCGGCAGCGATTCAACGTAAATTTATTCCTAAAGTCAATGCTCTCTTCTCTTATCCAAGTCCTGCACCTGTCAAGGCAGTACTCAACTATATGGGATTTGCAGCTGGTCCGACTCGATTGCCGTTGGTTCCTACGCCTGAAGAGGATGCAAAACGCATTATCAAGGTAGTTATTGATGGGGATTACGAAGCAACCAAGGCAACTGTCACAGGAGTCCTTCGCCCTGATTACTAAGATAAGCAAAAAATTGAAACTTCCTAAACAAGTCAAATTGTTTGGAAGTTTTTTTCTTTTTCTACGAATAGTTAAATAGAGAGAGAAAAAGGAGTCGATCATGAAAATTAAGATTGATAATTTTGAGATTTATAAGTTAAAGCAAGCAGGATTAAGTAATCAGCAAGTACTAAAAGTTCTTCAATATGGAGAAATTTACGATCAGGAATTGAGTTTAGAGACTATAGCAGAAGCCTCAGAGTGTCGCAATCCAGTAATCTTTATGGAACGGTATCATAAACTGACTTTTGAAAGCATGGAACGATTAAAGAAAGATTTTGAAAAGTTCCCATCATTTTCGATTCTGGATGATGTTTATCCCATTTCGCTTAGTGAAATTTACGATGCACCTGTATTGCTTTTTTATAAAGGAGATTTAAATCTCTTAAAATTACCAAAGATAGCAGTTGTGGGGAGTCGCTCTTGTAGTCAAACCGGAACTAAATCAGTTCGGAAAGTCATCGAAGAACTGGAGAATGAATTAGTTGTGGTAAGCGGACTTGCTAGAGGAATCGACACAGCAGCCCATATGTCAATTCTTCAAACTGGTGGCAAAACGATTGCAGTGATCGGGACTGGTTTAGACGTCTATTATCCCCGCTCCAATAAACGTCTTCAAGAATACATTGGAGACAATCATATAATACTAAGTGAGTACGGACCAGGGGAAGAACCCTTGAAATTTCACTTTCCTGCCAGAAACCGCATTATTGCAGGATTGTGTCGAGGAATTATCGTTGCAGAAGCTAAAATGAGATCTGGTAGCTTAATCACTTGTGAGCGTGCTATGGAGGAAGGTAGAGATGTCTTTGCGATTCCAGGTTCCATTTTAGATGGACGCTCAGACGGCTGTCATCATTTGATCCAAGAAGGAGCAAAACTAGCAACATGTGGGCAGGATATTCTCGCTGAGTTTGAGTTTTAGACATAGAATCATTTCATTTAGCAAACTTTTCTTCTATTGTATGGGTGTTAAGTCTTGACAGGTTTTTAAAAATGGTTTACACTTTATAAAGTTTAATTACTTTGAAAAGGTGTGATACTGTGGCTACGGCAACAAAGAAGAAAAAATCAACAGTTAAAAAAAATCTAGTAATCGTGGAGTCGCCTGCAAAGGCTAAAACGATTGAAAAATACCTGGGTAGAAATTATAAGGTTTTAGCCAGTGTTGGTCATATTCGTGATTTGAAAAAATCCAGTATGTCAGTCGATGTGGAAAATAATTACGAACCTCAATACATCAATATTCGTGGGAAAGGTCCTCTCATCAATGATTTGAAAAAAGAAGCTAAAAAAGCCAATAAAGTCTTTCTCGCAAGTGACCCGGACCGCGAAGGAGAAGCAATTTCTTGGCATTTAGCTCATATTCTCAATCTTGATGAAAATGATGCTAACCGTGTTGTTTTCAACGAGATTACCAAGGATGCGGTAAAAAATGCCTTTAAAGAACCTCGTAAAATCAATATGGATTTGGTCGATGCCCAACAGGCCCGTCGTGTTTTGGACCGTTTAGTAGGGTATTCAATTTCACCAATTCTTTGGAAAAAAGTAAAAAAAGGCTTATCGGCAGGACGTGTTCAGTCTGTTGCTTTAAAGCTAATCATTGATCGCGAAAATGAAATCAATTCCTTCCAACCAGAAGAATATTGGACGATTGATGGTGTCTTTAAAAAAGGTACCAAGCAATTCCAAGCTTCTTTTTATGGAATGAATGGCAAGAAGATGAAGTTGACTACCAATGATGAAGTCAAAAAAGTTTTATCTCATTTGAACAGCAAGGATTTTACAGTTGATCAAGTAGATAAAAAGGAAAGAAAGCGCAATGCTCCTCTTCCATATACAACGTCTTCTATGCAGATGGATGCTGCTAACAAGATTAACTTCCGTACTCGTAAGACTATGATGGTTGCTCAACAGCTCTATGAGGGAATTAATATCGGTACAGGTGTCCAAGGTTTGATTACCTATATGCGTACGGATTCTACTCGTATCAGTCCAGTTGCTCAGAATGAAGCTGCTAGCTACATCAATGAACGTTTTGGTAGTAAGTATTCTAAACATGGTAGCAAGGTGAAAAATGCCTCTGGCGCTCAAGACGCCCACGAAGCTATTCGTCCTTCAAGTGTCTTTAATACTCCTGAAAAAATTGCTAAGTATTTGGATAAAGACCAGCTTAAACTTTATACCCTCATCTGGAACCGCTTTGTGGCTAGTCAGATGACTGGTGCGATTTTCGATACTATGGCTGTTAAACTTTCACAAAATGGAGTTCAATTTGCTGCTAATGGTAGCCAAGTTAAGTTTGATGGTTATTTGGCGATTTATAACGATTCTGATAAGAATAAGATGCTTCCAGATATGAAAGTAGGAGATGTGGTCAAACAGGTCAATAGCAAACCTGAACAACATTTCACACAACCTCCTGCACGATATTCAGAAGCAACATTGATTAAAACTTTGGAAGAAAACGGAGTTGGTCGCCCATCTACCTATGCTCCAACCATTGAAACAATTCAAAAACGTTACTATGTAAGACTCGCATCTAAACGCTTTGAACCGACTGATTTAGGACAAGTCGTTAACAAGCTGATTGTCGAATACTTCCCTGACATTGTTAATGTGAAATTTACTGCTGAAATGGAAGGCAAGCTAGATGATGTCGAAGTCGGAAAAGAAGAGTGGCAACGGGTTATTGATGAGTTTTACAAACCATTCTCTAAAGAGGTTGCAAAAGCTGAAGCAGAGATGGAAAAAATTCAAATCAAGGATGAGCCAGCTGGATTTGACTGTGAAGTTTGTGGCAGTCCTATGGTGATTAAGATTGGACGCTTCGGTAAGTTTTACGCATGTAGCAATTTCCCTGATTGCCGACATACACAAGCCATTGTCAAAGAAGTCGGTGTTACATGTCCAAATTGTCATCAAGGGCAAATCATCGAACGCAAAACCAAACGTAATCGTATTTTCTATGGATGTAATCGTTATCCAGAATGTGAGTTTACCTCTTGGGATAAACCTGTCGGACGTGATTGTCCTAAATGTGGTCACTTCCTCATGGAGAAAAAAATCCGTGGTGGTGGGAAACAAATTGTATGTAGCAATGGTGACTACGAAGAAGAAAAGATTAAATAAAAATAATTAGGGCTGAAATGATAATTTCAGCTCTTTTTAATTTAAACTTGACAGATTTTATCTTTTTATGCTTAACTAGAAGAAGATTATTCTTACTTAGGAGTAGATATGCGCATTATTTATCTTAGCATTGGCTTTATTTCATTAGCATTGGCTATCGTTGGAGTTGCCTTGCCACTATTACCGACAACACCCTTTCTCTTGTTGTCAATAGCTTGTTTTTCAAAATCTTCTAAACGTTTTGAAGATTGGCTCTATCATACCAAGCTTTATCAAACCTATGTTGCGGACTTTAGAGAAACCAAGTCCATTGCGCGTGAACGCAAGAAAAAAATCATTGTTTCGATTTATATCTTAATGGGAATTTCTATTTATTTCGCTCCGCTTTTGCCAGTAAAAATTGCTTTAGGATGTTTAACAATATTTATAACCTATTATCTCTTTAAGGTGATTCCAGATAAAGAATAGCTAAAAAAGTAATGATTTTCCTTGATAAAAAGTAGGGGTTACTTAAAACAATATGATATAATAATATCAAATAAATCGTCAAGGAGTATCAAATGATTTACGAATTTTGTGCTGAAAATGTGACCTTGCTTGAAAAGGCTATGCAGGCTGGAGCTCGCCGAATTGAGCTCTGTGATAATCTTGCTGTTGGTGGAACGACACCAAGCTACGGAGTAACCAAGGCAGCTGTTGAGCTGGCAACTAACTACGATACGACTATTATGACTATGATTCGTCCACGTGGTGGAGACTTTGTTTACAATGACCTCGAGATTTCTATTATGCTCGAGGATATTCGTCTAACTGCTCAGGCAGGTAGCCAAGGGGTCGTCTTCGGTGCCTTAACAGCAGATAAGAAATTGGATAAGGCCAACCTTGAAAAATTGATTGCTGCATCTAAAGGAATGGAGATTGTCTTCCATATGGCTTTTGATGACTTAAGTGGCCAAGATCAACTAGAAGCTATTGATTGGCTTAGTCAAGCTGGAGTGACACGCATCCTGACTCGTGCGGGTGTATCTGGTGATTCACTCGAGAAACGTTTTGAGCACTATCGTAGAATTCTAGAACATGCTGCAGGTAAAATCGAAATTTTACCGGGTGGAGGGATTGACACGGACAACCGTCAAACTTTTATCGACCAATTAGGTGTGACACAATTACATGGAACTAAGGTTGTCTTTTAAAAAATAGAAAGGAACTGCTAGCTTATGGTAGCAGTTTTCGCTTATGTTTGAAATTTTTAAAGCCTATCAGTTTAATAGTAAAAAGGCTAAAGAGTATGGATTTGTAGAAAATCAAGGTGTATGGACCTATAATTCGACTATCTTGCAGGGAGATTTTCTCATGATGCTTACAGTTAAGGATGGAGATTTAAATTTTCAAGTTTATGACCAAGAAACTGGTGACCTATATCCTCAAGTTCATATGGAAAGTATGAGAGGTACTTTTGTCGGAAGCGTTCGAGAGGCTTGTTTAGAAGTTCTTTATGGCATTCGAAAGGCTTGTTTTGAGGTACAGGAATTTCTCTGTCCGCAGACCAAGAGAATCATGGCGCTTGTTCAAGAAAAGTATGGCAATCAGCTGGAATATCTATGGGAGAAATCACCTGATACGGCGGTTTTGCGCCATGAAGATAATCAGAAATGGTATGCTATTTTAATGAGAATTCCTTGGGATAGGCTAGATAAGGGGAGAGAAGGGCTAGTCGAAGCAGTCAATCTCAAACATGACCAAGTTGCCGACTTGCTTTCACAAAAAGGAATTTACCCAGCTTTTCATATGAATAAGCGCTATTGGATAAGTCTTCCACTTGATGATACTCTAACTGACGAAAAGGTGCTTGAATTATTTGATAGAAGTTACTTTTTGACTTCTAAGAAATGAAGGTAGCTATTTGATTTTTCAAATACGTTCAATTCGCAAAATATTCTTTATTGAAGAAATTTTCAGAAAATATTGGATTTTTTCTTGACAAGTATTTTTTCCTATGCTAGAATACTAAACAAGACATCAAACAAAGGAGAAAGCCAAACATGAAAACAGCTAAGTTTAATCAATTTGCTTTGTTGTTGAGGTACTCGGACTAGTGCAATAGCATTAGTCCTGTTTGGCTTACCAAGCGGGAGTAAATCAACATCTCGCTTGGAACTCCGAGCGAGATGTTTTTTCTATATCGAAAATGTGAAGGGAGAATTCTCATGCGTGTAGTTGAGTTTTTAGATACCAGTCTCCGAGATGGTGAGCAGACACCAGGTGTCAATTTTTCAATAAAGGAAAAGGTTGCTATAGCTAGACAACTGGAAAAATGGGGAATTTCGGCAATTGAAGCTGGTTTTCCAGCAGCTAGTCCAGACTCATTTACTGCAGTTCAGGAAATCGCAAAAGTCTTGAAGAAAACAGCGGTGACTGGTTTAGCTCGCTCTGTTAAATCAGACATTGACGCTTGTTATGAAGCACTGAAGGAAGCAAAGTATCCACAAATCCATGTTTTTATCGCTACTAGTCCTATTCATCGTGAATTTAAGTTGAATAAAAGCAAAGAGGAAATATTGGAAGCTATTAAAGAGCATGTTTCCTATGCACGTAGTAAATTTGAAGTGGTAGAATTCTCTCCTGAAGATGCGACTAGAACTGAGCTGGATTTCCTCTTACAAGTCGTTCAAACAGCGGTAGACGCAGGTGCGACTTATATCAATATTCCTGACACGGTTGGTTTTACCACACCAGAGGAATATGGGAATATCTTCAAGTATCTGATTGACAATGTTAAAACTGATTGTCAGATTATCTATTCGCCTCACTGTCACGATGACCTTGGAATGGCGGTTGCAAATAGCCTTGCTGCTGTTAAGAATGGTGCAGGACGTGTTGAAGGAACCATTAACGGTATTGGAGAAAGAGCTGGGAATGCTGCTTTAGAAGAAATAGCGGTGGCCCTCAATATTCGCCAAGATTATTATCAAGCAGAGACAAGTATTGTTCTAAACGAAACGATTAATACGTCCGAAATGGTCTCTCGCTTCTCAGGAATTCCAGTTCCAAAAAATAAGGCAGTTGTCGGTGGAAATGCCTTCTCTCACGAATCAGGTATTCACCAAGATGGTGTTCTTAAAAATCCTCTCACTTATGAAATCATCACACCTGAACTGGTGGGTGTCAAGAGCAACAGTCTTCCGCTTGGGAAATTGTCTGGTCGCCATGCTTTTGTAGAAAAACTGAGGGATTTGGCCCTAGATTTTACAGACGAGGACATCAAACCACTTTTTGCTAAGTTCAAGGCCTTAGCAGATAAGAAGCAAGAAATCACAGATGCTGATATTCGAGCTCTGGTAGCTGGCACCATGGTTGAAAATCCAGAGGGCTTCCACTTTGATGATCTACAACTCCAAACTCATGCGGATAATGACATTGAAGCGACTATTAGCTTGGCTAATTTGGATGGTGAAAAGGTTGAATTTAATGCAACAGGACAAGGTTCGGTTGAGGCCGTCTTTAACGCTATCGACAAATTCTTTAATCAATCTGTTCGCTTGGTATCCTACACGATTGATGCAGTAACAGACGGGATTGATGCTCAGGCACGTGTTTTAGTTACTGTTGAAAACAGAGATACTGAAACTATCTTTAACGCAGCCGGACTTGATTTTGATGTGTTGAAGGCTTCAGCTATTGCTTATATAAATGCCAATACTTTTGTTCAAAAAGAGAATACTGGCGAGATCGGCCCAAATCTTTCCTACCGTGACATGCCTAGTGTTTAAAGGAGAATTCTATGACAAAGAAAATAGTTGCCCTAGCAGGCGACGGAATTGGACCAGAAATTATGGAAGCTGGTTTAGAAGTTCTTGCATCGATAGCCGAAAAAACAGGATTTGACTTTGAGATAGACAGACGACCATTTGGAGGTGCAGGTATTGATGCCACAGGACATCCCTTACCAAATGAAACCTTAAGGGCTGCTAGAGAAGCGGATGCTATTCTCCTAGCAGCTATCGGTAGTCCTCAGTATGATGATGCTCCAGTTAGACCTGAACAAGGTTTGCTCGCTCTTCGTAAGGAACTCAATCTCTATGCTAATATTCGTCCGGTTAAAATCTTTGATAGTCTCAAGCATTTATCACCTCTTAAGCCCGAACGAATTGTTGGTGTTGACTTTGTAGTAGTGCGTGAGTTGACAGGTGGGATTTACTTTGGAGATCATATCCTTGAAGAGAAATCGGCACGTGATATCAACGATTATAGCTATGAGGAAGTAGAGCGGATTATACGCAAAGCCTTCGAAGTTGCAAAAGGTCGAAATAAAGTTGTTACTAGTATCGATAAGCAAAATGTGTTAGCAACTTCAAAACTCTGGAGGAAAGTAGCTGAAGAAGTCGCAAAAGATTTTCCGGATGTAACCTTGGAGCATCAGCTGGTTGACTCAGCTGCCATGCTCATGATTACAAATCCAGCCAAGTTTGATGTTATTGTGACAGAGAATCTTTTCGGAGATATCTTATCTGATGAATCAAGCGTTCTATCTGGTACACTTGGAGTTATGCCATCGGCTAGTCACTCTGAAAATGGACCGAGCCTTTATGAACCGATTCATGGTTCAGCACCTGATATAGCAGGTCAAGGCATTGCCAATCCCATTTCCATGATTTTATCAGTCGCTATGATGTTGCGTGATAGTTTTGGACGTTATGACGATGCGGAGCGTATTGAGCGTGCTGTTGAGTCAAGTCTAGCTGCAGGTATTTTAACAAGAGATATAGGAGGACAGGCTTCGACTAGAGAAATGACAGAAGCCATTATTGCAAGACTATGAAACTAAACGAAGGAATTACTTTTGCTCTCTTAATTTGGAACCTTTTGATTTTTGTCATCTATGGCATTGACAAATCAAAAGCTAAAAGAGGTGCTTGGCGAATCCCGGAAAAATATTTATTATCATTTGCCTTCTTTTGTGGCGGTTTTGGAGCCTGGTTAGCAGGAATTACTTTTCACCACAAGACGAGAAAATGGTACTTTAAAACAGTTTGGTTCCTAGGAATAGTAACTACACTAGTGGCTTTGTATTTTGTATGGAGGTAATGAATGGTAGGAAAATCGATTTTTGATAAATTATGGGACCTCCATGTAATCACAGGAGAAGAGGGACAACCGCAACTCATGTATGTGGATCAGCACTACATCCATGAAGTGACCAGTCCTCAAGCTTTTCAAGGATTACGAGATGCAGGGAGAAGATTGAGGAGGCCAGATTTAACATTTGGTACCTTTGACCACAATGTTCCAACAGTTAATATTTACGATATTCGGGATGTGATTTCCAAGGCTCAAATTGATAAGTTGGCAGAAAATGTTGCGGAGTTTGGGATTGAGCATGCGGCTCATGGTTCTGAAAAACAGGGCATTGTTCACATGGTTGGACCAGAAACAGGACGAACACAACCAGGAAAATTCATCGTCTGTGGTGATAGCCATACAGCAACTCATGGAGCTTTTGGAGCGATTGCCTTTGGGATTGGAACCAGTGAAGTCGAGCACGTATTTGCTACGCAAACCATTTGGCAGGTTAAACCCAAGAAGATGTTGGTGGAATTCACTGGAGTTCCTCAAAAGGGAGTTTATTCTAAGGACTTCATTTTAGCCTTGATTGCCAAGTACGGTGTTGCTTGTGGTGTTGGCTACGTAGTTGAGTATCGTGGTCAAGCGATTGATGCACTTAGTATGGAAGAGCGAATGACCATCTGCAATATGTCTATCGAGTTTGGATCAAAGATGGGAATCATGAATCCAGACCAAACCACCTATGACTATCTAAAGGGACGTGAGTGTGTTCCAAAGGATTTTGATGCAGCAGTAGCCGATTGGAAAAGGCTCGTTAGCGACGACGATGCTGTTTATGACAAGGTGATTCGTATGGATGTTTCTGAATTAGCACCTATGGTGACTTGGGGAACTAATCCCGCAATGGGCGTTGACTTTGATAGTAGATTCCCAGAAATAAAGGATATGAATGATGAACGTGCTTATCATTACATGGATTTACAACCAGGTCAAAAGCCAGCAGATATCCAACTAGGCTATGTCTTTATCGGTTCTTGTACCAATGCTAGACTTAGTGATTTGCAACTGGCGGCTCGGTTTGTAGAAGGGAAGAAGATCGCTCCAAATTTGACGGCTATCGTGGTACCGGGTTCTCGACCAGTCAAGCGAGCTGCTGAAAAGTTGGGCTTGGATAAGATTTTCCAAGATGCTGGCTTTGAGTGGAGAGATCCAGGTTGCTCTATGTGTCTAGGGATGAATCCTGACAAGGTACCTGATGGTGTCCACTGTGCCTCAACTAGCAATCGTAACTTTGAAGATAGACAGGGATTTGGAGCGAAGACTCATCTTTGTAGTCCAGCAATGGCAGCTGCAGCAGCTATCGCAGGACGTTTTGTAGACGTTCGTCAAATGCCAGAAGCCCAGTAAGGAGAGGATATGGAAAAATTTACAGTTTATACAGGAACAACGGTTCCTCTTATGAATGATAATATCGATACCGACCAAATCCTACCTAAACAGTTTCTCAAGTTGATTGATAAGAAAGGTTTTGGAAAATACCTCATGTATGCTTGGCGTTATCTGGATGATCAGTATGCTGAGGATCCAGACTTTGTCTTTAACCGACCTGAATATCGCAAAGCCAGTATTCTCATCACAGGAGATAATTTCGGGGCTGGTTCTTCGAGGGAACACGCAGCTTGGGCACTGGCAGACTACGGCTTTAAGGTCGTAATTGCAGGATCTTTTGGAGATATTCATTACAATAATGAACTCAATAATGGTATGTTGCCTATTATTAAACCTAGGGAAGTTAGAGAAAAACTCGCCCAGCTTCAACCAAGCGATCAAGTGACGGTTGACTTGGAACAACAAAAAATCATCTCACCTATTGGAGAATTCTCCTTTGAAATTGATAGCGAGTGGAAACACAAGCTCTTAAATGGCTTGGATGATATCGGTATTACCTTGCAGTATGAAGACTTGATTGCTGCTTATGAAAAACAACGCCCAGCCTACTGGCAGGATTAGAAAAAATAGAAAAGGAAATAGAACTATGACAAAACACATTCAATGGAACGGGACACTTTCACAAGAAGGCTATGACATTTTAAAAGGTGAGGGCGGATGTATCGTTTGCCCTACAAAAGTTGGTTACATCATCATGACTAGCGATAAGGCAGGCCTTGAACGCAAATTTGAAGCTAAAGAGCGTAACCGTAACAAACCAGGTGTTGTACTTTGTGGAAGTATGGATGAACTTCGCGCTTTAGCACAACTCAACCCAGAAATTGAAGCCTTCTATCAAAAACATTGGGATGAAGACATTCTTCTTGGTTGTATCCTTCCATGGAAACCAGAAGCCTTTGAAAAATTGAAAGCTTACGGTGATGGTCGTGAAGAACTCATGACCGATGTGCGTGGAACTAGCTGTTTTGTTATCAAGTTTGGGAAAGCTGGTGAACAATTAGCTGCCAAACTTTGGGAAGAAGGTAAGATGGTTTACGCCTCATCAGCTAACCCGTCTGGAAAAGGAAACCGAGGTAAGGTTGAAGGAATCGGAGAGCGTATCGAAGGAGCAGTGGATCTTGTCATCGAAGCAGACGACTATGTTGCATCTATCCAACCAGACAAAACAGTTGAAACACGATACGAACAAGGTGTGATGGTGTCTATGGTTGATAAGGATGGCAAACTCATACCAGAACAAGGTGGAGCACGTTCAATCTCACCAGCTCCAGTTGTGATCCGTAAAGGACTGGATATTGATAAAATCATGATGCATCTATCAGATACCTTTAACTCATGGGATTATCGTCAAGGTGAGTATTATTAAGATAAAACAGATAATAGAGAGTTCATAAACTCTCTATTTTTAATGAAACAATCAGTAAAACCCGAACGTTATAAATTTTAGGTTTCAAAATAATTGACAAAAACTTTACCTTAGTTTATAATCGTTAGAGGAAACGTCGGAAAAGGCGTAGTGATGCGAAAGCATAGGTAGGTCATTATAAAAGAAACGAGACATCGAAATGTTAAACGAATTTCCGATCTTTGACTATGAAGATATTCAGCTAATTCCTAACAAGTGTGTCCTTAAAAGCCGAGCTGAAGCCGATACACAAGTGACACTCGGGAAGCACACCTTTAAATTACCAGTTGTTCCTTCAAATATGCAAACAATCCTAGATGAAGATGTTGCTGAACAACTTGCAAAAGGTGGTTATTTCTATATCATGCATCGCTTCGATGAAGCTGGACGCATCCCTTTTGTGAAACGCATGCATGATAAGGGCTTGATTGCTTCTATTTCTGTTGGTGTTAAAGATTATGAGTATGACTTTGTTAGTCAATTAAAGGAAGATGCTCCAGAGTACATTACTATTGATATTGCTCATGGTCATGCAGACAGTGTGATTTCAATGATTCAGCACATCAAGAAAGAATTGCCAGATACCTTTGTCATCGCTGGTAACGTTGGTACTCCAGAAGCTGTTCGTGAACTTGAAAATGCTGGTGCAGATGCTACTAAGGTCGGAATCGGTCCAGGTAAAGTATGTATCACTAAGGTCAAAACCGGTTTTGGTACTGGTGGTTGGCAGTTAGCTGCCCTTCGCTGGTGTGCGAAAGCTGCTCGTAAACCGATTATTGCCGATGGTGGTATCCGTACACACGGAGATATTGCCAAGTCAATCCGCTTCGGTGCAAGTATGGTTATGATTGGTTCTTTATTTGCAGGCCATATCGAAAGCCCTGGTAAAACTGTCGAAGTCGATGGTAAACAATTTAAAGAATACTATGGTTCTGCTTCAGAATACCAAAAAGGTGCCTATAAGAATGTTGAAGGTAAGAAAATTCTTCTTCCTGCCAAAGGACATTTACAAGATACCCTAACTGAGATGGAACAAGATTTGCAAAGTTCGATTTCTTATGCTGGAGGTCGAAAGGTAGCTGATCTTAGACATGTAGATTATGTGATTGTGAAGAACTCTATCTGGAATGGAGATGCTCACTAAAAAATATCATTACTTATTTATGCCATGAATAGGCGTGGCGTTTCTACAAGGTACCGTAAATACCTAACAATGAGTAAGTCGAAGAGAGATAAAAAGAAGCAGGCTATCTGTTTCAATCTTTCCAAGGGACTTACGTTGTAAGTCCCTTTTTATTTCGGAGGTTAATGTGAAATTACTAGAGGAACGTATTTTAAAAGATGGGAATATTCTAGCTGAGAATATTCTTAAGGTGGATTCCTTCTTGACTCACCAAGTTGATTATAAGTTAATGCGTGAGATTGCTCGTACTTTTGCAGAGCATTTTAAAAATGCTGGCATTACAAAAGTAGTAACCATTGAAGCATCTGGGATTGCCCCAGCCTTATATGTGGCAGAGCAATTAAATGTACCTATGATTTTTGCTAAAAAGGCAAAAAATATTACGATGAATGAAGGAATTTTGACTGCTGAAGTTTATTCTTTCACGAAACAAGTAACTAGTACCGTATCTATTGCAGGGAAATTCTTATCTCCTGAAGATAAAGTATTGATTATCGATGATTTCTTGGCAAATGGCCAAGCAGCTAAAGGGCTGATTCAGATTATCGAGCAAGCTGGTGCTAGAGTTGAAGCCATCGGAATTGTGATTGAAAAATCCTTCCAAGATGGCCGTCAACTGTTAGAAAAATCAGGTCATCAAGTAGTATCACTAGCGCGATTAGAGCGTTTTGAAAATGGAAAAGTTATCTTCAAGGAGGCAGACATCTAATGAAACAACAAGAAAAACACTCACAGGCGGCCGTTCTTGGTTTGCAACACTTGCTAGCCATGTATTCAGGTTCAATCCTAGTACCAATCATGATTGCAAGTGCTTTGGGGTATTCAGCTCAACAGTTGACCTACCTTATCTCAACAGATATCTTTATGTGTGGGGTTGCAACTCTCTTACAATTACAACTCAATAAACACTTCGGTGTTGGTTTGCCTATTGTTCTTGGTGTAGCCTTCCAGTCTGTTGCTCCTCTTATCATGATTGGTCAGAGTCATGGTAGTGGTGCTATGTTTGGAGCCTTGATTGCATCAGGGATTTATGTCATCCTGATTTCAGGTATCTTTTCTAAGGTTGCCAATCTGTTCCCTGCTATCGTAACTGGTTCTGTTATCACAACTATCGGATTGACCTTGATTCCAGTTGCTATTGGAAATATGGGAAATAACGTAGAAAAACCAACCGGTCAAAGTTTAGCCTTGGCAATGCTTACTGTTCTCATTATTCTTTTGGTTAATATCTTTACAAAAGGATTTATCAAATCTATTTCGATATTGATTGGTTTGATTGCCGGTACGATTATCGCTGCAACTATGGGCTTGGTTGATTTTTCTCCAGTAGCAGAAGCTCCACTTGTTCATATCCCAACTCCATTCTACTTCGGTGCTCCACAATTTGAGATTTCATCTGTTGTCATGATGTGTATCATCGCTACTGTATCAATGGTAGAATCAACAGGTGTATATCTTGCTCTTTCTGATATTACTAAAGATCCAATTGATAGCACTCGTCTTCGTAATGGTTATCGTGCTGAAGGTCTCGCTGTTTTACTTGGTGGACTTTTCAATACCTTCCCTTATACAGGATTTTCACAAAACGTAGGTTTGGTGAAACTTTCAGGTATTCGTACACGTCTACCAATCTACTACGCAGCAGGATTCCTCATCTTGCTCGGTCTCTTGCCTAAGTTTGGAGCCTTGGCACAGATTATTCCTAGTCCTGTTCTAGGTGGAGCTATGCTCGTCATGTTCGGTTTCGTGTCTCTCCAAGGGATGCAAATCTTGGCTCGTGTAGACTTTGAGCACAATGAACATAATTTCCTCATTGCAGCAGTGTCTATTTCTGCTGGGGTTGGATTGAACGGAAGCAATCTCTTCAATACTTTACCGACTGAATTACAAATGTTCTTCTCAAATGGTATCGTCATTGCAAGTACAGTGGCCATCATTTTGAACGCTATTTTGAACCGTAAAAAATAAAAATAAATGAGAAGGATAGAAATATCCTTCTCATTTTCTTTTTTAGAGCTTGAGTATTGTTTCTATAGTCCTTTTTATGGTAAAATGGTTTTATGAATGAAAGAATGAAAGAGCTCGTTGAGTTGCTCAATCGCTATGCGACAGAGTATTATACAAGTGATAACCCATCTGTATCTGATAGTGAGTATGACCGTCTTTATCGTGAATTGGTCGAGTTAGAAAAAGCTCATCCGGACCAAGTCTTACCAGAAAGTCCGACCCATCGCGTCGGAGGTAAGATTCTAGATGGATTTGAAAAATATAGTCATCAGTATCCTCTCTATAGTTTGCAGGATGCTTTTTCACGTGAAGAACTCGATGCTTTTGATGCGCGGGTTCGTAAGGAATTAGATGATGTCACTTATATTTGTGAGTTGAAGATTGATGGACTATCGATTTCCTTGACTTATGAGCAGGGAATTTTTGTTGCTGGTGCGACTCGTGGTGATGGATCTATTGGTGAAAATATCACAGAAAATCTTAAACGAGTGAAAGACATTCCTTTATCCTTACCAGAAAAATTAGATATCACTGTTCGTGGTGAATGTTACATGCCGAGAGCATCATTTGATCAAGTTAACCAAGCCCGTCAAGAAAACGGCGAGCCTGAATTCGCCAATCCACGAAATGCTGCTGCAGGTACTCTTCGCCAGTTAGATACAGCAGTAGTAGCCAAACGTAATCTTGCAACTTTCCTCTATCAAGAAGCAAGCCCTTCAACTAGAGACAGCCAAGAGAAGGTTTTAAATCATCTGGAACAGTTGGGCTTTGTTGTCAATCCTAAACGCCTATTAGCGCTCAGCATGGATGAGGTTTGGGAGTTTATCCAAGAAGTAGGTCAAGAAAGAGACCAGTTGCCTTATGATATCGACGGTGTCGTGATTAAGGTCAACGACCTAGCTGGTCAAGAGCAACTTGGTTTTACAGTTAAAGCGCCTAAGTGGGCAGTCGCTTATAAGTTCCCTGCAGAAGAAAAAGAAGCAAAACTGCTTTCTGTTGATTGGACAGTAGGACGAACTGGTGTCGTAACTCCGACTGCCAATCTTACTCCAGTGCAATTGGCAGGTACAACAGTTAGTCGTGCAACGCTTCATAATGTTGACTATATCGCTGAAAAGGATATCCGCAAGGATGATACTGTTATCGTTTATAAGGCAGGAGATATCATTCCAGCCGTTCTACGTGTCGTAGAATCAAAGCGTGTGTCTGAGGAGAAACTAGATATACCAACAAACTGTCCAAGTTGTGAGAGCAAGCTGTTACACTTTGAAGATGAGGTTGCTCTTCGTTGTATAAACCCACGTTGTCCAGCTCAGATTAAAGAAGGTTTAATACACTTTGCATCCCGTGATGCCATGAATATCTCTGGCCTCGGACCATCTGTTGTAGAAAAATTATTTGCTGCCAATTTAGTTAAAGATGTTGCAGATATATATCGATTGACGATTGAAGATTTTCTCTTGTTAGACGGCATCAAGGAGAAATCGGCTCAAAAACTTTATCAGGCTATTCAAGCTTCTAAAGAAAATTCTTCCGAAAAACTCTTATTTGGGTTAGGAATTCGTCATGTTGGAAGCAAGGCAAGTCAGTTACTCTTACAACATTTCCATTCAATCGAAACACTGGCTCAAGCAAGTCCTGAAGAAGTTGCAGGCATTGAAAGTTTGGGAAGTGTCATTGCTCAAAGTCTCCAATCTTATTTTGAGACTGAGGGCGCTAAAATCCTTTTAAGAGAATTGAAAGAATTAGATGTTAATCTAGACTACAAAGGACAGGTCGTTGCAGCAGATGCAGCCTTATCGGGTTTAACAGTCGTATTGACAGGAAAACTTGAACGTCTTACTCGCTCGGAAGCTAAAAGTAAACTCGAAAATCTTGGAGCCAAGGTAACGGGTAGTGTATCGAAGAAGACTGACCTTGTGGTAGCAGGAGCAGATGCAGGAAGTAAACTGCAAAAAGCACAAGAACTTGGAATTGAGATTCGAGATGAAGCTTGGTTGGAGAGTTTGTAAACAATATACACTACTAGCTTATATGAACAGTTTAGATTCCTGTGTTCAACGAGAAAAAAAGATACTATTTTTTATAAAAATTTAACAATTAGAAATTAGGGAGAACTATGTACAATTATCCTGTACTTATTCATTATCATCGTAAGGATGGAGCATATCAGAATTGCAACTTTAGTAAGGGGTCAGCTGATTCAGTAGAATTTGTTAAAGAGGAAGAATACTTTGGAGAGAAGTTGTCATTTACTCAATCAAGTGAAACACCTCTTGAACAAATGGTGTTTACAGTTGAAAAAGATGGAGTTACCAAAGAATACCCTATCCGATTTAATTATTATCCACTTCTAACGGAAGTTTGGATTTTAGATGGAGATGACACTGTTTATTATTCTGAAAATCCAGCTATTGCAAGTCCACACTATAAAGATCAAAATCCATTTGCTTTTGATAAAGCGATTAACAGTGCTAGCTTTGATCACCACTGGGGTTACCAAGGAGAACTGGGATGCAAGGTTTCCGAAGAAGAAACAAGCTTTAAACTTTGGTCGCCAACAGCAACAACTGTACAAGTTGTAGTCTATGAATCAGCAAGCAATGACGCTCCTATCCTAAAAACGTATGAGATGAAACGTGGAAATAGTTATTCCTATAGTCACAAGGATAATACAATTGGCGTTTGGAATTTGACAATTCCTGAAAGTCTTGCAGGTCGTGCCTATCAATATCAGATTGATTTTCCACATCATCAATCATTGACCCGCGATCCATATACCATTGCGACAAGTCCAAATGGCAAACGTTCAGCAATCCTTTCAGAAAAAGAACGTCAAGTTGAAGGTTTTGAAGTTAAGAATGGAACGGAAGCAACTTGGCGATTGGAAAATCCTTGTCAAGCTGTTGTTTACGAAATGCACATTCGTGACTTGACTAAGTCTGAAACTTCAGGTGTTGCTCCAGAATTAAGAGGTACTTTCTTAGGTGCTGCCCAAACTGGAACTGTCAACAAATATGGTCAGTCTACTGCATTTGACTACATCAAAGAACTTGGTGTGAACTATGTTCAACTGCAACCAATTGCTGATCGTCACAAAGAGTATGATGCAGATGGAAATGTGACCTACAACTGGGGTTATGATCCACAAAATTACAATGCACCAGAAACCAGCATGTCTACGAATCCAAATGATCCAGGTCAAGTCATCCGCGATTTGAAGACGATGATTCAAGCTTATCATGATGCTGGAATTGGCGTCATTATGGATGTGGTGTACAACCATACGTTTTCAACTGTTGATGCCCCATTCCAAACAACGGTTCCAGACTATTATTACCGAATGAACCGCGATGGAAGTTATCAAAATGGTACTGGTGTAGGAAACGAGACTGCTAGTGAACACGAAATGTTTCGTAAGTACATGATTGATTCACTACTCTATTGGGTGAATGAGTTTAATATCGATGGTTTCCGCTTTGACTTGATGGGAATCCATGACATTAAAACTATGCAGATGATTCGTTGGGCTATGGATGAAGTCGATCCTAAAATCATCCTTTATGGAGAAGGTTGGGATATGGGTACTGGTCTAGCACCTTACGATAAGGCTAAGAAAGACAATGCCTATCAGTTACCTAATATTGGATTTTTCAATGATGATCAACGTAATGCGGTTAAGGGTGCTGAAGTTTATGGTGATATCAAATCAGGCTTCGTAAGTGGTGCTGCCACTGAACCAATTGTTGCCAAAGCTATCCTTGGTAGTCGTGAACTAGGCTCTTATCTAAGCCCTAACCAGGTTGTCAACTATGTAGAAGCCCATGATAACTATAACTTGCATGATTTATTAGCGACACTTCATCCAACAGAAGACCAAGCAAGTATCATGAAAAAGGTAGAAACAGCAACTGCAATGAATCTTCTAATGCAAGGTATCTCCTTTATGGAACTTGGTCAAGAGTTTGGACGTACCAAACTGGTTCCTACAGGTGAAAACGGTGAGTTGACTCATGATGATCGCGAACGTGCCATGAACAGTTACAATGCTCCAGACGCCGTTAACCAGGTAGACTGGGACTTAATCAATGAGCGTCAAGAAAGCATAGAATTTATTCGTCAGATTATAGGTCTTAAAACAAAGAGTAGTGCCTTTTCATACCCTACATACGAGGAAGTATACCGTCACGTCTTTGTTCACACAGCTATTGAAAATAGTGGATGGATTGTCTATGAAATTCAGGAAGATGACGAGCATTACTTAGTGGTCTTTAATGCTAAAGGAGAATCCCACTATTATGAAAATGCGGGAAACCTTGAAATGCGAATCACTAATAGTCGTTCAAACCAAGAAAACACTCTTGATAATGTGAGTGTAGCAGTCATGAATGTTTTAGTTTAAAAAAATAAAACTCAAGATTAATCTTGAGTTTTTTTATATATAAATTTGTCCTAATAAAAAATATGGGAATATTACCAAAAATAGTTGAAAATTTCAGAAAATTTGATAAAATTGTACTTAAGATACTTTATCCGAACAAAAAGTTTGATTCATGAAAATAACGTTAAGTTTTTTAAGTATCTATTTTGCAAAATTAGCATTGAAAAAAATATTGTAAGTGATTTAATGATTCAAAAACTTTTATCAAGGTAGAATATCAATAAATACTGAAAATTTAAGAAATGTCAAGATAATTACTTGAAGATTTTCTAAAAAATATTTATGATAATTCGGAAATTGGTTGAAAGTTTTCTTAAAAGATAGTATAATAGAAATATAGAAAACGCTTACAATATAAAGGGGGATTTATGGATACATTAGAAGCTTTAAGAACTTTTACAACAGGCGAAAATTTCCATCTTCAGCACTATTTGGGCGCACATCGTGAGGAGAAAGACGGGGAATGGGGTTACACATTCCGAGTTTGGGCTCCAAATGCGCAGGCTGTTCATCTAGTCGGTGATTTCACGAATTGGGTTGAAAATCAAATCCCTATGGTTCGAAACGAATCTGGAGTTTGGGAAGTTTTTACAACTTTTGCCCAAGAAGGTCAGATTTATAAATATCATATCACACGGGCTAACGGTCATCAGCTTATGAAGATTGATCCTTTAGCTGTTCGGTATGAAGTACGTCCAGGTACAGGGGCTGTTCTAACAGAAATTCCAGAAAAGAAATGGAAGGATGGACTTTGGTTAGCTCGTAGAAAACGTTTGGGATTCTTCGAAAGGCCAGTTAATATTTACGAAGCACACGCTGGTTCGTGGAAACGAAATCCAGATGGAACTCCATATAGTTTTGCTCAATTAAAAGAAGAGTTGATTCCTTACTTAGTTGAAATGAACTACACTCATATTGAGTTTATGCCTTTGATGGCTCACCCGCTAGGTTTGAGTTGGGGTTATCAACTTATGGGATATTTCGGTTTAGAACATTCTTACGGAAGACCAGAAGAGTTTCAAGACTTTGTTGAGGAGTGTCACTTAAACAATATAGGTGTTATCGTGGACTGGGTTCCAGGTCACTTCACAATCAATGATGATTCCTTAGCCTACTATGATGGAACTCCGACTTTTGAATATCAAGACCATAACAAAGCTCATAACTATGGTTGGGGGGCATTAAACTTCGACTTAGGGAAAAACGAAGTACAATCTTTCCTAATTTCTAGCATTAAGTTCTGGATTGATTTTTATCATTTAGATGGTATCCGTGTAGATGCCGTAAGTAATATCCTTTATCTTGATTATGATAATGCACCTTGGACACCAAATAAAGACGGTGGAAATCTTAACTACGAAGGCTATTATTTCCTTCAACGTTTAAATACTGTTATTAAGCTAGCTCACCCTGATGTCATGATGATTGCAGAAGAAAGCTCTTCGGCAACTAAAATAACAGGTCCGAAAGAGATGGGTGGTCTTGGATTTGACTACAAGTGGAACATGGGCTGGATGAATGATATCTTACGTTTCTACGAAGAAGATCCAATTTACCGCAAGTATGATTTTAACCTTGTAACCTTCAGTTTTATGTATGTATTTAATGAAAATTATCTCCTACCATTCTCACATGATGAGGTTGTACATGGTAAGAAGAGTATGATGCATAAGATGTGGGGGGATCGCTATAATCAATTTGCAGGCCTTAGAAATCTTTATACTTATCAAATTTGTCACCCTGGTAAGAAATTGCTCTTTATGGGTAGCGAATTCGGTCAATTCTTAGAGTGGAAATCAGAAGAGCAATTAGAATGGTCAAACCTTGAAGATCCAATGAATGCCAAGATGAAATACTTCACATCTCAGTTGAATCAACTTTATAAGGAACACCGTTGTCTTTGGGAAATTGATACAAGCTATGATGGAATTGAAATTATCGATGCAGATAATAGAGATCAGAGTGTTCTTTCCTTTATTCGTAAAGGAAAGAAAGGTGAGATGCTAGTCTGTGTCTTTAATATGGCACCGGTTGAACGTCCTGATTTCACAATTGGACTACCAGTTGCAGGTGTGTATGAAGAAATTTGGAATACAGAGTTGGAACAATGGGGAGGTGTTTGGAAAGAACACAATCAAACTGTTCAAACTCAAGAAGGATTATGGAAGGATTATGAGCAGACTTTGACCTTTACCTTGCCAGCTTTGGGGGCAAGTATCTGGAAAATCAAACGCCGCTTGAAACCCGCTAAAAAAGAATCAAATAAATCTCAAAAAGGAGTAGAAAATGAAGAATGAAATGCTAGCTTTAATCCTTGCCGGTGGGCAAGGAACTCGTCTCGGTAAACTCACTCAAAGCATTGCAAAACCTGCTGTGCAATTTGGTGGGCGCTATCGTATCATTGACTTTGCTCTTTCTAACTGTGCCAACTCTGGTATCCATAATGTTGGGGTTATTACACAGTATCAACCACTAGCTCTCAACAGCCACATTGGTAATGGTTCTAGTTGGGGTCTTGATGTAATTGATTCAGGTGTTTCTATCCTTCAACCTTACTCTGCAAGTGAAGGAAATCGTTGGTTCGAAGGTACAAGTCACGCTATTTACCAAAACATCGACTATATCGATAGCATTAATCCTGAGTATGTTTTGATTCTTTCAGGAGACCATATCTACAAGATGGACTATGATGATATGCTCCAATCACACAAGGATAACAATGCCAGCTTGACAGTAGCTGTTTTGGATGTACCACTAAAAGAAGCTAGTCGTTTCGGTATCATGAATACAGATGCTAATAATCGCATTGTTGAATTCGAAGAAAAACCTGCCCAACCAAAATCAACCAAGGCATCAATGGGGATTTATATCTTTGACTGGAAACGACTTCGCAACATGCTAGTTGCTGCTGAAAAGGCTAACCTAGATATGTCTGATTTCGGAAAGAATGTTATTCCAAATTATCTTGAGACAGGTGAAAGTGTCTATGCTTATGAATTTAATGGATACTGGAAGGATGTTGGTACAATCGAATCTCTTTGGGAAGCAAATATGGAATACATCTCTCCAGAAAATGCTCTAGATAGCCGAAATCGTCAATGGAAAATTTATTCTCGTAACCTTATCGCTCCACCAAACTACCTTGGAGAATTTGCTCAAGTAGAAGACTCTCTAGTAGTAGATGGATGTTACGTGAATGGTACTGTAAAACATTCCATTCTTTCTACAGCTGCTCAAGTTCGTAAGGGAGCAGAAGTTGTTGATTCTGTCATCATGAGTGGAGCAGTTATCGGTAGAGGTGCTAAAATTACACGTGCAATCATCGGTGAAGGTGCAATTATTGCCGATGGTGTTGAAATTGATGGTACAGAAGAAGTACAAGTAGTCGGATATAACGAAGTAGTGGGGGTAGCAACAGATGAAGATTGATAAATATTCAGCGATTTTAGGAAATACCGTTGGTTTCCATGATATGTCAACCTTGACAAGTAACCGTCCAGTGGCAAGTTTGCCATTTGGAGGAAAGTATCGTTTGATTGACTTCCCACTCTCAAGTTTAGCAAATGCTGGTGTTCGAAGTGTCTTTGGAATCTTCCAACAAGATAACATCAGCTCTGTATTTGACCACATTCGTTCAGGACGTGAATGGGGCTTGAATACCCTTCTTAGCCACTACTATCT
Organism: Streptococcus infantis; assembly: GCF_000960085.1. GTDB lineage: Bacteria > Bacillota > Bacilli > Lactobacillales > Streptococcaceae > Streptococcus > Streptococcus infantis_C. The sequence goes on along the minus strand of NZ_JYGT01000008.1, from coordinate 60,583 downwards.
TGGAATCTACAATACTCGTGTGGAAAGTAGTACTGTTGGTAAAGAGTATTATCAACAACTCTTGACTTATTTAAAACGTTCTGGATCTAACCAAACGGTTTCCTTGAACTGTGACGTTTTGGTAAATATTGATCTTACTCAGGTTTTCCATTTGCATAATACTACAAAATCTCCTATTACGGTTGTTTATAAGAAACTACCTAAAAAGGATATTTCAGAAGTAAATGCTATCCTAGATATTGATGAAACTGACCACGTGCTCTCTCACAAACTCTTCGATAAAAAAGCTGAACAAGAATACTACAACATGTCAACGGATATCTTTGTTGTAGATACTCAATGGTTGATTGAACGTCTGGAAGAAGAAGCTCAGAAAGAACACCCCGAAAAACTTCGCTATGTTCTTCGTGATTTGGCAGCTAAAGAAGGTGCTTTTGCCTACGAGTATACTGGCTATTTGGCAAATATTCATTCTGTAGAAACCTACTACCAAGCCAATATTGATATGCTTGATCAGCATAAATTCTACTCTTTGTTCTCTCCAAATCAAAAGATTCATACAAAGGTGAAAAACGAAGAACCAACTTATTATGCACCTGGTTGTGAAGTAAATACTTCGCAGTTTGCTTCTGGTAGTATTGTCGAAGGTAAAGTTGTTCGTTCAGTTATTTCTCGTAATGTTCAAATTCATAAAGATAGCTTAGTTAAAGAGTCTATTATTTTCCCTCGTGTTGTCATTGGTGAAGGCGCTCAAGTTGAGTATGCAATTATTGATAAGGGTGCTGAAGTAGCTGATGGAGTTGTTATTCGTGGTACAGCAGAAAATCCTGTTGTCATCAAAAAAGGTGAAAAAATAACAGAGGACATTCTTTCATGAAAATTTTATTTGTAGCAGCCGAAGGAGCCCCTTTCTCTAAAACAGGTGGCTTGGGAGATGTTATCGGGGCTCTTCCAAAATCATTAGTTAAAGCTGGTCATGAAGTTGCTGTTATCCTGCCATACTATGACATGGTGGAAGCCAAGTTTGGTGATCAAATTGAAGATGTTCTCCAATTTGAAGTATACGTTGGTTGGCGTAGACAATTTTGTGGCATTAAGAAGACTGTTTTAAATGGTGTTACCTTCTACTTTATTGACAACCAGTATTATTTCTTCCGTGGTCATGTGTATGGTGATTTCGATGATGGTGAACGTTTTGCCTTCTTCCAACTTGCGGCTCTGGAGGCTATGGAGCGTATTGGATTTATTCCTGATGTTCTTCATGCTCATGATTATCATACAGCTATGATTCCTTTCTTGTTGAAGGAAAAATACAGATGGATCCAGGCCTATCAAAACATTAAGACTGTCTTAACAATCCACAACCTGGAATTCCAAGGGCAATTCTCTGAAGGTATGCTTTGGGACTTGTTCCGAGTGGGGTTCGAACGCTATGCGGATGGTACAGTTCGCTGGAATGACTGCCTAAACTGGATGAAGGCTGGTATCCTCTATGCAGATCGTGTATCTACTGTATCACCAAGCTATGCTTATGAAATCATGACAACAGAGTTTGGATGTGGTCTGGATCAAATTCTTCGAATGGAGTCTGGTAAGGTTTCTGGTATTGTAAATGGAATCGATACAGATCTATATAATCCAGAAACGGATCCTTTGTTGGATTACCATTTTAACAAGTCTGATCTATCAGGAAAAGCTCAGAATAAAGCTAAACTTCAAGAAAAAGTTGGTCTTCCAGTTCGTCCCGATGTTCCAATGATTGGTATTGTGTCGCGTTTGACAAGACAGAAAGGTTTTGATGTCGTTGTTGAAGGTTTGCATCGCATGCTTCAAGAAGACGTTCAAATTGTTCTCTTGGGTACAGGTGATCCTGGTTTTGAACAAGCCTTCGCATGGTTTGGTCAAGTATTCCCAGACAAATTATCTGCTAATATTACTTTTGATGTGAAACTCGCACAAGAAATTTATGCAGCAAGCGATATTTTCCTTATGCCAAGTCGCTTTGAACCATGTGGACTCTCTCAAATGATGGCTATGCGTTATGGTACTTTACCTCTTGTTAACGAAGTAGGGGGGTTGAGAGATACTGTTCAACCGTTCAACCCAATTGAAGGAACAGGTACAGGATTTAGTTTTGATAACTTGACTCCATATTGGCTTAACTGGGCTCTACAAACTGCCTTGGATGTTTACTATAATCATCCAGATGTTTGGAAAAATCTTCAAGTTCAAGCTATGGAATGTGACTTCTCTTGGGATACAGCTTGTCAGTCTTACCTTGATTTGTATCACAGTTTAGCAAACTAAATAGTTAAAATCGTATGAAGTTTTCATACGATTTTTTGAGATGATGAGAGTAAGGAAGATAGATGAATAAAGCTAGAGGACTTTGTATACTAGATGTTGATGGGACCTTGATAGAAGAAGAGGTAATTGATTTATTGGGGAAAGAGGCAGATTGTGAAAAAGAAGTAGCTCAGCTAACAGCTCAAGCGATGAGAGGGGAATTAGACTTTGAATCAAGTTTGAAAAAACGTGTTTCCCTTCTTAAAGGACTCTCTATCAATGTTTTTGATAAGATTTATCATGAACTTCACCTTAGTAAAAACGCTGCTAAGTTTATTAAAGTTCTTCAAGAAAACCAGATAGAAGTCGGTTTAGTATCAGGTGGATTTACCACTATCGTAGATAGATTAGCAAAGGATTTAGGAATATCATTATTTGCTGCTAATCAACTAGAAACCAAAGATGGGTATTTAACTGGAAATCTGTCTAGTCCAGTCATCACTAGAGAAGTTAAAGAAGAAACTCTAGTAAGATGGGCTGATCAATTAGAGGTACCTTTCGAGAGTACGATAGCTATCGGTGATGGAGCTAATGACTTAAAAATGCTTAAAAGTGCAGGACTTGGTATAGCCTTTTGTGCCAAGGATATTGTGAAAAAGGAAATAAATCTTCAGGTAGATGAGAGAGATTTTGGGAAAGTTTTGGAAATGATAGACTTCCTTTAGATAGAAAGAGAAATCAAGATGAAAATTATTATTGCACCTGACTCTTTTAAGGAGAGTCTCCCTGCTAACCAAGTGGCTGAAGCTATAAAACGGGGCTTTAAAAAAGCTCTGCCTGATTCAGAATGTGTACTTTTGCCTGTAGGCGATGGAGGAGAAGGAACCGTTGCTGCTATAAATAATTCTTTAGGTCTTGAAGAACATACAAGTCAGGTAACAGGATCTTTTGGTGATGAGGTTCAAATGCCCTATTTTCAAAAAGGTCAACTAGCTCTATTTGAAGTTGCTGATTTGGTGGGCCTTGCTAAGATACCTTATGAAAAACGAAATCCACTTGAGATTCAAACAAAGGGAATTGGACAGCTGATTCTATATTTAATAGAGCAAGGTATAAAAGATATCTACATCGGTGTCGGTGGAACTGCTAGTAACGATGGAGGCATTGGTATTGCTTCTGGACTTGGTTATCAGTTTTATGATGAAAACGGAAATGTAGTTCAAGCAAATGGTCAATCTCTATTTGATATCAGGAAAATTTCGAAGGAGGGAGTGCTTCAAATTCCTTCTGATGTACATATAAAAATACTTGCAGATGTAACTAATCCCCTATGTGGACCTCACGGCGCCACCTATACATTCGGGAAGCAAAAAGGGTTGGAACCAGCTAAATTCCAAGATGTTGATATTGCTATTGAAAACTTTTACAACAAAGTTGCACCTGAAATTTTAAAATTAGAAGGTAGTGGTGCTGGTGGTGGAATTGCTGCGGGTTTGTGTGCCTTTGCTGATGCAGAGATTGTTTCTGGAATACAAACTTGTTTGGATTTGATAAACTTCAATGAACAGGTCGCAGATGCAGATCTAGTTATTGTTGGTGAAGGTAGATTAGACTCTCAAAGTTTTTCAGGCAAGGCTCCAATCGGTGTAGCAAAAAGAACACCAAATTGTGTTCCGGTTATTGCTATGTGTGGTAGTTTAGCTGAGGATTTACCTCCTTTACCATTTGAGAATATCATCGCTGCTTTTTCTATACTAGAAAAAAGCGAACCATTAGAAGATAGTTTAAAAAATGCAGCTGTTTATTTAGAAAATACAGCTGCAAGTATTGCTCGGATCATGTCTTTGAGATAGAGTTAACCAAACCATTTTTTCCAAAAAGAAGTAGGAGCTTTCGTCTCTTTCTCTTGCCATAAGTCAGAAAAGGCCTTTTTAAGGTCTTTTTCTTGGGTTTGAACAGGACTATCACTGTGTATGACCATGCCGAAAGGAGAAGAGTTATGATTTTCAGAAACGATGGTTGCTTGACATTCAGCTTCTTTGGCTTTTTTTAGATAAAAGACTTGTTTGTCAAATTCAATCTGAGGAGAAATTTTGACAAATAGAGGTTCAGTCTCTTTTTTAAAGGTTTCTAAAATTGTTGAAAATCCTTTTTGAAATTTATCATCATCGGCAGTTTCAAGGTCTGCATAGCCAAGGACACGTTCTTCAAATGTTCCGAGAAAACGTCTTTGTTCATCAGGATTTAATTTAAGACCACCATTGGCCTTTTCTAGGATTTGTTTAGATAGATCAGTCATAAATATAGTATATCACAAAAGTCTCAAGATAAAAGGAAAAAGAAAGCGATTACTTTATCAACTTAAGGAAAATTTGCACAAAGATAACGTTTTTTCTTGAAAAAGGTCTCTTTTTAATGTATCATAGAGGTGTAAAAAATTTAACTCAAAGGAGAGTAAAAAATGTCAATTATTACTGATGTTTACGCTCGCGAAGTCCTAGACTCACGCGGTAACCCAACACTTGAAGTAGAAGTTTACACTGAATCAGGTGCTTTCGGACGTGGTATGGTTCCATCAGGAGCTTCTACTGGTGAACACGAAGCAGTTGAACTTCGTGATGGTGACAAATCTCGTTACGGTGGTCTTGGTACACAAAAAGCTGTTGACAACGTAAACAACATCATCGCTGAAGCAATCATCGGCTACGATGTACGTGACCAACAAGCTATCGACCGTGCTATGATCGCACTTGACGGTACTCCTAACAAAGGTAAATTGGGTGCTAACGCAATCCTTGGTGTGTCTATCGCTGTAGCTCGCGCTGCTGCTGACTACCTTGAAATCCCACTTTACAGCTACCTTGGTGGATTTAACACTAAAGTTCTTCCAACTCCAATGATGAACATCATCAACGGTGGTTCTCACTCAGATGCTCCAATCGCTTTCCAAGAATTCATGATCGTACCTGCTGGTGCACCTACATTCAAAGAAGCTCTTCGTTGGGGTGCTGAAATCTTCCACGCTCTTAAGAAAATCCTTAAATCTCGTGGTCTTGAAACAGCCGTAGGTGACGAAGGTGGATTTGCTCCTCGTTTCGAAGGAACTGAAGATGGTGTTGAAACTATCCTTGCTGCTATCGAAGCTGCTGGTTATGTTCCAGGTAAAGACGTATTTATCGGATTTGACTGTGCTTCATCAGAATTCTACGATAAAGAACGTCAAGTATACGACTACACTAAATTTGAAGGTGAAGGAGCTGCTGTACGTACTGCTGCAGAACAAATCGACTACCTTGAAGAATTGGTAAACAAATACCCAATCATCACTATCGAAGATGGTATGGACGAAAACGACTGGGACGGTTGGAAAGCTCTTACTGAACGTCTTGGTGGTAAAGTTCAATTGGTTGGTGACGACTTCTTCGTAACAAACACTTCATACCTTGAAAAAGGTATCGCAGAAGGTGCTGCTAACTCAATCCTTATCAAAGTAAACCAAATCGGTACTCTTACTGAAACATTCGACGCTATCGAAATGGCGAAAGAAGCTGGTTACACTGCTGTTGTATCACACCGTTCAGGTGAAACTGAAGATTCAACAATCGCTGACATCGCAGTTGCAACAAACGCAGGACAAATCAAGACTGGTTCACTTTCACGTACTGACCGTATCGCTAAATACAACCAATTGCTTCGTATCGAAGATCAACTTGGTGAAGTAGCTGAATACCGTGGATTGAAATCATTCTACAACCTTAAAGAATAATCGTTGATTTAACAACGTTTTTAGCCCCTTGGATTTTATCCAAAGGGTTTTTTCTTTATTCAAGGGATATGAAAGGGACAAAACTTTTGTACAAACAAGCTGTATTTTTGCCATTCCAAGTGGAAATAGAGATTTTTAAGCATATTTTTGGTATAATAATACCCAGGAAAAACTAGAGAAAGAAGGAGGTTGAGATGGAAAAGTATTTATCGGTAACAACTTTGACCAAGTATTTAAAAATGAAATTCGATAAAGACCCATACTTGGAGAGGGTCTATTTAACTGGTCAGGTTTCTAACTTTCGAAAGCGTCCAACTCACCAATACTTTTCTCTAAAAGATGATCGCGCTGTTATCCAAGCAACCATATGGTCTGGTATCTATCAGAAACTTGGATTCGACTTGGAAGAAGGCATGAAGATTAATGTAGTCGGCCGAGTTCAAGTCTATGAACCAAGTGGGAGTTATTCAATTATTATTGAAAAGGCAGAGCCGGATGGTGTCGGCACACTTGCCCTTCAGTTTGAGCAACTGAAAAAGAAGCTTTCAGAGGAAGGGCTTTTTCAAGACCGCTTTAAGCAAGTAATTCCGCAGTTTGCAAACCGTATCGGGGTAGTGACAAGTCGTAGTGGAGCTGTTATCCAGGATATCATTACAACCGTTAGCAGACGCTTCCCTGGTGTGGAAATTATCTTATATCCTACCAAGGTTCAAGGTGAAGGAGCGGCAGAGGAGATTGCCCTTAACATTGCTAAAGCTAATGAACGTGATGACCTAGATGTACTTATCATTGGTCGTGGTGGTGGCTCGATAGAGGATCTCTGGGCTTTTAACGAGGAAATAGTTGTTCGTGCTATTTTTGAATCGCGTTTACCGATCATTTCAAGTGTTGGTCACGAGACGGATGTTACTTTGTCAGATTTTGTAGCAGATAAGAGAGCAGCAACTCCAACTGCTGCAGCAGAACTAGCGACTCCTGTTACTAAGTTAGATCTTTTGACTTATCTGAAGAATCAAGAGAGACGTATGGCTACATCTGTACAAAACACTTTATCTAAGAAAGAAAAAGCATTAAAAGTACTAAGTCAATCCGTTATTTTCAGGCAACCTGAACGCTTATATGATGGTTATTTACAACGATTGGATCAGTTACAGCTTCGTCTCAAACAAAGTATTAATACAGAACTTGTCAGACAACAACAAAAAGTCTTGGAACAAGTTCATCGTCTTGAACAGTTATCACCAATCAATAAGATTCATCGTTACCAGGACCGTCTGCTACAACTGGAAAAGTTACTTCGTAGTCAAATGGCAGTAGTTTATGATGCCAAGGTGGCCGAAGTCAAACGTTTGTCAGAAGCGCTACTCATGTTAGATACTAGTCGTATCGTAGCCAGAGGTTATGCGATTGTGAAAAAAGAGGATGCCGTAGTATCGTCAGCTAAAGATTTGAAAAAAACTGATCAAGTAACGTTAATGATGCGAGATGGTCAGGTAGAATTAGAGGTTAAAGATGTCAAAACAGAAGAAATTTGAAGATAATTTAGCAGAACTAGAGACTATTGTTCAGAGTTTAGAAAATGGTGAAATTGCTTTAGAAGATGCCATTGCTGCATTTCAAAAAGGAATGGTTCTTTCAAAAGAATTGCAAGCAACACTTGATAAAGCAGAAAAGACTTTGGTTAAAGTCATGCAAGAAGATGGAACAGAAAGCGAACTTCTATGAACAAGCAAGAAAAATTAGCTTTGGTTGAGTCAGCTCTTGAGGAGTTTTATGGAGACCAGCAATTAGCTGCTAATCTCAGAGAAGCTGTTCTTTATTCTATTCATGCAGGTGGTAAACGAATTCGTCCTTATCTACTTTTAGAAGTTTTGGAGTCTTTGCAGGTGCCAATCACTATAGCTCATGCCCAGATTGCAGCAGCGCTCGAGATGATTCACACAGGAAGCTTAATTCATGATGATCTTCCTGCTATGGATGATGATGATTATCGCCGAGGACGTTTGACCAATCATAAAGTCTATGGAGAGGATTTAGCTATCTTGGCAGGTGATGCTCTTTTTCTAGACCCGTATGCTCTCATAGCTCTGTCAGATTTGCCAAACGAAATCAAGGTAGACTTAATAGCAAATCTATCTCTTGCTTCTGGAAGTATGGGAATGGTAGCGGGTCAAGTTTTGGATATGGAAGGTGAAGGAAAACACTTGAATTTAGAGGAACTTCAGACTATCCATGCTAATAAGACTGGTAAACTATTGGCCTTTCCTTTTCATGCAGCTGGAATCATCGCTGGATTGGATACAACTATTCATACAGCACTTAAAACTGTTGGAGAGTTGATTGGTCTTGCCTTTCAAGTGAGAGATGATATCCTTGATGTTACAGCTAGTTTTGAGGAAATTGGTAAAACACCACAAAAAGATTTACAAGCCGAGAAATCAACCTATCCTGCTTTGTTAGGATTGGATGAGGCGATTGCCTTTTGCAATCATACTTTGGATCAAGCCAATGCGAAACTAGAAGAGATTAGCCAAGTTGTAAGCTTTGATAAAGAACCAATTGTAAAAATAGTAGAAAGTTTGAGAATCAATGGCTAAAGAAAGAGTAGATGTACTAGCTTATAAACAAGGTTTGTTTGAGACAAGAGAGCAAGCTAAAAGAGGAGTTATGGCTGGTTTGGTTGTTGCGGTTCTAAATGGTGAACGATTCGATAAACCAGGAGAAAAAATTCCAGATGATACTGAATTGAAACTCAAAGGTGAGAAGCTTAAGTATGTGAGCCGTGGTGGCTCGAAACTTGAAAAAGCCCTAGAGAAATTTGATATATCAGTCGAAGGCAAAACGACCATTGATATTGGAGCTTCAACAGGAGGATTTACTGATGTCATGCTTCAAAATGGAGCAAAATTAGTTTATGCAGTTGATGTCGGGACCAATCAGCTTGCTTGGAAATTGCGCCAAGACTCACGTGTTGTTAGTATGGAGCAGTTTAATTTTCGTTATGCTGAAAATTCTGATTTTGAACAAGTACCTAGCTTTGCAAGTATCGACGTGAGTTTTATATCATTGAGTCTCATCCTTCCAGCTCTACATAGAGTCTTAGCTGATCAAGGACAAGTTGTTGCCCTCATAAAACCACAGTTCGAAGCCGGTCGAGAACAAATTGGGAAAAATGGTATTATTAGAGATGCTAAGGTTCACAAAAATGTTTTAGAAATGGTAACAGAAATGGCAGTCACAGAAGGATTTTCCGTCTTAAGATTGGATTTTTCACCTATACAAGGTGGCCACGGTAATATTGAGTTTCTTGCTTATTTACGTAAGGAAGAACACGCAAGCAATCAGGTGGTTTCTGAAATAGAACCACTAGTAGAAAAAGCACATAGAGAGTTTAAAGATGAATAAAAAAGAGAGACTTGAGAAGATTAGAAGATTTGTGACTGATTATCAAATCGGTACTCAGGAAGAAATCGTTGAACATTTAAAAGAAGCAGGAATCACTGCTACTCAAGCAACTGTTTCACGAGATATCAAAGAACTAGGGATTGTGAAAATTCCATTGAAAGACAATACATATGTCTATGAATTGCCAAAGTCAGTAGTCAAAAGTTTACAGTTAGCTGAGAACAATATTGAAAGCTTTGAACGAATGGGAAATCTCATCAATTTAGATGTTATTCCTGGAAATACAATTTTTGTTAAAAGCCAATTAACTCAAACATTTTCAGATAAGATTTTTAGCTGTTTAGCAGATGATAATTCCATTTTGATTGTAGCGCGAACTGAAGATGCAGCTGTAGAAATTGTAGAGCAAGTTAAAAAGTGGTAGGACCTTATGTTACTTGAAATTTCAATTAAAAACTTTGCCATCATTGAGGCTATTTCACTTAATTTTGAGAAAGGAATGACAGTTCTTACTGGGGAAACTGGTGCCGGGAAGTCTATCATCATCGATGCTATGAACATGATGCTGGGAGCAAGAGCAACAACAGATGTCATTCGTCATGGTGCACTCAAAGCGGAAATCGAGGGTCTTTTCTCAATTGAAAATAGTCTCCCTCTTCAAGAGATTTTTGATGAGCAAGGTATCGATTTAGGTGATGAAATCATCATTCGTCGTGAAATTTTACAAAACGGGCGCAGTGTTAGTCGAGTTAATGGACAGATGGTCAATCTTTCTGTTCTACGCGCAATAGGACAACATCTAGTCGACATTCATGGTCAGCATGACCAAGAAGAGTTAATGCGTCCACAATTACATATTCAGATGCTGGATGAGTTTGGTGATACAGATTTTCTTGAATTGAAGCAATCTTATCAGACCAACTTTGATGCCTACCGTCAAATGCGCAAGCAACTTCTTGAAGTTAAGAAAAACCAAGAAGAACATAAGGCTCGTATTGAGATGTTGGAATTTCAAATGGCAGAGATTGAATCTGCAGCATTACAGCCAAGTGAAGACCTCAAACTCAACCAAGAACGCGATAAACTTCTGAATTATAAAAATATTGCTGATACGCTAACTAATGCCTATACCATGCTAGATAATGAAGAATTTTCAAGCCTGGCTAACGTCCGTTCTGCTATGAATGACATGGAGAGTTTAGAAGAGTATGATGCTGAGTACCGTGAAATATCAACTTCTTTATCAGAGTCTTATTATGTATTAGAAGATGTCACCAAACGTTTAGAGGATATTATCGAAGATTTAGATTTTGACGGCAATCGCTTGATGCAGATTGATAGTCGTTTAGATCTCATACATGCCATTACACGTAAGTATGGTGGAAATGTAGATGATGTCTTGTTATACTTTGCAAAAATAACTGAAGAATACAATTTACTCACTGGTAATAATCTTTCTTCAGAAGATATGGAAGCAGAACTCAAACAATTAGAAGTAAGTCTGGTTGATTTAGCAAGTAAACTTGCATCTGCTCGCCACAACTTAGCTCAACAATTAGAAATTGAGATTCAACAAGAGCTTAAAGACCTTTATATGGACAAGACTCGATTTCAGGTTCAGTTTACTATAGGAAAATTCAGTCGTGAAGGGAATGAGAGTGTTGAATTTTATATTTCAACTAACCCTGGAGAAGACTTTAAACCATTAGTAAAAGTAGCTTCTGGTGGTGAGTTATCTCGTTTGATGTTGGCTATTAAGTCTGCCTTTTCTCGTAAGGAAGGTAAGACTAGCATTGTATTTGATGAGGTAGATACAGGAGTTTCAGGTCGCGTAGCTCAGGCAATCGCACAGAAAATTCATAAGATTGGTCAGCATGGCCAAGTTCTAGCTATTTCGCATCTTCCTCAAGTCATCGCTATCGCTGATTATCAGTTCTTTATTGAAAAAATTAGCAATGAGCATTCAACCGTTTCAACCGTTCGCTTGTTAACAGTTGATGAAAGAGTGGAAGAAGTTGCTAAAATGTTGGCTGGTGAGAATGTAACTGAAGCTGCACTTAGTCAAGCGAGAGAATTGTTGCAAAGTAAGGAGAAATAAATGACAGACTATTATGTTATTGGAGATGTCCACGGGAAAGCAGGAATGCTCGAGGACCTTCTAAAAACATGGGATGGTAAGACTCAATTACTCTTTCTTGGAGATTTGATTGATAGAGGTGAAGATAGTCGCAGAGTTCTAGAAATGGTCAAAGACTTGGTTGACAATCAGAGAGCTATTTGCTTGTCAGGGAACCATGAGTATATGTTTTTAACTTGGTTGGATAACCCTGAAGAAAGCTATGACCACTATCGTCGTAATGGTGGGGATACAACTATTAATTCTATTCTAGGTCGCCCATTGGATGCACCGGTAGATGGTGTAGCAGATGCTAAGCGTGTTGAAACTGAAGCAGCCGACTTAGTGGAGTTTATCCGTCAGATGCCTTTTGTCATCGAAACAGATAAGTATATATTCGTTCATGCTGGTATTGATTTGACTTTGGATGACTGGCATGATACTACAGATTACAAGAAAGTTTGGCTCAGAAAACCATTCCACGAAGCAGCTAATCATACAGGGAAAACAATTGTCTTTGGACATACACCAGTCTATGGACTTTTGGATCAAGAACCAGGAACTGAAGAACTTTGGATGACAGAAGACGGGAAAATCGGAATGGATGGAGGAGCTGTCTATGGCGGTGTCCTTCATGGAATTGTCTTTACTGACCAAGGTATGACTGACCACTATTTCATCGAAAATGACGGCTTTGTTGCCGAAGATTAGTACTCCTAGCAGGGTATGGTCTTGTCAAAATATTAAAAACATTTTATAATTAATAGATACCCTGAAAGGAAGAGAATCATGAACGTAGAAAAATTGAAAAAACGACAGGAGAAGATTCGTAACTTCTCAATTATTGCCCATATTGACCATGGGAAATCAACGTTAGCAGACCGTGTTTTAGAGAAGACAGAAACAGTTTCTAGCCGTGAAATGCAGGCCCAACTTTTAGATAGTATGGACCTTGAACGTGAACGTGGGATTACTATTAAACTCAACGCCATTGAGTTGAATTATACTGCTAAAGACGGTGAGACTTATATTTTCCACTTGATTGATACACCAGGACACGTGGACTTCACTTATGAGGTATCACGTTCTCTAGCTGCCTGCGAGGGAGCAATTTTGGTTGTTGATGCTGCCCAAGGAATTGAGGCTCAAACTCTGGCAAATGTCTATCTTGCTTTGGATAATGATTTAGAAATCCTTCCAGTTATCAATAAGATTGATTTGCCTGCAGCAGATCCGGAGCGCGTGCGTACGGAAATCGAAGATGTTATTGGTCTAGATGCTAGTGAAGCAGTTTTAGCATCAGCCAAAGCTGGTATTGGTATCGAAGAAATTCTCGAGCAAATCGTAGAGAAAGTTCCTGCTCCAACAGGTGATGTTACAGCACCACTGAAGGCCTTGATTTTTGACTCTGTGTACGATGCTTATCGCGGGGTTATTCTCCAAGTTCGTGTCATGGATGGAGTGGTCAAACCAGGTGATAAGATTCAGCTGATGAGTAATGGTAAAACCTTTGATGTTACTGAAGTTGGAATCTTCACACCTAAAGCAGTTGGACGAGACTTCCTTGCGACAGGTGACGTTGGATATATTGCAGCATCTATCAAAACTGTTCAGGACACCCGTGTCGGTGATACAGTAACCTTGGCAACAAATCCTGCTTCAGAGCCACTATCTGGCTACAAGCAGATGAATCCGATGGTTTTCGCAGGTCTCTATCCAATTGAGTCAAATAAATATAACGATCTTCGTGAAGCCCTTGAAAAATTGCAACTCAATGATGCTAGTTTGCAGTTTGAACCAGAAACTTCTCAAGCACTCGGATTTGGTTTCCGTTGTGGTTTCCTTGGATTACTTCATATGGATGTTATTCAGGAACGTTTGGAACGTGAGTTTAACATCGACCTTATCATGACTGCACCATCCGTTATCTACAAGGTTAATCAGACAGATGGTGAATCTATGGATGTATCGAACCCATCTGAGTTTCCTGATCCTACAAAGATTGCGACCATTGAAGAACCATATGTAAAGGCACAAATCATGGTACCACAAGAATTCGTTGGAGCAGTAATGGAGCTAGCTCAGCGCAAACGGGGTGATTTTGTGACGATGGATTATATTGATGATAATCGTGTCAATGTCATCTATCAAATTCCCCTTGCTGAGATTGTCTTTGACTTCTTTGATAAGCTCAAGTCTTCGACACGTGGTTATGCAAGCTTTGATTATGAATTGTCAGAGTATCGACCATCTAAGTTAGTTAAGATGGATATCCTTCTTAATGGTGACAAAGTGGATGCTCTTAGCTTTATCGTTCACAAAGATTTTGCTTATGAACGTGGGAAACTTATCGTAGAGAAACTTAAGAAAATCATTCCTCGTCAACAGTTTGAAGTACCGATCCAAGCAGCTATTGGACATAAGATTGTGGCTCGTACTGATATCAAAGCCCTTCGTAAGAATGTGCTTGCCAAGTGCTACGGTGGTGACGTTTCACGTAAACGTAAACTCCTCGAAAAACAAAAAGCTGGTAAGAAACGTATGAAAGCTATCGGTTCAGTTGAAGTTCCTCAAGAAGCTTTCCTCAGCGTCTTGAGCATGGATGAAGAATAGTCGCTATGTGAGAATGGCATCTAGTATAAGAGATTAATTACTGTATTTTTTAAACTTTCAAAATACAGTAATTTTTTGACACTTTTCCCTTCATACTTTAAAATAGAAGTGAAAGGAGAAGGATTATGAAAAAAATCATCAGCTTATCTACGCTTTTAGTGTGTTGCTTAACTCTTGCTGCTTGTAATACTTCAAAAACTAAGAAAGAAGCAGCCACAGATACAACAACAATCCAGGAAACTACCATAGTTCAAGAAACAACAACTGTAGCCGAATCAACGATTAAAGATACGCAGGTAATCGGATCGGATGATTATGGCTATGTAAAGGTTCCAAAATCATGGATTCACTTTACAGAAGTTGAGGGTGGGGATGATATTCAGTACTGTGATGGTACTGACATCAATATCGTAACCCTAAATACTTTTAAACCAGAGCACCTTGGTGTTAGTGAAAGTGAATATGCTGCTCTTGATGCTGTTCAAGTTTCTACTAGTGTCTATCAAACCAAACAACAAAGCAAGGACTTCTCAAAAGTATGGGGTTCTAAGTCAAAAATTGGTGGTTATGATGCCTATGTTGTAAATTGTATAGCTAAAAACGGGAAATATCTGGTCATCTGGATCTTTAAATCAGATGATGGTAAATTTAGATATGTTTCTCTAGAAGGAACACCTGAAGTATTGAAAGATATGCTTCCATTGATAGAAGAAAGCTGGACAGTGAAAAAGAATTAAAACTAAAAACAGGATATTTATCCTGTTTTTTATATTCAACTTTACCTTTAAAGAATATGGATGTAAAAATTTTGTTTGAAATCAAACAAAAAAAATAAAATCAAACAAAATGCAACAAATATTATTGACAACGGTTTCATATAGTGATATACTTGTATCATAAAAGTTAAATATGAAGGGAGAAGGTCATGGGATTAGATCATTTCTTCAGCAAAGACTTAGTCTATTGTCTAGAAGCAGATAATCAAGAGCAACTATTTGATCAAGTTGCAACCCTATTGGAAGAAAAGAAAGTTGTTACGGATACCTATCGATCGGCTTTGATTGAACGTGAAAAAATGTTTCCAACCGGTTTAGATATGGAATTTCTAGGGAAGGACTTGCCAAACGTAGCAATCCCTCACACAGATACGATTCATAATTTAACTGAAAATGTTGTTGTGGTTCGCTTACCAAAACCAGTAACATTCCACAATATGATTGCACCTGACAAGGAAGTAGAAGTATCATTACTTTTCTTTATCATCAATAATTCAAGTTCAAGTCAAACAAACATTCTTGCTCAATTGATGGACTTCTTTACAGGTAACGGTCATCTAGAGGCGCTTTCTAAGATTACAGAACCAGAAGCTCTGTACCAGTATATCTCAGAAGCAACTGCTTAAATTTATAAATATATAGAAATTAAAAAACGGAGGAAATCCAAATGATTAAAATTCTTGCTGCTTGTGGTGCAGGTGTTAACTCAAGCCACCAAATTAAAAGTGCTCTAGAAGAAGAGCTTTCAAATCGCGGATACGATGTACAGTGTGACGCAGTTATGGTCAAAGATGTCAATGAAGACTTGATTAAAGGTTATGATATCTTCACGCCAATCGCTGCAACTGACTTAGGTTTTGACCCTGGTATTCCAGTAGTTGAAGCTGGACCAATTTTGTTCCGTATTCCAGCCATGAGTGCTCCAGTCTATGACAATATTGAAGCAGCAATCAAAGAACACGGATTAAGTTAATTATTATTTTGTAATTTTCCATAAAAATAAAGGGAGGAAATATTATGGATTTCATTATCAATTTGGCCAATGATATCTTTAAACCTATCTTGGCTATGGGTGGCCCAATCATCATGCTGATCATTTTGACAGTATTGGCCTTGCTTTTCGGAGTAAAATTCTCCAAAGCGCTTGAAGGTGGTATCAAACTTGCCATCGCACTTACTGGTATCGGTGCTATCATCGGAATGCTTAACGGAGCTTTCTCTGCTTCTCTTGCAAAATTCGTTGAAAACACTGGTATTCAATTGAACATCACCGATGTTGGTTGGGCACCACTTGCTACAATCACTTGGGGTTCTGCCTGGACACTTTACTTCTTGCTCATCATGTTGATTGTCAACGTTGTGATGCTTGCAATTAAGAAAACTGATACACTTGACGTTGATATCTTCGATATCTGGCACTTGTCTATCACAGGTCTTTTGATCAAATGGTACGCTGACAACAATGGAGTTAGCCAAGGAGTTTCACTCTTCATCGCGACTGCAGCAGTTGTACTTGTTGGGGTTCTTAAAATCATCAACTCTGACTTGATGAAACCAACATTTGACGACCTTCTTAATGCACCAAGTTCATCACCAATGACTTCAACTCACATGAACTACATGATGAACCCAGTTATCATGGTTTTGGATAAGATTTTTGATAAATTCTTCCCAGGTCTTGATAAATACGACTTTGACGCAGCTAAATTGAACAAACGAATCGGTTTCTGGGGATCTAAATTCTTCATCGGATTCATCCTTGGTATCGTTATCGGTTTGATGGGAACTCCACATCCAGTTGCTGGAGTAGAAGATGCATCTTCATGGGAACTTGTTATTAAAGGTTGGTTGTCACTTGGTTTGACTGCCGGTGTCTGCTTGGAGCTCTTCTCACTTATCGGTTCATGGTTCATCGCAGCCGTAGAACCACTTTCACAAGGTATTACAAACGTTGCTACTAAACGTCTTCAAGGACGTAAATTCAACATCGGTCTTGACTGGCCATTCATCGCTGGTCGTGCTGAAATCTGGGCTTGTGCCAACGTACTTGCACCAATCATGTTGGTTGAAGCTGTGCTTCTTTCAAATGTCGGAAATGGTATCTTGCCACTTGCTGGTATCATCGCAATGGGTGTGACTCCAGCTCTCTTGGTTGTTACTCGTGGTAAATTGCTCCGTATGATTATCTTCGGAACTCTCTTGTTGCCACTCTTCCTGCTTTCAGGTACACTTATCGCACCATTCGCAACTGAACTTGCTAAAGGTGTAGGTGCCTTCCCAGAAGGTGTGAACCAGTCACAATTGATTACTCACTCAACTCTTGAAGGACCAATCGAGAAACTATTTGGTTGGGCAATTGGTAACGCTACAACTGGTGATATCAAAGCTATCCTTGGCGCAGTAGTATTCCTTGTATTCTACGTTGGTATCTTTGCATGGTACAGAAAACAAATGATTAAACGTAACGAAGAATACGCAGCAAACGCAAAATAATTTGCTCCTAAAAATGTAAATTGTAAAAACTAGGTTGTCAGTTTCCACTATGGAGCAGTCAGCCTAGTTTTTTTGAAAAAATGGAGGTATAAGTTGTGATTGAATTAAAATCAGATTATTTACAAGTAGAGTTTCAGAGTTTAGGAGGAGCGCTATCTTCTATAAAAGATAAAGATGGTGTAGAGTATTTATGGCAAGGAGATCCAGCTTATTGGAGTGGTCAAGCACCTGTTTTATTTCCAATTTGTGGATCAGTTAGAAATGATAGCGTAGTCTATGATAAAGAAGATGGTAGTCAAGTTAAAGGTAAAATTCCTCGACATGGCTTGGTAAGGAAAAAAGAATTTACATTAGTAGAACAAACAGAACATTCTGTGACTTTTGCTATTGAGGATACTGAGGAAATGTATGAGAATTATCCTTATCATTTCCGACTAGAAATAACTTATATTGTGACTGGTAAAACAATTCGTACAGAGTATAAAATTTACAATAAAGAATCTGAAAAGACTATGCCGTACTTTATTGGAGGGCATCCTGGCTTTAATTGTCCACTCTTGGCTGATGAAGTTTATGAAGATTACTATCTTGAATTTGAAGAGCCTGAAACGTGCTCAGTTCCGAAACCTTTCCCAGAAACAGGAATGTTAGATTTCAAAGATAGAAGTTCTTGGTTAGACAATCAAAAAGAATTGGACCTGAATTATGATTTGTTTAGCTATGATGCAGTGACATTAGATGAGTTAGAATCCCGCAAAGTAGCTTTACGCTCAAGAAAACATGATAAAGGTTTGAGACTACACTTTGAAGAATTTCCAAATTTAATTGTATGGTCAACTCTTAATAAAGGCCATTTTATTGCCTTAGAACCATGGTCTGGCTTGTCTACTTCACTTGAAGAAGGCGATCGACTTGAAGAAAAGAAAGATGTTCGAATTTTGAAACCTGGCGATTTTGATCACGTTGGATTTGATATCGAAATTTTATAAAAAAATAAACAAAAACAAACATAAATTGTTGACTTTTACAACTAATAGTAGTATATTATGTTTATAAAGAACAATTTGTGTTTATTTTAACAAAGTGACTGTTCTAGTTTTTCTATGAAGAAAACTTATTAAGAACGGAATACGGTCTTCGTTCTTAATTAAAATTATTGTCAACAAAACTACTGGTAGCTTTTTGAGGATGAAGATATCTGAATTCAAAAGTTTACTGGTCTATTATTAAAAAAGGAGTATACAATATGTCTATTGTTATTGGTGCAGATGCTGCAGGTTTAAGATTGAAAGAAGTTGTTAAAGACTTCCTGGAAAAAGAAAACTTCCACGTGGTGGATGTTACTGCTGAAGGTCAAGACTTCGTTGACGTAACTCTTGCAGTTGCAGAAGAAGTTAAAAAAGAGGAACAAAATCTTGGTATTGTTATTGATGCTTACGGTGCTGGTCCATTCATGGTTGCTACTAAAATCAAAGGAATGGTTGCTGCAGAAGTATCTGACGAACGTTCAGCTTATATGACTCGTGGCCACAACAACTCACGTATGATTACTATGGGTGCTCAACTCGTTGGTGATGAATTGGCTAAAAACATTGCTAAAGGCTTTGTAAACGGTAAGTACGACGGCGGTCGTCACCAAATCCGTGTCGACATGTTGAACAAAATGTGCTAATTTTTATAACGAAAGAAAGGTAAGATAATAATGAGAATTGCAATTGGATGTGACCACATCGTAACTAATGAAAAAATGGCGGTTTCAGAATTTTTGAAATCAAAAGGACATGAAGTCATTGACTTTGGCACATATGACCATGCACGTACACACTACCCAATCTTTGGTAAAAAAGTTGGTGAAGCAGTAGTTAGTGGTCAAGCTGACCTTGGTGTATGTATCTGTGGTACAGGTGTAGGTATTAATAATGCTGTTAACAAAGTTCCAGGTGTTCGTTCTGCCTTGGTTCGTGATATGACAACAGCTCTTTATGCAAAAGAACAATTGAATGCTAACGTTATCGGATTTGGTGGTAAAATCACTGGTGAATTGCTCATGTGTGATATCATTGAAGCTTTCATCAATGCAGAATATAAGCCATCTGAAGAAAACAAAAAATTGATCGCTAAAATCCAACACGTTGAAACTCATAACGATCACCAAACTGATGCTAACTTCTTTACAGAATTCCTTGAAAAATGGGATCGCGGTGAATACCACGACTAAGAGGTGACTCATGATTTTAACAGTCACAATGAACCCATCCATTGATATATCCTATCCTTTGGATGAATTGAAAATTGACACTGTCAACCGTGTTGTCGATGTTACGAAAACAGCTGGTGGTAAAGGTCTAAATGTTACACGAGTTCTATCAGAATTTGGTGATTCTGTAGTCGCAACTGGACTTGTTGGTGGTAAACTAGGTGATTTTCTAGTTGAAAATATTGACGATAAAGTCACCAAGCGTTTCTTCTCTATCCAAGGTGAAACACGTAACTGTATCGCTATTCTTCACGGTGATAATCAAACTGAAATTCTTGAAAAAGGTCCTGAGGTTCAAGAAAAAGAAGGACAAGATTTCTTGGCTTACTTCAAAGAACTTCTTAATACTGTAGAAGTTGTAGCTATTTCAGGTAGTCTACCAGCTGGACTCCCAGTGGATTATTATGCTAGTCTAGTTGAACTTGCTAACCAAGCTGGTAAACCTGTTGTCTTGGACTGTTCAGGAGCTGCACTTCAGGCGGTTCTTGAATCTCCACATAAACCAACGGTTATCAAACCAAATAATGAAGAATTGTCTCAACTTTTAGGAAGAGAAATTTCTAAAGACTTGGATGAATTAAAAGGAGTCCTTCAAGAACCACTATTTGATGGAATCGAGTGGATTATCGTTTCCTTAGGTGCTAATGGTGCCTTTGCAAAACACGGAGACACTTTCTATAAAGTGGATATTCCAAAAATTCAAGTTGTAAACCCAGTTGGTTCTGGCGATTCTACAGTGGCAGGTATTGCTTCAGGTCTTTTCCATAAAGAATCTGATCAAGAATTGCTGACTAAGGCGAATGTCCTTGGTATGCTAAATGCTCAAGAAAAAATGACCGGTCATGTCAATATGGTTAACTATCAAGGCCTATATGACCAACTAGTAGTGAAAGAGGTATAAAATGGTTTTAACAGAAAATAAACGTGCATGTTTGGAAAAACTCTCTGATGAGAATGGTATCATCTCAGCTCTTGCTTTTGACCAACGTGGTGCTTTGAAACGCCTTATGGCTCAATACCAAACAGAAGAGCCAACAGTAGCTCAAATGGAAGAACTTAAAGTATTGGTAGCGGATGAATTGACAAAATACGCTTCATCAATGCTTCTTGACCCTGAGTATGGACTTCCTGCTACAAAAGCACTTGCTCCAAATGCAGGTCTTCTCCTTGCTTATGAAAAAACTGGATACGACACAACAAGCACAAAACGTTTGCCAGACTGCTTGGATGTTTGGTCTGCAAAACGTATCAAAGAACAAGGTGCAGATGCTGTTAAGTTCTTGCTTTACTACGATGTAGATAGCTCTGACGAACTCAACCAACAAAAACAAGCCTACATTGAACGTATTGGTTCTGAGTGTGTGGCTGAAGACATTCCATTCTTCCTTGAAATCTTGGCTTACGATGAAAAGATTGCTGATGCAGGTTCTGCAGAATACGCTAAAGTGAAACCACACAAGGTTATCGGTGCGATGAAAGTCTTCTCAGACCCACGTTTCAACATCGATGTTTTGAAAGTAGAAGTTCCAGTTAACGTGAAATACGTTGAAGGATTCGGTGATGGAGAAATCGTTCATACACGTGAAGAAGCAGCAGCATTCTTCAAAGCACAAGACGAAGCAACTAACCTTCCTTACATCTACTTGAGTGCAGGTGTATCCGCTAAACTCTTCCAAGAGACACTTGTCTTTGCCCACGAATCAGGTGCAAACTTCAATGGAGTTCTTTGTGGACGTGCAACATGGGCTGGATCAGTTGAAGCTTACATCAAAGATGGTGAAGCAGCGGCACGCGAATGGCTTCGTACAACTGGTTTTGAAAACATCGATGAACTCAATAAAGTACTTCAAAAAACAGCTACTTCATGGACTGAACGCGTATAAGATTATCTTCGAAAGCATTTTAGAAATAAAAAAAGTCTCACCAATGGTGAGACTTTTTAAGGTGTTGATTTAATAATTTTTGTTTGTTTGGATAAAGCTTTTAGGTTTTCATCGCTAAGTTTTGAATCGGAGATAATGGTATCGATATCTGCAATATTATAAAAGGTGTAAAAATCAAATTTATCAAATTTACTATGGTCAGCAAGAAGAATCTTCTTATTAGCATTATTTAATGCTAGTTTTTGAACGTCACCTTCATCTTCACTAAAAGTAGCAATCGCATGATCTTTTATACCATTACAACTAACAAAAGCTTTAGAAAATTGAAGACTTTCGATGTCTTGGAGAGTCAAAGTACCAACAAAAGCGCCAGTGATTTCTCGATAATTTCCACCAATTAGAATTAAATCTGTGAGTTTTCGTTCATTCAAGATAATGAAAACAGGTAGGCTATTGGTAACCACACGAATATTATCAATTGGAAGTTCACGAGCAAAGAACTCAAGAGTAGTTCCAGGACCAATGAAAATGGTTTCTCTTTCTTCAACTAAATGTCCAGCAAAGCGAGCAATCTCTTGCTTTTCGGCGATTTGCAAGCCTTGTTTTTCGATATTAGAGCGTTCGTTTGCTAATAGGGAGCCTGAACGAAGCTTTTCAGCACCTCCGTGCACTCGAACAAGTAAATCCTTGTCAGCTAGCTCTTGTAGATAACGCCGAGCTGTCATATCTGAGATATCTAAACGACTCATAATTTCTTTGACAGTGATTGTTCCTTTGGTATTGACAATATCTAAAATCAAATCAAGTTTTTCTTGTTTTAGCATTGAATCACCCCCTGTATCTAATATCATTTTATCATATTTTAAACACTGAAGCAACTTAAAGGAAACAAAAATAAACAAAAACAAAAGAACATCTTAGTCCAAAACAAACAGAGATGTTCTTTTTTAAAAAATTAATCTAATCCGTAGTTATAATCATCGTCTTGCATGGCTTCGACTTCACCAAGTAGATATCCGTTACCAACTTGAGAGAAGAAGTCGTGGTTGGATGTACCAGTTGAAATTCCATTCATAACAATTGGGTTTACATCGTCAGCTGAGTCAGGGAAGAGAGGGTCTTGCCCCAGATTCATAAGAGCTTTGTTTGCGTTGTAACGTAGGAAGGTTTTAACTTCTTCAGTCCATCCAACACCATCATAAAGGCTTTCGGTATAACCTTCTTCATTTTCATACAGTGTGTAGAGAAGGTCGTACATCCAATCCTTTAATTTTTCTTGCTCTTCTTCAGGTAATTCGTTGAAACCAAGTTGGAATTTATAACCGATATAAGTACCGTGAACAGACTCATCACGAATGATCAACTTAATGATTTCAGCAACGTTAGCCAATTTGTTATTACCAAGGTAGTAGAGTGGTGTAAAGAAACCAGAATAGAAGAGGAAGGTTTCAAGGAATACACTGGCTACTTTCTTTTCCAGAGGAGTACCATTGAGGTAAATTTCATTGATGATTTGTGCTTTTTTCTGAAGATATGGATTCGTATCAGTCCACTCAAAAATTTCTTCAATTTCAGATTTGGTATTTAAAGTTGAAAAGATTGAAGAATAAGACTTAGCGTGAACAGATTCCATAAATTGGATATTGTTAAAAACAGCTTCTTCGTGAGGAGTACGGATATCAGCACGGAGCGCATTTACCCCAGTTTCAGATTGCATGGTATCCAAAAGTGTCAAACCACCAAAGACTTTTCCTACCAAGTCTTTTTCCTGATTTGATAACTTTCTCCAGTCATCTAAGTCATTAGATAAAGGAATACGAGTATCTAACCAAAATTGTTCGGTTAGTTTTTCCCATGTTGATTTATCGATGACATCTTCGATGGCATTCCAGTTAATGGCTTTGTAGTAAGTTTCCATTACAAATCTCTTTCTTTTGATTTAATTAAATAAAATGATGATGAATCTTGTATCATTTTAGGTTTGGTCTACCGCACAAAAAGTCGGTAACTCGACTTTTTGTTATTACCTAATAGTATAGATGTTCTAAGTAAGTCCTTAAATTACACAGCTTTCACATTGGTTAGCACCAACTTCACCGCCGTCATCTGTATAGGTACGAACGTAGTAGATAGACTTGATTCCCTTGTTAAAGGCGTAGTTACGAAGGATAGACAAGTCACGTGTTGTTTGTTTGTTTTCTGACTTCCATTCGTAAAGTCCTGTTGGGATATCACTGCGCATAAAGAGAGTGAGAGAAAGTCCTTGGTCTACGTGCTCAGTAGCCGCAGCATAAACATCAATGACTTTACGCATATCCATGTCATAAGCAGAAGTGTAGTAAGGAATCGTTTCAGTTGACAATCCTGCAGCAGGATAATAGATCTTACCGATTTTCTTCTCTTGGCGTTCTTCAATACGTTGAGTGATTGGGTGGATAGAAGCAGAAACATCGTTGATGTAGCTGATAGAACCATTTGGTGCTACAGCAAGACGGTTTTGGTGGTAAAGCCCATCTGCTTTAACTTTATCACGAAGTACAGCCCAATCAGCTGCAGATGGGATAAAGATACCTTCAAAGAGTTCTTTAACACGATCAGATTTTGGTACAAACTCACCACTTGTGTACTTATCAAAGTAGCTTCCGTTCGCGTAGTCTGATTTTTCAAAGTTGTGGAAGGTAACACCACGTTCACGCGCAATATTATTTGATTCTACCAAAGTCCAGTAGTTCAATAGCATGAAGTAGATGCTTGTGAATTCAACAGACTCAGGTGATCCGTATTCGATTAATTGTTGAGCAAGATAGCTGTGAAGTCCCATAGCTCCAAGTCCAAATGTATGAGCTTGGCTGTTTCCGTGGTCGATTGTAGGAACAGCGACGATGTGAGAACTATCTGTAACGAAAGTCAAAGCACGTACCATAGCTCGGATAGAACGACCGAAGTCAGGTGAAGTCATCATGTTGACCACGTTTGTTGAACCAAGGTTACATGAAACGTCAGTACCCATTTTAAGGAATTCTTGCGCATCATTGATAAGACTTGGTTCTTGGACTTGAAGAATCTCTGAACACAAGTTACTCATGATGATCTTACCATCGACAGGATTAGCGCGGTTAGCTGTATCGATGTTGACAACGTAAGGATAGCCAGATTCTTGTTGTAGTTTAGAAATTTCAGTTTCCAAATCACGCGCCTTGATCTTTATCTTACGAATGTTTGGATTTGCAACTAGCTCATCGTATTTTTCAGTGATATCGATATAGTTGAAAGGTACGCCATACTCTTTTTCTACAGAATATGGGCTAAATAGGTACATTTCTTCATTCTTACGAGCCAATTCGTAGAATTTATCTGGTACCACAACACCAAGAGAAAGAGTCTTGACACGAACTTTTTCATCAGCATTTTCTTTCTTAGTAGAAAGGAAAGCGATAATGTCTGGGTGGAAGACGTTAAGGTAAACAACCCCAGCACCTTGACGTTGACCAAGTTGGTTTGAGTAAGAGAAGCTGTCTTCGAAGAGTTTCATAACTGGTACGACACCAGAGGCAGCACCTTCATAGCCTTTAATAGGAGATCCAGCTTCACGAAGGTTGCTAAGTGAAATCCCTACACCACCACCAATACGTGAAAGTTGAAGAGCCGAGTTGATAGAACGTCCAATAGAGTTCATATCATCTGTAACCTGGATCAAGAAACATGATACCAATTCACCACGACGTGCACGCCCTGCATTTAAGAAGGAAGGTGTAGCTGGTTGGTAGCGTTGGTGGATGATTTCGTTTGCAATATCAATAGCAATCGCTTCATCTCCATCAGCAAAGTAAAGAGCGTTAAAGAAGACACGGTCTTCCATGCTTTCAAGATAGTATTCACCATCGTTAGTTTTTAAAGCATACTGGTTGTAAAACTTGTATGCAGCCATGAATGACTTGAATTGGAAGTCTTGGTCTTTAATAAATTGATAGAGCTCTTCCAAAAATTCAGGACGATATTTTTGGATAAAGGCTGTTTCGATGTAGTCGTGTTTGATAAGGTAATCAATTTTATCAGTGATAGAATTAAATACCATAGAATTTGGTACAACGTTCTCTTTAAAGAAAGCATCCAAAGCTTCTTTATCTTTGTGGAGCATAATTTGTCCATTAACAGGACGGTTGATTTCATTGTTTAGACGGAAGTATGTTACATCCTCAAGTTGTTTTAATCCCATAAAATTCCCTTTATTTCATTACAAAAGAAAGGCTTCTAAGATTTACATAGAAGCTTTTAATCCTGATACTTAAGCAAGTTTTTTAAGTTTTGCTGGTTGGAAACCAGAGAAAACTTCAGTTGGTGTTTGAATGATAGGAGCAGCGCTGAAGCCTAGCTCTTTAACTTGTTCGATATATTCAGGTTGTTCATCAAGATTGATTTCGCGATAAGCGATGTTGTTACTATCTAAGAAACGTTTGGTCATTTTACATTGAACACAATTATTTTTAGAATAAACGGTTACCATTCTGTAACTCCTCTTTCAAAAATTTAATTACTTCTTAAGTATATCAGAAAAAAAATCTTTGTCAACGAAGAAAAACTAAATATTGTAGAATTTTTTTAGATGATAGATATCAAAACACAATATGTAGTGATTGTAAAAAATAAAATCCATAAATAACAGCGTTTTCTAAATGTTAAAACTATAAAAAACTACATGATGTATTTTGATATATAAAATAGAAGATTTTCAGCAAGTTATCTGAAAGGAAAAAGAAGAAATCCCATAAAATACTTGAAAAAAATCCCAGAAGATGATATAATACCAAATTGTAAGGGTTATCACATATAACTCAAAAAAGAAAGAACAAAAGGAGAGTCAAACTATGGCTTCTAAAGATTTCCACGTAGTGGCAGAAACAGGTATTCACGCACGTCCAGCAACATTGTTGGTACAAACTGCTAGCAAATTTGCTTCAGATATTACTCTTGAATACAAAGGTAAATCAGTTAACCTTAAATCAATCATGGGTGTTATGAGTCTTGGTGTTGGTCAAGGCGCTGATGTTACAATTACTGCTGAAGGTGCAGACGCTGATGACGCTATCGCTGCTATTTCAGAAACAATGGAAAAAGAAGGATTGGCATAAGGAAATGACAGAAATGCTTAAAGGAATTGCGGCATCTGATGGTGTTGCTGTTGCAAAAGCATATCTACTCGTTCAACCGGATTTATCTTTCGAAACTATTACTGTCGAAGATACAAATGCAGAAGAGGCTCGTTTGGATGTTGCTCTTGAAGCTTCTCAAAACGAGCTTTCTCTTATCCGTGAGAAAGCTGTAGGTACGCTTGGTGAAGAAGCAGCGCAAGTATTTGACGCTCACTTGATGGTTCTTGCTGACCCTGAATTGATTGGTCAAATCAAAGAAACTATCCGCGCTAAGAAAGTAAATGCAGAAGCAGGTCTTAAAGAAGTTACAGACATGTTTATCACTATCTTCGAAGGAATGGAAGACAATCCATACATGCAAGAACGTGCAGCGGATATTCGCGACGTTACAAAACGTGTTTTGGCAAATCTTCTTGGTAAGAAATTACCAAACCCAGCTTCTATTAATGAAGAAGTAATCGTGATTGCACATGACTTGACTCCATCTGATACTGCTCAATTGGACAAAAACTTTGTAAAAGCTTTTGTAACAAACATTGGTGGACGTACAAGTCACTCAGCTATCATGGCTCGTACACTTGAAATTGCTGCTGTTTTAGGTACAAACAACATTACTGAACTTGTAAAAGACGGCGACATTTTGGCAGTTTCAGGTATTACTGGTGAAGTTGTAATTAACCCAAGTGAAGAACAAATTGCAGAATTCAAAGCAGCTGGTGAAGCTTACGCTAAACAAAAAGCTGAATGGGCTCTTTTGAAAGACGCTAAAACAGTTACTGCTGATGGAAAACACTTTGAGTTGGCTGCCAACATTGGTACACCTAAAGACGTTGAAGGTGTGAATGATAATGGTGCAGAAGCTGTTGGTCTTTACCGTACAGAATTCTTGTACATGGATTCACAAGACTTCCCAACAGAAGATGACCAATACGAAGCCTACAAAGCAGTTCTTGAAGGTATGAATGGTAAACCTGTTGTCGTTCGTACAATGGATATCGGTGGGGATAAAGAACTTCCTTACTTCGATCTTCCTAAAGAAATGAACCCATTCTTGGGTTACCGTGCTTTGCGTATCTCTATTTCTGAAACTGGTAACCAAATGTTCCGTACACAATTGCGTGCCTTGCTTCGTGCATCTGTTCACGGTAAATTGCGTATCATGTTCCCAATGGTTGCTTTGTTGAAAGAGTTCCGTACTGCTAAAGGTATTCTTGAAGAAGAAAAAGCAAAATTGGTTGCTGAAGGCGTTGCTGTTGCAGATGATATCCAAGTTGGTATCATGATTGAAATCCCAGCTGCTGCGATGCTAGCGGATCAATTTGCCAAAGAAGTTGATTTCTTCTCAATTGGTACAAACGACCTTATCCAATACACAATGGCTGCTGACCGTATGAACGAACAAGTTTCATACCTTTACCAACCATATAACCCATCAATCCTTCGTTTGATCAATAACGTGATCAAAGCAGCTCACGCTGAAGGTAAATGGGCTGGTATGTGTGGTGAAATGGCTGGTGACCAAACTGCCGTTCCACTTCTTGTCGGAATGGGCTTGGATGAGTTCTCAATGTCAGCGACATCTGTACTTCGTACACGTAGCTTGATGAAAAAACTTGACACAGCTAAGATGCAAGAATATGCTAACCGTGCTCTTACTGAATGTTCAACAATGGAAGAAGTTCTTGAACTTTCAAAAGAATACGTTAACTTCGATTAATCATTATAAACCTTGTAACTTTGGTTGCAAGGTTTTTTGTTCTATTATATAGAAAACTCTGTCTGTAAAATTTCCAAAAATTATGGTAAAATAGACAACGGAAAATACAAGGAGGCAACTATGCAAAATAGACCAATCATTATCGGAGTAACAGGAGGTTCTGGAGGAGGAAAAACAAGTGTTTCTAAAGCAATTTTATCTCATTTTCCCAACGAAAAAATTGCTATGATCGAACACGATTCCTACTATAAAGACCAATCTCATCTAACTTTTGAAGAACGAATCAAGACTAACTATGATCATCCTTTTGCTTTTGATACTGACTTGATGATTGAGCAAATTAAGGAATTGTTGGCGGGGCGTCCTGTTGATATTCCTACCTATGATTATGCTGCCCATACAAGAAGCTCGAAAACCTATCGTCAAGAACCTCAGGATGTCTTTATTGTAGAAGGAATTTTGGTTTTAGAAGATAAACGTCTTCGTGATTTGATGGATATAAAGATTTTTGTGGACACAGATGATGATGTTCGTATCATACGTCGTATTAAACGCGATATGGAAGAGCGTGGTCGTAGTTTAGACAGCGTCATTGATCAATACCTTGGAGTCGTAAAACCTATGTATCATCAGTTTATCGAACCTACAAAACGTTACGCTGATATTGTAATTCCTGAAGGAGTAACTAATACTGTAGCGATTGACTTGTTGACAACAAAAATTGAGAAGATTTTAGAAGAGGCTCGTTTAGCCCAGTAATAAATAAAAAAAGACTGTATCTATTGATACAGTTTTTATTGTTTTATTTTTTCAAGTCTTGGAACGATAATGAGGGTCAAGAGAGCAGAGATGATTAATTCTGCGATCGAATTTGTGGAGATAACAGTCGCTAATAGTTTTTGAATATTTCCATCAAAAACATTACCAAAGAGGAAGAAGATACCACCTAAAACAAATACTGTATTTGTCAGCGATCCAAGTGCACCTGCGAAGATGAGTCCGGCTTTTCCCTTTAGCAGTTTATAAACGAAATAAGGTGTCAAACCGATCAAGATACGTGGGACAATTGCAATCACAACTGAATATAGGTTACCATTAGGTACAAAAGGTGAGAAGAGATAGCTGGTTGGAAGAATTGTGAGAGTATTTACAGTCAAGCTAATCATTCCCATTAAGAAACCTAATGTTGCGCCAATTCTTGGTCCATAGATAATACTTGCAATAATTACTGGAATGTGGACGATAGTTGGTTTAATAGGAAAGGGCAGCACGTTAAATAGGATTGAGCTCAGTAAATGAATAACAATCATACTGGCAAAAAAGATAGCGATTGGTGCAATATTAGAGCGTTTGTTCATGAAGTTTATCCTTTATTTGTTGTAAAATGGTTTCAAGGTTAGCGAGAGCACCTCGGCCGATATCTCCGCAGGCGAGTAGAGAATCTTTAGGAGAAATAATTGTATAGCCGAAACTCTCTAAGATTTTTAGGTTAGCTTGAGTCGCTGGATGGTCGTACATTTTTGTATTCATAGCAGGAGCTAATAATTTTGGTACAAAATGTGGCAAAGCAAGGGCGGTAGTGGTCACCATATTGTCCGCTAAGCCATGAGCTAATTTAGCGATTGTATTAGCTGTTGCAGGCACGACAATAAACAAGTCTGTTTCTTTTCCTATTTGAATGTGATTTACCTGATCTGGGAAGGGTTCTTGCATAACATCAAGGTGTACAGTATTTTGAGATAGAACTTGTAAAGTTAATGGTTGAATAAATGCTGTAGCAGCCTGGGTCATCAGAACAGTTACTGAATGTCCCTGCTTTTTCAAAGAACTTACTAGATCAACTGCCTTGTATGCAGCAATGGATCCTGTAATAGCGAGTGTAATACGGGCCATATTATTCCTTTCTTTTACTCATAACTCTGGATTTTCTTGAGGAGAAAATCCGCAATTTCTTGTTTTCTAGTAGCAGTTTGGAAGCTAGATTTTTCAACTAGATATGCGATATGTTGTTCAGCATTGATCTGTGTGAGATCATTAGCAACAATGATATCCGCTTTGTTTTTTTCAAGACTTTCTCGAGCAATTTGAATCAAGTATTCTTGACTGACATCAACTAATAATTTAAATCCAATCAGATGAATTGAAGGATTCCACTCTTTGACAAGTGAAATGATTTTAGGATTTTTCTTGAGAAATAGTACCTGTACGTCTTTCTTGGATGAGATTTTAGTTTCTTGATTTTTCTTATCTAAAAGTTCTGTTAAATCTTGACTAGATTGAACTTCATCGAGACCAGTCATATAAACTGGAGTGTAGTCTGATACTGCCATAGAATGAATTAAAACCTGGAAATCCACAATCTTATCTTTCATCGATTGCAGTAAATCAGCTGTGTTTTTAATTTCAATGATGGTAAGATTTGAATGGCTAGCTGGCTTCACTGCTTGAGGAGTAGTGATCAAACAAATCTCATGACCAGCTTTTAGAAGAGTTTCAGTAATAATCTTACCTAGTCTACCAGAAGAGTGGTTGGTTATTGAACGAACACTATCAATTGCTTCGCTAGTACCACCAGAAGTAATTAAAATTTTCATAGAACTATTGTACAAAAAAATGAGCAGTAAGTAAAATGAAAGCGATAAAATAAGCTTAAGGATATCACATTAAACCATAGTTAAAACCTATAAAGGCATATAAAAATTTAGATAGAATGTGATAAAGTCCCTAGTAAAGGGATATTTACGAACGTTAACAAACATTACGACTGATAAAAATCTTGTTTTATGATATAATGAATTAACACATTAGATGTAGAGGAGTTTGTTATGAAAACAGATATTGAAATCGCACAGAGTATCGAGCTAAAACCAATCGTTGATGTTGTAGAGAAACTTGGTATTTCTTACGACGATTTGGAATTGTACGGAAAGTACAAGGCTAAGCTTAGCTTTGATAAAATCCGTGCAGTTGAGAGCAATCCTGTAGGAAAATTGATCCTGGTAACAGCCATCAATCCAACACCAGCAGGAGAAGGGAAATCGACTATCACTATCGGGCTTGCAGACGCCTTGAATAAGATTGGTAAGAAAACCATGATTGCTATCCGCGAACCTTCTCTTGGACCTGTTATGGGTATCAAGGGCGGTGCTGCTGGTGGTGGTTATGCACAAGTTTTACCAATGGAAGATATCAACCTTCACTTTACTGGTGATATGCATGCTATTACAACTGCAAACAATGCTCTTTCTGCCCTGATTGACAATCACTTGCATCAAGGGAATGAGCTAGGTATCGACCAACGTCGTATTCTCTGGAAACGCGTAGTGGACTTGAATGATCGTGCTCTTCGTCACGTGACAGTTGGACTTGGTGGTCCTCTTAACGGTATTCCGCGTGAAGATGGTTTTGACATCACTGTTGCTTCAGAAATCATGGCCATCCTTTGCTTGGCAACTGATATTGAAGATTTAAAACGTCGTTTAGCCAATATCGTTATCGGTTACCGTTATGATCGTACACCTGTTTCAGTAGGTGATCTACAGGTTGAAGGTGCCTTGGCATTGATTTTGAAAGACGCTATCAAACCGAACTTGGTTCAAACCATCTATGGAACACCTGCCTTTGTACATGGTGGCCCATTTGCCAATATCGCACACGGATGTAACTCTGTCTTGGCTACAACTACAGCCCTTCATTTAGCAGATTACACAGTAACAGAAGCAGGTTTTGGTGCAGACCTTGGTGCAGAGAAATTCCTTGATATCAAAACTCCAAACTTGCCAACTGCGCCAGATGCAGTAGTTATCGTTGCAACCCTTCGTGCTCTTAAGATGAATGGTGGAGTTGCTAAGGATGCCTTGACAGAAGAAAATGTAGAAGCAGTTCGTGAAGGATTTGCAAACTTGAAACGTCACGTTGAAAATATCCGTAAGTTTGGTATTCCAGCAGTTGTTGCTATTAACGAATTTGTATCTGATACAGAAGCAGAAATCGCAGCTTTAAAAGAACTTTGTGCTTCCATTGATGTTCCGGTTGAGTTAGCTAGCGTATGGGCTGATGGAGCAGAAGGTGGAGTGGCTCTAGCTGAAACTCTTGTCAAGACAATTGACGAACACCCAGCTAACTATAAACGTTTGTATGATAATGACCTTTCAGTTCAAGAAAAGATTGAAAAGATTGTTACTGAAATCTATCGTGGTAGCAAAGTAAACTTCGAGAAGAAAGCTCAAACTCAAATCGCACAAATCGTACAAAACGGTTGGGACAAATTGCCAATCTGTATGGCGAAAACTCAATACAGTTTCTCAGACAATCCAAATGCGCTTGGTGCACCTGAAAACTTTGAAATTACTATTCGTGAATTGGTACCGAAACTTGGCGCAGGCTTTATCGTTGCTCTTACTGGTGACGTTATGACTATGCCTGGACTTCCAAAACGACCAGCTGCTCTCAATATGGATGTTGAAAGCGATGGAACAGTTCTCGGTTTATTCTAAGTAAACAAAAAAGACAACCTTCAAATGTAAGGTTGTCTTTCTAGTTATTTAAAACTCCTAGAAATTTTCTAGGAGTTTTATTGTTATTTCATAGTTGGGAAGAGCAATACATCACGGATAGTAGTAGTATCTGTGAGGAGCATGCAGAGACGGTCGATACCGATTCCCAAACCACCTGTTGGTGGCATACCGTATTCAAGGGCTTCGATGTAATCGTAGTCAATGCCTGTTGCTTCATCATCACCAAGTTCTTTGGCTTTAGCTTGAGCTTCGAATCGGCTGAGCTGGTCGATCGGGTCATTCAGCTCAGTAAAGGCATTACCGTATTCTTTAGTCATGATGAAGAGCTCGAAACGATCTGTAAAGCGCTCATCTTCTGGGTTTTTCTTAGCAAGTGGTGATACAGCTACTGGGTGACCGTATACAAATGTTGGTTGAATCAATGTTTCTTCAACAAATTCTTCAAAGAAGGCATTGATGATGTGACCAACTTCTGTGTAGTGTTTTTCAACTGGAACTTTCTTTTCAGCTGCGATAGCTTTAGCTTCTTCAAAAGTCATATCTTTCCAGAAATCAACACCTGTAATTTCCTTGATTGCATCAACCATGTGTACACGTTTAAATGGTTCGTTGATCTTGATTTCAGTTCCTTGATAGATAACTGGACCATCACCTTTAACAGCTTTAGCTACGTGTTGGATAATTCCTTCAGTCAAGTCCATGATATCGTGGAAGTCTGCATAAGCTTGGTAAACCTCGATAGAAGTAAACTCAGGGTTATGTGTAGCATCCATTCCTTCGTTACGGAAGATACGACCAATTTCATACACACGTTCCATACCACCAACGATAAGGCGTTTCAAGTGAAGCTCAGTCGCGATACGAAGTACCATGTCAATGTTTTGTGCATTGTGGTGTGTGATGAATGGGCGAGCAGCAGCACCACCAGCTTCGTTGTGAAGAACTGGTGTTTCCACTTCAAGGAATCCTTTTTGGTCTAGGTAACGACGGATTTCAGAGATGATTTTTGAACGAGTGACAAAACGCTCAAAGCTTTCGCGATTAGAAATCAAATCAAGGTAACGTTTACGGTAGATTGTTTCAACGTCAGTTAGTCCATGGAATTTCTCTGGAAGGGGACGAAGGGCTTTAGACAAGTGTGTGATGTGAGTAGCTTTGATAGAGAGCTCTCCCATATCTGTACGCATCACTTCACCTTCAACACCAAGGAAGTCACCGAGGTCAGCTTTCTTAAAGATTTCGTAGTTTTCTTCACCGACAGCATCTTTACGAACGTAGATTTGAATTTGGCCTTCGCGGTCTTGAAGGTGAGCAAAACCGACTTTACCTTTCCCACGTTTTGTGACTAAACGTCCAGCAATAGTAGCAGTCTCGTTTAATTCGTGTAGTTGTTCTTTATCAAGGTCAGCAAATTTATCTTTTAGTTCTTGAGAGTTAGCAGTACGTTCAAAACGTTTACCGAAAGGATCAATTCCTTGTTCACGGAGCGCAGCCATTTTTTCACGGCGAACGATCTGCTGATCATTCAATTCTTCCATATGTTCTGTTGACATGGGGTCCTCCTAATTTTTAATCAAATTTTGAAATATTAAATCAATTTTTCACGATACTCCCATTTTATCATAAATAGTCAAGAAATTCACGGATATTCTATAAAAACTAAAAAGAACTTGACGCAGTAAATCAAGTTCAATTAATTTTTCTGATAGGAAGTATCATTCCAAGTCTTAAGATTAAATTTTTCGAAGTCGTCAGTCTCTATAATTGTTAGACTTGCATTGGCCAAACCACCATTTTTTCGAAGATGCGCTTCATTAAATCCTAAAAGTGTTCGAAGACTTGCAGTGAGATTTGCTCCGTGGCCTACCAGTAAGAGTTGTTCTACCTTAGTGTTTTTCAAAGATTTAATAAATTGAATGGTGCGCTGAGTTGTGCTGTAGAGTGATTCAGCTTCAAACATACTCGTATCAAACTTAGCTAAGTTCGTTTTAAAGGCTTGAATTTGCTGCGGATAGATTGCATTTAAAGTAGCAATTTTTAACCCTTCTAGTTTTCCAAGGTGCCATTCTCTTAGTTCAGGTACACTTTCTAGCGGGCACGGGTTTGTTAGCTGACTTTGGATAATTTCAGCAGATTTTACAGCCCTTGGTAAATCACTTGAATAAATTTTATCGAATGAAACATCTTTAAGATATTGACCGAGTTCCTTTAAGGTCTCAATGGACTCAGGAAGAAGTGGAGAATCTCCACCTGCACCTTGAAAGCGACCTTCTAGATTCCAGACTGTTCGACCGTGACGGACAAAGTAAAGTTTCATGATTTGCTTTCCTCCAAAATATCTACAAAGTTCGCTTTAACAAAGGATGCTAGATCTTGAGGATTGATAATGATACTGTGACCAACTTCCCCCGAGGAAACAATCATTTCATTCAGTTGAAGAGCAGTTTGGTCGATAAAGATAGGGTAGTTGTGTTTTTGACGGATACCGACAGGGTTATTTGCACCATGAATATATCCAGTTGTTTTTTCTAAATCCTTTTGCGGAATCATACTCACTTTTTTGTTACCGGAAATCTTTGCTAATTTCTTTTCAGAAAGATGTTCAGTAATAGGAATAATCCCAATAACTGGACCAGTCTTGTCCCCTAAAAGAGCTAGTGTTTTAAAAATGTGATTTCTCTCATACTCAGAAGGAAGCTCTCCTTCTAAAGCATTGATTTGAATCCCTTGGTGTTCAACACCTGCCTTAGCTAATATTTGCTCGACTAAGGTCTTCTTTACTTTAGTTTTTTTTGCCATTATTTGTACTTATCCTCCAATTGACTCATCCAGATCCCTAACCAAATGCCAAGGGCGAAGAAGAAGGCGATGATGACATAGGAAACAAGAGATAAGCCGCTATAGCTGATGCTCTCAGCATTACCAGCGTTTGGAATCAAAATCAGGAGAGTGCTTGAAAGGACGATCCCAATGATAAAGTGATAGACACGAGAGTGGTAGACACGAAGAGCATAATCCATTAATTTTGAGAAAATAATCAGAGTTGCTCCAGCTCCAATTGCAATTGGAAGAAAAGTTCCGATTAAATCAAAAGTCTTGAAACCGGTCAACATTGGACTATACAGTCCTAAAATTAAGAGAAGGTTTGAAGGACTTAATCCTGGGACTAAAACTCCTAAAGCAAGAAGGGCACCAGCTAAGATAAAGCTTGTAAAACTTGCATTTAGTGAACCTACTACAAAGTTTAAAGCATAAAGTCCAATCCCTGAAATGATGAAGGTTGCCCAAAACCAAATCATATCTATCTTATCTCTTTCGGAGTCCTTAGTAGCTTCCCTTACAAGGCTTGGGACAGTTCCAATAATGGCACCCGCAAAGCTCCATAATACATAAACCTGATAGTGTTCAAGGAGATATTCAATAGGATATGAAAATAGTCCAATACCTAGTAACATACCAATTGCAACTGGTAAAAAATAAAGAACATCTTCTTTAAAATTTTTAAATGGGTGAGCTAAGAATCGAATCATTCTCTCGTAAATACCCAAGATTGCTGCTAGAACACCACCAGAAATTCCTGGTAAAATAAAGCCTAACGCAATAACAATTCCTTTAATAATTTTTGAAATCCAAGATATCATAAACTCTCTCCGTATTTTTTCTCTAAAATTCTCTTCTTGTATTATATCACAAAGTAAGAGAAATAAAAAAGCAAGCAGAAGTAATATCTGACTTGCTAAATAAATTTAAGGTTTTAAGAATAATTTTCTAAACGTCTCTTCCTTATCTTTTGATAAAGAAATAAGATTTAGGTCTAGATGGTGTTCAAACCCTACTATTTTTCCTTTTGAGGTATATTGGTGAAGGTCGAAGTCAAGTTCTGTATTTGGTGAACTTTCAAAGTAACCTGAGTCAAGTCCATAAGAAGGAATCCAAATAGCAGAAAATTTATCTGTACTGATGCTATGTTCTTGCATGAAGTAAACACCAATATAGATACCGATGTTTTTAGCACCAAGTGATTCTAGTTTAGCACGGAAAGCTTCAACCCCTTTGTTCATATCAGACATGGTTTTTTCTTCGACATCTAACCAATAGTAACTTGGGTTGTACGGCGAAGCTGAATTATAAAATGATTCAGCCGCTTTTTCCATATCCTCTACACTTTTACCAGATATATAGGCATAGACAGCAACTGGAACATTTCTCTTTTGAAACTCAGCGATATGACTTTTATAAGCTTTATCAATACCGTTTGTATAAGATGCATCGTTCTCAGTGGTGATCTGATTTCCTCCGTGGACTCGAACAATGACACCAGATATATTTTGAGATAAAATATCATAATTAATTTCTGATGGTCTCTGCCAACCAGAGATATCGATGATAGGCTTATCCAAGTTATGTAGAGCTTGTGTTTCTATTTGTACTGGATTTTGTTTAGTTTTTACAGGGTGTTCTTCAAACCGAGGCCGGTTGAGAAATAAGAGTCCTATAAAAACAGCAAATATAGTAACTATAAAAGCTGGATGAATTTTTTTTCTCATACCTCTATAGTTTATCGTAAATAATGAAAAAAATCAAAATATTTACTCAAAATTGAGTAATGACAGTCTTTTGAGTGGTATTGAGTTCATCAAATTTGTGTACCATGAACTAAAATGTGGTATAATAATAAAGAATTTCTATAGAAAAGAGAAAAATATGGCAAATTATGCAATTATTTTAGCAGCGGGTAAGGGTACCCGTATGAAATCAGATTTACCGAAGGTTATGCACAAGGTTGCGGGAATTTCAATGCTTGAGCATGTTTTTCGTAGTGTAGGTGCAATTAACCCTGAAAAAACTGTTACAGTTGTTGGGCATAAGGCAGAGCTAGTTGAACAAGTTTTAGCCGGACAAACTGATTTTGTGAGACAGTCTGAGCAATTGGGAACTGGTCATGCAGTAATGATGGCTGAGCCAATTCTTGAAGGTCTTTCTGGACAAACATTGGTTATCGCTGGAGATACACCTTTAATCACTGGTGAAAGTCTAAAGAACTTGATTGATTTCCATGTAAACCACAAGAATGTAGCAACAATCTTAACTGCAGAAGCTGACGACCCATTTGGTTATGGACGTATTGTTCGTAATGACAACGCTGAAGTGCTCCGTATTGTTGAACAAAAAGACGCGACTGACTTTGAGAAACAAATCAAAGAAATCAATACAGGAACTTATGTTTTTGATAATGCTCGTCTTTTTGAGGCACTTAAGAATATCAATACTAACAATGCTCAAGGTGAATATTATATCACAGATGTGATTGGTATTTTCCGTGAAGCTGGTGAGAAGGTGGGAGCTTATACTCTGAAAGACTTTGATGAAAGTCTCGGTGTAAATGACCGTGTCGCACTTGCTACAGCAGAAGCTGTAATGCGTCGTCGTATTAACCAAGCACACATGGTCAATGGGGTAAGTTTTGTAAATCCAGATGCGACTTATATTGATGTGGATGTTGAGATTGCTCCAGATGTTCAAATTGAAGCGAATGTAACCCTCAAAGGTTCTAGTAAGATTGGTTCAGAGACTGTTTTGACAAATGGAACATATATTGTTGATAGTACTATTGGATCAGGTGCAGTAATTACCAACTCTATGATTGAGGAAAGCACAGTTGCTGATGGAGTTACAGTTGGACCTTACGCTCATATTCGTCCTGGATCTAGCTTAGCTAAGGATGTTCATATCGGAAACTTTGTTGAGGTGAAAGGTTCTTCTATTGGCGAAAATACCAAAGCGGGTCATTTGACTTACATTGGAAACTGTGAAGTTGGAAGTGATGTTAACTTCGGTGCTGGAACCATCACTGTGAACTACGATGGTCAACACAAGTTTAAAACTGTCATCGGTAACAATGTCTTTGTCGGATCTAATTCAACGATTATCGCTCCGGTAGAACTAGGGGATAACTCTCTTGTTGGTGCAGGTTCAACAATTACTAAAGATGTGCCTGCTGACGCTATTGCCATAGGACGAGGTCGTCAAGTTAATAAGGACGAATATGCAACTCGTCTCCCTCACCATCCTAAAAAAAAATAGGAGCTAACCATGGAATTTGAAGAGAAGACGATTAGTCGAAAAGAAATCTATAAAGGTCCTATTTTCCAATTGGTTCAAGACCAGGTTGAACTGCCTTCAGGAAAAGGGACGGCTCAACGCGATTTGATTTTCCATAACGGTGCAGTATGTGTTCTTGCAGTTACTCCAGAAAATAAGATTGTTCTAGTCAAGCAATATCGCAAGGCGATTGAAAAAGTTTCTATTGAAATTCCTGCAGGAAAACTAGAAATTGGAGAAAACGCTGATCCTGAAGCAGCAGCCCTTCGTGAATTGGAAGAAGAAGCTGCCTACACTGGAAAACTGACTCTTTTGTATGATTTCTATTCTGCTATTGGTTTCTGTAATGAGCGATTAAAACTTTATTTGGCAAGTGATTTGTCAAAAGTTAAAAATCCACGTCCACAGGATGAAGATGAAACTTTAGAATTACTTGAAGTTAGTCTTGAAGAAACTAAACAACTGATCCAGTCTGGTGATATCTGTGATGCTAAGACTATCATGGCTATCCAGTATTGGGAATTACAAGAAAAATAGAGGAGGAACCCATGGGAAAACCTTTATTAACAGACGAAATCATTGAGCGTGCGAATCGAGGTGAAGATATCTCTGGTCCTGCTTTAGTAGATGATCAAGAAACGAAGATATTGTCAACTTCATCTCAATATGATGGATATTCACGTTCAAGTGACCATGGATTTAGTCAGGATACTTTAACGATTGAGGTTGAACCTCAAATCCATAAGAGTCGTCGAATCGAAAATACCAAGAGAAATGTCTTTAACTCTAAATTGAATAAGATTCTATTTGCTGTTATTCTTCTCTTGATTCTGCTAGTTTTAGCAATGAGATTTATTTAAGGGGAATGTCATGAAAATCGGTATTATAGCGGCTATGCCAGAAGAATTAGCCTACCTGATTCAACACCTGGAGAACGCTGGTCAAGAAAAGATTCTGGACAATACTTACCATACAGGAAAGATTGGAGCTGTTGATCTTGTACTTGTAGAGAGTGGTATTGGTAAAGTCATGTCTGCTATGAGTGTAGCAATCCTAGCCGACCACTTTAAAGTAGATGCTGTCATCAACACTGGTTCAGCTGGAGCTTTAGCAGAAGGGATCGAAGTCGGTGATGTAGTGATTGCTGATAAGCTAGCTTATCATGATGTTGATGTGACTGCTTTTGGGTATGAATACGGTCAAATGGCCCAACAACCACTCTATTTCGAATCTGACAAGAAGTTTGTCAGTATGATTCAAGAGAGTTTGTCTAAACTTAACCAAAAATGGCATTTAGGTTTGATTGCGACCGGTGATAGTTTTATTGCGGGTGAAGATAAGATTAAAGCTATAAAAGAACATTATCCTCAAGTTCTTGCTGTGGAGATGGAAGGAGCGGCTATCGCTCAAGCAGCTTACGCGCTTAATCTACCTTTCTTAGTTGTCCGTGCCATGAGTGATAATGCGAATCATGAAGCTTCTATTTCATTTGATGAATTTATCGTAGAAGCTGGACGTCGCTCAGCACAAGCCCTTCTAACTCTCCTAGAAACAATTCATAATTAAAATCTAAAGAACACTAGCAAGTGTTCTTTTTTATTGGAAATAGAAGCTTGTCTCAGTTAAAGTTATTTTTTGTCTTTTTTGATATAATAGAAACATTGATTTGAAGAATAGGAAAAGAAAATGAACGAATTATTAAAGGGAATGAATGACCGTCAAGCCGAGGCTGTCCAAACTACAGAAGGACCTTTGCTGATCATGGCAGGGGCCGGTTCTGGAAAAACACGAGTTTTAACCCATCGTATTGCCTACTTAATTGATGAAAAGATGGTCAATCCATGGAATATTTTAGCCATTACCTTTACCAATAAAGCAGCGCGTGAAATGAAGGAGCGTGCTTATGGTCTCAATCCAGCTACACAGGACTGTTTGATAGCGACCTTTCACTCTATGTGCGTTCGTATCTTACGTCGTGATGCAGATCATATTGGCTATAATCGTAATTTTACAATCATCGATCCAGGTGAACAGCGAACCCTGATGAAGCGCATCTTAAAACAATTAAACTTAGATCCTAAAAAATGGAATGAACGCACCATTTTAGGAACTATTTCTAATGCTAAGAATGACCTGATTGATGATGTGGCTTATGCTGCTCAAGCAGGAGATTTGTATACTGATATTGTGGCTAAATGTTATACTGCATACCAAAAGGAGCTTCGTCAGTCAGAATCTGTCGACTTTGATGATTTGATCATGTTGACGCTGCGACTTTTTGATCAGAATTCAGATGTCTTGACATACTACCAACAAAAGTTTCAGTATATCCATGTTGATGAGTATCAAGATACAAACCACGCTCAATATCAACTTGTTAAACTCTTAGCTTCGCGTTTCAAAAATATCTGTGTGGTTGGGGATGCAGACCAGTCTATCTACGGTTGGCGTGGTGCTGATATGCAGAATATCCTTGATTTTGAAAAAGATTATCCAGATGCAAAGGTCGTTTTGTTAGAGGAAAATTATCGTTCCACTAAAACCATCCTCCAAGCTGCCAACGATGTTATCAAAAACAATAAAAATCGTCGCCCTAAAAACCTTTGGACTCAAAATGCAGATGGGGAACAAATTATTTACTATCGTGCATATGATGAACAGGACGAGGCTGTCTTTGTAGCCAAAACCATCGATGAACTTGGCCGTAGCCACAACTTCCTACATAAAGACTTTGCAGTTCTTTATCGTACTAATGCCCAGTCACGTACCATAGAGGAAGCTCTGCTTAAGTCAAATATTCCGTACACAATGGTTGGTGGAACAAAATTCTACAGTCGTAAGGAAATTCGTGATATTATTGCTTACCTCAATCTTATTGCTAATTTGAGTGACAATATCAGTTTTGAACGCATTATCAACGAACCAAAACGGGGAATTGGACCAGGAACCGTTGAGAAAATTCGCGACTTTGCTAATATGCAAGAAATGTCTATGCTAGATGCTTCAGCCAACATTATGTTATCTGGCATCAAAGGAAAAGCAGCTCAGTCTATTTGGGACTTTGCAAATATGATACTCGATTTGAGGGAACAACTTGATCGACTTTCAATCACTGAGTTGGTAGAAGCAGTATTAGAAAAAACAGGTTACGTTGATTTACTTAAGGCCCAAGCAACCTTGGAAAGTAAGGCTCGGGTTGAAAATATTGAGGAGTTCCTCTCTGTTACGAAAAACTTCGATGATAATCCTGAAAGTGAAGAAGAGGAAACAGGACTAGATAAACTTAGTCGATTCCTGAACGACTTGGCTTTGATAGCAGATACGGACTCTGGTAGCCAAGAGACATCTGAAGTAACCTTGATGACTCTACACGCGGCCAAAGGGCTTGAGTTTCCTGTTGTCTTTATCATTGGTATGGAGGAAAATGTCTTTCCGCTCAGTCGCGCTACTGAAGATCCTGATGAGTTAGAAGAAGAACGTCGTTTGGCCTACGTAGGAATCACGCGAGCTGAGAAAATTCTTTATCTGACCAATGCAAACTCTAGATTGCTATTCGGACGTACTAGTTACAATCGTCCCACACGCTTTATCAATGAGATTAGTTCAGATTTGTTGACTTATCAAGGATTGGCACGTCCGGCTAATTCAAGTTTTAAAGCGTCTTATAGTGGCGGAGGAACAGCATTTGGTAAAGGAATGAGTTTGGCTCAGGCGTTTCAAGAACGAAAACGGAATGCAGCGCCTACATCGATCCAATCAAGTGGCTTACCACTTGGACAATTTGCATCTGACACTAAATCAGCTTCTAGTGAGACTAGCTGGTCTGTTGGGGATATTGCCCTTCATAAAAAATGGGGTGAAGGAACTGTGCTTGAAGTATCGGGCAGTGGATCCACTCAGGAATTGAAAATCAATTTCCCAGAGGTTGGTCTCAAAAAACTTTTAGCCAGTGTAGCACCAATTGAGAAAAAATAAGTTTTCTTAACGAATAAAACTCCCTCTGTAATATTCAGAGGGTTTTTTTGATGATTATCTTATCACAAGATTGTGATAATTTACGTTTTCATAACAATGGAAACTTTTGCTTACATGAATTTGAAAAAAAGTGTATAATACAGTGATTCGAAGTTGAAAGGAGAAGAAAATGAGTGAAAAACAAATGAAAACATTAGGTTGGATTGCAACCTTTATGTCTGTTATGATGTATATCTCATATATTCCACAAATTATGAACAACCTTGCGGGTCAAAAAGGAAACTTTATCCAACCAGCAGTAGCTGCAATTAACTGCAGTCTCTGGGTTTACTACGGACTCTTTAAAAAAGAACGTGATATCCCTTTGGCAGCAGCTAATGCACCAGGTATCGTTTTTGGGATTATTACAGCTTTGACAGCTTTGTTCTAAAAATAAAAAGCAATTAGCAGAATGTTCTGCTAGTTGCTTTTATTTATTTACAAAATATATTCTTCAATAGCGCGTGCAACGCCCTCTTCTTCATTGCTGGCAGTTACGGCATCGGCAAGAGATTTGACATGGTCGCTGGCATTTCCCATAGCAATCCCTAACCCTGCAAACTCCAGCATCTCAATGTCGTTATTAGCATCACCCATTGCCATGATTTCAGAAGGTTGGATATCCAAAATCTCAGCCAAGCGAGAAAGAGCAGAAGCCTTGGTTGTGCCAAGTGGCATCGCCTCATAGATAACAGGTTGAGAACGAACACCGCTAAATCTCTGACAAAGTTCTTCAGCAAACCGTTGTTCAAAGTCATCCGTTTGTTCTTTTGTGCCTAAGAACATGCCTTGGA
Source organism: Streptococcus infantis (assembly GCF_000960085.1). Lineage (GTDB taxonomy): Bacteria > Bacillota > Bacilli > Lactobacillales > Streptococcaceae > Streptococcus > Streptococcus infantis_C. The sequence goes on along the minus strand of NZ_JYGT01000008.1, from coordinate 16,694 downwards.
ACATACGATACTTACCACTAGTAGCTTCTTCCAGTGAGATTTCAGTCAGGTCAGCAAAGACAAGTGTCGCATCATATTGAACGATAGGATTCGGTTTACCTCCGAGAACGAAGTAGTGTTCCTCGTCAAAGAGAGTCAATTGAACCTCACTTTTTTCTGCAAGTTCATTCAGGTATTCAATGTCAGATTTGCTAAGTTCTCGCCAGTCAACAAGGCTCCAGTCACTAGTTTGGTGGGTAGAACAACCATTGTTGACAATAACGTATTCATTCTGCAAATCTAGGCCTAGTTTCTTGTAGTAGGGAAGAACTCCAAAGAGAGGACGACCAGTACATAGAACCAGTTTGACACCTTTTTCGATAGCCTTATGAATAGCATCAATATGAGCCTGAGGAATTTCCTTGGCTTCGTTGAGAAGAGTACCATCCATATCTAGGGCAAGTAATTTAATCATAGTATTTACCTTTTTACGTGTTCTGCCTATATTATAGCATATTTTAGACAAATAAGGCTAAAGTAAGGAGAAATGCTATTTCTTTTTAGGATTTTTACTAGATAGATAACAAAAATATGATATACTAAATTTGCGATGCATTTAATATTATAGTATAAAGTATAAAAAGTAGAGGTCTTATCATGAAAAGAAGAACAGTACAGATTTTACTAGCCTTATTGGTAATCATTTATAGGAAGACTTGGTTTTGGTGGATTTTTAATCACTTTACAGCTAGATTTGTAGCTGCTAGTCGAGAATTTTTTCAAATTCTTGCTTTTTTAGAGTTTATCGTTATTCTTCTAGCTATGCTATATTTACTAGTATTCGAAGGTAGGAAAATTCTTGAGTTGAAGTGGAAATGGAGATATCCAGTTTATTTGCTTCTTGCTTATGGAGTCAGTTATCTTTCAGATATTGTGTTTTCTTTTTTAACCCCAGCAACGTCCAATCAAATGGCTTTAAATGAATTAGTTGAGATGACAGGGAGACAAGAGTTACTATATTTATTGCTTATTACTTGTCTGCTAGGACCAATTACAGAAGAATTGGTATATCGAGGAGTTCTGATGAATACATTTTTGAAAGATTCACCTTGGTATGGAGATGTTTTACTATCAGCCTGTGTCTTTGGCTATGTGCATGTCAGTTCAGGTTTAACACCACTCGCCTTTTTCACCTATGCAAGTGGTGGAGCAATTTCTGCATTCCTCTACCGGAAAACTCACTCTCTCTATTACCCTATTGTGCTCCATATCATGATTAACATTGCAGCATTTTGGGATTTATGGGTACTCTTGTTTAATTCTAGGTAAATATTAAAAAGTCGGAGTTATTCCGACTTTTTTGATATGGGACAGGTTAAAATTAGGGCTTTATATCAATCTGTTTTGACTTAAAAAATGATATAATAAAAGGTAATGACAAAAACAAATGAGGCAGATATGAAACTACTGTATACCGATACTCGGACTTCTTTAACAGAAATCCTAACCAAGGAGGCTCAAGGACTAGTTGACCAAGGTAAACGAGTCTTTTATATCGCCCCTAACTCTCTTTCTTTTGAAAAGGAACGTGCCGTGCTGGAGTGCTTGAGTCAGCAGGCTTCTTTTGCGATCACAGTCACGCGCTTTGCTCAAATGGCTCGTTATCTGGTTTTAAACGATATACCAGCGAAGTCTAGTCTCGATGATATCGGTCTTGGTATGGCTTTCTATAAATGTTTGTCTGAGATAGACGCTAAGGATTTACGTGTTTACGGAGCTATTAAGCAAGATCCGCAATTTATCCAACAACTGATTGAGATTTATCACGAAATGACAACTGCGAAGATGAGCTTTTTGGATTTAGAAAGTCTATCTGACGCTGATAAACGTTCTGATTTACTCTTGATTTTTGAAAAGGTAACAGCTTATCTGAATCAAGGTCAAGTTTCGCAAGGGAGTCAATTATCCTATCTGATCAATGCTATAGAAGAAAACAAAGTAAGTAGTGATTTTAGCCAGATTGCCTTAGTTATTGATGGTTTTACTCGTTTCTCTTCAGAAGAAGAACACCTAGTGGATCTACTTTATCGTAAGGGTGTTGAGATTGTTATTGGTGTATATGCGTCTAAGAAATCTTATACTAGCCCATTTAGTGAAGGGAACCTCTACCAAGCCAGTGTTGAGTTTCTACGCCATTTAGCTTTTAAATATCAGACCAAGGCAGAAAATGCATGTCAAGAACACGGAAATCTTGATGCCTTTGCTAAAGCCTCAAAACTTCTCGAAAGTGCCTATGATTATTCCGAAATTAGTTTAGATGTGAATGACGAAGATAGAAAGGACTTTCAAATCTGGTCTTGTCTAACACAAAAAGAAGAGTTGGAGTTAGTTGCTCGTAGTATTCGCCAGAAATTGCATCAAGATTCAGAACTTAGTTATAAGAATTTTCGAATCCTGCTAGGAGATGTAGAGTCTTATAAACTGTCTTTGCAGACAATATTTAATCAATACCAGATTCCATTTTATCTGGGCAAGAGTGAGTCCATGGCTCATCATCCTTTGACTCAATTTGTAGAATCCATTGGACGTTTGAAACGATACAATTTCCGTCAAGAAGATTTGATTAATCTCTTACGAACTAACTTGTATACGGACCTTAGTCAAGAGGAAATTGATAGCCTTGAACAATATCTCCGCTATCTGGGGATTGATGGTCTTTCTAATTTTAAACAAGAGTTTACAAAGTCACATCACGGAAAGTTTGATCTAGAAAAATTAAATGAACTTCGACTTCGTATCATTACACCTTTAGAAAATTTACTAGGAAGTCGCAAGCAAAAGGCTGAAAATATTCTTGCAAAATGGAACAACTTTTTGAAGGAAGCTCATTTGACCAAGCAGTTACAAGTCTTAACAGAAACATTGGAGGTATCTGAACAAGAAAGACAAGAAGAAGTCTGGAAGGCTTTTTGCCATGTTATGGAGCAATTTGCAACCGTATTTGAAGGTTCACTGGTTAATTTAGATGATTTCTTATCTTTACTTCATTCTGGGATGTCCTTGACGAACTATCGCACAATACCAGCAACGGTAGATACGGTTCTGGTGCAAAGTTATGATTTGATTTCACCTTTGACTTCTGATTACATCTATGCACTTGGCTTAACCCAGGATCATCTACCTAAAATCACCCAAAATACTAGTCTTTTGAGCGATGAAGAAAGGGAAGTACTGAACCAAGCAACCCAAGAAGGTTCTCAATTACTGATTGCAAGTCAAGAAAACCTTAAGAAAAACCGCTATACCATGCTTTCTTTGGTCAATTCTGCCCGTAAACAGTTAGTCTTGTCAGCACCAAGTTTGTTCAATGAAGACGAGAGTGAAGAGTCCATTTATTTGAAGGAATTGCAAAACTTAGGTTTTACCAAGATCGAAAAAAGAATCGACAGAAAAAATCTATCGAAAGATGATATTGGTTCTTATCACAGTCTTTTGTCTAGTCTTGTTGCCTATCATCAGCAAGGTGAGAGTGAGACAAGTGACCAAGACTTAACTTTTATAAAAGTTCTGGCTCGTGTCATGGGGAAAAAGTTGGAAGACCAAGGTTTAGAAAATCCAGTCCTGCCTACAAGTCCTCGCAGTAAGACTTTAGCGGCAGATACTTTAGATGCCTTGTATCCTCAAAATCAAGATTTTTATCTATCAACATCTGGTCTAACAGAATTCTATCGAAATGAATACAGCTATTACCTTCGGTATGTATTGGGCCTACAGGAAGAATTGCGTTTGAAACCTGACGCTAGAAGTCACGGGAATTTCTTGCATCGTATTTTTGAACGTGCGATGAAACTTCCTGCTGGTACATCTTTTGATCGCCGTTTAGAACAGGCCATCTCTGAAACTAGTCAAGAAAGAGAGTTTCAAGCTATTTATCAAGAAAGTTTAGAATCTCAATTTGCTAAGGAAGTTCTCTTAGATGTGGCACGTGCTACTGGACATATTCTTCGTCACAATGCTGATGTCGAAACAATTCAAGAGGAGGCTGTTTTTGGTGGCAAGGAACAAGCTTTTGTACAGTTAGATAATGGTCGTAATGTCTATATTCGTGGGAAGGTTGACCGAATTGACCGTTTGAAAACTTCTGATGCTATCGGTGTTGTAGATTATAAGTCTTCTTTGACTCAGTTCAAGTTTCCTCTCTTTTATAACGGTCTTAATTCGCAATTGCCGACTTATCTTGCCGCCCTCAAGCAAGAAGGGAATAGAGACTTCTTTGGTGCCATGTATTTAGAGATGGCTGAACCGATTCAGTCATTACAAACTGCTAAAACTCTTTCAAAGGCAGTAACAGAAACCAATAAGAGCATGAAATACCAAGGTTTCTTTCTCGAAAAAGAGATGCAACACCTCGGAGAGTTTTACAATAAAAACAAGACGTATCAGTTATCTGATGAAGAATTCCAATTATTACTAGACTATAATGCCCTTATCTACAAAAAGGCAGCAGAGAAGATTTTATCTGGTCAATTTGCTATCAATCCATATACAGAAAACGGTAGAAGCATTGCGCCCTATGTCCAGCAATATCAATCTATTACAGGTTTTGAAGCTAATTATCATCTAGGTCAGGCTAGATTGTTAGATAAGGTAGCTAAGAGCAATGACAAGGAAGCATGGTTTAATAAAATCAGAGAGGAGTTGGAGCGATGAAATTTTTATCTCAAGAAGAGATTAAAGAGTTACAAATAGCAGAAGCTCAGTCTAACAAGAAACCTAAGAAAACGGCTGAACAAATTCAAGCGATCTATAGTTCTGGTCAAAATATTCTAGTCTCAGCTTCTGCTGGTTCAGGGAAAACCTTTGTCATGGCTGAACGGATTCTTGACCAACTAGCGCGTGGTGTAGAAATTCGCCAACTCTTTATCTCAACCTTTACCGTTAAGGCAGCAACCGAGTTAAAAGAACGCTTGGAGAAGAAAATCAGCCAACAGATCCAAGAAACGCAAGATGTGGAACTAAAAAAACATCTTGGTAGACAATTAGCCGATTTACCCAATTCTGCTATTGGAACCATGGACTCTTTTACCCAGAAGTTCCTGGCTAAGCACGGCTACCTCCTTGATCTTGCCCCAAACTTTCGTATCCTTCAGAACGAAAGTGAACAACTTCTCTTAAAAAATGAGGTTTTTCGACAAGTTTTTGAACAGCACTACCAAGGCAAGGATAAAGACAATTTTAGTCGATTGGTCAAAAACTTTGCAGGTAGAAGCAAAGACGCGCGTGGACTACGTAAACAGGTCTATATGATTTATGACTTTTTGCAATCCACTAGCAATCCTCAGGCTTGGCTAGAGGAATCTTTCCTAAAAGGTTTTGAAAAGACTGATTTTACAGTTGCTAAAGAAAACATTGTAGACGATATAAAGGAGAAACTCTGGGATTTAGAAAGCTTTTTCCGTTACCATTTGGATAATGATGCCAAGGAATTTGGTAAAGCAGCTTATTTAGAGTCTGTCCAACAAGTTCTTGATGAAATCGGAGCTTTAACCAACGAATCTACTTTTGAACAATACCAAGAAGTTTTAGAGCGAGTTGTAAATATTTCTAAAGCTAAGAATGGTAAAACTCTCACAAATGCCAGTCGCAAGGCCGAACTGCAAGACTTGAAAGAAGCTTACAACCAAGAGAGAAAAGCAAAATTTGAAAAGCTGATTGCACTCAATGATCAAATCACTTTACTAAAATTCCAAGAAGATTATCATCAAGATTCTTGGGACTTGGCAAAGACATTTCAAGTCTTCATGAGAGATTTTGTTGATGCTTATCGACAACGAAAACGCGAAGAAAATGCCTTCGAATTTGCTGATATTAGCCACTATACCATTGAGATTTTGGAAAACTTCCCTCAGGTTCGACAAGAGTATCAGGAACGCTTCCATGAAGTCATGGTCGATGAATATCAGGATACCAATCACATCCAGGAAAGAATGCTAGAACTCCTCTCAAACGGTCATAATCGTTTTATGGTGGGTGACATTAAGCAGTCTATTTATCGTTTTAGACAGGCAGATCCCCAAATTTTCAACGAAAAATTTCATAGATTTGCTCAAGATGACAAAGAAGGTCAGTTAATTCTGCTTAAGGAAAACTTCCGGAGCGGTTCAGAGGTTCTTGATGCTACGAACGATGTCTTTAAACACCTCATGGACGAGGAAGTTGGAGAGATATCTTATGACGGTATGCACCAGCTTGTTTTTGGAAATACTGATATTCAATCAAATCCAGAAAACAAGGCAGAAGTTCTCTTGTATGATAAGGCTGATGATGGCGATTCTGATGATGAGGAGGAACTTGCAACTAACAAACTGACTGGTGAAATGCGGATGGTGCTTAAGGAGATAATTCACCTTCATAATGATAAGGGTGTACCTTTCAAGGACATGGCTCTCTTAACTGCCAGCAGAAGTCGTAATGATCAAGTTCTACTAGCATTGTCAGAGTATGGTATCCCTGTCAAGACAGACGGTGCTCAAGCAAACTATTTGCAATCCCTAGAAGTGCAGGTTATGTTGGATACTCTTCGTGTCATCCATAATCCTCTGCAAGACTTTGCTTTGGTTGCTCTAATGAAATCTCCGATGTTTAGCTTCGATGAGGATGAATTGGCTCGTCTCGCTCTCCAAAAATCTGAGGATAAAGTTCAAGAGAACTTTTATGAGAAACTAGTCAATGCTCAAGCGAAAACTAGTATTCATAAGGATTTAATTAAGTCTGAACTTCATAAAAAATTAGAATTTTTCATGGAAACAGTCCATTCATGGCGCTTTTATTCTAAAACACATTCTCTTTATGACCTCATTTGGAAAATCTATAGCGACCGCTTTTACTATGACTATGTCGGTGCCTTGCCAAATGGACAGGCCAGACAGGCAAATCTCTATGCCCTTGCTTTAAGAGCAGATCAGTTTGAAAAGAGTAATTTCAAGGGATTATCTCGCTTTATTCGAATGATTGACCAAGTCTTGGAAGCCCAGCATGATCTTGCCAATGTCGCTGTAGCACCACCCAAGGATGCTGTAGAACTTATGAGTATTCATAAAAGTAAGGGTCTTGAGTTTCCTTATGTCTTTATCCTTAATATTGATCAGCAATTTAACAAGCAAGATTCCATGGCTGAGGTTATCCTGAGTCGAAGAAATGGCCTTGGTCTCAAGTATGTTGCTAGAGTTGCTACAAATGCCAAAGAGGAATATGTTCCATCTACCATTAAATTATCTATTCCAAGCTTGACATATACTCAAAATGAGGAAGAACTCCAATTAGCAAGTTATTCTGAACTCATGCGTTTGCTCTATGTAGCCATGACACGTGCTGAGAAGAAACTCTATCTAGTCGGAAAAGGATCACGTGAAAAATTAGAGTCTAAAGAATATCCGACAAATGGAAAAGGTCTTTTGACGAAAGAAACTAGACTAGATGCTCAAAATTTCCAGGATTGGATTTGGGCAATCTATCAAGCATTTTCTAAAGAGGATTTACACTTTAGTGTGCGCTTTGAAGGTGAAGAAGACCTAACCAAAGAAGCTATGGGAGAATTGGAACATAAAAGTCAACTTCAAGACCTATCCCAAGCAGACAACCGCCAGTCAGAAACCATCAAAGATGCGTTGGAAATGCTAAAAGAAGTGGAAGTGTATAACGAAATCCACCGTGCAGCAATCAATCTTCCAAGTGTTCAGACACCGAGTCAGATTAAAAAGTTCTATGAACCGGTCATGGATATGGAAGGAGTCGTAGTAGCTGGTCAAAGTAAACCAAAAGATCCTACTGTTCAGTTTGAGCTTCCAGATTTTTCAAAAACTGAAAAAGTTACAGGGACTGAGATTGGAAGTGCAACTCACGAACTCATGCAACGAATTAATCTCGATAAGAAACCTACTTTAGAGACTTTGACAGAGGCTTTAGAGCAAGTGCAAGCAAGCTCTGCTGTTAAAGATAAAGTTAATCTTAAAAAAATCTTGTCTTTCTTTGATACAGCTCTTGGTCAAGAGATTCTTGCAAATCAGGACAAGCTTTATCGTGAACAACCCTTCTCTATGTTAAAAAGAGACGAGAAGAGTCAGGAAGACTTTGTTGTCCGTGGTATTTTAGATGGTTATTTGCTTTATGACGATAAGATTGTTCTATTTGACTATAAGACCGACAGATACGAGTTTTCAAGTCAACTTATTGAACGTTACCGTGGTCAGTTAGAACTATATGCCGAGGCTCTATCTCGTTCTTATCAGATAGACAGAATTGAGAAACATCTAATTTTACTTGGCAAAGATATGGTTGAAGTAGTCGAGGTTAACTAACCTATTAAAACTATTGCCTTTTTGGCAGTAGTTTTTATTTGTTTTCAGTTATGGTATACTAGTTTCAGAAAAGGATGTAAAAGAATTTATGCCAAAAGAAATCGATATTGAATACTATCATCAATTAGCACTACAAAAACAAAAGGAACACAGAAAATTTCTAGGAAACCTAAAGAAAAAAGCTCCTAAAAATTTGGATAAGATTGCACTTGAGATTCACCAAGAGGTTTTTGAAGAGATTGATTGTACAGCCTGTGCTAACTGTTGTAAAACTCTTGGCCCTGACTTTAAGGAAGCAGATATCACACGCATTGCCAAGTATTTTAAGATGAAACTTCCTGCCTTCGAAGCGGAATTCTTACAAGTTGATGAAGATGGAGATAAGGTTTTTAAATCTATGCCTTGTCCATTCTTAGGTGGCGATAACCTCTGCTCTATTTACGAGGTCCGCCCAAAAGCTTGTCGAGAATTTCCTCATACTGATCGAAAAAAGATTTATCAAATCAATAATCTGACTATCAAAAACACTTTAACCTGCCCTGCGGCCTATCTCTTCGTTGAGAAATTAAGAGAAAAATTAGAGTAAATTTTCTATTTTATAATAAATTTTATCCTCAAGTAGACTTGCTATTTGAGGACTTTTTGTATATTTATTAACCTTGATTATTTTTACTTGCTAGAGAAAACCTGTCCTTATCTTAAAATTTCTTTAACTTTTTCTTAAAGAAAACTTATATAAGTTATCTTTAAGCGATATTCTGTATAGTTATACTATTACTAAGAAAGGAGTGCCGGTATGAACTATATAGTAATTCCAGCTTATCAACCTGATAATAAACTTATCAAACTCATCGAAAAAATCCATGAAAAGAGTGATTTTCATATTCTAGTTATCGACGACGGCAGTTCATCAAAGTGTCAAAAAATCTTTGATAAAGCTGAGCAATATGCTACGGTACTCCGTCACCAAGTGAATCAAGGGAAAGGGCAAGCACTAAAAACTGCCTTCCAATTTATCAAAGAACAAAATAGTTATGGAACAGTAGTCACAGCAGACGCAGATGGTCAACACAAAATCTGGGATATTTTCCGTACAGCCAATAAAGCTTCTGAAAAACCAAATAAACTAATCCTAGGTGTGCGTGCCTTCACAGGTAAAGTTCCCCTCCGTAGTCGTTTTGGTAATAGCTTGACAAAAGCATTCTTTAAATTACAAACAGGAGTAGGAGTAACAGATACACAAACAGGACTTCGTGCTTTTACAACAAATCTTATTTCTTTTATGTTGAAAATAGAAGGTCAACGTTATGAATACGAAATGAACATGCTTCTGGAAGCGAGCAAAGAATATGAAATCTTAGAAGTGCCAATCGAAACTGTCTATATCAATGATAATGAAGGATCTCACTTCCGTCCGATTAGAGATGGGTTAATGATTTATAAAAATATTTTTAAATTTGCCTTGTCATCATTCAGTAGTTTTCTTGTAGACTACCTTGTCTACGCCATTGCAATCTTGTTTTTACCAACAGTCCCAGCTGGTTTACGGATTTTTCTTGCCAACAGTATCGCTCGTGTGACTAGCTCCATTTTTAACTATTCTACTAATAAAAAACTTGTTTTTAAAAATGAGGATGGTCTTGTGAAAACAGGAATGGGCTACTTCGGTCTGGCAGTAGGACTTTTTGTTCTTGACACGCTACTTATTCGTCTATTCTATGCAGTATTTGGAATTAATCTCTTACTTGTTAAGATAATTGTTGGAATTCTTCTCTTTGCTGTTTCTTGGACCATTCAGAAGAAATTCATTTTTAAGGAAAGGACATCAACTGTACTATGAAATTTTTAAAGAAACGATATGCTTATGCTTCAGTTGTAGGATTACTTTTGACAGGATCCTTTAGCTACTCTATGTTGAAGACTTTTGTTCTTGCTGAAACTATTTCGACAGTAGCAACAATTAACACTAGTACAAATACTGCCACGGCAAGTCAAGCAGCAAAAACAGCAACAATAACTGATTCAAGTTATAAGGATGATAACATCTCCATCAATTTGTCTGAAATGACGGTTAATAATACGCAGGTCTACGTTGCGGATATTACAGTAAGCTCATCAGATTATTTAAAAACAGCCTTTGCACAAAATGCCTTCGGTACCAACGTAACTGCAAAAACTTCTGAAACAGCTGCTGATAATAATGCTATTTTAGCAGTCAATGGAGACTACTACGGTGCCAACTCTACTGGATATGTTATTCGTAATGGAGTCGTCTATCGTGATACTGTACGAGAAGATTCTAGTAATGGTGATTTAGCTATTTACAAGGATGGTTCTTTCAAGATTATTTACGAAGATCAAATTTCAGCTGTCCAACTAGTTAAAGATGGTGTTGTCAATCTCTTGGCTTTTGGCCCAGCTTTAGTTGAAAATGGTGAGATTGCAGTAGGAACAAATGAAGAAGTTGGACAAGCTATGGCATCAAATCCTCGTACTGCGATTGGGATTATTGATGAAAACCACTATATTATCGTAGTTTCAGATGGACGTACTTCTGAAAGCAAGGGGCTATCACTGTACCAAATGGCTGAAGTCATGAAATCATACGGCGTAAAAACGGCCTACAATCTTGATGGTGGTGGATCATCTACGCTTTACTTCAACGGTCAGGTTATTAACAAGCCAACGACTGGAGGAAACAAAATTTCAGAAAGGGCGGTGAGTGATATTGTCTACATCGGTTATTAATCCTAACAAAAAACTCTTTAAAAAAACTGTCATCTCTTATACACTAATTACGCTTTTCTTCTTTACTTTTTCTAGAATTTATGAAGCATTTAGTTTTGGAGAGACATCAGTTCATATGCATTACTTGTTCGCTGTACCTCTGGTTGGTGGGATAATACTAGTAATCTTGTTCAAATCTCTTCCGTATTTTTCAAGAATTAGCCTTAATTTATGGAATTCGGCAGTAGCTATTGTTACAACAGGGACACTATTCCGAGGTATTGTCAATCTATCTGGTCGTTCAACCACGCTTGATGCACCATATTGGTATGTAGGTATTAGTTTTGCAATCTTAGCTATTCTATCTATATTTATAAATCCGCTTCTAACTAATAAACGTACCAAATTAATAGAAGATTAATTATTAGAATAAAAAAAGTAGTCGTTCAGTTACTGTTCGACTGCTTTTTATTGACTTTTGTTTCTAAAATGTTTTAACAATATTACAACTTTCTTTCTTCTTAATTATTCTACTTTTATCTTTAATAGAATATTGTATAATATAATGGATAATTGCTGTTTTTTAAACATTATGTATCAAGAACAAATACATCATTTATATAATGATAAGGAGAATACAATGAAAAGGATTTTACTGGCAAGTACAGTTGCTCTCTCGATTGCAGGCTTTGCAAAATCTACTGTTTATGCCGAGGATTCACAAACTAGAAATAAAGCTCAAACTTCAGAACAGGTTGTGTCTAATGATATTGGCAAAGAAGATCAAAAACAATCAATAACCCAAGATAAGGATAGAAACCAAAATTCAAAAGAAGATCTAAACAAAGAATCTTCGCAAATTACGCCGAAGAAAGAAACACCTGAAAATAAGGAAAAAACTACAACTGAAACAAAAGTTGAGGAAGTTAATAAAGATGGCTGGCAAAAAGAAAATAACCAATGGCGTTATTATGAGGATAATCAGCCAGTTTCAAATTGGAAAAAAATAGCTGGTGTTTGGTACTATTTTAATCAAGATGGCATCATGCTTAGTAATACTATCTTTAATGACTACCTATTGAATAATAGCGGTGCTTTGGCAGAATCTTCTTGGGTAAAAATTGACAACCAATGGTATTATGCCACTGAGGACGGGAAAGTTACTCGTAATAATTGGAAAAAGATAGCTGGTATTTGGTATCGATTCGATGAAAATGGTATCATGATTAGCAATGCTGTTTACGATAATTATCTATTCAAAGCAAGTGGTGTCTTAGCTGAAAATAGCTGGGTAAAAATTGGTGATAAATGGTACTACGGTAATCAAGAAGGAAAAATCAATCGTGACAAGTGGGCAAAGATTGATGGCCTATGGTATCGATTTGATGAATCTGGTGTCATGCTAAGTGCTACTATTTATAAAGACTATCTTCTCAAGACTAGTGGAGCTATGGCGGAAAATGCCTGGGCAAAACTCGAAGATAAGTGGTATTATGCTACTGATTCAGGAAAAGCTATCCGCGATAAATGGGAAAAAATCAATGGTTCATGGTACTCTTTTCATAAAGATGGTGACATGTTAAGTAGCCAATGGAAAGAGAAATATTATCTAAAAGATAGTGGGGCCATGGCTCAAAGTGAATGGTTCTTTGATAAGAAGTACGATAGTTGGTTCTACTTAAAATCTGATGGTGCTTATGCTGAAAACCAATGGCAAGGCTCTTACTATCTCAAATCTTATGGTTATATGGCCAAGAATGAGTGGATTTTTGATAAAAGTTATAACGCCTGGTATTATCTCAAAGAAGATGGGGCATATGTAACTGGTAATTTCACCATTAACGGTAAAGACTATTCTTTCCAAAGCAATGGAAAATGGATTTCCGATACAGCAGCATACTATAAAGTAAAACCAATTACAGCAAATGTATATAGTGCTTCTGGTGAAAAACTCAGCTATATTTCGCAAGGAAGTATTGTATCGATTGATGGATCCGAGACCAAAGACGGTCGACTTCCAGTCAAAATTTCAGGTCTTTCAGGATATATGAACAAGAGTGATCTAGTAGCGGTTAGCTCAGATAGTGACTTCATTCCTCACTATGCATCTGATGGTAATTATCTTTATCATGAATTATCACCATACGCAAGTATCCGTGTAGCCCCTCATAGTTCATCAATGGCTATTGGTAAAAAATATTATTCAGCTGATGGTATTAACTTTGAAAACTTTACAGTTGAAAATCCTTTCTTATTCAGGGATTTAAGAAAACCAACTAATTACACAGCTGAAGAATTAGATAAAGTATATTCTCTTATGAATATCAAGGGAAGTCGTTTGGCAGGTAAGGGAGCCATTTTTAAAGAAGCTGAAGAACGCTATCAAATCAACGCTCTCTATCTTATAGCTCACAGCGCTCTAGAAAGCGCATGGGGACGTAGTCAGATTGCTAAGGATAAAAATAACTTCTTTGGTATCGCTGCTTATGATACAACACCATATGATTCAGCTAAAAGCTTTGACGATGTTGATAAGGGTATCTTAGGTGCAGCTAAGTGGATTCGCGAAAATTATATTGATAATGGAAGAACTTACTTAGGAAATAAATCATCTGGGATGAATGTTCTTTATGCTTCTGATCCATATTGGGGAGAAAAAATTGCCAGCATTATGATGACAATCAATAGTAAACTTGGTGAAAAAGATTAAATATTTTAAAATCGATAACTATAAAAAGGTTATCGATTTTTTATTAATCAGAAATATAAAAAAGAATTTACTCATTAAAAGTAAATCCTTTTCAAGTTTCTAATTTATCTTAGTCTTTTTTGACTTATGCAAGAATGCTACTAGGACTATTGATGAAATTAGAGTTACAGCCCCAATGATTGTAATCAATGTTCCTTTACTTTCACCTGTATTTGGAAGCCCTGGCTTGTCTTCCGTAGTTGTTGTTTCGAAAGTTGATGAAGGAGTTGTAGTTGCTTCAGTAGTAGTTACTGAAGTTGTAGTTGCTTCAGTAGTAGTTACCGAAGTTGTAGGAGCTTCTGTTGTTGTAGGAGCTTCTGTCGTTGTAGGAGCTTCTGTTGTTGTAGGAGCTTCTGTCGTTGTAGGAGCTCCTGTCGTTGTAGGAGCTTCTGTTGTTGTAGGAGCTTCTGTTGTTGTAGGAGCTTCTGTTGTTGTAGGAGCTTCTGTTGTTGTAGGAGCTTCTGTTGTTGTAGGAGCTTCTGTCGTTGTAGGAGCTTCTGTCGTTGTAGGAGCTTCTGTCGTTGTAGGAGCTTCTGTCGTTGTAGGAGCTTCTGTCGTTGTAGGAGCTTCTGTCGTTGTAGGAGCTTCTGTCGTTGTAGGAGCTTCTGTTGTTGTAGGAGCTTCTGTCGTTGTAGGAGCTTCTGTCGTTGTAGGAGCTTCTGTTGTTGTAGGAGCTTCTGTCGTTGTAGGAGCTTCTGTCGTTGTAGGAGCTTCTGTCGTTGTAGGAGCTTCTGTTGTTGTAGTTGTAGTTGTTTCAGTAGTAGTTGTTATAGTTGAAGTCTGATCGCCATCCACACCACCGTTTGCGTTAATATTTGCTACCGAAGCGTTCACTACCTTGGCAATAACTGCTTGTTCACCTTTGACTTGATACCATACTTTAGTATTGTTCAAGAATTTCTTTTGATTTTCATTCTCTACTTTAGTTTGGTAGAAAATAAGAACGCCGGTCTTGTTGATAAGGTCTTTAGGAATCGTAACTACAAATTTTCCTGAAGCATCCACTGTAAATGTTGATCCAGGGAACGCTGCTTTGAAATCTTCAATCGCTGTAGCGCCAGAATAGTAGCCAGGTTTGTTTCCTGTTGTTGTAATTTTAAAGCTGTCTGGCACTAATTTGTGTCCGCCTTGAACTTCGTCTTCGACACGAACGTCGCCGTCCACTTCTAAGTTCATTGCATTGATGGTTAATGCCCAAAGAATGTGTTCAGGATCGTCAGCGTGCATATCACCTGCTTTGAGATAGAATGGAGCGCTATTAACACCAGTAGCCATTTTTTTAACGTTTAAATCTACGGTCTTAACTCCACTGATAATAGTAAATTTACCAACATGTTCTTTATCAGTTGCTGTATTGTTATGACCTTCAATCTCAAATTCACCCCAACCACGGATGTTTTGAAGGTTTTTGATAGCTTCATTGAAAGTAACAGTTGCAGAGCCATCAGTAATGACCATGTCTCCAACGTAAGTTCCGTCAATACTTAGAGGAATAGTCTTTTTAAAACCAACCCCAAAGACTGTACCAGAACTAGTCCAATTAACTTTTAATGTATCACCTGGTTGGATTTTTTGTACGTGTTCGTCAAATGTAAATTTAACAGATGTTTGTCCTCCATCTGTAATTTCATTTGATGAAACAGTCAGCGAACTAATGTTGTTACTGACATCTCCAGCTTTTACCACATCAGATTGCGAAAATACTATGAATAATAATGGTAAAAATACAAGAAAGAAGACTTTTGCAAGTCTACTTAGATTATTTTTTTTCATCATCTTCTCCTATTTGTCTCCAAATTTTCACACATTTTTGTACGTTAATACCGAAACTTACAAATATATGTATAACTTTATAGGTTACTTTTTCAAGACAACACTATTAAAAACACACCTCCTACTAGTCAATTATCAAAAAAATATCCTATAAAGTGAATTTTATCACAAATAAATAAAATTTCAAGCAAAAAACTGTTTTAAGTATAAAATAATATTAAATTCATTGAAAAAATAAAAACATTTATTTTGAACAATGTTTATAAGCAATGATTCATTAATTTGGAAAAGAAAAAGGACTATTTTTGTTAAATAGTCCTTTTAGATAGTCAATCAACTTTTATTTTATCTTACTTTTACTTTTTTTCTTTATTTCGAAAAAATGCAATGGCAACGATTGATGAAATTAGAGTTACAGCTCCAATGATTGTAATCAATGTTCCTTTACTTTCACCTGTATTTGGAAGCCCTGGCTTGTCTTCCTTAGTTGTTGTTTCGGAAGTTGATGAAGGAGTTGTAGTTGCTTCAGTAGTAGTTACCGAAGTTGTAGGAGCTTCTGTTGTTGTAGGAGCTTCTGTCGTTGTAGGAGCTTCTGTCGTTGTAGGAGCTTCTGTTGTTGTAGGAGCTTCTGTCGTTGTAGGAGCTTCTGTTGTTGTAGGAGCTTCTGTCGTTGTAGGAGCTTCTGTTGTTGTAGGAGCTTCTGTTGTTGTAGGAGCTTCTGTTGTTGTAGGAGCTTCTGTTGTTGTAGGAGCTTCTGTCGTTGTAGGAGCTTCTGTCGTTGTAGGAGCTTCTGTTGTTGTAGGAGCTTCTGTTGTTGTAGGAGCTTCTGTTGTTGTAGGAGCTTCTGTTGTTGTAGGAGCTTCTGTTGTTGTAGGAGCTTCTGTTGTTGTAGGAGCTTCTGTTGTTGTAGGAGCTTCTGTTGTTGTAGGAGCTTCTGTCGTTGTAGGAGCTTCTGTTGTTGTAGGAGCTTCTGTCGTTGTAGGAGCTTCTGTTGTTGTAGGAGCTTCTGTCGTTGTAGGAGCTTCTGTTGTTGTAGGAGCTTCTGTTGTTGTAGGAGCTTCTGTCGTTGTAGGAGCTTCTGTCGTTGTAGGAGCTTCTGTTGTTGTAGG
>NZ_JYGT01000007.1:0-447500 GCF_000960085.1 Streptococcus infantis | reverse complement strand
GTTGCTCTTGGTCACTCTAATGCAACATTTGAGGAAGCCAAAAAAGCTGTTGATGCTGGTGCAAGTGTGTGGGTTCATGCCTATAACGGTATGCGTGGCTTGACTCACCGTGAACTTGGAATGGTTGGTGCTATGTATGAATTGCCACACACTTATGCAGAATTGATCTGTGATGGTCACCATGTGGATCCTAAGGCCTGTGATATTCTTCTTAAACAAAAGGGTACTGAAAATATTGCTCTTATTACAGACTGTATGACAGCTGGTGGTTTACAAGATGGTGACTATATGTTAGGAGAATTCCCAGTAGTAGTAGCGGATGGGACTGCTCGTCTTAAATCTACAGGGAACTTGGCAGGTTCTATTCTCAAACTTAAAGATGGTTTGAAAAATGTTGTTGAATGGGGGATTGCAAATCCTCACGAAGCTGTCATGATGGCAAGTTTGAATCCTGCAAAATCTGTTCATATTGATGATGTCTGTGGACAAATCCGTGAGGGTTACGATGCTGACTTTATCGTTCTTGATAAAGATTTGGAATTGGTAGCAACATATCTTGACGGTGAAAAACGTTATCAAGCATAGAAATATAAAGCAGTGACTAGTCTTAGTTGCTGTTTTTTTGTTAGCTGTATTTCTTGTGTGATTTCGTAAATTAGAAAGACTTTATGGCTGTTACTGAAAACGAGCAAATTTCTTTCATTGTGCAAAAAAATTCGCTATAATATACCATACAAAGGAAATGAAACTATGTATCGAGTTATAGAAATGTATGGGGATTTTGAACCTTGGTGGTTCATAGAAGGATGGGAAGAAGACGTCATTAGGAGTAAGAAATTCGAAAACTACTATGACGCTTTGAAGTATTATAAATCTTGTTGGTTTGAGTTGGAAAAGAAAATTCCGCTTTACAAAAGTCGTGGGGACTTGATGACTATATTTTGGAATCCAGAGGATAAACGTTGGTGCGAGGAATGTGACGAATTTCTGCAGCAATATCATTCACTGGCTTTGCTAGAAGATGGTCAAGTCATCCCAGACGAAAAATTCAGACCGGGTTACGAAAAACAAACTGGTTTAGAAATCCACCGAACGTGTCGTATCAAAAAAGATGGAACAACTTTTTAATAAAGTTGTTCTTTTTTGTATTTTCTTCGAATAGTAAACTGAGGAGGAAATATGGTACAAGCACTTGCACAAGAATTGATTAGTCTCGCAAAAAAGAATGGAGCGCAGGACATTTATTTTGTTCCCAAGAATCAGGTTTATGAGCTATATATGCGAATTGGAGATGAAAGACATCTAATTAACACCTATGATTTTGAAAAGTTGGGGTCTGTCATTAGTCACTTTAAGTTTATTGCGGGGATGAATGTTGGCGAAAAACGTCGTAGTCAGCTTGGCTCCTGTGACTATCAGCATGGCGACAAGGTTTCTTCATTACGTTTATCGACGGTGGGAGATTATCGTGGTCATGAGAGTCTAGTAATTCGACTTTTGCATGATCAAGAAAAAGAGTTGCGCTTCTGGTTTCAGGACCTTATAGAACTGGAAAAGGGCTTTAGGCAACGCGGGCTTTATCTTTTTGCAGGCCCCGTAGGAAGCGGCAAAACTACTTTGATGCATGAATTAGCCAAGTCATTGTTTAAGGGACAGCAGGTTATGTCGATTGAAGATCCAGTCG
Source organism: Streptococcus infantis (assembly GCF_000960085.1). Taxonomy (GTDB): domain Bacteria; phylum Bacillota; class Bacilli; order Lactobacillales; family Streptococcaceae; genus Streptococcus; species Streptococcus infantis_C. Next base: position 445,816 of record NZ_JYGT01000007.1, on the reverse strand, counting down.
AGATTAAGCAAGAAGAGATGCTACAATTACAACTTAATGAAGCTATCGGACTTAGCTATGATAATTTGATAAAGCTCTCCTTGCGCCACCGGCCAGATCTTCTAATTATTGGAGAAATTCGGGATAGTGAAACAGCCCGTGCTGTTGTACGAGCTAGTTTGACAGGGGCTACAGTATTCTCGACCATTCATGCAAAGAGTGTTCGTGGGGTTTATGAGCGTCTCTTAGAACTTGGTGTCAGTGAAGATGAACTGGCGGTTGTTTTACAAGGTGTTTGTTACCAGAGACTAATCGCGGGAGGAGGAATGATTGATTTTGCAAATGGAAATTATCAAGAACACCAGGCAGAAAAGTGGAATGGGCAAATTGACCAGCTTCTTAAAGAAGGACATATCACTGCCTTTCAAGCTGAAACGGAGAAAATTAGCTACCAGTAAGCAGAAGAAAATCATCACTCTCTTTAACAATTTGTTCTCGAGTGGTTTTCACTTGGTAGAGATCATTTCCTTCTTAGATAGAAGTCATTTGTTGGAAAAGGAATATGTATCTCAGATGCGCTTAGGACTCTCGCAGGGAAAATCCTTCTCGGAAATGATGGGGACTTTAGGTTTTTCGAGTGCGATTGTCACACAACTTTCATTGGCTGAAGTTCATGGAAATCTTTATTTGAGTTTAGGGAAAATTGAAGAGTATCTTGATAATCTTGCTAAGGTCAAGAAAAAGTTAATCGAAGTGGCGACCTATCCAGTCATTTTGTTAGCTTTCTTATTGCTCATTATGTTGGGTTTGCGAAATTATCTCTTGCCTCAATTAGATAGTAGTAATATAGCTACATTAGTGATTAGTAACCTGCCACAGATTTTTCTCGGACTGACTCTAGTAGTAGCACTCGCATTTTTAACAGGATTGATTTTCTACAGAAAATCTAGGAAGATACAAGTCTTTTCTTTTCTAGCTAGAATGCCTTTTATCGGTGTGTTTATTCAGTATTATCTGACGGCCTATTATGCTAGAGAATGGGGAAATATGATTGGACAAGGATTAGAATTGTCACAGATTTTCCAGATGATGCAGGAGCAGGGAAATCCACTTTTTAATGAAATTGGTTTGGATTTATCTCAGTCCTTGCAAAATGGGCAGGAATTTTCTAAAGTTGTTCAAGATTATCCCTTCTTTAGAAGAGAGTTGGGATTAATCATTGAATATGGAGAGGTCAAATCCAAGTTGGGAAGTGAATTGGAAATCTATGCGGAAAAAACGTGGGAATCATTCTTTACCCGAGTTAATAGGACTATGAATTTAGTTCAACCACTGGTCTTTATTTTTGTAGCCCTACTTATCGTTTTATTGTATGCGGCCATGTTGCTGCCAATGTATCAAAATATGGAGGTAAATTTTTAGATGAAAAAAATGATGATGAAATTAAAAGAAGCAAAGGTAAAAGCTTTTACTCTGATCGAAATGTTAGTGGTTCTTCTTATCATTAGCGTCCTACTCTTGCTTTTTGTGCCAAATCTGACGAAGCAAAAGGATGCAGTGAATGACAAGGGGAAAGCGGCTGTCGTCAAGGTGGTAGAAAGCCAAGCCGAACTCTATACTCTAGATAAAAATGAGGATGCTAGTCTAAGTAAACTAGAGGCAGATGGACGCATCACTGCTGAGCAAGCAAAAGCCTATAAGGAATACCATGCAAAACAAAAGACAAGTCAAACAGTTGCGGATTAGGGCTTTTACTATGTTGGAAAGTTTATTGGTCTTAGGGATAGTCAGTCTGTTAGCCTTGGGTTTGTCAAGTTCAGTTCAGTCGACCTTTGCGGCTGTGGAGGAGCAGATTTTCTTTATGGAGTTTGAGGAACTTTATCGGGAAACCCAGAAGCGAAGTTTGGCTAGTCAACAGAAGATAAACTTGATTTTAGAAGAGAGAAGTATCGGAAATGGCTATCAGAAATTAGCCATCCCTAAAGGGATTCAACTGCAGTCCAATCAGTCAATCACCTTTGACAAGGCTGGGGGGAATTCGTCTCTTGCAAGTGTGAAATTTCAAACAAGGAAAGAAGTGGTTCGCTACCAACTATATCTAGGAAATGGAAAGATTAAACGTATTCAAGAAGCAAAAAATTAAGGCGGTTATTTTACTGGAGGCATTGATTTCACTAGCTATTTTTGCTAGTATTGCAACCCTCTTGCTAGGGCAGATTCAAGAAAGTAGACGACAGGAAGCAAGACTCTTAGAACAGGAAGAAGTTTTGCGAGTAGCTCGAATGGCTCTGCAGACGGGACAAAAGCAGTTGACTGTCAATGGCCTTACGGTTCATGTTATCTCGAATGAGCGAAGTCTGGAGGTGTACTGTGGAACTGAAAAAATACTGGCGATTCAAGACAAGTAGAGTCAGAGCGTTTACACTTTTAGAATCCCTGGTTGCTCTTCTTGTTATCAGTGGAAGTTTGCTCCTCTTTCAAGCCATGAGTCAACTCTTGGTTTCAGAAGTTCGCTATCAACAGAAAAGTGAGCAGAAGGAGTGGCTCTTATTTGTGGATCAGCTAGAAGCAGAGTTGAATAGAACTCAATTTGAAAAAGTGGAGAATGATAGGCTTTACCTCAAACAGGATGGGAAATCTATCTCTATGGGGAAATCAAGGTCAAATGATTTCCGAAAAACAGATGCCAGCGGACGTGGCTACCAGCCGATGGTTTACGGTCTGAAATCAGCTCATATTTACCAAAATGGGCAAAATGTTCATTTTAATTTTCAGTTTGAAAAGGGACTTGAGAGGGAGTTTATCTATCGTGTGGGAAAAGAAAAAAGTTAGGGCTGGAGTTCTCCTTTACGCCGTTACTATTGCTGGAATTTTTAGTCTCTTATTGCAGTTTTATCTGAATCGACAAGTGGCTCATCATCAGGATTATGCCCTTAATAAAGAAAAGCTTCTTGCGTTTGCAATGGCTAAGAGAACCTATGAAAAAGCTAATTCTGAAAATGGAGAGCAGTTATTTAATGTAGGAAAGTCAACTTATCGCAACGATGAAAAATTCTTCACAGCGACTATTGACACAGGAAAAAATCAGTTTGAATTTCACTTTTCTCCTTTGAAAAAGACCGATAAAAAGACTAAGAAGACAGAAAATAAGTCCAAAGAAGGAAATGAGGAGAAAAAAGAAGAACAGGTCAAAAAAGAAACTGCAAAGTCTTCTGAAGTTACTCCTTCAAAGAAAGATACAGAATAGCTTGGATTTTTGCTTCAGTTGTGAGGTTGAAGGCCAGTGAGTTAGGACGAGGTTTTTTCCTGAAATCATGCTATAATAGATACATATGGAGGACAGAATATGTCAAGTGTAAAATTGTATCTAGTGCGTCATGGGAAAACAATGTTTAATACAATCGGTCGTGCTCAAGGTTGGAGTGATACTCCCCTAACAGCTGAGGGAGAACGAGGCATTCATGAATTGGGGATTGGTTTGCGTGAGTCTGGCTTAACCTTTGAGCGTGCTTATTCAAGTGACTCAGGGCGGACCATTCAGACAATGGGAATTATCCTTGAAGAACTTGGTTTGACAGGGCAAATTCCTTATCGCATGGATAAGCGAATTCGTGAATGGTGCTTTGGTAGTTTTGACGGTGCTTATGATGGAGATCTTTTTATGGGGATTATCCCTCGAATCTTTAATGTCGATCATGTGCATCGTTTGTCCTATGCGGAGCTAGCTGAAGGTCTGGTAGAAGTAGACACAGCAGGTTGGGCTGAAGGCTGGGAAAAACTAAGTGGTCGTATCTGGGAAGGTTTTGAAACCATTGCCAAGGAAATGGAAGCTAATGGGGGTGGGAATGCCCTCGTAGTCAGCCATGGAATGACTATTGGAACCATTGTTTATTTAATTAACGGCATGCATCCGCATGGTCTTGATAATGGAAGTGTGACGATTCTCGAGTACCAAGATGGTCAGTTCTCAGTTGAGATTGTTGGGGACCGTAGCTACCGTGAAATTGGACGAGCTCAATTAGACGAGCAAGATAGTTCAGAACAATAAAATTCAGTACTAAATGAAAATGATTCAATAGAATGCTGATGTCGTCATTGCACAAGCTTGCGAGAGCTGAGTGCTTTGACAATAGCATTCTTTTTTGTTAGAATAGCATCAACATGAAAGCATAAGAAGGGACTGACAGAGCTGTCGTTCCCTTTTGTCTATCTTATAAGGGGGAAATATGCTGTTTCAGAAAATAAAAGCCTATAAATGGCAGACTCTGGCTTCCTTGGTTATGACAGGATTAATGGTCGCGAGTTCACTCCTGCAACCACGTTATTTGCAGGAAGTTTTAGAGGCCTTGCTAACAGGTGATAATGAGGCTATTTATAGTATCGGTTTTTGGTTAATCCTTGTTGCCTTGATTGGTCTAGTCGCAGGTGGAATTAATGTTGTATTAGCAGCTTACATTGCTCAAGGAGTTTCGTCAGACTTACGGGAAGATGCCTTTCGTAAGATTCAAACTTTTTCATACGCTAATATTGAGAAATTTAATGCAGGGAACCTTGTTGTTCGTATGACCAACGATATCAACCAAATCCAGAACGTAGTCATGATGACCTTTCAAATTCTCTTTCGACTGCCGCTTTTGTTTATCGGTTCCTTTATTCTAGCAGTCGCGACCTTACCTTCTCTGTGGTGGGTACTAGTTCTCATGGTCGTTCTGATTGTTGCTATGACGGGTCTTATGATGGGAATGATGGGACCTCGCTTTGCAAAATTCCAGACCTTACTAGAGCGTATCAATGCCATTGCAAAAGAAAATTTACGTGGTGTACGCGTGGTCAAATCTTTTGTTCGAGAGAAAGATCAGTTTAATAAGTTTACGCAAGTGTCAGATGAGTTGCTGGGAGAAAACCTCTATATCGGCTACGCTTTTTCTATTGTTCAACCTGTAATGATGTTGATTTCTTACGGTGCTGTCTTTCTTTCAATCTGGCTTGTAGCAGGTATGGCAGAATCGGATCCTTCAGTGGTTGGTTCCATTGCTTCCTTCGTGAACTATCTGAGTCAGATTATCTTTACTATCGTTATGGTCGGATTTTTGGGGAATTCAGTTACTCGTGCTATGATTTCCCTCCGTCGTATTCGTGAAATACTGGATACAGAACCGGCTATGACCTTCAAGGATATGGAAGATGAAGATTTGGAAGGAAGTCTCAGTTTTGAAAATGTGACCTTTACCTATCCAAATGATGACGAACCTATCCTAAAAGATGTATCTTTCGATATCGCAGCTGGTGAAATGGTTGGGGTTGTCGGAGCAACTGGTGCAGGGAAATCAACCTTGGCTCAGTTGATTCCACGATTATTTGATCCTCAGCAAGGTTCTATCAAAATTGGTGGAAAGGACATTCGGACAGTTAGTGAAGGGACGCTTCGTAAGACAGTTTCTATTGTTTTGCAAAGAGCTATTCTCTTTAGTGGAACCATCGCAGATAATCTCAGACAAGGTAAGGGAGATGCAACAGTTTCAGAAATGGAACGCGCAGCTCGTATCGCCCAGGCCAGTGAATTTATCAGTCGTATGGATTTGGCCTTTGAAAGTCCGGTTGAGGAACGTGGGACTAACTTTTCTGGTGGACAAAAACAAAGAATGTCGATTGCGCGTGGGATTGTCAGCAATCCTAAGATTTTGATTTTTGATGATTCAACTTCCGCCCTTGATGCCAAGTCAGAGCGTTTGGTTCAAGAAGCCCTTAACAAGGATTTGAAGGGGACAACAACGATTATCATCGCCCAAAAGATTAGTTCTGTTGTTCATGCGGATAAAATTTTAGTGCTTGATCAAGGCCGCTTGATTGGTCAAGGTAAGCATGCTGACTTGGTTTCAACAAACCCAGTTTATCGTGAAATTTACGAAACGCAAAAAGGAAAGGAGGAGTAGGATGAAGACATTTCGATTTTTTTGGAACTATTTTAAAGTTTACAAGATATCCTTTGTCGTTGTTATCACTATGATTATCATTGCAACGGTAGCACAAGCCCTCTTTCCAATTTTTGCAGGTCAAACAGTAACGGAACTAGCTAACTTGGTTACAGCCTATCAAAACGGAAATTCAGATATGGTTTGGCAAAGTCTATACGGACTCCTTATAAATCTTGCCTATGTTTTGGTTGCGCTCGTGGTGTCTAGTCTCATCTATATGGTCTTGATGAGTCGCATTATTGCCGAATCGACAAATGAAATGCGTAAGGGGCTTTTTGGCAAGCTTTCTCGTTTGACTGTTTCTTTCTTTGACCGTCATCAAGATGGGGATATCTTGTCACGTTTTACCAGTGATTTGGATAATATCCTCCAAGCTTTTAATGAAAGCCTTGTGTCTGTCATGACTAATATTGCCCTTTATATTGGCTTGCTGATTGTCATGTTTGCCAAAAATTTCACCTTGGCTTTGATTACGATTGCCAGCACTCCAGTTGCTATCATCATGTTGATTGTCATTTTGAAATTGGCAAGAAAATACACCAACCTCCAACAAAAGGAAGTTGGGAAGCTCAATGCTTATATGGATGAGAGTATCTCTGGACAAAAAGCAGTTATCGTTCAAGGTATCCAAGAAGATGTAATTGCTGGTTTTGTTGAGCAAAATGAACGGGTTCGAAAAGCCACTTTCAAGGGAAGAATGTTCTCAGGAATTCTTTTCCCTGTCATGAACGGGATGAGCTTGGTCAACACAGCAGTCGTTATTTTTGTAGGTTCAGCTGTATTGCTGAATGATAAGAACATCGAGACAGCAACAGCACTTGGTTTGATTGTCATGTTTACCCAGTTTTCTCAGCAATATTACCAGCCCATTATCCAATTAGCGGCGAGCTGGGGAAGTTTACAACTGGCCTTTACAGGTGCAGACCGTATCCAAGAAATGTTTGATGCAGAGGAAGAAATTCGTCCTCAAGATGCTCCAGTCTTTAACGAATTAAAAGATGGGGTGGAGATTCGTAACGTAGACTTCTCCTACCTGCCAGGAAAACCTATTTTGAAAGATGTCAGCATTTCAGCTCCAAAAGGGAAAATGATTGCAGTGGTTGGTCCGACAGGTTCAGGGAAAACAACCATCATGAACTTAATCAATCGTTTTTATGATGTGGATGCAGGAAGTATCAGCTTTGATGGTAGAGATATCCGCGAGTTTGATTTAGATAGTTTGCGAAGCAAGGTGGGAATTGTTCTACAGGATTCTGTTTTGTTCAGCGGAACTATTCGGGACAATATTCGTTTTGGTGTCCCAGATGCCAGTCAGGAAATGGTTGAAGCAGCAGCCAAGGCTACGCATATCCATGAATATATCGAAAGTCTACCAGATAAGTACGATACTCTGATTAATGATGATCAGAGCGTATTCTCAACCGGTCAGAAGCAGTTGATTTCTATCGCCCGTACCTTGATGACAGATCCGCAGGTCTTAATTTTGGATGAAGCGACATCAAATGTTGATACTGTAACAGAAAGTAAGATTCAAAATGCTATGGAAGCAATTGTAGCAGGAAGAACGAGTTTTGTAATTGCTCACCGCTTAAAAACCATTCTCAATGCAGATCAGATCATTGTCCTTAAGGATGGTGAGGTTATCGAGCAAGGAAACCATCACGAATTACTCAAGCTTGGAGGTTTCTACTCCGAACTTTATCACAATCAATTTGTCTTTGAATAATACTCTTCGAACATCAAATTCAAACCACGTCAGCGTCCCCTTGCCGTATATGTGTTACTGACTTCGTCAGTTCTATCCACAACCTCAAAACTGTGTTTTGAGCAACCTGCGGCTAGCTTCCTAGTTTGCACTTTGATTTTCATTGAGTATAAGCAAAAAAGTTGTCCTAATTTTGGGCAACTTTTTCTGATAAAAAAATTTTATCACGGACTTAAAAAATACATATTAGACAGGAGTAGGCAAGGATGATAAGATAAGATTATCAATAGAAAACGAAAGGAAGTCAGTGATGGCAAGAACAGTTGTTGGAGTAGCAGCGAACCTATGTCCTGTGGACGCGGAAGGAAAAAATATTCATTCATCAGTCTCTTGTAAATTTGCTGAGAGTATTCGTCAGGTTGGCGGACTTCCTTTGGTGATTCCAGTTGGGGATGAGTCAGTTGTCCATGACTACGTAGAAATGATTGATAAGCTTATCTTGACTGGAGGACAAAATGTTCATCCTCAGTTTTATGGTGAAGAAAAAACGATTGATAGCGATGATTATAACCTAGCTCGTGATGAGTTTGAGCTCGCTCTTCTACAAGAAGCCTTGCGTCAGAATAAACCAATCTTAGCCATTTGCCGTGGCGTTCAGCTTGTCAATGTTGCCTTTGGTGGGACACTCAATCAGGAGATTGAAGGTCATTGGCAAGGTCTACCTTTTGGGACTTCACATTCTATTGAGACAGTTGATGGCAGTGTGGTATCTAAATTGTTTGGTAAAGAAAGTCAAGTAAACTCAGTGCACCGTCAGAGCATTAAAGACTTGGCACCAAATTTCCGTGTGACGGCTGTGGATCCACGTGACCAAACTGTTGAAGCAATTGAATCCATTGATGAACACCGTATTATTGGTCTCCAGTGGCATCCAGAGTTTCTAGTCAATGAAGAAGATGGAAATTTAGAATTATTTGAGTATTTATTGAATGAATTGTAACGACTAGAATCCTAGTCGTTTTTTTATTCGTAGGGTTTGATGCTTCAAGTTTTTTAATTTTATACAATTTTACGCAAACGTTTGAATTATGATAAAATTTGAGGAAATTCAGTATAAAAACTTGAAAAAATCCAAGGTAAGCGTTATGATAGAAAAGAAGAAATTTTGGAGGAATACTATGTCACATATTAAATTTGATTATTCAAAAGTATTAGACAAATTTGTTGCACCGCATGAAGTGGAATACATGCAAGCACAAGTTACAGCAGCAGACGAATTGATCCGTAAAGGAACTGGTGCTGGTAGCGACTTTTTGGGTTGGTTGGACCTTCCTGAAAACTACGACCGCGAAGAATTTGACCGCATCTTGAAAGCTGCTGAACAAATCAAAGCAGACAGCGATGTTTTGGTCGTTATCGGTATTGGTGGATCATACCTTGGAGCGAAAGCTGCCATTGACTTCTTGAACCACCACTTTGCAAACTTGCAAACAAAAGAAGAGCGCAAAGCGCCACAAATCCTTTACGCTGGAAACTCAATCTCATCAACTTACCTTGCTGACTTGGTAGAGTACGTTTCAGATAAAGACTTCTCAGTAAACGTGATTTCTAAATCAGGTACAACAACTGAACCAGCCATCGCTTTCCGTGTCTTCAAAGAACTCTTGGTTAAGAAATACGGTCAAGAAGAAGCGAACAAACGTATCTACGCAACTACTGACCGCCAAAAAGGTGCTGTTAAGGTTGAAGCAGATGCTAATGGCTGGGAAACATTTGTAGTTCCAGATGACATCGGTGGACGCTTCTCAGTATTGACAGCAGTTGGATTGCTTCCAATCGCTGCGTCAGGTGCAGACATCAAAGCCCTTTTGGAAGGTGCTAACGCAGCTCGTAAAGACTACACTTCTGATAAGATTGCTGAAAATGAAGCTTACCAATATGCTGCAGTTCGTAACATCCTTTACCGTAAAGGCTATGCAACTGAAATCTTGGTAAACTACGAGCCATCTCTTCAATACTTCTCAGAATGGTGGAAACAATTGGCTGGTGAGTCAGAAGGTAAAGACCAAAAAGGTATTTACCCAACTTCAGCTAACTTCTCAACAGACTTGCACTCATTGGGTCAATTTATCCAAGAAGGAACTCGTATCATGTTTGAAACAGTTGTTCGTGTTGACAAACCACGTAAGAACGTGATCATCCCTACATTGGAAGAAGACCTTGACGGACTTGGCTACCTTCAAGGAAAAGACGTTGACTTCGTTAACAAAAAAGCGACTGACGGTGTTCTTCTTGCTCACACTGACGGTGACGTACCAAACATGTACGTGACTCTTCCTGAGCAAGATGCCTTCACTCTTGGTTACACTATCTACTTCTTCGAATTGGCAATCGCCCTTTCAGGTTACTTGAACGCTATCAACCCATTTGACCAACCAGGTGTTGAAGCATATAAACGTAACATGTTTGCCCTTCTTGGAAAACCAGGATTTGAAGAATTGAGCAAAGAACTTAACGCTCGTCTATAATAGATTCAACAAAGAGTGGTTTTACCACTCTTTTTACTATTTCTCGAAAAGAGAAATTGGACTCTGGCAAGACTTGTGATATAATATAGAGAGCAAAAAGGCAGACGCCTAGAGACTTTATAGGAGAAGCTATGTCAAAAGATATTCGTGTGCGTTATGCACCAAGTCCAACAGGACTACTACACATCGGAAATGCCCGTACAGCATTGTTTAACTACTTGTATGCACGCCACCATGGTGGAACTTTTATCATCCGTATCGAAGATACTGACCGCAAGCGCCACGTCGAAGACGGTGAACGCTCTCAGCTTGAAAACCTTCGTTGGTTGGGCATGGACTGGGATGAAAGTCCAGAGACTCATGAGAACTATCGCCAATCTGAGCGTTTGGAACTCTATCAAAAATACATCGACCAATTGCTAGCCGAAGGAAAAGCCTACAAATCTTACGTTACAGAAGAAGAGTTGGTAGCAGAGCGTGAACGCCAAGAAGCAGCAGGTGAAACACCTCGCTATATCAATGAATACCTTGGCATGAGTGAAGAGGAAAAAGCGGCTTACATCGCAGAACGTGAAGCAGCAGGTATCATCCCAACGGTTCGTTTGGCAGTTAATGAATCTGGTATCTATAAGTGGCATGATATGGTCAAAGGTGATATCGAATTTGAAGGTGGCAATATCGGTGGGGACTGGGTTATCCAAAAGAAAGATGGTTATCCAACATACAACTTTGCCGTTGTGATTGATGACCACGATATGCAAATTTCTCACGTTATCCGTGGAGACGACCACATTGCTAACACACCAAAACAGCTCATGGTTTATGAAGCGCTTGGATGGGAAGCACCAGAATTTGGTCACATGACCTTGATCATCAACTCTGAAACTGGTAAGAAGTTGTCTAAACGTGATACCAACACCCTTCAATTTATCGAAGATTACCGTAAGAAAGGTTACCTTCCAGAAGCAGTCTTTAACTTTATCGCTCTGCTTGGTTGGAATCCTGGTGGGGAAGACGAAATCTTCTCTCGCGAAGAACTGATCAAGCTCTTTGATGAAAACCGTCTCAGCAAGTCTCCAGCTGCTTTCGACCAAAAGAAAATGGACTGGATGAGCAATGAGTACATCAAGAATGCGGATCTTGAGACTATCTTTGAAATGGCCAAACCATTCCTCGAAGAAGCAGGACGTTTGACAGACAAGGCTAAAAAATTGGTGGAGCTCTACAAACCACAAATGAAGTCAGTTGACGAAATCGTTCCATTGACGGATCTCTTCTTCTCAGACTTCCCAGAATTGACAGAAGCTGAGCGAGAAGTCATGGCTGGTGAAACTGTTCCGACTGTACTTGAAGCCTTCAAAGCCAAGCTCGAAGCCATGTCAGACGATGAGTTTGTGGTAGAAAATATCTTCCCACAAATCAAAGCAGTTCAAAAGGAAACTGGTATCAAAGGGAAAAATCTCTTCATGCCAATCCGTATCGCCGTTTCAGGAGAAATGCATGGTCCTGAATTGCCAGATACCATCTACTTGCTTGGACGTGAAAAATCAATCCAACACATTGAAAAAATGTTGGCTGAAATTACAAAATAGTAGATAAAAAGAACTCAAATATTGAGTTCTTTTTATATGTATACCTGTTTGAAAATGCAAAGATTTTAGTGTATAATATGAATTGACAGGGCAAGGAAATAAGTTAGTGAGATGGTATTTTTACAGCTAGACTCGGCTTAGTCTAATATTATTCCTAATGTTGGTCAGTCTACTTATTTTTTCTTTGCGTTTTGCTGAATAGAAGCAGAAATTCTTTTGTTCATGCAGTTACCAACCCTTACAATGACTTTGTTTTCGATCACCAGAGTTTCTCTAAAAAGATTTTGGTCCAATTTGTCCAGCTTTTTAGAGAACCTATCAACTCTTTCTTCTCCAAAAATAGAAAGAAATCGGATTTGTCCTGTTACCTTGCGTTAAGCAAGGTTTTTTTGTGGAATAGTACTAGGCAATTTACGATTTTGTTTTGGAGTGGTATAATATTAACTATCCTGATGAATAGAGGAACTTAAATGAAAGAATTTAACAAATCAATCAAATTAGAGCATGTGGCTTATGATATTCGTGGTCCAGTTTTGGAAGAAGCTATGCGCATGCGCGCAAATGGAGAAAAAATTCTTCGTTTGAACACAGGGAACCCAGCTGAGTTTGGCTTTACAGCTCCAGATGAGGTCATTCATGACCTAATTATGAATGCGCGAGATAGCGAAGGTTATTCAGATTCAAAAGGAATCTTTTCAGCTCGTAAAGCGATTATGCAATATTGCCAACTAAAAAATTTCCCTAATGTAGGTATCGATGATATCTACCTTGGAAATGGGGTTAGTGAGCTAATTGTTATGTCTATGCAGGGGCTTTTGGATAACGGCGATGAAGTTTTGGTTCCTATGCCTGACTATCCTCTTTGGACAGCAGCGGTTAGCTTGGCTGGAGGAAATGCCGTACACTACCTCTGTGATGAAGAAGCTGAATGGTATCCAGATCTAGATGATATCAAGTCTAAGATTAGTTCAAATACCAAGGCTATTGTGTTGATCAATCCAAATAATCCAACTGGGGCTCTTTATCCCAAAGAACTCTTGCTAGATATCATTGAGATTGCTCGTCAAAATGACTTGATTATCTTTGCAGATGAAATCTACGACCGTATGGTTATGGATGGCAATGTCCACACACCAGTAGCAAGTTTGGCTCCAGACCTTTTCTGTGTCAGCATGAATGGTTTGTCTAAATCTCACCGTATCGCTGGATTCCGTGTAGGATGGATGGTCTTGTCTGGACCTAAACATCACGTAAAAGGCTACATTGAAGGTCTCAATATGCTTTCAAATATGCGCCTCTGTTCGAATGTACTTGCCCAGCAGGTAGTTCAAACCTCCCTTGGTGGTCATCAGTCGGTGGATGAATTGCTCTTACCAGGTGGTCGCATCTATGAGCAAAGAAACTTTATTTATAATGCGATTCAAGATATTCCTGGTTTGTCTGCTGTTAAACCAAAAGCAGGTCTTTATATCTTCCCTAAAATTGATCGTAATATGTACCGTATCGACGATGATGAACAGTTTGTCCTTAATTTCTTGAAACAAGAAAAGGTGCTTTTAGTACATGGGCGTGGCTTTAACTGGAAAGAACCAGATCACTTCCGTATTGTTTATCTACCACGTGTCGATGAGTTGGCACAAATCCAAGAGAAGATGACTCGTTTCTTGAAGCAGTATCGTAGATAAGGCTTTCATAGCAAAAAAGCTGGAAACATTTGTCAGAGCTATTGACAAATAAGTAAGAATCAGATAGAATAGTAAAGTATGTTTAGTAACTGATCACTTTATAGCCGGCTAAACGAATACAAAATCTATGAGGAGGTATTCATCGTGAAACGTACTTATCAACCAAGTAAACTTCGTCGTGCGCGCAAACACGGATTCCGTAACCGTATGTCAACTAAAAACGGTCGTCGCGTATTGGCAGCTCGTCGTCGCAAAGGACGCAAAGTTTTGGCTGCATAATCCAAACAAATGAAACAAAGAAGTCAGTAGGAACTCGAGCCTACTGACTTTTCTGTTTATCTAAAAGAGAGAAACTTCTATAGCAATTGATGTAATCTGAAAACTGTAGAAGATTGCATGGAAAGATGATCAATAGAAAAAAGCTCAAAATCAGAAGATCAATTCTCTGATTTTGAGCTTTTCTTTATTCTTTCAAATGATAAGAGTAGCTAGCAACGACGACATCTTCGTGCCATCTGAGAGCATATTTTAATTTGAGGCTCATTTGATTGTGGAGGATATTTTGCCAAGGTTTGTTAGGGATAAATTGGGGTACTAGAACTGTAACTGTGTAGTTCTTTTTCTTGGCTTCTTGAGAGATTTTTCGAACATATCGAACTGTAGGTGTGATGATATCGCGATAGCTAGTAGTAATATTTTTGAGAGTGATATTTGGGAAGTAGTCGGCAAATTCTTGGAGGATTTCTTGGTCTTTTGCTTCAGTTTCTTTGGTGGAAATGTGCATGGCCAAAACCTCATCTCCAATACTTTGAGCGTAGTTAATCGCTCCAACGCTGACTCGAGTAACATTTCCTACTAAGACAAGGACGACATTACCATCGTAGGTTTTCTTTTGAATTCCTTCATAAAGTCGAAGTTGTTTGGCCACCTTTTGGTAATGACTGTGGATAGACAAAAAGAGGAAGGTTAAGACTAGGATAATTGGGAAGAATGGCCAGATATCTCCAAGTCTGAAGAAGAGTAGGATAAGAACGATAGCGTAACAAATGATAGCACCGAGGATGTTAGCAAAGGCAGATTTTAAGAAATGAGAACCTTTTTCTTTTTTCCAATGGCGAATCATCCCTGTTTGAGAAAGTGCAAAAGGTACGAAAACTCCAATAGTATAAAGAGGAATCAAGCGTTCCGTATTTCCGTTAAAAATGAGCAGAAGAATCATAGCGCCAAAGGCCAAGGTTAGAATCCCGTTTGAGTATCCTAAGCGATCTCCCTTCTCCATAAAGAGATGGGGCATATACTTGTTCTTGGCCATATTGTAAGCTAACATAGGGAAGGCCGAAAAACCAGTATTTGCAGCGACGGCTAGGATTAGGGCAGTTGAAAATTGGAAGAGATAATAAACAATCTGACCGAGAGCTGAATCCCCTAAAATTCCTTTAGCCATTTGTGAGAGGATTGTTTCTCCGTGTTGAGGAGTAATCCCCATCCAGTAGTTAAGGAAGGTAATTCCAGCAAAGAGAAATCCAAGAATCAGAGACATGATGGTCAGTGTTTGAGCTGCGTTCTTTTCTTTGGGAGTCTTGAAAAATGGAACAGCATTTGAGATGGCTTCAACCCCGGTTAATGAAGCTGAACCGCTAGTAAAGGCTCTTAAAATCAGGACGATTGAGAGACTTGGGACAGTTTGACCAATTGCGGAAGTTGCATGATAGCTGAGAGAACCTGTCAATAGCTGGAAGAGACCAAACAATAAGAGGAAGACCGTACTAAAGATAAAGAGGTAGACAGGAATCATCAGAGAACTAGCAGATTCCTTCAAGCCTCGCAGATTCAAAAGCATGAGCAAACATACTAGAAAAATGGAGATGTGGAGGTTGTAAGGGTGAAGGGCAGGAAGTGCTGCTGTGATCGCATCAGCCCCTGCAGCCACGGATACGGCTACTGTTAGCATATAGTCAACAAGCAGGCTTCCCCCAGCAATCAAACCTAACTCAGGGGAGAGGTTTTCTCGAGTAACCATATATGCACCTCCACCTTGAGGGTAGGCATGGATGATTTGTCGATAAGATATAGTCAAGCTAGCTAATAGCAAGAGGACAAAAATGCCGATAGGAAGACTCCACCAAATAGCGAGGGGAGAAAGACTAGCCAAGACAAGGACGACCTGCTCAGGTCCATAGGCGATAGATGAAAGGGCATCGCTTGAGAGCATTGCAAGTGCTTGTGTTTTTCCAAGTAGTCCTCCCTCGCCTTCAGTTAAGGACTTAAGAGGACGACCAATAAAGGTATATTTTAGTTTTGTAAACATTTTCTTTCCTTTTCTGAAATTTTCAACAAGAGTTATTATACTGCTATGAAAATAAGTCGTCAAGAAAAAGTGAGTGATTTTAAAATATTTTTTCCTATAAGGATGCGACTAGTTTTTTGGTATAATAGAAGGTAGAAAAAACGAGGGAATATAAATGATTTTTGATACACATATCTAGAGTGTTTGGAGTACAGTTTAAGGACTCTTGACATTATTAAGGTATAAATTAACCATAAAACTAACCAAAGGAAAGTTAAAGTAGCATACAAAAAGAGGAATTCATTGAGAGTTCCTCTTTTAATCTATATTTTTGACAATTTCATTGAACAAAGAAATTATTTTTAATTTTTTTGTGTGAGATAAATCTGAGATGTTATCAATCAATGTAGTTATAGGGACGTAATTATTTGAGAGTGGAAAATTAAAGAAGTCTTCTACGGTCAGTCCTAAAGCAGTAAGCACTTTTTCAAGTGTGTGTATTTTAAAATCATATTTCATATTCTCAATGTTTTGTATTGCTTTAACACCTAGCCCTGCTTGATTGGATAATTGTTCTTGGCTAAGATTCTGTTCTTTTCTACATTCTCTTATACGTACTGCTATGTATTTTTGTAATTGATTAGCTTCCATCCGTAATTTCCTCTTTTGTATTATTCTACTATCCTTTATATGATTTTTTAAGTACAATTAACTATCTAAAAAGACAATGAAGGATAGCAAACCATACAATTTTGTGTTAAAATAGATAAAAAACAATACAATTGGAGTCGTAATATGACAGAAGAAATAGTTGTGTATAAATTACAAGAGTGGGACATGGGAAATGGTGAGAAGAAATATTCTCAGTTAGGTAGCTTAGAAGCTCATTATTATTTTGCAAAAAATAATGGTGGAAAAGTTTTATTTACGACAGAATCGGACTTGTACCAGAGAAATGTTGGTTATGTGTTACTAACATTGCCGAATGGAGAATACGGCTTTCTTTCTAAAATTATTGAAAAAGGAACCTATCCGAAACTCCCAGAAGATCCCTCGTATATGGTTCCAACAGAGTGGAGAAATATGAATGAAGAAATTGAAAAGCAGACCAATTTTAATTGGATTGCCTTAGAAGTTGTTTCAAAGATTATTGAAGGTATTGAAGGAATACCTAAAATGCCTAGCCCTCAGTATATGTCAAAAGATGAATTTAATAATTTTTTAGGAGAATAGAATATGAAACTTGTCAAAATTTTTTTAAGTATACTATCAGTGGTAATTATATCAGGTTGCTATTCTAAAGATTCAAAGGATTCATTTGTAGAAATTGAATCAGTAAATAAGGAATTAAGTAAATCTGATATTGTATCAGGGAATTTTGAAACATTATCTGGTACGTGGTACAGTGAAGTGGGGAAAAATGAAAATCAAATGATTTTGACAATTGATAAGGAGGGAAATGCTAAAGTATTTAATAATAATAAAGAATTACAAAATAAGGGAAGTTTAGTTGTTGCAAATGACAATACTTTTGATAAAGGCTATTTAGTCATGAACGTAAAAGGTATAGTTGAAGGAAAAGAACGTAATCTATATGCAGGTGGCCAAATGGGTCGAGAGCAAGAATATAGTAAATCTGATAGAAATTTATATTTTTTCCAAGGAAAATCAGAGTTCAACCGAGATGAAGTAGGATTTGACTTTTCAAGAGAGAATGAGAATGTTATCAAATATGATATACCGAAAAAAATAACAAAAGACACTCTGGTTTTTCAGAAAAATGAAAAACCTAAGGAAAAAGGTTATGGAAGACCAAATGCAATTAATTATACTGTTTTTCATAGAAAAAATGAAATGAATGAACAACCTACACCAATTAAATCAAATCTTAATATTGATGAAATCAAAAATCGTAATTTCTCTTCAATTGCTGGTAATTGGAGAAATCCTGATGGGCATTCATTTAAAGTATATTCGGAAGGTAGAGGTGAGTCGGTTTTTAATGGAAGTACAAGACGTGGAGTCATTGAATTTTCTTCCGTACATGATGGTATTATAGCTGGTGATTTCGGGAAAAAGACTGAACAATGGGTAATACCGATTTACGCTAATGGAGATATTGGCAGAGAGGTAGATGGAGTTGATGGAGACAACATACAGATTATAAAATCTGGAGAGACTGTTGGAGCGACAAAAAATACTTTTCTTTATGATATCTTCGAATTACCAGATGGAGTACCACGTTTATCTGTTATAGACAGAGATGTTTTAACGCTGACAGATCATTTTGATGAATATTTTGAGAGTCCGTCAATAGTATTTTTTAGAGAAAATGAGATGAAACAGTTTGCTGATGTTAAAAATGAAAACATTATGAATATTGATGGATTGGTAAAAGGAGATTTTTCTACTGTAGTTGGAACTTGGGGAGTTCCTGAAAATCAAGGTATCGGGAATAGGATAAAAATTGATGAAAAAGGAGTACTGACTTGGATAGGTTCTAGATCAGCAGAACGAATAATACATGATGTGAAAAAGAATGCTGATAATAGTGGGATTGGAATATTTGGGAAAGAGTTTAATTGGGAAACAGTTACTCCATCAAACTACATTAATTTTATTCCTGCGGGTGTTGCTATTAAAGGTGAAGAAAATGGTGACAGTAATAAAGATCGTATTATTTTTGGATCTATTGAAAACCAGTCAGACAAAAAAATTCTTTATCGTTTAGATGAATGATTGAGTGAATAAAAAACTGAAAATATATTTGAAATTATATATAGTAAATGCATAGCAGTTATACGATTTTGTATAACTGCTATTTTTTTATACATCTGACTGTTTCTATCTAAAATGACTACTAAGTATTTTCCACTGGCGATAGCGTGAGAAGACAAACTCTGTATGGTTGGTAAATCCCCAGGAGGTACCAACATATGGTAGATTTAACAAAAGTAGAACAACGTAGAGAAGAAGCAATTCAAAGAGCTTTACTTACTGACGATTGGAAAAAGGTAGATAACTTACTAAACCAGCCCTATGAGAATTCATGTAGAAAAGATCGTTCTTATGGTCTTCGTAGTTTAGATAGTAGATCAGGTGACACAGGTTCTTTATTAGATACGATAGCAGATTATAATGACCCATTGTCTTTCTTAATAAAAAAAGAAGAAATTGCTATTATAAACGATGCTATTAAGAGTTTGCTGAGCGACAGAGACAGAGAAATTCTGTTTGGAGTTGTTTTTGAGAATAAATCATTCTCGCATCTTGCAAAGGAAGTTGGGCTTAGTGACAAAACTGTCAAAAGACACTATGAGCGTATTATAGAGATTCTACGAAAAGAATTAATAGATTAATAATTTCATAATCTACTCCGAACTCTTTTAAAATTTCTCCTTATAAGCAAGGAGGTGATTTTAAAATGTTGTTATCTGTAATCGTCACAGTATTTATTTCGTTAAAAGTAGACGATTTGCTTTTACATATAGAAAGAAGGTTTTGACTTATGACACTTAAGAATTTATCATATTTTACAGAGTTCAACGCTTCGTTATTCTTTGCTCAAAAAGAGTTGCGCTTTATTTCTGCCACAATGTGGATAGAAAAAAGTGAAACTGGTTCAGAAATTGAAAAAGGGGTAAAAGTGGGCGTACTTATCTTTTCTGATGACAGTGACTATCCAAACGAAAAAAATAATATTGGAGAGCAACTCACTGTAAAAGTTCCACTAGCATCGATGAAGGATTACGACTCGTATCAACCAATGATCACAACTGTAGAAATTGTAGACATTGAGAAGGCAGTTGTATATGGAGAGTACCGTAACCAGCTTAGTTTGATTGCAAAAGTCAATGAAGTTGTCGAACTTTAAAGGAGGTCAATATGCCGTCGATTATCGAAGAAATACCTATGAAGATTTTTGAAGGTATTAAGGAAGTTTGTCATCTTTGTGGCAGAAAACTTCAGGAGTACCAGAGGAAAGTCCAGATAGAAGAAAATCAAAAAAACTGGAATAGATTTCTAGATTCTACTCAAAATGTATTGGTAGAATTAGTGAAAGAAAATATTCAGGAAAATCAGTTTGCATATACACTAGTTCCAATTTACGAAGCTCAGGAAGTTGTTCAAGCCGATGGAAGCAAGTCGGTCCAGAGAGTGCACGTAGCAGATGAAAGAGTTCCTATAGGTACAATGGATAACCAGGGAATTCAAGAATTTGGAGCTAGGTGTGTAGTTTTTCGGTTTCAAATTTTTGGAGAGATAGATCCAGACGCTCTATTAAGAATAAAAGATACTTGGATCTTTTATTTGCAGAAATATGCTCTTCATGGTCTTGCTGATCTATATGTAAAGGGTGGGTTGCGCTATCTAGCATTCATCATATGTAATGACTTAGATAAACGAACGATAAAGGGGGCTTTGTTCAAACTGAAGCATCCGTGGTCTTAGATGGTTAATTTTATACCGTGAAAGTTGTTGACAGTAGGCTAAGATGAATTAGACTGGTTGTGGTGGTACGGTGGAACTTTGTTCACCGTGCCAACACAATCAGTTTTATAATCTTAGGGTTCCTACTGTCAATAAACCATGGAATAAATTTAAACATCGTTAGTTTGACCCATTAACTTGATAAGCGTCAAACATTAGCACAACGAAAGGAGACATTATGAATCAAATTTTTCCCAATAAATTGGTTAAAGCCTATGTTTATGGTGATACCGTTGAAATGACTACCGCCAACGGTCAACAAGAACAAATTATCAAAGTGATAGAGGGCAAGCGTTACGTAAATCTTGAGACTGGAGAAATTCACGCTATGGATACTTCCAGTAGTACACGATTCGATAATTTGAAGTCTACTAAACAGACTATGAAAAAACTACGCCGTCTAGTATCTCATAATTTTACGGGAGGTATCAACCAGTTATGGATAACGTTGACTTATCGAGACCATGTTACCGATCCGGCTATAGTTTACATGGATTTCAAAGCGTTCATTCGACGCATTCGTAATCAGTTTGGAAATGTTGATTATATTACGGTCATTGAGCCACAAGCTAGTGGAAGGTGGCATTTGCATGTGTTATTAAAGAACGATTCCGAACTAACAATTCCTAACAATGACCTTGCTAAGATGTGGGGGAAAGGTTTTACAAAGACCAAGAGGTTAAAGAGAGCTGATAAGGTTGGGAATTATTTGATTGCTTATTTATCTAATTTGCAGATAGGTGATGAGGGTTCACAAAATAAATCTATTGTAAAAGGAGCTCGTTTATACATGTATCCAAAAGGAATTCGTATTTATCGTACAAGCAGAGGAATTGAAAAGCCTTTGGAAATTACAACAACAAAGGCTGAACTTATGAAGACTTATAAAATTAACAGTCCTCCGACTTTTTCACGTACCACAAAACATGAAACTCATTATGGTGTGAAAGAATATACTACCGAGTTTTACGATAACATAAAAAGCTTGTCAGACACTTTTGGCGGAGCAACTGACAAGCTAAGTAGGTAATAAAAGAGAATGTCTTTTACCATCCCTATTATATCAAAAATAGGAGAAATTTATGGAAAATATATATAAAAGCAAGAAAGGGATTACGGAATTATTTGATGTTCCGTTAAAAACCTTAAACAATGATCTAACAGAAATGCGAAGAAATGAAAAATTCCAAGGATACATTTTGAAGCCTTCTCATAAGAGAGTATATATAAATGTTGAAGGTTATAAGGAATTTCTGCTTTATAAACAAAAGAAATATGAGGAAGCTATGTAGTTATGTTATAATTAAGCTATGCTACATAGCTTTCCTTTGCTTTAAAAGTACAAGGAGAAGAAATGTTTTTTAAAAAATTGGATAATGGTAAATACCGTTATTATGAGAAATTCTATCATGAACGAGAGGAAAAGTGGAAGCAAGTCTCTGTGACTCTAAAATCAAAATCTAGAGTTTCTCAAGCAGAAGCAAAACGTCGTTTAGCGCTAAAAATCGAAAAACTTCTAACCGCTCCTACAAAAGAGGAAGTCGAAAAGAAACAACTAGAAGAAATGATTTTTAGTCAACTATTGGAAGAATGAAAAACGATTCGTTCCAGTGAGATAAAATCTTCTAGTTATAGAAGTGAGATGAAAAGTTTAGAGCTATTCATGGGAGCAGTAGGAAATTTGAGAATATCAGATTACACCACTCAGCTAGTTCAAACATATCTAATGAATTTGAATGTTCAAAATTCAACAAGAAAAAATCGAAAAATATACTTGAATGGTATCTTTGATTATGCTGTAAAGGTCGGATATATTTCTGACTCACCAGTTAAAGGGGTGGTAATTCCGAAGCAGAAAGCGGACTATGAGAAGTTGCAAAAAGCAAAGGATAATTTCATTAGTAGAGAGGAACTAGGACAGGTTTTATCGTATTGTGAAAGTCACAATAAAGATAAGCGTTATGCTTTGGCAATGGAATTTATCTTTTTAACTGGTCTTCGTTTTGCAGAGTTTATAGGGGTTCGCTATCAAGATGTAAACTTCAAAGCGAATCTTTTAACAATTGATCATACAATAGATTATGTTGCTCATGGATATGATGAGAGAATCTTACAGACAACGAAAACAGTAGGCTCTGTCCGGACGATAGTACTAAGTGAACGTTGCTTGGATATTATCGAGTACTTTCGTAGGAACTGTTTTGATGAGGAGTTCATCTTTGTGACTGAGCAAGGTAACATTATGAGACAGCTTTTGTTATATAGATTTATCAAAAATATTTGTGAAGTAGTGTTGGGTGGGCACAGATCCTATAATATTCACATGCTTAGACATTCGCATATTAGTTTATTGGCTGAACTAGGGATACCCATAAAGGCTATTATGGAGCGAGTTGGACATAGAGATGAATCTATCACTTTAAGGATCTATAGTCATGTAACAAAAAATATACAAGATGAATTGAGAGAGAAACTTAATCAAATTCATCTGTAGATGCTAACCATAGAACTAACCAAGTACTAACCAAAGTGAATAGAAAATAGGGGAAAGATAGGGAAGTATAGAAGAGAGAAAGTCTTTTCTTTTGGTAGCTAAGGAACATTGAGGAAAGAGAAGGAAATTTAGTTTGGATATTTTTGATACACATACCCACTTGAATGTGGAAGAGTTTTTAGGAAGAGAAGCAGAAGAAATAGCCTTAGCAGCTGAAATGGGTGTGACTCGAATGAATATTGTTGGATTTGACAAACCGACTATTGAGCGTGCTCTAGAATTGGTGGACAAGTATGACCAACTCTATGCGACGATTGGTTGGCATCCGACAGAAGCAGGGACCTATACAGAGGATGTTGAGAATTACCTGTTGGAGAAACTAAAACATCCCAAAGTTGTTGCCTTGGGTGAGATTGGTTTGGACTATCACTGGATGACAGCCCCTAAAGAAGTGCAGGAACAAGTTTTCCGTCGTCAGATTCAGCTATCTAAGGAACTGGACTTGCCTTTTGTGGTTCACACCCGTGACGCGCTAGAAGATACCTATGAGATTATTAAGAGTGAGGGCGTTGGTCCCCGTGGTGGCATCATGCACTCTTTCTCAGGTTCTTTGGAGTGGGCTGAAAAGTTTGTGGAGTTAGGTATGACTATTTCCTTTTCTGGGGTGGTGACTTTCAAAAAGGCAACAGACATTCAGGAAGCAGCCAAAGAGTTACCTTTGGATAAGATTTTGGTAGAAACAGATGCCCCTTACCTGGCTCCTGTTCCTAAACGTGGCCGTGAAAACAAGACAGCTTACACGCGCTATGTAGTGGACTTTATTGCAGATTTGCGTGGCATGACGACAGAAGAATTAGCTGCTGCGACCAGTGCCAATGCAGAAGGCATCTTTGGATTGGAAAGTAAATCATGAAAGAGAAAATTTCCCAAGTCATCGTAGTCGAAGGGCGCGATGATACGGCAAATCTAAAACGTTATTTTGATGTGGAGACCTATGAGACTCGTGGCTCGGCTATCAATGAACAGGATCTTGAACGAATCCAACGTCTACACCAACATCATGGGGTGATTGTCTTTACAGATCCTGACTTTAACGGAGAACGCATTCGTCGAATGATTATGACGGCCATCCCTTCAGTTCAACACGCCTTTCTTAGACGTGATGAGGCAGTGCCTAAGTCCAAGACCAAGGGGCGTTCTCTAGGAATCGAACATGCCAGTTACGAAGACTTGAAAACAGCACTAGAACAAGTCACAGAGCAGTTTGAAGTAGAAAGTGACTTTGATATTAGCCGTAGTGACTTGATTCGCTTGGGTTTTCTAGCAGGCGCAGATAGCAGAAAACGCAGAGAATATCTAGGAGAAAGTCTACGTATCGGTTATTCCAATGGTAAACAACTTCTTAAACGTTTGGAATTGTTTGGCATTAGTTTAGCAGAAGTTGAAGATGTTATGAAATCGTATGAGAATTGAGAAACTCCCCCAAAATGTAGGGGGAATATGATACAATAGAAGTAAGCATATACGGTATAATCAGGCTTGCTTGCAAGCATTAGAAAAGTAACTCCATAGGATTTGTGCTAAGTGGAGACAATGAGGGAAAGTTATGGGAATCTTTGATTTTTTAAAAAAGACAGAAGCAACAAAAACAACTGAATCCAATAAGGAAGCAGAAGAGGCGAAAGGCAATACTTGCGTGGGTGTGCTAGATTTGTTCCCGATGAAGGAAACGAATCAATTATTGATTGTTGGGAGTCTAGAAGGTAGTCTCAAGGTTGGGGATCAGTTGCAGTTTTGCAATCCTGACCAAGGAATGGACGTTCTTGGTACTGTAGAGGTTAAAAAACTCAGCAGTCAAAACAAAGATGCAGATAGTCTAACTGATGAAGTGCTTGCCCATCTAGTGGTTGATAGGATTCCTTCTTTGGATAAACTGAAAAAAGGAAGTGTGCTTTTTAGTTCAGGTGTTGAGGAAGAGCAAAAATTATCTAGCTATTCAGATGCTCTTTATCGTGCTTTTGTAGCCATCCAAGAGGGTCAGTTGACAAATGAAGACTATTTGGCAGCTAGCCTTGATGACAGTGTAGAGATTTTACGTCTCTTTTTATGGAAATGCCGTCAAAATCAGGAAACTGAAAGTGAAGAAAGCTATCAAGCTAACACCCGCAAGTTGGAGCGTCTAGCAGAAATTGTCAAGGATAAGTTGTTAGCAGCAGATTCTGTTTATGCAGTTTATTCAGAAAAAACAGGCGAACCCTATCTTTTCTCAACGACCTATGACAGGGGAGAAGAGGGATACCTATGTACTGATCCCATGATCATGCTTTTGACACCATCTTGGTATCGCCAATTCAAGGAAACCATTGATAGTCGACCAAACTCAGTCGTAAAACTGATTGAAAATACGGAAGATAAAAAAGGGATTGAGAATTTCCTTGGGACAGCCTTTTACTTAAATGGTGCCTTGGGATCAATCTTTAATTCCAAGGAAGTTAGCATCAGTGCTTCAGCCTTAGTCCAAAAACCAGATTTTTCTGATTTACCAGAAATACAAGTTCCTGTAATGAACCCTGACTTGGTAAGATGGATGTTGTTGATGGGGCAACTAGATTATCCGATTACGGAAGAGCAAGAATTACTTTATAAACTCTATTATAAGTTCTTCTCTGAAGCTATGCCGAAAGCAAAGTTCTTAATTCCTTTAGATGCGGCTTCGGAATTTAAGGGCGATAGTCAGGAAGGAAATTCCTTTGTCTTGGAAAAAGATTCTAGTTTTAACATTCCAGTTAAAGAAGGAAAAGATGGCAGAAATTCTGTGCCAGTATTTACCGATTGGAAACGTCTGCGAATGGTCTTTGACGAAAAATGGAATGGCATGATTGAAGAAGCGGGAGGCATGATTGAAGTTTTTGACTATGCCATTAATCCAACGGAGTATTATGAAGCGGGTGCTTATGTTAGCCTAACAGCTTTTAAAGAAATGCAAAAGCTCAGTGAGGAACTAGAAGGCAGAGCTAACGGTTAGAAAGTTTTTCAATATTAGAAAAGAGAATAAATGAGAATTGCAGATTATAGCGTGACCAAGGCAGTGCTGGAGCGTCACGGTTTTACCTTTAAAAAGTCCTTCGGGCAAAATTTCCTGACGGATACCAATATCCTTCAAAAAATTGTGGATACGGCTGAGATTGATGACCAGGTCAATGTCATTGAGATCGGGCCCGGGATTGGTGCCTTGACGGAGTTTTTGGCTGAGCGTGCTGCTCAAGTCATGGCTTTTGAGATTGACCACCGCTTGGTACCAATCCTAGAGGATACCCTGCGGGATTTTGACAATGTGACCGTAGTCAACGAGGACATTCTCAAAGTTGACTTGGCGCAACATATCCAGAATTTCAAAAATCCTGATTTGCCAATCAAGGTAGTAGCCAACTTGCCTTACTATATCACGACGCCTATTCTCATGCACTTGATTGAAAGTGGCATTCCTTTTAGTGAGTTTGTGGTTATGATGCAAAAAGAAGTGGCAGATCGTATCTCTGCTAAGCCAAATACCAAGGCTTACGGCAGCTTGTCGATTGCAGTTCAGTATTACATGACCGCCAAGGTTGCCTTTATCGTACCTCGTACGGTCTTTGTGCCAGCACCAAATGTAGACTCAGCTATCCTGAAAATGGTACGTCGCCCAGAACCGGCTGTAGCAGTGGAAGACGAGAAATTCTTCTTTAAGGTTTCCAAGGCTAGTTTCACCCATCGTCGCAAAACTTTGTGGAACAACTTAACAGGATACTTTGGCAAAACTGATGAAATCAAGGATAAATTGACTAAGGCTTTGGACCAGGCAGGATTATCCCCGAGTGTACGCGGTGAAGCTCTTGGCTTAGAAGAATTTGCTAGTCTAGCAGATGCGCTTAAAGGACAAGGACTCTAAGATGCAAGGACAAATCATTAAAGCTTTGGCCGGCTTCTACTATGTGGAGAGTGATGGTCAGGTTTATCAAACACGCGCGCGTGGAAATTTTCGTAAAAAGGGGCATACGCCCTATGTTGGAGATTGGGTAGATTTTTCTGCGGAGGAAAATTCCGAAGGTTATATTCTCAAGATTCACGAACGAAAAAATAGTCTGGTTCGCCCACCCATTGTCAATATTGACCAAGCTGTGGTTATCATGTCGGTTAAAGAACCAGATTTCAACAGTAACTTGCTGGATCGTTTCTTGGTCCTTTTGGAGCATAAGGGCATTCATCCTATCGTTTATATTTCTAAAATGGACTTACTAGAGGATAGGAGAGAACTGGATTTCTACGAGAAAACCTATCGTGCTATTGGTTACGATTTTGTGACTAGTAAAGAGGAGCTCCTACCCTTGTTGACAGACAGAGTGACAGTCTTTATGGGGCAGACAGGTGTTGGAAAGTCAACCCTCCTTAATAAAATCGCACCTGACCTTAATCTAGAGACGGGAGAAATCTCTGATAGTCTGGGTCGTGGTCGTCATACCACTCGAGCTGTTAGTTTTTACAATCTCAATGGCGGGAAAATCGCAGACACACCAGGATTTTCATCTCTGGATTATGAAGTATCAACAGCAGAAGACCTTAATCAGGCCTTTCCAGAGATTGCTAGTATCAGTCGAGACTGCAAGTTCCGTAGCTGTACCCATACCCATGAGCCGTCCTGTGCGGTCAAGCCAGCTGTAGAAGAGGGTATCATTGCAACCTTCCGTTTTGACAACTACCTGCAATTCCTCAGTGAGATTGAAAATCGCAGAGAAACCTATAAAAAAGTCAGCAAAAAAATTCCAAAATAAGGAGAAACCTATGTCTCAATACAAGATTGCTCCGTCAATTCTGGCGGCGGATTATGCCAACTTTGAACGTGAAATCAAACGCCTAGAAGCAACTGGGGCAGAATACGCCCATATCGATATCATGGATGGTCACTTTGTACCTCAGATCAGCTTTGGTGCAGGTGTAGTCGAGGCTCTTCGTCCTCATAGCAAGATGGTTTTTGACTGCCACTTGATGGTATCAAATCCTGAACATCATCTAGAAGACTTTGCGCGTGCAGGAGCGGATATTATCAGCATCCATGTCGAGGCAACTCCTCATATCCACGGGGCTCTTCAAAAGATTCGTTCTCTCGGTGTTAAACCTTCGGTTGTCATTAACCCAGGTATGCCTGTTGAAGTCATTAAGCACGTGCTTCACCTAGTTGACCAAGTTTTGGTCATGACGGTTAACCCAGGTTTCGGTGGGCAAGCTTTTCTCCCTGAAACCATGGATAAGGTACGTGAATTGGTGGCACTTCGTGAGGAGAAGGGTTTGAACTTTGAAATCGAAGTCGATGGTGGGATTGATGATAAAACCATTGCTCAAGCCAAGGAAGCTGGTGCAACAGTCTTTGTAGCAGGTTCTTATGTATTTAAGGGAGATGTCAATGAACGAGTGCAAGCTCTCAGAAATCAACTGGACTAAAACTGCAGTTTTTGCTGGTGGAGACCGTGGTCACTACCGGACAGATTTTGGCTGCTTTGTTGGTGTGGATCGAGGCTCGCTTTGGGTACTGGAGGAAAAACTTCCTCTTGCTTTAGCAGTTGGGGATTTTGATTCTGTGACTGTAGAAGAACGTCAGTTGATTCAAAAACATGCCCAGCACTTTGTCCAAGCCCAGCCAGAAAAAGATGATACCGATCTGGAACTAGCCCTCTTAACGATTTTTGAAAAGAATCCTCAGGCTCAGGTGACCATTTTTGGTGCCCTAGGTGGTCGCATCGATCATATGCTGGCCAATGTCTTTCTACCCAGTAATCCCAAATTGGCACCCTATATGCGCCAAATAGAGATTGAGGATCGGCAAAACTTGATTAGCTATTGCCCAGAAGGGACCAATCAGCTAGAGCCCCGTTCAGACTACGATTATCTAGCCTTTATGCCAGTTCGGGATAGCCAGTTGACCATTCTTGGTGCCAAGTATGAGTTGACAGAGGAGAATTTTTTCTTTAAAAAAGTGTACGCTTCTAACGAATATATAGATAGGAAAGTTTCGGTAACATGCCCAGATGGCTATGTGGTCGTACTGCATAGTAAGGACAGGAGATAGGATGGAGATTGTATTACTACTGTTATTAATTGCTAACCTAGTCGGCCTCTTTCTCATTTGGCAAGGGCAGGACAAGCAGGAGCAATATTTGACCAAGAGTTTAGAAGATCAGGCAGATAATCTCTCAGACCAGCTGGATTATCGCTTTGAACAAGCTCGACAGGCCAGTCAGCTGGATCAAAAAAATCTTGAAGTGGCTGTCAGTGATCGCTTGCAGGAAATGCGAATCGAATTGCACCAAGGTCTGACTCAGGTTCGGCAGGAGATGAATGAGAACCTCCTCCAAACCAGAGATAAGACTGACCAACGCCTCCAAGCCTTGCAGGAATCAAATGAACAACGCTTAGAACAAATGCGCCAAACGGTCGAGGAAAAGTTAGAAAAGACTTTGCAAACACGCTTGCAGGCCTCTTTTGAGACAGTTTCCAAGCAACTAGAATCTGTCAATCGTGGCCTTGGAGAAATGCAGACGGTTGCGCGTGATGTTGGTGCGCTTAATAAGGTCTTATCTGGTACAAAAACTCGAGGAATTTTAGGTGAATTACAACTGGGACAGATTATTGAAGATATCATGACACCTGCCCAGTATGAACGAGAATTTGCAACGGTTGAAAATTCGAGTGAGCGAGTCGAGTACGCTATCAAGTTGCCTGGGCAAGGCGACCAAGAATATGTTTATCTACCGATTGACTCTAAGTTTCCATTGGCGGATTATTACCGTCTAGAAGAAGCCTATGAAGCAGGTGACAAGGACGAGATCGAGCGTTGCCGTAAGTCTCTCTTAACGAGTGTTAAGCGTTTTGCAAAGGATATCAAGAGTAAGTATCTGGCGCCACCTCGAACAACCAATTTTGGAGTATTGTTTGTCCCGACAGAAGGTCTCTATTCAGAGATTGTTCGCAATCCGATTTTCTTTGATGATTTGAGACGAGAGGAGCAGATTATCGTTGCAGGGCCAAGTACCTTGTCAGCCCTTCTTAACTCTCTATCAGTTGGCTTCAAAACTCTCAATATCCAAAAGAGTGCCGACCATATCAGCAAGACTCTTGCCAGCGTCAAGACCGAGTTTGGCAAGTTTGGGGGGGTTTTGGTCAAGGCACAAAAACATCTCCAACATGCCTCTGGCAATATTGATGATTTATTAAATCGTCGTACTACAGCTATCGAGCGAACGCTCCGTCACATTGAGTTATCAGAAGGTGAGCCTGCGCTTGATCTACTCCAGTTACAAGAAGATGAGGAAGAATATGAAGATTAGTCACATGAAGAAAGATGAGCTTTTTGAGGGCTTTTACCTAATCAAGTCAGCTGACCTAAGACAGACACGTGCTGGGAAGAATTACCTGGCTTTCACTTTCCAAGATGACAGTGGGGAAATCGAAGGAAAACTCTGGGATGCCCAACCTCATAATGTTGAGGCCTTTACGGCAGGGAAGGTTGTTCACATGCAAGGTCGTCGTGAAGTGTACAACAATACGCCTCAGGTAAATCAAATCACTCTTCGCTTACCACAACCTGGCGAACCAAATGACCCAGCAGATTTTAAGGTCAAATCACCAGTTGATGTTAAGGAAATCCGTGAGTATATGGCACAGATGATTTTCAAAATTGAAAATCCTATCTGGCAACGAATCGTTCGAGCTCTCTATACCAAATATGATAAAGAATTTTATTCCTATCCAGCTGCCAAAACCAACCATCATGCCTTTGAAACAGGACTTGCTTATCATACGGCTACTATGGTTCGTTTGGCAGAGGCAATTGCAGATGTATACCCACAACTCAATAAGAGCTTGCTCTATGCGGGGATTATGCTCCATGACCTAGCCAAGGTTATTGAATTGACTGGCCCAGACCAGACAGAGTATACAGTTAGAGGGAACCTTATCGGACATATTGCCTTGATTGATAGTGAAATCACCAAAACAGTAATGGAACTGGGCATTGATGACACCCGAGAAGAAGTGGTACTTCTTCGCCATGTTATTCTCAGCCACCATGGTTTGCTAGAGTATGGTAGTCCTGTTCGTCCTCGTGTGATGGAAGCTGAAATCATTCATATGATTGATAATTTAGATGCTAGCATGATGATGATGTCAACAGCTCTCGCCCTTGTTGATGAGGGTGAAATGACCAATAAAGTCTTTGCTATGGACAATCGTTCTTTCTATAAACCAAAATTAGACTAGAAACTAAAAAAATGAGCTTTATTTAAACAATAAAGTTCGTTTTTTTGCTTTAGTGTGATATAATGAGAAAAAGACTAATTAAAAAGAATGGTGAATAACTAATGAAATTAAGAAGAAGTGATCGGATGGTTGTTATTTCCAATTACTTGATTAACAATCCATACAAATTAACCAGTCTCAATACCTTTGCGGAAAAGTATGAATCTGCCAAATCTTCTATTTCAGAAGATATCGTCATCATTAAGCGCGCCTTCGAAGAAATTGAAATCGGGCATATACAAACGGTGACAGGTGCTGGTGGTGGAGTTATTTTTACACCATCTATCTCTACCCTTGAGTCCAAAACCATCATCGAAGAGCTACGCGATAAACTTTCAGAGAGTGACCGTATTCTTCCAGGTGGCTACATCTATTTATCTGACCTATTAAGCACCCCAGCTATTTTGAAAAATATCGGTCGCATTATTGCTAAGAGCTTTATGGATCAAAAGATTGATGCTGTTATGACTGTTGCGACCAAAGGGGTTCCGCTTGCAAATGCGGTAGCAAATGTTCTCAATGTACCGTTTGTCATTGTTCGTCGTGACTTGAAAATTACTGAGGGTTCAACTGTTAGTGTCAACTACGTTTCAGGTTCTAGTGACCGTATCGAAAAAATGTTCCTTTCAAAACGTAGCCTCAAAGCAGGAAGTCGTGTCTTGATTGTCGATGACTTCTTGAAGGGTGGAGGAACCATTAACGGGATGATCAGCCTTTTGGCAGAGTTTGATTCAGAGTTGGCTGGAGTAGCCGTCTTTGCTGATAATGCGCAAGAAGATCGCGAACAACAGTTTGATTACAAATCACTCTTGAAGGTTACCAACATTGATGTGAAGAATCAACAAATTGCTGTTGAAGTTGGAAACATCTTTGACGCAGAAAAATAAGAATGAACTTAAAATACAAAGGTTGGAACTTTCGTCCCAGCCTTTCTTTGATAATGGATATAAAGGAGTCCTATGAAAACACCATTTATTAATCGTGAAGCCTTAGAAAAAATTGTTGAAGAGTTTCCAACCCCTTTCCACCTCTACGATGAAAAAGGGATTCGCGAGAAAGCACGCGCAGTAAACAAAGCCTTTTCTTGGAATCAGGGCTTTAAAGAATATTTTGCAGTCAAGGCGACTCCGACCCCAGCTATCTTGAAAATCTTACAAGAAGAAGGATGTGGAGTGGATTGTTCTAGTTATGTAGAACTCTTGATGAGTCATAAGCTAGGATTTTCTGGTTCTGATATGATGTTCTCATCCAATAATACTCCAGATAGAGAGTATGCTTATGCCCGTGAATTAGGTGCGACGATTAATTTAGATGCTTTTGAAGATATCGAACATTTAGAGCGTGCAGCAGGTATCCCAGAAATCATCTCTTGCCGTTACAATCCCGGTGGAGTATTTGAACTAGGAACGGACATTATGGATAATCCTGGCGAAGCTAAGTTCGGGATGACTAAGGAGCAACTTTTTGAAGCCTTTGCTATTTTGAAAGAAAAGGGAGCTAAAACCTTTGGGATTCATTCCTTCCTAGCTTCCAATACAGTGACTCACCTCTACTATCCAGAATTAGCACGTCAGCTCTTTGAGTTAGCAGTAGAAATCAAGGAAAAGTTGGGTATTTCGCTGGACTTTATCAACCTTTCTGGAGGTATCGGAGTCAACTATCGTCCAGATCAAGAGCCAAATGACATCGCCTTGATTGGTGAGGGAGTTCGTCAGGTTTATGAAGAAGTTCTTACGCCAGCAAGTCTTGGTCAAGTTAAGATTTTTACAGAACTAGGGCGCTTTATGTTGGCACCCCATGGCATTCTCGTTACAAAAGTGACTCATAAAAAGAAAACCTACCGTACCTATCTAGGAGTAGACGCGTCAGCTGTCAATCTTATGAGACCAGCTATGTATGGTGCTTATCATCACATTACAAATATGATGCATCCTGATGGTCAGACTGAAGTGGTTGATGTTGTTGGTTCTCTTTGTGAAAACAACGACAAGTTTGCAGTAAATCGTGAGCTACCTCAAACAGAAATTGGTGATTTGTTAGTGATTCATGATACAGGTGCCCATGGCTTCTCTATGGGATACCAGTACAATGCTAAACTTCGTTCAGCAGAGATTCTCTATACAGAGGATGGAGGTGCTCGACTAATCCGTAGAGCAGAGCGACCTGAGGACTATTTTGCGACTCTCTATGGGTTTGATTTTGACAAGGATTAGAAGAATTTTGAAAATTATGAAAGTTGAAAGTGAAAAACAGATTGTTTTCTAAAAAATAGACAAAATCTATTGTTTTTCCTTTCAAGCATGATATAATAAAATTATAAAACGGTTTCAAGGAAGGTGACGTTATGTCAGAAGAAACAATTGACTATGGACAAGTGACAGGAATGGTGCATTCGACAGAAAGTTTTGGGGCGGTAGATGGTCCCGGAATCCGTTTCATTGTCTTTTTGCAGGGCTGTCAGATGCGTTGCCAATATTGCCATAATCCCGATACATGGGCTATGGAAACCAATAAATCTCGTGTACGAACAGTAGATGATGTCTTGGAAGAAGCGCTTCGCTATCGTGGTTTCTGGGGAGACAAGGGAGGTATCACAGTCAGCGGAGGAGAAGCCCTCTTGCAGATTGATTTCTTGATTGCCCTCTTTACCGAGGCGAAAGAAAAAGGCATCCACTGTACCTTGGATACTTGTGCCCTTCCGTTCCGTAATAAACCACGCTATCTTGAAAAATTCAACAAGCTTATGGCTGTGACTGACTTGGTTCTCCTTGATATCAAGGAAATCAACGAAGCTCAACATAAGATTGTAACCAGCCAAACCAACAAAAACATTTTGGCGTGTGCGCAGTACTTGTCAGATATTGGAAAACCTGTTTGGATTCGTCACGTTCTCGTACCTGGATTGACAGACCGTGATGAAGATTTGATTGAACTTGGGAAGTTCGTAAAGACTCTCAAAAATGTTGATAAGTTTGAAATCTTACCTTATCACACGATGGGTGAGTTCAAATGGCGTGAACTTGGGATTCCGTATTCACTTGAAGGAGTTAAACCTCCAACAGCAGATCGTGTCAAGAACGCTAAGGAATTGATGGATACAGAAAGCTACCAAGATTACATGAAACGTGTTCATGGATAAAAAATAAGCCTGATGGGAACATCGGGCTTTTAAGTTTACACAGATAAATATAGATAAGGCTAAATTAAACAAAATAAAATTTTTATGATTTAGATGACAATACATATTTTATAAAGATTTAAAATCCTGAAAAAAATCCGAAAATTATTGATTAATATATACTTGTTTCAAATGATACAACAAATTGAATAGGAGAAATCTATGGAACAAAGTATTACCATTAAAAATCTATGTAAGTCATATGGTCAAACTCAAATTTTAAAAGATATTTCTTTTGAAGCAAAAGCAGGCAGAGTAACTGCTTTCCTAGGTCCAAATGGAGCTGGTAAAAGTTCAACCTTACGTATCTTATTAGGATTAGACAAAGCAACATCTGGTCTTACCAAAATTGGAGATCAAACTTATAAGGAATTAAAATTTCCTCTAAAGATTGTAGGAGCTTCATTTGACAGTGTAGGTTCTCCTGATGATCGGACTGTTTATCAACATTTGAAAATTGTTGCTGCTAGTAATGGGATATCCAGTCAGCGAATTGATCAAGTCTTGGATATGGTGGATATTAGCCATAAGAAAAAATCTAAAATTGGGAAATTATCATTAGGAGAAGGACAACGTTTGGGGATTGCAACAGCTCTATTAGGAAATCCTCAGTATCTGATATTGGATGAACCGACAAATGGGTTGGATCCAAGAGGAATTCGGTGGTTTAGAGAGTTTATAAAAAAACAAGCTCAAGAAGGGAAGACGGTCTTACTGTCATCTCATATATTATCGGAAGTGGAAGCAGTGACAGATGATGTGGTCATCATAAATAAAGGCAAAGTTCTTATAAAAGGGACTTTACAAGAAGTGATGAGAAATCTTTCTTCACTGGAGGAAGTTTTCTTTAGTTTAACAGAGGGAGGAAAGTGACATGGCACTTATTTACTCTCTTCATTCTGAAATATTGAAATTACTTTATAAGAGAGCTACTCATGTTGTACTATTCTTGATACTAGTATTTCAAACGTTTTTAGCAAATATTGGTGCTTCTCAAATTGTTTCAGTTGGTATCCATGCTACACCAGAGACAAATCCAGAGTTAGTAGAAGCTATTCCCCCTATTGAATTTTTAGGATTTGATGTTACTCTAATTGGTATTTTTTTTATGATTATCTTAGGCTCAATCTTCGGAGCTGAAGAGTATAAAGATTCTGCTATTCGCACAAGCCTCCTCTCTAATACGAGTCGAATTACTCTCCTAGTTTCAAAGACATTAATTTGGCTGGTATTTTCTTTTGTCATTTCCTTCCTATCAATATTTCTGACGATTAACATGACACATTATGTTTTAGGACAAGATGGTTTATTGCTTTTTTCACTAAATGGGACAGTTTGGTTCTATATGTTTTTGGACAGTATAGCTTGGACATTGTTGGGACTTTTAGCCTATATTCTGGCTTTAACATTTAAAAAAGCCCTTGTTCCCCTATTGTTTTTGCTTCCTCAAGTCTACAATTTAGGAACATTCTTAGCCGACCATATATCAATTGCAAAATTTCTTCCAGTTTCATTGAGCTATGGACTGATTGCTACATCTCCACAAATGTTAGAACAGAATAGTTTACAAAATATTTTGCTTTTACTTTGTTGGAATTTGTCATTCTTGGCTTTGGCAATTTACCGCGTACTTCAGTCAGATATTGGAGGAGGAGAATGAGTTGAAAGAGCAATTTAAAAGTGAGTATCTCAAGTTTATGATGAATCCTTGGCATTGGTTGATTATAGGTGCTCTATTACTTTGCGTTCCGCCGATGGTTATTTTTTTAAATAGTAAACCGGATCAGTTGACCCTATACTTTGTTTTGGAACAGCTACTGCAAAGTCTCTATCTAGGACAGGCAGGTTTCATTAGTCTAGCGGTCCTATTTATAGGTCAAGAATTTACAGGTTCTAGCCTTCGTACCAGTTTTCTTACCTGTCCAAACCGTTTGAAATTTATAATATGTAAACTAGCTATTGTGTTATGTGTGGAAATTGTATTATTGCTAGCTGTAATATCAGTATGTATACTATTTGCTCAAGGATTTTACAATATCAATCTTTTGAGCAATATTAAATATGTTCTAACAATTCTATTTCCAGTTTGTATTTCTATTCTAACCTTCGCTCTTTTAAGTGGTATTTTTGTATTTGTTTTCCGATCTTTTACCTTAATTTTGGGAATAAGTTTATCACTTTTATTGGGACTAGGACAAATGTTATTACAATTCAGTTCCTTATTTAGAAATTTACCCTTACTAGCTAGTATGAACTGTTACTATATCCATCCTTTATCACTTTATTATCCAGTGTGGCAAGGCTTAGGGATACAAATAGTTTGGTTATTACTTGTTTTTGTAGTTGCTGCACTGATACTTAGAGAAAGAAATGTACGCTAAAGATAGGGGTTATCCTGTCTTTTTCTCAGTTAGTGTTATAATATATTCAAGGGGGTGAGTTATGGCTTACAAAATATTAGTGGTAGATGATGATCTTGCTATTCTTCGCCTAATTAAAAAGGTACTAGAATATGAAAAATATGAAGTAGTCATACGAAATAACATAGAAGAGATTGATCTTTGTGATTTTACAGAATTTGACTTGATTTTGTTAGATATTATGATGCCTGTTAGTGGTTTAGAAATCTGTCAGATGATTCGCAATCAGATAACTGTTCCTATCTGTTTTATAACTGCTAAGGATATGGCTGAAGATTTGGTAGCTGGAATTAATGCAGGCGCCGATGATTATATTATGAAACCTTTTAGTATGCAGGAGCTTTTAGCGCGTGTGAAAATGCACCTACGTCGTGAAGAACGGACTAAAGGAACTGCTCATCAGATAAAAAGCGGGAACCTTGTACTATATACTGATAGTAAGGAACTATTTATAAAGAAGGATAAGGTTCCATTGACGAGAAGGGAATTTGATATTGTCAGCCTTCTAGCAAGTCACCCAAATAAAATATACTCAATTGAGGAAATTTATAATTATCTATATCCACAAAGTTCAGAAGCTCTTTTACGTTCGGTTTCAGAGTATATTTATCAAATTCGTCAAAAGCTGAAACCTTATCAATTAAATCCGATTAAAACCTTGTACGGTGGAGGATATCAATGGGTAGAATCAAAAGTTTTAGACAATTAATTCGAGAAACTTGTTGGAGAATTATTTGGCAGTTTGGTCTTGGTTTGTTATTAGCTTATCTTATTCCCTTAGCTTCTGTCTCCATACAAATAATGGAGGATGGGAAGCCTCTTAAAAATAATGATGTTCAATCATTTTTTTTCAATGTGTCATCATGGATATATATTTGTGTTTTATTAATTATTCTAATAAGTTATCACATTGGTAAATTGTTGAAAAAACTAAGTTATGAAATGAATTTGATTTATGAAAATAGTATGTGGCTAGAAAGCGAATGTACAGAAAGATTAACAGTTAAGGAATTTTATGAGACAGGAAATCGAATTATTGTGATGCAAGATCGTATTCGACAGCTATTAGATGATGAGAAGCAACAGAAAGAAGATTTGATGTTTCAGGTTTCAGCAGCTTCTCATGATTTAAAGACACCTCTAACTATCATCAAAGGGAATGCAGAATTTTTGCACACTTCCACTAAAGATGAGCAGTCTAAAGAATGTTTGGCAGATATAGTTCATGCTAGTCAACGCTTGCTTACCTATTTTAACCAGTTGATTCATTATTCTAAAACTTACTATGATGATGAGACAGACTGGACGGAGTATTCCTCTTCAGATTTTATCAATGAATTAGAGAAAGAAGTCTCTTTTTTGATAAAAAATCAGATGAAGTTTTCTTTTGAACAAAATTTGAAAGGAACTGAAAGCTATTTTATAAATCCATCTCTTCTGATTCGTGCAATACAAAATATTTTAACAAATGCTTTGGAGTATGCAGATAAACAGAATCCTAAAATTAAAATTAGGGTAGAGCAAGAGGGGAAGGAATTAAAAATAGGGATATGGAATAATGGCTCTGAATTTCCAGATGAAGTTTTAACTAATTTTGGGAAGCTCTTTTATCGTATGGATAAAGCTAGAACGGTCAAAGAGCAACATTTTGGTATTGGACTTAGTTTTGTATGTAGAGTTGCAGAACTGCACAAAGGCCGAGTTGAGCTTAGAAATAGAGACGAGGGAGCAGAAGTTTTAATGGCTCTTAATTGTATTAAATCAAAGAAATTGACTTACTAATTTGTTGCCATAGGATTTAAATAAATTAAGATGTGAAAGTAGATAATAAAAACGAATGAAGATAAACAGTTAATGAAAACCATTTATCTTCATTCGTTTTTTTAATTATTTGATAATACACGTAGCTTTATCTCGAATGTTGTTTTCCAGCATTGCGTTTTTTGTTTTTCTTCTTGTTAGAAGTTGAAATTACTGCTGCTGATTCAGGAGTCACATCCTTGCGAGCGCTTGAAGTTTTGCTTACTTTTGGTGGGTTCTTTGCTAATTCTTCGCGTACTTTTTTGCGAAGTTTTGGACGAATGATGTAGTTGACGATGAATTGTTGAAGGATCATCATGAAACCACCGACAACCCAGTAAAGTGTGACGCTGGCTGGAGAGAAGATTGAGAACATGACGATCATCATTGGACTCATGTAAATCATTTTCTTGAGTTGTTCTCTTTGAGTCTCGTCTTCAACTCCGTGTAGAGAAAGGAGTGATTGGATGTAGTAGAGAACACCTGCGCAGGCGATGAGAATCCAACTTGGAGATCCAAGTGCGATTCCTAAGAAGCTAGCTTCAGAAACACCTTCTGTGTGTTGAGCAGCAAAGTAGATAGCAGAGAAGAAAGGCATTTGAATGAGGATAGGGAAACATCCTACACCACCAAACATACTAATACCATGCTCTTTTTGAGCAGCAAAGAGAGCTTGTTGGGCTTCTAGTTTTTCTTCTTGAGTCGTTGCTTCTTTGAGACGAGTCTGATGTGGCTCAAGGACATGCTTGAGGGCGTTCATCTTCTCAGAGTGAAGAGTCGCTTTCCATGATTGGTAGATACCAAGTGGGAGGATAATCAAGCGGACGATAATAGTTACGATGATAATCCCAACACCGAAACCGAGACCTTGATTATTAGCGAAGTATTTGATAGCTTCTCCCATCGGGGCACCCAAGAAATCCCAAACGGGACCAATTGGCTGACCTGTTGCTTTATCAACCTGAACGCAACCTGTCAAGACTAATAGCATAGCCACTCCCATGACTGAGAGGGCGATTCGTTTAATTGATTTCACTGTTTTTATTCCTTCTTAAAAAATTATACCTTTCTATTCTACTGTTTTTTTGGAAAATATACAATAGTTCTAGAGACCTAATTTGCGACTTTGAAGTCGGAATAGGAAGGAAAGTTGCTCAATTGGACGTCGAGATAGGTCACTTTTGAGAAAGGAGTTGGTCCTTTTCGGATCTCTTGGATGAATTTAGCCATGATAGCAGAAGATTCAGCTTGGGCAAGAATTTCAACGGTTCCGTCATCGTTGTTCCAGACCCGACCGGTGATTCCACCTAGTTCGAGAG
Source organism: Streptococcus infantis (assembly GCF_000960085.1). GTDB lineage: Bacteria > Bacillota > Bacilli > Lactobacillales > Streptococcaceae > Streptococcus > Streptococcus infantis_C. The sequence goes on along the minus strand of NZ_JYGT01000007.1, from coordinate 406,035 downwards.
CAAGGGTATAAACACCCCAGCGAAAGCCAACGCCTTGGACGCGTCCCTGTGCAATCATTTTGACCTTTTGCATACCAAACCTCCTTGATTGTGTTATAATATTTCTATGACTATTATAACCTCTAAAGCTAATTCTGTGGTAAAAAATGCCAAGAAATTGCATCAAAAAAAATATCGAAAATCTTCTTATTTAATTGAGGGTTGGCATTTGTTTGAAGAAGCTATTCAGGCTGGTGCAAAGATAGAGAAAATTTTTGCCTTGGCAGAACATGGGGGGAAATTAGCTGACTATCCTCAGACAGTCTTTGTGACGGAAGAAATCTTGCTTGATTTGGCTGATTCCCAAACACCTCAGGGCATTGTAGCTATTGTTCAAAAGGAAGAGGAGCAGTTGCCGGATTTGACCTCAGGTAAATATCTTTTCTTAGAAGATGTGCAGGACCCCGGAAATGTGGGGACTATGATTCGGACGGCAGATGCGGCAGGTTTTTCAGGAGTCATTGTCTCAAGTAAATCAGCAGATATATATAGTCTCAAAACACTTCGTTCCATGCAGGGTAGCCATTTCCATTTGCCGATTTATCGCATGTCTGTAGAAGCATTTGTTGAAGAGGCTAAAAAGAGAAGCCTACCAATTCTAGCAACCACCTTATCCCAAAACTCTAAAGATTATCGTGAGCTTGCTCGGCAAGAGGATTTTGTCTTGGTTATGGGAAATGAAGGGCAAGGCATTAGTTCATTCATGGCAGATCAGGCAGATCAACTGGTTCACATCAGCATGAAAGGGCAGGCAGAGAGTCTCAATGTCGCCATCGCTGCAGGCATACTCATGTTTTATTTGAGTTAAATAATTTTATTTTTGTTATAATCAATAAAAAGAATTCATAAGGAGAAAAAAGATATGAATCAAACAATTATTCAAGAACGTTCTGGCTTGAATCAATTTTATGCAAAAGTCTATGCTTTTGTAGGGATTGGGATTGCCCTATCTGCACTTGTTTCAGCCTTAATGCTAACAACCTTCCAAGACCTTCTTGTTCAGTTGATGCTTAATGCCCGCATATGGTTAATCGTAACAGGAGTCGTTGAAATTGCTCTTGTAATTGCAGCCAGTAATATGGCTTATAAAAATAGCCCAGCAGCTCTTCCGATGTTTCTCATCTATTCAGTAGTGAACGGTTTTTCACTGAGTTTCATCGTATCGCTCTATCTACCAGGAACAGTTTTGACAGCTTTTATTTCCAGCGCAGCCCTCTTCTTTGTCATGGCTGTTATTGGAGTTGTGATTAAAAAGGATTTGAGTGGTATCGGACGTGCTTTGATTGGAGCCTTGGTAGGTCTCATCTTGGCTATGATTGTCAATGTATTTTTAAACAGTGGCCTTTTCGATTACATCATCAGTATTGTCATGGTTCTTGTTTTTGCAGGTTTGATTGCTTGGGATAACCAAAAGATTCGCTATGTTTATGAAGAATCAAATGGTCAAGTTGCAACAGGTTGGGCAATTTCATTGGCACTTAGTCTCTACCTCGACTTTATTAACATTTTCCTTAGCTTCTTGCGTATCTTTGGAAGTGACGATTAATACTTTTAGAGCTCAAATGAGCTCTTTTTTCTTTTATTTTTACTGATAAAAAGGTATAATCTTTATTATTATTCAAAAGGAGGAGCATATGAAGAAGAGTTTTATCCATCAGCAGGAAGAGATTTCATTTGTGAAAAATACCTTTACCCAGTATTTAAAAGATAAGTTAGAAGTAGTAGAAGTACAAGGGCCAATCTTGAGTAAGGTTGGGGACGGGATGCAAGATAACCTTTCAGGGATTGAGCATCCAGTATCTGTTAAGGTTTTACAAATTCCAGACGAAACTTACGAGGTGGTCCATTCGCTTGCTAAGTGGAAACGCCATACTTTGGCACGTTTTGGTTTCGGTGAAGGAGAAGGTCTCTTCGTTCACATGAAGGCTCTTCGTCCAGACGAAGATTCACTAGATGCGACTCACTCGGTTTATGTTGACCAGTGGGACTGGGAAAAGGTTATTCCAAACGGGCAACGCAATCTAGCCTACCTCAAAGAAACCGTTGAAAAGATCTATAAGGCTATTCGTTTGACTGAGCTAGCAGTTGAAGCACGATATGATATTGAGTCAATCTTGCCTAAGCAAATTACCTTTATCCATACAGAAGAGTTGGTTGAACGTTATCCAGACTTGACGCCAAAAGAACGTGAAAATGCTATCTGTAAGGAGTATGGTGCTGTCTTCTTGATTGGTATCGGTGGTGTATTACCGGATGGAAAACCTCATGACGGCCGTGCGCCAGACTATGATGACTGGACAACTGAGTCTGAAAATAGTTATCATGGCTTGAATGGAGATATCCTTGTCTGGAATGATAACTTGGGTGCAGCCTTTGAATTGTCTTCAATGGGAATTCGTGTCGATGAAGATACTCTCCGTCGGCAAGTAGCTATTACAGGAGATGAAGACCGCCTTTCTTTGGAATGGCACAAAGCTCTCTTAAACGGTCTCTTCCCATTGACAATTGGTGGAGGAATTGGTCAATCACGTATGGCGATGTTCTTACTTCGTAAGAAACATATCGGTGAAGTTCAAACCAGTGTTTGGCCACAAGAAGTCAGAGATACTTACGACAATATTCTTTAAACAATCGAACCGAGAGGTTCGATTTTCTTATTTCATCAGAATTTGGTATAATATACCTTATGAAAATCGTATCAGGAATCTACGGAGGACGTCCTTTAAAGACGTTAGACGGAAAAACAACGAGACCAACATCTGACAAGGTCCGAGGAGCTATTTTCAATATGATTGGTCCCTACTTTGAAGGAGGACGTGTACTAGATCTCTATGCTGGCAGTGGTGGTTTATCCATCGAAGCAGTTTCAAGGGGTATGTCAAGTGCTGTTCTGGTCGAGAGGGACAGACGGGCCCAGAATATTGTGGCAGAAAATATCCAGATGACCAAAGAAACCTCAAAGTTTCAATTATTGAAAATGGAGTCCAGTCGTGCATTGGAGCAGGTAGATGGTGTCTTCGATCTCATCTTTTTAGATCCTCCCTATGCGAAAGAACAGATTGTGTCCGATATTGAAAAAATGGCAGAGAGAAACCTTTTTTCAGAAGATGTCATGGTGGTTTGTGAAACCGATAAATCAGTAGAACTTCCAGAAGAGATTGCCTGTTTGGGCATCTGGAAGGAAAAAATATATGGGATTAGTAAGGTGACAGTCTATGTCAGATAAGATTGGTTTATTCACAGGTTCGTTTGATCCGATAACAAAGGGTCATTTGGATCTCATTGAGCGTGCAAGTAAGCTCTTTGATCGCTTGTATGTTGGAATTTTTTATAATCCACACAAAAATGGATTCTTACCGATAGAGAGTCGTTTGAAGACGGTTGAAAAAGCAGTGGCACATCTAGAGAATGTCCAAGTTATCGCCTCTCATGATGAATTAGTAGTTGATGTTGCTAGAAAACTGGGTGTCAATGTTCTTGTTCGTGGTTTGCGTAACGCTGCGGACCTTCAGTATGAAGCCAGTTTTGATTTTTACAATCATCAATTAGCAGGAGAGATTGAGACAATCTATCTTCATAGTCGCCCAGAGCATATCTATATCAGTTCTTCAGCGGTGAGAGAACTATTGAAATTTGGTCAAGATATCAGTGAGTATGTCCCAAATGCTGTCTTAGAGGAGTTAAAACATGAAGAAAAAAACTAGATGGCCCATATATCTAATTATTGGGCTTATTATCACATTTATAGCTTTTACAGTGCCCCTGCCTTATTACATTGAGGTTCCAGGGACTTCAGAAGATATTCGAAAAGTCTTACAAGTCAATAATCAAACTGACCAAGAGGAAGGTTCTTACCAATTTGTAACAGTTGGAGTTAAGCACGCTAGACTGGTTGACTTGGTTTATGCTTGGCTGACACCTTTCACGGACATACATAGTGCCAAAGAGATGACTGGTGGTTCATCAGATACAGAATTTATGCGAATCAATCAGTTTTACATGGAAACTTCGCAAAACATGGCCAAATATCAAGGTCTGAAATCTGCTGGTAAGGAAATAGAGCTCAAGTACCTGGGTGTCTATGTTTTGACTGTGACAGACAATTCAACTTTTAAGGGAATTCTCAATATCGCTGACACCGTAACAGCCGTCAATGATAAGACTTTTGAAAGCTCCAAGGAGATGGTCGACTACGTCAATTCTCAAACTCTTGGTGATAAAGTTAAGGTTACCTACGAGGAAGACGGAAAAGTCAAAACGGCTGAAGGGAAAATCATTACTCTTGAAAATGGGAAAAATGGTATCGGAATCGGCTTGATTGACCGTACAGAAGTGTCAAGTGATGTGCCAATCAAGTTTTCAACTGCAGGCATTGGTGGTCCTAGTGCTGGTCTGATGTTTAGTCTATCTATCTATACGCAAATTGCAGATCCAACTCTTCGCAATGGACGCATTATTGCCGGTACAGGAAGTATCGATAGAGATGGGAATGTTGGTGATATTGGTGGAATTGACAAAAAAGTTGTTGCCGCATCTAAAAAGGGAGCTACTGTATTCTTCGCTCCTAATAATCCCGTTTCTGATGAAGCTAAAAAGGCAAATCCAAACGCCAAAAGTAACTATGACACAGCTGTAGAAGCGGCTGAAATGATTAAAACCGACATGAAAATTGTTCCAGTCAAAACACTTCAAGATGCGATTGATTACTTGAAAAACAATCCATAAATTATAGTGTGAACTCATAGACTAGCGTAGAAAAAGAGAAGATGGTATAATAGGCAGATGATTCAATTGTTTTTTACCCTCAGTAGTCATATGTTTTTTGTCTACCTAGTTTTTCAACTTTTAAAAGATTTGGTCAAATGGGATCAAATTTTGAAGGTGACTAAGGACAATGCGAGGAAGGTACGACTTTTGGTAGTGTTGTGTAGTATCGGTTTAGGATATCTGATTAGTTCTTTTTTCCTAAATCTCTACCAATTATGGCAAGAAGCAGTACGGACATTATTCTAAACTCGAAAGTAAAGGAAAATATTTATGGAAAAAATTGTAGTTCGAGGTGGTGATAATCGCCTAGTCGGAAGTGTCACCATTGAGGGTGCGAAAAATGCAGTTTTACCCCTACTTGCGGCAACTATTTTAGCAAGTGAAGGAAAAACAGTTCTAAAAAATGTTCCGATTTTATCAGATGTATTTACCATGAATCAGGTGGTTCGTGGATTAAATGCGAAAGTTAATTTTGATCAAGATGCACACATTGTTGAAGTGGATGCAACAGATGATATCACAGAAGAAGCTCCTTATAAGTATGTCAGCAAGATGCGTGCGTCTATTGTAGTCTTGGGTCCAATCCTAGCTAGAGTTGGTCACGCTAAAGTTTCGATGCCAGGTGGATGTACGATTGGTAGTCGTCCTATTGACCTTCACCTTAAAGGTTTGGAAGCAATGGGAGCTAAGATCACCCAAACAGCTGGTTATATCGAAGCTAAGGCAGAACGCTTGCATGGAGCCCATATCTATATGGACTTTCCTAGTGTTGGGGCAACTCAAAACTTGATGATGGCTGCAACCCTTGCTGACGGGGTAACTGTTATTGAAAATGCTGCGCGTGAACCTGAGATTGTAGATTTAGCTATTCTTTTAAATAAAATGGGAGCTAAAGTAAAAGGCGCGGGAACAGAGAGCATTACAATTACAGGTGTTGAAAGTTTGCATGGTGCAACACATAATGTTGTTCAAGACCGCATCGAAGCAGGGACCTTCATGGTTGCTGCTGCAATGACGGGTGGAGATGTCCTGATTCAAGATGCTATCTGGGAACACAACCGTCCCTTGTTGGCGAAATTACAGGAAATGGGTGTTGAAGTCATCGACGAGGATGAAGGTATCCGCATCCGTTCTCAACGTGAGAAATTGAAAGCAGTTCATGTCAAGACCTTACCACATCCAGGATTTCCAACTGACATGCAGGCACAATTTACTGCTCTTATGACGGTCGCTCAAGGAGAATCAACTATGATTGAGACAGTCTTTGAGAATCGTTTCCAACATCTAGAGGAAATGCGTCGAATGGGCTTGCATTCGGAAATCATCCGTGACACAGCTCGTATCGTTGGCGGGCAACCCCTCCAAGGTGCAGAAGTCCTGTCTACGGACCTTCGTGCTAGTGCAGCCTTGATCTTAACAGGTCTTGTAGCCGAAGGTGAGACAGTTGTTGGGAAACTTGTCCATTTGGATAGAGGCTATTATCGTTTCCATGAAAAGTTAGCTCAGTTAGGAGCTAATATTGAACGGGTAAGTGTGGAAGCTGATGAAGATGAATAAAGAAGTATCTTATGTGCTACGTCGATTTCTATTGGTCATTATTGTTTTGCTTCTAGGGGTCTTGGCGCTTGGAATTGGCTTGATGATTGGCTACGGTATCTTAGGCAAAGGTCAGGACCCATGGGCAATTTTAGCACCAGAAAAGTGGCATGAGTTAATTGCGAAATTTACAGGGAAATAGGCTGGGGGACCAGCCTTTTTCTAAGAACAAAAACTAAGGAGAAAAGATGAATAAAAAAACAAGGCAGGCCCTAATTGGCCTCTTGCTCTTTTTGCTCTTGTCAGCAGGAAGCTACTATATTAAACAAATGCAGTTTTCCAACACTGCACCACAAACACAAGCAAAACAAAAATCACAGTCGTCTGATACTCCAAGTCAAGAACTGGCTGAAAGTGTACTGACCGATTCGGTCAAAAAACAAATAAAGGGGTCCCTTGAGTGGAATGGAGCCGGAGCCTTTGTAGTCAATGGAAACAAAACAAATCTAGATGCAAAAGTTTCAAGTAAACCCTATGCTGATAACAAGACAAAAACTGTGGTTGGGGAGACGGTTCCAACTGTGGCTAACGCCCTCATGTCAAAAGCTACAAGACAGTACAAAGATCGTGAAGAAACCGGGAATGGTTCGACTTCTTGGACCCCAGCAGGATGGCATCAGGTCAAAAACTTAAAAGGAACCTATAATCACGCTGTAGATAGAGGGCATTTATTAGGCTATGCCTTGATTGGTGGTTTAGATGGTTTTGACGCTTCTACTAGCAATCCAAAAAATATTGCTGTACAAACAGCCTGGGCCAACCAAGCACGAGCTGAAGATTCGACTGGACAAAACTACTATGAAAGTCTAGTACGAAAAGCTCTAGATAAGAATAAACGAGTGCGTTACCGTGTTACGCTATTGTATGCAACTGAAGATGATCTAGTACCATCTGCTTCTCAGATAGAAGCCAAATCTTCTGATGGTGAATTAGAGTTTAACGTTGTAATTCCAAATGTTCAAAAGGGGATTCAGTTAGACTACCGAACAGGAGAAGTTACAGTCACAAAAGACTAATAGATAGACAGTCCCTTATTGTTTCGATAAGGGATTTACTATAGAAATCGAAAATTAATGTGTAGAAGTTGAAAAATATGGTATAATAGTCTCAATTATACTTTTTAGGAGAAGGAAAATGGAAGACCCGAGCAGTCAGGATTTGTTACTGCAGTTTGTATTATTAGTTGTTTTGACCTTTTTAAATGCTTTTTTCTCTGCTACAGAGATGGCTATGGTTTCTCTTAGCTGTTCACGTGTTGAACAAAAGGCAGAAGAAGGAGATAAACGCTATATCCGTTTGCTAAAGGTACTTGAAAACCCAAATCACTTTTTATCAACCATTCAAGTTGGTATTACCTTAATTACGATCTTGTCAGGGGCTAAACTAGCAGATTCTCTTGGAGAATTGATAGCTTCTTGGATGGGAAATAGCGAAACAGCGCTCGCAATCGCAAGCTTCCTGTCACTTGCTTTCTTGACCTATATCTCTATCGTTTTCGGTGAGCTCTATCCCAAACGAATTGCGCTAAATCTTAAGGATGCCTTGGCTATCCGAACAGTGCCATTTATTATCGCTCTCGGTAAGATTGTGAGTCCATTTGTTTGGATGTTATCAGCATCAACTAATCTCTTGAGTCGTTTGACGCCAATGACATTTGACGATGCAGATGAAAAAATGACTCGTGATGAGATTGAGTATATGCTTACCAATAGTGAAGAAACCTTGGATGCAGATGAAATCGAAATGTTGCAAGGAATTTTCTCGCTAGATGAGCTCATGGCGCGTGAAGTCATGGTTCCTAGAACTGACGCTTTCATGGTAGATATTCAAGATGACACTCAGACGATTATCGAAAGCATCTTAAAACAAAACTTTTCTCGAATTCCTGTCTATGATGATGACAAGGACAACGTGATTGGTTTGATACATACAAAGAGTCTGCTAAAAGCAGGGTTTACCGATGGTTTTGATAATATTGTATTGAGAAAGATATTACAGGAACCTCTATTTGTACCAGAAACTATTTTTGTGGATGATTTATTAAAAGAATTGAGAAATTCACAAAGACAAATGGCTATTCTTCTCGATGAATATGGAGGAATGGCTGGTTTGGTAACACTTGAGGATCTCCTTGAAGAGATTGTTGGTGAGATTGATGATGAAACTGACCGTGCTGAAGTCTATGTTCATACTATCGGCGAGGACACTCATATTGTCCAAGGGACAATGAATTTGAACGATTTCAATGATTATTTTGATGTCGAACTTGAAAGTGACGATGTAGATACCATTGCTGGTTATTATTTGACAGGTGTGGGAACTATTCCAACATCAGAAAAACTTAGTTATGAGTTAGATAGTGGCAACAAGCATATCACCTTGACAAATGACAAAGTAAAAAATGGTCGTGTAACCAAGCTTAAGGTTCAAATTCAAGAGCTTGAATCAGAAGAAGAAACTGAATAAAACAAAAGCTTTATCAGAGAAAACTGATAAAGCTTTTTTAAACGTTAAAAAGAAAAGACTCCGTTAGGAGTCTATATTTAAATAGAGGCGGAGTATTCTTATTCGCTTGATTTTTGTCTGTTTTGTTTATTTCAATATTATACCACTAGCGGCAACTAGTCATTTTTATTTGCTCAAAAAACACCCCCGCCCCAAACTTGCCCCAAAAGATTTTTAAAGTTATCCTTTTTTATCCTAAAGGAAAAACAAAAAAGTCCGATTTTACGGACTTTCTTTTCGGATAAATTACTATAAAATAGTATAAAAAAGGCGGTAGACGGATTTGAACCGACGATCAAGCTTTTGCAGAGCCGTGCCTTACCACTTGGCTATACCGCCTTAACTTTTAATATTATACCTTGAAAATTTCTTCCCGTCAATAGTTTTCTTTTCTGAAAGCATAAGATTTATAGCCTTCAAAATCTATACGACAAAATATTCTGAAAATTCGTTTACTTTTTACGAAAACTGTGGTATAATCTTCAATATCCACAATTTAAAACGAGGAGTTTGAAAATATGAAAAAAAGTCGGATTCTTGCGGTAGCAGGAGTAACCTTGCTTGCAGCAGGAGTGCTTGCTGCATGTTCAAATACGAATTCAAATGCAGGCTCAAGCAATACAAAATTAGCATCAGATTATAAATATGTTTATTCAGTTGATCCTGAAACATTGGATTATGTTGTTAACAACGTTGATTCTACTTCTTTTGTTACGACAAATGCGGTAGATGGTTTGCTTGCTAACGATAAATATGGCAACCTTGTACCATCGATTGCTGAATCATGGACAGTTTCACAAGACGGTTTGACTTACACTTATAAAATCCGTAAGGATGCTAAGTGGGTTACTGCTGAAGGAGAAGAATACGCTCCAGTTAAAGCCCAGGACTTTGTGACAGGGTTGAAACATGCGGTAGAAGGAAAATCAAAAGGTTTGTCTGTTATCAGTTCTTCAATTAAAGGGCTCAGCGCTTACATTAACGGTGAAACAAACGACTTCTCAACTGTTGGTGTAAAAGCTGTTGACGATAACACTCTTGAATATACATTGAACCAGCCAGAAACTTTCTGGAATGACAAAACAACAAACGGCGTGATGATGCCAATCAACGAAGATTTCCTTAAATCAAAAGGGGAAGGCTTTGGTGCACCTACAGATCCATCTTCTATTTTGTATAATGGACCGTTTGTTTTGAAATCAATCACAGCTAAGTCTTCGATTGAAATGGCTAAGAACGATGCTTACTGGGATAAAGACGCTGTTAAAATTCAAAACATTAAATTTACATACTGGGATGGTAAAGACCAAGATGTCGTTGCTAAAGGATTCTCAGAAGGGCAATACAGCAAAGCTCGTATCTATCCTACTAGCTCAACATACGAAAAATATGCATCTGAGTTCAAAGATAACATCTACTTTAGCGAACCTGGATCAGCTATCGCTACTGTTAGTGTGAACTATGGCCGTTCAACATATAACCACACTTCAAAAACAACAGATAGCCAAAAAGAATCTACAAGAAAAGCTTTGCTAAACAAAGAATTCCGTCAAGCCCTTAACTTTGCGGTAGACCGTAATTCTTACTCAGCTCAGACAAATGGTACAGAGGGAGCTGCGGTTGGAATCCGTAACACTTTCACACCATATGACCTTCAAGTTGGGGACAAACAATTTGGTAAACTTGTAGAAGAAAGTCTTGCGAAGACAAACTCAAGTACATGGTCAAACGTATCGCTTGCTGATTCGCAAAATGGTCTTTACAACGAAGAAAAAGCTAAAGCTGCCTTTGCAAAAGCAAAAGAAAGCTTGAAAGCGGAAGGAGTAGAATTCCCAATTCATTTGGATGCTCTAACAATCCAAGAATCTACAGCTGTTGTAAACCGTGTTCAATCACTTAAACAATCAATTGAAAACGTACTTGGTTCAGACAATGTTGTCATCGATCTTCAACAAATGACTCAAGCAGAAGCATTACCACTTTCATTTAGTGCTCCAACAGCCAAAGAACAAGATTGGGATATTCATACTTTGACTGGATGGAATCCAGATTATCAAGATCCATCAACATTCTTAGACCAGTTCACGATTAAAGGCGGAAACACTCGCTTGCTCATGGGTATTGATAAAGATACTGATGCATCAGTTATCCAAAAACTTGGTTTGTCTGACTATGAAAAATTACTTGACTATGCAAACAAAGAAAATCAAGATGTTCAAAAACGTTACGAAAAATATGCCCTTGCTCAAGCTTGGTTAACAGACAACGGTTTGACAATTCCTGTAATGGCAGGTCCAAAAGAAACCGCTGTGTCATTTGTTTCTAAAGTTATTCCATTTACTTCTTCTTACTCAGCTGCGGGTCTTAAAGGAGAAACCTCAGGTTACTTGAAGTACACTGAGGTTGGTGAAAAACCTATTACAAAAGAAGAATACCAAAAAGCTCGTGAAAAATGGCTTAAAGAAAAAGCTGAATCAAACGAAAAAGCTCAAAAAGATTTAGCAAGTCACGTGAAATAAATAATGCTCATTAGAACTTTCTCTCCAAAAGGAGAAGGTTCTTTTGGGATTTTAAAGGAAATAATATGAAAAAATATGTTTTTATGCGTATCTTGCGGTCGTTAGTTTCTATCTTTTTAGTAACGACCTTGATTTACACAATCATCTATACGATGGTTCCACGGAAGTTGATCTTCAAACAAGATACTAACTACAATAAAATTGCAACCACAGCTGATAAACGCGATAATTATGAAAATACTGTTTATGAGCGTATGGGTTATATCGAGTATTACGATACGAAAGAGTTGCAGGAAAAAGCTAGTAGCATTGACCCTTCTGTAACCGTTGATGCAAACGATACAAATAAAGCTATCTACGAAAAATACATCCAACAAATTGGTAACGGTTGGACTTTGGGTGAGTTTACAGAGAGCGGTCAATTCTATGCTACTCGTGAAATCCCTATTTTTGAGCGTGTGTTCAAATTCTATGCAAACTTGCTTGATATTGACCATACAAACAAGATTCAAGACCCAGAAAATCCTAACTTAGAGCGTTATTTGCGTTTTGAAAACGATCCAGCTATTGGATGGTCTTTAGTAGGTTCAGGGACTAAACATAAGTACCTTTTGTACTTCAACAGTCAGTTCCCATTTGTTCATCAAAATTTTGTGAACTTGAACCTAGGAGATTCTTACCCAACTTATGCAAATACTCCTGTACTTCAAGTTATCACACAAGGACAAGGACAAACGAAGACATCTGAAGTTCAATTCCCAACTGGGAAGAAAACTTCATCAGTCAATATCTACACAAGAACTTACAAATCACCAAGTCAGGCTGATGCACGTGAAGTAGCTAACTACGGTAAGGATGATCCATACACCGCTACTGAAAGTAATTATCAGTATCCATCAATGATTGCAAGTTCTGCTATCACTGGTTTGATTGGTCTTGCTATTTCATATGCGATTGCAGTTCCTCTTGGTTCGGCAATGGCTCGTTTCAAAAATACTTGGATTGATAGCCTCTCTACAGGTACTTTGACTTTCTTGATGGCCCTTCCAACGATTGCACTTGTATATATCATTCGTTTGATTGGTTCTTCAATTGGATTCCCAGATTCATTCCCTATCTTGGGTGCTGGAGACTGGCGTTCATATGTTTTACCTGCAGTTATTCTTGGTTTACTTGGAGCACCTGGTCTAGCTATCTGGATTCGTCGTTACATGATTGACTTGCAATCTCAAGACTTTGTTCGTTTTGCACGTGCAAAAGGTCTATCTGAGAAAGAAATTTCAAATAAACACATCTTTAAGAACGCTATGGTACCGCTCGTTTCTGGTATTCCAGGTTCTATTATTGGTGTTATCGGTGGAGCGACTCTTACTGAAACAGTCTTCGCCTTCCCAGGTATGGGTAAAATGTTGATTGACTCTGTAAAAGCGTCAAATAACAATATGGTTGTTGGTCTGGTCTTCATCTTTACAAGTGTCTCAATTTTCTCTTACTTAATAGGAGATATTTGGATGACTATTATTGACCCTCGTATTAAGTTGACAGAGAAAGGAGGCAAATAATGTCTACAATTAGTAATGATAAATTTCAATTTGTAAAACGAGATGATTTTGCCTCTGAAGCAATTGACGCTCCTGCCTACTCATACTGGGGATCTGTTTTTAGACAGTTTTTGAAGAAAAAATCAACAATCATCATGCTTGGTATTTTGATTTCCATCGTATTGATGAGTTTCATCTACCCAATGTTCTCAGATTTTGACTTTAACGACGTAAGTAAAGTAAATGATTTTAGTGCTCGTTACATTAAGCCAAATGGTGAGCATTGGTTTGGTACAGATAGTAACGGTAAGTCTCTCTTTGACGGTGTCTGGTTTGGAGCTCGTAACTCTATCTTGATTTCTGTTATTGCGACCTTTATCAACGTTGTAATCGGTGTTATCGTCGGTGGTGTTTGGGGGATTTCAAAATCAGTTGACCGTATCATGATGGAGGTTTATAACGTTATCAATAATATTCCATCACTTTTGATTGTTATTGTTTTGACTTACTCTATTGGTGCAGGTTTTTGGAATTTGATTTTTGCCATGAGTGTAACCACTTGGATTGGTATTGCTTATATGATTCGTATCCAAATTATGCGTTACCGCGATTTGGAGTACAATCTTGCTTCACGTACACTTGGAACACCAACCTATAAGATTGTCATTAAAAATATCATGCCACAATTGGTATCTGTGATTGTTACTACTATGTCACAAATGCTTCCTGCATTTATCTCATATGAAGCCTTCCTATCATTCTTTGGACTTGGCTTGCCAATCACAGTACCAAGTTTGGGACGTTTGATTTCAGACTATTCTCAGAACGTAACAACAAATGCTTACCTCTTCTGGATTCCATTGACAACTTTAGTTTTGGTTTCCTTGTCACTTTTCGTAGTTGGTCAAAACCTAGCGGATGCTAGTGATCCACGTACACATAGATAGGAGTAGACATGACAAAAGAAAAAAATGTAATTTTGACTGCTCAAGATATTGTCGTGGAATTTGACGTTCGTGACAAGATTTTGACAGCTATTCGAGGTGTCTCCATCGATTTGATTGAGGGAGAGGTTCTCGCTTTGGTTGGGGAATCAGGTTCAGGTAAATCAGTTTTAACAAAAACCTTCACAGGAATGTTAGAAGGAAATGGTCGTATTGCACGAGGTAGTATTAAATACCGTGGACAGGACTTGACCAGCCTTACATCTAATAAAGATTGGGAACAAATCCGTGGTGCCAAGATTGCAACCATCTTCCAAGATCCGATGACCAGTCTTGACCCAATCAAGACAATCGGAAGTCAAATCACTGAAGTGATTGTTAAACACCAAGGGAAAACAGCTCAAGAAGCAAAAGACTTGGCTATTGACTATATGAATAAGGTTGGTATCCCTGACGCTGAGAGACGTTTTAATGAATATCCATTCCAGTATTCTGGTGGGATGCGTCAACGTATCGTTATCGCAATTGCTCTTGCCTGTCGTCCAGATGTCCTCATCTGTGACGAGCCAACAACAGCCCTTGATGTGACTATTCAAGCTCAAATTATTGACTTGTTGAAGTCGCTTCAACATGAATATCACTTTACAACAATTTTCATCACACACGACTTAGGTGTCGTAGCAAGTATTGCTGATAAAGTTGCAGTTATGTATGCTGGTGAAATCGTCGAGTATGGTACAGTTGAAGAGATTTTCTACGATCCACGTCACCCATATACTTGGAGCCTCTTGTCAAGCTTGCCACAGTTGGCTGATGATAAAGGAGAATTGTATTCAATTCCGGGAACACCTCCATCACTTTATACTGAATTGAAGGGAGATGCTTTTGCTCTTCGTTCAGACTATGCGATGAAGATTGATTTCGAAGAAAAAGCTCCACAGTTTGCAGTATCAGATACTCATTGGGCGAAAACATGGTTGCTTCATGAACAGGCTCCAAAAGTTTCAAAACCAGCAGTGATTGAAGACTTACACGATAAAATTCGTGAAAAGATGGGCTTTGCTCATCTTGAGGACTAGGAGGAAGGAAATGTCTGAAAAATTAGTAGAAATTAAAGACTTAGAAATTTCCTTCGGTGAAGGAAGCAAAAAGTTTGTAGCTGTTAAGAATGCAAACTTCTTTATCAACAAAGGAGAAACTTTCTCACTCGTTGGAGAATCTGGTAGTGGTAAGACAACAATTGGTCGTGCTATTATCGGTCTTAACGATACCAGCAAGGGAGATATCATCTTTGATGGTAAAAAAATTAATGGTAAAAAATCACGTGAACAAGCAGAGGAATTAATCCGTCGCATCCAAATGATTTTCCAAGACCCAGCCGCAAGTTTGAACGAACGTGCGACAGTAGACTATATCATTTCTGAAGGTCTTTACAACCACCATTTATTTAAAGATGAAGAAGAAAGAAAAGAAAAAGTTCAAAATATCATTCGTGAAGTAGGGCTTTTGGCTGAACACTTGACTCGTTATCCTCATGAGTTCTCAGGTGGACAACGTCAACGTATCGGGATTGCACGTGCTTTGGTAATGCAACCTGACTTCGTTATCGCGGATGAGCCAATTTCAGCCTTGGACGTTTCTGTACGTGCCCAGGTTTTGAATTTGCTCAAGAAATTCCAAAAAGAATTAGGCTTAACTTATCTCTTTATCGCCCACGATTTGTCTGTAGTTCGATTCATCTCTGACCGTATCGCGGTAATTTATAAAGGTGTCATTGTTGAAGTTGCTGAGACTGAGGAATTGTTTAACAATCCAATCCATCCATACACGCAAGCACTTTTATCAGCTGTTCCTATTCCAGATCCAATCCTGGAACGTAAAAAAGTTTTGAAAGTCTATGATCCAGATCAACATGACTATGAAACTGACAAACCTTCTATGGTAGAAATTCGTCCAGGTCATTATGTTTGGGCTAATCAGGCAGAATTAGAACGCTATAAAAAAGAAATGAAATAATCAATAAAGTTTTATAATCTAGCTAGAAGGCTTCTAGAAAGATTATGAAACTTTTTTTCAGACAAAAGCTTGATTATCTACAAAAAATTGATATACTGAATACAATAAAAACAGACCTATATTAGCTAGAGTAACCAAGGGAGAGTCGCATGGATCAACAACCAAATTTTTTTACCAACATGGCAAGAGCAATTGGAACATGTCTTTGGGTAAAAGGGATGGAAGTATTGACTGAAAAGAAGGAGTCCGAGCCAAAAGTCTTAGAATTTAGTCGATTTCTTTTGGCGTTAAAACTAGAATCTTCCTTACCTTGGATTCTGGGACTTACTAAGAAAGAAGACAGAAAATGAAATTTATTTTGGATATTTTATTTTATATCTTAGTGAAGCCACTGATTGCAATTGTAGAATTCATTTGGTATCTCATTTGCTTATTTTTTTATGATTTCCTTATGAATGTATTGTATTCGATTTTTAATTGGTTTTTTAGTTTGTTTTAGAAACTAAAAATTGGGAGTAGTTACTTATAGATACTCCTATATAATTTTATTATCATAAAAAAGGATGGGAAATATTCCCTCCTTTTTTGTTTATATCAATAAGATTAAGGCGAAGTTTTAAAAAGTTGATGCAATTGACAGATTTGTAGAGAGTCTAGGATATAGATTAGATTTAGTTTAATCCATTTATGACGGTATAGGTAACTTTTCAAAGGTGATCACATCACCCTTTTGAGTTGCAAGTTGGATGCGGTTGTCTTTGATGCGGGTAGCTTGTACTTCCTTGCCGTTTACCTTGACAATGCTAGCTTCAATATTTGGGTAGTCTACGACTAAGTTTCCACCCACATTAGAAAGGAAAGATAGCGTTTCGAGATTTTTTTCTTTCCATTGCATGCTGACTTCAAAGTTACCACGAGCGACTAAGCCTGAAACTTGACCGTCTTTCCAAGCATCTGGAAGGGCTGGTAATGGGGCAATGTAGCCTGTATGAGACTGAAGGAGCATTTCTGCCATACCGCTGGTTGCACCGAAGTTCCCATCAATTTGGAAAGGCGCGTGCGTATCCCAGAGGTTTTCTAGAGTCGAGGATCTGAGCTGTTCTGCTAACAAACGGTGGGCACGATTTCCATCTAAGAGACGAGCCCAGAGGTTGATTTTATTGGCCTTAGACCAACCAGTTCCACCATCTCCTCGGTGGTTTAGGGTTGCGCGTGCTGCCTCTAGGTATTCGGGTTGATCCTTGCCAAATAAGGTTCCTGGGAAGAGTCCAACCAGATGGGAAACGTGACGGTGATGATTTTCAATGCCTTCGTTGGTGAATTGAGGACTGTCTTCCTCGTACCATTCCTTGATACGTCCCTCTTGGTTGATATGAAGTGGTTTGAGCTTGTCAAATTTAGCCTTGACCTCTGTGACTAAGTCTTGGTCGACATTCAGATGGTTGGCGATTTCCATGTAATCGTGGAATAACTGCCAGACTAGCGATTGGTCAAAGGTATTTCCGATGGTAATGGTCCCGTGTTCAGGTGAGTAGGATGGAGAAGATACCCAACGGTCACTGGCCTTGTCATAGTGCAAGAAGGAGTTCCAGAACTTAGCTGTTTCCTTGAGCATTGGGTAAATCTTTTCTTTGAGATAGGTTTCATCCTTGGTGAATTTATAATAGTCATAGACGTTCTGCATCATCCAAGCATTGGCAGCTGGAGACCAACCCCAATAGTAGTTCCAACCAGGAGTAGTCCAGCCAAATGGTGTCGCCTGAGTATGAACCAACCAACCGTTTTCTTGACCTTCTTTTGACTCGATACCTGCATATTCTTTAGCAGCGATACGACCATAGTAGCGCATGTCATCGATATAATTGATCATTGACTTAGCCGTTTCTGCAAGATTGTTCATGTAGGCAGGCCAGTAGTTCATCTGTAGGTTGACATTGAGGTGGTAGTCAGAATTCCAAGGTGGATTATCTACTGCATTCCAGACTCCTTGCAAGTTGGCAGGAAGGGCATCTGTCCGGTCACGAGACGAACTGATGAGGAGGTAACGGCCGTATTGAAAGAAGAGTTCTTCTAGTTTTTGCCCTTTTTCGGGATTATAGGTTTGAAGAGCCTCTTTTGTAGTTTGATTAGACTTGCTACCGCCAAGATTTAGTTGAACACGATTGAAGAGACTTTGATAGTCCTCGATGTGGTCATGTTTCAGAGTTTCATAGTCTTTGGCCTTGGCAGCTTCTATGATAGACTTAACCGTTTTTTCTAAGTCAATATCTTTGCTATAATTGGTTTTTGGATTTTGAGCAAAGTTGGTCTTGGCACTGAGTAAAAGGGTCGCATAGCTGGCTCCTGTGACAGTCAAATAGCCATCTTGTGCAGTGACTTGTCCATCTGTCTTGATACCAAGATAAGAAGCAAATTTAAGACCATTGTCTTTGACAGTTCCTTTGAGTAAAATACCATTGGAATCAGTAGTGACTGCTCCCTGTTTATACTTCGAATATTCCCAAGAGTAGTCACCATTCGCAAGTAAATCTTCTGTCAAGCTATTCCAAAGAGTAAAATCGAGGGTCTTATCCCCTTTTTTACTCAAGTGGGTCACAGTGACATCATCCGGATAGCTAGAGAAGGTTTCGCGTTTAAAGTTTGTTCCATCTTGAGTATAAGAAGTAGTCGTGATAGCTTCAGAAATATCTAAGCTACGATGATAGTCAGTAACATTTTCCAAGCCCTTCTTCTGGTTATTAAAGACCATGAAGATATCACCAAAGGCTAGGTAGCGACCGTATTGGGCATTGTTTGGTCCAACCAAATTTCTCTCTGCTAGTTGGTTGGCTTTTTGACGGTCATCGTCTTCTAAGGCCTTACGGATTTCGGCTAAGACTTTGTAGCGGTCCTTGTAGTTTCCTCCGTTGTAGTCTTGACTATCTGGCTGTGGGCCTCCAGACCAAAGTGTTTTTTCGTTGTACTGGATTCTTTCTTCACCGATGAGTCCGAAAACCTTGGCACCCATTTCTCCATTTCCGACTGGGAGGGCTTGTTTTTCCCATCCATCATAGGAATGAGCAGCTGGTTGGTCGTATATTAGTTGATAGTTATTTTTATTTTCCATAGATTTTTTTAATATTGAAGTAGGTAGTATAGTTGAGATTTATGATTTTACTATAGCAGACACATTAACTTATTGCAAGGCTTTAAAGACCTCATTTGTTTATTTTAAGGACAGTATGTATTTTAGATTTTATAATGGATGATAAGCAAGTTTTTTTATAGGTAAAGTGAATTAAAATGTTGGTCAGTTGCTTTCTGAAAGCGTAACTCAAACTAGTCAGGCGTAGGACTTTATGGTATAATATAGAAGATTCAAAAAGAAACAGGAGAAATATTATGGACCTTATTTTAGCAATTGTATTGATTGTTTTAGCTTTTCTAGGCGGAGCTCTTGGAGGAATGTACTTGGTGCGCAAGCAAATCGAAAAAGAATTTGCGGATAACCCACGTTTGAATGCAGAAGCCGTTCGTACTCTCTTGAGTGCAAATGGTCAAAAACCAAGCGAAGCTAAGGTACAACAAGTTTACCACCAAATCATTCGCCAACAAAAAGCAGCCCTCGCTAACAATAAAAAGAAATAAATAGGAAAAGTCTGGGATGAAAGTTCCAGACTTCTCACTATGTTCAACTGATATTTAGAACTAAGACTTTTTCCTTGCATTCTATTGATATTTGATTATGATTAAGTTGGAGACAACTGATGACGAATCAGTCGGTCGGAAATTTCAGTAAGAAATGTAATGATAATGAACTATCAATCAGAATAATATGACTAGAAAGAAGACTATATGGATAATCGACCAATCGGTTTTTTGGACTCTGGTGTTGGGGGCTTGACTGTTGTGCGTGAGCTCATGCGTCAGCTTCCTCATGAAGAAATCGTCTATATTGGAGATTCGGCACGGGCGCCATATGGCCCTCGTCCTGCTGAGCAAATTCGTGAATATACTTGGCAGTTGGTCAACTTTCTTTTGACCAAGGATGTCAAGATGATTGTCATTGCTTGTAATACAGCAACAGCAGTCGTCTGGGAAGAAATCAAATCCAAACTTGATATTCCTGTTCTTGGAGTGATTTTGCCTGGTGCTTCAGCAGCTATCAAAGCAAGTCAGGGTGGGAAAATCGGAGTGATTGGAACACCGATGACCGTACAATCAGATATCTATCGTCAAAAGATTCATGACTTGGATCCAGATTTGCAGGTTGAAAGTCTGGCTTGCCCCAAATTTGCTCCTTTGGTCGAGTCAGGTGCTCTATCGACCAGTGTGACCAAGAAAGTCGTATACGAAACCCTACGTCCTTTGGTTGGAAAAGTGGATAGCTTGATTTTAGGTTGTACTCATTATCCGCTCCTCAGACCTATCATCCAAAATGTCATGGGCCCTAAGGTACAACTAATCGATAGTGGAGCGGAGTGTGTTCGCGATATTTCGGTCCTACTCAATTATTTTGAGATTAATCGTAGTCGAGATGCGGCACCACTTCAACACCGTTTTTACACAACTGCAAATAGCCAAAGTTTTGCTCAAATCGGAGCAGAATGGCTGGAAAGAGATATTCATGTGGAGCATGTAACATTATGACAAACAAAATTTATGAATACAAGGATGACCAAGACTGGTATGTTGGATCCTACAGTGTTTTTGGTGGCATTCGTACTTTGACGGATGATGAGTTAGAGTTTCCGCTATTTGATTTGGCCAAAATCTTTCGAGATGATGAGCGAGGATTTCCACTTTCAGTCACAGTTTTACGATATGGTTCAGTCTATCGCTTACTCTCTTTTGTGGTAGATATTCTCAACCAAGAAGCAAATCGAAACTTAGAAGTTATTCAACGCCAAGGAGCTTTGCTCTTAGTGGAAAACGGAAAGCTCTTGCATGTGGAATTGCCTAAAGAAGGAGTGAATGTTCAGGACTTTTTCGAGACAAACAAGGTCAGAGAAACCTTGCTCATAGCGACTCGTAACGAGGGTAAAACCAAGGAATTTCGTGCTATCTTTGACAAACTTGGCTATGATGTGGAGAATCTCAAAGATTACCCAGATCTGCCTGAAGTTGCTGAAACTGGTATGACCTTTGAAGAAAATGCTCGCCTTAAGGCTGAAACCATTTCTAAATTAACAGGTAAGATGGTTTTAGCTGATGACTCTGGGCTCAAAGTTGATGTGCTTGGTGGTCTCCCAGGTGTTTGGTCAGCTCGCTTCGCAGGAGTGGGAGCCACTGACCAGGAAAACAATGCTAAACTCTTACACGAATTAGCCATGGTCTTTGAACTCAAGGACCGTTCAGCGCAATTTCACACAACCTTGGTCGTTGCTAGCCCAGGTAAGGAAAGCTTGGTCGTCGAAGCTGACTGGCCAGGTTACATTAACTTTGAACCTAAGGGTGAAAATGGTTTTGGCTATGATCCGCTCTTCTTAGTAGGAGAAACTGGTAAATCATCAGCCGAATTAACTCTTGAAGAAAAAAATAGTCAATCCCACCGTGCCTTAGCCGTTAAGAAACTTTTGGAGGTATTTCCATCATGGCAAAGCAAACCATCATTGTAATGAGTGACTCCCACGGAGATAGCTTGATTGTAGAAGAAATACGTGACCGCTATCTTGGAAAAGTCGATGCTATTTTTCACGATGGTGACTCGGAACTTCGCCCAGATTCACCACTCTGGGAAGGAATCCAGGTAGTCAGAGGAAACATGGATTTTTATTCAGATTATCCAGAACGCTTAGTGACTCAGCTGGGTCCTACCAAGATTATCCAGACTCATGGGCATTTGTTTGATATTAACTTCAACTTCCAAAAGCTTGATTTCTGGGCTCAAGAGGAAGATGCAGATATCTGTCTTTATGGGCACTTGCATGTTCCAAGTGCTTGGATGGAAGGGAAGACTCTCTTTCTAAATCCTGGTTCTATCAGTCAACCACGTGGAACAATCAGAGAATGTCTCTACGCTCGTGTGGAGATTGATGATAGCTACTTTAAAGTAGACTTTTTGACACGTGACCATGAGGTATATCCAGGCTTGTCCAAGGAGTTTGCTCGATGATTGCCAAAGAATTTGAACAGTTTTTACTGGAGCAAGAGGAAACCTTTTTAACTCCTGCTGAAAATTTGGCTGTGCTCATTGATTCTCACAATGCAGATCATGCAATTCTCCTTCTTAGCCAGATGACCTATACCAGAGTACCAGTCGTGACTGATGAGAAAAAATTCGTCGGAACTATTGGTCTTAGAGATATTCTTGCTTACCAGATGGAGCAGGGATTGAGTCAGGAAGCCATGGCAGATACGGATATCGTACACATGACCAAGAAGGATGTTGCAGTGGTAGCTCCAGATTATACATTGACAGATGTTTTACATAAGTTAGTGGATGAATCATTCCTACCAGTTGTTGATAAGGATGGAATCTTCCAAGGGATTATTACACGGAAATCAATCCTTAAGGCTGTCAATGCCCTTCTGCATGATTTTAGTAAGGAATATGTGATTCGAAGCAAATGAGAGAATGGATTTCAGTATTTTTAGAAGAAAAGCAAAATCTATCTAGTAATTCTAAGCAGTCTTATAAGTATGATTTGGAGCAGTTTTTGGATTTTGTTGGAAAACAAATTTCAGAGACAAGTTTAAAAATCTACCAAGCTCAATTATCAAATTTTAAAATGAGTGCCCAAAAGCGGAAAGTTTCTGCTTGCAACCAATTTCTTTACTTTTTATACCAGAAGGGGAAAATTGACACCTTTTATCGTTTAGAATTGCCGAAACAGGCTGAGAAAAAGCAAGTTCAGTCAGAACTTTTAGACCTCAGTTCTTTCTGGCAAGAAAGTGCTTATCCAGAAGGACGCTTGCTAGCCTTGCTAATAGTAGAGTTGGGCCTCTTGCCTAGTGAAATTCTAGCCTTAAAAACAGGGGATGTGAACCTGGATTTTCAAGTTTTGAGAGTCAATAAAGCTTCTCAACAAAGAATCCTGAGCCTTCCCCAAAATTTGCTTGCAGAGTTAGAGCCCTTGATGGGGCAGACCTATCTCTTTGAAAAAGCTGGGAAATCGTACTCCCGTCAATGGGCTTTTCGTCAGTTGGAAGCTTTTTTAAAGGAAAAAGGTTTTTCAGATTTATCTGCCCAAGGATTGAGAGAACAGTTTATATTAAGACAAATCGAAGAAAAGGTTGACTTGTACGAAATCGCTAAAAAATTAGGATTAAAGACAGTCATGACCTTAGAAAAATATAGATAATGGATATTAAATTAAAAGATTTTGAAGGGCCTTTGGACTTGCTCTTACACTTGGTTTCAAAGTACCAGATGGATATCTATGATGTACCGATTACAGAAGTTATCGAGCAATATCTAGCCTACATATCGACCTTACAAGCCATGCGTTTAGAAGTTGCAGGCGAATACATGGTGATGGCTAGCCAACTCATGCTGATTAAGAGTCGCAAGCTCTTGCCAAAGGTTGCAGAAGTGACGGATTTAGAGGATGACCTAGAGCAGGATCTCCTTTCTCAGATTGAGGAATACCGTAAATTTAAACTTTTGGGAGAGCAGTTGGAAGTGAAGCACCAAGAACGAGCTCAATATTACTCAAAAGCACCTACAGAGTTGATCTACGAGGATGCAGAACTTGTGCATGATAAGACGACGATTGATCTTTTCTTAGCCTTTTCAACCTTACTGACCAAGAAAAAGGAAGAATTCTCGAAAAGTCACACAACAATCTTACGGGATGAGTATAAGATTGAAGATATGATGGTCATCGTTCGAGAAGCCTTGGTTGAAGGTCAACAATTATGCTTGCAGGATTTGTTTAAAGAAACCAAGGATTTACAAGAAGTCATTACACTCTTTTTAGCAACCTTGGAGTTGATTAAAACCCAAGAAATTCTCTTGATTCAAAAAGAGAGTTTTGGAGATATTTATCTCATGAAAAAGAATGAGGAAAATCAAGTAGAGTAGAGTCAAGCTTGATAGAGAGGAAATATGAGTACTTTAGCAGAAATAGAAGCACTCCTGTTTGTAGCGGGGGAGGATGGCATTAGAGTCCGTCAGCTGGCTGAGGTCCTATCGCTTCCACCGACTGGGATTCAGCAAAGCTTAGAAAAGTTAGCCCACAAGTATGAAAAAGACCAAGATTCCAGTTTAGCCTTGATTGAGACAGGTGGTGCCTACAGATTGGTGACCAAGCCACAATTTGCAGCGGTCTTAAAAGAATACTCTAAGGCTCCAATCAACCAAAGTCTATCTCGGGCTGCCCTTGAAACCTTATCCATCATTGCTTACAAGCAACCCATCACACGGATTGAGATTGATGCTATTCGGGGGGTTAATTCAAGTGGAGCGCTAGCTAAGTTACAGGCCTTTGAGTTGATACGAGAAGACGGGAAAAAGGAAGTTCTCGGACGCCCTAATCTCTATGTGACGACGGATTATTTCCTGGATTATATGGGGATTAATCGCTTGGAAGAGTTGCCCGTGATTGATGAGCTTGATATTCAAGTACAAGAAAGCCAATTATTTGGTGAAAGGATAGAAGAAGATGAGAATCAATAAATATATTGCCCACGCAGGAGTGGCCAGTAGGAGGAAAGCAGAGGAGTTGATCAAGCAAGGTTTGGTAACCGTCAATGGACAGGTAGTACGTGAACTAGCGACAACCATCAAGTCAGGCGACAAGGTTGAGGTTGAAGGTCAACCCATCTATAACGAAGAAAAAGTCTATTATCTGCTTAACAAACCACGTGGAGTGATTTCCAGTGTGACAGATGACAAGGGACGTAAGACGGTTGTCGATCTTTTGCCTAATGTGAAAGAGCGTATTTACCCTGTGGGTCGCTTGGACTGGGATACCTCAGGTGTCTTGATTTTGACTAATGATGGGGATTTTACAGATGAGATGATTCACCCTCGTAATGAGATTGATAAGGTCTATGTGGCGCGTGTTAAAGGAATTGCCAACAAAGAAAATCTCCGTCCTTTGACTCGTGGAGTTGAGATTGATGGCAAGAAGACTAAGCCAGCTGTTTACGAAATTCTCAAAGTAGATCCAGTAAAAAACCGCTCAGTTGTTCAGTTGACCATCCATGAAGGGCGCAATCACCAGGTTAAAAAGATGTTTGAAGCTGTTGGCCTCCAAGTGGATAAACTCTCTCGAACTCGTTTTGGACATCTAGACTTAACGGGTCTTCGTCCAGGAGAATCACGTCGTCTTAATAAAAAAGAAATCAGCCAATTACACACCATGGCTGTAACCAATAATAAATAATGAAAAAAATTTTAATTGCACCAGTGCGTTTTTACCAGCGATTTATCTCGCCTGCTTTTCCACCTTCTTGTCGCTTTGAACCGACTTGTTCGAACTACATGATACAAGCTATCGAAAAGCATGGGGCTAAGGGAGTTCTGATGGGATTGGCACGGATTTTACGGTGCCACCCTTGGTCCGAAGAGGGTAAGGATCCCGTACCAGATCACTTTTCTTTAAAGAGAAATTCTAAATAAAAGAATCACATTTGTGATTCTTTTTTATTGGAGGAAATAAGTTACAAGGTAAAATGTTGATTTCTACTACCTTTCTCCTATAAAAAGTGGTAAAATGGTTGAAAGAAAGAAGGGACTAAAATGACAACATTATTTTCTAAAATCAAAGAAGTAACAGAGCTTTCTGCTATCTCAGGTCATGAAGCGCCTGTACGTGCTTATCTTCGTGAAAAATTAACACCTCACGTGGATGAAGTGGTGACTGATGGCTTGGGTGGTATTTTTGGGGTTAAGCACTCAGAAGCAGCCAATGCACCTCGTGTTTTGGTAGCCTCTCACATGGATGAAGTTGGTTTCATGGTTAGTGAAATCAAAGCAGACGGTACCTTCCGAGTAGTCAGCATTGGTGGTTGGAACCCAATGGTTGTTAGCAGCCAACGCTTTAAACTCTTCACACGTGAGGGCCGTGAAATTCCAGTAATTTCGGGTTCAGTTCCTCCACATTTGACTCGTGGCACAGGTGGACCAACTATGCCAGCTATTTCAGATATCGTTTTTGACGGTGGTTTTTCGGATAAAGCAGAAGCTGAAAGTTTCGGTATCCGTCCAGGAGATACAATTGTTCCGGATAGTAGTGCGATCCTAACTGCTAATGAAAAAAATATCATCTCAAAAGCTTGGGATAACCGTTATGGTGTTCTCATGGTTAGCGAGTTGGCTGAAAACTTGTCAGGTCAAAAACTAAGAAATGAACTTTACCTTGGCGCGAACGTCCAAGAAGAAGTTGGACTTCGTGGAGCCCATGCATCAACAACGAAATTTGATCCAGAAGTTTTCCTTGCTGTGGACTGTTCACCAGCAGGTGATGTCTATGGTGGACAAGGCAAGATTGGTGATGGAACCTTGATTCGTTTCTATGATCCAGGTCACTTGCTTCTCCCAGGCATGAAGGATTTCCTTTTGACAACTGCTGAAGAAGCTGGAATCAAATACCAATACTATTGTGGAAAAGGTGGTACAGATGCAGGAGCAGCTCATTTGAAAAATGGTGGTGTTCCATCTACAACAATCGGTGTCTGCGCTCGTTATATCCACTCTCACCAAACACTCTATGCTATGGACGATTTCCTTGAAGCTCAAGCTTTCTTACAAGCCTTGGTTAAAAAATTAGATCGTTCTACAGTAGATTTGATTAAAAACTATTAAACAGAAAAGATGGAAGTGATAGTATGGAAGAACCAAACCTAGAAACCTTGATACGAGAACTTTACAACAATGCTCGTCAAACATTGAGCGCAGATTTAGTGGTTGCACTCCTAGAAACTGCTAAGCAGTTGCCCAGCACCAATGAACGCTTGCTTGCAGTCCGACTTTCGGGACTAGTCACACTTGAACTTCTCAAGAATCCCAAGACTCCTGCGCCAGAGTTAGTCAATCTGGCCAGCTTTATCCAAAAGGAAGAAGCTAGGTACAAGGGGGCAGCTGCCTCCTCCTTTATGATTGGAGAGCTATTTAAAATGCTTTGATTCGTTCGAATCAAAGCATTTTTTTGTCTTAAATTTGTTCAGCTAAAACCTTTTCAGCAAGGTTCATAGCGTGGTCTGACACACGAGTGTAGTGTGAAATGATATCGATAAAGTTGACACCTGCTTGTGTAGAACATTCACCGTTGTTGAGACGTTTGATATGAGTCTTACGAAGGACGCGTTCCATCTTGTTAATAGCTTCATGACGTTCGATAAGAGACTCTGCCATCTCGAGGTCGTTATTTTCTACACTTTCGAGAGCATCTTTAACAAACTCACTTGTTTGACGATAAATTTCTTCCAACTCTTCTAGGGCTGAGTTAGAGAATTGAACATTCTTACGTTGCAAGTAGTCATTAAGATTAATTAATGCTTCTGCGTGGTCTCCGATACGTTCCAAGTCACGAGAAGAGTCAAGGATATTTGTTAAGACTTCACTCTCTTTTTGACTCAAAGCTTCACTAGAAAGAGTAATGAGGTAGCGCGTTAATTTCTCATCGATTGTATTGATAGCTTCTTCAGTTTTGTGTCCTTTTTCAGCTACTTTTTCGTTAGAATTGATGATGTAGTCGTAAGAAAGGTCAAATGCTTTTACAGCATAGTTTCCAAGGTGCAAGAGTTCTTTCTTGGCATTTCCTAGGGCGATAGAAGGAGCTTGTTGGATCAGTTGTTCATCCAAGTAAAGAGGTTCATACTTAACAACTTCGTCTTCACCAGGGATTAACTTAGTTACAAAGTAAGCCAAAGCACCGATGAATGGGAACTGTACAATGGTATTACTTACGTTGAAGGCACCATGTGAGAAAGCGATAGTCATCTCTGGTGAGAGGTGAAGTAAAGCTTGGAAGTACTCAATCATCGAAGTGAATGGGCCCAACAAGATTAAGCAGAGGATGGTTCCCAAAACGTTAAAGGTAACGTGCGTTGCTGCAACCCGTTTAGCAGAAACGTTTGCTCCGGCTGCTGCGATAATAACCGTTAAGGTTGTACCGATATTATCCCCGAATAAGACAGGTAATGCCCCTTTGAGGTCGAGGAAGCCACCT
The DNA here is from genome assembly GCF_000960085.1 of Streptococcus infantis. GTDB lineage: Bacteria > Bacillota > Bacilli > Lactobacillales > Streptococcaceae > Streptococcus > Streptococcus infantis_C. The sequence continues at coordinate 378,010 of NZ_JYGT01000007.1, read as the reverse complement.
GCATAGAGACCTTGTAAAATCCCGATAGTTGCAGAAGATGCCTGAATCAAAACGGTAATGACTGCACCAGCCACAACTCCCAAGATAGGATTTTGCCCCAAGGTAACCATGTATTCCTTGAATTGAGGTAAGTCTTTAAGAGGACTCATCCCAGCACTAATGAGGTTGAGGGCATAGAAGATACCACCAACACCAAAAAGGATACGTCCAATATTGTTTACGGTTCGATTCTTTGTAAAGAATAAGAACATGGTTCCAAGGAAAATCAAGGGTAGGGCATACTCGCCAAGTTTGAAACCGATGATGAATGATGTTACGGTTGTCCCGATATTGGCTCCCATGATAATCCCGATAGCCTGTCTAAGAGTTAAGAGACTAGCGCTGACCAGTCCAACTGTGATAACCGTTACACCGGTACTCGACTGAATCAGGGCAGTAACAACAATCCCCACTAGGACCCCTAAGAAGGGATTACTTGTGTACTTATCAATGTAATAACGAAGGCGATCTCCAGCAGCTTGTTGCAAACCATCTCCCATGGTCTTGATACTATACAAAAATAGTCCCAGACCACCTAAAAAGTGAAAAATTATTTCCTGCCAATTAATGGACATTTCCTTTTTCCTCCGAAAAATAATCGCGGAATTTCTCCCATTCTATTTTAAAGGATTAATAGCAATCTAACAAGTAGTAAATGAAGTTTTTTAAGAAAAATGCTAGTAAAAGTAGAAAAATGCTTCTGATTGTCTAATTTATATCATTTATTCACTCCTTTATAGATATTTATGGGCAAGTGTTGACTCTTCCTTTAAATAACGTAAAATAAAAATGAACAGTTCTGCTATTTCAAGAGCAGTTACTTTTTTTAAAACAAAAAATAAAGCGCTTACTTTTGAAAGTAAAAGGAGAAAAAGATGAAGAATCCATTTTTTGAGCAACGTTGCCGCTATAGTATTCGAAAATTATCTGTGGGTGCCTGCTCCTTGATGATTGGATCGGTTTTGTTTGCTAACCAGGCTTTTGCAGAAGAAGTCGCCCTTCCAGCAAATGAGACCACGACCACTGCTGTGGCTGCAGAACAAGCAGCAAATAGCACAACAGAACAACCAGCAACTGCTACAACAGAACAACCAACAACAGCTTCACCTGAAGTCTTGAAGCAGTTGGAGGAGACAGAAAACAAGGTTAGTGAACAGCCTATTTCAGAAGAAAAACCAACCTTGGACCAATTGACTACAGCTGATAAGGAAGCAACTAGCCCAGTTACTGAAACTCCTAAGGTTGAAGAAACACATGCAACTACAGAAAATAAGCCAGAAGAAAAAGCTACTGTTTCTGATGTTCCTAAGAAAGAAGAAAAAAGTCTCCGACCAAAAGAAATTAAGTTTGACACCTGGGAAGATTTGTTAAAATGGGAACCAGGTGCCCGCGAAGACGATGCTATTAACCGCTCTTCAGTAGAACTAGCCAAGCGCTATCGTGGACATGTTGTCAATGAAAAAGCTAATAAGGATGCCAAGGTTGAGGCTCTTGCTAATACCAACTCTAAGGCTAAAGATCATGCTTCTGTAGGTGGTGAAGAGTTTAAAGCCTACGCTTTTGACTACTGGCAATACTTGAATTCAATGGTCTTCTGGGAAGGCCTCGTTCCGACTCCAGATGTGATTGATGCTGGTCACCGAAATGGTGTTCCTGTGTTGGGAACTTTGTTCTTCAACTGGTCAAATAGCATTGCGGATCAAGAAAAATTTGCTGCAGCTCTTCAACAAGATGAGGATGGAACTTTCCCTATCGCTCGTAAGTTAGTTGATTTGGCTAAATATTATGGATTTGATGGATACTTTATCAACCAAGAAACAACAGGAGATATCGTAACGCCTCTTGGTAAGAAAATGCGTGACTTCATGCTTTATACCAAGGAGTATGCTGCCAAAGTCAACCACCCAGTCAAATATTCTTGGTACGATGCCATGACTTATGAATATGGTCGTTACCATGAGGATGGACTTGGTGAGTACAACTATCAATTCATGGAAAAAGAAGGCGATAAAGTGCCTGCAGATCACTTCTTTGCAAACTTTAACTGGACTAAAGAGAAAAATGATTACTCTGTAACAATGGCGGAATGGATTGGACGCAGTCAGTATGATGTTTTTGCAGGTTTGGAATTGCAACAGGGTGGTTCTTATAAGACAAAAGTAAAATGGGATGCCCTTTTTGATGAAAATGGAAAACTTCGCTTGTCACTTGGACTCTTTGCGCCTGATACTATCACGAGTCTTGGAAAGACTGGAGAAGACTATCACAAGAATGAAAATATCTTCTTCACAGGCTACCAAGGAGATCCGACTAGTCAAAAACCAGATAACAAGGACTGGTACGGCATTGCCAACCTCGTAGCTGACCGTACACCAGCAGTAGGTCGTACCTTTACAACATCCTTTAACACTGGACATGGTAAAAAATGGTTTGTGGATGGTAAAATCTCTAAGGATTCTGAATGGAACTATCGTTCTGTATCAGGTGTTTTGCCTACATGGCGCTGGTGGCAAACTTCATCAGGAGCTAAACTTCAAGCTAATTATGACTTTGAAGATGCCTACAATGGAGGAAACTCACTCAAGTTTGCAGGTGATTTAGCTGAAAACACCAATCAAGATGTTCGTCTTTACTCTACAAAACTTGAAGTAACAGATAAAACAAAACTTCGGGTCGCCCATAAAGGTGGTAAGGGAAGCAAGGTTTATGTAGAGTTTGCGACTCAGAAAAACTATACTTATGGTGGAGAGAATACTCGCAAAGAACTGACTCTATCTGACGATTGGACAAAAGACGAATTTGACTTGAGTGAATTGGCTGGGCAAAAGATTTATGGGATCAAACTCACCTTTGAAAATACTGCAACTGTCAGGGATTACCAATTCAATCTAGGAGAGTTGACTGTTACAGATAATCAAGAGGCTCCTCAAGCACCAACAACTCTAACAGTAGCTAAGCAATCTCTTAAAAACGCACAAGAGGCAGAAGCCATTGTTCAATTTAAGGGCAATAAAGATGCTGACTTCTATGAAGTTTATGAAAAGGATGGCGATGCTTGGCGTCTATTGACAGGATCATCAGCAACTACTATTTACCTACCAAAAGTCAGCCGTTCAGCTAGTGCGACTGGAACCAATCAAGAGTTGAAGGTTGTTGCAGTTGGTAAGAATGGTCTTCGCTCTGAAGCTGCAACTACAAACTTTGACTGGGGCATGACTGTCCAAGATACAAGCCTTCCAAGACCACTTGCAGAAAATATCGTTCCCGGAGCCACTGTTATTGGAAGTACTTTCCCAAATACAGAAGGTGGAGAGGGTATCGAAGGTATGTTGAATGGGACCATAACTAGTCTATCTGACAAATGGTCTTCTGCTCAGCTAAGCGGTAACGTTGATATTCGTTTGACACAACCACGCCGTGTTGTTAGATGGGTCATGGACCATGCTGGTGCTGGTGGAGAATCCGTCAACGATGGTTTAATGAATACGAAGGACTTTGACCTTTACTACAAGGATGATGCTGGAGAATGGAAACTAGCCAAGGCTGTTCGTGGCAATAGAGCTCATGTTTCAGATATCACCCTTGATAGTCCAATTACTGCGCAAGAATGGCGCTTGAACGTCATCACATCTGACAATGGAACACCATGGAAAGCCATCCGTATCTACAACTGGAAGATGTATGAAACTCTTGATACGGAGAGTCAAAATATTCCAATGGCTAAAGTTGCAGCGCGTGTCCTAACGGACAATAAGGTTCAACTTGGTTTCTCAGAAGTTCCTGCTGGAGCAACAATTACAGTCTATGACAAGGCAAATTCACAAACTCCAATCGCTACCTTAAATACAGTAGTTGGAGGAGATTTGGCGACAGATTCATTGACCTTCGAAAAACGTCCGAGCCTTCTTTACTACCGTACACAATTGCCAGGTAAAGAAATCAGTAATACCCTTGCTGTAACAATTCCTCAGGATGAGAGAAAGATTAAGGCTGTCAGTCTAGAAGTAGCACCTAAAAAAGCAACTTATCAAAATGGTGAGGAGTTGAATCTTAAAGGTGGTCTTCTCCGTGTCAAATACGAAGGGGAAGAAGCAGATGAAGTCATCAACCTCAGTCATGCAGGTGTAGTTGTTAACGGCTATGATTCTCACCATCATGGTGAACAAGAGTTAACAGTGACCTATCTTGGTTTACCGGTTGCAGGAAGCTTCAAGGTTCAAGTGACTGGTGAAGAAACTGGTCCAAAAGAAGTCGCAGCCTTGTATATTAGCAAGCAACCGAAAATTGACTACTTGGTAGGTGATGCTCTAGACTTATCAGAAGGACGCTTCAAGGTCTTGTATGATGATGAGACGGAGACTGAACATAGCTTTACAGACCAAGGAGTCGAAATTACAGGCTATGATGCTCAAAAAACAGGCCGTCAAAAACTTGAGTTGCACTATCAAGGACAAACTGTCGAATTTGATGTCCTAGTATCACCTAAGGCAGCCATTAACGACGAATATCTGAAACAAGAAATCACATCTGCTCAAGGACGCAAAGAAACAATAGCTTATACATTTGCTGATGCAGCAAAACAAGCAGCTCTTGTTGAGAAGCTTGATGTAGCGAAAGCTATCTTAGAAAATCATGATGCTAGTCAAGAAGCAGTCAACCAGGCCTTGAATGACTTGAAACAAGCTGGTACTGAATTGGATGGCAATCAACGTTATCAAACTGCTAGAGAAGAATTGGAAAGCTTGCTCGAATCTGTCCTTGAAAAAGATCCTAAATCTGAGTTGATTGCGCAAGCTGAGACTTTATTATCTTCACAAACGCCAACTCCAGAAGCCTTTGCGGACATGAAAGAAAAGCTGAATAAGAAACTAGCTCCTGCAGAAGAAAGTCATCATGTGGGTAGCTTAGAAGAAGGAGAAACTGCGCCAACAGTTGAAGCGCTACCTGAGTTAGTGATTGAAACAGAAACTCAAACCTTCGAACGCCAAGAACGTCCAGCAGGAGACCTCTTGTTGGGTGAACGTCGTATTGTTCAGGTAGGTGTAGAAGGGCAGACTCGTCGTCTGATTGAAGTAGATGCCAAAGGTAACCGTACTCTTCTTAAAACAGAAGTAGTCAAGGAAGCAGTTGCAGAAATCACTGAAGTTGGTACGAAGGTAGAAAGCCGTGTTCAACCGCTAGACGGTCCAAAAGTCTTAGAAGTTAAGAAACCAAGCTTAGTTGTGGAAGAAGAAGTTCTTGCATATGGACATGAAGAAAGAGTAAATCCTAGCCTCCCATTAGGAGAACGACGCTTGGTTCAAGTAGGAGTTGCAGGCCTTCGTAGAAACCTTGTAGAGATTGATTCTGAAGGACATCGCAGTCTTAAGGGAACGGAAGTTCTCAAGGAAGCCGTAACTGAGATTGTTGAAGTCGGTACAAAAATAGTTAAAGTACCAGGTGACAGACCAGTTACACCTGCTCCAGCGACTCAAGATATTAAGAAGGAAACTAGAAAAACAGAACCTAAGACTGAAACATCCGTTTCGCCAGTTCAAGCAAGCCAAGCAGCGAAGCAAGAACCAGCAAAAACAGAAGCACAAGTTGAAAAACCTGAAGGAAAACAACTTCCAAGTACAGGTACAGAAGTAGATGCAAATCTTCTTGCCCTTGGCCTAGCTGGAGTTTTAAGTGGTTTTGGCTTGCTAGCTCAAAAGAAAAAAGAAGATTAAGATAGAGAGTGTATCTAACACTGACTTCATATTAATAAAAAAGATTTGACTTTTAAGAGTCAAATCTTTTTTTGAGTTTAAAAAGTGAAAATCTTGTTTGGGGGTTAAAATGCGTTCCAAATGAATAGGAAGATAAAAATACAACCCCAAGCGTTGCCTGTTCTCTTTTGAATGACGAGCATACCATAAATCAAGATAAAAACAGACAAAGCCTCTAAAATGGCATGGAGATGAAAGCTAATCATCCCATGAATCATCAGACAGATAAGAGCACAAGTCAAGGCTCCGTAATCAAGCCAAGTCTGATGTGATGGAAAGCGACAGTTAATTTTGTTTGCAATGACAACATAATTAAAACCTTCCCAGAATCCCCAGATAAGTCCAATAAGGAGGAACCCCAAGATATTTGTCGGAAAAGAACTTGCCAGAACTTCTCTGGTTAAGAGGATGGATTGAAAAGGGAGATAGGAATGAATCTGCCCTCTACTGATGAGAAAAAGAAGTAAGGGGAGACAGATAGCAGCGGTCTTAATAATGGTTGGGAGGAGATGTTTAGCTAGCAAACCATATTGTTTCCAGCTTTCTTTTCTTCGAATCATTACTATGCTCGTCCCCAATCCAGCAACACAAAACTGGAGAGTTGCGAGAAAAAGAAGACGAATCCAGACGGGAAACTCTGTTTGGTGAGAGAAATCAAGTATTTGTTTTTGGGAAAGGATGTATCCTATAAACGAAAGAATTGTCAAAATGGCAATGATATTGAGGTCTGAATCTGCCTCTTTTTGCTTATCTGTTAGAGTGTTTTTCATCATTTAGCGCTCCTTATCTTATTTTTATTATAAAATAATAAGAAATAAAGGGCAATAAAGAACTGGAAAAGTTTAAGGTTTTGCTATCTCTTTTATTGATTTTGTGATATAATTAACACGTAAAAAAAAAGAAGGAGTCATATCTAATGGCAAAATTGACTGTTAAAGACGTTGACTTGAAAGGGAAAAAAGTTCTCGTTCGTGTTGACTTCAACGTACCTGTAAAAGATGGCGTGATCACTAACGACAACCGTATCACTGCAGCTCTTCCAACTATCAAGTATATCCTTGAACAAGGCGGACGTGCAATCCTCTTCTCTCACCTTGGACGTGTAAAAGAAGAAGCAGATAAAGAAGGTAAATCACTTGCTCCTGTAGCTGCTGACTTGGCTGCTAAATTGGGTCAAGAAGTTAAATTTATCCCAGGGGTTACTCGTGGTGCTGAATTGGAAGCAGCTGTTAACGCTCTTGAAGATGGACAAGTTCTCTTGGTTGAAAACACTCGTTACGAAGATGTTGACGGCAAGAAAGAATCTAAAAATGATCCTGAACTTGGTAAATACTGGGCATCACTTGGAGATGGTATCTTCGTAAACGATGCATTCGGTACAGCTCACCGTGCACACGCATCTAACGTAGGTATCTCAGCAAACGTTGAAAAAGCTGTTGCTGGTTTCCTTCTTGAAAACGAAATTGCTTACATCAAAGAAGCAGTTGAAGCTCCAGAACGTCCATTCGTAGCCATCCTTGGTGGTTCAAAAGTTTCAGACAAGATTGGTGTTATCGAAAACTTGCTTGAAAAAGCTGATAAAGTTCTTATCGGTGGTGGTATGACTTACACATTCTACAAAGCACAAGGTATCGAAATCGGTAACTCACTTGTAGAAGAAGACAAATTGGATGTTGCTAAATCTCTTCTTGAAAAATCAAACGGCAAATTGATCTTGCCAGTTGACTCAAAAGAAGCAAATGCATTTGCTGACTACACTGAAGTGAAAGACACTGAAGGTGAAGCAGTAGACCCAGGATTCCTTGGTCTTGATATCGGTCCTAAATCAATCGCTAAATTCGACCAAGAATTGACTGGTGCGAAAACAGTTGTATGGAACGGACCAATGGGTGTATTTGAAAACCCTGACTTCCAAGCTGGTACAATCGGTGTGATGGACGCTATCGTGAAACAACCAGGCGTTAAATCAATCATCGGTGGTGGTGACTCAGCTGCTGCAGCGATCAACCTTGGACGTGCAGACAAATTCTCATGGATCTCTACTGGTGGTGGTGCTTCAATGGAACTCCTCGAAGGTAAAGAACTTCCAGGTCTTGCAGCTTTGACTGAAAAATAAGAAAACCTAAAAAGGAGGACTCAGGTTCTCCTTTTTTTGCGCCCTTGTATAGTTCAAGAGATATTTAGTTACTGAGGGATAATTGGACAGAATCCAAAAAAAACAGTAAAATAGAGGAATACCAATCTAAATGAAATTTGAGTGATAATCGTGGAAAAAAGAGGGAATCTTACTAAAACAGCTATTTGTGGTATTATCAATGTCACCCCAGATTCTTTTTCTGATGGGGGCAAATTTTTTGCTATTGAAGAAGCCTTAAAACAGGCTCGAAAATTGATAGCTGAAGGTGCTACTATCTTAGATATCGGTGGTGAATCTACTCGGCCTGGAAGTAGCTATGTTGAGATTGAAGAGGAAATCCAACGTGTGGTTCCAGTCATTCAGGCTATCCGTCAAGAAAGTGATGTTCTGATTTCGGTCGATACTTGGAAGAGTCAAGTGGCAGAAGCAGCTTTACAGGCTGGTGCCAATATAGTCAATGACATTACCGGTCTCATGGGTGATGAGAAAATGGCGGAAGTGGTTGCTAAAGCAGGAGCTCAGGTGGTCATCATGTTTAATCCAGTCATGGCACGCCCTCAGCACCCTAGTTCGCTCATTTTCCCTCATTTTGGATTTGGTCAGACTTTCACAAAGGAAGACTTGGCTGAATTTGAACAACTATCAGTTGAAGAATTGATGGCTGCTTTCTTCGACCGTGCTCTAGCAAGAGCGAAGGAAGCTGGTATTGCAAAAGAAAACATCATGCTGGATCCAGGGATTGGCTTTGGTTTGACAAAGAAGGAAAATCTCATTCTCCTACGTGACCTTGATAAGTTGCACGAGATGGACTATCCAATCTTTTTGGGAGTCTCTCGCAAGCGCTTTGTCATTAATATCCTTGAAGAAAATGGATTTGAAGTAAATCCGGATACTGAAGAAGGCTTTCGCAATCGTGACACTGCTTCGGCTCATGTGACTAGTATCGCTGCTAGACAAGGTGTGGAAGTGGTGCGCGTGCACGATGTAGCCAGCCACAAGATGGCAGTCGACATTGTATCTGCTATCCGCTTAGCAGATGATGCAGAAAATTTAAACTTGAAACAATATAAGTAACATGAATAAAAATGAAACGAATCAGTGGATTACCCACTACCGGACAGACCAACCTCATTTTGGTTTGGAAAGAATGGTAGAGCTTTTAGCTTTACGTGGCAATCCTCATCTCAAGCTTAAGGTTATCCACATAGGTGGAACCAATGGTAAGGGATCTACCATAGCTTTTTTGAAGAATATGTTGGAAAAGATGGGACTAAGAGTTGGTGTCTTTAGCTCTCCCTATCTGATTCATTATACCGACCAGATTGCCATTAATGGAGAATCTATCCCAGAAGCGAGATTAGAAGTCTTAATGTCTGAATATCGTTCACTACTTGAAGGGGAGCATGCTAAAGTCTTACAAGGAACGACAGAATTCGAGATTATCACTGCTATAGCCTATGATTACTTTGCTTCTGAGCAGGTTGATGTGGCGATTATGGAAGTTGGTATGGGTGGACTTTTGGATAGTACCAACGTCTGTCAGCCTATTCTAACAGGTATCACGACCATTGGGCTGGATCACATAGCTTTACTTGGTGATACTTTGGAAGCCATCGCAGAGCAGAAAGCAGGCATTATCAAGCCAGGAGTTCCCCTTGTAACGGGGAACATTGTCCCAGAAGCCTTGGCGGTTATTGACCAGATTGCGAAAGCGAAACAAGCTCCTAGACTTGCCCATGGAGATGACTATCAGCTCAATCATTGTGAGAGTACCGTAACGGGCGAAACCTTCGACTATACAAGTACGCTTAGACAAGGTCGCTTTCAAACAGGTCTGCTTGGTTTGCATCAGATAGAGAATGCTGGAATGGCACTAACTTTGTTGGATACCTATTGTCATGAGACTGGGCGAGAATTGCCAGAAAATGATTTAGTGGCTCAAGCTTTAGAGGAAACAAGCTGGCCTGGACGTTTAGAAGTTGTTTCTAGAAAACCCTTGATGATTTTAGATGGGGCCCACAACCCCCATGCAATCAAAGCTTTATTAGCTACCCTGAAAGAACGATTTGCTGACTATCATAAGGAAATCCTCTTTACTTGTATTAAAACCAAAGCTTTAGAGGATATGTTAGATTTATTAGAAACCTTGCCAGATACTGAGCTTACGCTTACTCACTTTGATGATGGTCGAGCAACGGATGAAGAAGTACTAAAGAAAGCAGCTGATTCTAGAAATCTTAACTACCAAAGTTGGCAGGCGTTTCTAGATCAAAATATGCTAGACGATGAAGAGAAAAAAACAGTTAGGATCATCACGGGCTCCTTGTATTTCTTGAGCCAGGTGAGAGCCTATCTGATGGAGAGGAAAAACTAGAGAATGGATACACAAAAAATTGAGACGGCTGTCAAAATGATTATCGAGGCAGTCGGTGAAGATGTCAACCGCGAAGGATTGCAGGAGACACCTGCTCGGGTAGCTCGCATGTACCAAGAGATTTTTTCAGGTCTTGGGCAAACTGCTGAAGAGCACCTGTCAAAATCCTTTGAGATTATTGATGACAATATGGTAGTGGAAAAGGATATTTTTTTCCATACTATGTGTGAACACCACTTCTTGCCATTTTATGGGAAAGCCCATATCGCCTACATTCCAGATGGACGCGTGGCAGGTTTGTCAAAGCTAGCACGTACAGTTGAAGTTTATGCTAAAAAGCCACAGATTCAAGAACGCTTGAATATCGAAGTGGCTGATGCTTTGATGGACTATCTTGGTGCCAAAGGTGCTTTCGTTGTTATTGAAGCAGAGCATATGTGTATGAGCATGCGTGGTGTTCGAAAACCAGGAACTGCAACCTTGACAACAGTAGCTCGTGGAGTATTTGAGACAGACAAAGATCTTCGAGATCAAGCATACCGTCTCATGGGGTTATAAAAATCGATTCAAACGATTTTTTCTAGAAAGGACTAGTTATGGATCAATTGCGCATTAAGGATCTGGAAGTTTTCGCCTATCATGGACTTTTTCCAAGTGAAAAGGAACTTGGACAAAAATTTATCATTTCCGCAAGCTTATCCTATGATATGACCAAGGCTGCGACGGAGCTGGACTTAGAGTCTTCGGTTCACTATGGAGAACTCTGTCAGCAATGGACAGCTTGGTTTCAGGAAAACACTGAGGACTTGATTGAAACAGTAGCTTACAAACTAGTAGAACGCACTTTTGAGACCTACCCTATCGTTCAAGAAATTGAGCTAGAACTAAAAAAACCATGGGCACCTGTCCATTTACCACTAGATACCTGTTCAGTAACCATCCATCGTCGTAAACAACGAGCTTTTATCGCTCTAGGAAGTAATATGGGTGATAAGACAGCTAATCTTGAGCAAGCGATTGATAAAATGCGAGCTCGTGGCATCCATGTTCTCAAGGAGTCTAGCGTAATTACGACTGAGCCTTGGGGCGGAGTCGAGCAAGATAGCTTTGCCAATCAAGTCATTGAAGTGGAAACCTGGTTGCCAGCTCCAATCTTGTTAGAAACCTTGTTGGCGATTGAGTCAGAAATGGGACGAGTTAGAGAGGTACATTGGGGACCACGCTTGATTGACTTGGATTTGCTCTTTGTAGAGGACCAAGTAATCTATACTGACGACCTCATCTTGCCACATCCCTATATTCCCGAGCGCCTTTTTGTCCTAGAATCCCTTCAAGAAATAGCTCCGCATTTTATTCATCCAGTGCTAGGACAACCAATTCGTCACTTATATAGTCAATTGGAGAAAGAAAATGCCTAAGTTTTCCGAAACATATAGTAAATGGAGAAGTCTAGGGGAAGGTGCGCTAGCTATTATCCTTGGTCTTCTCCTGATTTGTTTTGGGCAGATAGTACCGAGGTTGAGCTACCAGCTATTGATGGGGTACTTTTCCTTGTCGGCTATTTGGCATTTATTGACACGATGGTTCCAGGAAAAGTCCCGTAGAGAAAATATTTTTGTAACCATAGCCAAGCTCTTTCTTGCAGTCATCCTATTTGATTCAGTCATCCTGCAAGGGATAGCCCTCTATCTCCTTGTGATGATTATCGGAGGTTATCAACTGTTTACAGGTCTGATCAGTCTGATTACTTGGTTGATTTACCGAAATAATCATATCCATCCAAGGGTCAATTACTTATTTGATGCTGTGTGGATGATGGGATTTGGTCTCTACAGTATCTCCCCTTTCCATGATGCAACAAATTTTGAGTTGCTTCTGTTAGGTTTTTACTTAATCATGTTGGGGTCGAGCAGTTTCAGGGATGGTTTATTGTTTGAAAAAGGGAGAAGCAATCCCAAGCTGAAGCGCAGAATGAGAATGACACTGCCTATATTTGTGACAGCTTTGATTCCCATTAACACCTTACGAAAGTGGAATGAAACTTTAGCTAACCATCAACCTGAAGAAATTCAATTACATTCAGAGAGAAAAAATGATCAGACAGTTGATTTGGAAATTTTCATCCATGCTTCAGAATCCTCATTCTTTTTAGCCATGGGGCATGTGGATATCTGCTATCAAGGTCAGGTTATTTCCTATGGTTCTTATGATCCTCACTCAGAGCGTTTGTTTGGTACGATTGGTGATGGAGTCCTATTTAAAGCCAATCGAGAAAAGTATATCGAGCTCTGCAAGAGAGAAAGTCAGAAAACTCTATTTGCTTATGGTTTGAGCTTGTCTCAACAACAGAAGGAAGCAATTGAGGAACGATTGAGAGATATAGAAAAACTTTTAATCCCTTGGGGACCAAGTTCGCAGTTGATGAAAAGAAGAGAAGGAGAAATCAAGCATACTTACTCTTATCAATTGAAACATGAAGCAGATGCCAGCCTCTATAAGTTCAAATCATCTAAATACAAAACCTATTTTGTCCTTAGTACCAACTGTGTTCTGCTGGCAGATTCTATCGTTGGAGAAGCTGGGACAGATATCCTGAGCCCGCAAGGGTTTATTGTTCCTGGGACCTATCAGGATTATCTAGATTTAGAATTTAAAAAACCAGGTGGTATCGTGGTCAGTCGTTCTGTTTATTAAAAAAAGAAAACTCTAGTCAGGAGACTAGAGTTTTTAAAATAGGTCATTTTCTTCAGGTAGGAGAATAGTTTCCTTCCCATCCATATCCATCACGAGAACTTTTGGTGGATACAATGGGTTAAAACGATGATTAAAGTCGAAGTCAATCGTTGTAGGCAGGTGTTGGCTAGAAAAACGGAAGGTGATAGAGCCTTCATTGTTCAAAAGTCGAAATTCTAATTCATCCTCTAGTTCAAAAACATGCTTTAAAAAATGATCGATAATATACCAGATTGAGTCAATCACATCATCTGGGAGATTAGTTACTACCCCAAAACTAGCACAACGTCGATGTGAATCCGTAAAAGCCATCTTTGCCTCCTACTTCATTTTTTATTATCATACAGCAATCATCTTTAAAAATCAAGAAAAGTAAACTGATTTCAGAAAATATGATTTACAATAAAAATTTTTCAAAGAAACTTTATATATCCCTTGAAAATGCTTACAATAAATGGTAAACTAAAGGTAGTGTAAACATGAAAACAAAATTTTCAACATTAGAAAGGAAATGGTATGAACACAGATGATACAGTAACGATTTATGATGTTGCCCGAGAAGCAGGAGTTTCAATGGCAACCGTTAGTCGTGTAGTCAATGGCAACAAAAACGTCAAAGAGAACACTCGTAAGAAAGTTCTAGAGGTTATTGAACGCCTGGACTATCGTCCAAATGCAGTCGCCCGTGGCTTGGCAAGCAAACGAACAACAACAGTTGGGGTTGTCATTCCTGATATCACTAACACTTATTTCGCTGCTCTCGCAAAAGGGATTGATGACATCGCAGAGATGTACAAGTACAACATCGTTCTTGCTAATAGTGACGAAGATGATGAAAAAGAAGTAGCCGTAGTGAACACACTCTTTTCAAAACAAGTTGACGGTGTTATCTTTATGGGCTACCATTTGACAGAGAAGATTCGTTCAGAGTTTTCACGCTCACGTACTCCTGTCGTTCTTGCAGGAACAGTGGATGTTGAACACCAACTTCCAAGTGTTAACATCGACTATAAGAATGCTACTGCGGATGCTGTTCGTCATTTGTTGAAACGTAATAAAAAGATTGCTTTTGTGAGTGGTCCCTTAGTAGATGATATTAATGGTAAAGTTCGCTTGGTTGGTTATAAGGAAGCTTTGAAACAGGCTGGAGTCAACTATAGTGAAGGTCTTGTATTCGAATCAAAATATCGCTATGATGATGGGTATGCCTTGGCAGAACGCTTAGTTTCTTCGAAAGCAACAGCAGCTATTGTGACTGGTGATGAATTGGCGGCAGGTCTCTTGAACGGCTTAGCTGACCATGGAGTCACAGTACCAGAAGACTTTGAAATCATTACGAGTGATGATTCGCAAGTTGCTCGCTTTACTCGACCAAATCTGACAACTATCGCACAACCTTTGTATGACCTTGGTGCGATTAGTATGCGTATGTTGACGAAGATTATGCATAAAGAAGAGTTGGAGGAACGTGAAGTTCTTCTCCCTCACGGTTTGACAGAGCGTAAATCAACACGTAAAGACTAAAAACAAATCCCAAGAAATCATTGATTTCTTGGGATTTTTCTTATCCTTCCATATATGCTCGGAGTTGGTCGCCCTTTAGTCCAGCATTAATTGCAATAAGGAGTTTAAGACGTGCTTTCTGAGCATTTAATTCTTTTACAAAATAAACACCATCATTTTGAAGGCAAATACCTCCGCCTTCATAGGCATAAACAGGTTCTGCAATCCCATTGAAACAACGAGAAACGAGTGCAATAGGAAGTCCTGTTTGACAGAGAGATTTCAGTTTTTGGGCAGTTTCTTTAGGAACATTCCCAGCTCCAAAAGCCTGGATAATCAGTCCATCTAACTGATCGACAGGAAGCAGATCGAGAAGCTCTTCGGTCATGCCTGCATAAACAGGTACGATAGGAACCAATCCCTGAATGTGATCAAGGTCAAAACGAACACGAGGTTCTGCCGTTTTGAAGTAGAGAATTTCATGCTTCATAATGAGCCCAAGTGGCCCATGAGTCGGTGTTTGAAAGGTACTAACATTCGTCGTATGCGTCTTGGTCACATACTTAGCAGCGTGAATTTCGTCGTTCATAACGACTAGCACACCCTTATCTGCAGCCTTGTCATCGCTCGCAACACGCAAGGCGCTAAGATAGTTATAGACACCATCACTTCCCAGTTCATTGGAAGATCTCATAGCCCCTGTCAAAACGATAGGTATTTGAGGGACCTCCATGGTGTCGAGAAAATAGGCTGTTTCTTCTAGAGTATCTGTCCCATGTGTGATGACAACCCCATCGTATGCAACTGCTTCTTGTTTAATCTTTTGGTAAAGAGCTAACATATGCTTGGGCTTGATGTGTGGACTAGGCAAATTTAAAAAATCTAAGGAATGGACTTCGACGCCTTCAAGTGGATTAGAGATATGATTCATAGGGTTGTCAGCACTAGTTCTTACAGCTCCAGCTTCATCTGCCTGCATGGAAATAGTACCACCAGTATGTAAAACAAGGATTTTCTTAGTCATGATTCACTCACTTTTTCTGAATTGTGGTATAATCATTGTATCATAAAAGAAAGGAATGAGATAGGATGGAAGTCAAAGCCGTTTTTTTTGATATTGATGGAACGCTTGTAAATGATAGTAAGAGTGTTTTGAAGTCCACTAAGGAAGCTATCAAGATTGTGAAAGAACAAGGGGTGCTTGTTGGGGTAGCAACAGGGCGAGGACCTTTTTTTGTTAAGGATTTGATGGATGATTTGGATCTGGATTTTGCAGTGACCTACAATGGCCAATATATCTTTAACAAAGATCGTGTTCTTTTTTCTAGCCCTATTGATAAGAGAAGCCTCAGACAAATCATCTCTTATGCCAAGGAAAATCGAAAAGAGATTGCCATGGGAACGCGACAAGACGTTGTCGGTTCTCGGATTATGTCCTTTGGACTCAGCCCTCTTTCACAGCTAGTTAGTCGATTTGTACCTAAATTTTTGACTCGTACTGTTAGTCATTCCTTTAATCGTATGGTCAGTAAGGCCCTTCCTCAGAAGGAAGATGATTTGTTGGACTTAATCAACCAACCGATCTATCAGGTGCTTATGTTGATGACGCCTGAGGAGACTAACCATGCTGCTGAAGAATTAAACAAACTGAAGTTCACCAGAAGTAATCCTTTCGCGGCCGATATTATCAATCAAGGGAATTCTAAGTTAGAGGGGATTCGCCGTGTCGGAAAAGAGTATGGTTTTGAACTCAACCAAGTCATGGCCTTTGGGGACTCGGATAATGACTTGGAAATGTTGGCTGGTGTTGGTATGTCTGTTGCCATGGGAAATGGTAGTAGCAGTGTAAAAGAAGTTGCTAAGCATATTACTGCCAGCAACCAAAATGATGGGATTCACAAGGCTTTGGAATATTTTGGAGTCTTGGCTTCTGAAAAAGTCTTTGTCAGTCGTGACTATCATTTCAACAAGGTTAAGACCTTCCATCGTATGATGGATGAGCGAACTCAAGAAGAACCTATAGCTTGGGATTTAGAAGGGGCGACCCACCGTGCGGGTTTTAAGATTGAAGAGTTAGTTGAATTTGTCCGTGCTGCAAGCAATTCTGAAGAGGAATTTCAACAAGCTGTGCAGGATTTACACCAAGCACTTGATATAGCTGCCGAAAAAGTATCTCAGTCAACACCAGCTGAGAAAACCCTCGTTGGTCAAGTGGATGCTTTGATTGACACGCTCTACTTTACTTATGGAAGTTTCGTTTTAATGGGGGTAGACCCAGAGAGAATCTTTGAGATTGTCCATCAGGCAAACATGGGTAAAATCTTCCCAGATGGTAAGGCTCATTTTGATCCAGTAACCCACAAAATTTTGAAACCAGATAACTGGAAAGAAAAGTACGCTCCAGAGCCTGCAATCAAAAAGGAACTTGAGCGTCAGATTAGAGCTTATGCACGTCATAAAGAAAGAAAAAATAAACAATAAAAAGGAGCGCACTGGCTCCTTTTTTTAGTCTAATTATAAAGTTTTATCCTTGTCTCGGACGACGAGAAGGTCAACGCTTGTATGGCGTAGGATATATTCTGATGAAGATCCGACAAGCAAACGTTCGAAGGCGTTAAGCCCTGTTGCTCCAACCAAAATCAAATCAACGTGTTCTTGATCAGGGATTGTTTTAGCCAAAAGAGTTTTAGGATTTCCCATTTCGATGACAACTTGAATATCTTTAAGACCAGCGTCTCTTGCACGCTTTTCATATTCTGCCATTAACTCTTGTGCCTCGACTTGTAACTCTTCGTAAACTTCTGCATCGAATGTTGAAATGCTTTGAAGAGCACGAGTATCGATTACATGCGCAATGGTTAATTTAGCCTGGTTACGTAATGCTGACTGAACTCCTTTGATAAAAGCCAAATCAGCTTCTTTAGAACCGTCGACTGCTACCATGATGTTTTCGTAACGTTGTGTCATAGCAAAAACCTCCTCATTTCTTATCACCTTCATTGTAATCCTTTTCACTAAAAAAGTAAAGTAAAACATGATAGTAAAAATGCTTTTTGACTTTGATTTTGAGAGTGCTATAATTAAAGGAGAGAATGCAAGAGGGGATTATATGACAAAAATTGCGGTACTTTCAGATATCCATGGAAATACAAGAGCACTGGAAGCTGTTTTAGCAGATGCAGAGAAGGCAGGAGCTGAGGAATACTGGCTCTTGGGAGATATTCTCATGCCTGGGACAGGACGAAAAAATATTCTCAGACAATTAGAGGACTTCCCGATTACGATTCGAGTTCTGGGAAATTGGGAAGAGAGTTTATGGCGAGCTGCTCATCGAAAATTAGATACAAGTAGACCTAGCCATCGCTACCTCTTGCGCCAATGCCAGTATATTATGGAAGAAATTAGTCTAGATGATATTGAAGCTCTACAGGCTTTTCCCATGCACACACACCGACAGTTTGGAAATCTGAAGGTAGGGATAAGTCATCATTTGCCGGATAAAAATTGGGGAAGAGAACTGATCCATCTTGGCAAGCAGGAGGATTTTGACCGTTTGGTAACCAATCCTGACTGTGATATTGCGATTTATGGGCATATTCACCAGCAATTTCTTCGCTATGGGAGCGAGGGACAACTCATTTTAAATCCAGGCTCAATTGGGCAACCCTTCTTTTTATCAGCAAGTCTACGTGAGGATTTGCGGGCGCAATATATGATTTTGGATTTTGATGAAAAAGGTTTGAAGGATATAGATTTTCGTCGTGTTGATTACGATGTTGAGTCAGAATTACAATTGGCTAGAGATTTGAAATTGCCCTACTATGAGGTATACTATGAAAGCTTAGTCAATGGAATTCACCATACCCATAATCAGGACTTGTTGCACGAAATCGCCCAGAGTCAAGGACATGATGTTGAATTGGACGACTGGCTTAGTCGTAACTCTTGACATTACAACTATAGGAGATATAATAAATATAAGAGAAGAATGAGCTTTGTTAATAATAAAGGAGGACTGCATGCAAATTTCAAACCGATTTACCATTGCGACACATATGTTGGTAATTATTGCCCTAAAAGGGAAGGAAAGCAAGGTGACTAGTGATTTTCTAGCTAGTAGTGTTGGAGTCAATCCTGTTATTATCCGAAAAACTTTGTCCCAACTGAAAAAAGCAGACTTGATTTCCGTCGCGCGTGGAACTGGAGGGGCAGAGATTATCAAAAATCTTGAGGGTATTAGTCTTTTGGATATTTATCAAGCGGTGGAATGCCTTGGAAAGACTGGACAACTCTTTAGTTTCCATGATAATCCTAATCCTGACTGTCCAGTAGGATCCAATATCCATGGGGTTTTAGATGAAAAGTTAGATAAAATTCAAGAAGCCATGGAAGAAGAATTAAGCCAAACTAGTCTGGCCCGAGTAGTGGCGGATGCAGAAGCAAGAATAAAAGAATAAATTTTAAAATAAGGTACACCTGAATTGCTAAGCTGAAAAGCTTGGTTGTTTAGGTGCTTTTTTCGTAATTAAATATGCTGGGTGTTAGCTGAAGTAGCCTGAGAATTTAGCCAGGAATGTGGTTAGATTAGCAAGAGAAAAACTAAAAATCGTGTTATAATAAATGAATAGAATCGTAAGAAAGAGTGGATGAATTTTGATTATTCCGACTTATAATTGGCAATTTGCACCTCAAGTTGAGGATGCGGATTTTACAAAAATCGCCAAGAAAGCTGGGCTAGGGCCTGAAGCTGCTCGTCTATTATTTAGCCGTGGTATTAAGGATGAAGATAGTTTGTCTCGTTTTTTGGCACCAAGTCTAGATGATTTACACGATCCCTATCTTCTCCACGATATGGACAAGGCAGTGAATCGTATTCGTCGTGCTATAGAGCAGGGTGAATTTATTCTCGTTTATGGAGATTACGATGCAGATGGGATGACATCAGCTTCAATCCTTAAAGAAACATTAGAACAATTAGGAGCCGAGTGTTTAGTCTATCTTCCTAATCGTTTTACAGATGGTTATGGTCCTAATGCTAGTGTTTACAAGTACTTCATTGAGCAACAAGGGATATCCTTGATTGTAACTGTAGATAATGGAGTTGCAGGCCATGAGGCTATTGACTTGGCTCAATCTATGGGAGTAGATGTTATTGTAACGGATCACCATTCTCTACCAGAGGTTTTACCTGATGCTTATGCAATCGTTCATCCGGAGCATCCTGAATCAGACTATCCTTTTAAACATTTAGCTGGTTGTGGAGTGGCTTTTAAACTAGCTTGTGCCCTCTTGGAGGAAGTACAGGTTGAGTTGCTTGATTTGGTTGCTATTGGGACAATTGCCGATATGGTCAGCTTGACGGATGAAAATCGTATTATGGTTCAATATGGTCTAGAAGTTTTGCGCAATACCCAAAGACTAGGCCTCCAAGAACTATTTGAAATTGCAGGGATTTCTAGTAGTGACCTTACAGAAGAGACAGTTGGTTTTCAACTAGCTCCTCGTTTGAATGCGCTAGGACGCTTGGATGATCCCAATCCGGCTATTGACTTACTAACTGGCTTTGATGATGAAGAGGTGCGTGAGATTGCCCTCATGATTCAAGATAAAAATGAAGAACGCAAGGAAATAGTTCAAGCCATTTATGAAGAAGCTAAAAGCTTGGTAGACCCTAATAAAAGTGTTCAAGTTTTAGCCAAAGAAGGTTGGAACCCAGGAGTGCTTGGAATTGTAGCTGGGCGCTTGTTGGAAGAATTAGGGCAGACAGTTATTGTTCTGAATATTGAAGATGGCCGTGCCAAGGGGAGTGCTCGAAGTATTGAAGCCGTCGATATCTTTGAAGCCTTGGATCCGCATCGGGAACTTTTTATCGCCTTTGGTGGGCATGCAGGCGCTGCAGGTATGACACTTGAAGCGGAACAGCTAGACGCCTTATCGGAAATTTTAGAAACCTATGTAAAAGACAAAGGGATAGATGCCAAAGGCAAGAATACATTATATCTAGATGAAGAATTAGATTTGGAAAGCCTAAGTTTAGAGACGGTTAAAAGCTTTGAACGATTAGCCCCTTTTGGAATGGATAACCAAAAACCTGTTTTTTATATTCGAGATTTTCAAGTTGAAAATGCTCGTTCTATGGGAGCGGGAGATAGTCATCTAAAATTAAAGATTTCCAAAGGGACCGCGAGCTTTGAGGTAGTAGCTTTTGGTCAAGGATCAAAGGCTACAGAGTTTTCTCAGGTAAAACAACTGGAATTGGCAGTTACCCTTTCTGTTAACCAATGGAATGGGCAAACAACCCTCCAGTTGATGATGGTAGATGCCCGTGTGGACGGTGTTCAACTTTTTAACATCCGTAGTAAGAGTGTAGAGATACCAGAGGGAGTACCTGTCCTAGATTTTACCAGTGCTTTGCCAGAAATGCTTTCTAGCCCAGCAATCGTTGTAAAAAATATTCCCGAGGATCTCAGTCTTCTCAAACAAGTGTTGCAAGAACAGGATTTCTCTGCTATTTACTTTAAAAATGATATCGCTAAAGCATACTATTTGACAGGTTATGGCACAAGAGAGCAATTCGCAAAGCTCTATAAGACGATCTATCAGTTCCCAGAATTTGATATTCGTTATAAACTCAAGGACTTATCAACCTATCTCAAAATTGAGCAAATCTTACTCGTCAAGATGATTCAAATTTTTGAAGAGCTTGGTTTTGTCACCATTGAAAATGGTGTGATGAGGGTTAATAAAGATGCGACTAAACGGGATATTGCTGAAAGTCAGATTTATCAAAATCTTAAGCAAACTGTTAAAGACCAAGAAATGATGGCACTAGGTACAGTACAGGAAATCTATGATTTCTTGATGAAAAAATAAATATAAGGAGGCTGAAGTAACCTATTTCAGTCTCTTTTTGTAAGTGATTTTTAACTTTATGTAGTAAAAGTATACAGATTTGTAACATGACTACAACAAAAATCTAAAACAACTGACATGTAAATCAGGTATGATTCTCTTATCAACATAAAAAAAATTATCAATAAAATTTTAGGAGAAAATTGTTATGAAAAAAACAGTTGCTAAACTGACTCTTGGTTTAACATCTACAGCTATTTTTGCGACGGTTGGTGCTCAAACTGTTAGCGCAGCTTCTTACGTTGTCCAAGATGGTGATTCATTTTTTGGTATTGCTACTGCAAATGGTATGGATCCTTATGAGTTGGCAGCTAATAATGGGAAAAGCATTTTTGATACCATCCACCCTGGTGATGTGCTAGAAGTGAGTGGTCCAACTCAAGTTAGCTATACATATAATGCTCCGGCTTATGAAGCAACAAGTACTGTGAATGGGGTAGCAGCTGATGATGTTGTCATAAATACTCCTACAAACTACGGGAACTCATACCCTATTGGTCAGTGTACATGGGGCGTGAAAGAAATGGCTCCTTGGGCTAGCAACTGGTGGGGAAATGCCAACACTTGGGCAATCTATGCTAGTGCACAAGGTTTTAGGACAGGAACTGTGCCTGTAGTAGGCGCAATCGCCGTTTGGGACGGTGGTGAATATGGACACGTTGCTTATGTGACAGATGTACAAAGTGAAAATTCTATCCAGGTATTGGAAGCAAACTATGATGGTAGTGGTACTCAACCAATCGGAAATTACCGTGGATGGTTTAATCCAACAGCTTCAAAAGGTACTGTAAGATACATTTATCCAAACTAGAAATAAAAAAAGATTTAGAATTTCTAAATCTTTTTTTATTTCTGAGTAACTTCCTTTATCAGTGGTGAATGTTCTCTAGTTGAAATCCTATCTTCATTTTGAAAATTAGTAAAAAAATGGTATAATGAGAGGAAAAGATTCGGATAAAAGTAAATTGGACTTTTACAAAAAGAGAGTTGTGAAGACTCTACAAACACGTTATAGTAATACTTCGGAGGGAAAATGACCAATATTAAATTAACAACTTTAGGCGGTGTTCGTGAAAACGGGAAAAACATGTACATCGCAGAAATTAACGATTCAATCTTTGTTTTAGATGCAGGTTTAAAATATCCTGAAAATGAGCAGTTGGGTGTCGATGTCGTTATTCCAAATATGGAATATCTGTTTGAAAATAGCGACCGTATTGCAGGTGTCTTTTTAACGCACGGACATGCGGATGCGATTGGAGCTCTTCCTTATCTTTTGTCAGAAGTGAAAGTTCCTGTTTTTGGTTCAGAGTTGACAATTGAGCTTGCTAAGCTTTTTGTTAAAGGAAATGATAGTGCTAAAAAATTCGATGACTTCCATGTTATTGATGAAAATACAGAAATCGACTTTGGCGGTACGGAGGTTTCCTTCTTCCACACAACTCACTCTATCCCAGAGAGTCTGGGTGTCGTTTTAAAAACATCTGAAGGAAGTATCGTTTATACAGGGGACTTCAAATTTGACCAAACGGCTAGCGAATCATATGCGACTGACTTTGGTCGTTTAGCAGAAATTGGTCGCGAAGGAGTTTTAGCTCTTCTAAGCGACTCAGCAAACGCAGACAGTAATATTCAAGTAGCTAGCGAAAGTGAAGTTGGTGATGAAATTACGCAAACCATTTCTGACTGGGATGGACGTATCATTGTAGCTGCTGTTGCAAGTAACCTTTCTCGCATTCAGCAAGTCTTTGATGCTGCTGCAGATACAGGACGTCGCGTTGTTTTGACTGGATTTGATATTGAAAATATCGTTCGTACAGCTATTCGCTTGAAAAAATTGTCATTGGCTAACGAAAGTCTCTTGATTAAACCTAAAGATATGTCTCGTTTTGAAGACCACGAATTAATTATCCTTGAAACCGGTCGTATGGGTGAACCGATTAATGGACTCCGTAAAATGTCCATTGGTCGTCACCGCTATGTTGAAATCAAGGATGGAGACTTGGTTTATATCGTTACAACGCCATCAATCGCTAAAGAAGCTGTTATGGCACGTGTAGAAAATATGGTCTACCAAGCTGGTGGTGTCGTTAAACCGATTACTCAAAGTTTACGTGTATCAGGACATGGGAATGCGCGTGATCTTCAATTGATGATTAATCTTTTACAACCTCAGTATCTTTTCCCAATCCAAGGTGAATACCGTGAGTTGGATGCTCATGCTAAGGCTGCTATGGCAGTTGGGTTGTTGCCAGAACGCATTTTTATCCCGAAAAAGGGCACAACCATGTCTTATGAACATGGGGACTTTGTCCCGTCTGGTGCAGTTGCTGCAGGTGATGTCTTGATTGACGGAAATGCTATTGGGGATGTTGGTAATGTTGTTCTTCGTGACCGTAAGGTCTTGTCAGAAGATGGTATTTTTATCGTGGCTATCACTGTTAACCGTCGTGAGAAGAAAATCATTGCCAAAGCACGAGTGCATACACGTGGTTTTGTCTATCTCAAGAAGAGTCGAGATATTCTGCGCGAAAGTACAGAGTTGGTGAACCAAACAGTTGAAGACTATCTCCAAGGGGAGGACTTTGACTGGGCTGATCTTAAAGGTAAGGTCCGTGACAATTTGGCTAAATTCCTTTTTGAACAAACGAAACGTCGTCCAGCCATTTTACCAGTGGTCATGGAAGCAAAATAAGGATTAAATAGCAAGAGAGAAAGTCGAGTTTCGGCTTTTTCTTATCTCAAACCAATAAGGAGCAAGTTATGGCAGTAATGAAGATTGAGTATTACTCAGAAGTTTTAGGTATGGAGTGGGGAGTAAATGTACTCTATCCGGATGCATCTCGGGTGACAGAGCCAAACAGTAAAGATATTCCAGTTCTCTATCTCCTTCACGGGATGTCTGGAAACCACAATAGTTGGCTCAAGCGGACCAATGTAGAGCGCTTGCTACGTGGGACCAATCTGATTGTTGTCATGCCAAATACAAACAATGGCTGGTATACAGATACTCAGTATGGCTATAACTATTACACAGCTCTAGCAGAAGAATTGCCTAAGGTGCTCAAACGCTTCTTCCCCAATATGACCAACGAGCGAGATAAAACCTTCATTGCTGGTTTATCAATGGGTGGCTACGGTTCCTTTAAGTTAGCACTGTCAACTGACCGTTTCTCCCATGCAGCTAGTTTTTCTGGTGCTCTTAGTTTTGAAGAGTTTTCTCCTGAGAGTCAAGATTTAGGAACGCGTGCCTACTGGCGAGGTGTTTTTGGCAAAGTTAATGATTGGGTGAATAGCCCTTACTCACTTGAGACTCTTGCCAAAAAGTCAGACAAGGAGACCAAACTCTGGGTTTGGTGTGGCGAACAAGATTATCTCTATTCTGCCAATAATCTAGCAGTGAAGAATCTCAAGAAACTTGGTTTTGATGTGACTTATAGTCATAGTGCGGGTAACCACGAGTGGTATTATTGGGAAAAACAATTGGAACGCTTTTTAGCTACTTTGCCAATCGATTTTGTTTTGGAAGAACGCTTGTCTTAATTTTAGCTTTCTTTCAGTTTGTTTTAGTAGAATAAAGAATCTATCTTTAGAATGGGAATCCATGGCTTAAAGATGGGTTCTTATTATTTTAGAAAGGTGGGCAATTATGGGCTGGATTATTCGTGTGTTATGTCGGTTTTTACTAGGGATTTTGCGTATGTTTTGGCGCCTTGTATGGACGCTTATCTTCTTCATTCTCATCACTTTTGGGATTCTCTGGTATGTGACAGGTGATTTACCTGCTACTTTAAATCAAGTTAGCAAAGTGGTCCAAGTCGGCCAAGCAGGTTGGCAACAATGGCAAGAAACTGGCAAGTTGCAAGGTTTGTCTCAGACAGATCATCATCAAGATTCAGGAGCAAAATGGTCAAAGGCGCAAGCAACTATCTATATTGATCCTCAAATGGATGCCACTTTCCAAAAGGCCTACCTTGAAGCTATTGCTAACTGGAACCAGACAGGGGCTTTTAACTTTGAGCTTGTAACAGAAGCGGATAAGGCCAATATTTTCGCTACCAAAATGAATGATGGTTCGACAGCTGTAGCAGGTGAGGCGGAGAGTCAGACAAACCTCCTAACCAAACAATTCATTTCAGTGACCGTTCGCCTGAATCATTATTATTTATCTAATCAAAACTATGGCTATACCTACGACCGCATCTTGCATACAGCAGAGCATGAGCTAGGGCATGCCATTGGTTTGGAACATACCAATGAAGTTTCGGTCATGCAGCCAGCGGGGTCATACTATGGTATTCAGGCTCAAGATGTTCAAGCAGTTCAGAAACTTTACGGCTCTGGAGAATAAGTGTTTTTAAGCTCAAATAGGACTTCTTGATGTCAGCAATGGTAAGGAGTTTTTGCTATAATGGAACTATGAATAACTTGATCAAATCAAAACTGGAGCTCTTGCCAACTAGTCCAGGTTGTTACATCCACAAAGACAAGAATGGGACCATCATCTATGTGGGGAAGGCTAAAAATCTGCGTAATCGTGTACGGTCCTATTTCCGTGGAAGTCATGATACCAAGACAGAAGCCTTAGTATCTGAAATTGTGGATTTTGAGTTTATCGTTACGGAGTCCAATATTGAGGCTCTTCTACTTGAAATCAACCTGATTAAGGAAAACAAGCCTAAATACAATATTATGCTCAAGGACGATAAGTCCTATCCTTTTATCAAAATTACCAATGAGCGTTATCCTCGTTTGATTATTACCCGTCAGGTTAAGAAAGACGGAGGACTCTATTTTGGTCCCTATCCTGATGTGGGGGCGGCCAATGAAATCAAGCGACTTCTGGATCGGATTTTCCCTTTTCGCAAGTGTACCAATCCTCCTTCTAAGGTTTGTTTTTATTACCATATCGGCCAGTGTATGGCTCATACGGTTTGTCGCAAGGATGAAGCTTATTTTAAAGCTATGTCCCAAGAAGTCTCTGATTTTCTCAAGGGACAAGACGATAAAATCATTGATGACCTCAAGGAGAAGATGGCTGTGGCAGCCCAAAGTATGGAGTTTGAACGTGCCGCGGAATACCGTGATTTGATTCAGGCTATTGGCACCCTTCGGACTAAGCAACGAGTCATGGCTAAAGACCTCCAAAACCGTGATGTATTTGGTTACTACGTGGATAAGGGTTGGATGTGTGTTCAGGTTTTCTTTGTCCGTCAAGGTAAACTGATTGAACGCGATGTCAATCTCTTCCCTTACTACAACGATCCAGACGAGGATTTCTTGACCTATGTGGGGCAATTTTACCAGGAGAAATCTCACCTGATTCCCAATGAAATCCTGATCCCTCAAGATATTGACGAAGAAGCTATCAAGGCTTTGGTGGATACAAAGGTTCTCAAGCCCCAACGAGGGGAGAAGAAGCAACTGGTTAATCTGGCTATCAAAAACGCTCGTGTTAGTTTAGAGCAGAAGTTTAATCTGTTAGAGAAATCAGTTGAAAAGACTCAAGGAGCTATTGAAAATCTTGGACGACTTCTACAAATTCCAACCCCAGTCCGTATCGAGTCTTTTGATAACTCTAATATTATGGGGACTAGTCCAGTCTCTGCCATGGTTGTTTTTGTTAACGGAAAACCGAGCAAGAAGGATTACCGTAAGTATAAAATCAAGACTGTGGTCGGACCAGATGACTATGCAAGTATGCGAGAGGTTATTCGTAGACGTTATGGACGAGTCCAGCGTGACGGTTTGACACCACCAGATTTAATCGTCATCGATGGTGGTCAGGGTCAGGTCAATATCGCTAAACAGGTCATTCAAGAAGAGTTGGGGTTAGATATTCCGATCGCAGGCCTGCAAAAGAATGACAAGCACCAAACCCATGAATTGCTCTTTGGAGACCCACTTGAGGTGGTAGAGTTGTCTCGCAATTCTCAAGAATTTTTCCTCCTGCAACGCATTCAGGATGAAGTCCACCGCTTTGCCATTACCTTCCACCGACAACTACGTTCTAAAAATTCCTTCTCCTCTCAATTGGATGGAATTGAAGGCTTGGGTCCAAAACGCAAGCAGAATTTGATGAAATATTTCAAATCTCTGACAAAAATCAAGGAAGCCAGTGTGGATGAGATTGTCGCTGTTGGTATACCAAGAGCAGTGGCAGAGGCAGTTCATCATCACCTGAATCCAGAAGTAGACTCAGGGCTAGCTCAAGTAGCTGAGAAGCCTGTCGAGTATAAGGAATAAAGCAACAGTGGAATGTTTTAGCTTTAGTGAGTGCAAGCTAGTCGGATTTGTGGTAAAATAGATAAGATATGACAAAAGAATTTCATCATGTAACGGTCATGCTCCATGAGACCATTGATATGCTAGATGTAAAACCTGATGGTATTTACGTTGATGCGACCTTGGGAGGAGCAGGACACAGCGAGTATTTATTAAGTAAGTTAAGTGAGAAGGGGCATTTATATGCCTTTGACCAGGACCAAAACGCTATTGATAATGCACAAAAACGTTTGGCGCCTTACATTGAAAAGGGCATGGTCACCTTCATCAAGGATAATTTCCGTCATTTGAAGGACCGCTTACATGACTTAGGTGTGACTGAAATTGATGGAATTTGTTATGATTTAGGTGTGTCAAGCCCGCAGTTGGATCAGCGTGAACGTGGTTTTTCCTATAAGAAGGATGCACCGCTGGATATGCGCATGAATCAGGAAGCTAGTTTGACCGCTTATGAAGTCGTTAATCACTACGACTACCATGATTTGGTAAGAATCTTTTTCAAATATGGAGAGGACAAGTTTTCCAAACAGATTGCTCGAAAAATTGAACAGGCGCGTGAACAGAAACCGATTGAGACCACGACGGAATTGGCAGAGATTATTAAATCTGCCAAACCGGCAAAGGAGCTCAAGAAAAAAGGCCACCCAGCCAAACAAATTTTCCAAGCTATCCGTATAGAGGTCAATGATGAACTGGGTGCTGCAGATGAATCAATCCAGCAGGCTATGGATATGCTGGCTCTAGATGGCAGAATATCAGTGATTACCTTCCATTCGCTGGAGGACCGCTTGACCAAACAGTTATTTAAGGAAGCTTCCACAGTTGAAGTTCCTAAAGGTTTGCCTTTCATCCCAGACGATCTCAAGCCCAAAATGGAATTGGTATCTCGGAAACCGATTTTACCAAGCAAGGAAGAATTGGAAGCCAATAATCGTTCCCACTCAGCCAAGCTTCGAGTGGCAAGAAAAATTCACAAGTAAGAGGAAATAATGGCAGAAAACAGAGGAACAACGAGCCAATTGCTACAAGCTCGTATAAAAAAATTTTCACGTGTTGAAAAGGCCTTTTACCTTTCAATTGCCATCACAGCCCTTGTCTTAGCAATTAGTGTAGTCTATATGCAGACAAAACTATTTCAGGTCCAGAGTGATTTGACAAGAGTCAATGCACAAATTGAAGAAAAAAAGACAGAGCTAGATGATGCCAAACAAGAAGTTAACGAATTAATCCGATCAGAACGTTTGACCGGAATTGCAAATTCACAAGACTTGCAATTGAATAATGAAAATATTCGA
Source organism: Streptococcus infantis (assembly GCF_000960085.1). Taxonomy (GTDB): domain Bacteria; phylum Bacillota; class Bacilli; order Lactobacillales; family Streptococcaceae; genus Streptococcus; species Streptococcus infantis_C. The sequence goes on along the minus strand of NZ_JYGT01000007.1, from coordinate 348,982 downwards.
TCGGCGGAGTAATATATGAAAACATGGAAAGAAAAAATAGTACACTTTGCCATTAAGAATCGCAGAACTCCTCTAGAAAACCGCAGACGAGTTGGAAAAAGCCTTAGTCTCTTAGCTGTCATTCTCTTTGCTGTTTTTTTGGTTAACTTTGCGGTGATTATTGGTACGGGAAAGAAGTTTGGTGTTGACCTGGTCAAAGAAGCTTATAAGGTTCATCAAACAACACGAACAGTCCCTGCTAAGAGGGGAACCATTTATGATCGTAATGGAACTCCGATTGCAGAAGATGCAACCTCCTATAATGTTTATGCTGTAATAGATAAAGAATATAAGTCCGCTAATGGTGATGTTCTTTATGTAGAAGAATCTCAGTACAACAAAGTGGCAGAAATTTTTCATAAATACTTAGATATGGAGGAGACTTACGTCAAAGACCAACTCTCTCAACCAAATCTCAAACAGGTTTCTTTTGGTGCTAAAGGGAATGGGATTACCTATGCTAATATGATGTCCATTAAACAGGACTTAGAATCTGCTAAGGTTGAGGGTATTAATTTTACGACTAGTCCAAATAGAAGCTATCCAAATGGACAATTTGCTTCTAGCTTTATTGGCTTAGCCCAACTTCATGAAAATGAGGATGGTAGTAAGAGTTTGTTAGGGACTTCTGGTTTGGAGAGTTCTTTAAATACCATTCTTGCTGGGACAGACGGTATTATTACCTATGAAAAAGACCGTGTAGGAAATATCGTACCAGGTACAGAACTGGTATCGCAACAAACTGTGGATGGCAAGGATGTTTATACAACATTGTCTAGTCCGCTACAATCTTTCATGGAAACTCAGATGGATGCCTTTCTAGAAAAAGTAAAAGGTAAGTATATGACCGCGACCTTGGTCAGTGCAAAGACCGGTGAAATCCTCGCTACCACCCAACGACCTACCTTTAATGCAGATACTAAAGAAGGAATCACTGAGGACTTTGTTTGGCGTGATATTCTTTATCAAAGTAACTATGAACCAGGATCAGCCATGAAGGTTATGACGTTAGCTTCTTCTATTGATAATAATACCTTCCCAAGTGGAGAATACTTCAATAGCAGTGAATTCAAAATAGCGGATGCGACGACTCGAGATTGGGATGTTAATGATGGTTTGACTACTGGTGGGATGATGACTTTCTTACAAGGTTTCGCTCACTCCAGTAATGTTGGAATGAGTCTACTTGAACAAAAAATGGGAGATGCTACTTGGTTGGATTATCTAAAACGCTTTAAATTTGGGGTTCCAACTCGCTTTGGCTTGACAGATGAATACGCTGGTCAACTTCCAGCTGATAATATTGTTAGTATTGCTCAAAGCTCATTTGGGCAAGGAATTTCAGTGACACAAACACAAATGCTTCGTGCCTTTACAGCTATTGCTAATGATGGAGTTATGCTGGAGCCAAAATTTATAAGTGCTATTTATGATACTAACAATCAGTCTGTACGTAAGTCACAAAAAGAAATAGTAGGAAATCCTGTTTCCAAAGAGGCAGCAAGCACAACTCGAAATCACATGATCTTAGTTGGGACGGACCCTCTATATGGAACTATGTATAATCACTACACAGGAAAGCCAATTATAACAGTTCCTGGACAAAATGTAGCAGTTAAATCCGGTACGGCTCAAATCGCTGATGAGAAAAATGGAGGATACTTGGTTGGTTCTACCAATTATATTTTCTCAGTTGTGACTATGAATCCTGCTGAAAATCCTGATTTTATCTTGTATGTAACGGTTCAACAGCCTGAGCATTATTCAGGTATCCAGTTGGGAGAATTTGCCACCCCAATCTTGGAGCGGGCTTCAGCTATGAAAGAATCTCTCAATCTTCAATCTCCAGCCAAAAATTTAGATAAAGTTACGACAGAATCTTCTTATGCAATGCCTAGCATCAAGGATATTTCACCTGGTGAGTTGGCGGAAGCCTTACGCCGAAATATTGTGCAACCAATCGTTGTAGGTACTGGAACAAAGATTAAAGAGACTTCTGTAGAAGAAGGGACCAATCTTGCACCAAACCAACAAGTTCTCCTTTTATCGGATAAGGTAGAAGAAATTCCAGACATGTATGGCTGGAAAAAAGAGACTGCCGAGACCTTTGCTAAATGGTTGGATATTGAACTGGAATTTGAAGGTTCAGGTTCCGTTGTTCAGAAGCAAGATGTTCGGACTAATACAGCTATCAAAAACATTAAAAAAATTAAATTAACTTTAGGAGACTAATATGTTTATTTCTATTAGTGCTGGAATTGTGACATTTTTACTAACTTTAGTAGGAATTCCGGCCTTTATCCAATTTTATAGAAAGGCGCAAATTACAGGCCAACAGATGCATGAGGATGTTAAACAGCACCAAGCAAAAGCTGGGACGCCAACAATGGGAGGAATAGTCTTCCTCGTAACAAGTGTTTTAGTTAGTTTAGTTCTTGCACTTTTGACTAATCAACTAACCAACAATGTCGGAATGATCCTCTTTATTCTCGTTTTGTATGGTTTGGTTGGCTTCTTAGATGATTTCCTCAAGGTTTTTCGTAAAATCAATGAAGGGCTCAATCCTAAACAAAAGCTCTTGCTTCAATTAGTAGGAGGAGTTATCTTCTATCTCTTTTATGAAAGAGGAGGGGATGTCTTAAATGTATTTGGGTATCCATTGCACCTAGGCGTTCTTTACATTTTCTTTGCTCTCTTCTGGTTAGTTGGTTTTTCGAATGCTGTTAACTTGACTGACGGAATTGATGGGTTGGCAAGTATCTCAGTAGTGATTAGCCTATCTGCCTATGGAGTCATTGCTTATGTACAAAACCAATTGGATATTCTCCTAGTGATTCTTGCCATGATTGGTGGTCTTCTTGGTTTCTTTGTCTTTAACCATAAGCCTGCTAAAGTTTTTATGGGAGATGTGGGAAGTCTTGCTCTTGGAGGAATGTTGGCCGCTATTTCTATGGCGTTACACCAAGAATGGACCTTGCTCTTGATTGGGATAGTGTATGTTTTTGAAACAACATCTGTCATGATGCAAGTTACCTACTTTAAGTTGACTGGAGGAAAACGTATCTTCCGGATGACACCAGTTCATCACCATTTTGAGTTGGGTGGATTTTCAGGTAAAGGCCAAGCCTGGAGTGAGTGGAAGGTCGATTTCTTCTTCTGGGGAGTGGGCTTGCTTGCTAGTCTCGTGACCTTGGCTTTCATGTATTTATTCTAAAATAGAATATTGGAATATAAAAGAGAAGGATTTATACCCTTCTCTTTTTAGTTCCTATTTTCTTCAATTGAGGAATCCTTTTCTCAAAAAAGTAAAATTATGATAAAATGGAAAAAAGAAAGATGAGCCTATGAGTTATTTTAAAAAGTATACATTTGATAAATCTAAGTTTAAGTTAGGGATGCGAACGTTTAAAACAGGAATCGCTGTTTTTTTGGTCCTCATGATTTTTGGTTTTTTTGGATGGAAGGGACTTCAGATTGGGGCTCTTACAGCCGTTTTTAGCTTGAGAGAAGACTTTGATAAAAGTGTCCACTTTGGGACATCACGTATTTTAGGGAATAGTATCGGTGGTTTTTATGCGCTGATGTTCTTCCTCCTAAATAACTTTTTTCATGGAGCCTTTTGGGTAACTCTTCTTGTAGTTCCAATTTGTACCATGTTAACCATTATGACAAATGTTGCCATGAACAATAAGTCAGGAGTTATCGGTGGAGTTGCGGCTATGTTGATTATTACCTTATCAATTCCGAGTGGAGAGACTGTTTTGTACGTATTTGCTCGTGTATTTGAAACTTTTATGGGTGTTTTTGCAGCAATTCTTGTAAATTACGATATTGATCGTTTACGGAGCATTTTACTGAAAAAGACAAAATAATGTCACAAGATATAACATTATTGATTGACGATTGAATTTTTTTAGACTATAATAGACAGAAAGAAGGAAGTGTACATGAAGGAAAAAGAATTTCGTCGCAATATGGCAGTTTTCCCCATTGGTAGTGTTATGAAGCTGACCGATCTTTCGGCGCGTCAAATTCGTTATTATGAAGATCAAGAGTTGATAAAACCTGATCGAAACGAAGGTAATCGCCGTATGTATTCTTTGAATGATATGGATCGATTGCTTGAAATTAAAGATTATATCTCTGAAGGTCTTAACATTGCTGCTATCAAGAAAAAATATGCCGAACGTGAGGCGAAAGCCAAGAAACCAGTCAGTCAAACTGAGGTGCGTCGGGCCCTTCGGAATGAGGTTCTTCAACAAAGTCGCTTTGCTTCTCAACAATCGCCTTTTGGTCGCGGTTAGGCAACCGCTAGTCGTCATATATAAGGAGAAAAACCATGCCAATCACAGCTGCAGATATTCGTCGTGAAGTTAAGGAAAAAAATGTAACCTTTATCCGTCTCATGTTTTCAGATATTTTGGGAACCATGAAAAACGTCGAAATTCCTGCTACAGATGAACAACTAGACAAGGTCTTGTCAAACAAGGCTATGTTTGATGGATCTTCTATTGAAGGGTTTGTTCGTATCAATGAATCAGATATGTACTTGTACCCTGACCTGGACACATGGACTGTCTTCCCTTGGGGAGATGAGAACGGTAGTGTCGCAGGATTGATTTGTGATGTCTATACAACAGAAGGAGAGCCATTTGCTGGAGATCCTCGAAGCAACCTTAAACGAGCTCTTCATCACATGGAGAAAGTTGGATTCAAATCTTTCAACCTTGGTCCGGAACCAGAATTCTTCCTATTTAAGCTGGATGAAAATGGAGACCCAACTCTTGAGGTGAATGACAAGGGTGGTTACTTTGATTTGGCGCCTACAGACCTTGCGGATAATACCCGTCGTGAGATTGTAAATGTCTTGACTAAAATGGGATTTGAAGTAGAAGCCAGTCACCACGAAGTTGCCGTAGGTCAACATGAGATTGACTTTAAGTATGATGAAGTTCTTCGTGCATGTGACAAGATTCAAATCTTTAAACTCGTTGTGAAAACCATTGCTCGTAAACACGGTTTGTATGCAACCTTTATGGCTAAACCTAAATTTGGTATCGCTGGTTCAGGAATGCACTGCAATATGTCCTTGTTTGATGATAAAGGGAACAACGCTTTCTTTGATCCAAATGATCCAAAAGGAATGCAATTGTCAGAAACAGCCTATCATTTCCTTGGTGGTTTGATCAAGCATGCCTACAACTACACAGCTATCATGAACCCGACCGTTAACTCATACAAACGTTTGGTTCCAGGGTATGAAGCACCTGTTTACATCGCTTGGGCTGGTCGTAACCGTTCACCGTTGGTGCGCGTTCCTGCTACTCGTGGAATGGGAACACGTTTGGAATTGCGCTCAGTAGACCCAATGGCAAACCCATATATCGCAATGGCTGTTCTTTTGGAAGTTGGTTTGCACGGTATTGAAAACAAAATCGAAGCACCAGCGCCAATCGAAGAAAACATCTATATCATGACTGCAGAAGAGCGTAAAGAGGCTGGTATCACAGACCTTCCATCAACTCTTCACAACGCTTTGAAGGCCATGACAGAAGACGAAGTGGTTAAAGCAGCTCTAGGTGAACACATCTACACTAGCTTCCTTGAAGCCAAACGAATTGAGTGGGCAAGCTATGCAACCTTCGTTTCACAATGGGAAATTGATAACTACCTAGATCTATACTAATGATAAATCAGAAAGATTGTCCGTGAGGACAATCTTTTTTTCTTGCATTTTATATCGAGGTGTGATATATTTTATATAACGAGGTGCGATATATCGAACTGAATAGGAGGTCTGATTAAATGGAATTAACAGATAAGATTAGGCGGGTTTACCTTCCCATGACTGAAACGGGTTTTTATATTCTGTTCTGTCTGCAAAAGGAGAACCATGGTTATGGTATTACACAAAAGGTCAAAGAGATGACAGATTCGCAAGTATCCATTAGTCCTGGAACTATGTATGGAACCCTATCGAAGATGGAAAAGGATGGTTTGGTTTCCTTTGTCCGAGAAGAGGAGAAACGTAAAATCTATCAGATAACAGACTTGGGCCGAAAAGTTTTAGAGATTGAGTTGAAACGTATTGAGCGGCTCTATAGAAACAGTCGGGAGGAGCTTTGATGGAAAAGAAAGTTGTTTATAGAATTGCTACCATTGCGGATTATGATAGAGAAGCTCTCTATCTCGGAGAAATGCATGCTCAGGGCTGGAAACTTAAGGAAGTAAGTTATTCTAACTTAGTAGTTGCGGTTAAGTATACTTTTGAAAAGTGCCAACCGGAGCAGGTGGTTTATCAGTTGGACTTTTATCCTATGAAAAAGTCAGAGAGAGCTTCCTATTTACAACTATTTAAAGATTGTGGCTGGGAGCATATTACAGACTTTAATGGTTTTTCCTACTTTAGAAAGCTTTATTCTGGAGTTGAGTCGGATGCCGAGTTTGAAATTTATAATGACGCGACAGGGAAGTTAGCAATGGTCAAGAAGATTTTAACAATGCGGATGCTTCCTATTTTGCTTCTCTTTTCAGCTCTACTACCGATTTTCTCAAAGTTTGTCAGTGGAGGTAGTTCTTTCAGTTGGGGAATGTTTTTGATTGTTATCATAGACTGTACTTTATTGATAGTTTTCGCGATTCAGATTTCTTATATTTTTTGGAGATTGTTTCAAAAGTGGAGAGAATTATCTGATAAATAAAACCATTTTGGAGGTTAGACAATGAAAAGCAAAGTACAATTTCGAATGTTTACCATTTTTGATTTGGATAAGGTAGAAGATTATTTGCATGAGATGCATTTGAAAGGTTGGAAATTTAAAGCCAATCGTTTTGGCTTTTTCTATTTTGAACCATGCCGATCAGATGATGTAATTTACCGTGTGTGGAATACTAGCTACCTTAGAAAAAATGAGATAGATTTACAAAGTATTAAGGATAGAGGATGGGAATTTGTGGAAAATTGTTCTTATACTGTTTTTCGAAAAGCAACTTGTGATGTAGATTCAAATGATCAATCATTCATGGACGATCGTCTTCGATGGGCTGATGTGAAATCTAGACTTCGTATATCTACAGTTTCTATCTCTGGCGGTCTAGTTGTTTGTATGAGCCTGTTTCGCGAAAGTCTCTCTCAGTCTTTCTTCCTTATTTTTGCCCTTTATGCCCTCATGATTTCTTACCTAATCTATAGTTTTTACAGACTTAAAAAGAAATATCTTGAGAATGTAAGATGATTTTCTAGGACCTCAGACTGATTTTTAGCACTCTTGGCAAAAGAGTGCTAATTTTTTGAGTTTTTGTCTTGACATTCTTTTCTAAGGGTGTATAATAGAATCATAAGTTAGCACTTGGATACGTCGAGTGCTAAAAAGATCTATCAGAGAGGAGTGACGAGATGGTTACAGAACGTCAGCAGAATATTTTAAATCTGATTATTGACATCTTTACCAAAACGCACGAACCTGTTGGATCTAAGGCCTTGCAAGAGACTATCAACTCAAGTAGTGCTACCATTCGAAATGATATGGCAGCTCTAGAAAAGCAAGGTTTGCTTGAAAAGGCTCATACTTCCAGTGGTCGGATGCCGAGTGTGGCTGGTTTTCAATATTATGTCAAACACTCCTTATCCTTCGACCGTTTAGCTGAGAATCAAGTTTATGAGATTGTAAAAGCCTTTGATCAGGAATTCTTCAAACTTGAGGATATTCTTCAAGAGGCAACTAGAATCTTGACAGACTTGAGTGGTTGTACGGTTGTTGCACTGGATGTAGAACCAAGTAGACAGAAGCTAACAGCTTTTGATATTGTTGTCCTCGGGCAACATACAGCTCTTGCTGTTTTTACGCTTGATGAGTCTAGAACAGTTACCAGTCAGTTTTTGATTCCGAGAAATTTCTTGCAGGAGGATTTAAATCGCCTCAAGACCATGATTCAAGAACGTTTCCTGGATCAGACTGTTTTGGATATTCACTACAAGATTCGGACAGAGATTCCGCAAATTATCCAACGTTACTTCACAACAACGGATAATGTTATGGATCTTATTGAGCATATCTTCAAAGAAATGTTCAATGAAAATATCGTGGTTTCTGGCAAAGTCAATCTTTTGAATTTCGCTAATTTAGCGGCCTATCAATTCTTTGATCAGCCACAAAAGGTAGCTTTGGCAATTCGAGAAAATCTGATTGGTGACCAGATGCAAAGTGTCCGAGTTGCTGATAGCCAAGAATCTTGTCTTGCTGACTTAGCAGTAATTAGCAGTAAGTTCCTGATTCCCTATCGTGGGTTTGGAATTCTGGCGATTATTGGTCCAGTTAATCTGGATTATCAACAATTGGTTAATCAACTCAACGTTGTCAATCGAGTTTTGACCATGAAGTTGACGGATTTTTACCGCTATCTCAGCAGCAATCACTATGAAGTGAATTAAGATTGAAATCATTAAAGGAGGCGAAAATGTCCCAAGATATAAAAAATGAAAAAGTAAAAGAAGAGGAAGTTGTTGAACCAGTAGAAGAAACAACTCCCGAGAAGTCGGAATTGGACTTGGCTAATGAACGTGCCGAGGAGTTTGAAAACAAATATCTTCGTGCCCACGCAGAAATGCTAAACATTCAGCGTCGTGCCAATGAAGAGCGTCAACTCTTGCAACGCTATCGTAGCCAAGATTTGGCAAAAGCAATCTTGCCATCACTTGATAACCTTGAGCGCGCCCTTGCAGTCGAAGGTTTGACAGATGATGTGAAGAAGGGCTTGGAAATGGTGCAAGAAAGTTTGATTCACGCTCTGAAAGAAGAAGGAATCGAGGAGATCGCAGCGGACGGTGAATTCGACCATAACTACCACATGGCAATTCAAACAGTCCCAGCTGATGATGAGCATCCAGCAGACACCATCGCACAAGTCTTTCAAAAAGGCTACAAACTCCATGACCGCATCCTAAGACCGGCTATGGTAGTTGTCTACAACTAGTCTAGAGAACTTAAAAACCTTGTCCGAAACGACAGAAAACTATGAAGAAAGATAAAAAATTATTCAGCTTTGCAATAGTGAGCGAAGCGAACCATTGGCGATACTCTTCGCCGTGGCGCTATTTGCGCAAACTTTGAGACCTTAGGCTCAAAGTTTAGTCAAAGAGATTGACGAAGTCAAGCTCTGACGGCGTCGCCACTTAAGAAGAGTATCAAAAAGAAAAAAGAATATAAAATTTAAGGAGAAAAACACATGTCTAAAATTATCGGTATTGACTTAGGTACAACAAACTCAGCAGTTGCAGTTCTTGAAGGAACTGAAAGCAAAATCATCGCAAACCCAGAAGGTAACCGTACAACTCCATCTGTAGTGTCATTCAAAAATGGTGAAATCATCGTTGGTGACGCTGCAAAACGTCAAGCAGTGACAAATCCAGATACAGTGATCTCTATCAAATCTAAGATGGGTACTTCTGAAAAAGTTTCTGCTAACGGAAAAGAATACACTCCACAAGAAATCTCAGCTATGATCCTTCAATACTTGAAAGGTTACGCTGAAGATTACCTTGGTGAAAAAGTAACGAAAGCAGTTATCACAGTTCCTGCTTACTTCAACGATGCGCAACGTCAAGCAACTAAAGACGCTGGTAAAATCGCTGGTCTTGAAGTAGAACGTATCGTCAACGAACCAACAGCAGCAGCCCTTGCTTATGGTTTGGATAAGACTGACAAAGAAGAAAAAATCTTGGTATTCGACCTTGGTGGTGGTACATTCGACGTATCTATCCTTGAATTGGGTGATGGTGTCTTCGATGTATTGGCAACAGCAGGGGATAACAAACTCGGTGGTGATGACTTTGACCAAAAAATCATCGACCACTTAGTAGCAGAATTCAAGAAAGAAAACGGTATCGACTTGTCAACAGACAAGATGGCACTTCAACGTTTGAAAGATGCAGCTGAAAAAGCTAAGAAAGACCTTTCTGGTGTCACTTCAACACAAATCAGCTTGCCATTCATCACTGCAGGAGCTGCTGGACCTCTTCACTTGGAAATGACCTTGACTCGTGCGAAATTCGATGATTTGACTCGTGACCTTGTAGAACGTACGAAAACTCCAGTTCGCCAAGCCCTTTCAGATGCAGGCTTGAGCTTGTCAGAAATCGATGAAGTCATCCTTGTTGGTGGTTCAACTCGTATCCCAGCCGTTGTAGAAGCTGTTAAGGCTGAAACTGGTAAAGAACCAAACAAATCAGTGAACCCTGACGAAGTAGTTGCCATGGGTGCTGCGATCCAAGGTGGTGTGATCACTGGTGATGTCAAAGACGTTGTCCTTCTTGACGTAACACCATTGTCACTTGGTATCGAAACAATGGGTGGAGTCTTCACAAAATTGATCGACCGCAACACAACCATTCCAACATCTAAATCACAAGTCTTCTCAACTGCAGCAGACAACCAACCAGCCGTTGATATCCACGTTCTTCAAGGTGAACGCCCAATGGCAGCAGATAACAAGACTCTTGGACGTTTCCAATTGACAGATATCCCAGCTGCACCTCGTGGTATCCCACAAATCGAAGTAACATTTGACATCGACAAGAACGGTATCGTATCTGTTAAAGCCAAAGACCTTGGAACTCAAAAAGAACAAACAATTGTTATCCAATCCAACTCAGGTTTGACTGATGAAGAAATCGACCGCATGATGAAAGATGCAGAAGCAAACGCTGAAGCAGATAAGAAACGTAAAGAAGAAGTTGACCTTCGTAACGAAGTAGACCAAGCTATCTTTGCGACTGAAAAGACAATCAAAGAAACTGAAGGCAAAGGCTTCGATGCAGAACGTGATGCTGCCCAAGCTGCCCTCGATGAGCTTAAGAAGGCCCAAGAAGACAACAACTTGGACGAAATGAAAGCAAAACTTGAAGCATTGAACGAAAAAGCTCAAGGACTTGCCGTTAAACTCTACGAACAAGCCGCAGCAGCGCAACAAGCTCAAGCAGAAGGCGCACAAGCAACAGGAAACGCAGGCGATGACGTCGTAGACGGAGAGTTTACGGAAAAGTAAAACAATCCAGTGGATTGTTTTAGCGGAACCTCCTGAAATAAAGAAAGGTTCCGAGATTTGAGGATTCCTTTAATCCGAAACTCAATTCAGCATTACTAGTTTGATTTTTAAAACTTAAACTAGTAAGTATAGTAAGAAATCCAGAGGTTGCAACCCAGCCTCTGTTTTTCGGTAAAATGGGACGATACTAATATTTTAGTTCGTTTCGCAATACTAGAAAGAAAGGAACAAAGAGTGTTCGTAACTGAACACGGGTTCCAAAGTTTCTAATTCAATATAAAAGAAAGGAACTGAACCCGACCTAAATTCTCGGAAAAAAGATAAATCTGTCTAGGAGCATAGCTCCTGCGTTAGATTTCCTATTTTTCAGTCGAATTTTACGGTCTTGGTATCTTAAATGAACAATACTGAATTTTATGACCGTTTGGGCGTTTCAAAGAATGCATCTCAAGATGAGATCAAGAAAGCCTATCGGAAATTATCTAAAAAATATCACCCAGATATCAACAAGGAGCCTGGTGCTGAGGAAAAGTACAAGGAAGTTCAAGAAGCTTATGAGACTTTGAGTGACGAACAAAAACGTGCTGCCTATGACCAATACGGTGCTGCTGGGGCCAATGGTGGCTTTGGTGGTGCAGGCGGTTTCGGTGGCTTCGATGGTGCAGGTGGTTTTGGTGGTTTTGAAGATATCTTCTCAAGTTTTTTCGGCGGAGGCGGTTCTTCTCGCAATCCAAACGCACCCCGTCAAGGTGATGACCTCCAATATCGCGTCAATTTAACTTTTGAAGAAGCCATCTTTGGTACTGAAAAAGAAGTCAAATACAATCGTGAAGCAACCTGTCGTACATGTAATGGATCAGGTGCTAAGCCTGGAACAAGTCCAGTTACTTGTGGACGCTGTCACGGTTCTGGTGTTATCAATGTTGATACTCAAACACCGCTTGGTATGATGCGTCGTCAAGTAACCTGTGATGTCTGTCACGGACGTGGAAAAGAAATCAAAGATCCATGTACAACTTGTCATGGAACGGGTCATGAAAAACAAGCCCACAGTGTCCATGTGAAAATTCCAGCTGGTGTCGAAACTGGTCAACAAATCCGTTTAGCGGGTCAAGGGGAAGCTGGATTTAACGGCGGACCATATGGAGACTTGTATGTTGTTGTTAATGTTGAGCCGAGCGACAAATTTGAACGTGAAGGAACAACTATTTTCTACAAATTAAACCTCAATATCGTCCAAGCAACTCTTGGTGATACAGTCGATATTCCAACCGTTCACGGTGATGTTGAATTGGTGATTCCAGAGGGAACTCAAACCGGTAAACGATTCCGCCTACGTGGCAAGGGAGCTCCGAGCCTACGTGGTGGTGCTGTTGGTGACCAATACGTCACTGTTAATGTCGTGACTCCGACAGGTTTGAATGAACGACAAAAAGCAGCCTTGAAAGAATTCGCAGCTGCAGGTGACTTGAAAGTCAATCCAAAGAAAAAAGGCTTCTTTGACCATATAAAAGATGCCTTTGAAGGAGAATAAAGCAAAAAGAGCCGATTGGCTCTTTTTGTGTTGTCTTGAAAAATTTAGCTTCAGAAAATCATTTTCCAGTTAGTCTACTATTTATACTTTTGAGTGAGCAAGCCAGCTTCATCCATTTCCTGGATGAGTTGCTTGAGTTCTGCTTCTTTGCCGGGTTTCACAGTTACGGTATCAATGTGCTTAATCGCCGAATTATCCTGAATATCTACCAAGGTCAAAGCTTTTTCATAGAATGCGACACCCTTTTTTAGGCTCTCCTGATCCTTCCAATATAGAATTGAGTAATTAGGATTTGGTTTCTTTCCGATTTCCTGTAAATAATTCCTACTTTCCTTCTCTAAAAATTGCAATAAACCGTGATTGAACAAGTTATCCCCTACTTTATAGTAAGAAATATCTCCTGTCTGTAGGACATAGACTTTGAGTCGGTTTTTAGTCAGGTTTGGACTTTCTTTCAGGACAGGGTGGCTATTGATGACCTCATCTGAGAAAGTCACATAAAAATTTAAGCCTCCACCCTCGAATTCATAGTGTCCATCTGATTCTACTTTTTTAGGAGGCATGTCAAGAGAGATAAAGATTTGTTTTAAATCTTCATTCCCTTTTCGGATGTCACTTGATGAAGCCTTGAAAAGATTGGCCACTAGTAGAAATGCTAGGGTTGCAAGAAGACAGATGCAACCAGAAATAATCAAGATGACTTTTAAAAACAGTTTTATTTTTAGTCCCTCCCTTTTCTGTTAGGAGCTGGTAATCCAAGATGGATTTAAGGGGATATAAGGAAAGATAGATGCTTTCTTTTTTAGTTTTCTTCAGTTTCTCGTAGTTCTTTTATCACAGCAAGTCGTGCTTGGAGGTCTTTCTCTAAGGCTTTAAATTTGTAAGTGAGGTCTTCTTGATACTCCTTGATGACTTCTTTTTGTTGGTCGATGATTTGTAAGCTGTTTTGGATGATATCCAAATCATCCTTGATAGCTTCAACGCGATCAGTTGTATCTAAAACTTCTTCAGTGATAACTTCACGATTTTTAACGAGGAGGTAAGATCCGACTGCTGATCCAGCAAAAAGTAGTAAATTTGATAGTTTCATAGGAACTCCTTAAGCGTTTTTGATATTTTCAGCGACTTGGGCAAGTTTGTCAAAGTCAGGTTCATGGGCAACAAAGTCAATTTTTAGGTCATCATCTGCACTATAACGAGGAACGAGGTGAACATGGGTATGAAAAACGGTTTGTCCAGCGACTTCTTCGCAGTTGGCGATGATATTCATGCCTTCAGCTTGGGTAGCCTTCATAACTTTTTGAGCAATGACTGGAATCTTTGCAAAGAGTTGGCTAGCGCTCGTCGCATCCATTTCTAAAAGGTTGCGATAGTGTTCTTTAGGTACGACCAAGGTATGACCAGGTGTTACTTGAGAAATATCAAGAAAGGCAAGGACTTCTTCATCCTCATAAACCTTTGATGCGGGAATCTCCCCAGCGATAATTTTACAAAAAATGCAATCTGACATAAAAACCACCTCTAATGTATTGAATTTTGATATAATATAGCTACATTATACCAGATTCGGAGAAAATATGTTAGAAATTAAAAACCTGACAGGAGGCTATGTCCACGTCCCTGTCTTAAAGGATGTATCTTTTACTGTTGAGAGCGGGCAGTTGGTTGGTTTGATCGGCTTAAATGGTGCAGGTAAATCAACAACCATCAACGAAATTATCGGACTCTTGACTCCTTACAGTGGAAAGATAAGTATTGATGGATTGACTCTAGGTGAGGATGTTACGAACTATCGTAAGAAAATTGGCTACATCCCAGAAACTCCTAGCTTGTATGAAGAATTGACTCTCAGAGAGCATATTGAGACAGTTGCTATGGCCTATGGTATCGAGCAAACTATCGCTTTCGAACGTGTAGAGCCCCTTCTAAAAATGTTTCGCTTGGATCAGAAACTGGATTGGTTCCCTGTTCATTTTTCAAAAGGGATGAAGCAGAAGGTTATGATCATCTGTGCCTTTGTTGTGGATCCAAGTCTCTTTATCGTAGACGAGCCTTTCCTCGGCCTCGACCCCTTGGCAATTTCAGACTTAATTCATCTTCTAGAAGTGGAAAAGAAAAAAGGCAAATCTATCCTTATGAGTACCCACGTCCTTGATTCAGCTGAAAAGATGTGTGACTCTTTTGTCATTCTCCACAAAGGTCAAGTAAGAGCCAAAGGAAATCTCCAACAACTCCGAGAAGCATTTGCTATGCCAGATGCAAGCCTTAATGATATCTATTTGGCTCTGACCAAAGAGGAGGAGCTATGAAAGACTTGTTTTTAAAACGAAAGCAGGAATTTCGCAAGGAATGTTTGGGCTACCTTCGTTATGTGCTCAATGATCATTTTGTTTTGTTTTTATTGGTGTTACTAGGTTTTTTGGCCTACCAGTACAATCAGTTGCTGCAACACTTTCCTGAGAATCACTTCCCAATTCTAATTTTGATTGGGATTATATCTATTTTACTGTTGCTTTGGGGTGGTATTGCGACCTATCTAGAAGCACCTGACAAACTCTTTCTCTTAGTAGCTGAAGAAAAAGTGAGAGAACACATTCAGAAGCAAAGTCTGATTTCTTTTATCTTTTGGGTCAGTGTACAGACTCTCTTTTTGCTCCTGTTTGCGCCTTTATTCTTAGCTATGGGTCTTGGTTTGCCGATTTTTGGAGTCTATCTCCTTGTCTTGGGGATAGTAAAATATGTGATTTTTCGTCGAAAATCCAGCAAATTTATTCTTGCAAATGGGCTTGACTGGGATTATGTCATTGCACAAGAAAGTAAACGTAAGCAGTTCTTGCTTCGATTCTTTGCCCTCTTTACCCAGGTCAAGGGGATTTCAAACAGCGTTAAGAGACGGGCTTATCTAGACTTTATCCTCAAAGGAGTTCAGAAAGTACCGGGAAAAATCTGGCAGAATCTTTATCTTCGCTCCTATCTGAGAAATGGAGATTTATTCGCTCTTAGTCTCCGACTCATAATCCTATCTTTGACCGCTCTCATCTTCATTGAGCAATCTTGGATTGCAGTCGCAATTGTAATTTTATTCAACTATCTTTTGTTATTCCAGCTGCTAGCCCTCTATCATGCCTTTGACTATCAATATTTGACGCAGCTATTTCCAGTAGGAAAGGGGCAAAAAGAGAGAGGATTGAAGGAAATTTTGAGAGCGATTGGCATGTTTGTCTTGGTCTTGGAAAGTCTCATAGGATTGGTTGTTTTCAAGGATAAAATCCTCGTCTTAGCCCTTGTGGGAGCAGGCCTTGTATTACAATATCTTTATTTGCCATATCAACTGAGAAGATTGGTTGACGAATAGCATAAAAATTAGTAGAATAATAAGGAAACTTTATTCGGAGGAAAAAAATGGACTTGGGTGATATTGAGCTAACGTTAACTCCTATATCTGGGAAGAGCGGAAAAGCTTATATGGGGACTTATCCTGATGGAAAACGTGTTTTTATAAAAATGAATACTTCTCCAATCCTGCCTGGTTTAGCTAGAGAGCAAATTGCGCCGCAATTACTCTGGATCCGTCGTTTGCCAGACGGTCGTGATATGTCTGCTCAGGAATGGTTGACAGGGAAAATTTTGACGCCAAGCGATATGAACCGTAAACAAATTATCGATATTTTGACACGTTTACACCGTTCACGTCCCTTAATGACCCAGTTGACACGCTTGGGGTATGCATTAGAAACACCTTCGGATTTACTTCAGTCATGGGTGAATAAGGCTCCTGATGCTTTGAAAAATAACCAGTATCTACGCCTGATCTTGAGTGATATGCGTGAGAACCTTCCTGGGTTTAGGGAAGATTATGCAACCATAGTTCACGGGGATGTTCGTCACAGCAATTGGTTTGAGACAGAGAGCGGTTTGATTTACTTGGTAGACTGGGATTCTGTTCGCTTGACGGATCGTATGTTTGATGTGGCCTATCTGCTCTGTCACTATATTCCAGAGTATCAATGGCAAGAGTGGCTGACAAATTATGGCTACAAGTACAATCAAACGGTTTTGAATAAGTTATATTGGTATGCTCAACTGTCCTTTTTGAGTCTGATTACCAAATACTATGAAAATCAAGATTTGGATAATGTAAATCGGGAGATTTATGCTTTGCGCACCTTCCGAGATAAGTATGGAAAGAAAAAATGAGAGTAAGAAATCGTAAAGGAGCAACGGAGTTACTAGAGGCTAATCCTCAGTATGTTGTTCTAAATCCTGTGGAAGCCAAAGGGAAATGGAGAGAATTGTTTGGAAATAATCATCCCATTCATGTTGAAGTTGGAAGTGGGAAAGGTGCCTTTGTATCAGGTATGGCTAAACAAAATCCGGATATCAATTACATCGGTATTGATATCCAAAAATCCGTCTTAAGTTTTGCCTTAGACAAGGTCCTAGAAGTAGGAGTGCCTAACATCAAACTCCTATGGGTAGATGGCTCAGATTTGACCAATTATTTTGAAGATGGTGAGATTGACCGCCTCTATTTGAATTTTTCGGATCCTTGGCCCAAAAAGCGCCATGAAAAGCGTCGTCTGACATATAAGAGTTTCCTAGATACCTTTAAACGAATCTTGCCAGAACATGGTGAAATTCATTTTAAAACGGATAATCGAGGGCTCTTCGAATATAGTCTAGTAAGTTTTTCACAATATGGAATGAAGCTCAATGGAGTATGGTTGGACTTGCATGCTAGCGACTTTGAAGGTAATGTTATGACTGAATACGAGCAAAAATTCTCTAGCAAAGGTCAGGTTATCTATCGAGTCGAGGCAGAATTTTAAGAAATAGCTTAAAATCAAGTAGTTTAAGTGCTTATGCTTTACACAGGTCCTTAAATGTGCTATACTTATAGTAAGAATATGAGAAAGTGAGGCGGAGAAATATCTTCGCCTCTTGCTCATGAGGAGGTGTTGTCCTATCGCAACAATTGTTGAATTAGTAACAGAACTTATTGAACCGGCAATTCAAGCTCCATTTGAATTGGTGGATGTCGAATATGAAAAGGTTGTAGGAGATTATGTTCTAAGTATCTTTGTTGATAAACCAGGCGGTATTACTTTGAACGATACGGCAGATTTGACAGAAGTGATTAGTCCTCTGTTGGATCAGATTCAACCAGATCCATTCCCAGAACAGTACTTCCTAGAAGTGACTAGCCCTGGCTTGGAGCGTCCTTTGAAAACCAAGGAAGCTATAGATGGAGCAGTTGGGAAATACATTCACGTTGGTCTTTATAAGGCCATCGACAAGCAAAAAATCTTTGAGGGAACCTTGTTGGCCTTTGAAGACGATGAGCTGACTGTGGAATATATGGACAAGACACGTAAGAAAACAGTCCAAATTCCATACAGTTTGGTATCAAAAGCACGTTTGGCAGTAAAACTATAGAAAAGAAAGGATAGCTTTTGAAAATTCAAAAGTAAAAAGAACATGAGTAAAGAAATGCTAGAGGCCTTCCGCATTTTGGAAGAAGACAAGGGAATCAAGAAAGAAGATATCATCGACGCAGTAGTAGAATCACTTCGTTCTGCTTATCGTAGACGCTATGGTCAATCAGACAGCGTAGCTATTGACTTCAACGAAAAAACAGGTGACTTTACAGTCTATACTGTCCGCGAAGTTGTTGATGAAGTATTTGATAGCCGTTTGGAAATCAGTTTGAAAGATGCTCTTGCCATTAATTCAGCCTATGAGCTTGGTGACAAAATCAAATTTGAAGAAGCACCAGGAGAGTTTGGTCGTGTAGCGGCTCAGTCTGCGAAACAAACCATTATGGAAAAAATGCGCAAGCAAACACGTGCCATTACCTACAATACATACAAAGAACATGAACAAGAAATCATGTCAGGTACAGTAGAACGCTTTGACAACCGTTTCATCTATGTCAACCTTGGTAGCATCGAAGCCCAATTGTCAAAACAAGACCAAATTCCTGGAGAAGTTTTTGCTTCTCATGATCGTATCGAAGTCTATGTTTACAAAGTTGAAGACAACCCTCGTGGAGTTAACGTCTTTGTTAGCCGTAGTCATCCAGAAATGATCAAACGTTTGATGGAACAAGAAATTCCAGAAGTATACGATGGAACCGTTGAAATAATGAGCGTAGCTCGTGAAGCGGGTGACCGTACCAAGGTTGCAGTTCGTAGTCACAATCCTAACGTTGATGCTATCGGAACAATTGTAGGACGCGGTGGTGCAAACATCAAGAAAATCACTAGCAAATTCCACCCAGCTCGCTACGATGCTAAGAGCGACCGCATGGTACCTGTAGAAGAAAACATCGACGTTATCGAATGGGTGGCGGATCCAGCTGAGTTTATCTACAATGCCATTGCTCCTGCAGAAGTTGACCAAGTTATCTTTGATGAAAACGACAGCAAGCGTGCCTTGGTTGTTGTACCAGATAATAAACTTTCTCTTGCAATCGGTCGTCGTGGACAGAACGTTCGCTTGGCAGCTCACTTGACTGGATACCGTATCGATATCAAGTCTGCAAGTGAATTTGAAGCTATGGAAGAAGCAGGTCAGGTTGATTTTGCTGACACAGACGAATTGACAGAAGAATAAAAGCCGCAAGAGGAGGGAAAGATGAAAACAAGAAAAATCCCTTTGCGCAAGTCTGTTGTTTCCAACGAAGTAATTGATAAGCGAGATTTACTCCGTATTGTCAAGAACAAAGAAGGGGAGGTCTTTATCGACCCGACAGGCAAGGCTAATGGCCGTGGCGCTTATATCAAGCTAGACAATGCAGAAGCCCTAGAGGCTAAAAAGAAAAAAGTCTTTAACCGTAGCTTTAACATGGAAGTTGAAGAAAGCTTTTATGACGAGTTGATCGCCTATGTTGATCACAAAGTAAAAAGAAGAGAGTTAGGACTTGAATAAGCAAAAAGTAAGTAATCTTTTGGGACTTGCTCAACGAGCAGGGAAAATTATCTCGGGTGAAGAAATGGTTGTCAAAGCCATTCAGGAACAGAAAGCTAAGCTGGTATTTCTAGCGCATGATGCTGCTCCCAACCTGACCAAGAAGATTCAAGATAAAAGTCACTATTATCAAGTAGAAGTTGTAACCGTGTTTTCAACACTGGAATTAAGCATAGCAGTTGGAAAATCAAGAAAGATTTTAGCTGTGACAGATGCTGGATTTACAAAGAAAATGAGGTCTCTTATGGAATAGAAGAGGAGGACATGATTTGTCTAAGAAAAGATTGTACGAAATCGCAAAAGAACTTGGAAAAGAAAGTAAAGAAGTTGTAGCGCGTGCAAAAGAGTTGGGCTTGGAGGTGAAGAGCCACTCGTCAAGCGTTGAAGCTGATGCTGCTGAAAAAATCGTTGCTAGCTTTAAGCCTGCTACTCCTAAAGCAGAAGCAAAACCTGTAGCGCCAAAAGCAAGTGAAGCGAAGGTAGAAAAGAAATCTGAAACGCCAGCAGCTCCTAAGGAAGAAAAAGTAGTAGCTGCTAGACCACAAAGCCGAAACTTCAAGGCAGAGCGTGAAGCTCGTGCAAAAGAGCAAGCAGAGCGACGCAAGCAAAACAAGGGCAACAACCGCGACCAACAACAAAACGGGAATCGTCAAAAAAATGACAACCGTAATGGTGGAAAACCAGGTCAAGGGAACCGCGACAATCGTCGTTTTAATGATCAAGCCAAGAAACAGCAAGGTCAAGGAAATCGTGGGAACGATCGCCGCCAACAAGCGGACAATCGTCCGAATCAAGCTGGCCCACGTATTGATTTCAAGGCTCGTGCAGCAGCCCTGAAGGCGGAGCAAAATGCCGAATACGCACGTTCAAGCGAGGAACGCTTCAAACAGTCACAAGCAGCTAAAGAAGCTTTGGCTCAAGCTAATAAACGAAAAGAACCAGAGGAAATCTTTGAAGAAGCTGCTAAGCTAGCTGAACAAACTCAGCAAGTGGTTGAAGTAGCTCCTGTAGTCAAAGAGCCTGTAGTGGATACACGTCGTAAAAAACAAGCCCGACCAGACAAAGATCGTGATGATTACGATCGTGAAGAAGATGGTCCTAGAAAACAACAAAAGAATCGAAGTAGTCAGAATCAAGTGAGAAATCAAAGAAATAGTAACTGGAATAACAATAAGAAAAATAAAAAAGGCAACAAGCAAAACAACCGTAACCAGGCTCCAAAACCTGTTACAGAGCGTAAATTCCATGAGTTGCCAACAGAATTTGAATATACAGATGGTATGACTGTTGCGGAAATCGCAAAACGTATCAAACGTGAACCAGCTGAGATTGTTAAGAAACTATTTATGATGGGCGTAATGGCCACTCAAAACCAATCTCTGGATGGTGAAACAATTGAACTCCTTATGGTTGATTACGGAATTGAAGCTAAACAAAAGGTTGAAGTGGATAATGCGGATATCGAACGCTTCTTCGTAGAAGATGGATACCTCAATGAAGATGAGTTGGTTGAGCGTCCACCGGTTGTAACCATCATGGGACACGTTGACCATGGTAAAACAACCCTTTTGGATACCCTTCGTAATTCTCGTGTTGCGACAGGAGAAGCTGGTGGTATCACTCAGCATATCGGTGCCTATCAGATTGAGGAAAATGGTAAGAAGATTACCTTCCTTGATACACCAGGACACGCGGCCTTTACTTCCATGCGTGCACGTGGTGCCTCTGTTACTGATATTACCATCTTGGTCGTAGCGGCAGATGACGGGGTTATGCCTCAAACTATCGAAGCTATCAACCACTCAAAAGCGGCTAATGTTCCAATCATCGTTGCCATTAACAAGATTGATAAACCAGGTGCCAATCCAGAACGTGTAATCGGTGAATTGGCTGAACACGGTGTTATGTCAACTGCTTGGGGTGGGGATTCTGAGTTTGTAGAAATCTCAGCCAAATTCAACCAAAATATTGATGAACTCTTGGAAACTGTCCTTCTTGTAGCTGAAATCCAAGAACTCAAAGCAGATCCAACTGTTCGTGCTATCGGTACTGTTATCGAAGCGCGCTTGGATAAAGGAAAAGGTGCGGTTGCAACTCTTCTTGTACAACAAGGTACTTTGAACGTTCAAGACCCAATCGTTGTCGGAAATACCTTTGGTCGTGTCCGTGCCATGACCAATGACCTTGGACGTCGTGTGAAGGTGGCTGGACCATCTACTCCGGTTTCTATCACTGGTTTGAACGAAGCACCGATGGCGGGTGACCACTTTGCTGTATACGAAGATGAAAAATCTGCTCGTGCAGCTGGTGAAGAACGTGCTAAACGTGCTCTTATGAAGCAACGTCAAGCTACTCAACGTGTCAGCCTTGAAAATCTATTTGACACTCTTAAAGCTGGTGAACTTAAATCTGTTAACGTCATCATCAAAGCTGACGTACAAGGTTCTGTTGAAGCTCTTGCTGCATCCCTTCAAAAGATTGATGTGGAAGGTGTAAAAGTTACCATCGTTCACTCAGCAGTTGGTGCTATCAATGAATCTGACGTCACCCTTGCCGAAGCTTCAAATGCCTTTATCATTGGTTTCAACGTACGCCCTACACCACAAGCTCGTCAACAAGCAGAAGCAGACGATGTAGAAATCCGTCTCCACAGCATTATCTACAAGGTTATCGAAGAGATGGAAGAAGCTATGAAAGGGATGCTTGATCCAGAATTCGAAGAGAAAGTTATCGGTGAAGCAATCATCCGTGAAACCTTCAAAGTATCTAAAGTCGGAACGATTGGTGGATTTATGGTTACTAGTGGTAAAATTACCCGTGACTCTAAAGTCCGTGTTATTCGTGACGGTGTCGTTATTTACGATGGTGAACTTGCAAGCTTGAAACACTATAAAGATGACGTCAAAGAAGTTACAAACGGCCGTGAAGGTGGTCTCATGATTGATGGCTACAATGATATCAAGATGGATGATGTGATTGAGGCTTATGTCATGGAAGAAATCAAGAGATAAAATTTTTGCTCCTTTCTTAGGTGGTGAGGGACGCAAGCAAACCGATGGTTTCATTGCTTATTTTTGAGCCTAGGGTCTCAAAAATCCCCAGTGATTGAACTGAATTATCAGCCCAATCACTTTCACCACGGCGAAAGAAGCCGATGAGTTCAAATTGAACTTCGTTCCAATTTGAATTGAAAATCAATAAGTTTAGAAAAAGCTAGGTCTGCTGGCCTAGCTTTTGGTTCAATAGAGAGGAAGGAATAGCATGGCAAATCATTTCCGTACGGATCGTGTGGGCATGGAGATCAAGCGTGAAGTCAATGAGATTTTGCAAAAGAAAGTCCGTGACCCGCGTGTCCAAGGTGTGACCATCACAGATGTTCAGATGCTTGGGGACTTGTCTGTAGCTAAGGTTTACTACACAATTTTGAGTAATCTTGCTTCAGATAATCAAAAGGCCCAAATTGGGCTTGAAAAAGCAACCGGAACTATCAAACGTGAGCTTGGTCGCAATTTGAAATTGTATAAAATTCCAGACTTAACTTTCGTTAAAGACGAATCCATTGAGTATGGAAACAAGATTGACGAAATGTTACGCAATCTGGATAAGAACTAAGAAAGAGGGGAAACCCTCTTTTTTGTTACTTTAAACATGACGATAGATTAACTAATTGCCCTTCTTAAAAGTCGGTTAAAAAAATGTATTAATCTCTAAGAGTATGATATGATAAAGCTGGACTTGAATGAAAAATGGAGATATAGATGGTTAAACAAGATATAGCTATAAAAGTTTTACAACAAGTTGTAAAGCTTCCTGTCGTGAAAGTAAATAGAGAAAAATTTTTAGTTGAGAAGTTTTCTAAAGAATTAGATAAGAAGGATATTGCCAAATTGTTAGAACAAGGTCCTCCTTCATTATTACCCCAGGAAACCTTAGATAGGGTAGCCAGGTCCTGCATAAAGGATAATGTTTTACGAGCAAGTGGAACATCTGTTCTAGCAGGTCTACCTGGAGGTATTCTAATGGCGCTTACTATTCCAACAGATGTTGCTCAATTTTATGCTTTTTCATTAAAGTTAGCTCAAGAATTGGGATATATTTATGGATATGATAATCTCTGGGCTTCTCGAAATGAATTGAGTGAAGAAGCCAAAAATACTCTATTACTTTATCTAGGGGTCATGTTTGGGGTAAACGGAGCAGGTGCCTTGCTTCGTTCTGGTGGAGTTACAGTCGCTAAACATGTCATGAAGACAGTTCCCCAGAAGGCTTTGGCTAAGACTTTGTGGTATCCTATTTTAGAAAAAGTTTTAAAGATTTTTGGTGTTACTCTTACAAGGAGAGGTTTGGCAAAAGGGATGGGGAAAGCGATTCCTATTCTAGGAGGATTTATTTCGGGAGGTTTAACCTTTGCAACCATGAAACCGATGGGTGAAAGATTGCAAAAAGAATTATCTAAATTGGTTAACTATTCTGAAGTGCAATACCAAAATGATATGGCAACTATTCGAAAAGAGGCTGAGATAGTCGAAGCTGACTAAGATTAAAAACTAGCAATACTTGTATTGCTAGTTTTTTAATCTTTTCCCTTATGGTATAATAAGAAAAGAAAAATCAGTAAAGAATGTAATGGAGGTTGTGATGGATAATATTATTGATGTATCTATTCCTGTTGCGGAAGTGGTGGACAAGCATCCCGAGGTTTTGGATATTCTTGTGGAACTCGGTTTTAAACCTCTTGCAAATCCTTTGATGCGCAATACTGTAGGGCGAAAAGTATCGCTAAAACAAGGTTCAAAGCTTGAAGGAACTTCTATGGATAAGATTGTACGAACATTAGAAGCAAATGGTTACGAAGTGATTGGATTAGACTAATGACAGATGAACGAATTCATGTCCTTCGGGATATTTTATTAGAATTGCACAATGGAGCCTCTCCTGAATCCGTTCAGGTACGCTTTGATGCAACCTTTTCAGGTGTATCAGCCATCGAGATTTCCCTCATGGAGCATGAGCTGATGAACTCTGATTCAGGTGTGACATTCGAGGATGTCATGGAGCTCTGTGATGTCCATGCCAATCTTTTTAAAAATGCTGTTAAGGGCGTCGAGGTTGAGGATACCGAACATCCAGGTCATCCTGTTCGTGTTTTTAAGGATGAAAATCTAGCCCTACGTGCAGCCTTGATTCGTGTTCGTAGATTGCTAGACACTTATGAGTCGATGGAAGACGAGGAAATGCTGGCGGAGATGCGTAAGGGTTTGGTTCGCCAAATGGGACTTGTAGGCCAGTTCGACCGTCACTATCAGCGTAAAGAAGAGCTTTTCTTTCCAATCATGGAGCGTTATGGACATGACTCGCCTCCAAAGGTCATGTGGGGAGTGGATGACCAAATCAGGGAACTCTATCAAAAAGCTTTATCTTCTGTTAAATCTTTGCCAGAAACAACCATTGCAAATGTAAAAGAAACCTTTGAAGCTTTTGCGACAGAGTTTGAGAGTATGATTTTTAAGGAAGAGTCTATCCTTCTCATGATTCTACTCGAATCCTTTACCCAGGATGACTGGATTCAGATTGCTGAGGAAAGTGATGCCTATGGTTATGCTATCATCCGTCCGTCTGAAAAATGGGAACCAGAACGTCAGAGCTTTGTTGAGGAAAAAAGAGAAGAGGAGCCTGTACAGTTAGATAAGTCAGATGGCAAAGTCCAGCAAGTCATTGATAAGCCAGAAGGGCAGTTTACTATTACCTTTACACCTAAGGAAAAGGAAGCGGTGCTAGACCGTCATAGTCAACAGGCTTTTGGCAATGGTTATCTATCAGTTGAACAGGCGAATCTTATCCTTAATCATTTGCCGATGGAGATTACCTTTGTTAATAAGGATGATATCTTCCAATATTATAACGATAATACGCTAGCAGATGAGATGATTTTCAAGAGGACACCGTCTCAAGTTGGACGAAATGTCGAACTCTGCCACCCGCCAAAATATTTGGATAAAGTCAAAACGATTATGCAAGGTCTTCGTGAGGGGGAAAAAGACAAGTATGAGATGTGGTTCAAGTCTGAGTCACGAGGTAAGTTTGTCCATGTTACCTACGCTGCAGTACATGATGAGAATGGGGAATTTCAAGGAGTCTTGGAATATGTTCAGGACATCCAACCCTACCGTGAGATTGATACAGACTTTTTCCGTGGATTAGAATAAGGAGAAAAAATGAGTTACGAGCAAGAATTTATGAAGGAATTTGAAGCCTGGGTTAATACCCAAATCATGATTAACGATATGGCACACAAGGAAAGTCAAAAGGTCTATGAAGAAGATCAAGATGAGCGCGCTAAAGATGCCATGATTCGCTATGAAAGCCGCTTGGATGCCTACCAGTTTTTGCTAGGCAAGTTTGAAAATTTCAAGGCAGGTAAGGATTTCCATGACTTGCCAGAGGATTTGTTTGGTCAGAGACATTATTAAGGTCTATAAAAAAAGTGTGGTCTATAAACCACACTTTTTACATATGATGGGTATGCTTGGTAATCCATTGTTCTGTTTTTATTTTTAACCAAAATGAATAGATTCCAAGAGTGATAATCGTCAGTAAGAACCATTTGATCCAATTTCCAAATAACTGGGTACCAGTTCCATCAAAGTATAAACGTTGACCATCGATGACAGTATGTCTGACTTTCCAATCTTGCATAAAACAAACGGCCCAAGGTGTAGCAATCCCTAGAGTTAAGGTGATGATGAAAAAAGCGACAATCGAGTGCCCGATAAAGCTGAGTAATCCACCGTCAAAATAACTTTCTTTGTTCATTTAGAGTCTCCTTAGAATTTTATGAAAAAGTAAATCGTTACTTTGAGGTATTGTAACACAAGAGGAGATAGGAGTCAATATTTCTTGAAATGAGGTATATATAGTTCAAACAAAATTAGCATTCACGATTTGTCCTACTTATCTTTTTGTGTTACAATGTTAGCATGAAAACGAAAAATATCATTAAAACAGGTTTGGCAGTGGTAGGACTTGGAGCACTTGCTTTTGGAGCTAAGAAAGTAGCTGATGAGCACAAGCTCATGAAGACGCAAGAAGAGTTGACTGCGATTGTGCGTGACTACTTTTCAGTGATGGGTGAAATCGCGACTCTCTATGTCCAAGTATATGAAAGCAGCCTAGAGCGTCTCGTTGGCGGTGTCATTTTTGAAGATGGTCGTCACTATACCTTTGTCTATGAAGATGAAGATCTCATCTACGAGGAGGAGGGCTTATGATTTCTCCTAACGGTTTAGAAGAATTAGCGAATTTAGTAGAGCAGGATGGCAAGAAGGTCTTCCTTTTTGTTGCGGATTGGTGTGGCGATTGCCGTTATATTTATCCCGCCTTGCAAGAGATTGAAGCGGCAAATCCAGAGTTTACTTTTATACGAGTAGACCGTGATGAGTACATGGAACTTGCTAAACTTTGGGATGTATACGGGATTCCAAGTCTTGTTGTTTTAGACAATGACAAGGAGATTGGTCGCTTTGTCAATCGTAACCGTAAAACTAAGGAAGAGATTAATGACTTTTTAGCAGGATTGAAATAGGAGAAAAGAATGATTTTTACATACAATAAAGAATATGTAGGCGATGTCCTTATGGTCATCGTGAAAAACAGTGGTGACGCCAAGCTAGATGCTGAGCGTAAAGGCAATATTGCACGTGTTTTTCTCAAAGAAACTGGTGAAACTGTCGCTTGGAATATTTTTGAAGTTTCTAGCTTATTTGAGATTGAGAATCGTGGCCAAGTATTTCTAACAGACAATCAAGCAGCTCGTTTGAATCAAGAACTACAGGCTCAAGGATTTACTGAAGAAATCATCAATGACAAGGAACCAAAATTTGTCGTTGGAGAAATTGTAGAGATGGTTGCGCATCCAGATAGTGATCACTTGAATATCTGCCAAGTTGCTGTTGGAAATGATAAAACTGTACAAATCGTTGCGGGTGCTCCTAATGCGCGTGTCGGCTTGAAAACCATTGTAGCTCTTCCAGGAGCGATGATGCCAAAAGGCAATCTCATTTTTCCAGGGGAACTTCGTGGAGAAAAGAGTTTTGGGATGATGTGTAGTCCTCGTGAACTTGCCTTACCAAATGCTCCACAAAAGCGTGGTGTTATTGAATTGTCAGAAGACCAAGTTGTTGGAACTCCATTCGATCCAGCTAAACACTGGACAGCTTAATTGGTAACGAGTATCTATTAAACTAGATAGGAGAAAGTAAGATGGCAAAAAATGTAGTGATTACAGGTGCAACATCAGGTATTGGTGAAGCAATCGCGCGTGCCTATCTAGAAAAAGGTGAAAATATTGTTCTCACAGGACGTCGAACAGAAAGGCTTGAAGCTCTAAAAGCTGAGTTTGTGGAAAACTATCCGAATCAAAAAATTTGGACCTTTCCTCTAGATGTAACCGATATGACAATGGTTAAAACGGTTTGTTCAGAAATTATTAAAGCAGTAGGTTCGATTGATGTTTTAGTTAATAACGCTGGACTTGCTTTAGGCTTAGCTCCATATCAGGACTATGAGGAGTTGGATATGCTGACTATGCTGGATACCAATGTCAAAGGTTTGATGGCAGTTACTCGTTGCCTTTTACCTTCCATGGTTGCAGCTAATCAAGGTCATATCATTAATATGGGTTCAACCGCAGGTATTTATGCCTATGCGGGTGCAGCAGTCTATTCAGCAACCAAGGCTGCAGTCAAAACTTTTTCGGATGGCTTAAGAATTGATACCATTGCTACAGATATCAAGGTGACCACTATTCAACCTGGAATTGTAGAGACGGATTTTTCAAAAGTTCGTTTTCATGGAGATGATGCACGGGCTGCGACTGTTTACCAGGGGCTTGAAGCCTTGCAAGCGCAGGATATCGCTGATGCAGTAGTTTATGTGACCAGTCTACCACGTCGTGTACAAATCACAGATATGACAATCATGGCCAATCAACAAGCTACTGGATTTACAATTTACAGAGATTAATATTATTTTTAAAAAAGTTACAAATGTTGTAACTTTTTTTGATTTCCTTCGAATAGATAAGTAGGAGGATGAAAAATGTATAATAAAGTTATTCTTATTGGAAGAATTGTGGCAACGCCAGAATTGCACAAAACCAACAATGACAAGTCTGTAGCTCGTGCGACGATTGCCATTAACCGTCGTTTTAAGGATCAAAACGGGGAACGTGAAGCGGACTTCATCAATTTTGTGGTCTGGGGGAAATTGGCTGAAACCTTGTCTAGCTACGCGACTAAAGGCAGTCTCATTTCTGTCGATGGGGAGCTTCGTACTCGTAAGTTTGAGAAAAATGGTCAGACCAACTATGTGACTGAAGTTCTCGCCACAGGCTTCCAACTTTTGGAAAGTCGCGCCCAACGTGCGATGCGTGAAAATAATGCTGGTCAAGACTTGGCAGATTTGGTTTTGGAAGAGGAGGAACTTCCCTTCTAATCTTATAAGAGTTTGAGAGCTTTCTCAGACTCTTTTTTATGCTATAAATCAGCTTTTTTTCTTGACTATTTCTGACTAAGTGATACAATAGAACTATAGATTAGCACTCGCGCGTTAAGAGTGCTAATAATATGATTATCTTATGGAGGAAAGCAGATGTTGAAACCATTAGGAGACCGTGTGGTCTTGAAAATTGAAGAGAAAGAACAAACAGTCGGAGGTTTTGTCCTCGCAAAATCAGCCCAAGAAGAAACGAAAACAGCTACTGTAGTGGCTACTGGACAAGGTGTTCGTACCTTGAGCGGTGAGTTAGTCGCTCCAAGTGTAAAAGTTGGAGATCATGTTTTAGTTGAAGCTCATGCGGGTATTGATGTTAAAGATGGGGATGAAAAATACCTCATCGTGGGTGAAGCTAGTATCTTGGCAATCGTTGAAGAATAGAAGGAGAAAGTAAGTATGGCAAAAGACATTAAATTTTCATCAGATGCTCGTTCAGCTATGGTACGTGGTGTTGATATCCTAGCTGATACAGTTAAAGTAACCTTGGGGCCTAAAGGCCGTAATGTTGTTCTTGAGAAATCATTTGGTTCACCATTGATTACCAATGACGGTGTAACCATCGCTAAAGAAATCGAGTTGGAAGACCATTTTGAAAATATGGGAGCCAAATTGGTGTCAGAAGTGGCTTCTAAAACCAATGATATCGCTGGTGATGGGACAACTACTGCAACAGTTTTGACCCAAGCTATTGTTCGTGAAGGGATCAAAAACGTTACGGCTGGCGCAAACCCAATCGGTATCCGTCGTGGGATTGAAGCAGCGGTTGCTGCAGCTGTAGAAGCCTTGAAGAACAATGCTATTCCTGTTGCAAACAAAGAAGCGATTGCGCAGGTCGCTGCCGTTTCATCTCGTTCTGAAAAAGTTGGTGAATACATTTCTGAAGCCATGGAAAAAGTTGGTAAAGATGGAGTTATCACTATTGAAGAATCACGTGGAATGGAAACAGAACTAGAAGTCGTAGAAGGAATGCAGTTTGACCGTGGGTATCTTTCACAATACATGGTTACTGATAATGAAAAAATGGTTGCAGACCTTGAAAATCCATACATTTTAATTACTGACAAGAAAATTTCAAATATCCAAGAAATTTTGCCACTGCTAGAAAGTATTCTTCAAAGCAGTCGTCCACTCTTAATCATAGCTGATGATGTTGACGGTGAAGCTCTTCCAACTCTTGTCTTGAATAAGATTCGTGGAACTTTCAACGTCGTTGCTGTTAAGGCTCCTGGTTTCGGTGACCGTCGTAAAGCGATGTTGGAAGATATTGCGATTTTGACAGGTGGAACTGTTATTACCGAAGACCTTGGTCTTGAGTTGAAAGATGCTACTATTGAAGCTCTTGGTCAAGCAGCTAAAGTATCTGTCGATAAAGATAGCACTGTCATCGTAGAAGGTGCTGGTAATCCTGAAGCAATTGCTAATCGTGTAGCTGTTATCAAGACACAAATCGAAACAACAACTTCAGAATTCGACCGTGAAAAACTCCAAGAACGATTGGCCAAATTATCAGGTGGAGTAGCAGTTATCAAGGTCGGCGCTGCAACTGAAACTGAATTGAAAGAGATGAAACTCCGCATCGAAGATGCCCTTAACGCTACCCGTGCAGCAGTGGAAGAAGGTATTGTTGCAGGTGGTGGTACTGCCTTAGTGAATGTCATTCCAGCTGTTGAAGCTTTAGAATTGACAGGTGACGAAGCAACAGGACGTAGCATTGTTCTTCGTGCCTTGGAAGAACCAGTTCGTCAAATTGCCTACAATGCAGGCTATGAGGGTTCAATCGTTATTGATCGTTTGAAAAATGCAGAAGCTGGTACAGGCTTCAACGCTGCAACAGGTGAATGGGTGAACATGATTGAAGCAGGTATTATCGATCCTGTTAAGGTTAGCCGTTCAGCCCTTCAAAACGCAGCTTCAGTAGCAAGTCTTATCTTGACAACAGAAGCCGTTGTGGCTAACAAGCCAGAACCAGTAGCACCAGTTCCAGCTATGGATCCTTCAATGATGGGTGGTTACTAATAAATAAAAACAGGTAGAAATCATAATTTCTACCTGTTTCTTTTGAATCACTTAAAAAGAGGGAGCTCAGCTTCCTCTTTTTTTATCTGAAAATGTTAAGGTTTGATAACTTCAGCTCCACCCATGTATGGACGAAGGACTTCAGGAATAGTAACAGTACCATCTTCGTTTTGATAGTTTTCAAGAATAGCAGCAACGGTACGTCCAACAGCAAGTCCAGAACCGTTCAAGGTGTGGAGAAGTTTAACCTTACCATCGGCTTCATCACGGTAACGGATTTGCGCACGACGTGCTTGGAAATCTTCTGTATTTGAACAGCTTGAGATTTCACGGTAAGTATTTTGTGCTGGAATCCAAACTTCCAAGTCGTAAGTCTTGGCAGCTGAGAAGCCCATATCTCCAGTAGAGAGAGCAACTACACGGTATGGCAAGTTGAGTTTTTGAAGGATGTTTTCAGCGTTGGCTGTCATCTTTTCTAGTTCTTCGTATGATTCTTCAGGCTTGGCAAATTTCACCATTTCAACCTTGTGGAATTGGTGCAAACGGATCAAGCCACGAGTATCACGACCAGCAGAACCAGCCTCTGAACGGAAAGATGGGCTCATGGCAGTAAAGTAGATTGGTAGATCTTTGCCATCGATGATTTCATCACGGTAGTAGTTAGTTAAAGGTACTTCAGCGGTTGGAATTAAGACAAAGTTGGTATCGCTGAGTTCAAAAGTATCTTCCTTGAATTTTGGATATTGTCCGGTACCAAACATAGAATCATGGTTGACTATGTAAGGTGTGATGACTTCTGTATAACCTTCTTTACCATGTTCATCTAGCATAAAGTTGTAAATAGCACGTTCCAAGCGAGCTCCGAGGCCCTTATAGAAGAGGAAACGAGCTCCAGTAACTTTTCCACCACGTTCCCAGTCCAGAATATCAAGATCTTCACCAAGATCCCAGTGAGCTTTTGGTTCAAAGTCAAACTCACGAGGAGTTCCCCAACGGCGAACTTCTACGTTATCATCTTCGTCTGCTCCAATAGGAACACTGTCAGCTGGGATATTTGGAAGAGTAGTAGTGAATTCTGTTAATTTAGCATCGATTTCTGCCAATTCAGCATCCAGAGCTTTTACTTCGGCAGAGAGGGTTTGCATAGCTGCAATCTTGTCGTCTGCATTTTCCTTGTTACGTTTAGCTTGTGCAATCTCAGCAGAAACTGTGTTACGTTCAGCCTTGAGGGTTTCAACCTTAACCAAGATGTCACGTCGTTTGGCATCGATTTCTTTCATCTCGTTCAAGATAGCAGCATCTACACCACGTGTAGCTAGTTTTTCTGCGACAGCATCAAAGTCTGTACGAATACGTTTGATATCTAACATATAAACTCCTTTATGAAAAAAGCACACCCGACAAAGCGTTGGAGTGGCAGGGCCACGGTTCCATCCAACTTCACAGGTGTGCACTTGATTCTGTATTTAGTTTGCAACAACGGTAGAATTTCAATTAAGTTTTCTATCTGCTCACAGCACCCGCAGACTTTCTGAAAGATCAACTTAACCTACTTATCCGTTTCTATGATTATACTAAAGTTTCTATTTTTTTGCAAATAGATTTTTGATTTTACGTCCAATGATTTGGATTAAGGTTGGAAGCTTGACAACCTTGTCATTGCCTAGCTTTTCACGAGCAATTTTAAGAATTTTTCCAGAGTCTTTTGAGGCAAAGAGGAATTTTCCTTGGTCAGTGAAGACTTCGAAATGACGACTGACCTTGCGCCTAGAGACATTGGCTCCGATTTGATGAACGCTGGACCATGGAATCTGAATGTAATCCTCAACATTACGGTCTGCGTAAAATTCTAAAGCCTGATCTCCAACCAGAAATTTTCCAACCTTTCCTGAAATGGAAAGATAGGAGGTTCCAGTAGTTTGTAGGTCAACGACTTTGTTAAGAGATTGTGCCATCTTTAGTCTTCCTTACTTTCACCAAAAAATGCCTGGTAAAGAGCCTTGATGGCTGCTTTCTCTTGGTCTTTGTGGACAACGAACATGATAGAAACTTCGCTAGACCCTTGGGACATCATTTGGATGTTGATATTATTTTCAGACAAGGCGCGAGTAGCAGTAGCAGTTACCCCGATATGACGCTTCATCTTCTCACCAACGATCATAATGATTGAGAGATCATGTTCAATTTCAGCGTGGTCTACCTCTGCTTTTTGAACAAGTTGACGAAGAATTTCTTCTTCTTTGATAGGAGTCAATTCCCGTGAACGTAAAATGATTGACAAGTCATCGATACCAGTTGGCATATGTTCCCAACCGATATTTAAGTCTTCAAGGATTTGAAGAACTTTACGACCAAACCCGATTTCACGGTTCATAAGGTACTTAGACATATTGATGCTGACAAAGCCAGAGTCACCTGCGATTCCTACTACTGGGAATTTATCGCTACTATGTTGTAGTACGATACGAGTTCCGGGATGGTCAGGGTTATTGGTGTTCTTGATAACCAAAGGAATTTTCCCGCGATAGGCAGGCAAGAGAGCTTCGTCATGGAGCACTGAGAATCCTGCATAGGCCAATTCACGCATTTCACGGTAAGTCAATTCAGGAATTGAGTGTGGTTTGTGAATAATACCAGGGTGAGCCGCAAAAATCCCATTAACATCAGTAAAGTTCTCGTAAAGGTCTGCTTTAACACCAGCAGCAATGATAGAACCTGTGATATCAGATCCTCCACGGGAGAAGGTACAGATTTGATTTTCTTTTGTGACACCGAAGAATCCAGGAATAACAAGGACTTCTGTACCGTTATTGAGTTCCTCGATTTTATCATAGCTTGAAGGAATGATACGTGCATTTCCAGGTTCGCTCGTAACAACGATACCAGCTTCTCTAGGATGAACATAACGCGCCTCCAAGCCATTTTGGTTAAAGTAGGCTGCAATCAACTTGGCATTGTTATTTTCTCCAGCTGCTAGAAAGGTATCATAGAGAAACTTATTATCTTCAATTGGAAGAGTAGCTAGAGAGCGAATGCTTTTTGAAATTTTATCTAAAACGGCTGGTTTAAGATCTAATTCACTAACCATAGCAGCATAGCGATCAATAATCCAGTTCTGGCTTTTGCTAATATCATTTCCAGCTACATAGTCGCGGTAGTATTTAATCAAGGCATCTGTAACTTTAGTATCTTCAGAATTGCGTTTACCAGGGGCAGATACAACCACAAAACGACGTTCTGGGTCACTTTTGACAATATTTAAAACTTTTTCTAATTGACTAGCAGAGGCAAGTGAACTTCCTCCAAATTTTACAACCTTCATAAGAACTCCTCAGTTAGTATTTTATACGATTATAGCAGAAAGAAGGGCTTTTTTCAATCTGGAATACGAAAGGGTTATCTTATAAGAGAGCTGTATCCATAAGGTTAGAAACTTTTCTTTCGAAATCGGCTGATACACTTTTAATCGATTTTTGCTTGTGTAAATAGAAATAAAAAGATATACTTTGAAGATAAAATAATTTAATCAGCTTTTTAAATTAAAGGAGTGACTATGAATCATATTATCTTTCAAATTCAAGACGATTTAGCGGTGATTACATTAAATCGTCCCGAGGTGGCAAATGGTTTCCATATTCCTATGTGTGAAGAAATTTTAGAAGTACTGGAATTAGCTGAAAAAGATGATTCAGTTTCATTTATTCTAATCAATGCTGCTGGTAAGGTGTTTTCTGTCGGTGGAGATTTAGTTGAAATGAAACGTGCCGTTGATGAGGATGATATTGCTTCCTTAACTCGAATTGCTGAATTGGTCAATACTATTTCTTATAAGATTAAACAGATTCCTAAACCTGTTATCATGGAGGTGGATGGAGCAGTTGCTGGAGCTGCAGCCAATATGGCCTTGGCAGTTGATTTTTGTATCGCATCTGACAAGTCTAAATTTATCCAGGCTTTTGTAGGTGTAGGATTGGCTCCTGACGCAGGCGGGTTATTCTTACTGACAAGATCGCTCGGTGCAACTAGAGCAACTCAATTAGCTATGACAGGTGAAGCTTTCACTGCTGAAAAAGCAATGGAGGCAGGAGCTCTATATCGTCTATGTACTAGTGAACAATTAGAAAAAACAAGAGAACAATTGTTGAAGAAGTTGAGACGTGGTTCTTCAAATTCTTATGCAGCAATTAAGAAGCTTGTTTGGGAGAGTGAGTTCAAGCGGTGGCATGAATACGCCCAACTTGAATTGGAGCTACAAAAATCACTATCCTATACGGAAGATTTTAAAGAAGGTGTTCGGGCACATTCTGAAAGAAGACGTCCAAAATTTGTCGGGAAATAAAAAATACTTGCACTATTCTTTGAAGTTTGATATACTTTTCTTGTCAAATGTTTTGATTATTAAACTTTTTTTTGGTAAAGGAGGGAAGAGAAATGGACTACCAACAAGTCAATGACTATTTAACATCAATTTTTAACAACGTCCTAGTAATCGAGGAAGTAAGTTTGCGAGGTAGTCGTTTCAAAGACATCTCTATCAAAGAAATGCACACGATTGATGTTATCGGTAAGTATCCAGAAGTGACTCCAAGTCAGGTGTCCAAAGAGTTGATGGTAACTCTAGGGACTGTGACAACGAGTTTAAATAATTTGGAACGAAAAGGATACATCGAACGTATCCGTTCAGATCAAGATCGTCGTGTAGTACATCTGCATTTGACAAAGAAAGGTCGCCTCGTTCATCGTCTTCATAAACGTTTCCATAAGGCCATGGTCGAAAGAATTATCGAGGGCATGAGTCCTGAAGAGATTGAAGTTATGGGAAAAGGGTTGACTAATCTTTATCACTTTTTGGAGGATTTGAAGTAATGGCTTTTGCAAAAATAAGCCAGGTCGCTCATTATGCTCCAGAGCAGATTATCACTAACGAAGACTTGGCTCAGGTCATGGATACGAGTGATGAATGGATCTCAAGTCGGACAGGGATTAAAGAACGTCATATTTCTAAAACAGAATCAACAGGAGATTTGGCTACAGAGGTTGCAAAGCAACTTATAGACAAGGCAGGGATTTCTGCTGAAGAGCTAGATTTTATTATTCTTGCTACTATGACACCTGACTCGATGATGCCATCAACCGCAGCTCGTGTTCAGGCAAAGATTGGCGCTCATAAGGCTTTTGCCTATGATTTAACAGCCGCTTGCAGTGGATTTGTTTTTGCCCTATCAACTGCAGAAAAGTTCATTTCTTCAGGAACATATAGCAAGGGTCTGGTTATCGGTAGTGAGACCATGTCAAAATCTTTGGATTGGTCTGACCGCTCAACAGCTGTCTTGTTTGGAGATGGAGCTGGTGGTGTACTACTTGAGGCAAGTGACCAAAAACATTTCTTAGCTGAAAGTCTCAATAGCGATGGTTCTCGTGGTGAGTGTCTCACTTATGGACAGACAGGATTGATTTCACCATTTTCGATTCAAGAAGAACCAGATGTTTTCTTGAAAATGGATGGGAGAGCAGTTTTTGACTTTGCAATTCGAGACGTGGCTAAATCTATTAAACAGACCATCGAAAAAAGTCCAATATCAGCAGATGAACTCGATTATCTCTTGCTTCATCAAGCTAATATTCGAATTTTAGATAAGATGGCTAGAAAAATCGGTGTCGATCGTGACAAACTTCCTGCTAATATGATGAAGTATGGAAATACCAGTGCGGCAAGTATCCCGATTTTACTTTCTGAGTGTGTAGAAGAAGGGCTCATCAATTTAGATGGTAGCCAAAAAATTCTCTTGTCAGGTTTCGGTGGAGGTTTGACATGGGGCACACTTATTGTTACAATTTAGGTAATCATGTGGTGATCACATTGTTATAAAAAAACTATTTATTTTAAAGGAGTCTATCATGGCAGTATTTGAAAAAGTACAAGAAATTATCGTTGAAGAACTTGGAAAAGATGCATCAGAAGTAACACTTGAATCTACTTTTGATGATTTGGATGCAGATTCATTGGACTTGTTCCAAGTAATCTCTGAAATCGAAGACGCTTTTGATATCCAAATCGAAGCAGAAGACAACTTGAAAACAGTTGGCGACTTGGTTGCTTACGTTGAAGAGCAAACAAAATAATTAGAATAAATAAAGAAGGAGTAGGGGAGACCCGCTCCCTCTTGTTTAGGTAATAGTTTGACCGTCAAATTATAATAAAGTCGAACTATTACGTAAGCAAGACTTATGGAGGCAATATGAAAACACGTATCACTGAACTATTAAATATTAAATATCCTATCTTCCAAGGTGGAATGGCCTGGGTGGCAGATGGCGATTTGGCTGGAGCTGTTTCAAAAGCTGGTGGTCTCGGAATCATTGGTGGAGGAAACGCACCTAAAGAAGTTGTTAAAGCTAATATCGATAAGATTAAATCTTTAACAGATAAACCTTTTGGTGTTAACATTATGCTTCTGTCTCCATTTGTAGATGATATTGTTGACCTCGTTATTGAAGAAGGGGTTAAGGTAGTCACAACTGGTGCAGGAAATCCAAGCAAATACATGGAGCGATTCCACGAGGCAGGGATTACCGTTATTCCTGTAGTCCCAAGTGTAGCTTTGGCTAAACGCATGGAAAAAATCGGTGCAGATGCCGTCATTGCTGAAGGTATGGAAGCCGGCGGACATATTGGTAAATTAACAACTATGACCTTGGTTCGCCAAGTTGCGGCGGCTGTTTCAATTCCTGTTATCGCTGCAGGTGGTATTGCAGACGGCGAGGGAGCTGCAGCTGGATTTATGCTTGGTGCAGAAGCTGTTCAAGTAGGAACTCGTTTTGTAGTTGCTAAAGAATCTAATGCTCATCCAAACTATAAAGCTAAGATTTTAAAAGCCCGTGATATTGATACAACGATTTCAGCACAACATTTTGGACACGCAGTTCGTGCCATCAAAAACCAATTGACTCGTGATTTCGAGCAAGCTGAAAAAGATGCCTTTAAACAAGAAAATCCAGACTTAGAAATCTTTGAACAAATGGGCGCTGGAGCCTTAGCTAAGGCTGTTGTCCATGGTGACGTGGATGGTGGTTCAGTAATGGCCGGTCAGATTGCAGGTTTGGTATCGAAAGAAGAAACTGTTGAAGAAATCTTAAAAGATATCTACTATGGTGCAGCTAAGAAAATTCAAAAAGAAGCCGCTCGTTGGGCAGGAGTTACAAGAAATGACTAAAACAGCCTTTCTATTTGCAGGTCAAGGAGCCCAGTACCTTGGAATGGGACGTGAACTATACGACCAATATGCTATCGTCAAGGAAACAATCGACCAAGCTAGCCAGGTCTTAGGATATGACCTTCGTGACTTGATTGATAATGATGAAACGAAGCTAAACCAGACTCGCTACACGCAACCAGCTATTTTAGCTACTTCAGTTGCAATTTACCGACTTCTAGAGGAAAAAGGTTACCAGCCTGATATGGTGGCAGGTTTGTCTCTTGGAGAATATTCAGCCCTTGTAGCTAGTGGTGCCTTGGATTTCGAAGATGCAGTGGCTCTAGTTGCAAAACGTGGTGCTTATATGGAGGAAGCAGTACCTGTAGGATCAGGGAAAATGGTAGCTGTACTCAATACACCAGTTGAAGTTATCGAACAAGCTTGTCAAGATGCTTCTCAATTTGGCGTTGTGACTCCAGCTAACTACAATACTCCAAGCCAGATTGTTATCGGTGGTGAGGTAGCTGCAGTAGATCGTGCAGTTGAACTTTTGCAGGAAGCGGGAGCAAAACGCTTGATTCCTCTAAATGTTTCTGGACCTTTCCATACAGCTTTATTGGAGCCTGCAAGTCAAAAATTAGCACAAGCCCTGACAGCAGTTGAATTTTCTGACTTTGCTTGTCCTCTTGTTGGAAATACAGAAGCAAAGGTCATGGAAAAAGAACGAATTGCTGAACTTTTGACTCGTCAAGTTAAGGAACCTGTCCGTTTTTATGAAAGTATTGCAGTCATGCAAGAAGCGGGTGTCACTCATTTTATCGAGATTGGACCTGGTAAAGTTTTGTCAGGATTCGTCAAAAAGATTGATAAAACAGCTCAACTTGCAAATATTGAAGATCAAGCAAGTTTACAAGCACTCTTAGAAAATTAGACCAAAATAGTAGAAGTTCTGAAAGGAGAAAAATGAAACTAGAACAGAAAAATGTCTTTATTACAGGCTCAAGTCGAGGAATTGGTCTCGCCATTGCTCACAAATTTGCTAGCTTGGGAGCCAACGTTGTCTTGAATAGTCGTGGTGAAATCTCCGAGGAGCTTCTAGACGAATTTAAACCTTACGGGGTGAAGGTCCTTGCTATTTCTGGTGATGTTTCTGACTTTACGGATGCAAAACGCATGGTAGACCAAGCGATTGAAGTGCTAGGCTCAGTTGACGTCCTAGTGAATAACGCTGGGATTACTCAAGACACCCTCATGCTGAAGATGACAGAAGAAGATTTTGAGAAGGTCTTGAAAGTCAACCTAACGGGAGCCTTCAACATGACGCAAGCAGTCTTGAAGCAGATGATAAAAGCACGTGAAGGGGCCATTATCAATATGTCTAGTGTCGTTGGTTTGATGGGAAATATCGGTCAAGCAAACTACGCTGCATCTAAGGCTGGTCTAATTGGATTTACGAAATCAGTAGCACGTGAGGTAGCCAATCGTAATGTGCGTGTCAATGCCATTGCACCAGGAATGATCGAATCTGATATGACTGCAGTTCTATCTGATAAGGTAAAAGATGCCATGTTGGCACAAATTCCGATGAAACAATTTGGCCAAGCTGAGCAGGTGGCAGAGGTCACAGCCTTTCTTGCAAGCCAAGATTATCTAACGGGACAGGTCATTGCAATTGATGGTGGACTTACCATGCAATAAGAGTTAAAATAGAGGTATGAAAATGAAACTAAATCGTGTAGTAGTAACAGGTTATGGATTAACATCTCCAATTGGGAATACGCCAGAAGAATTTTGGAACAGTTTAAAGAATGGAAAGATTGGGATTGGTGAAATCACCAAGTTTGATCACAGTGCTTTTGACGTCCATAATGCAGCAGAGATTAATGATTTTCCTTTTGACAAATATTTTGTAAAAAAAGATACCAATCGTTTCGACGACTATTCTTTGTATGCCTTGTATGCAGCTCAAGAAGCAGTAAACAATGCAAATCTTGATGTAGAAGCACTTGATAAAGACCGCTTTGGTGTTATTGTTGCATCAGGTATTGGTGGAATCAGAGAAATCGAAGACCAAGTTCTTCGACTTCACGAAAAAGGTCCAAAACGTGTAAAACCATTGACACTTCCAAAAGCCTTGCCAAATATGGCAGCAGGAAATGTTGCTATGCGCTTTGGTGCCAATGGTATCTGTAAATCTATCAACACAGCTTGTGCTTCATCAAATGATGCTATCGGAGATGCCTTTCGTTCTATCAAGTTTGGTTTCCAAGATATCATGTTGGTTGGTGGTTCAGAATCATCTATTACTCCATTTGCGATTGCAGGTTTCCAAGCCTTAACAGCTCTTTCAACAACAGAGGATCCAACTCGTGCTTCTATTCCATTTGACAAAGACCGTAATGGATTTGTCATGGGTGAAGGATCAGGTATGTTGGTTCTTGAAAGCTTAGAGCACGCAGAAAAACGTGGAGCAACTATCCTTGCCGAAGTTGTTGGTTATGGAAATACTTGTGATGCCTACCATATGACTTCACCACATCCAGAAGGACAAGGTGCTATTAAAGCTATCAAACTTGCCTTGGAGGAAGCTGAAATCACACCAGACCAAGTAGCCTATGTCAATGCTCACGGTACATCAACTCCAGCTAATGAAAAAGGAGAAAGTGGAGCAATTGTAGCAGTTCTTGGTAAGGAAGTACCTGTATCTTCAACCAAGTCATTTACAGGACACTTGCTCGGTGCAGCAGGTGCAGTTGAAGCCATTGCAACAATTGAAGCAATTCGTAACAACTATGTTCCAATGACAGCTGGAACAACAGAATTATCAGACTACATTGAAGCAAATGTTATTTATGGGCAAGGCTTGGAACGTGAAATTCCTTATGCTATCTCAAATACTTTTGGATTTGGTGGGCATAATGCAGTTCTTGCTTTCAAACGTTGGGAGAATAAGTAAAAATGAATTTAAATGAAATCAAAGACTTGATGGCACAATTTGACCAGTCAAGCTTGAAAGAATTTTCTTATAAAAATGGAACGGATGAGTTGCTCTTCAGCAAGAATGAAGCAAAACTTGTTACAGAAACAAGTCCAGCACCTCAACCAGTGGTTTCAGCAGCTGCGCCTACAGTTGCACCACAAGCTCCAACTACAGCACCGGCTGTAGAAACTGTTCCAGAATCAAACACTACTGAATCTGTAGCTGAAGGAGACCTTGTAGAAAGTCCGCTTGTTGGAGTTGCATACTTGGCTGCCGGACCAGACAAACCTAATTTTGTTTCAGTCGGCGATACTGTTAAAAAAGGTCAAACCTTGGTCATCATCGAAGCTATGAAGGTTATGAACGAAATTCCAGCACCTAAAGACGGTGTCGTAACAGAAATTCTTGTTGCTAATGAAGAAATGGTTGAGTTCGGGAAAGGCTTGGTACGTATCAAATGATTGATATTCAAGGAATTAAAGAAGCTTTGCCCCACCGCTATCCCATGCTCTTAGTGGATCGTGTTTTGGAAGTCAGTGAAGATACAATCGTTGCTATTAAAAATGTAACGATTAACGAACCTTCCTTCAACGGACACTTTCCAGCCTACCCTGTAATGCCAGGTGTCTTGATCATGGAAGCTTTGGCTCAGACAGCAGGTGTTTTGGAATTGTCTAAACCAGAAAACAAAGGGAAGCTTGTCTTCTATGCTGGTATGGATAAGGTTAAGTTTAAGAAACAAGTTGTTCCTGGTGATCAGCTTGTCATGACAGCAACTTTTGTCAAACGTCGTGGCACAATCGCCGTAGTAGAAGCGAAGGCAGAAGTAGATGGTAAGCTTGCAGCAAGCGGTACTCTAACCTTTGCTATTGGAAACTAGGGAGGTTTTCCATGTTTCGTAAGATTTTAATTGCCAATCGTGGTGAAATTGCTGTTCGTATTATTCGTGCGGCACGAGAGTTAGGAATCGCAACAGTCGCTGTCTATTCGACTGCTGACAAGGAAGCTCTCCACACGCTTTTGGCTGATGAGGCTATCTGTATCGGCCCTGGGAAGGCTACAGAATCTTATCTGAACATCAATGCCATCCTTTCAGCTGCAGTCTTGACTGAAGCTGAAGCTATTCACCCTGGATTTGGTTTCTTAAGTGAAAATTCCAAGTTTGCAACCATGTGTGAAGAAGTTGGTATTAAATTTATCGGACCATCAGCTGGTGTCATGGATGTCATGGGAGATAAAATTAACGCCCGTGCTCAAATGATTAAGGCGAACGTGCCTGTCATTCCAGGATCAGATGGAGAAGTCCATACTGCAGAAGAGGCCCTGGCTATTGCCGAAAAAATTGGTTATCCAGTTATGCTGAAAGCTTCAGCTGGAGGTGGTGGTAAAGGGATTCGTAAGGTTGAAAAGGCAGAGGATCTTGTGTCAGCCTTTGAAACAGCTTCTAGTGAAGCCAAAGCCAACTTTGGTAATGGGGCTATGTATCTTGAGCGTGTGATTTATCCTGCTCGCCACATTGAGGTACAGATTCTTGCTGACCAGATGGGACATGTTATTCACCTAGGTGAGCGTGACTGTTCGCTTCAACGGAATAACCAAAAAGTTTTAGAAGAAAGTCCTTCGATTGCTATCGGGAAAACACTGCGTAATGAAATTGGTGCTGCAGCAGTCCGTGCAGCGGAGTCGGTTGGTTATGAGAATGCTGGTACCATTGAATTCCTACTAGATGAAGCAACTGGCAAATTCTACTTTATGGAGATGAATACGCGTGTCCAAGTAGAACACCCGGTAACCGAATTTGTTTCAGGTGTAGATATTGTTAAGGAACAAATCCGTATCGCAGCAGGTCAACCATTGACTTTGAAACAAGAAGACATTGTTCTAAAAGGACATGCCATTGAGTGCCGTATCAATGCAGAAAACCCAGCCTTTAATTTTGCACCAAGTCCAGGTAAGATTACCAATCTTTATCTACCAAGTGGTGGTGTGGGCTTGCGTGTGGATTCAGCAGTCTATCCTGGTTATACCATTCCGCCATACTATGATAGTATGATTGCTAAAATTATTGTTCATGGGGAAAATCGTTTTGATGCACTCATGAAAATGCAACGAGCTCTTTATGAACTCGAAATTGAAGGGGTTGTCACCAATGCTGATTTTCAGCTCGATTTGATTTCAGATCGTCGCGTGATTGCAGGAGACTACGACACCTCATTCTTGATGGAAACTTTCTTACCACACTATCAAGAGAAAGAATAATGTAAAAAGAGTATGAGACTGAAAAGGGGGATGTATGGCTCTATTTAGTAAAAAAGATAAATATATACGAATTAATCCCAATCGTTCACTTAGAGAAAAGCCCCAAGCTAAACCTGAGGTTCCAGACGAACTCTTCTCAAAATGTCCAGGTTGTAAACACACCATTTACCAAAAAGATTTAGGAAGTGAGCGTATTTGTCCTCACTGTGGCTATACCTTCCGTATCTCAGCTCAAGAGCGTCTTGCTTTGACCATCGATATGGGAAGCTTCATAGAGATGTTTACAGGAATTGAGACGCAGGATCCATTGGAATTTCCAGGTTACCAGAAAAAATTAGCTTCTATGCGTGAAAAAACAGGTCTTGATGAGGCTGTTGTTACAGGAACTGCTTTGATCAAGGGGGAAAAGGTAGCCCTCGGAATCATGGATTCCAACTTTATCATGGCGTCTATGGGAACAGTCGTTGGTGAGAAAATCACTCGATTGTTTGAATATGCAACAGTTGAAAAATTACCAGTTGTATTGTTTACAGCATCTGGTGGAGCACGTATGCAAGAAGGGATTATGAGTTTGATGCAGATGGCTAAAATCTCTGCAGCAGTCAAACGTCATTCCAATGCAGGTCTCTTTTATCTGACTATCCTAACGGATCCAACAACTGGAGGTGTTACAGCTTCCTTTGCTATGGAGGGTGATATCATCTTGGCAGAGCCTCAAAGTTTAGTAGGATTTGCTGGACGTCGTGTCATTGAAAATACCGTAAGGGAAGATTTGCCAGAGGATTTCCAGAAGGCAGAGTTTTTGTTAGAACATGGATTTGTGGATGCGATTGTTAAACGGAGAGAATTGCCAGATATGATTGCTCGATTAGTAAGGTTACATAAGGGGGATTGTTGATGAATATTGCAAAAATCGTCAGAGAAGCACGTGAACAAACCCGCTTAACTGCCTTGGACTTCGCAACAGGAATATTTGATGACTTTGTAGAGCTACATGGTGATCGCTCTTTCCGAGATGATGGTGCTGTTATTGGTGGTATCGGTTGGTTGGGAGACCAAGCAGTAACTGTTGTTGGAATTCAAAAAGGTAAAAGCTTACAGGATAATCTTAACCGCAACTTTGGACAACCTCATCCTGAAGGTTATCGAAAAGCCCTTCGCTTGATGAAGCAGGCTGAAAAATTTGGTCGTCCTGTTGTAACCTTTATCAACACTGCTGGTGCCTATCCTG
Organism: Streptococcus infantis; assembly: GCF_000960085.1. Taxonomy (GTDB): domain Bacteria; phylum Bacillota; class Bacilli; order Lactobacillales; family Streptococcaceae; genus Streptococcus; species Streptococcus infantis_C. The sequence goes on along the minus strand of NZ_JYGT01000007.1, from coordinate 304,163 downwards.
GTGTCGGAGCAGAGGAGCGTGGTCAAGGTGAAGCTATTGCCCGTAACCTTATGGAGATGAGCGATCTTAAGGTGCCAATTATTGCCATTATTATCGGTGAAGGTGGCTCAGGAGGGGCTTTAGCTCTTGCAGTAGCTGACCGTGTTTGGATGTTAGAAAACTCGATCTATGCAGTTCTCAGTCCTGAAGGCTTTGCGTCTATTCTTTGGAAGGATGGCAGTCGTGCCATGGAAGCTGCAGAGTTGATGAAAATTACTTCTTTCGAATTGCTAAATATGAAAATTGTTGATAAGGTTATCTCTGAGGTAGGTCTATCAAGTAAAGATTTGATCAAGCAAGTCAAAGAACAACTCCGAGCAGAACTTGATGAACTTGGTAAACTGCCACTAGATCAGCTCATTGAGGAACGTTACCAACGCTTTAGAAAATACTAAAAAGTAAGCTAGAACTGAGAAATAGTTCTAGCTTTTTGGATTCTATAAAATACATTTCAGGATAAAAAATTGACTTTTTTAAAAATAGCTGTTAATATAATAAAAGATATTTATGCTATAAAAATAAGTCAACAAAGATTTTTTGGAGTGAGTATGAAAAAACTAGGTCATTTGGGAATCTATACATTACTGGTATTTTTATCAATTTATCTACTAGATTTCAGTAGTCTTTATCTGGCTAAGATGTTTGTCTGGGGTATGGATGGCTATTCTATTATTGTAGCAGTAGAGCAACTAATTCTTTTAGGTCTAGTTATTTATTGGCTTAAAAAGAAAAGAATGCTCTATATTTTTGAAAAAAAGGGCTCGAAGAAATCCAGATTCTTTTACCTTTTAGTTAGTTTAGTGGCTGCTTATTTTGTCCGTCAGTTGTTAAGTGCTTTTTACTTACAGTTTAGTCGCTTCATTAATAACAACTATATCTTTGAAGACCTTCTTTCGGTCCTATCCTTCAGTGAGCAATCTACTATTTTAACGACTTGCTTCTCTTTTATCTCAGTTGTCATTTTGGGGCCTATATTGGAGGAGATTGTTCATAGAGGCTATTTTATGAATACCTTTTTCCCTAAGTCCAAATACTACTTGGATGTCATCTTATCAGCTCTTATATTTGGGCTCAGTCATTTGGTATTGTCCCATCGCGACCCCATCAGTTTGATGATTTATTGTTTTTTCGGTCTTTTCTTTGCTTTAGTTTACCGTTGGACAAAGAATTTAAAAATCACCATCCTGTGCCATAGTTTTATAAATTTTCTCATCCATGCAGACTTCATCTGGTTATTTCTTTCTAATTTAATCTATAATCGTTTTTTTAGATAGAATTTGAGGAGACAAATAAAAAAGTGTTTGATATCTGTCAAACACTTTTTTTTATTTAATTTTCTTCAGTTACAAATTGACTGAGCAGTCCGTTAATGAAACGAGCTGATTTTTGATCCGAAAAGCTTTTTGCAAGCTCAATAGCTTCATTCACAGCTACGAGTTGAGGAGTATCAAAAGAAGTAATTTCGAAGACTCCTAAACGCAATAGATTCTTTTCTACTAAGGTTAGACGGTCAATCGTCCAACCAGCCTTTAAATGCTGAGTGATTTGTTTATCTAGTTCCTCTTTTTGAGCTTGAACACCAGATACAAGATCGATTAGGAAACTAGGGAGTTTTACCTCGTCGTCTTCTCGATCATGAGTATAAGCGAAGCGACAAGCAGTTTCAATATCAGAACCATATTCAAGACTCATCAGTGCTTGGAAGGCACATTTTCTTAGTTCGCGTCTGGATTCTAATAATGGACTAGTCATTGAGGAAGTCCTCATCAAACAAATCTGTCAATGCTGGTTTCGGTGTTTTATCTGGTGCAATACCAGCAACGTGAATGTTTACAGCTGAGAGTTCGATGTCAGCCATATTACGAACGGCATCTTTTACAGCTTTTTGAATAGCCATTGCAACTTTAGGTACTTTGACACCATACTCGAGATAGAGATAGATGTCAGCTGTTAGCTCTTCTTCGGATTCTTTTAGATAGACGCCGCGACCGAGTGAAAGTTTTGAAAGGGTGTCAGATACTGATTTGTTTGAAAAAGAGTGGACACCATCAACTTTAGCTGTAGCGATAGCAATGATTTTTTCAAGTACACGTGGGGCGATAACGATTTCGCCTAATTGTTCTTCAATTCCCATAGAATGACCTCTTTCTAGAGATTAGGCACGAGAAACGTAAGTTCCTTCTGCAGTGTTGATAACGAGTTTTTGTCCTGCTTCGATGAAGTCTGGAACGTTAACGACAAGTCCAGTTTCCATTGTAGCTGGTTTACCAGAACCGGTAACAGTAGCACCTTTAATAGATGGTTGAGTTTCAGCAACTGTCAATTCAACAGTTGTAGGTACTGTTACACCGATTACTTCAGTTCCGTAAAATTGAATTTTAACTTCAGAATTTTCAAGGATGTAAAGCAATTCGTTTTCAACATTTACAACAGGAATTTCGTATTGGTCGTAAGTTTCAGTGTTCATGAAATAAGCTGTATCATCCATTTTGTACAAGTATTGTGCTGGTACAGTTTCGATAATCGCTTGTTCAAATTTTTCCTCTGGACGGTAGCTAGTTTCAAATGTTGAACCAGTACGGACATCACGCAGTTTCATACGCATGATAGTGTTTCCTTTACCTGGTTTGTGGTGGCTAGCTTCCAAAACGCGGATCAATTTTCCGTCAGCTGTTTCAAAGGTCATACCAGCCTTTAATTTACTTGCTTCAATCATGTTTTTACCTCTTTAATAAAATAATTTACTCTTTATTGTATCATAAGTCGTGAGATTTCTCAAATATCAGGGAAGTGAGATTAGTTGACAGGAACGATGTTTCCTTCTTCATCTTTAGTTACTAATACGTACTTGCCATCGACTTCAATGTAGAAGTTCTTGCTTGCAGTTTGTCCAGTATTTTGAGTTGGAGCTTGTCCATTATTTTGGACAGGAGCCTGATTTTGAGCTTGTTGGCTGAGTTGTCCACCGAGAGTTTGACCGAGATTCATTCCCATAAACATATTCATACCATTGCCATTACCTTCATTGTTAGCTGCAGCAATAAGGGCTTCGTTACGAGCACGACGTTCTTCAATTTCGATGGTATTGTATTTCATAGCAACGAGTTCGCTATCAAGTTTACGAACAATTTCTAGACTTTCTTGGTCGTAACTGAGATCTTCAAGCAAGATATTGGTTGCTTCGATACCATAAAGTCCTGTCCAAACCTTGTTAACTTCTTGTTTAGCTACTTCATTAAAAGTATCTTGGTTAGCATTTAGGCTATAGATATCAACTCCGTTTTCATTGGTATACTTAGCGATAGCAATTGCGATTTTTGGAGAGATATTTTGTCGAAGTGTTCCTTGAGCAATATCTTGGATTGTAAATGGTTTATGATCTTCAATTTGTTGACTAATAGAGCTAACATAGAAAAGAACTGGATCCGCAACCTTAATATCAAACAAGCCGTAGAAACGAATGTTGAGCAATTGTTGGTAACGTTCACTGAAATACTCTACAGCATTTTGGGTACCAAATTTATTCCCTGCAATTGGTTGCATACGGATAAAGATGATTTCTTGTCGAGTAATAACTTGTCCACCAAAAGAGAAGCGGTTTTTGAAGTTTTCCCAAGTACCCTTGATTCCACCTTTTTCAAGGAGCCAAGCGTTATCACCTGCACGCCATTCATGGCTTCCGGCTTCAAGTACATCCCCTAGGAAGGTACCGTTATTGACAAGAACAGCAACATATCCTTGAGGGACAATAACAACAGAACCGTCTGTTAAAAGACCAGTATTTTGGTTGCTTTGTCTTGAACCACCGTCAGGATCTTTTGTAAGCAATTGTCCCTTGATGGCCATGACGTCTGAAGAGACGTGGTCTGGAAGTACAACGGCTTCCTTGAATTTGCTATCATTAAAACTATTTAGCCCAGCTGAAAGGGCAGCACGAATAAATCCCATAATTTCCTCCTAATTATAAAGTTCGTCTTCATCCACAACTTCATAGGTATCAAGAACCCATTGATTTGGACTACGTGTGAGTTCAGCTCCGCAATAATCACATTGACTAATAGCTGAGATTTTAAGTGGAGCACCACAGTTTGGACAGTGGTCGCTAACAGCTTCATCTTGAACATTGTTTTCAGTTTGGCTACCATGTTTGCGGATGAAGTTCATTTGATAAACTGTAAATAGATCTTGTTGAGGATCTCCTTCGATAACCTTACGAGTCTTATCTTCGATGACATAGTCTCTCAAAGTAGATGAAAGGATAACCACTAAAGTATCATTTCCATCTGGATTTTCGTAGAAATCTTTGATTCGAACATTTTCAACGTAAACACGTTCCAAAACATTCGTTGTTTGAGATTGGATATAGTCTTCCAGTTGAGCACTGTGTTGAGAATAGAGGCTAGCACTTTCAAGTGAGCGCACCAAATTCCAATCTTTTTTAGTCCAGGCTGCCTGTAATTGGATGTAAACTTCTCTAACCCATGAAGTGAAAGCATCCGCATCAAAGTTTGGATCACCATGGTGTACACGATTAATAGCCAAGGTGTTATTTTCAACTCGACGGTGAAGTATTGGTTCAACATTGTATCCAGTTGAGTTTCCGTATGATTTACCAGATGACGAATTTTGGTCACTCAAATATTTGATGAGCATGAAGAGTAGGAAAGCCCCAACACCAAACATGATAAGAATGTTCATTCCGGTCCCTAGAGAACCTCCTGAACTTGAGTATCTATTGTTAGAATGATAACTGCTTCGTGAAGAAGAACTACTACTAGAACGACTTCGGCTACTGCTACTACTTCGAGAGCTGCTGCGGCTAGAGCTACCACTTCGAGAATGTCCGACACCCGCATCTATTGATTGAAGAGGTGTCACAAAGATAAGAAGCAAGAAGGTAGCGATAAGAGTATATAACTTTTTCATATGTCTCCTAACTATGTGAGTACAAAAATAGTTTTTGGTAAATTATATGTCTATAAAGAGTTTTTGAGTTTTATAGTTTTATTTTCAATAAACCATCCTATAATCCAACCACATACGAGTAAATAATTCTCGATAGCACCAATCGCATTAACAGGAGAATGATATTCAATAAAATTTAACAAATGATTTGTTCCTATTCCGATACCACCAATGATGAGGGCAAGAAGGGCAATTCTCAGGTAAAACCAATCGTATTTAATATTAACAGCAAGAATAATAATTAAAACGGCTAGATTCCAAATTCCAATTTCTCTTTGCCATCCTGCAGAAATACCGTAACCAGAATGCTCTCCCATATATGATGGGAGAAAGATTTGTAGAATGGAAGCACCCAACATGGCGACAATAACTAAGATAAATAGTACTCGTAAAAATTTGTTCATTCATTCTCCTTATTCTATTTTTAGTAGAAAAGGCTATTAACGAAAGTATATTTACTCGTTCTCTTTCAACTTAGCCAATTCTTGGGCAAGTAGTTTAAGAGCTACTTGTGGGTTGGCTTGGCCTTTGGTTGCTTTCATGAGGAATCCTGTGAAGGCCTTGTCAGCGTTTCGTTTTCCTGACTTGAAGTCGGCAACAGCAGCTTCATTATCCGCAAAGACTTGATGAATAATTGGAATCAAAACATCAGGATCTGAGATTTGAACTAAACCAGCTTTTTCCACGTATTCACGAGCTCCACCGCCGTTTTTAGCTAGGTGGACAAAAACTTTCTTGGCAATCTTAGATGAGATAGTACCGTCTTCGATGATAGCAATCATTTCTACCAAGTTTTCTGGTGTCAATTGGATTTGTTCTAGTGTCTTGCCTTCCGCGTTCAAGAACTGAGCGACTTCACCTTGGAGCCAGTTAGAAACTTGTTTAGCATCACCACCGAGGGCGACAGCTTTTTCAAAGAAATCAGAAGTGACTTTATTGGCAGTCAACTGGCTAGCATCGTAGTCTGATAGACCAAGGTCAGATACGTAGCGAGCACGGCGTTCTTTTGGAAACTCTGGCAATTCAGTACGCATTTCCTCAATCCACTCATCTGAGATTTCAAAGAGTGGTAGGTCTGGTTCTGGGAAGTAGCGGTAGTCTGCAGCACCTTCCTTGACACGCATGAGGATAGTTGCTTTGTTCGCTTCATCATAACGGCGAGTTTCTTGTCGAATTTGACCACCTGAGCGAAGAATTTCAGCCTGACGTTGCACTTCGTATTCAAGTCCCTTGCGGACGTTAGAGAATGAGTTCAAGTTTTTCAACTCAGTCTTGGTACCAAATTTCTCTTGACCATAAGGACGAAGAGAGATGTTAGCATCTACACGCATAGATCCTTCTTCCATCTTAACGTCGGAAATACCAGCATATTGGATCACTTCCTTGAGGGCTGTTAGATAAGCGTAAGCTTCTTCAGGAGAACGCATGTCGGCTTCAGATACAATCTCAATCAATGGCACCCCTTGACGATTAAGGTCGACATAAGAGAAACCATCTGTTCCGTGAGTATTTTTACCAGCATCTTCTTCCAAGTGGGCACGCTCAATACCGATTTTCTTAGTTGTTCCGTCTTCTAGCTCCACTTCAATCCAACCATTATAACCGATTGGCTCATCAAACTGAGAAATTTGGTAGGCTTTAGGATTATCAGGATAGAAGTAGTTCTTGCGGTCAAAGTGCATCTTCTTGTGGATGTCCATGTTGAGGGCAAGAGCTGCCTTGATACCAGCATCGACTACACCCTTATTGAGAACTGGCAGTACGCCTGGAAAAGACCAGTCAATCACGTTTGTATTGGCATTTTGGTCATTTCCAAAGTGGGCAGAAGTAGGTGAGAAGATTTTTGAATTGGTGTTGAGCTCTACGTGGACTTCAAGTCCAATGACTGTTTCAAAGTTCATTAGTTATCACCTCCAAAAATCACGGGTTGTTGTTTGTGGTAGTCTGTTGTTGCTTCAAAGGCAGCAGCAACTTGGTAAATGGTTTCTTCAGAATACTTCGGACCAATCAATTGTAAACCTACTGGTAGACCTTGAGCAAATCCTGCAGGAATCGAAATTCCTGGTAGACCAGCCAAGTTAACTGGGATTGTCAAGAGATCCGCCAAGTACATAGCAACTGGATCGTGGTTGAGCGAATCCAAGTCAAAGGCCACGCTTGGAGATGTTGGACCAAGGATGAGGTCGTAATCTGCAAATACTTTTTCGAAATCTTGGATAATAAGGGTACGAACTTGACCAGCTTTCTTGTAGTAGGCATCGTAGTAACCTGATGAAAGACTGAAAGTACCAAGCATGATCCGACGTTTCACTTCGTCACCGAATCCTTGGCTACGAGTGTTCACATAGATCTCATCCAAGTTCTTAGCATCTTCAGCACGGAAACCATAGCGGATACCGTCAAATCGTTGCAAGTTTGATGAAGCTTCAGATGAAGCGATGATGTAGTAAACGGCAACTCCGTATTTAGAGTGTGGAAGGCTCACTTCTTCAACGATAGCACCTAGCTTTTCAAAGTGCTTAGCGGCGTTGAGGATGGTTTCTTTAACTTCTGGATCAATACCTTCACCAAGGTATTCCTTAGGAAGGGCAATCTTCATACCCTTGATGTCTTGACCAATCTTAGAAGTAAAGTCTGCTACACGAACAGGTGCAGAAGTAGAGTCTTTGGTATCTTCGCTGGCAATCGCATTGAGCAATAGGGCGTTTTCCTTAACAGTTGGAGCAAAAGGACCAATCTGGTCTAACGAGCTACCAAAGGCAATCAGACCGAAACGTGAAACTGTTCCGTAGGTTGGTTTGAGACCAACAATCCCGTTGAAGGCAGCAGGTTGGCGGATAGAACCACCAGTATCAGAACCAAGTGATAAACGGACTTGTCCTGAAGCTACAGAAGCTGCGGAACCACTAGATGATCCACCAGGAACCTTGCTGTGGTCCCAGGCATTTTTAGTTGCACCGTAGTAAGATGTTTCACCAGAACCTCCCATGGCAAACTCGTCCATATTGGTTTTTCCGACAACAATCATGCCCTTAGATTTTGCATTGGCAACAGCTGTCGCATCAAAGATTGGCTCGTAGTTATAAAGCATTTTTGAGGCTGCAGTTGTCAGAATGCCGTCTGTAGAGATATTATCCTTAACGGCTAGTGGAATTCCTGAAAGGACATTGTCAGCGTCGATTCCAGCCTCGTCAATAGCTTTAGCTTGAGCAAGAGCTTGCTCTTCAGCGATAGTGACAAAGGCATTGATAGCTTCTTCACGCGCCTTGATATCTTCAAGCGTTGCTTGTGTTAGTTCTGTTGCTGAAATTTCCTTAGAAACAAGGAGGTTGTGCAGCTCTTCAATCGTTTTATGATTAAAAGTCATTAGGCATCTCCTCCATCATCTAGGATAGCTGGCACCTTGATATAGTAGTTATCTTTTTCAGGTACATTTTTAAACAAGCGGTCACGGTCTGTTCCTTCTTCAGCCACATCAGGTCGGAGAACAGTTTTACGGTCAGCCATCGTTGTAGTAGGTACAACACCAGTAGTGTCGACTTCACTGAGCAATTCGACCATATCAACAATTTTTGAGAGTGTTTTCGCAAACTCTGCAGTTTCTTCTTCTGAGAATTTTAATTTTGAAAGATTGGCAACGTGAGTTACCTCTTCTTGCGTAATTTTCATCGGATATCCTTTCGTGAAATGATGATTCTTTATCTGTTCTATTTTACCATATTTTCCTATAAATAAGGCAAGCCAAGCTAAAAAGAAACAGAAATTGAAAAATACTTTTTATTTCGATATAATGGTTGAAATTAGAAGAAAGAATAACAGTCGTTTTTAGTTGGTAAAAAGGATGTAGAATTGACTCAACTAGAACACGTTAAGGATGACATATGACGCTTTGGGAGTTACTTTTCACCAGTAAAAAAACGGTTCCTCCCCATTTGGGAGCCTGGTACTTTTTATTACCTACTTCTTTGGTAATCATAGCTGTTTTATCGATTCGTTTCGCATCGTCTAAAGGTTACAGAAACTTTTGGTATTGGGGACAATTGATTCAGTTGCTCATTATCAACGCTTGGTATATTGCTGCACGCCTGCCTCTTTCTGAGGCTCTCCCTTTTTACCACAGTCGCATGGCTATGTGGATAATTCTTTTTGCCCCTAATAAGACCTTTTTTAAACAATACTTTGCATTAGTGGGAGTTTTTGGTTCTATCATGGCTTTGGTTTATCCAGTCTTTTATCCTTTTCCTTTCCCTCATGTTTCGTCTGTGAACAATGTTTTCGGACACTGGGCCCTCTTGGCTAACTGCTTGATTTATCTTGTTAGATATTATAAAGTTGAAAAAGGGGATACATGGAAAATATGCCAGATGACTTTTGGGGTTAATGCCATTATCTTTCTTGCCAACCTCTTGACAGGAGGAAATTATGGCTTTATGAGCAAGCCACCTGTGATTGGGGATCATGGTAGTTTGCTTAACTATTTGATAGTGACCAGTTTGATGACAGGTATTCTCATCCTTATCAATCAACTCGTTAAATATAAACATAAGAATAGTTAATATACAACTGAATTCGTTACCTTAAGGAGACTTTATGCATCATTTTATTACAAGAACCCAAACGACGCCACCGCCTATTCCGATTTTTTGGTACGGTGTCATGATAGGCCTTCTTGCCTTGTCTATTTATGCTTCTCTTACTTACTACAAAAACCCCAAATTTGTTCGATTGTTTAAGTGGATTCAAATAGCGCAATTGCTAGCTCTTTATACTTGGTATATAGGTTTTAGCATTCCATTTTCGAACAGCCTGCCTCTTTACCATTGCCGTTTGGCCATGTTCGCGGTTGTTTTCTTACCTGACAAATGGAAAACTAAGCAGTATTTTGCCCTTATGGGAGCCAGCGGCGCAGTATTTGCTTTAGGCTATCCTGTTTTTGACCCCTATGATTTCCCGCATATTACCAGCTTTTCTTTCCTGATTGGCCATTATGCCCTCTTGGTCAATTCCCTGGTTTATCTCATGAATCACTACGATAAAAACCTACTTAAAAAGTATCGAATTATCGCCTACACTTTTATTCTCAACCTTTTCCTAGTTGGAGTCAATCAAGTGACAGGTGGAAACTATGGGCTTTTGAATACGACGCCTTTTATTCCAGATGCCCCTATATGGATAAAGTATCTTCTGGTTTCAATCATTCTTTCTTCAGCCCTAGTACTTTTTGATATCTTGTTCAAGAAACGTTGGCAAAAGAAAATTGCTCTAGAAAAAATTAAATTTTGAAGAGATTGTAACTAGCGATACAAAATGAATATTGAACAAAAGAATCTGAAGAGCAGGTCTAGTATCTTGACCTGCTTTTTCTTGTGTAAGCAATTGAAAAACTCTCTAAAATCCGATATAATGGAGTGTTGAAAGGAATGTTAGGGTCCGATGTAATAAAGAGTGATTATAAATTGAAATAATTAAAAAAGTAGAAAGAAAGAGAAGCTATGAGTATTCAAGAAGAAATTAAAAAACGCCGTACCTTTGCCATCATCTCTCACCCGGACGCTGGGAAAACAACCATTACTGAGCAATTGCTCTATTTTGGGGGAGAGATTCGTGAGGCAGGTACTGTAAAAGGGAAGAAAACAGGAAACTTTGCTAAGTCAGACTGGATGGATATCGAGAAACAACGTGGGATTTCAGTCACTTCATCTGTTATGCAGTTTGACTACGATGGTAAGCGCGTAAATATCCTAGACACTCCAGGACACGAGGATTTCTCAGAAGATACCTATCGTACCTTGATGGCGGTGGATGCTGCCGTCATGGTGGTGGACTCTGCCAAGGGTATCGAGGCCCAAACCAAAAAATTATTTGAGGTTGTTAAACATCGTGGGATTCCAGTCTTTACCTTTATGAATAAGTTGGACCGAGATGGTCGTGAACCACTAGACCTTTTGCAAGAATTGGAAGAAGTCTTGGGAATTGCGAGTTACCCGATGAACTGGCCGATCGGGATGGGGAAAGCCTTTGAAGGACTTTATGACCTTTATAACCAACGTTTGGAACTTTATAAAGGGGACGAACGCTTTGCCAGTCTAGAAGATGGCGATAAGCTCTTTGCTAGCAACCCATTCTATGAGCAAGTAAAAGAAGATATCGAACTCCTGAATGAAGCAGGGAATGAATTCTCAGAGGAAGCTATTCTTGCAGGTGATTTGACACCAGTCTTCTTTGGCTCAGCCCTCACCAACTTTGGGGTGCAGACCTTCCTTGAAACCTTCCTCAAGTTTGCTCCAGAACCTCATGGACACAAAAAAACAGACGGTGAACTTGTCGATCCGTATGACAAAGACTTCTCAGGTTTTGTCTTTAAAATCCAAGCCAACATGGATCCTCGTCACCGTGACCGCATCGCTTTTGTCCGTATCGTATCGGGCGAATTTGAGCGTGGAATGAGTGTCAATCTCCCTCGTACTGGTAAAGGAGCCAAACTTTCTAATGTCACCCAGTTTATGGCAGAAACTCGTGAGAATGTCACCAATGCCGTAGCAGGAGATATTATCGGAGTTTACGATACTGGTACTTATCAGGTGGGAGATACTTTGACAGTTGGGAAAAACAAATTTGAATTTGAACCACTGCCAACCTTTACCCCTGAAATTTTCATGAAAGTTTCTGCTAAGAACGTTATGAAGCAAAAATCCTTCCACAAGGGAATCGAGCAATTGGTTCAAGAAGGAGCTATTCAGCTTTATACCAACTACCAAACAGGTGAATACATGTTAGGTGCAGTTGGGCAACTCCAGTTTGAAGTCTTCAAGCACCGCATGGAAAATGAGTACAATGCCGAGGTGGTCATGAGCCCAATGGGTAAAAAGACCGTTCGTTGGATCAAACCAGAAGACTTAGATGAGCGCATGTCTTCAAGCCGGAATATCTTGGCTAAAGACCGCTTTGACCAACCTGTCTTCCTCTTTGAAAATGACTTTGCCCTCCGCTGGTTTGCAGATAAGTATCCAGATGTGGAATTAGAGGAAAAGATGTAAATCGTTACAAATTACTAGCAACACAAAGTTGCTGTCATTTGACGGTAACCGCTATGGCGGTTTACCTAAACGCTTCACTAGGCAAAACCCACGAATGGTATCGATTCGTGGGTTTTTCCGTCTTATCGTAACAGATAGAAAGCGAACCAGTAGACTACCACTAACTTCGTGTCTCAACTTCTCACACCTAATTCGTGTTTCGGTTTTATATAGACAAAAAAGACTAGAAATTAGATAGATTTCTAGTCTTTTTATTTTAAATTATATTAGTAGTGGAACCTTCATTTATTGAATGGCATCTATACCAACAACCTTGATAAGAAATGTAAGGAGGATAAGCAATAGAATGCTCATTCCATTAATTACTAAATGGAGGAAGATAGACATCTCTAGACGTTTGGTGCGATAAGCAGTCCAAGTTAGGACGGCAGACATCCAGCCATAGATCAAGAAAGAAGGTGGATTTGTTGGGGTATGTGCTATAGTGAAGATAAACCAACCGAAAATATACCCAATTTTTTCGTATCCTTCGAAGAGTTTAGTAGGTATGATACCTCGACAGATAACTTCCTCACAAATAGGTGCCACTATTGCAACCACGAAAATGCTGGAAATTAGAGAGCTTTCTGACATGATGCTATTGATAGTCTCTTGATTCGAAGTAGTTGTTTGCTTCAGAAGTTGCAACCAAATCGCACCAATCATATTTCCAGCGACAACGGCTACATAACTAAGAGCGATTCGAGGGGCGTCATTAATAGTGAAGAGTTTCGATTTTAGGTTTAATAACTTACTTTTGTGAGCACCATATAAAAAAAGTGTAACAATAACAGTAGATACAAGCCCCACTATTAGAGATGACCAGATAGATCCAAGTTGAGTTTTTTGAAGTAACATTAAGGTTACGATAGGAACTTGTGATAGGCACATAGCGACAAGAAAGATTCCTAGCCAAATCAATCGTTTACGATAATCTTTAAAAAAATTCATTCATATATCTCCTAAAAAATTTATTTCATTATAGCATACTTTGGATAGGAATTCTATTAATTACCAGAACATAAGCGTAGATAAAACAAGTAAGATGTTTCGAATTAAATGACTATAGAAGGATAAATCTTGTCTTAAGGTTTTAGGAAATAAAAAGTTTAGAAAGCTGACTCCCAAAAGGATATAAAAACTGACAGAAAATATGGTTAAAGGATTGTGCAGAAAAAATAAACTAAGAAAGATAAGAGTTGTTAGCCTGCCTGTCTTTTTATGAGTTGGTAATTTTCTCCATTTGTTTAACGGCAGAAAGGTAGCAATATCAAGTCCGAAAAGGAAAAAGAAAGAGATGAGTAACAAGTCAACGATTTCTTTTTGTAGTAGAGTGTCAGTGCTTATGCTTTCAAATAAAATAAAACAGACTCCAGCAAGGTTAATGATAACCATGCTGCTATACAATAAAAAGAAGGATCGACTACGATTATGTAGTTGACTTTTTAGATGATTATGTCCTGAAAGATAGTGGATAAATGTACAGATACCTGCTAAAAACAGTAAGAGAAGTAAAAAGTAAAAGCAGGATTGTTTGAGTGTTAAAGCAATACCAGGCCAAACTAAGCAACTACAGCAGCCTAAGTATACCAAGGAAATCAATAAAAGAAGTTGGATTGATTTGTTCATTTTTTCCATATAAAACCCCTACGTTTTTTTAAAATTATAACTAAAATGATTCATGAAAAATCATCTTTTTCCCAAGTGTTATTTTTTGACTCTCAATTGTCTTTTAAAAATCTTATCAACAGAAAAAAACATCCCTCATTTTTTGAAGGATGTGCTTTTTGATAATAACATTGCTAACGCTTAGACCAGGTTCGCTTCATAAAGAGTAATATGATTGGATAAATTTCAAGACGTCCTGCAATCATTGCAAAGGATAGGAGGAGTTTTGAAAATGGACTAAAAATTGAGAAACTTGAGGTTGTTCCGAGAATTGGGCCGATATTGTTAAAGCAACTGAAAACGGCACTCGTAACAATCATTAAATTGTTAGCATCTAAACTGATAATGAACATTAAGCTGAGTAGAATCATAATGTAAACTACAAAGTACTTGAGAATCTTGTGTTGGGTGTCCTTATCAATTACCGTTTGGTTAACATGGAGAGTTAAAACACGGTGAGGGGATATGGTAGACAAAAATTGATTTTTAGCAATTTTAGCTAGAATAACTCCACGCATTACTTTGAGACCACCAGCAGTAGATCCAGCAGAACCACCAATCGCCATCAGCATCAGTAAAATATATTGTGAAAACAAAGGCCAATTTGTAATGTTGCCGTAACCGAAACCAGTTGTAGTGATGATATTAGAGACTTGGAAGAAGGCCATCTCAAAACTTTGTGAAACGCCACTATAAAGGTGGAGTGTATTGAGAGTAATTAAGCCGGTAGAAACGACGACAATCAAGAGATAAGCACGAAGCTCCTCATCGAAAAAGAATTCCTTGACTCGACGAAGCATGAGATAGTAGTAGAGGTTGAAATTGACACCAAACATCAAGACCCCAACACTCGTCAGATAGGTAATGAGAGAACTATTATAGTGGGCGATTCCATCATTGTAAACCGTGAAACCACCAGTCCCAGCAGTTCCCATAGCGATAACAAAACTATCGTAGAGTGGCATACCGGCAAGATAATAAATCACTACAAAGAGGGCGAACATTGCTAGATACAGGATGTAGAGGATTTGTGCTGTATTTTTTAGCTTAGACACAACCTTACCAAATACTGGTCCAGGGACCTCGGCCTTCATAACCTCTAAGTGGCTGTTTTTAGCATTGTCCATAATAGCTAGGGCAAAAACTAGCACCCCCATACCTCCGATGAGGTGGGTGAAACTTCTCCAAAATAGAAGAGAACGGCTTAAGACAGAAACGTCATTTAAGATAGTTGCTCCCGTAGTAGTGAAGCCGGAACTAGTTTCGAAGAAGGCATCGATAAAATTGGGGATTTGACCTGAAAAGACAAAGGGAAGGGAGCCAAAGAAAGACCAGAGGATCCAACATAGGGCAACAATTAAGACTCCTTCTTTAGCATAGATACGTTGTTTTTTAGGCTTTTTGATGATTCCGAGTAGACCTAGGACAACAAGAATCCCGATGGTAGAGAAAAGAGCTGTAAAAACTTGATTAGATTCTCGATAGTAAAGAGCAATACCAACAGGAACTAAAAGTAACCCAGCTTCAATCAAGAGTAGTTTTGCAAGAAGAAAGCGTACCATACTTCTATTCATAGCTTACCTCTCTAACAAATCATAAATCTTGGTGATGTTTGATAGCAAAGTGATAACCACAAGCTTATCACCGACTTGGAGTGTGTCTTCTCCTGTTGGGAAGATCGTTTTTCCATTGCGGATAATAGCAGCAATCAAGACATCCTTTTTGAGCTTCAATTGAGATAAAGGCTTGCCAGTCATTTTATTGGCTTCCTTGATCAGGAATTGAAGAGTTTCTACCTGTCCATTTGCTAGATGGTGCATAGCTTGAAGGTCAGAATATTGCGCATTTACACGACCATGGATAAAGTGCATAATGGTATCAACAGCGATTGTTTTAGGGGTGATGATACTTGAGAAATCTGTCGCATGAATGATTTCCAATAGGCTTGTTCGGTTTACCTTAGTAATATTTTTCTGAACACCTATGTTATCCAAGAACATAGAGGTAATGATATTTTCCTCGTCGACTCCTGTCAAAGTGGCAACAGCATCATAGTTTTGTGCACTTTCTTCTAAGAGGGTGTCCTTAGTTGTTCCATCACCTTGGACTATATAGAGTTTAGGGAATTTTTCGCTGAAAAAGGCAGCTCTTTCAGGATTGACCTCAATAACCTTGGTATCGATACGACTGTCTTTTAACATACCTAAGAGATAGTAAGCAATTTTCCCAGCTCCTATGATGAGTAAACTCTTAACAACTCGAGATTTGATATAGTTGTGGAAGAGCATCATATCGACACGACTTCCTGTCACAAAGATACGGTCTTTATCTTCTAAAATCATATCTCCACTAGGAATCATGAGTTTGTGGTCACGTTCGATAGCACAGACAATAACATTACCAAACTTTTTACGGAAATCAGCAATAGACATCTGACAAATATTACTGAAATTTCGTACCTTGAATTCCATTAAGCTGACTAATCCACCTGCAAAACGCTCAACAGAAAGAGCATTAGGGAAGTCTATAATGTTGGCGATAGCACGAGCTGCTAGGAGTTCTGGGTTTACAATGAGTGAAAATCCAAGAATATTTTTTTCTTTGAAATAGGGATTGGAATATTCAGGATTGCGGACACGAACAATAGTTTCTTTAGCTCCCATTTTTTTGGCTAAAACAGCCGAAACCATATTGACTTCGTCGTATTGAGTCATGGCAATGAAAATATCACAATCTTGAACATTGGCTGCTTCTAACATAGCAAAGTCAGCTCCGTTACCTGCGATTCCCATAATATCAAAACGGCTGGTCAAGTATTTTAGAACAGTTTCGTTCTGTTCAATTAAGACAACATCATGGTTGTCAGCAACCAGTGAACGACAGAGGGCAGAACCTACTTTTCCCCCTCCGACAAGAATAATCTTCATAGTTAGTTAACCTACTTTTTCAATATGTCTCTATCATACCTTTTTTTAGAAAAAAATGCACTCAACAACCGACTGTTTCCTTGTTTAATAAAGGGATTAGGGGAATTCGAATAAATATTTTGCTTTAAACATCATATGTTTATGAAAAAACTTGTTCCGAAAATTCTTAATTTATGTAAATTCTATGATATTGCTTGCTGAAAGTTGAAATTTTAACTTTTGTAAATATGCTTGTAAAAAAAATGAAAAAATCAAGTCATTTCTATTGACAATCAGGCTGAAAGTGTTATACTAAAAAAGTAGTTTCGCTGATTTACTTCAAACCTGTTGTGAGGTAAGTTAACGATGCCTTAACCACGCTGTTTGCTGAGCTTGACTCCGGGCAGTGTGGCTATTTTTTTGCACTAGTGAGAGGAAGCAAGGCATGGCCAATCATATTGTATTGTTTGAACCACAAATTCCACAAAATACGGGAAATATTGCACGAACCTGTGCGGCGACGAATGCGCCCCTTCATATTATCAAGCCTATGGGCTTTCCTATTGACGACCGTAAAATGAAGCGAGCTGGGCTGGACTATTGGGACAAACTTGATATTTATTTCTATGATAGTCTAGATGAATTTATGAGCAAAATGAATGGACAACTCTACTTGATTTCCAAGTTTGCAGAAAAGGTCTATTCAGATGCAGATTTCACAACAGAAGGGAATCATTATTTTCTCTTTGGTCGTGAAGATAAGGGTTTGCCTGAGGAATATATGCGTAAACATCCTGAAAAAGCTCTTAGAATTCCTATGAATGATGAACATGTTCGTAGCCTAAATGTTTCCAATACAGTCTGTATGATTGTCTATGAGGCCCTTCGTCAACAAAACTTTGTGGGTCTCGAACTGGTTCATACCTACGAAACTGATAAGTTGAAATAAACACTGATGAGAGATAAAATGCTTGCGCTTGCAAGCTTTTTTTGTTATCATTAGAGGGTCTTCAGGGCTGGGTGAAATTCCCGACCGGCGGTGACTTTTATTAGCTATTTTGGCTTACTCGTCGTTGTCTTGTCTCGATATACTTTAGTATTATCTTCGACTGCGACGCCTAGATTAATCCAAAATAGCTAGTAAAAGAAGTCCGCGAGCGCAAGCTGATGTGGTGAAATTCCACAACCGACAGTATAGTCTGGATGGGAGAAGACGAAAGGATGGCTTTGTCTATTCTGTTTCAGTATATAATAGAAAAGAACCAGTTTTGTTATAAACTTAGGTTGTTTTTTGAGATAGGAAAGAGAGTAGATAGGGAGAAACTTTCCAACTTCTTCTGATTTTATAGAAAATTGGAGGAACCTGTTATGACAAACACACGTCGACTTTCGACCATTGCAATTTTATCGGCACTTTCATTTGTGTTGATGTACTTTGACTTTCCGCTTTTACCAGCGGCAGCCTTCTTGAGGATTGAGTTTAGTATCTTACCAGTTCTTGTGGGATTGGTAGTCTTGGATTTACCAGCGGCTTTAGGAGTTCTCTTGCTTCGTTCTTTGCTGAAAATCTTTCTGAACAATCAAGGAGTTAGTACCTATATAGGTTTGCCAATGAATATTGTTGCACTAGGAGTCTTTGTAATTGCCTTTGGTTTGATTTGGAAAAAAGAACGAACAGCCATTCGTTTTGCCCTAGCTTCCCTAATTGGTGTGATTAGTATGACTCTGGCAATGCTAGTGTTAAACTATGTTTATGCTGTTCCTTTGTACGCAAAATTTGCTAATTTTGATATTGAAAATATTCTAGGGCTAAGTAATTACTTGTTGGCAATGGTTTTACCATTCAATTTGATTGAAGGCGTCATCTTTGCCCTCTCATTCTGGTTATTATTTGTCCTATTGAAACCAACCTTGAAATACTATGAAAGATAAACAAACATATTTCACAAAGGGCTCTTTCGCCCTTTTACTTTTTGTGATTATTGGTTATATGGTAAAGTTCTACCCTGAAATGTTGGTCAACTTTGATCAACCGATTCAGACAGCGATTCGAGGAGACTTGCCTGAATTTCTAACCTTGCTTTTTAGAGCAATCACGCATCTAATTGATATCCCGATCATTATCACTTGGGTCTTACTTGTGGCTTTTATTTTCTATCGTAAGCAGTGGAAACTGGAAAGTTTTCTCATGTTGGGTAATCTGACTTTGGCTGGACTCTTGATTGTGACCTTTAAGAATATCTACCAAAGACCACGGCCAGAAATTCTACACTTGGTAGAAGAAAAAGGTTTTTCGTTCCCTAGCGGACATTCTCTGGCAGTAACGATTATGGTAGGAACTTTGATTGTGATTTTCAGTCAAAGGATTAAAGACAAGCTTTGGAAAAGAATCGTCCAAGTCTTACTAGGATTCTATTTATTGAGTGTACTAGTATCCAGAGTCTATCTGGGAGTTCATTATCCATCAGATGTTCTTGCCAGTCTTTGTGTTGGCCTAGGGGTTCTATTTATTGAATTTCCATTTTATGACAAACTCCGTTTCCAATGGCGTTTTAAAGGCAAGCAGAAGTAATGATAGGAAGCACTCAAATAGAGTGCTTTTTTGACGTGAAAAAACTGTTTCTTAAAGTAAACGGTTTAAAAAACATATAGATTTTAGATAAGCATTTAAACGAAAAAAATCTCAAAAAAATTGATTTTTCCTACTTGAATTTTAGACAGAATAGTGTATAATAGATGGGTATGTGTAAAACATACTTGTGGGAGGTAAAAATCTCTAAATTACCGCCAAAACCACAAAGGAGGATTTAAAAATGGCTAAAAAAGTCGAAAAACTTGTAAAATTGCAAATCCCTGCTGGTAAAGCTACACCAGCTCCACCAGTTGGACCTGCTCTTGGTCAAGCTGGTATCAACATCATGGGATTCACAAAAGAGTTCAACGCTCGTACAGCTGATCAAGCTGGTATGATTATTCCAGTTGTTATCTCAGTATACGAAGATAAATCATTTACTTTCATCACTAAGACACCACCAGCTGCTGTTCTTTTGAAAAAAGCTGCAGGTGTTGAAAAAGGATCAGGTACACCTAACAAAACTAAGGTTGCTACAGTTACTCGTGCACAAGTACAAGAAATTGCAGAAACTAAGATGCCAGATTTGAACGCAGCAAACATTGAGTCTGCAATGCGTATGATCGAAGGTACTGCTCGTTCTATGGGATTCACAGTTGTTGACTAATCAATAACTTCCCTATATAACCCGCAAGACTTCATCATTTCGAGAAGTGACGTGGGAGATGAAAATCGATTGAACCACTTA
The DNA here is from genome assembly GCF_000960085.1 of Streptococcus infantis. GTDB lineage: Bacteria > Bacillota > Bacilli > Lactobacillales > Streptococcaceae > Streptococcus > Streptococcus infantis_C. The sequence continues at coordinate 284,189 of NZ_JYGT01000007.1, read as the reverse complement.
CAAGGAGAATAGAAAATGGCTAAAAAAAGCAAACAACTTCGTGCTGCTCTTGAGAAAATCGACAGCACAAAAGCATACAGCGTAGAAGAAGCTGTAGCTCTTGCAAAAGAAACTAACTTTGCAAAATTTGATGCAACTGTAGAAGTTGCTTACAACTTGAACATCGACGTGAAAAAAGCTGACCAACAAATCCGTGGAGCAATGGTATTGCCAAACGGTACTGGTAAAACATCTCGCGTTCTTGTATTTGCACGTGGTGCAAAAGCTGAAGAAGCTAAAGCTGCTGGTGCAGACTTCGTTGGTGAAGACGACCTTGTTGCTAAAATCAACGACGGTTGGTTGGACTTCGACGTAGTTATCGCTACACCTGACATGATGGCTCTTGTTGGACGTCTTGGACGTGTCCTTGGACCACGTAACTTGATGCCGAACCCTAAAACTGGTACTGTAACAATGGATGTTGCTAAAGCAGTTGAAGAGTCTAAAGGTGGTAAAATCACTTACCGTGCTGACCGTGCAGGTATCGTACAAGCTATCATCGGTAAAGTTTCATTTGAAGCTGACAAGTTGGTTGAAAACTTCAAAGCATTCAACGAAACAATCCAAAAAGCTAAACCAGCTACTGCTAAAGGAACTTACGTAACAAGCTTGACAATCACAACTACTCAAGGTGTTGGTATCAAGGTTGACGTTAACTCACTTTAATTAGTAATAAACAAAAAGGTTGAAGGCAATTAAGTCTCAACCTTTTTTTCTATAAAAAAGGTAAGAATACGTATTATTTTTCTAATCAATTTGATATTGTAAAGTATCTAGATAGAAAATTCAGAAAATTGTTTCTTTTGTCTTGAAAATTTTTGAAAAAATGGTATTATAGAAACAAGTCATTTTATTGAGAAGAGAAAGGGGAACGATGGAGAAAATCATTTTAGATTCACCAAAGTCAGGTTCAGAACTCGTTTTGGAAACGCTCCGTGACCTAGGAATCGATACGATTTTTGGTTATCCAGGCGGGGCGGTATTGCCTTTATATGATGCTATTTATAATTTTAAAGGCATTCGTCATATTTTAGGTCGCCATGAACAAGGATGTCTTCATGAAGCTGAAGGTTATGCTAAGTCAACAGGAAAACTTGGTGTTGCAGTCGTCACAAGTGGACCGGGAGCTACAAATGCCATTACGGGTATTGCAGATGCTATGAGCGACAGTGTTCCCCTTTTGGTTTTCACAGGACAAGTGGCAAGAGCGGGAATCGGTAAGGATGCTTTCCAAGAGGCAGATATTGTCGGAATTACCATGCCGATTACCAAGTACAACTACCAGGTTCGAGAAACAGCGGATATTCCACGTGTAATTACAGAGGCTGTGCACATTGCGACTACGGGTCGACCAGGTCCAGTTGTTATTGACTTACCAAAAGATGTTTCTGCTCTTGAAACGGACTTCGTCTATTCATCAGAAATAGATTTACCAAGTTATCAACCAACTCTTGAGCCTAATGAGATGCAAATCAAGAAAATCTTGAAACAACTCTCTAAGGCTAAAAAACCTGTTTTACTAGCTGGTGGTGGTATTAGTTATGCTGAAGCTGCTGCGGAGTTAAATGAATTTGCAGAGCGTTATCAAATTCCTGTTGTTACCAGTCTTTTGGGACAGGGGACAATTGCAACAAGTCATCCACTATTTTTGGGAATGGGTGGAATGCATGGTTCCTTTGCAGCTAATATCGCAATGACTGAGGCTGATTTTATGATTTCTATTGGTTGCCGTTTTGATGACCGTTTAACTGGAAATCCTAAGACTTTTGCTAAGAAGGCTAAAGTAGCGCATATTGATATTGATCCTGCAGAAATTGGTAAAATTATTGCAGTCGATATCCCAGTTGTTGGGGATGCGAAAAAAGCTCTGCAACAATTACTTGCTGAACCAGTTGTTCATAACAATACTGAAAAATGGGTTGAAAAAGTTACAAAAGATAAGAATCGTGTCCGTTCTTATGATAAGAAGGAACGGGTCGTCCAACCGCAAGCAGTCATTGAACGCATCGGTGAGTTGACCAAGGGGGATGCCATTGTTGTAACAGACGTTGGCCAACACCAAATGTGGACAGCTCAATACTATCCTTACCAAAACGAGCGTCAATTGGTAACCTCAGGTGGTCTAGGAACCATGGGATTCGGAGTTCCTGCAGCCATCGGAGCAAAAATTGCTAATCCAGATAAAGAGGTTGTCCTCTTTGTTGGTGACGGTGGTTTCCAGATGACCAACCAAGAATTGGCAATCTTAAATATCTATAATATTCCAATCAAAGTCATCATGCTCAATAACCACTCGCTTGGGATGGTTCGTCAATGGCAAGAAGCCTTCTATGAAGGACGAACATCAGAGTCGGTCTTTGATAGCCTCCCTGATTTCCAATTAATGGCGCAGGCGTATGGGATTAAAAATTATAAATTTGACAATCCTGAAACCTTAGAGAAGGATTTGGAAGTCATCAAAGAGGATGTACCAATGTTCATCGAAGTAGATATTTCTCGTAAAGAGCATGTCTTACCGATGGTACCAGCTGGTAAGAGTAATCATGAGATGTTGGGGGTGAAGTTTAATGCGTAGAATGTTAACAGCCAAACTTCAAAACCGTTCAGGTGTTCTTAATCGCTTTACAGGAGTCTTGTCGAGACGTCAAGTTAATATCGAAAGTATTTCTGTGGGTGCAACGGAGAATCCTAATGTATCACGAATTACTATTATCATTGATGTCGCATCGAATGATGAAGTGGAGCAAATTATCAAACAACTTAACCGTCAGGTCGATGTTATCCGTGTTCGTGATATCACTGATAAACCTCACCTAGAGCGAGAAGTTATCTTGGTTAAGATTGCTGCACCAGCTGAGAAGCGAGCAGAAATTCTGGCAATCATTCAACCTTTCCGTGCAACAGTGGTCGATGTAGCTCCAAGCTCCATTACCGTTCAGATGACGGGAAATGCAGAAAAGAGTGAAGCTTTGATTCGTGTCATTCGACCATACGGTATCAAGAATATTGCTCGTACGGGTGCAACTGGATTTACCCGTGATTAAGAACCCAACCTAAATTTGTTAATCTAGCCTAACAGGCAATAAAAATAGAAAAGAGAGAAAAACTATGGCAGTTCAAATGGAATACGAAAAAGATGTAAAAGTAGCAGCACTTGATGGTAAAAAAATCGCCGTTATCGGTTATGGTTCACAAGGACATGCGCACGCTCAAAACTTGCGTGATTCAGGTCACGATGTGATTATCGGTGTTCGTCCAGGTAAATCTTTTGATAAAGCTAAAGAAGATGGTTTTGACACTTACACAGTAGCAGAAGCAACTAAATTGGCTGATGTTATCATGATCTTGGCACCAGATGAAATCCAACAAGAATTGTATGAAGCAGAAATTGCTCCAAACTTGGAAGCTGGAAATGCTGTTGGTTTTGCCCATGGTTTCAACATCCACTTCGAATTCATCAAAGTTCCTGCAGATGTTGATGTCTTCATGTGTGCACCTAAAGGACCAGGACACTTGGTACGTCGTACTTACGAAGAAGGATTTGGTGTTCCAGCGCTTTACGCTGTATACCAAGATGCTACAGGAAATGCTAAAGACATCGCTATGGACTGGTGTAAAGGTGTTGGTGCAGCTCGTGTAGGTCTTCTTGAAACAACATACAAAGAAGAAACTGAAGAAGATTTGTTTGGTGAACAAGCAGTTCTTTGTGGTGGTTTAACTGCCCTTATCGAAGCTGGTTTTGAAGTCTTGACTGAAGCTGGTTATGCTCCAGAATTGGCTTACTTCGAAGTGCTTCACGAAATGAAATTGATCGTTGACTTGATCTACGAAGGTGGATTCAAGAAAATGCGTCAATCAATCTCTAACACAGCTGAATACGGTGACTACGTTTCAGGTCCACGTGTGATCACTGAACAAGTCAAAGAAAACATGAAAGCCGTTCTTGCTGATATCCAAAATGGTAAATTTGCCAACGACTTTGTGAACGACTACAAAGCTGGTCGTCCAAAATTGACTACTTACCGTGAACAAGCTGCTAACCTTGAAATTGAAAAGGTTGGTGCAGAATTGCGTAAAGCAATGCCATTTGTTGGTAAAAACGACGATGACGCATTCAAAATCTACAACTAATTTTTGAGAATAAAGATAGAAGGCGAGTTGGGGGTACCTAACCCGCTTTTTATCTTGAAAACGAATTAAGGAGAAGATTATGCTTAGTGCAAAAGATGTGGTAAAAGCCCATAAAGTATTGAGTGGTGTAGTAGTCAATACACCGTTAGAATATGATCATTACTTATCAGAGAAATACGGAGCTAAAATTTATCTCAAGAAAGAAAATGCTCAACGTGTTCGGTCATTTAAGATTCGTGGTGCTTATTATGCGATTTCTCAATTGACCAAGGAAGAACGTGAACGTGGTGTAGTGTGTGCTTCAGCGGGAAATCACGCCCAAGGAGTTGCTTACACATGTAATGAGATGAAGATTCCTGCAACTATCTTTATGCCAATTACAACACCTCAACAGAAAATTGGTCAGGTTCGTTTCTTTGGTGGTGATTTTGTAACCATTAAATTGGTAGGAGATACCTTTGATGCGTCAGCCAAGGCAGCTCAAGAGTTTACAGTCGCTGAAAATCGTACTTTTATCGATCCCTTTGATGATTCCCATGTTCAAGCAGGACAAGGAACTGTTGCCTACGAGATTTTAGAAGAAGCACGCAAAGAATCCATTGATTTTGATACTGTTTTGGTGCCTGTAGGAGGTGGAGGCCTTATTTCAGGTGTTTCTACTTATATTAAAGAAACAAATCCTCAGATTGAGATTATTGGGGTAGAGGCCGAAGGAGCTCGCTCCATGAAGGCTGCATTTGAAGCTGGAGGACCAGTCAAACTCAAGGAAATCGATAAATTTGCGGATGGGATTGCTGTGCAGAAGGTTGGACAGTTGACCTATGAGACAACGCGTAAACATGTAGAAACTCTTATAGGAGTGGATGAAGGTTTGATTTCTGAAACCTTAATTGATCTCTACTCTAAACAAGGTATCGTAGCAGAACCTGCTGGTGCTGCTAGTGTGGCGGCTCTGGAAGTACTGTCAGATTATATAAAAGGTAAGACCATTTGTTGTATTATTTCTGGAGGAAATAATGACATCAACCGTATGCCGGAGATGGAAGAACGTGCCTTGATTTACGATGGCATCAAGCATTATTTTGTAGTGAATTTCCCGCAACGTCCTGGAGCCCTTCGAGAGTTTGTAAATGATATCTTGGGACCGAATGATGATATCACACGTTTTGAGTATATCAAACGTGCTAGCAAGGGAACTGGACCTGTTTTGATTGGTGTAGCTCTAGCGGATAAGCACGATTATGCGGGTTTGATTCATCGAATGGAAAAATTCGACCCGTCTTATATTAACTTAAATGGGAACGAAACCCTATATAATATGCTTGTTTAATATCCTATAAAATTTTTATCATATTATTTGCCTAACCTATATGTGAGTGCTATAATGTAAGTGAAGAAAGGGGGAGATTCCCATGGTTTTACCAGTTATACTTGTTCTATTAATTCTAATGCTTATTGTGGGAGTTACTCTAGTAAGTTCTGTTTATGTCGTTCGTCAACAATCTGTTGCCATTATCGAACGATTTGGTAAATATCAAAAGTTAAGTAATAGTGGTATTCATCTGCGAGCACCATTTGGCATTGACAAAATTGCAGCTCGTGTACAGCTACGCCTTTTACAAAGTGAAATCGTGGTTGAAACCAAAACCCAAGATAACGTTTTTGTGACCATGAATGTCGCAACTCAATACCGTGTAAATGAGCAAAACGTTACAGATGCTTACTATAAATTGATGAGACCGGAAGCTCAAATTAAATCTTATATTGAAGATGCATTACGCTCATCTGTTCCTAGATTAACTTTGGATGAATTGTTTGAGAAAAAAGATGAAATTGCATTAGAAGTTCAAAAACAAGTAGCGGAAGAAATGTCAACGTATGGGTATATTATCGTTAAGACACTCATTACCAAAGTTGAGCCGGATGCAGAAGTCAAACAATCAATGAACGAAATCAATGCCGCTCAACGTAAGAGAGTGGCCGCTCAAGAATTGGCTGAAGCAGACAAAATTAAGATCGTTACAGCGGCAGAAGCTGAGGCAGAAAAAGATCGTCTCCATGGTGTGGGGATCGCAGAGCAGCGGAAAGCAATTGTTGATGGACTTGCTGATTCTATTAAAGAGTTAAAAGGAGCTAATGTCGAATTAACTGAAGAACAAATTATGTCAATCCTATTAACCAATCAGTATTTAGACACATTGAATAATTTTGCAGACAAACAAGGAAATAATACTATATTCTTGCCAGCAAATCCTAATGGAGTTGAAGATATACGGACCCATATATTATCGGCTTTAAAAGCCAAATAATTGTGTTCTGAGCGCTTTAATTCAGTGTATGTATGCGTTTTTATTGACAAACACTATAAAAACATATAGAATGAAATAGCGCAAAGAAAAAAATAGGAGAATAACATGGCTAAGTCTAACTTTGAAAAAGTAGAATCAGTTGTTAGCTGGGTTCGTGATAAAAAAATCACAGGGTATCGTATTTCTAAGGAAACAAATGCACGTGAAATGTCTATCATTGCTTTAGCTCAAGGACGTGCAAAAGTTAAAAATATTTCCTTTGAAACAGCCCTCGGCTTAATTGATTTCTACGACAAAAATCATGAAAAATTTGAAGATTAGTCTTTGGATATAGGCAGGTTCGAAAAGAACTTGCCTTTTCATTTTAGGAAATATAAAAAGACTGCAGGTTGCAGTCTTTTTTGATTATCCAAGATAGCGTTGTAAAAATTCTCTGGTGCGTTCTTCTTTAGGGTTGGTAAATAGATCTTCAGGTTTGCCTTCTTCTGCAATAACTCCCTTATCCATAAAGATAACACGGTTTGATACATCGCGAGCAAATTCCATTTCGTGGGTTACTACAATCATAGTCAATCCTTCCTGAGCTAGTTCTTGCATGATTTTAAGAACTTCACCGACCATTTCAGGGTCGAGGGCTGATGTAGGCTCGTCAAAGAGAATGGCATCAGGGTTCATAGAAAGAGCGCGAGCAATAGCTACACGTTGCTTTTGACCACCAGAAAGTTGCTTTGGTTTAGCTTGCCAGAAACGTTCTCCCATACCAACCTTCTCAAGGTTTTCTTTTGCGATTTTCTCTGCTTCTGAGCGTTCACGTTTGAGTACAGTTGTTTGGGCAACGATTGTATTTTCGAGAACATTGAGATTTTCAAAAAGATTAAAGGACTGGAAGACCATTCCTAGTTTTTCGCGATAGTGAGTAAGGTTATACCCTTTTTCAAGGACGTTTTCACCGTGATAAAGAATTTCACCTTCAGTTGGGGTTTCGAGGAGGTTGATAGAACGTAGGAAGGTTGATTTACCACTACCGGAACTTCCGATGATAGAAATCACTTCTCCTTTATGAATAGTGAGGGAGATGTCTTTTAGGACCTCGTTTTGTCCATAGGATTTTTTGAGGTGTTTGATTTCAAGAATGGGTTGATTCATTATTTCAAATCCTCCGTTTGCATTTGGTTAGCTCCTGTTGTGTAGGTATCCATATCCATCCGTTTTTCGATATAGCGTAGGATACGCGTTACTGTAAAGGTGAGGACAAAGTAGATAACTGCGATGATAGTAAAGGTTTGGAAGTATTGGTAGGTTTGTGTTGCCACCGTATTTCCTGAGAAGTAAAGTTCTACAACAGAGATAACGTTCAATACAGATGTATCCTTGATGTTGATGACAAATTCATTACCAGTTGCAGGTAGGATGTTGCGGACGACCTGTGGTAGGACAATCTTACGCATAGTTTGATTGTGGGTCATTCCAAGTGCAGTCGCCGCTTCAAATTGTCCCTTGTCAACAGCTAGAATACCACCACGGACGATTTCTGTCATGTAGGCACCAGTGTTGATAGAAACGATAAAGATAGCAGCCAGTGTACGGTCAAGATTGATTCCGAAAGCTTGGGCAGTTCCATAGTAGATAACCATTGATTGTACAATCATAGGTGTTCCGCGGAAAATTTCAATATAGATATTGAGAATCCAACCGATTAGTTTTTGGATACCAAAGATAGATTGGTTTTCAGATAGAGGTGCAGTACGGAAGACACCGATAGCAAGACCGATAGCGAGACCAACTATGGTACCGATAATTGAAATGAGAAGGGTAATACCAGCACCACGCAAGAGTTGTTGCCAGTTTTCAGTCAGAATTTTAGCGACTTGGCCAAAGAAATTACTGTTGCTTTCTTCTGTTGTTGTAGATTCTGCTGGTTGCTCTTTAATCATACGATCCATGAGCGCAACTTGTTCATCTTTAGAAATGGTTTCAATACTGGCATTGATTTGGCTGATACGGTCATCATCTTTACGAAGTCCAATAGCGATAGATGTATCTTCTTCACCAGTTTTAAAACCAGGTTCAGGCTGAATCATTTTGAACTTAGCGTTTGCTGATTCGGCAGTTAGGGCTTCAGGACGTTCAGAAACGTAAGCATCAATGACACCAGCTTCAAGAGCTTGTCGCATTTGCGCAAAATCACCCATAGCAGTTTCTTTCTGAGCACCTGGGATTTGTGAAATTAAGTCATAAAGGTAAACACCTTGTTGAGAAGTGATTTTTGCATCTTTAAAGTCATCTAGTGTTTTGGCGTTTGCATAGGCTGAATCTTTTTTGACTAAAAGTACTGGTTCACTGGTATAGTAACTACTTGAGAAGGCAATTTCTTGCTTACGTTCAGCGGTTGGGCTCATACCTGCAATAATCATATCGATCTTGCCAGAGGTCAGAGCTGGAACAAGTCCTTCCCACTTGGTTTTAACAACTAAGGGCTCTTTGCCTAGGTCCTTTGCAATCTTTTTAGCGATTTGAACATCGTAACCATTGGCATATTGGTTGGTTCCATCGATTTTGACAGCACCATTACTGTCATCATCCTGAGTCCAGTTAAAAGGTGCGTAAGCTGCCTCCATTCCGATGCGTAAATATTCATCGGCTTGGACCTGACTAACTAGTCCTAAAGTAAGGGCTAGGCTAGCAAGGATAGTTAAGCATAGTTTTTTCATGTTTTCTCCTATTTCTAGTCTAAAAATGGCTCCCTCTATTGTATCTAAAAATGGTGAGATTTTCAATACAAGTAAACCCTTACTTGGAAAAAAATGATATAATGAAAAAAAGGTCAAAAGAGGCTATATTATGAAAAAAAGATGGTTAATAGTACTCATATTTACTTGTCTGATAATTGTTCCCAAAATGGTTTTTGCCGTGGATTTTAGCATTCCATCCTATAAAGGAGAACTGTATATTCATGCAGATAATACAGCGGAATTTAGGCAGAAGATAGTTTACCAGTTCGAGGAGGATTTTAATGGCCAAATCGTGGGGATTGGTCGTGCAGGGAAGATGCCTAGTGGATTTGAAATTGTTCCTCAGCCAAAGGTTGAGGCCTTTAAAAATAGTCATAAAATCGAAAATCTTACTAGCGAAGTGACAGAAGAAACGAATGGTTATACTGTTAAGGTCTATAATCCAGGTCAGGAAGGGGACAGGGTCGAAGTGGAACTTACCTGGCAATTGAAAAATCTTCTTTTCCTATATGATGATATCGCTGAATTAAATTGGCAACCCTTAACAGATAGTTCAGAATCTATTGAAAAGTTTGAGTTTCACGTAAGTGGAGAGAAGGGGGCTGAAAAACTCTTTTTTCACACAGGGCAACTCTATAGAGAGGGAAGGATTAAACAGAGTGGTCATGAATATACTATTCGTTTAGACAATCTTCCGTCTAAGCGCGGAGTTGAGTTGCATGCCTACTGGCCTCGAACTGATTTTGCTAGCGCTACGGATCAGAACTTGAAAGGGAATCGTTTAGAAGAGTTTAATAAGATAGAAGACTCGATTGTTAGAGAAAAAGAGCAGAGTAAATATATAGTAACTTGGGTGTTTCCTTTGATTTTGTCTCTTTCCTTGTTATTGAGTATCTGCTTCTATTTTATTTATAAAAGAAAGACAGGACCTTCAGTCAAATATGCCAAAAATCATCGTCTCTATGAACCACCAATGGAATTAGAACCTATGGTTTTATCAGAAGCAGTTTACTCGACCTCTTTGGAGGAAGTGAGTCCTCTAATCAAAGGAGCAGGCAAATTCACCTTTGATCAACTCATTCAAGCTACTTTGCTAGATGTGATTGACCGTGGGAATGTTTCTATTATTTCAGAAGGAGATGCAGTTGGCTTGAGGCTGGTAAAAGAAGATGGTTTGTCAAACTTTGAGAAAGACTGTATAAATCTGGCCTTTTCAAACAAAAAAGAAGCAGCTCTTTCAAATTTGTTTGCGGATTATAAGGTCTCTGAGAGTCTTTACCGTGGAGCAAAAGCTGCTGATGAAAAACGTATTCAAGCAAAGGGGTGTCAGCTCAAATATTCTTTTGAAAGAGCATTAAAACAGATGCAAGAAGGGGTGAGAAATCGAGTTTCCTTCTGGGGGCTACCAGATTATTATCGCCCCTTGACTAGCGGGGAAAAGGTCTTGCAAGTGAGTATGGGTATCTCCACTATCTTGCCCCTATTTATAGGATTTGGTTTGTTCTTGTACAGTTTGGATGTTCATGGCTATCTTTACCTCCCCTTGCCAATTCTTGGTTTTCTAGGATTAGTTTTGGCTGTTTTCTATTATTGGAAGCTTCGGCTAGATAATCGTGATGGTGTTCTAAATGAAGCGGGAGCAGAAGTCTACTATCTCTGGACCAGTTTTGAAAATATGTTGCGTGAGATTGCGCGATTGGATCAGGTTGAATTGGAAAGTATTGTAGTCTGGAATCGCCTCTTGGTCTATGCAACCTTATTTGGCTATGCGGACAAGGTCAGTCATTTGATGAAGGTTCATCATATTCAAGTGGAAAATCCAGATATCAATCTCTATGTAGTCTATGGCTGGCATAGTATGTTTTATCATTCAACAGCGCAAATGAGCCATTATGCAACCATCGCAAATACAGCAAGTACTTTTTCTGTATCATCCGGAAGCGGTAGCTCTGGTGGAGGTTTCTCAGGCGGTGGTGGCGGAGGAAGTGTTGGTGCTTTCTAAAGAAAACTAAACACAGCCTTTAAAAGTATGATATAATGGAGGATAGAAAAAGGAGTTATCTATGTATCTTATTGAAATTTTAAAATCTATCTTTTTTGGTATTGTTGAAGGAATTACGGAATGGTTGCCGATTTCGAGTACTGGTCACTTAATTTTGGCAGAAGAGTTTATCCAGTATAAAGATCAAAATGAAGCCTTCATGTCTATGTTTAACGTAGTCATTCAACTGGGTGCTATCCTAGCCGTCATGGTTATCTACTTTAACAAACTTAATCCTTTCAAACCAGGTAAGGATAAAGTTCAAGTTCGTAGAACTTGGCAATTATGGTCTAAAGTATTTGTTGCGACTCTCCCTCTTCTTCTAGTCTTTAAGTTTGATGATTGGTTTGATACTCACTTCCATAATATGGTTTCAGTAGCCATTATGTTGATAGTTTATGGGGTTGCTTTCATTTATCTTGAAAAACGCAACAAAGCACAAGCAATTGAGCCAACAGTAACTGAGCTAGATAAGTTGCCTTATAAAACAGCCCTCTATATTGGTCTTTTCCAAGTCTTGGCTCTTTTACCAGGAACTAGCCGTTCAGGTGCGACTATCGTCGGTGGTTTGTTAAATGGAACCAGTCGTTCAGTGGTGACAGAATTCACCTTCTATCTAGGAATTCCTGTTATGTTTGGAGCTAGTGCCTTGAAGATTTTTAAATTCATCAAAGCAGGGGAAGTATTGAGTTTTGGTCAATTCTTCTTGCTCCTAGTCGCCATGGTAGTCGCTTTTGCAGTCAGCATGGTTGCTATTCGTTTCTTGACCGGCTATGTAAAAAAACACGACTTCACAGTCTTCGGTAAATACCGTATTGTTCTTGGTAGTGTCTTGTTGCTTTATAGCTTTGTTCGATTATTTGTATAAGAAAAAACCTTGAGGGAAATTTCCTTCAAGGTTTTTAAAATCCTGTCACAGTGACTCCCAATAAGCGGACACCCTTGTCTTTATCACTAAGTGTTTCGTAGAGTTGGATAATGCTTTGTGCGATTTCTTCAGAGTCTTGTGTTTGTTGATTCAGTGTTTTTCGTTTTGTCAAAGTAGAAAAGTCGGCATAGCGGATTTTCAAAATGACGATCTTACCACTTTTTTCATATTTTTGAAGACTAAGAGCAACTTTTTCCGAAAGGAGAGTTAGCTCTTTTTTAATATCTTCATCTAGACTTAGAATCTTACTATAAGTTTTTTCCTTACCGATGGACTTACGGATACGATTCGATTTGACGGGAGAGTTATCTATACCTCGAGCCTTACGATATAGATCAAAGCCGAGTCTTCCGAAACGATCAATGAGAGTGATTTCAGAGATCTCTAAAAGGTCAGTACCCGTATATACACCCATTTGATGGAGTTTTTCAACTGTTTTCTTGCCCACACCGTGGAATTTAGCAATATCCATTTGTTTGAGAAAATCTTCAGCTTCATCAGGAAGAATGACTGTCAAACCACGAGGTTTTTGATAGTCACTTGCCATTTTAGCTAAAAATTTATTGTATGATACACCAGCAGAAGCTGTTAATTGTAATTCATTCCAAATATCCTGCTGAATTAAACGAGCAATTTTAACAGCAGATTTGATACCAAGCTTGTTTTCAGTTACATCTAGATAAGCTTCGTCGATACTCATAGGTTCAATTTTATCCGTATATCGTTTAAAAATAGCTCGAATCTGTTGGCCAACAGTAGTATATTTTTCGTAGTTCCCAGAAATAAAAATAGCTTGAGGACAGCGTTCATAAGCTTCTTTAGAACTCATAGCTGAGTGAATGCCGAATGCTCTGGCTTCATAACTACAGGTTGAAACAACACCCCGACCACCTGTTTTCCTAGGGTCGCTACCAATAATAACGGGTTTGCCTTTAAGTTTAGGATTGTCACGAATTTCTACAGCAGCAAAAAAGGCATCCATGTCAATATGGATAATTTTACGGGATAAATCATTCATCAGTGGAAATATCAGCATGAAATGGCCTTTCTTTGGTAGTTTATCTAGCCTTATTATACCTTTTTTCTGAAAAAATAGGAAATAGCTAATTACTTTTCAAAAATATACTACAGTTTGCACTGAAATAACAACTGTATTATAAAAGAAAGTGTCTAAAAAGTGTGATTTCACTTGTTGAAATCGTTTACTGTGTGTTATACTGAATATATGAATGTAACAGATTGCTGTTACTAGAAAGATAAAAGAGGACATTAACATGGTTGTTAAGACAGTTGTTGAAGCACAGGACATTTTTGACAAAGCCTGGGAAGGCTTTAAAGGTGTTGACTGGAAAGAAAAAGCAAGTGTATCACGCTTTGTACAAGCTAACTACACACCTTATGATGGAGATGAAAGCTTCCTTGCAGGACCAACAGAGCGTTCACTTCACATCAAAAAAATCGTAGAAGAAACTAAAGCACACTACGAAGAAACTCGTTTCCCAATGGACACTCGTCCAACGTCTATCGCTGACATCCCTGCAGGATTCATCGACAAAGAAAACGAAGTTATCTTTGGTATCCAAAATGACGAACTCTTCAAATTGAACTTCATGCCAAAAGGTGGTATCCGTATGGCTGAAACTACTTTGAAAGAAAATGGATACGAGCCAGACCCAGCTGTTCACGAAATTTTTACAAAATATGTAACAACTGTTAACGACGGTATCTTCCGTGCTTACACTTCAAACATCCGTCGTGCTCGCCACGCTCACACTGTAACTGGTCTTCCAGATGCATACTCACGTGGACGCATCATCGGTGTTTATGCGCGTCTTGCTCTTTACGGTGCAGACTACTTGATGCAAGAAAAAGTAAACGATTGGAACTCAATCGAAGAAATCGATGAAGAAACAATCCGTCTTCGTGAAGAAATCAACCTTCAATATCAAGCATTGCAACAAGTTGTACGCTTGGGTGATCTTTACGGAGTTGACGTTCGCAAACCAGCGATGAACGTTAAAGAAGCTATCCAATGGGTAAACATTGCCTTCATGGCTGTCTGCCGTGTTATCAACGGTGCAGCTACATCTTTAGGACGTGTGCCAATCGTATTGGATATCTACGCAGAACGTGACCTTGCTCGTGGTACATTTACTGAATCAGAAATCCAAGAATTTATTGATGATTTCGTTATGAAACTTCGTACAGTTAAATTTGCTCGTACAAAAGCTTATGACCAATTGTACTCAGGTGACCCAACCTTCATCACAACTTCTATGGCTGGTATGGGTAACGACGGTCGTCACCGTGTTACTAAAATGGATTACCGTTTCTTGAACACTCTTGATAACATCGGTAACTCTCCAGAACCAAACTTGACAGTTCTTTGGACTGACAAATTGCCATACAACTTCCGTCGCTACTGTATGCACATGAGCCACAAACACTCTTCAATCCAATACGAAGGTGTTACAACAATGGCTAAAGATGGATACGGTGAAATGAGCTGTATCTCATGTTGTGTGTCTCCACTTGACCCAGAAAACGAAGAACAACGTCACAACATCCAGTACTTCGGTGCTCGCGTTAACGTTCTTAAAGCTCTTCTTACTGGTTTGAACGGTGGTTACGACGATGTTCATAAAGACTATAAAGTATTTGACATCGAACCAATCCGTGACGAAGTTCTTGAATTCGAATCAGTTAAAGCAAACTTTGAAAAATCTCTTGACTGGTTGACTGACACTTACGTAGATGCTTTGAACATCATCCACTACATGACTGATAAGTACAACTACGAAGCTGTTCAAATGGCCTTCTTGCCAACTAAACAACGTGCTAACATGGGATTCGGTATCTGTGGATTTGCTAACACTGTTGATACATTGTCAGCTATCAAGTACGCTACAGTTAAACCAATCCGTGACGAAAATGGCTACATCTACGATTACGAAACAATCGGTGAATACCCACGTTGGGGTGAAGATGACCCACGTTCAAACGAATTGGCAGAATGGTTGATCGAAGCTTACACAACTCGTCTACGTAGCCACAAACTTTACAAAGACGCAGAAGCTACTGTATCACTTTTGACAATCACATCTAACGTTGCTTACTCTAAACAAACTGGTAACTCACCAGTCCACAAAGGTGTATACCTCAACGAAGATGGTTCTGTGAACTTATCTAAACTTGAATTCTTCTCACCAGGTGCTAACCCATCTAACAAAGCTAAAGGTGGATGGTTGCAAAACTTGAACTCACTTGCTAGCCTTGATTTTGGTTATGCAGCTGATGGTATCTCATTGACAACTCAAGTTTCACCACGTGCTCTTGGTAAAACTCGTGACGAACAAGTTGATAACTTGGTAACAATCCTTGATGGTTACTTCGAAAACGGTGGACAACACGTTAACTTGAACGTTATGGACTTGAACGATGTTTACGAAAAGATCATGTCAGGTGAAGACGTAATCGTACGTATCTCTGGATACTGTGTAAACACTAAATACCTTACTCCGGAACAAAAAACTGAATTAACACAACGTGTCTTCCACGAAGTTCTTTCAATGGATGATGCATTGAGCTAAGATTTATAAATAGTAAATCAAAAACCAGTCACTCTGACTGGTTTTTTTGTTATAAAAATTTTTTTAAAAAAATTAGTCAAATTTGGTCAAATATGTTGACTAAAACTGACCAAAGTGATATACTAAGAACATAAGGATAATGAAAGTCCTTAGAAAACCTTGATTTTAAGGTGATTACATATACTATCTTAAGATCAAAGTATGGGTAAAACCTAGAAAAGAGGTACAACCTATGGTTAACATTAGTATTTTTAGAAGTCCAATCGAAAAAACTGTATTGGATAAAGAAAAACCTGAAATTATACGTAGAGTAGCAAATAGCTAGTCTAAATTTTTTAAAACAAAGGTCAGAGAAAGTCAAACTATTTTGACTAAGTGAATTTGAAAACAAACGAGGTATGAAATATGAATAACAACTTTAATAACTTTAACAACATGGATGATTTATTTAACCAATTGATGGGTGGTATGCGTGGATACAGTTCAGAAAACCGTCGTTACTTGATTAACGGCCGTGAAGTAACGCCTGAAGAATTCGCTATTTACCGTCAAACTGGTCAACTTCCAAGCGAAGGAAGTGAACAAGCTCAGTACGTTCAAGGTAAAGATATGAAACAAGATGGGATTCTTGCAAAACTTGGACGTAACTTAACAGCAGAAGCACGTGAAGGTAAGTTAGATCCGGTTATTGGACGTAATAAAGAAATCCAAGAAACTTCTGAAATTCTTTCTCGTCGCACAAAGAATAATCCGGTTCTCGTCGGTGATGCTGGTGTTGGTAAAACTGCAGTAGTAGAAGGATTGGCCCAAGCTATCGTGAACGGTGACGTTCCTGCAGCAATCAAGAACAAAGAGATCATTTCTATTGATATTTCTGGACTTGAAGCTGGTACTCAATACCGTGGTAGCTTTGAAGAAAACATTCAAAACTTGGTAAACGAAGTCAAAGAAGCTGGAAATATTATCCTTTTCTTCGACGAAATTCACCAAATCCTAGGTGCTGGTAGCACAGGTGATGGTCAAGGGTCTAAAGGTCTTGCTGATATCTTGAAACCAGCTCTTTCACGTGGAGAATTGACAGTGATTGGCGCAACTACTCAAGATGAATACCGTAATACTATCTTGAAAAATGCAGCCCTTGCTCGTCGTTTTAATGAAGTAAAAGTTAATGCTCCATCTGCTGAAGATACCTTCAAGATTCTTCAAGGTATTCGAGATCTTTATCAACAACACCACAATGTTATTTTGCCAGATGAAGTCTTGAAAGCTGCCGTTGATTACTCTGTTCAATATATTCCACAACGTAGCTTGCCGGATAAGGCTATTGACCTTGTGGATGTGACAGCTGCTCACTTGGCAGCACAACACCCAGTGACAGATGTACATGCAGTTGAGCACGAAATTCAAGCGGAAAAAACTAAACAAGAAGAAGCTGCGGCTAAAGAAGATTACGAAGCAGCTCTAAATGCAAAAGTCCGTATCGAAGAGCTTGAAAAGCAAATTGCTAATCATACAGAAGATCACAAGGTTACAGCTACTGTAAATGATGTAGCTGAGTCTGTCGAACGGATGACTGGAATCCCAGTATCACAAATGGGTGCAACCGATATCGAACGATTGAAAGATATGGGTCACCGTTTGCAAACGAAAGTTATCGGTCAAGACAAAGCTGTTGAGGCAGTAGCAAAAGCTATCCGTCGTAACCGTGCTGGTTTTGATGAAGGTAACCGTCCAATCGGTAGCTTCCTCTTTGTAGGACCTACTGGTGTTGGTAAAACTGAGTTGGCTAAACAATTGGCTCTTGATATGTTCGGTACTAAAGATGCCATCATCCGTTTGGACATGTCAGAATATAGCGACCGTACAGCCGTATCTAAATTGATTGGTACAACTGCAGGTTATGTTGGTTACGATGACAACAACAATACCTTGACAGAACGCGTCCGTCGCAATCCATACTCAATCGTACTTTTGGATGAGATTGAAAAGGCTGACCCTCAAGTCATCACCCTTCTCCTCCAAGTTTTGGACGATGGTCGTTTGACAGATGGTCAAGGTAACACTGTCAACTTCAAGAATACGGTGATTATCGCAACTTCAAACGCAGGCTTTGGTTACGAAGCTAACTTGACAGAAGATGCGGACAAACCAGAACTCATGGATCGTTTGAAACCTTACTTCCGTCCAGAATTCTTGAATCGCTTTAACGCAGTGATTGAGTTCTCACACTTGAGCAAAGAAGATCTTTCTAAAATTGTTGATTTGATGTTGGTTGATGTCAATAAGACACTTGCTAAGAAAGAAATTGACTTGGCAGTGAGTGATGCTGCTAAAGAATACATGACTGAAGAAGGCTACGATGAAGTCATGGGTGTTCGTCCACTCCGTCGTGTGGTTGAACAACAAATCCGTGACAAAGTCACAGACTTCCACTTGGATAACCTTGATGCTAAACACCTAGAAGCTGACATGGAAGATGGTGTTTTGGTCATTCGTGAAAAAGCCTAAATCAAGATTTTGAAAATAAAAAAAGGAACCAGTTCAAAAGCTGGTTTCTTTTTTATTATTAGATGACATGACGTTCAAAGGCATCGTCTGAGATTCCTTGTTGGAGAATCAATTTTGCCCATTCCTTAGCAGAAAAGAGGCTGTGATCCTTGTAGTTTCCGCAAGATTCAATAGTTGTTCCTGGGACATCTTCCCAAGTTGTTGTTTCAGCGATTTCCTTCAGTGAATCCTTGATGACAGCTGCGATTTCAGCGCTAGAATGACGTCCCCACATAATCATATGGAACCCTGTACGACAACCAAATGGTGAACAATCGATCATACCGTCGATGCGAGTACGGATTAGCTTAGCCAAGAGGTGCTCAATGGTATGAAGTCCAGAAGTAGGGATAGAGTCCTCATTTGGTTGAACCAAGCGGATATCAAAGTTAGAAATGATATCTCCTTTTGGACCTGTTTCTTCTCCGATTAAACGGACATAAGGTGCTTTAACAATGGTGTGGTCAAGTTCAAAACTTTCAACAATAACTTCTTTTGTCATAGTATTTCCTTTCAACTTTCTTCTTTCATTATATCATAAAGATTTATTTGATAATTGTCAAAAAAAGAATTTTGTATCAGATGTTTATTGAAAAGTTAGAAATAGGAAAAAATATTTTCAAATCAATTTGAAAAATTCTGAAAATTGTATTGACACTTGGCGAAAAAGGGACTATAATGTATAAAAAGTCATAAAGGAGTTTATTATGAAATTTTCAAAAGTAATGGCCCTAGCAGGGGTGACTCTGTTAGCGTCAGGTGTTTTGGCAGCTTGTTCAGGTTCGAGCGCAAAAAGTGGAAATACGTTTTCTTACGTGTATGAAACTGACCCAGACAACCTCAACTATTTGACAACTGGTAAAGCTGCAACTGCTAATATCACTAGTAACGTCATTGACGGTTTGATGGAAAATGACCGCTATGGAAACTTTGTGCCATCTATGGCAGAAGACTGGTCAGTATCTCAAGATGGTTTGACTTACACTTATACAATCCGTAAAGATGCCAAGTGGTACACTTCTGAGGGTGAAGAGTATGCTGCTGTGAAAGCTCAAGACTTTGTAACAGGTCTTAAATATGCAGCTGACAATAAATCAGAAGCCCTTTATCTCGTCCAAGATTCTATTAAAGGTCTTGATGCATATGTGAAAGGTGAAGTTAAAGACTTCTCAGAAGTTGGAATCAAGGCAATTGATGATCAGACAGTTCAATACACTTTGAATAAACCAGAAAGCTTCTGGAACTCTAAGACAACCATGGGTGTTCTTGCACCGGTCAATGAAGAATTTCTTACTTCAAAAGGAAGTGACTTTGCCAAAGCAACAGATCCAAGCAGTATCCTTTATAACGGTCCTTACTTGTTGAAATCATTGGTAGCTAAATCTTCAGTAGAATTCGAAAAGAATCCAAACTACTGGGATAAGGACAATGTTCATATTGATAAAGTAAAACTATCATTCTGGGATGGTCAAGACAATAACAAACTTGCAGAAAACTTCAAAGATGGAAGCTTTTCAATGGCTCGTCTCTTCCCAACAAGTGCAAGTTATCCTGAACTCGAAAAAGAGTTTAAAGACAACATCGTTTATACACCTCAAGATTCTTCAACTTACTTAGTTGGGACAAATATTGACCGTCAGTCTTACAAGTACACTTCTAAGACTACAGATGAGCAAAAGACATCAACTAAAAAAGCTCTCCTTAACAAAGATTTCCGTCAAGCTCTTGCCTTTGGTTTTGATAGAACTGCTTATGCTTCTCAAGTAAATGGAGAAAGTGGAGCAACAAAACTTCTTCGTAACTTGTTTGTACCACCAACATTTGTTCAAGTTGATGGTAAAAACTTTGGTGACTTAGTTAAAGAAAAATTGGTAACCTATGGTGATGAGTGGAAAGATGTCAATCTAGATGACGCTCAAGATGGTCTTTACAATCCTGAAAAAGCGAAAGCAGAATTTGCTAAAGCTAAGACAGCTCTCCAAGCAGAGGGTGTTCAATTCCCAATTCACTTGGATATGCCAGTTGACCAAACAAGTACTACAAAAGTACAACGTGTTCAATCGTTAAAACAATCACTTGAAGCAACATTAGGAACTGACAATGTTGTCATTGACATTCAACAACTTCAAAAAGATGAAGTCTTAAATGTTACCTACTTTGCTGAAACAGCTGCTGGAGAAGATTGGGATCTCTCAGATAACGTTGGTTGGTCACCAGACTACATTGACCCATCTACTTACCTTGATATCATCAAACCATCTGTTGGTGAAAATACTAAAACTTATCTAGGATTTGATGCTGGTACAAACAACGCCGCTGCCAAACAAGTTGGTTTGGAAGATTACGAAAAGATGGTTGTTGAAGCTGACAATGAAGTCACAGATGTTTCAAAACGTTATGATAAATATGCCGCTGCCCAAGCTTGGTTGACAGATAGCGCTTTGATTATTCCAACAACTTCTCAAACTGGACGTCCAATGTTGTCTAAGATGGTGCCATTCACCCTTCCATTTGCATACTCAGGTAACAAGGGTATGAGTGAAGCCCTCTTGTACAAGTACCTTGAACTTCAAGATAAACCAGTAACTGCTGATGAATATCAAAAAGCTCAAGATAAATGGAAGAAAGAAAAAGAAGAATCTAATAAAAAAGCGCAAGAAGATCTTGCAAACCATGTAAAATAAAAAAAGGTGGAGTTAGTAATTAACTCCACTTTTTCATTAATAAAAGACCTAGAAAACATCTTCCTAGGTCTTTTAAGATTATTGTTGTCCTTGAGGATTTGGATTTTGTTGAGGATTTTGATTTGTATTTGGAACAGTTTGGTTTTGTCCATTATTTGGGCCAGTAGTTTCAGCTACTGTAGTTTGATTTTCGGTTGTTGTAGTAGGAGCTTCTGTAGTAGCTTGTTGGGTTGTTTGAGGGATCCAGTTACTACGAGCGCCAACTTTGAAAACATACTCACCATTACGATATAGACCTTCAGGCATTGTCCAATCACCTGGGTTATCATCCTCGGAAAGGTACTCCATCATTGATCGGTAGATGTTGGCCGCTACTCTAAATCCGTCACCAACAATTGGTGTCAATCGATTGGAGTAACCGGTCCAGACAGCCATTGAATATTTGCGGGTATATCCTACAAACATTTCATCAGGTGTGACATAATCGTATCTCTTAATGTAATTTTCAATTTCATCATCTGTATAGTTAGATGTACCCGTCTTACCTGCTTGTGGAAGCCATGAAATATAAGCATCTGTACCAGAGTATAAAACTGTTTTCATCATTTCTGTCATCATATAGGCAGTTGTTTCTTTCATAGCGCGAGTACCTTGATCAGAGAACTCTTTTGAACTACCGTCACTGAAGACAATTTTATTGATGTACATTGGTTTATAATAGATACCACCGTTAGCGAAAGCAGCATAGGCAGCAGCCATTTTTTCACTACTTGCACCGTACTGTTTACCTGATTCGGTCGTATTACTTGAAATTGCGTTTGCGTATACCATGGTTGGATAATCAATGCCTAAACCATTTAGGAAACCTTTTGCTTTATCGAGTCCAACTCTATCGAGAGTTTCAACGGCTGGTACGTTACGAGATTGTTGGATAGCAGTTTGAAGGGTAATATTACCATAATACCCTCTATCCCAGTTATAAAGAGGAATGTTAGTGCCTGGATAGTTGTACGGAACATCCTTCAGCATGTAGGCAGTAGAGTCATAAATGTCATACTCTAATGCAGGGGCATAGTCTGTGATTGGTTTCATGGTAGAACCCCAGTCACGGTTAGTTTCAACAGCTTGGTTAATACCGAAAGATACGTTACTAGCTTGGTGACGAGAACCAAGCTGAGCAATAACTTTACCATTTGATACATCAATAATGGTAGAAGCTGCTTGGATTTCATCATCTGGATAGTTTACATATTCATCCGTGTTGTATACATCCCAAAGTCGTTTTTGAACGTCTTGGTCTACGTTAGTGTAGACATCCATTCCAGTAGTTAAAAGGTTGTAGCCTGTCTCTGTTTCAACTTGTTCAATCACTTCTTTGAGGTAATTGTCTAAGTATGGAGGGTAGGAGTTGCTTCCTTTAAGACTTTGTAAACCATCAGTGATAGGTGTGTTTATAGCCGTTTCATATTGCTCAGCTGTTAAATAACCTTGCTTTTGCATCTCTGATAGGACTAGATTACGACGTTCTGTTGCTTCTTCTGGATGGGAATAAGGATCATATTGGTTAGGAGCCTGTGGCATTCCGGCTAGAAGAGCAAGTTGTGGAATAGAAAGGTCTTTTAAATCTTTACCATAGTAATTTTGAGCAGCAGTCTGCATCCCATAGTTACCATTTGACATGTATACTTTATTGATGTAATATGTCAAAATTTCCTGCTTGGTCGCAGTTCTTTCTAACTGAATAGCTAGCCAAGCTTCTTGGGCCTTACGTGAGATTGTTTGGTCTGACGAAGAAGTTGAAAAGTAAGTTAATTTTATCAACTGTTGCGTCAAGGTTGAACCACCTTGGAGTCCACCTCTACTAGTTAAGTTTCGCAGGAAAGCTCCAGCTATTCGAATGCTATCGATTCCTCTATGGTTAAAAAAACGGTGATCCTCGATAGAGACAATTGCATTGACCAATTCAATTGGAACTTCATTGCTTTGAGCATTGACACGACGCTCGGCTCCTAAGTCAGCGATCAATTCGTTTTTACTGTCGTAAATTTTACTTGAAGTTGTTGCGACAAGTTTGCTTTCAGAAAGTTCTGGTGCTTTAGATACATAGTAGAAGAAGACACTTCCACCAATCAATATTGCAGCGATAAAGGCTGCTAAAAATCCAATTCCTAGATATTTAGCAATGCGCCAGATAAGTTGTTTGTTCATATTGTTTTACCACCTAGTAAATGTTGTTTGACGATATCGAGATAAGGTATTTGAGGGAAGGCTTGTTGTTCAATCACATAACCATGCTCTCGAATATAATCAAGCGGCATTGATTTTTTCCCCATATCCTGTTGATAAAAACGGATAAGGTCAATCGCCGGTAATAAATATGTTTCCTGATAAGAAGAAAAATGGATTAGGACGAAGCAAATTCCCTTTTGTTCAAGAACCTGTTCCATATGCTGTATCTGATGAGAATGGAAGTTCTTCATCGGGAAAGCATTTTTTTGTCTGGTTTCCTTTGCCTCGAAATCGATGTAAAATCCTTCATAAACACCCGAGTAGTCAGTAGTTGAAGCTTGTCTAAAATAGGCTTCAACAATTTTAGCGCGACTCCGTTGAGGGTAGTCGACCCGAACAATCTGAACTGGGGTTGGCTTTTTGTGAATGACTGCTATTCCATGTGATAGATAGTAGTCATTGGTAGCATTAATCATCTTTTCAAAGCTCATACCTCGATTTGCGAAATTTTTAGTTTGAGGTAGAGAAGTTTTGCTTGGTTTAGATGAAAGTTTATGTGGATAGTTGACCATAGTCCTCCTTATTGGTACAATAACATCACTCTATTATACCACAAAGGTTTTCAGAAAGGGTGAAAAAATGCATACAGCCTTGGTTTTGGGATACTCAGCTTTTGATTTGGGAGTGTTTAATGAAAAGGACATTCGCTTAAAAATTATCAAAAAAGCTATTCGTAGAGATTTGGAAAGAATGGTTGAGGAAGGGTTGCAATGGCTAGTGTTTACGGGGACTCTTGGATTTGAACATTGGGTTTTAGAAGTTGCTAAGGAGATTAAAGATGACTATGGATTCCAACTAGCGACTATTTTTGATTTTGAAACACATGGATCGAATTGGAATGAAGCAAATCAGATCAAATTGAGTGATTTTAAACAGGTCGATTTTATAAAGTATGCCTATCCGGCTTATGAGCATAAAGGTCAATTGAGAGATTACCAGATTTTTTTACTTGAAAATACAGATGGAGCCTATCTTTTTTATGATCAAGAAAACGAAACAAAACTGGGATTTTTTTACGAACAGATGAAAAAGAAAGACAACTATATTACAAAAATATTAACATTTGAGGATTTAAACGAAGTAGCCGAAAATTTTTCCGAAAATTGAGGCTTTGACCTTGCTTTTTGTTTGCCTTTTTTTATATAATAATACTAGTAACTGAAAACGGAGAGAAACATGGCGAGTATTATTTTTACAGCAAAGGATATTTTTGAACAAGATTTTGGAAGAGAAGTACGCGGATATAGTAAAGCAGAGGTGGATGAATTTTTAGATGATGTCATCAAAGATTATGAAACCTATGCAGCTCTCGTGAAATCACTACGATTAGAAATTGCAGAGTTAAAAGAAGAATTGTCAAAGAGACCTCAGGCAACATCTGTGACTACTGAATCTGTGGATTTAGGAAGTACAACTTCTATGACCAACTTTGATATCTTGAAGCGTTTGAATCGTCTTGAAAAAGAAGTATTTGGCAAACAGATCGTAGAAAACTCTGATTTTTAAGAATCATACAGTTGTGCAATTTTTGGATAATCGCGTGGAAAGTTTATCTTTTCATGAGGAAAGTCCATGCTAGCACAGGCTGTGATGCCTGTAGTGTTTGTGCTAGGCGAAACCATAAGCCTAGGGACGAGAAATCGTTACGGCGAGTGAAGAGACTAAGTTTTCGGATATGTTTTAGTAGCTCTGAAAGTGCCACAGTGACGTAGTCTTTCTGGAAACAGAAAGAGTGGAACGCGGTAAACCCCTCAAGCTAGCAACCCAAATTTTGGTCGGGGCATGGAGTACACGGAAACGAACGTAGTACTCTGACCACTAGTGGCTTTTGGCTGTTAGTGGTAGACAGATGATTATCGAAGGAAGTGGTCCTAGTCGCTTCTGGAACAAAACATGGCTTATAGAAAATTGCATATAGGTTGGGGCTGAGAAATCTTTCTCAACCTCATTTTTTAAAAGTGAACAAGAGAAAGGTCTTTAAAGACTGACATGAAACAAACATTTAATTTAATTGCGACTGCTGCGGCAGGCTTAGAGGCGGTGGTAGGTCGAGAAGTGCGTGCACTGGGCTATGACTGCCAAGTTGAGAATGGTCGCGTTCGCTTTGAAGGAGATGTGAAGACAATCATTGAAAGTAATTTGTGGCTACGAGCTGCAGATAGGATTAAGATTGTTGTTGGAACTTTTCCTGCAAAAACATTTGAAGAACTTTTTCAAGGAGTGTTCGCTCTTGATTGGGAAAACTATCTTCCGCTCGGAGCACGTTTCCCGATTTCTAAGGCTAAGTGTGTCAAATCAAAACTTCATAACGAACCTAGTGTCCAAGCTATTTCTAAAAAGGCAGTTGTTAAGAAACTACAAAAACACTATGCACGACCAGAAGGTGTTCCCCTGATGGAGAATGGTCCTGAGTTCAAGATTGAAGTTTCCATTTTGAAGGATGTAGCGACTGTTATGATTGATACAAGTGGCTCTAGTCTTTTCAAACGTGGGTATCGAACAGAAAAGGGTGGTGCTCCAATCAAGGAAAACATGGCGGCGGCTATTTTGCAATTGTCTAACTGGTATCCAGATAAACCTCTGATTGATCCAACCTGTGGTTCTGGAACCTTCTGTATCGAAGCGGCTATGATTGCTCGTAATATGGCACCAGGCTTGCGCCGTTCCTTTGCTTTTGAGGATTGGAACTGGATTAGTGACCGTTTGATTCAAGAAGTCCGCACAGAAGCAAGTAAAAAAATTAATCGTGAGATTGAACTAGATATCATGGGCTGCGATATTGATGGCCGCATGGTAGAAATTGCGAAGGCAAATGCTCAGGTAGCAGGAGTTTCTAAGGACATCCTCTTTAAACAGATGCGCGTTCAGGATTTGCGAACGGACAAGATCAATGGAGTTATTGTTTCGAACCCACCGTACGGAGAACGCTTGTCAGATGATGCAGGAGTAACTAAGCTCTATGCTGAGATGGGAGAAGTATTTGCCCCACTTAAAACATGGAGTAAATTTATCCTGACTAGTGATGAAGCTTTTGAAAGTAAATATGGGAGTCAGGCAGATAAAAAACGGAAACTCTATAACGGTACCTTGAAAGTTGATTTATATCAATATTTTGGTCAACGTGTGAAAAGGCAAGATGTCAAATCAGAAAGGAAAACAGATGAGTAAGAAAAAACGTAACCACCATCATAAGGGTGAGCAAGAATCTAAATTTGAATTTGAAGAAGCTAAAGATTTAACGGTTGGTCAGGCCATTCGTAAGAACGAAGAAGTTGAAGCAGGTGTAACTCCAGATGACACGGTTTTAGACAAATATATCAAACAACACCGTGAAGAAATCGAAGCTGATAAGTTTGAAAATTTACAAACCAAAAAGGACCAAACAACTCAAAGCTTGGATGAGATGATCCAGGAGGTGAGAGAAACGACTGAACAAGAAAATACATCAAGTTCAGAAGAGGAAACAATTGCAGATGCAGTAGCTGCAGAGACCGCGGAGATTGTAGCTCAAGATGTTGATGTTGAAGAAACAAGAGTTCTAGAGCAACCTTTTAAGGATGAATTGGAAGCTGTTGAAACAGCTGAGTTCGACAACTCTCAAGTCGCACTAGTTAATGAAGAAAATAAAGAACAACTACAACCCTTGTCTCGTTCTGCTCAGCCTATTGAGAAGCCAAAAAGTAAGAAAAAATTGGCAATCCTTTCAGCCATTATTTTAGTCTTCCTCTTGATTTTTGGAGGTTCCTATTACGTTTATCGACAAATTTCTCGTTCTTCTCAAGAAATTCAAACGCAAGCGGCAGATTCAGGTCTGGTAAGTAATCAGTCAGTTTTGGAACAATTTAATACTCTCTACGATACATTCTATACCGATGAAAACAAAACGGCTCTTAAAAATAGCCAGTTTAGTCAACTGAATCAGTTGAAGGAACTTCTAGATAAACTTGAGGGAGCTAGAGAATATACTCTAGTCAAATCAAAATATGATAGCTTGGAAACTCAGATAAAAGCAATCCAAGAAGTGAATTCTCAATTTGAAACTCCAGCTATTACAGATGGTGTCTTGGATACAAATGCGAAAATCAAAACAGATGCGAAATTTACAGATATTAAGACTGGTAATACAGAAATTGATAAACTTTTAGATAAAGCAATCAGCCTTGGTAAGAGTCAATTAGCAAGTATAACAAGTACAGCTACAACAACAGTTGCTAGCCAGGAAGATTCAAGTCCAACTACAGAAAGCAGTCCCTCTACTTCAGTAGGTGATACTGCTGCATCTACTAATGGTGGTCTGTCAAGCGAAGGCGTTAATTTGCAAAGAGGCGTTAGTCGTGTACCGTATAATCAATCAGTTGTCAAAGATAGTAGTAATGCAGCCTGGACATTTGCTGATGGTGTCCTTGAAAGAATTCTCGAGACATCACGTGCGCGTGGCTATATCACGGGTAACCAATACATTTTAGAACCTGTAAATATCGTTAATGGTAATGGTTATTACAACCTTTACAAACCAGATGGAACTTATCTCTTCACTCTGAACTGTAAGACAGGTTACTTTGTAGGGAACGGTTCTGGCCATGCGGATGATTTGGACTACTAGTCAATTGTTATAAAATTCTTTCTTTTCACAGATAAACATGATAAAATAAAACATATTAAATAAGAGGAGTGTCACATGACAAAAGCAAACTTTGGTGTTGTTGGTATGGCCGTAATGGGTCGTAACCTTGCCCTTAATATTGAATCTCGTGGTTATACAGTTGCGATTTATAACCGTAGTAAAGAAAAAACAGAAGATGTTGTTGCTTGCCATCCTGAAAAGAACTTTGTGCCAAGCTATGATATCGAAAGCTTCGTAAACTCAATCGAAAAACCACGTCGTATCATGCTCATGGTTCAAGCAGGACCTGGTACAGATGCGACCATCCAAGCCCTTCTTCCACACTTGGATAAAGGCGATATCTTGATTGACGGAGGAAACACGTTCTACAAAGATACTATCCGTCGTAACGAAGAGTTAGCGAACTCTGGTATCAACTTCATCGGTACAGGTGTTTCTGGTGGTGAAAAGGGTGCCCTTGAAGGTCCTTCTATCATGCCTGGTGGACAAAAAGAAGCTTATGAATTAGTGGCTGATGTTCTTGAAGAAATCTCTGCAAAAGCTCCAGAAGATGGTAAACCTTGTGTAACTTACATCGGTCCTGATGGAGCTGGTCACTATGTAAAAATGGTTCACAATGGGATCGAGTACGGTGATATGCAATTGATCGCAGAAAGCTACGATCTTATGCAACACTTGCTTGGTCTTTCTGCAGAAGACATGGCTGAAATCTTTACTGAGTGGAACAAGGGTGAATTGGACAGCTACTTGATTGAAATTACAGCTGATATCCTTGGACGCAAAGACGACGAAGGCCAAGACGGACCAATCGTAGACTATATCTTGGATGCTGCAGGAAACAAAGGAACTGGTAAATGGACTAGCCAATCAGCTCTTGACCTTGGTGTGCCATTGTCACTCATTACTGAGTCAGTATTTGCGCGCTACATTTCAACTTATAAAGAAGAACGTGTACACGCTAGCAAGGTGCTTCCAAAACCAGCAGCTTTCAAATTTGAAGGAGACAAGGCTGAGTTGATTGAAAAAATCCGTCAAGCCCTTTACTTCTCAAAAATCATCTCTTACGCACAAGGTTTTGCCCAATTGCGTGTAGCTTCTAAAGAAAACAACTGGAACTTGCCATTTGCGGACATCGCATCTATCTGGCGCGATGGATGTATCATCCGTTCTCGTTTCTTGCAAAAGATCACAGATGCTTACAACCGTGATGCAGATCTTGCTAACCTTCTTTTGGATGAGTACTTCTTGGATGTAACAGCTAAGTACCAACAATCAGTTCGTGATATCGTAGCTCTTGCTGTTCAAGCAGGTGTACCAGTACCAACCTTCTCAGCGGCAATTACATACTTCGATAGCTACCGTTCAGCTGATCTTCCAGCGAACTTGATCCAAGCACAGCGTGATTACTTTGGTGCCCACACATACCAACGTAAAGACAAAGAAGGAACATTCCACTACTCTTGGTATGACGAAAAATAAGTAGGTCAGCCATGGGGAAACGGATTTTATTACTTGAGAAAGAAAGAAATCTAGCTCATTTTTTAAGTCTGGAACTCCAAAAAGAGCAATACCGAGTTGATCAGGTAGAAGAGGGACAAAAAGCCCTCTCCATGGCTCTTCAGACAGACTATGACTTGATTTTACTGAATGCTCATCTAGGGGATATGACAGCCCAGGATTTTGCAGATAAGTTGAGTCGGACCAAGCCAGCTTCGGTTATCATGGTCTTGGACCATCGAGAAGAATTGCAAGATCAAGTTGAAACAATCCAGCGTTTCGCTGTTTCATATATCTACAAGCCAGTCATTATCGATGATTTGGTGGCTCGTATTGCAGCAATTTTCCGAGGTCGGGACTTTATCGACCAACACTGTAGTCAGATGAAGGTTCCAACATCCTATCGCAATCTGCGTATGGACGTAGAACATCATACCGTCTATCGTGGCGAGGAGATGATTGCCCTGACTCGTCGTGAATATGACCTTTTGGCTACCCTTATGGGAAGCAAGAAGGTTTTAACTCGTGAGCAGTTGCTGGAAAGTGTTTGGAAGTATGAAAGTGCGACCGAAACCAATATCGTGGATGTTTATATCCGTTATCTACGTAGCAAACTTGACGTAAAAGGTCAAAAGAGCTACATTAAAACCGTGCGTGGTGTGGGTTATACCATGCAAGAATAGAAAAGCAGTTGCAGTTATGTAACTGCTTTTTTTGAACTTATTATATATTGACATATAGTCTTGTCTTTGCTACAATCATTTTGGAGGAAACAAGAATGAAATTTTTGAAAAAAATGATGCAAGTTGGACTAGCGCTATTCTTTTTCGGCCTGTTAACTACAAGTACAGTATTTGCGGATACTACAGGTGGACAGTTTGTTGATAAGAACAATAGAAAATATTATATAAAAGATGACCATAAAGCAATCTATTGGCATAAAATAGACGGCAAAACCTACTATTTTGGTGATAGAGGAGAAATGGTTATCGGTTGGCAATACATAGAAATTCCTGGGACAGGTTACCGAGATAATTTGTTAGATAACCAACCAGTTAATGAAATCGGCCTTCAACACAAGTGGTACTATTTTGGACAAGATGGGGTCCTACAAGAATTTTTCGGCTGGCAACAATTAGAGGCTAAGGATTCGTTAAATGTTGGCAAAAAACATGGTGAAGGCTTTGAAGGCCCAGAAGTTCTTAAATTAGCAAACTATTACTTTGACCAAGACCATTCTTTAAAAACAGGTTGGCTTTACGATCAGTCTAACTGGTATTACCTAGCAAAAACAGGTTCTTCAGGAAAAGACTACCTTGGTGGAGAAAGACGTGCTGGTTGGATCAACGACAATTCAACTTGGTACTATCTTGATCCAACAACTGCTGCAATGCAAACTGGTTGGCAGTACTTAGGTAATAAATGGTATTATCTCCGTTCATCAGGAGCTATGGCGACAGGCTGGTATCTAGATGGTTCAACTTGGTATTACCTAGATGCTCAAAACGGTGATATGAAAACTGGCTGGATTTATGTCGATAATACTTGGTATTACCTCCGTTCATCAGGAGCTATGGTGACAGGTTGGTTCCAAGTTAATGGTAAATGGTACTATGCTTATAGTTCAGGTGCCTTAGCTGTGAATACCACTGTAGGTGGCTACTACGTCAACTACAATGGTGAGTGGGTACAATAATGAAAACAAGCGATTGTGAAGGAAACAATCGCTTTTTTTGTGAAAATATAATAAAATAGAAAGGAATAAAGTTCTAAAATTTTATCTAGAAACAGATGATATTCATCTGATAGTAGGATTAAATGACAAAAGAAGTTGGTGTCGGTCAGGCACATAGTAAAATTATTTTAATAGGAGAGCATGCGGTGGTTTATGGCTACCCAGCCATCTCTTTACCTCTTTTAGAGGTTGAAGTGACTTGTCGTGTGGTTCCAGCAGCGACACCATGGCGTCTTTTTGAAGAGGATACCTTGTCCATGGCAGTTTATGCTTCTCTTGAGTATCTAAATATCAAAGATGCTTGCATTCGTTGTCAAATTGACTCGGCTATTCCTGAAAAGCGGGGGATGGGTTCTTCAGCAGCCATTAGCATTGCAGCCATTCGAGCGGTATTTGATTATTACCAAGCGGAACTTCCACATGACGTGTTAGAGATTTTGGTCAATCGGGCGGAGATGATTGCCCATATGAATCCTAGTGGTTTGGATGCCAAGACTTGCCTAAGTGACCAACCTATTCGTTTTATCAAGAATGTAGGTTTTGAAGAATTAGCCATGGATTTATCAGCTTATCTGGTCATTGCAGATACTGGAGTTTATGGACATACTCGTGAAGCTATCCAAGTCGTGCAGAGCAAGGGCAAGGATGCCTTACCTTTCTTTCATGCACTAGGAGAGTTGACCCAAGAAGCAGAAGAAGCAATAAAAACAAAAGATGCTGTGAAGCTGGGAGAAATTCTAACCAAAGCTCATGGAAATCTAAAAGAAATCGGAGTTAGTAGCCCTGAGGCAGATGCCTTGGTTGAAACTGCCCTTGAACATGGAGCTCTAGGAGCCAAGATGAGTGGTGGTGGTCTAGGAGGTTGCATCATTGCCTTGGTTGCTAATGTAAAACAAGCGCAAGAACTCGCGGAAAGATTAGAAGAGAAAGGAGCTGTTCAGACATGGATCGAAAGCCTGTAACAGTACGTTCCTATGCCAATATTGCTATTATCAAATATTGGGGTAAGAAAAAAGAAAAAGAGATGGTTCCTGCGACTAGCAGTATCTCTCTGACTTTAGAAAATATGTACACGGAGACGACACTTTCTCCATTACCAGTAGATGCAACCGCTGATTCCTTTTACATCAATGGTCAATTGCAAAATGAAGCTGAACATAAAAAAATGAGTAAAATTATTGATCGCTACCGTCCTGAAGGAGCAGGTTTTGTTCGTATCGATACCAAGAACAATATGCCAACAGCGGCAGGTCTTTCTTCAAGTTCTAGTGGTTTGTCTGCTCTAGTCAAAGCCTGCAATGCTTACTTCCAATTAGGGCTAGATCGTAAAGAATTAGCTTTGGAAGCTAAGTTCGCATCTGGTTCTTCATCTCGTAGTTTTTATGGTCCCTTAGCAGCTTGGGATAAGGATAGTGGAGAAATCTATCCTGTCGAAACTGACTTGAAGCTAGCTATGATTATGTTGGTCTTGGAAGACCAGAAAAAACCAATCTCTAGTCGAGATGGCATGAAACTCTGTGTGGAAACCTCGACGACTTTTGATGAGTGGATTCGTCAATCTGAACAAGACTACAAGGATATGTTGGTCTACCTAAAGGAAAACGACTTTAAAAAAGTTGGGGAATTAACAGAGAAGAATGCTCTAGCTATGCATGCGACGACAAAGACAGCAAATCCGCCGTTCTCTTATCTGACAGATGCGAGTTATGAGGCTATGGATTTTGTTCGTCAGCTTAGAGAACAAGGAGAATCTTGTTACTTCACCATGGATGCGGGGCCTAATGTAAAGGTTCTTTGTTTAGAAAAAGACTTGGAACATCTATCAGAACTCTTAGGTCAACGCTATCGCTTAATCGTTTCAAAGACAAAGGATTTGAGCCAAGATGACGATTGTTAAAACTTGTGGGAAGCTCTACTGGGCTGGTGAGTATGCCATTTTAGAACCAGGACAGTTGGCACTAATAAAAGCTATTCCCATCTATATGACAGCTGAGATTGAGTCCTCAGAAGTTTATCGACTCTACTCAGATATGTTTACTTATAGTGTAGATATGCGCCCAGATTCTTCCTATGCCTTGATCCAAGAAACAGTTGCCTTGGTGGAGGACTATCTGACTGCCCAAGGAGTTGACTTGCAGCCTTTTTCCCTAGATATTCGTGGGAAAATGGAGCGTCAGGGCAAGAAGTTTGGTCTGGGTTCTAGTGGTAGCGTCGTTGTATTGGTTATCAAGGCCATGCTTGCTTTCTATGATAGACCAGCTGAAAGAGACCTCTTATTTAAACTGGCTAGTGCTGTACTTCTTAAACGTGGGGACAATGGTTCTATGGGAGATATTGCCTGTATCGCTTCAGAAGACCTAGTCCTCTATCAGTCGTTTAATCGAGAAACAGTAGCACAATGGCTAGAGAAAGAAGACTTGCCAACTGTATTAGCACGTGATTGGGGCTTTTCTATTAGAAATGTTGAACCGACCTTGAAATTTGATTTTATGGTTGGTTGGACCAAGGAAGTAGCTGTGTCTAGCCATATGGTCAAGCAAATCAAGGATAATATGAACTCTAGCTTTTTACAGGCTTCAAAAGAAACAGTAACTAACTTGGTAAAGGCTTTGCAGATGGGGCAAGAAGAAACCGTTATTGACTTGCTAGAACAAGCCAGCCAACTTTTAGAAGGCTTGAGTTCAGATATTTACACGCCTTCGCTCAGACAATTAAAAGATGCCAGCAGAGACTTGAAAGCTGTTGCTAAAAGTAGTGGCGCCGGTGGTGGAGATTGCGGCATTGCCCTTAGTTTTGACCAAGATTCGACCACATTACTGAAAAAACGCTGGGCTGATCTAGGGATTGAGCTCTTATATCAAGAAAGGATAGGACATGACGACGAATCGGAAGGATGAGCACATCCGCTATGCCCTTGAACAAAAAAGTTCTTATAATAGTTTTGATGAGGTGGAGTTAATCCACTCCTCACTACCCTTATATGACTTAGATGAGATTGATCTTTCGACAGAATTTGCAGGGCGCAAATGGGACTTTCCTTTTTATATAAATGCCATGACAGGCGGTAGTGACAAGGGCAGAGAAATCAATCAAAAGTTGGCTCAGGTGGCAGAGGCCTGTGGAATTTTATTTGTGACGGGTTCTTACAGTGCGGCACTTAAGGATCCATCGGATGACTCTTTCTCTGTCAAGTCAAATCATCCTGACCTCCTCTTTGGAACCAATATTGGCTTAGACAAGCCTGTTGAATTGGGGATACAGACGGTAAAAGAGATGAATCCCCTCCTCTTGCAAATCCATGTTAATGTTATGCAGGAATTACTCATGCCAGAAGGTGAGCGTCAATTTAGATTGTGGCAAAGTAATCTGAAAGATTATGCTGAACAAATCTCTGTGCCCCTTGTTTTAAAAGAGGTCGGCTTTGGCATGGATGTAAAGACCATTGCTAAGGCGTACGAAATGGGGATACGTACAGTTGATTTGTCTGGCCGTGGGGGAACTAGTTTTGCCTATATCGAAAATCGTCGTAGCGGTCAACGGGACTACCTCAATGATTGGGGGCAATCGACCATGCAGGCTCTTATCAATGCCCAAGACTGGAAAGATAAGATGGAGCTTCTGGTAAGTGGAGGGGTTCGCAATCCACTAGATATTATCAAATGCTTGGTCTTTGGAGCAAAGGCAGTTGGGCTATCACGCACCATGTTAGAGTTGGTCGAAAACTACCCAGTAGATGCCGTTATCTCTATTGTTGAAGGTTGGAAGGAAGACCTACGCTTGATTATGTGTGCTCTTAATTGTTCAAAAATTGAGGATTTACAAGAGGTCGACTATCTCCTGTATGGAAAATTAAAAGAAGCAAAAGACCAAATGTGAGGAGGTCGGGATTTTGGTCCCGATCTCTTTATCATTCCTCAGACTGATGTGACTTTTTGGTTTTGTGATACAATAAAATAGAGAGGACGGATACATGCGAAAATTTCAAATTTTTCTATTTATTGAAGCTTGTTTATTGACAGGAGCTCTGATTATGATGGTATCAGAGCATTTTTCCCGTTTTCTGCTGATCTTGCTCTTGTTTTTACTGCTGATTCGATACTATACTGGAAGACAGGGTAATAACTTCATATTAGTGGCAGTGAGCATCCTATTTTTCTTTATCATCATGCTCAATCCTTTTGTCATTTTAGCCATCTTTGTGGCCTTGATATACAGCCTGTTCTTGCTTTATCCTATGATGAATCAGGAAAGAGAAGACACCAATCTGATTTTTGAAGAAGTAGTGACGGTGAAGAGGGAGAAAAATCGCTGGTTTGGGAACCTCCACCATTTTTCAAGTTACCAGACTTGTCGCTTTGATGATATCAACCTTTTTCGTCTCATGGGGAAGGATACCATTCATCTAGAGCACGTGATTTTGAGCAATCATGATAATGTCATCATCTTGAGAAAACTGGTCGGTACGACTAGAATTATCGTACCAGTGGATGTAGAAGTCAGCCTCAGTGTCAATTCTCTGTACGGAGATTTAACCTTCTTTGACCAGCCTAAACGTGCTTTACGTAATGAGCAATTTCATCAAGAAACCAGAGATTATCTCAAGAGTCCCAAGAGTGTGAAGATTCTTTTGACAACCATGGTTGGAGATGTTGAGGTGGTGAGAGGATGAAAAAGCAACCCTATATTTTAATTGGACTCACCTCATTTCTCTTTGTTGCCTTTCTATTTCGAAGCATTTTTAAGGTTCTGGATTTAGAGTGGAGCTCTCTCTTTCAGGATCTAGAAAAGACAGAAAAAATCGTGTTTCTGACTTTGATGTTTAGTTTTGCCCTAGCCTTTTTGTTTGTCCTATTCTGGACAATGGTTGATGAAATTTCTAAAAGAAGAATACAAGCAAATCTCAAATGTTTGCTAGCTGGTAAAGAGATTAAAAGTCTGGGAGATGCAGATTTAGATGCAAGTTTTAAAAACTTGTCAGGAAAGCTTGGTTTGTTGACAGAAGCTATCCAAAAAGCAGACAATCAGGCCTTGGTCAAAGAAGAAGAAATTGTTGAAAAGGAGCGCAAGCGAATCGCGCGTGACTTGCATGATACGGTCAGCCAAGAAATTTTTGCTGCCCATATGATTTTATCAGGCCTCAGTCAACAAGCTTCCAAAATAGACAGAGAGAAGATACAAACACAACTCCAAAGTGTCACAGCTATTTTGGAAACTGCCCAACGAGACTTGCGTATTCTACTATTGCATTTGCGTCCTATTGAACTGGAACAAAAGAGTTTGGTGGAGGGGATTCAGGTACTCCTCAAAGAGCTAGAAGAAAAAAGTGATTTGAAGGTAAGCTTTAAAAATCAGGTAACGACATTACCTAAAAAGATAGAAGAGCATATTTTCCGTATTGTCCAAGAATTGATCAGTAATACCCTTAGGCATGCGCAGGCTTCTTGTCTGGATGTTTACCTTTATCAAACCGAAACCGAGTTACAATTGAAGGTGACAGACAATGGTCGTGGTTTTCAGCTAAATGATGGAGACGAACTGAGCTATGGTTTACGAAATATCAAAGAACGAGTGGAAGATATGGCAGGGACTATACAACTATTAACAGCACCTAAGCAAGGTTTGGCTGTTGATATCCGTATTCCCTTGCTTGATTTGGATAAATAAGAGGAAGTAAGATGAAACTATTATTGGTAGATGACCACCAAATGGTGCGTCTTGGTTTGAAAAGTTATTTTGAATTACAAGATGATGTAGAGGTTGTGGGAGAAGCGACCAATGGCGCAGAAGGAATTTCTATGGCCTTGGAGCTTCGTCCGGATGTGATTGTCATGGATATTGTCATGCCTGAAGTCAATGGAATTGACGCTACCCTAGCTATCCTCAAAGAATGGCCAGAGGCTAAAATCTTGATTGTGACTTCTTACCTAGACAATGAAAAAATAATGCCGGTTCTGAATGCTGGAGCTAGGGGCTATATGCTCAAGACTTCTAGTGCGGATGAATTGCTGCATGCTGTTCGTAAGGTAGCAGCTGGTGAATTTGCTATTGAACAAGAGGTGAGCAAGAAGGTGGAATACAACCGTAATCACGTCGAACTACATGAAGATCTGACAGCTCGTGAACGGGATGTCCTTCAGCTAATCGCTAAGGGCTATGAAAATCAGCGAATTGCGGATGAGCTTTTTATCTCCCTAAAGACTGTTAAAACACATGTTTCGAATATTCTGGCTAAACTTCAGGTTAGTGACCGTACACAGGTAGCTGTTTACGCCTTTCAGCATCACCTGGTAGCTCCTGACGAATTTTAAGGAAGCTAAGATGTAACTCAAGCATGGATGAAAAGCGCATCCATTACTTGAAAAAATTCGCTACTATATGGTATAATGGACTGTATTAAAAATTTTAAGGAGAAATGACAGAATGTCTGTATCATTTGAAAACAAAGAAACAAACCGTGGTGTCTTGACTTTCACTATCTCTCAAGACCAAATCAAACCAGAATTGGACCGTGTATTTAACTCAGTAAAGAAAACTCTTAACGTTCCAGGTTTCCGTAAAGGTCACCTTCCACGTCCTATCTTCGACCAAAAATTTGGTGAAGAAGCCCTTTACCAAGATGCAATGAACGCTCTTTTGCCAGACGCTTATGAAGCAGCTGTAAAAGAAGCTGGACTTGAAGTAGTTGCTCAACCAAAAATTGACGTAACTTCTATGGAAAAAGGTCAAGACTGGGTTATCACTGCAGAAGTTGTTACAAAACCTGAAGTTAAATTGGGTGAATACAAAAACCTTGAAGTATCAGTTGATGTAGATAAAGAAGTAACTGACGCTGATGTAGATGCACGTATCGAACGTGAACGCAACAACTTGGCAGAATTGGTAATCAAAGATGGTGCTGCTGAAGACGGCGACACTGTTGTTATCGACTTCGTTGGTTCTATCGACGGTGTTGAATTTGACGGCGGAAAAGGCGAAAACTTCTCACTTGGACTTGGTTCAGGACAATTCATCCCTGGTTTCGAAGACCAATTAGTTGGACATTCAGCTGGTGAAACTGTTGACGTTATCGTAACATTCCCAGAAGACTACCAAGCAGAAGACCTTGCAGGTAAAGAAGCTAAATTCGTAACAACTATCCACGAAGTTAAAGCTAAAGAAGTCCCAGCTCTTGACGATGAACTTGCAAAAGATATCGACGAAGAAGTTGAAACTCTCGACGAATTGAAAGAAAAATACCGTAAAGAATTAGCTGCTGCTAAAGAAGAAGCTTACACTGATGCCGTTGAAGGTGCAGCAATCGATAAAGCAGTTGAAAACGCTGAAATCGTAGAACTTCCAGAAGAAATGATTCATGAAGAAGTTCACCGCTCAGTAAATGAATTCCTTGGCAACTTGCAACGTCAAGGTATCAACCCTGACATGTACTTCCAAATCACTGGGACTACTCAAGAAGACCTTCACAAACAATATGAAGCAGAGGCTGAGTCACGTACGAAGACTAACCTTGTTATCGAAGCTGTTGCGAAAGCTGAAGGATTCGACGCTACTGAAGAAGAAATCCAAAAAGAAATCGAGCAATTGGCTGCAGATTACAATATGGAAGTTGCTCAAGTACAAAGCTTGCTTTCAGCTGACATGTTGAAACACGATATCACAATCAAAAAAGCTGTTGAATTGATTACAAGCACTGCAACAGTAAAATAATCTAAAAAGATAAAAAGCCCACCGGATTCGGTGGGCTTTCTTGTGCTTTATTTTCCGAAAAATTCTTGAAGGTCATCCTGGCTAATTCCAATCATTGCTGGAATACTGGTCCAGTTGTCCTCGGTTAGAATGTAGGATTGCTGAGAATCAGTCTGCTTAGAGGTTTCAAGAATAGGCTCATTTACTTCTTCAGAGCTTTTAGTTAAGTCGCTGAAACGTTCAATTAAATAGGTCTTGCGAGCTGTTCCGATGTGCTTGGTTGCATAGTCAAAGGCCTGTAGTTCACCAAGTAGGATGAGTTTGCTTTTGGCGCGAGTGATAGCAGTGTAGATGAGATTTCGCTCCAGCATGCGCTTGCTAGCACTGGTAATTGGTAAAATAACAACTGGAAACTCACTCCCCTGTGACTTATGGATACTCATAGCATAGGCCAGACGAATTTTGTACCATTCATTTCGAGGATAGGAAACCTCGTTGCCATCAAAATCGATGATAATTTCATCTTGCTTAGATTCAGTGTATTTTCCAGGAATCAGGTCAGTAATATAGCCTAAATCTCCATTAAAGACATTGATTTCAGCATCGTTGACTAGATGAATGACCTTATCGCCTGTGCGATAATGAAACTGACTTGCTTCAAAACTAATTTGTCCCTTTTGAAGAGGATTGAGCAGTTCTTGCATGAGTTGATTGATGGCATCAATTCCTGCTGTACCACGATACATAGGCGCTAGAACTTGGATATCACGAGCAGGAATGCCACTTCTAATAGCAGCATCTAGGATTTTTTCAATGGTCGCAGGGATATGGTTGCTGGCGATTTCAAAGTAGGAACGATCTGCTTTTTTCTGAGTGAAATCTGCAGGCAAGGTGCCCTGTCTAATCTGACTAGCGAGAGTGACAATGGTTGATTCTTCGCTCTGACGGTAGATTCTTTCCAAGCGTGTTTGAGGAATGCTTGGAATTTGGAGTAAGTCAGCCAAGACTTGACCAGGACTAACCGATGGCAACTGGTCACTATCGCCTACGATGAGAATTTTACTATTAGAGGAGATGTTGGAGAAGAGTTGGTTGGCTAGCCAGGTATCCACCATAGAGAACTCGTCTACGATGATAAAATCAGCATCTAGATAATCTTCCAAATGACTGGTATCGTCGTCTCCAGTCATCCCCAAATGGCGGTGAATCGTTGCACTTGGCAAGCCTGTCAACTCATTCATACGACGAGCCGCGCGACCAGTTGGAGCAGCTAGGAGAATCGGTAGACTACTTTTCTTTCTAAGGTCGAGCCCCTCTAATAGGGCGTAAACACCAATAATCCCATTGATAACAGTGGTTTTACCCGTACCAGGTCCACCTGTCAGGATAAAGACCTTGTTTTGGATAGCGTCGCAGATTGCCTGCTTTTGAATAGTATCGTATTGAATGCCTAATTCTTCCTCAACCGTAGCAATATGCTCTTGGATGATTTCTGTTTTTTGTTTATTACTTTCTTCCTTTTCAAGGATACGAATGAGGTGATTATGGATCCCTTCTTCAGCGAAAAAGAGACTGTTATCAAAGATTTTCGTATCAACCTGTTGAACTTTTTCTTCTTCAATGAGATTGGATAATTCTTGTGCAAGTTGACTGGGTTCTAATTCAACAGGACGTGAGGATTCAAGTAGGGTTAGAGTCTTTTCTAATAGATCTCTGGCTTCAACATAAGTATCCCCGCTTTCCATACAGGCGTTTAAAAGACTATGAACGAGCCCTGCTCGGAAACGTTCTGGAGCCTGACTCTCAATCCCCAATTCCTGTGCCAATTGGTCAGCAATAGTAAAGCCCAAGCCCTTGATATCTTCTACCAACTGATAAGGATAATTTTCAACGATATCGATGGTTTCCTCTTTATAGGTATCCTGGATTTGAATAGCTAATTTATTGGGAATGCCGTAGTTAGCAAGCTTGGCCAAGACCATTTCTGTTCCGTAGTTGAGGCGCAGAGTGGAAACGAAGGCTTCACGACTTTTAGAAGATAGTCCTGAGATGGTTTCGAGTTTCTCAGGATGCTCTAGGATTTCATCAATGGTATTTTCTCCATAGAGTTCCACAATCTTTTGGGCAGTTTTGAGCCCAATCCCTTTGAAATGACTGCTGGAGAAATACTTAACT
Organism: Streptococcus infantis; assembly: GCF_000960085.1. Lineage (GTDB taxonomy): Bacteria > Bacillota > Bacilli > Lactobacillales > Streptococcaceae > Streptococcus > Streptococcus infantis_C. Next base: position 243,185 of record NZ_JYGT01000007.1, on the reverse strand, counting down.
AAGCCCTTGCTAGTCGGTTTTGCTCTTTCATAACGGGTAATTTGTAGCTGCTCTCCGTATTTGGAGTGTTGGACAATCTGCCCCCAAAAAGTGTATTCTTCTCCCTCGATGACATCAGCCATGGTCCCTGTAACAATGATTTCGAAATCATCAAAGTCCTCAGCATCGGTATCCTCGATATCTAAGAGGAGAATACGATAAAAATTACTGACATTTTCAAAAATAATACGTTCAATCGTACCTGTAAAATAGACTTCCATATAATTCCTTTACAATCATGAATAAAACCATATCATTCATAATAGAATGAGAAGAGGCTGAGATTAGTATTCTCGGCCTCTTAGTATTTTAGACTGTTCCGATACGTTTGAGTGGCCAAAAACGGAATTTAGCCTCCCCGATGATATCTTTTGCTTTAAAAGTACCAACATGTCGACTATCACTAGATACTAGACGGTCATCACCCAGTAGGAGATACTCTCCCTCTGGAACAGTGTAGGTAAAGCTTGTATTGGAATTAGAATCTAGGGTAAAGGCCTGGGCCTTCTGAGCTAAAGCTCTAAAGTATTCTCCCTTTCTTCCATCCCAACCATCTCCAGTATAGGTAGATTGGAGTTTGTCCTCTTTAAATCGTTTGAGGTATTCTGCCAGATATGGTTCATCAGTTTCTTGACCATTGATATAAAGTTTGTCGTTTTCAAAACGTACGGTATCACCTGGTGTACCGACAACACGCTTAACGATATCCTTGTTTCCATCATCCTCATGGGCAACTACGATATCGAAGCGATTGATAGGGAGGTGTTTGACAACAAAGAGGATTTCTCCATCAGCTAGAGTAGGGTCCATTGAGTGTCCTTCTACACGCACATTACTCCAGAGAAAGAGACGACTAAGCCCTACTAGTGCGATAAGTAGAATAATAACTCCCCATTCTTTTAAAAAATTTATAATATATTTCATAATTTACCTTTCTAGCATTTTTTTTGCTTTTTCAGTATTTTTAAAGTGTAGTTTGGCGCAGAAGTTGAGTCCCTGCATACCATAAGCACGAAGGACTTGGCTAGCTATCTTGTCAGAAGCCGTTCCAGCCCCGCTTGGAAGTTGAAATCCAAGTTCTCGTCCTAGGTTTTCAAGATTTTCTAGAAAGAGGTCACGCGCGAGGATGGAGCTAACAGCTACAGCCAAGTATTTACTTTCAGCTTTTTCCTCAAGTGTAACAGGATTTTCGAAATGATTGGCTTCATTTTTTAGATACTTATCATAGTTTTGAGCACTCGTAAAGGCATCAATAACAATCTTTTCTGGTTGAACTCCCTTTTGAAGGAGGAGAAAAATTGCTTGATTATGAAGAGCTACCTTGACAGAAACAGCATTGTAGCGCTCACCAATGACTTCGTTATACTTACTTGGAGAAAGTAGTAGTGCCTGATGTTGGATTTTTTCCTTCAAAATGGGAGCTATCTGACGGATTTTTGAATCTGTCAGTGTTTTGGAATCCCCTACACCGAGTTTTCGTAAATAGTCATGCTGGTCAGGAGTTACAAAGGATGCCACTACAGCTAGACCACCGAAGTAGGAACCATTTCCGACTTCATCTGTTCCGATTAAGGGGAAATTTTGTCCGCTAACAACTTGCGCTACCTGATAACCAAATAAGCTAGCATAGTTTTCAGCAGATTCACCTTGCAAGAGAACTTTTCCAGATGTATAAATGGAAACACTGGCTTGGGGAAGCTTGAAAAAGTAGCGAATATAAGGATTTTTACTTGGAGCGAGGGTTTGTTCATGCTTTTGAACAAAAGCTTGAATTTCCTTTTCACTCGGAGTCAATGTGATACTTGCCATAGTCTCTATTGTACCATAAAAGCAGTAGAATTGGTTAAAACTGACAAACTTAGTGAAATTTGGTATAATATCGTGAGGTGAATTTTATGGCAAATTTAAATCGATTCAAGTTTACATTTGGGAAAAAAACATTAACGCTGACAACTGAACATGACAATCTTTTTATGGAGGAGATTGCTAAGGTTGCGACGGAAAAATATGAAGCAATCAAAGAACAAATGCCTGGAGCTGATGATGAGACAGTAGCTATCCTTTTAGCAGTTAACTGCCTATCTACTCAGCTTAGCCGTGAGATTGAGTTCGATGACAAGGAGCAAGAATTAGAATCGCTCCGTTATAAGGTGGTTGCGGCTAAACAAGAACAGAGCAAGATTGAGGACTCTCTATGATTTCCATCCTACTCTTAATAATCCTTGCTTGGAGCTTTTATATTGGCTATCGCAGAGGAATCGTATTACAAGCTTTTTATCTTGTAGCGACGATTGTTTCCGCTTATTTAGCAAGCAAGTCTTACCAGTCTTTAGGGCAGAAGTTCAATTTACTAATCCCTTATGCTAATCCACAGGAAGGACAGGGAACATTCTTTTTCCCATCCAATCAACTTTTCCAATTGGATAAGGTCTTTTATGCAGGTATCGGTTTCCTCTTGGTCTTTACAGCCTTTTACTGCATCGGTCGCTTTATTGGTCTTTTTGTAAACCTAGTGCCAACTAAGATACTTGATGGGAAATACTACCGTATCGGTGCGGGTGTTCTATCTGTTGGAGTGACTTTATTTGTCCTTCAGATGATGCTAACCATCCTCGCGACTGTTCCATTACAAATTGTTCAAAATTCACTTGAAAATAGCTTTGTAGCTAGACATATCATCCAAAGCATTCCATTCACAACCAGTTTGATTAAGCAGCTTTGGATTACTAAAATAATCGGATAAAAAGGGCGGGAACTATTCCTAGCCTTTTGTTTACAATTTCAAAAGTAAGAGATTGATTAAAAAAAGTTAAAAACAAGAAAAGCCATAACTTTTGACTAAGGAAATAAGATGAATACAAAAATACTAGAAACGTTAGAATTTAACAAGGTCAAAGCTCTATTTGAGCCTCATCTTTTGACGGAGCAGGGACTAGAGCAGTTAAAAGAACTTACTCCAACGGATAAAGGTGACAAGATAAAACAAGCTTTTGCAGAGATGAAGGAGATGCAGGAGCTTTTTGTCGAACATCCTCATTTCAGCATTTCGGTGACAAAAGATATTGCAGCGACCTGCAAACGTTTGGAGATGGGTGCTGACCTTAATATTGAAGAATTTCTCCTTCTCAAACGTGTTATATTTTCCAGTCGTGAATTGAAAAACTTCTATGACAATCTTGAAAATGTACGCTTGGATCACTTAGCAAATTGGTTTGAGAAATTTCATGATTTCCCACATCTACAGGGCAATCTCCAAGCCATCAACGAGGCTGGATTTATTGAGAATTTTGCAAGTGAAGAACTAGCACGAATCCGCCGTAAAATCCATGACAGTGAGAGCCAGGTTCGTGATGTCTTGCAAGACCTTCTCAAGCAGAAGGCGCAGATGTTGACAGAAGGGATTGTCGCTAGTAGAAATGGTCGCCAAGTTCTTCCAGTTAAAAATACCTATCGGAATAAGATTGCTGGGGTCGTTCACGATATTTCTGCCAGTGGGAACACAGTTTATATTGAACCTCGTGAAGTAGTTAAGTTAAGTGAGGAAATAGCTAGTCTTCGTGCAGATGAACGCTATGAGATGATGCGTATCCTCCAAGAACTCTCTGAACGAGTAAGACCGCATGCGGCTGAAATTGCCAATGATGCCTGGATTATTGGACGTTTGGATTTGATTCGCGCTAAGGTACGCTTTATCCAAGAAACTGGAGCAGTGGTACCTCAAGTCTCTGAGGAACAGGAAATCCAACTCCTCCATGTTCGCCATCCTTTGGTTAAGAATGCTGTCGCAAATGATGTGCACTTTGGGAAGGATTTGACAGCTATCGTCATCACTGGTCCTAATACTGGTGGTAAGACCATTATGCTCAAGACCTTAGGATTGACGCAAGTCATGGCCCAGTCTGGTTTGCCTATCCTAGCTGATAAAGGCAGTCGTGTAGGGATTTTTGAAGAAATTTTTGCAGATATCGGAGATGAACAGTCCATTGAGCAAAGCCTCTCAACTTTCTCTAGTCACATGACCAATATCGTTGATATTCTTGGTAAGGTCAACCAAAACTCCCTCTTGCTACTAGATGAGCTTGGAGCAGGTACGGATCCCCAAGAAGGGGCTGCTCTTGCCATGTCAATCCTAGAAGATTTACGCTTGCGTCAGGTCAAGACCATGGCAACCACTCACTATCCTGAACTTAAAGCCTATGGTATTGAAACGACCTATGTTCAAAATGCCAGTATGGAATTTGATACAGCTAGCTTGCGCCCAACCTATCGCTTTATGCAAGGCGTACCAGGTCGAAGCAATGCCTTTGAGATTGCCAAACGTCTAGGCTTGTCGGATGTCATTGTAGGTGACGCTAGTAAGCAAATTGACCAAGACAATGATGTCAATCGCATCATTGAGCAATTAGAAGAGCAGACACTTGAAAGCCACAAACGTCTTGAAAATATCCGCCAAGTTGAACAAGAAAACCTCAAGATGAATCGCGCACTTAAAAAACTTTACAATGAGCTTAATCGTGAGAAGGAAACAGAACTCAATAAGGCGCGTGAGCAAGCTGCTGAGATTGTTGAATTGGCTCTGGCAGAAAGTGATGTTATTCTAAAAAATCTTCATAGCAAATCTCAACTAAAACCACATGAGATTATCGAAGCCAAGGCTAAGCTCAAAAAATTAGCTCCTGAAAAAGTTGACCTTTCTAAAAATAAGGTCCTACAAAAAGCCAAGAAAAAACGAGCTCCAAAAGTTGGAGATGATATTATCGTTTTAAGCTATGGTCAACGGGGCACCTTGACCAATCAACTCAAGGATGGACGTTGGGAAGCACAGGTTGGCTTGATTAAGATGACGCTTGAAGAAAAAGAATTTGACTTGGTTCAAGCTAAGCAAGAAGCGCCAGTCAAGAAGAAACAAGTCAACGTCGTCAAACGTGCAGCAGGCAAAGGTCCACAGGCTCGACTAGACCTTCGTGGCAAACGCTACGAGGAAGCCATGGAAGCCTTAGACGCCTTTATCGACCAAGCTCTGCTCAACAATATGGCCCAAGTAGATATCATCCATGGTATCGGTACGGGAGTCATCCGTGAAGGTGTAACTAAGTACCTCCAAAGAAATAAACAGGTCAAGAGCTTTGGCTATGCACCGCAAAATGCAGGTGGAAGTGGAGCTACCATCGTAACCTTTAAAGGTTAGAATATTATTTTCAGAAAATTATAAGAAAATTTTCTGAAAGCAATTGACAAGGACAGTTTTTTCTTGTAAAATAAGTAAAAATCAAATACAACACCGAATGAAGTTTAATAGAAGTGGAAAGTCCTTTGACCTTCCATGACTGTAAATGGACGGAACTCTGGAGAGACCGTAAAGGCACCGAAGGGGCAAGGCAGGCAACTGCTCAAACTCTCAGGTAAAAGGACAGAGCAATGATAGAGCGCTTTTTGGCATTTATCGATGCATTCCAGAGTACATGTTAGTAAACATGTGCTCTTTCTTTTGGGTTGAATAGATAGGAGAATGGTATGTTAAGTTTGCTAAAAGAGCTGGATGCTCTGGTATGGGGCCCACCCCTTTTGATTTTATTGGTTGGTACAGGGATTTACTTGACTCTTCGTTTAGGGCTTTTACAAATCTTGCGTCTCCCTAAGGCCTTCCAGCTTATTTTTACCAAGGATAAAGGACATGGTGATGTTTCGAGCTTTGCTGCCTTGTGTACAGCCCTAGCAGCAACTGTTGGTACAGGAAATATTATCGGGGTTGCAACAGCTATCAAGGTCGGTGGCCCAGGAGCCCTCTTTTGGATGTGGATGGCTGCTTTCTTTGGAATGGCAACCAAGTATGCTGAAGGACTACTTGCTATCAAATACCGGACCAAGGATGACCATGGTGCGGTAGCAGGAGGACCGATGCACTATATCCTTCTAGGGATGGGCGAAAAGTGGCGCCCCCTTGCAATCTTCTTTGCTGTAGCTGGAGTATTGGTTGCACTTTTGGGAATCGGTACTTTTACTCAGGTGAATTCCATTACAGAATCCGTTCAAAATACGGCTAGTATTGATCCGACAATTACTGCACTTGTTTTATCTATTTTCGTAGGGATCGCAGTCTTTGGTGGACTCAAGTCCATTTCTAAGGTATCAACTACAGTTGTTCCTTTTATGGCTATTATCTATATCTTGGGAACCTTGACAGTTATTTTCTTTAATATCGATAAAGTACCGGCAACACTTTCACTGGTTCTCACATCAGCTTTTAGTCCCATAGCTGCAGTGGGAGGATTTGCAGGAGCTAGTGTTCGGATGGCTATTCAAAATGGTGTGGCGCGTGGGGTCTTCTCAAACGAGTCTGGCTTGGGTTCAGCTCCGATTGCGGCTGCAGCAGCCAAAACAAATGAACCGGTGGAGCAAGGTTTGATTTCCATGACAGGAACCTTTATTGATACCTTGATTATCTGTACTTTGACTGGTCTGACAATCTTGGTGACTGGAGTTTGGAATGGCAATTTGGATGGGGTTGCTCTGACTCAATCTGCTTTTTCTACAGTATTTTCTTTCTTTGGACCTGCTCTTCTAACAATCTTCTTGGTGCTTTTTGCCTTTACAACGATTTTGGGATGGAATTATTATGGAGAGCGTTGCTTTGAGTTTCTATTTGGTGTTCGTTTTATCTGGCTTTATCGAGTGGTCTTTGTACTCATGGTCTTGCTGGGAGGATTTATCGAGCTGGATATGGTCTGGGTCATTGCGGATATTGTTAATGCCCTCATGGCTCTACCAAACTTGATTGCTATCTTGGCCTTATCACCAGTCATTATCGCTGAGACCAAGAAGTATTTTGATAAATCATAAAACCTTAATTCTTTTTGTTGCTTATACACAAGATAATGCCTTAGATGTTGTTCTTGGTGTCAGTTTGGCAACTCTCTGTAACTATGCCAATAATCTTGCTAATACGCTGATTAACCCAGAGTTACAACCTTATGCCTAAGAATAGAAAAAATGGAGTCTGAACTTTTCAGACTCCATTTTTGTATGCTTTTTTAATGGTTTTTATGCTATACTGATAATAACATGACTATTGGAGGTTCACATGAAAAAACTCCCCTTGGCCTTTTCAGGGTGCTTATTGGGATTGGCTGGAGCAGGCAATCTCATCCTGGATATTTTTCCACTATTATCCCACGTCTTTAGTTTGTCAGGCTTGATTTTATGGTTTTATTTTTTATACAGTCATCTTAGTGATTGGCAAGAAAGCCAGCAAGAACTTAAGAAAGCTCCTCTATTATCGGGAATGGCGACCTTTCCCATGGCAGGGATGATTTTATCGACCTATTTGTTGCGAATTCTACCAGTTAGCTTGAACTTCATTGCGCAGGTTCTCTGGTGGTTTGCCTTTCTACTAGATGTAGGCTTAATCATCTACTTTACTATCAATTACGTACAAGTTAAACCAAGGACGAGCGCAACGCCAAGTTGGACGGTTCTTTATGTGGGAATCGCAGTGGCAAGCTTGACTTACCCAGTAGTAGGGATAGTTGGTATTGCATACGGAGCTTGGATTTTTGGTTTTATCTTAACCCTTATTCTGTATCCTCTCATTTATCAAGATTTGAAAAGAAATCCATTGCCGCTGCCTTTACTAGGGCAAGAAGGGATCTATTGTGCTCCATTTTCTCTCCTGTTGGCATCACTGGTTCGGATAGGAGGCCCAGGTCTTCCTAGCTGGGTTTTACTGGCCATGATTCCTGCATCACAGGCTTTCTTTTTCTTTGTTCTTAGTCGCTTACCGAGAATTCTAAAACAGGGATTTCAACCAGCCTTTTCAGCCCTGACTTTCCCAACCATCATCACGGCAACTTCCTTGAAAATGGCCCAGGGCATTCTGCAGTTTCCGGTCCTCAACTTCCTCGTTTGGTTAGAAACTATCATTTGTTTAACAATCCTTGTCTACGTATTAGTCGAATATGTGAGATATTTAAGAAACTAGCAGCCCCCCTAGCACGGAGACGTGTTAGGGGTGATTCTATCTTGAACGTGTAAATCAATTAGTTCAGCTTTCTCCTACTGTTCTTCATGTTCGGATAAAAAACAATAAGTCATAGTCCCAAAGACGGCTCCAATACTAATACCAAAGATCAGTAAGGGGATCATTATCTCTGTTTGAATGATTTTTTCCAAGAATGTTGAAAAGGGCATCTGCTGAACGAAGAGTTTATGAAAGAGAAGCAGGGTAAATAAGCCAATCTCAATACTTATAAATACCAACCAACTACGAACTTTTATTTGGTGTTTGCTATAAGTTTTGTAGATGATTTCTGATTTATCATCCTTTTCAAGATGAAGCTCTTTGACGGCTCTTTGAGCTTTTATACTCATGAACCAAATGAGTCCAAAATAGATGTAAGGCATAACCGATCGAACAATTTCTATAAAGCGTCCAAACAGAATATAGAACAGGAAGAGAAAGAAGGAAGAGTAAAAGATTAGGACCATGGAACGGGCGCAAGCCTTGTAGATAATCTCTTGTCGGCATTCATCAAAGGGTCCTTGGATATGAAAGAAATTTCGAACTAAGCGAGTGGTTAAGTCTTCTTTTTTCATGGTAGTGACCTCTTAATAACCTTCTTTTTGTTTAACTTCTTTAAAGAGTTGATAGAGAGTATAGAAATAGACCAAACTAAAAATGATACAGATAGTTAGAAATAGGAGATATCTCCAATCCATAGAATTCGTTAACAGTTGTGGAAAAGATATAAGGATAAAGCAGAGTGATGCGTTTAGGAGGCGTATTTTTTTTGATTTGATTTTCTGAAATCTTTGTCCTTTGTTCAAGACAGGAAGGGCTAAGAGGAAAATGATTAGAAAAGGGCGCGTAATTTGGCCATAAACTAGGAAAACTGTCATAAAGATACTGACCAAAATATGGCTGAGAATTAAAGTTTGTAGTGATTTCATAAGTTTCCTCCTAATCGATGTCTTGATCTTCTCTTGCTTTTTGAATACGAAAAGTGATGACAATATGCACTGTTAACCCGAAAAAGAAGGCTGCAACGATGGTTGACAAGATACTTCTTGTATTCAAGAGATCGGTAAGATAGCTTTTGCTATCATCCATTAGGATATTGAGAAGTGGCATCCCAAAGAACATGGCTATTCCATAGACCAGACCAGCTTTAAGTCCAGGATTACGTAACTGTTTCTTTTCCTTCTGGCTCAACATATCAGGATCGATAGCAGCAATACCAGTTTTTTTAGTTTGAGTAGTGACATAAAAAGCACAAACCAAGGAAACCAGAAAAATAATGATTGGATATCCGAAAGCGACCATTTGGGGATATTTATAAGCAAGAACAAAGGGAATGAGATTTCCTAAAGTCATGAGGTAAAAGAGAATCATAAAGACTTTATTCCCAATGTGGTCAGCCTCACGTCGTTTGTGTTCATCAAGTGGCCCTGAAATGCCATAGATACGTTTGATTAGTTTTTCATAGAGGGATTCTTTTTTCATGGGTGATTTCTCCTAAATGAACGATGTTATTTTGTTTCTTTTACGAATTGATAGAGATAATAAAGATAAGTAATAGAAGAAAGGATAGCGATAGTTAGCAATAAATAAAATTTCCAATCGTTTGAAATAACCGTCAGTTGTGGTAAGGATAGAATCATAAAGAATAGTGCTAAGTTGAGTATGCGCGTTTTTTGAGAGTCGATCTTTAGGTAAGTCAATCCTTTGTTGAGTGCTGGAACAAAGACTGGAAGGAGGACTATATCGTAGATTGGCAAGTTCCCTGAAACGATGATGAAGATGAGCAGTGAAGCAAACAAAAGATGATAGGTAAGTAAAGTTACTAGTGATTTCATAGGGCACCTCCTAATTCTGGTCTTTTTTAGCTCTTGCAATACGAAGTGAGTCGACAATATGTATCATCACTCCGAAAAAGAAAGTTCCCAGTATAGTTTTAAAAATATGTTTTGTATTTAGAAGAGAACTGATAAAATTTGGATTTTCACTTGTTAGGGTATCAATGAGTGGAATTATAAAAAATATCACTGTTCCATAAATCGAACCTGCTTTCAGACCAGGATAACGTAACTGCTTCTTTTCTTTTTTCATGAGTTTCCTCCTAATCATTATCCTGATCTTCCTTGGCTTTTGCAATGCGACGGGAGATGAAAATCTGTATGACCACTCCAAAGAAGACAGACTGGAGGATACTTGAAAAAATATTTTTAAAAGCGAGAAGAGACTGAAGATAGTCCTGACTCTCACCTAGCAGTATAAGGAGAAGAGGGGTTGAAAAAAAACTCATTAATCCATAGACTATCCCCGCTTTCAGACCAGGATAGTGTAGTTGCTTACTTTCTTTCTCAGTCAGCATATCTGGTTCAATAGTTGTAATCCCTGTTTTTTGCATTTGGTAGGTGACATAGCCAGCAGCGATGAGGGCAATCACTAAAATCAGAGGAGGATAGACTAGAGCCACTAGTTGAGGAAATTGATAGGCCAGAACAAGCGGAATAAGATTGCCGAAAATCATCAGATAAAAGAGAATCATAAAGACTTTATTTCCGAGGCGGTCAGCTTCGCGCCGTTTGTATTCGTCCAGTGGATCAGAAATACCGTAAGTGCGTTTGATGAGCTTTTCAGTGAAGGTTTCTTTTTTCATTTTTCTTCTCCTTTTTAAAAATCGTCCTCCCAAAAGAGACTGTTGAGGTCAGTTTGGAGGCTTCGAGCGAGATTGAGACAAAGTTCCAGGGTAGGATTATACTTGTCGTTTTCAATCATGTTAATGGTTTGTCTCGAGACACCGATATCCTTGGCGAGCTCAAGCTGGGACATGCCCAGTTCCTTGCGGAATTCTTTCACACGATTCATGCTTCCTCCTTTTAAGATTGTGTCACATATATTTGACTATAGTATATTCTTTTAAAAATAAAATGTCAACTATTTTTGACATATTTTTGTAAAATAAAAAAAGATTGGTCTAGCCAATCTTTTTATTTTAATTCTGACGCATCTGGTAGGTAAGAACCACCGAGATAGGTCTTGCTGAGTTTTTCAAGGGTTCCATCTTGGTAGAGTTCTTTAAGAACCTTGTCAAACTGTTCTTTAAATTCTTTTTGGTCACTTGAGAAGATAATGTAGTTGTTTGGATTGTCGTTGCTTTCCAAGTCGACTACGTTCAAGTCTAAACCTCGGTCTTGGATAATCTTTTGAACAGAGATTTTATCAAAGATAAGGAAATCAAATTCACCGTTAGCAAGGTCAGTCAGACGTTTAGCGACATCTTCACCAGAGTATTGGATGGTTGCTGGATTGTCGGAGTGGCTTTGGTTCCAGTCTGTAACGACTTTGGCAGTAGAAGTTCCTGTATCATCCTGAGTTGTTTTACCAGCGATATCTTGCAGAGAGGTAAGAACCTTGTCTTTTCTGCTTACAAGAACTAAAGGATTTTTAGCGATAGGTAGTGAGTAGAGGTATTTATCTGCTCTCTCTTTGGTATAGCTCAAGTTGTTGGCAGCAGCTTGGTAACGGCTAGCATCCACTCCAGGGAATATACTTTCCCAAGCTGTTTTTTGAAATTCAATCTTGTATTGGTCTAGTTTTTCATCGACTGCTTTTAAAACTTCAACATCATATCCAGTTAGGTTTCCATCTTTTTCAAAATCAAAAGGGGGGCTGTCTCCAGCAGTTGCTACGACAATGGTTTTAGGACTAGCAGTGGAAGTAGAAGCACTATCCTGTTTGGCTTGTCCACAGGCAACCAACAAGGGACTAATAGCTAATAATAAGAATAATTTTTTCATAAGAGTCTCCTTTACTTAATGGTATCTAGCTTACCAGACAATCAATCAGATATCCAATATATATTTTTTATGGAAGTGATAGAGAAATATTATAATTTCCAGTTTTGTAGTAAACAACTCAAGTAAGAAAAAAGATAATTTGTTTCACTAATGAAAAAACTCTGCAAGCTCTTTCAGAATGTGGTAAAATGGAAGCAATAGAAATAGAAAAGGAAATCAATTATGAAATTTCTTGAGTTAAATAAAAAACGTCATGCGACCAAGCATTTTATTGATAAACCTGTCGATCCGAAGGATGTTCGTACAGCTATCGAAATCGCAACCTTGGCACCAAGCGCTCACAACAGTCAGCCTTGGAAATTTGTCGTGGTTCGTGAGAGAAATGCTGAACTAGCAAAATTGGCTTACGGTTCAAACTTTGAGCAAGTAGCATCTGCCCCTGTAACCATTGCCTTGTTTACAGATACTGACCTAGCTAAACGAGCTCGCAAGATTGCCCGTGTTGGTGGAGCAAAGAACTTCTCAGAAGAACAACTTCAGTACTTTATGAAAAATCTTCCAGCTGAGTATGCACGTTACAATGAACAACAAGTCAGTGACTACTTGGCTCTTAATGCAGGATTAGTTGCGATGAACTTGGTCCTTGCATTGACTGACCAGGGAATTGGTTCAAACATTATCCTTGGTTTTGACAAATCAAAAGCTAATGAAGTTTTGGAAATTGAAGAACGCTTCCGTCCAGAGCTTTTGATTACAGTAGGATACACAGATGAGAAATTGGAACCAAGCTACCGCTTGCCAGTAGATGAAATTATCGAGAAAAGATAGGAAGTAAAAATGACAGTTATTGATTTTACAGCAGAAGTAGAAAAACGTAAAGAAGACCTCTTGGCTGACTTGTTTAGCCTTTTGGAAATCAACTCAGAACGTGATGACAGCAAGGCAGATGCGCAGCATCCATTTGGACCTGGTCCAGTAAAAGCCTTGGAGAAATTCCTCGAAATCGCAGACCGTGATGGCTACCCAACAAAAAATATCGACAACTATGCAGGTCATTTCGAGTTTGGTCAAGGAGAAGAAGTTCTCGGAATCTTTGCTCACATGGACGTAGTGCCAGCAGGTAGTGGTTGGGACACGGACCCTTACACTCCAACTATCAAAGATGGTCGTCTTTATGCGCGTGGGGCTTCTGATGACAAGGGACCAACTACAGCATGTTACTACGGTTTGAAAATCATCAAAGAACTTGGGCTTCCGACTTCTAAGAAAGTTCGTTTCATTGTAGGAACTGACGAAGAGTCAGGTTGGGCAGATATGGACTACTACTTTGAACATGTAGGACTTGCAAAACCAGACTTTGGATTCTCTCCAGATGCTGAATTCCCTATCATCAATGGTGAAAAAGGAAATATCACAGAATACCTCCACTTTGCTGGTGAAAATACTGGTGCAGCTCGTCTTCACAGCTTTACAGGTGGCTTACGCGAAAACATGGTACCTGAATCAGCAACTGCAGTCGTTTCAGGTGACTTAGCTGACTTGCAAGGGAAGCTAGACGCCTTCGTTGCAGAGCACAATCTCAGAGGAGACATCCAAGAAGAAAATGGTCAGTACAAGGTGGCTGTAATTGGTAAATCAGCCCATGGTGCTATGCCTGCTTCAGGTGTCAATGGTGCAACTTATCTTGCTCTCTTCCTCAGCCAATTTGCTTTTGAAGGACCTGCAAAAGAGTACCTCGATATTGCTGGTAAGATTCTCTTGAATGACCACGAAGGCAAGAATTTGAAGGTTGCTCATGTGGATGAAAAAATGGGAGCTCTTTCTATGAATGCGGGTGTCTTCCGCTTTGATGAAACAAGTGCTGACAATACTATTGCCCTCAACTTCCGTTATCCAAAAGGAACAAGCCCAGAGCAAATCAAGTCAGTTCTTGAAAGCTTGCCAGTTGCTTCAGTCAGCCTTTCTGAACATGGTCACACTCCTCACTATGTGCCAATGGAAGATCCACTCGTTCAAACCTTGTTGAATGTTTACGAAAAACAAACAGGTCTTCAAGGTCACGAACAAGTCATCGGTGGAGGAACTTTTGGACGTCTATTAGAGCGTGGTGTAGCCTACGGTGCTATGTTCCCAGATTCTATCGATACTATGCACCAGGCCAATGAATTTATCGCCTTGGACGATCTTTTCCGTGCAGCAGCCATCTACGCTGAAGCTATTTATGAATTGATCAAATAATGATCTAGAAGTCTGAGATTCTATGCTTGGACTTCTTTTTGGAGGGAAACAGATGTCTCAAATCGAAAAAATCAAGCAAGCTATCATGGCGGATCCACAGAATGCCAGCTATACTGAGCAGGGTATCGAGCCTCTTTTTGCAGCACCAAAGACTGCTCGTATCAATATCATTGGGCAAGCTCCTGGACTCAAAACTCAAGAAGCAGGGCTCTACTGGAAGGATAAAAGTGGCGACCGCTTGCGAGAGTGGTTGGGTGTAGATGAAGATACTTTTTACAATTCAGGTTACTTTGCAGTCATGCCCATGGATTTCTATTTTCCGGGACATGGGAAATCTGGTGACTTACCGCCTCGTCCAGGTTTTGCAGAAAAATGGCATCCAAAACTTTTGAAGGAGTTGCCAGATATTCAATTAACGCTCTTGATTGGACAGTATGCCCAAGCCTACTATCTGCATGAAAAGGTCAGTGGCAAGGTGACGGACCGCGTACATCGGTTCAAGGATTATTTGCCTGATTATTTCCCTCTGGTACACCCATCACCACGTAATCAAATCTGGATGAAAAAAAATCCTTGGTTTGAGTCGGAAGTGGTGCCCGATTTGAAAAAAAGAATTAAAATAATTTTAGGAGAAAAAGAATGAAAGAAATTTCCTTCGATGAATTTTACCAGCTTTATCAAAATGAGCAACTTTCTCTAGTGGACGTGAGAGAAGTAGAGGAATTTGAAACTCTTCATTTAGAAGGTGCTCGTAATTTCCCTCTCAGCCAACTAGCGGATACTTATAAACAACTGGACAAAGACCAGCTTTATTACGTGATTTGTAAATCAGGAATGCGTTCAGCACGCGCTTGTCAATTTTTGGCAGAACAAGGCTATGAGGTTACAAATGTCCAAGGTGGCATGGATGCTTTAGAATAAGAAAAACTTCCTTTGAGACCGAAAATAAGAACGGTTTTAAAGGGATTTTTTTGCTCTAAAAATCAGAAAATTGAAAACATTTTAGAATTATTTCGAGATAGCCTTTTCATGCCTTTAAACATGTTATACTAAGAAAGTATTTTAATTTTATAAGGAGAGTTTATGGCTAAAAAAGGTGCTTTAACAGGATTACTTCTGTTTGGAATATTTTTTGGAGCAGGTAACTTGATTTTCCCTCCAACTCTAGGCGCACAGTCTGGAGAAAACTTTCTTCCTGCCATTGCAGGATTTGTATTTTCAGGTGTTGGGATTGCCGTCCTAACCTTGATCATCGGGACCCTTAATCCTAAGGGCTATATCTATGAGATTTCTAAGAAAATCTCTCCATGGTTTGCGACAGTTTATCTAGCAGCTTTGTACTTGTCGATTGGTCCATTCTTTGCCATTCCACGTACAGCAACAACATCTTTTGAGGTCGGTATCAGTCCCCTTCTAGCTGAAGCAAATAAGGGTTTAGGTTTGATTATCTTTACCATTCTCTACTTTGTTGCAGCCTATTTAATCGCCTTGAATCCTTCAAAGATTTTGGATCGTATTGGACGAATCTTGACTCCAGTATTTGCAATTTTGATTGTTATCTTGATTATTCTTGGAGCCTTTAAATACGGAGCAAATGCACCACAAGCAGCGTCAGGTGCTTATCAAACTTCAGCCTTTGGTGCTGGCTTCTTAGAAGGATACAATACACTTGATGCGCTTGCTTCTGTTGCCTTCAGTGTTATTGCCGTACAAACCTTGAAACAACTTGGTTTCTCAAGTAAGAAAGAGTACATTTCAACTATTTGGGTAGTTGGAATCGTTGTAGCTCTAGGATTTAGTGCTCTCTATATCGGGTTAGGTTTCCTTGGGAATCACTTCCCAGTAACAGAAGAAGCGATGAAGGGTGGAACTCCAGGAGTTTATATCTTGTCACAAGCAACACAAGAAATATTTGGTTCGATAGCGCAATTTTTCCTTGCAGTCATGGTATCTGTGACTTGTTTCACAACAACTGTAGGCTTGATTGTATCAACAGCTGAATTCTTTAACGACCGCTTCCCACAAATCAGTTATAAAGTTTATGCAACTATCTTTACCTTGATTGGTTTTGCTATCGCAAATCTTGGTTTGAGTGCCATTATCAAGTATTCAGTACCAGTGCTAGTTGTCTTGTATCCAATCACGATTGCGATTGTCATGATTGTGATTGTTAACAAATTTATCGCCCTATCTAAACCAGGTATGCAGTTGACTATTGGACTTGTCACAGCTATTGCCGTTGCCAGTGTTTTAGGATCTACATTTAAGATTGACTTTCTTGCAAATATCGTTAATGTTCTACCGTTTGCAGATGCTTCCCTACCATGGCTAGTACCAGCAATTGTTGGAATCTTACTTTCTCTCGTTCTTCCAAATAAACAAGAAAGTGAAGCGTTTGAAATGGAATAAAAAAACTTGGCGTTGGCCAAGTTTTTTTCTATTACTCTTAGTTCGTTTTTTCCTTATAACCAAGGTCTGTTAACATTTTCTTAGAGGCTTTAAAACTAACGTTTTTCCCAACACCTGAGTATTCTTCTGGTAAAGCTTTTCTAAGTTCATCTAGGCTTGCAACTGAAAGGTCAATCTCAAGATCTTGTACGACTTTACCATCTTTAATCTCGACAGATAAAGTTACCCCCTTGAGGCCCTTATATCCTTTATAGGTTTCTTCGACTACATTTTTTAAATCATCTGCAGTATTGTTTAGGACTTCGGGGTCAGCGACATTGTGAGCAGTTTGTTTCACAACGTTATCACCGTCAACTGTATAGGTCAATGTTGACTGGACACCAGGCTGAGAATCGTTCACAAAGGTAGCAGTTTTTAATTCTGATTTCTTTTCAGTTGTTTCAGCCTCAGTGGTTTTTACCTCAGTTGACTCTACTTTTGAAGAGTTAGAAGTTGTTGATGATTGTTTTGAACATCCCAACAAGAATGCCAACGGTAGAGCTAAGAGAAGCGTCATTTTGAAAAATTTATTCATATTTTTTCCTTTCTTCCTAAGAACTACTTTTATTATACCACAAAATACTTTTGTATTCAAATTATCCTAGTTTTCTATTTTCACACATACTAAGATGTAAAAAATGATATAATGGTAGCAAGAGGTGAAGAAATGAATCAAACTGTAGAATATATTAAAGAATTGACTGGTATCGCATCGCCAACAGGTTTTACGCGTGAAATTACGACTTATTTGGTTGAGACGCTTGAAAATCTTGGATATCAACCTGTCCGTACTGCTAAAGGTGGAGTGAATGTCACTGTTAAAGGTAAAAATGACGAACAACATCGCTATGTAACCGCCCATGTAGATACCTTGGGTTCCATTGTTCGTGCTATTAAACCAGACGGTCGCCTCAAGATGGACCGTATCGGTGGCTATCCTTGGAATATGATTGAAGGCGAAAACTGTACAGTCCATGTGGCTAGCACAGGAAAAACAGTTTCAGGTACGATTTTGATCCACCAAACTTCTTGCCATGTCTATAAGGATGCGGGAACAGCTGAACGTACTCAGGACAATATGGAAGTGCGTTTGGATGAAAAAGTGACCAACGAAAAAGAAACACGTGCACTCGGTATCGAGGTTGGAGACTTTATCAGCTTTGACCCTCGAACAACCGTGACTGATACAGGCTTTATCAAGTCTCGTCATTTGGATGACAAGATCAGTGCAGCTATTCTCCTCAATCTCCTTAAAGTATACAAAGAAGAAGGGATTGAACTTCCTGTTACTACGCATTTTTCTTTTTCAGTATTTGAAGAAGTGGGGCATGGTGCTAACTCAAGTATTCCTAGTCAAGTTGTCGAATATCTGGCTGTGGACATGGGAGCGATGGGAGATGACCAGCAGACAGACGAGTACACAGTTTCTATCTGTGTTAAAGATGCTTCAGGTCCTTATCACTATGAGTTCCGCCAACATCTGGTTGCTCTAGCAAAAGAGCAAGACATCCCATTTAAATTAGACATCTATCCATTTTACGGTTCAGACGCTTCTGCAGCCATGTCAGCTGGAGCAGAGGTCAAGCACGCGCTTCTAGGAGCTGGTATTGAGTCAAGTCACTCATACGAGCGTACTCACATCGATTCTGTAGTGGCTACTGAGCGTATGGTAGATGCTTACCTTAAGAGTGACTTGGTGGACTAAGATGTGCTTGATTTGCCAACGAATTGAATTAATTAAGTCAGGTGACAATCCCTACTTTGTAAAAGAACTGGAAACAGGCTATGTTGTCATCGGAGACCACCAGTATTTTGAAGGCTACACGCTCTTTCTAGCCAAGGAACATGTCACAGAATTACATCACCTACATCCAACTGTCAAACTCCGCTTTTTAGAGGAAATGAGTTTGGTTCAGGAAGCTGTCTCTAAGGCTTTTTCTGCTGAAAAGATGAATGTAGAGTTGTTGGGAAATGGAGACGCTCATGTTCACTGGCATATTTTCCCTAGACGAGAGGGTGATATGAAGGGGCACGGTCTTAATGGGCGTGGTCCAGTCTGGTGGGTTCCATGGGAAGAAATGATTGCTGAAGAATATCAGGTTAAGGGAAGCAAATTAGAAGACTTGATTGCAAGATTGTCTGAGACTTTAAACCAGATGATTAAATGAAAGGATAACAGATGAAAAAAAGATACCTTATCTTATCAGGATTATTAGCATTGACATTGGCAGCTTGTTCACAAGAAAAATCAGCAACTACAGATGCCAAGTCTTCTGCAGAGCAAAAAACTGTACAAGAAGGAACCGCGGGAAGTAAGTCTCAGGAAGCTAGTCAAAAGAAAGCAGAAGTGGTTAACAAAGGAGACCACTACAGTATTCAAGGTAAGTACGATGAGATTGTTGTTGCTAATAAGCATTATCCAATGTCAAAAGATTACAATCCTGGAGAAAATCCTACCGCTAAGGCAGAACTGTTGAAACTCATTGCAGCTATGCAACAAGCAGGATTCCCGATTAGCGACAACTATAGTGGTTTTAGAAGTTATGAAACTCAAACTCAGCTTTATCAAAACTATGTAAATAAAGATGGCAAGGCTGAAGCTGACCGTTATTCTGCAAGACCTGGTTACAGTGAACACCAAACTGGCTTAGCTTTTGATCTGATTGGAACAAATGGAGACTTAGTCACTGAAGAAAAGGCAGCCCAATGGCTATTGGACCATGCTGCAGACTATGGCTTTGTCGTTCGTTATCTCAAAGGTAAGGAAAAAGAGACAGGTTATATGGCTGAGGAATGGCACCTTCGCTATGTTGGTAAAGAAGCCAAAGAAATCGCTGCAAGTGGCCTCAGTTTAGAAGAATATTACGGCTTTGAAGGTGGAGACTATGTTGATTAGTCGCAAAATACCTTGCAAGAATGCTTGAAATTTGATAAAATATTTAGTAATTAAATAGGAATCTGCAAGACTAGTATCTCAGGGGAAGTATATCAGGGAGGAGAGCCGTGACTGAAAGCTCTCTATATGAAAGCTGGGTGAATTCACTTGCGCAAGGATTCAGAAATAAAGGTCTGACTTGTCAGATGAAAACGGATGGTACCGCGTGTCAACGCTCCGAGTGGAGTTTTTGGCATGTGGTTTTCTTTTTTTTCTGATAATCGACTGATGGAGGAATTATGTCAACTATTGAAGAACAATTAAAAGCGCTTCGTGAAGAAACGCTAGCTAGCTTGAAGCAGATTACTGCTGAAAATGAAAAAGAGATGCAAGAATTGCGTGTCTCAGTCCTTGGGAAAAAAGGGTCACTGACCGAAATCCTTAAAGGGATGAAAGACGTTTCTGCAGAAATGCGTCCTGTTATCGGGAAACACGTCAATGAAGCGCGCGATATCTTGACAGCTGCCTTTGAAGAAACAGCTAAGCTCTTGGAAGAAAAGAAAGTCGCAGCTCAACTAGCAAGTGAGAGCATCGATGTGACACTTCCAGGTCGACCTGTAGCGAATGGACACCGTCATGTTCTCACACAAACCAGTGAAGAAATCGAAGATATCTTCATCGGTATGGGTTACCAAGTCGTGGATGGATTTGAAGTAGAACAAGACTACTACAACTTCGAACGTATGAACCTTCCAAAAGACCACCCAGCCCGTGATATGCAGGATACTTTCTACATCACAGAAGAAATCTTGCTCCGTACCCACACATCTCCAGTTCAGGCGCGTGCGATGGATGCTCATGACTTTTCTAAAGGTCCCTTGAAGATGATCTCACCAGGGCGAGTATTCCGTCGTGATACAGACGATGCGACCCACAGTCACCAATTCCATCAAATCGAAGGTTTGGTTGTAGGAAAAAATATCTCTATGGCTGACCTACAAGGAACGCTTCAGTTGATTGTCCAAAAAATGTTTGGTGAAGAGCGTCAAATCCGTTTGCGTCCATCTTACTTCCCATTTACAGAGCCTTCTGTTGAGGTTGACGTCTCATGCTTCAAGTGTGGTGGAGATGGCTGTAACGTATGTAAGAAAACAGGTTGGATCGAGATTATGGGTGCCGGAATGGTTCACCCACGTGTCCTTGAGATGAGTGGTATCGATGCAACTGTATACTCTGGTTTTGCCTTTGGTCTTGGTCAAGAGCGTGTAGCTATGCTTCGTTACGGAATTAACGATATCCGTGGATTCTACCAAGGCGATGTCCGCTTCTCAGAACAGTTTAAATAAGATTGAAACCTAAAACACAGTCCTATACAGTTCTAGTCATTTTCTCTCGGTGAGAAATGGCAAGAGCTTACTCGAAGAAAAAGAAAGGAATTGAAAAGGTCTCGATTGATGAGATCTTACGATCAGAATTATGTTAGTATCATACAAATGGTTAAAAGAATTGGTGGACATTGATGTGCCATCACAAGAGTTGGCTGAAAAAATGTCAACCACAGGGATCGAAGTAGAAGGTGTGGAATCACCAGCTGCCGGTCTCTCAAAAATTGTCGTCGGAGAAGTCTTGACTTGCGAAGATGTGCCAGAAACACACTTGCATGTCTGCCAAGTTAACGTTGGCGAAGAAGAAGCTCGTCAAATCGTCTGTGGAGCACCAAATGTGCGTGCAGGCATCAAGGTTATGGTGGCTCTTCCGGGAGCTCGCATTGCGGACAACTACAAGATTAAAAAAGGTAAAATCCGTGGCTTAGAGTCACTAGGGATGATCTGTTCACTTGGTGAATTGGGGATTTCTGACTCAGTTGTACCAAAGGAATTCGCAGATGGCATCCAAATCTTGCCAGAAAATGCCGTTCCAGGTGAGGAAGTCTTCTCATACCTAGACTTGGATGATGAAATTATCGAACTTTCTATCACTCCAAACCGTGCAGACGCTCTTTCTATGCGTGGGGTAGCGTATGAAGTAGCAGCGATTTATGACAAGTCAGTTAACTTTAAAGAATTTGCTCTTTCAGAAACAGACCAAGCTGCAGCGGACGCTCTTTCTGTCAGCATTGACACAGACAAGGCACCTTATTATGCAGCTCGTATCTTGGACAATGTGACCATCGCACCAAGTCCACAATGGTTGCAAAACCTTCTCATGAATGAAGGTATCCGTCCAATCAATAATGTGGTCGACGTGACTAACTATATCCTCCTCTACTTTGGTCAGCCTATGCATGCCTTTGACTTGGATACCTTTGAAGGAAGTGAGATTCGTGTGCGTGAAGCGCGTGCTGGTGAGAAATTAGTGACCTTGGACGGTGAAGAACGTGAGTTGGAAACAAATGACTTAGTGATCACTGTTGCTAACAAGCCAGTTGCCCTTGCAGGTGTTATGGGTGGTCAGGCTACAGAAATCTCTGAAAAATCTAGTCGTGTCGTCCTTGAAGCTGCTGTTTTC
The DNA here is from genome assembly GCF_000960085.1 of Streptococcus infantis. Classification (GTDB taxonomy): domain Bacteria; phylum Bacillota; class Bacilli; order Lactobacillales; family Streptococcaceae; genus Streptococcus; species Streptococcus infantis_C. Next base: position 221,278 of record NZ_JYGT01000007.1, on the reverse strand, counting down.
AATGGCAAATCTATCCGTAAGACTAGTGGTCGCCTCAACCTTCGTTCAGAATCTTCTTCTCGCTTTGAAAAAGGCATCAACGTGGCAACTGTCAATGAAGCCCTTGATGCGGCAGCAAACATGATTGCAGATCTTGCAGGTGCGACAGTGCGTAAGGGGATCGTTTCAGCAGGGCAGCTTGATACTTCAGATGTGGAAGTTTCTTCAACTCTTGCTGACGTTAACCGTGTTCTTGGTACGGAGCTTTCCTACGCGGATGTAGAGGATGTCTTCCGTCGTCTTGGCTTTGGCCTTTCTGGAAACGCTGATCGCTTTACTGTTAGTGTTCCACGTCGTCGTTGGGATATTACCATCGAAGCGGACCTCTTTGAAGAAATCGCTCGTATCTATGGTTATGACCGCTTGCCAACTAGTCTTCCAAAAGACGATGGGACAGCAGGTGAATTGACTGAGACTCAAAAACTCCGTCGTCAAGTTCGGACTATTGCTGAAGGAGCAGGATTGACAGAAATCATTACTTACGCTCTGACAACTCCTGAAAAAGCGGTTGAGTTTACGACTGCACCAAGTAATTTAACGGAGCTCATGTGGCCAATGACCGTGGACCGTTCTGTTCTCCGTCAGAATATGGTTTCTGGTATTTTGGATACAGTTGCCTACAACGTAGCGCGTAAGAACAAAGACCTGGCTCTTTATGAGATTGGAAAAGTCTTCGAGCAAACGGGTAATCCAAAAGAAGACTTGCCAAATGAGATCAACAGCTTTGCCTTTGCATTGACAGGTTTAGTCGCTGAAAAAGACTTCCAAACTACAGCCGTTCCGGTTGACTTCTTCTATGCCAAGGGAATCTTGGAAGCCCTCTTTGCTCGCTTGTGTCTTGAAGTGACCTATACAGCAATATCTGAAATCGCTAGTCTCCACCCAGGACGTACAGCCTTGATTTCACTTGGTGACCAAGTAGTCGGTTTCCTCGGTCAAGTACACCCTGTTACGGCTAAGGCTTATGATATTCCTGAGACTTATGTAGCTGAGCTTAACCTTTCAGCTATTGAGACAGCTCTTCAACCAGCTAGCCCATTTGTGGAAATTACTAAGTTCCCAGCAGTTAGCCGTGATATTGCTCTTCTTCTCAAAGCAGAAGTGACTCACCAAGATGTAGTTGATGCTATCAAATCTGCAGGCGTGAAACGTTTGACAGATATCAAACTCTTTGACGTCTTCTCAGGTGAAAAACTAGGACTTGGTATGAAGTCAATGGCCTATAGCTTGACATTCCAAAATCCAGAAGATAGCTTGACAGACGAAGAAGTTGCTCGCTACATGGAAAAAATCCAAGCATCACTTGAAGAAAAAGTAGACGCAGAAGTGCGTTAAGAACCTTCAATCCATCCCTAGGGGTGGATTTTTTAATTCTTGTTAGTATTTAATATTGGAAAGACAAAATAACTTTAGGACTAAAATCTATTAGTTGAATTTCAGTTTTTGATATAAAAGATTTTCAGTACATTCCATCAATAAAAATGTAAGTAAATCCTTGCAATATCTACTATAAAAGAATATAATGTGTATAATAAATTTAAAGGAGTAGATGATGCTCGAAGTAAGAAATCTAGAAAAAAGTTTTGGGCCTAAGCAAGTTTTGTTTGGTGTTGACTTTCAAGCACGACCAGGGCGTATTTTGGGGCTGGTTGGGAAAAATGGAGCTGGAAAAACAACTATTTTTCACAGTATTTTGAAATTTTTGGATTATCAGGGAGAGATTCAATTTGATGGCCAGGAAATTCGTCAGGAAACCTATGCTCGCATTGGCTATCTACCCGAAGAACGTAGTCTTATGCCTAAATTGACAGTCCTTGAACAAGTGCGTTATTTGGCAACATTAAAAGGCATGGATGCAAAAGAGGTCAAAGAAAAACTCCCTCAATGGATGGAAAAGCTAGAAGTCAAAGGAAAACTGACAGATAAAATCAAGAGTCTCTCAAAAGGAAATCAACAGAAGATTCAGTTGATTATCACTTTGATTCATGAACCTGACTTGATTATCCTCGATGAACCCTTTAGTGGCCTGGATCCAGTTAATACCGAACTTCTTAAGCAGGTTATACTCAAAGAAAAAGAACGTGGAGCGACCATTATCTTTTCTGACCACGTCATGACCAATGTCGAAGAGCTGTGTGATGATATCCTGATGATTCGTGATGGGCGTGTCGTCTTACATGGACCGGTCCAAGATGTTCGTAATCAATACGGCAAAACACGACTTTTTGTTTCAAGTGAAAAAAATCAGGAAGAGTTGGAAAATCTCCCACATGTCACTCATGTTAGCTTGACCAAGCAGGGGACTTGGAAGCTTATTCTAGATGACGAAAATGCTGGACAGGAGCTCTTTGCTATCTTGACTCAAGGACACTATATTGCGACCTTTGACCAGCAAGCTCCGACAATCGATGAAATCTTTAAACTAGAATCAGGGGTGGAAGTATGAGAAATATGTTAGTTGTAATCAAAGAAACCTATCTGCGTCATGTCAAATCCTGGAGTTTCTTCTTTATGGTAATCTCGCCATTTCTCTTTATCGGCTTGTCTGGAGGAATTGGTTATCTCCAAGGTTCCTCTCTAGCTCAAAATAATAAAGTAGCAGTTGTTAGTTCGGTTCCTGCTGTAATAGAGGGGTTAAAATCGACCAATGGCATTAACTTTGACTATAAGGATGAAGCAAGTGCTCAAGCTGCTATCAAGGATGAAAAAATAAAAGGCTATCTAACCATTGACCAGGAGAACAGTGTCCTCAAGGCAGTCTATCATGGGGATACTTCACTAGAGAGTGGTATTAAGTTAGCTGTGACTGCTAAGTTGAATGAACTTCAATCCCAACTCAACCGTTCAGAGGCACATTTATCTCAAGAACAGGAAAAACGTTTGGCACAAACAATTCAATTTACAGAGCAGATAGATGAAGCCAAGGAAAATAAAAAGATGGTCCAAACCTTTGCAGCTGCGGGACTTGGTTTCTTCCTCTATATGATTTTGATTACTTATGCTAGTGTTACTGCTCAAGAAGTAGCCAGCGAGAAAGGAACCAAAATCATGGAAGTGGTCTTCTCAAGCATTCGTGCTAGCCATTATTTCTACGCCCGCATGATTGCCTTGCTTCTAGTCATTTTGACTCATATTGGTATTTATGTTGTAGGCGGACTTGGAGCTATCTTATTCTTTAAGGATATGCCTATCTTGGCTAATTCAGGTATTCTAAATCACTTGGGAGAAGCCTTTTCGATCAATACCTTGTTGTTTGTCTTAGTCAGTCTCTTTATGTATGTGGTCTTGGCTGCCTTTCTGGGCTCAATGGTTTCTCGACCTGAAGACTCTGGTAAGGCATTATCGCCTTTGATGCTTTTGATTATGGTAGGTTTTATTGGAGTAACCGCCTTAGGAACTTCTGGGGACAATTTGATTTTGAAAATCGGTTCTTACATCCCATTCGTCTCAACCTTCTTTATGCCTTTTAGAGCTATTAATGGTTATGCAAGTAGTTTAGAAGCATGGATTTCGCTTGCTATAACGGTTATTTTTGCAGTTACTGCAACAGCCTTTATCGGACGCATGTATGCTAGTCTAGTTCTTCAAACAGATGATTTGGGGATCTGGAAAACCTTTAAACGAGCTTTAAGTTATAAATAAAATATCGGACCTGTGAGTGTATCTCCCAGGTCTTTTAATTAGCCTAAATATTTCACATTAATTTCTTCTAAACCTTTGACTATTAGGCAAAATTATCGTACAATAAAGAGTACATGATAAAATGAGACCAGAGTTTGTATGCTTTGGCGTTAGTAGTAAAAAATGAGGAGAAACGCTTTGGAATTAGAAGTATTTGCTGGGCAAGAAAAAAGTGAACTATCTATGATTGAGGTGGCTCGTGCCATCTTGGAACTCCGTGGTCGCGATCACGAAATGCATTTTAGCGATTTGGTTAATGAAATCCAAAACTATCTTGGTACCTCTAATAGCGATATTCGTGAAGCACTACCTTTGTTCTATACAGAATTGAACTTTGATGGTAGCTTTATCTCTCTTGGAGATAACAAATGGGGCCTTCGTTCATGGTACGGAGTTGATGAAATTGACGAAGAAATTATCGCTCTTGAAGAAAGTGATGATGAAGAAGTCGCACCTCAAGCTAAGAAAAAACGTGTTAATGCCTTTATGGATGGTGACGACGATGCCATTGATTATGGTGCAGATGATCCAGAAGATGAGGATGCTTATGAAGAAGATCCAGCTCTTTCTTACGATGATGAAAATACAGATGATGAAAAGAACGAAGTAGAAGCCTACGACGCTGAAATCAACGAAATTGCACCGGATGACCTTGGCGAAGATGTTGATCTTAACGAAGAAGATGACGAAGATGTTGAGGATGAAGAAGAATAACACTAAAAGGCAAGGAAATCTTCCTTGTCTTTTTGCAACACTATATCTTTACTAAAAGCAAGACACTGAAAATCTGATATTCGAATGTATTTGACAAATGAGTCAAATTGAGGTAAGATATTGTTCGGGCACCTCTTTTAGAGGTCGGAGCTCCCTAGTAATTAGGGAGCTATTTTTGTTTTTCTGGGAACTTTTATCCTGGATTGTGTTATTGATGAAGGTCTTGTTTCCTATTTCCCCTACTAGTAAACAAGACCTTAAGCATTTTAGAAAGAGGAATCTATGTCTACGAAATATATTTTTGTCACTGGTGGTGTGGTATCGTCTATTGGGAAAGGTATCGTTGCAGCGAGCCTTGGACGATTGTTGAAAAACCGTGGTTTGAAAGTAACCATTCAAAAATTTGACCCTTATATCAATATCGACCCAGGGACCATGAGCCCTTACCAGCACGGAGAAGTATTTGTAACAGATGATGGGGCTGAGACAGATTTAGACTTGGGTCACTATGAGCGTTTTATTGATATTAACCTTAATAAATACTCAAACGTGACAACTGGTAAAATCTACAGCGAAGTTCTTCGCAAGGAACGTCGTGGTGAGTACCTTGGGGCAACTGTCCAAGTTATTCCTCATATTACAGATGCCTTGAAAGAAAAAATCAAGCGAGCTGCTCTTACGACTGACTCTGATGTTATTATTACAGAGGTTGGTGGAACAGTTGGCGATATCGAGTCCCTTCCATTCTTAGAAGCTCTTCGTCAGATGAAGGCAGATGTCGGCGCTGATAATGTCATGTATATCCACACAACCTTGCTTCCTTACCTCAAGGCAGCTGGGGAAATGAAAACCAAACCAACTCAACACTCTGTTAAAGAATTGCGTGGTTTGGGAATCCAACCAAATATGTTGGTTATTCGTACTGAAAAACCAGCAGGACAAGGGATTAAAAACAAACTAGCCCAGTTCTGTGATGTGGCGCCAGAAGCTGTTATCGAGTCATTGGACGTGGATCATCTTTACCAAATTCCACTTAATCTGCAAGCACAAGGAATGGATCAAATTGTTTGCGACCATTTGAAAATAGATGCACCTGCAGCAGATATGACAGAGTGGTCAGCTATGGTTGATAAGGTCATGAACCTCAAAAAACAAGTCAAGATTGCCCTTGTTGGTAAGTATGTTGAGTTGCAGGATGCCTACATCTCAGTTGTTGAAGCTTTGAAACACTCTGGTTATGCAAATGATGCAGAAGTCAAGATTAATTGGGTCAATGCTAACGATGTGACAGCTGACAATGTGGCAGAACTCCTATCTGATGCTGACGGAATCATCGTGCCAGGTGGTTTTGGTCAACGTGGAACTGAAGGTAAGATTGAAGCGATTCGCTATGCGCGTGAAAATGATGTACCAATGCTGGGAGTCTGCTTGGGTATGCAGTTGACCTGTATCGAGTTTGCCCGTAATGTCTTAGGTCTTGAAGGAGCTAATTCAGCAGAGCTAAATCCTGATACCAAATACCCTATCATCGATATCATGCGTGATCAGATTGATGTTGAGGACATGGGTGGTACCCTTCGTTTGGGGCTTTATCCTTCTAAGTTAAAACGTGGTTCTAAGGCAGCGGCAGCTTATCATAACAAAGAGGTGGTGCAACGCCGTCACCGTCACCGTTATGAGTTTAACAATGCCTTCCGTGAACAGTTTGAAGGAGCAGGATTTGTCTTCTCAGGTGTTTCACCAGACAATCGCTTGGTCGAAATTGTTGAAATTCCAGAAAACAAATTCTTTGTGGCTTGTCAGTACCACCCAGAGCTTTCAAGTCGTCCAAACCGCCCAGAAGAACTTTACACTGCTTTTGTAACAGCAGCGGTTGAAAATAGTAAATAGACAGAATAAAACCTTTGAGAGTCATCTCAGAGGTTTTTATTTTTTTTCATTATCATGAAAATCTGGAAAATCAGTTCTGAATTTGGTAAGATAAGGTTATGGATTTTGAAAAAATTGAACAAGCATATACTTATTTATTAGAAAACGTTCAAATCATTCAAAATGATTTGACGACTAACTTTTACGATGCCTTGATTGAGCAAAATGGAATCTATCTGGATGGTCAGACAAATCTGGAAGATGTAAAGAAAAACAATCAAGCATTAAAACGTTTGGCGCTTCGAAAAGAGGAGTGGCTACGGACCTATCAATTTTTGTTGATGAAGGCAGCGCAAACAGAACCTCTTCAAGCCAACCATCAGTTCACGCCAGATGCCATTGGTCACTTGATGATTTTTATCATAGAGCAACTTTTTCCTGCTGAAAATGTGAGTCTATTAGAGTTGGGTTCTGGGATGGGAATTCTGGGAGCTAGCTTCTTAACGTCCATGAACAAAAAGGTAGATTATCTGGGAATAGAACTTGATGACCTCCTGATTGACTTGGCGGCAAGCATGGCGGAAGTAATGGATCTTCAAATGGGCTTTGTCCAAGGAGATGCAGTACGTCCACAAGTATTAAAAGAAAGTGACATCATTGTGAGCGACCTGCCTATCGGTTACTATCCAGATGATCAGACAGCCTCACGTTATCAAGTAGTGGCTAAGAATGAACATACTTATGCTCATCATTTGTTAATGGAACAATCTCTCAAGTATCTCAGAACAGGAGGCTATGCAATTTTTCTAGCTCCAACAGATCTCCTGACAAGTCCTCAGAGCGAACTTTTGAAATCATGGCTGACTGAACAGGCTCAACTAGTAGCAATCATCGCTTTACCAGAGGATCTCTTTGCACAGGGAGCTCAGTCTAAAACAATCTTTGTTCTACAGAAGAAGACGGGAGAAGCGATTGAACCATTTGTTTATCCACTTACGAGTCTTCGTGACCCTGAAATTTTGATGGAATTTAAAGAAAATTTTCAAAATTGGTGTCAAGAACATGAAATCTAATGTAAATTTTGATATAATAGTTGAAAACGCTTAAAAAGGGGAAACATTATGACAAAAACCATTGCAATTAACGCTGGAAGCTCAAGCTTGAAATGGCAACTTTACCAAATGCCAGAAGAAAAGGTGCTTGCAAAAGGTTTGATTGAGCGAATTGGATTGAAGGATTCTGTATCAACAGTTAAGTTCGATGGTCGTTCTGAAGAACAAGTTCTTGATATTGAAAACCATACTTTGGCTGTAAAAATCTTGCTTGATGACTTGATTCGTTTTAATATTATTAACTCTTATGATGAAATTACTGGTGTTGGACACCGTGTCGTTGCAGGTGGTGAGTACTTCAAAGAGTCTACAGTTGTTGAAGGCGATGTCTTGGAAAAAATTGAAGAGCTAGGACTTCTTGCTCCATTGCACAACCCTGCAAATGCTGCTGGTATTCGTGCCTTCAAAGAATTGTTGCCAGATATCACAAGTGTAGCGGTCTTTGATACATCATTCCACACAACAATGCCAGAAAAAGCATACCGTTATCCATTACCAACTAAGTACTATACAGAAAACAAAGTTCGTAAATACGGTGCTCACGGTACAAGTCACCAGTACGTTGCTCAAGAAGCAGCAAAACTATTGGGCCATCCACTAGAAGAATTGAAATTAATCACTTGCCATATCGGTAATGGTGCTTCTATCACAGCTGTTAAAGGTGGTCAATCAATTGATACATCAATGGGATTCACTCCACTTGGTGGTGTTATGATGGGAACTCGTACAGGGGATATTGACCCAGCTATCATTCCTTATTTAATGCAATATACAGAGGACTTTAACAAGCCTGAGGATATCAGTCGTATTCTTAATCGTGAGTCAGGATTGCTGGGTGTTTCAGGCAAGTCTAGTGATATGCGTGATGTGATTGCTGCAATGGAAGCAGGGGATCATGATGCTGCTTTGGCCTTTGAAATGTATGTTGACCGTATCCAAAAACATATTGGCCAATACTTGGCAGTCCTAAATGGAGCTGATGCCATCATCTTTACTGCTGGTGTTGGTGAAAATGCAACGCTTGTCCGTGAGAAAGTCATCTCAGGAATTTCTTGGTTTGGTTGTGATGTAGATCCAGAGAAAAATGTTTTTGGTGTTACTGGAGATATCTCTACTGATGCTGCAAAAATTCGTGTCCTTGTCATCCCAACTGATGAAGAACTTGTTATTGCGCGTGATGTGGAACGTTTGAAAAAATAAACGATAAGAAAATCGACCTTCTCGATAGAGAGGTCGATTTTTATGTTGTTGACGAGTATTTACCATTTGGTAAGCGAAACCTCACCACTGTTGAGCCAGATTTTTGCACCAGTTGCTAATTCTATCTGCAGTTGGCCCTGATCCGAAATGTCACACGCTTTTCCCGTGATTATTTCTTGATCTTTTTTGAAGGAAACTTCTTTTCCTAAAACAATTGATTGTTTTTTATATAGATAAAGTAGCTCGTCGGCATCTGTTTCGTAGAAACATCTCCAAATTTCAGCAATCAGTTCATTGCGAGTAATGGGGCTGCTTTGAGAAAAGAGACTTCCAGCTTTTCCCTGCAGATTTTTGGGAAAATCAGCGATAGAAAAGTTGATTCCAACACCAATAATAACATCTGTAACAAGTCCGGTTTCGACAGAAGTAATAGCTTCAGTTAGAATACCGGCTATTTTTTTCTGATTTAGATATAGATCATTTACCCACTTGATATTTAAATCAATCAAGCTTAGATTCTTAACAGCCTTATAAATAGCAGCTGCAGTCAAGAGTGTGTAAGCTGGTAAATCCAGATAAGAAAGATTGGGTTTAAGGTGGAGGGACATATAGATTCCCCCTTTTTCTGGAGAATAGTAAGGGCGTTGGAATCGACCACGTCCCATTGTTTGGCTAGTTGATAGATAGAGTGTATCTCCCTTGGCACCAGATTCCATGGCCTCCTTGGCATCGCTCTGGGTCGATTTGGTGATAGGTTTAAATTGAACGGAGATGGGACTATTGGCTTCGATGTCTTGAGGTAAGATAAGGTCACCACGAAGCAGCTTGTAGCCACGGTTTTTGATGCTGTCAATTTCTAAACCTTCCTGTTGGAGACGCTGAATCGCTTTCCAAACAGAAGTTCGAGAGAGGTTTAATAGTTCAGCAATTTTTTCTCCACTTAAATAATCAGTTTCACTAGCTAATATTTTATAAACTTCTTGGTAAGATTTCATGGTAGAGCCTTTCCGGGAAAATTAATTTAATTGTACCATAATTTTACAAAAGATAGACTGCTTTTATGAGAGGAATCCTCGTTCCCTATAAAGTTTTACCAAGTTTTAGTTAGGATGATATAGACAAAGTGGTTTTCAAATTCTTTGAAAAATGGTAAAATGTTTTAATAGTTTATATATCTGAGCTCTAAGGCACAGAGAGAAAGGATCTGTTGTGAAATCAATAGGTATCATTGAAAAATTGAAAGGCTTCTCTAAGCAAGAACTTATCTTGCTAGCTGTTATTCTAAGTATTTTCTTGCCTTTTTATATTTTCGTCATTATTTTTATCGCTTATTTAATAGGTCTGATATTTACAGGAGAAATGAAGGGGATTCTAAAACGACTCTCTAACCATGCTATTCTTCTTTTATTTATTGGCTATAGTGGTGTCATCTCTCTTCTGGCTCAAAATGTCATGGGGATGGTTGCTACTTTAGGAATGTTCCTCTTTGCAATTTTCTTTTACTATTACCAGGCTCATCTAACCCCTAAATTTTTTAGATTAGTATTACAAGGGATTTTATCGCTTAGTGTGCTAGCCTCAGTTTTCGCAGCTCTGGAGCATTTTCAAATCGTTAAGAAATTTGATTATACCTTCTTATCTCCTAAGATGCAGGTTTGGCACCAGAACCGAGCAGAAGTAGCCTTCTTTAATCCTAACTATTATGGGATTATCTGCTGTTTCTGTATCATGATTGGTTTTTATCTGATTAGTACGACTAGATTAAGATGGTTGAAAATCTTCTCAGTGATTGCAATCTTTGCTAATTTGTTTGGACTCAACTTTACTCAAAATAGAACGGCCTTTCCAGCTATCATATTTGGTGCGATTATTTATCTTTTCACTACCATTAAAAACTGGCGTGCTTTCTGGTTAAGTATTGCAGTCTTTGGTATTGGTTTGGCCTTTCTTTTCTCAAGTGACTTAGGAGTTCGAATGGGAACACTTGATTCATCTATGGAAGAACGAGTATCTATCTGGAATGCGGGGATGACCTTATTCAAGCAAAACCCTTTCTGGGGAGAAGGTCCACTAACATACATGCATGCTTATCCACGTATTTTTGCACCTTATCATGAACATGCGCATAGTATCTATATCGATACGATATTGAGTTACGGTGTAGTAGGTACTGTCTTGTTAGGGATTGCTTCTTCAGATTCAATCCGAAAATTAATTGATATGAGTCAAGTACCAAGTAAACGACCGATTCTTGGACTCTATCTTTCATTTTTAACAGTGGTTGCAGTGCATGGGATTTTTGATTTGGCCCTCTTTTGGATCCAATCATCATTTATCTTCCTTCTAGTGATGTGTAGTCTACCACTCAAACATAGTATGATTGCAGAACTTGTTGATTAACAAAAAAGATAGTAGAAATTTCTATTTCTACTATCTTTTTCTTTTTGTTGCAATTATTGAATAGCTTGAAGCAAGTCTTCAGCTTGTTGTTTCAAAGAAGCAGCAACGCTGTCTTCGAGAACTAATTTACCATCTGCCCAAGCAGAATCATTGATACGAGCTGCAGTAAATTCACCTACAATTTGTGTACGGATGAATGGCAAGAGGTCTTTGTAAATCGCAAAGAGTTGCTCATGGCCTGCATTTGCTACAGAAGATACAGTAACGATTTTGTCTTGAAGTGCGGATGGACCACGGGTCTCAGACAAATCAAGAGCACGTGAAAGCCAGTCAAGCAAGTTTTTCACTGTTCCAGGAATTGAGAAGTTGTAGACTGGAGAGAAAATCCAAATAGCATCAGCAGCTAGAACAGCTTCGCGAGCTGCTGCTACAGTTGGAAGAGTTGGAACTTCAACTTCTTGGTTGAAGAGAGGAATGGCTGAGTAGTCAAGATAGTTTACCTCAGCTTTTCCAGCAAGAGTTTTTTCAGCTTCTAGGGCCATTTGGTGGTTAAAAGATGCTTCACGAAGTGAACCAACGATAAATAATACTTTTTTAGACATGATATATCTCCTTTTAATTTTTCAGAGCTTTCTCTGTTGTTATAATTAATGTTACAACAAAGAAAAATTATTTGCAAATCATTTGCTCATAAATTAAAAATCAATGAATTGTAAGATTAAATTTCTAAATGACGCATGCAGCTAAGCCTGTGGAATCAATGGTTGGCGCTTTAGTTTGAAAGTCTAAAAATATCTGGGATATCAAGAAGCCCTCCCTTTATTCACTTGTAATTCACTTGGATAGATGGTAAAATAGACGAGTGAAAAAGAGACAAAAAAAAGAAAAAAATTCCCTATTATTTCAGTATACTATTGGGCTAACCTTGCTGGCTCTAGTTGTGACTTCTTCCTTTTTCTATTTGGTATGGCTCAGTATGAAACCTTATCAAACTGCAAAAGTCGAAGGGGAAAAACTTGCCAAGCAGTATGCGAATCTAGAAACGGTTAGCCAAGTTGATATCTTTAATGGTTTAGAAAGCTATTATAGTGTTCTTGGTCAAGATAAGAACCAGAAACCAGTTGCTGTCTTAATAGAGAAAAGTAGCAATAATATTTACGTATATCAACTAGAAAATGGGACTTCTCAAGAAAAAGCAGAAGCAGTTGTCAAAGAAAAAGGAGCAACTGAGATCGACAAGATTACTTTTGGACGCTACGCTGATAAGCCTGTCTGGGAAATCAAGTCTGGAGGAGACTATTATCTAGTAGATTTTGAATCTGGTGCCTTAGTCGAAAAGGAGAAACAATGAAATTATCCAAACGTGTCTTAGAAATGGAAGAAAGTGTCACTCTGGCTAGTGATGCAAAGGCTAAGAAATTAAAAGCTGAAGGAAAAGACGTTCTTTTCTTAACTTTAGGTCAGCCCGATTTTCATACTCCTGAAAATATTCAAGACGCTGCTGTTGCAGCCATTCGAGATGGGCGTGCTTCTTTCTATACGGTAGCTTCAGGTTTGCCTGAGTTAAAAGCAGCAGTCAATACTTATTTTGAACGTTATTATGGTTATTCTGTAGCAGCTAACGAAGTCACCTTTGCTACAGGTGCCAAGTTCTCTCTCTACACTTTCTTTATGGCTGTAGTTAATCCTGGAGATGAGGTCATCATTCCTACTCCTTACTGGGTCAGCTATGGAGATCAGGTTAAAATGGCTGGTGGTGTGCCAGTTTTTGTCCAAGCTAAGGAAGACAATCATTTTAAAGTGACGGTAGACCAATTAGAAGCAGCTCGTACAGATAAGACCAAGGTCTTGGTCCTTAACTCACCATCTAATCCGACCGGTATGATCTATTCTCGTGAGGAACTTTTAGCCATCGGAAATTGGGCAGTTGAACACGATATTCTCATTCTGGCAGACGACATTTATGGTCGTTTGGTCTATAACGGGAATGAGTTCATCCCAATCTCTAGTCTATCAGAAGCTATTCGTAAGCAAACCATTGTCATTAACGGGATTTCAAAAGCCTATGCTATGACAGGTTGGCGGGTAGGTTATGCAGTTGGTGATCCAGAAATCATTGCTGCCATGAGCAAATTGACAGGACAAACAACTTCAAATCTGACAGCAGTATCTCAATATGCAACAATCGAGGCCTTAACTGGACCGCAAGACTCTGTAGAAACCATGCGCCAAGCTTTTGAGGAACGTCTCAATACCATCTATCCACTCTTATGTGAAGTCCCTGGCTTTGAGGTTGTCAAACCGCAAGGAGCTTTCTACCTCTTCCCAAATGTTAAAAAAGCTATGGAGATGAAAGGCTATACAGACGTAACAGCATTTACAACGGCCATACTTGAAGAGGTGGGGCTAGCCTTGATAACAGGTGCTGGATTTGGAGCACCAGAAAATGTCCGTCTCAGCTATGCGACAGACTTGGAAACTCTTAAAGAAGCTATTCGTCGCTTACACCAATTTATGGAAAAATAAGAAGCTTAACCTCCGTCTTAATAACGGAGGTTTTTATTTTTAAAAACTTAGGAATTTCTGTCAAACTAGCTAGCTATCAGGCATTATTTGTGGTACAATAATGAGTAATAATGTCTTCGGACAAGTTTAACGATAAAGGAAGATAGATTATGACAAAACGTGTAACAATTATCGAAGTAAAAGATTACGTTGGTCAAGAAGTGACCATCGGAGCTTGGGTTGCCAACAAATCAGGAAAAGGGAAAATTGCCTTCTTGCAATTGCGTGACGGAACAGCCTTTTTCCAAGGAGTTGCTTTTAAACCAAACTTTATCGAAAAATTTGGAGAAGAAGTAGGTCTTGAAAAATTTGACACCATCAAACGTCTAAGCCAAGAAACTTCAGTCTTTGTAACAGGGGTTGTAAAAGAAGACGAACGCTCAAAATTTGGTTATGAGTTGGATATTACAGACATCGAAGTGATCGGTGAATCTCAAGATTACCCAATCACTCCAAAAGAACACGGTACAGATTTCTTGATGGACAACCGCCACTTGTGGCTTCGTTCACGCAAACAAGTAGCTGTCATGCAAATCCGTAATGCTATCATCTATGCAACTTATGAGTTCTTTGATAAGAATGGTTTCATGAAGTTTGATAGCCCAATTCTTTCAGGAAATGCTGCAGAAGATTCTACAGAACTCTTTGAAACAGACTACTTTGGAACACCAGCCTACTTGAGCCAATCTGGTCAGCTTTATCTTGAAGCGGGTGCTATGGCACTTGGTCGCGTCTTCGACTTTGGTCCAGTATTCCGTGCTGAAAAATCAAAAACTCGTCGTCACTTGACAGAGTTCTGGATGATGGATGCAGAGTACTCATATTTGACACATGATGAATCACTTGACTTGCAAGAAGCTTATGTCAAAGCTCTTCTTCAAGGCGTTTTGGACCGTGCTCCTCAAGCCTTAGAAACATTAGAGCGTGATACTGAGCTCTTGAAACGCTATATTGCTGAACCATTCAAACGCATCACTTACGATCAAGCCATTGACCTCTTGCAAGAGCATGAAAATGATGCAGATGCTGACTACGAACATCTCGAGCATGGCGATGACTTTGGTTCACCACACGAAACTTGGATTTCAAATCACTTTGGTGTACCAACCTTTGTCATGAACTACCCAGCAGACATCAAGGCCTTCTACATGAAACCAGTTCCTGGTAATCCAGACCGCGTTCTTTGTGCGGACTTGCTCGCACCAGAAGGGTACGGAGAAATCATCGGTGGTTCAATGCGTGAGGAAGACTACGATGCCCTTGTTGCGAAGATGGAATCACTTGGTATGGATCGTACAGAATATGAATTCTACCTTGACCTTCGTAAATATGGTACAGTCCCACACGGTGGATTTGGTATCGGTATCGAGCGTATGGTAACCTTCGCAGCTGGTACAAAACACATCCGTGAAGCCATTCCATTCCCACGTATGTTGCACCGTATCAAACCTTAATAGCCATAAAAACGCCGTCTGGCGTTTTTATACTCTTCGAAAATCAAATTCAAACTACGTCAGCTTCACCTTGCCGTACTCAAGTACAGCCTGCGGCTAGCTTCCTAGTTTGCTCTTTGATTTTCATTGAGTATTACTTTAAATGAAAGAGGTGGAGAAAATGTAGGCAAATCTAAGTAAGTCTTTTAGAAATAATCATATTACATATTGAAAGAGAGAAAACAATGTTTAAAAGAACTTACAAACGCAATATTCCACTCCTAGCAGGTCTGGAATTTACATCTTATTTTGGGATTACCAGTTTTTGGATTTTATTTTTCATTCAAAATGGTCTTTCCTTACTTCAAATTGGTCTATTAGAAAGTATCTTTCACGGGACGAGTCTCTTGTGTGAAATCCCGTCTGGTATGTTGGCCGATCGATTTAGCTACAAAACCAATCTCTATTTGGCTCGCTTGGCCAGTATTGTATCCTCTATCTTGATTTTGTTTGGTCAGGGGAATTTTTGGATCTATGCTCTTGCTATGATGGTCAATGCTTGGTCCTATAATTTTGATTCGGGGACCAGCACCGCTTTCTTATATGATTCTGCGGTAGAAGCGGGTCAAAAGGACCGGTATCTTCAGATTTCTAGCTTTTTGTCTGGTGTAGCAGAAGTAACCCGAACCTTAGGTACAGTTGTGGCAGGCTTCTTTATTCACGGAGCATTGGCTTGGACCTATCTGATTGCTATTGGATTTTCATTTCTTTCTATAATCTTGATTTATTTTATGAAAGAACCAATGGCTAAGAGAGAAAAAAATGAAGCCTTAACCTTTAAAACGATTGTCCTGCAAGTTCGAAAAGAATGGCATGAAAAACCAGTTCTCTTTTATTGGATGATGACTTATCAGCTAGTCGGAACACTCATGTGCATGTTTTACTTTTACTATCAGCAGAAAATAAGTGACTTAGCAGGATGGCAGGTTTCACTGGTCATGCTGATTGGTAGTGGCTTAAATCTTATAGCAGTTTATGTAGCTAGTCAAATCGGAAAAAAATGGAATAGCAATCGAGTTTTTCCGACTCTTGTTGCACTAACGGGCTTGGCCTTACTATTGGTATTTTTTGGAACTCCCTTTGCTTTTCTTCTCGTATATCTTTTAACCGATACACTCTATGCAGTTTATCAACCAATCTATTTTAATGACTTACAAGGCTATTTACCGTCCAGTGTAAGAGCAACTATGCTTAGTATCAATTCTATGCTCTTTAGTTTATCTATGATTGTCATTTTCCCATTGACAGGTTGGTTGATTGATCGTTGGGGTCTGGTAGCTGTCTTTTTAGTTCTAGGTCTTATCTTACTATTAACCTATCCTATCTTAAGAATTGGTCTAAAAAGGATGGGCAAGCTATTAAATCAGGACTTAATAACTGAATAAAGCATGAAACCCTATTTGCCCAAAGAGCCTTCTTGTGATAAAATAACAAGAAGAAAAGGAGAAGAGTATGATCGATGTAGAAGAAATTCTAAGTAAGATGAATCCCAATCAAAAGATCAACTATGACCGTGTCATGCAAAAGATGGTTCAAGTTTGGGAAAAAAATGAAGAGAGACCAACTATTCTCATGCACGTCTGTTGTGCTCCGTGTAGCACCTATACTTTAGAGTATTTGACCAAGTATGCGGATGTGACCATTTATTTTGCTAATTCAAATATCCATCCTAAAGCTGAGTATCACAAGCGTGCCTATGTGACAAAAAAGTTTGTCAGCGATTTCAATGAACGAACTGGCAATAAGGTCCAATACATAGAAGCTCCCTATGAACCAAACGAATATCGTAAACTGGTTCGAGGTTTGGAAGAAGAACCTGAAGGTGGGGATCGTTGCAAGGTTTGTTTTGACTATCGATTAGATAAGACAGCCCAGGTGGCTATGGACTTGGGCTTTGACTACTTTGGCTCTGCCCTAACCATCAGCCCTCACAAAAATTCACAAACCATCAATAGTATTGGGATTGATGTGCAGAAAATCTACACCACTCATTACCTTCCAAGTGATTTTAAGAAAAATCAAGGTTATAAACGATCTGTAGAAATGTGTGAAGAGTACGATATCTATCGTCAATGTTACTGTGGCTGTGTCTACGCAGCTCAAGCTCAAAATATTGACTTGGTGCAGGTCAAGAAGGATGCGACAGCCTTTATGGTAGATAAGGATATTGAGAAAGATTATTCCCACATCAAATTTACTGTTACGAAGTTAGATATTTAAAGGAAAACCTGCCTCAAGGCAGGTTTTTGCTTATAAAAAAACAAGGTCAGGAACAAAATCCTGACCTTTGACAACTTTACCGATTCTTTAGTTCTACGTAGCGTTTGTACCAAATGTTGACATAGGCTTCTGAGAAGGGACCTCGTTCATTGTTGATCCAATCAACAAGAATCTTAACATGCTCTTTCAAAATATAGTCTAAATCATCAGGATAATTCATCTTACGTTTATGACGTTCATACTCTTCGACGTCCAAGAGGCGTTTCTCACCATCTGTAAAAACTTTAACATCTAAATCATAATCGATGTATTTTAAAGCTTCTTCGTCTAGATAATAAGGGCTAGCCATGTTGCAGTAGTAGGAAATCCCATTATCACGAATCATGGCGATGATATTAAACCAATATTTTTTGTGAAAGTAAACAATAGCCGGTTCTCGAGTTACCCAACGACGACCGTCACTTTCGGTAACAAGTGTGTGGTCGTTGACGCCGATAATAGCGTTCTCTGTTGTTTTTAGTACCATGGTGTCTCGCCAAGTGCGGTGGAGACTCCCATCATGCTTATAACTTTGAATTGTAATAAAGTCGCCTTCTTTTGGAAGTTTCATAACTAACCAACTTTCTACAATTTATAAGTTTATCGTTTACTATTGTATCACATTTTTGTTTAAAGTTCTTAGTTTTTCATGAAAAAATTAAAGATATTCTCTGAGAGCGCTGGCTATATCTGAAAAATCATAGCCTTTTCTAGCTAAAACTTGGGTTAGGCGTTGTTTCAGTTCGTATCCTTCATACTTACGTGAATATTTTCGATATTGCTTGTCTAATTCTTTAAAAATCAATTCTTGGACAGTTTCCTCTTCTACCTGACTATCCAGTTGGTCAAAGGCTGTTTTGGCTTCTGAGTAGGAAAATCCTTTATTGGTTAGGCTTTGGATAATCTTATCTTGTAGAGCGCGGGCAGGTAATTTACCCTGATATTTTTTCAGTAGTTTTTCGGCTGTACGCTCTGCCACTTCCGTCAGATCAAATTCTTGTAAGACTTCTTGGATGATGGATTTGGCAACTCCCTTTTGCGAAATCTTCTGCATCAGCATATAACTTCCCTTATCTCCTGAAAGCTGATTGGAGTTGATGATAGCATAGGCATACTGACGGTCGTTAATCCAATTATCTTCTTTTAGAGATTGGATGACTTGGGGTATGATGTTTTCATCAATCTTATGTTTAATTAAATAGTCTTTGACCTCTTTTTCGGTACGAGCCTTGAAGGATAAGTGGTAGAGAGCCAAGTTTTTTCCGTAGGAAAATTGTGCAAAGGTCTGAATTTCTGCAAACTCCTCTGGACTAATTTCCTTATCCTTGGTCAGCATAAAGCGAACAATGGTATCCTCGGTAATGTAGCAAGTTTTGTCGCTATCAAGCTCTAGCAGATAAAGTCTTTTTTTCTTTTCTAGTTTTGTGATTTTCATGTTTCTATTATAGCGTATTTTGTGATAAGATAGGGATATGAATCTTAAAGTCAAACAAAAAATTCCATTAAAAATCAAGCGCATGGGGATTAACGGGGAAGGTATCGGATTTTACCAGAAAACACTCGTTTTTGTTCCAGGTGCCCTCAAGGGCGAAGATATCTATTGTCAGGTCACTTCTGTCAAGCGTAACTACGTTGAGGCTAAACTGCTTGAGGTCAATAAAAAATCCAAGTTTCGAGTAGTCCCAGACTGTACTATCTATAATGAGTGTGGTGGTTGTCAGATCATGCACCTACATTATGACAAGCAGCTAGAGTTCAAGACAGATCTTCTTCATCAAGCTCTAAAAAAATTTGCCCCTGCTGGCTATGAAAACTTTGAAATCAGACCAACCATTGGCATGCAAAAACCAAAATATTATCGGGCCAAACTACAATTTCAAACTCGAAAGTTCAAAGGCCAAGTCAAGGCAGGTTTGTATGCTCAGAATTCCCATTATTTGGTCGAGTTAAAGGACTGTCTGGTTCAAGACAAGGAAACGCAAACTATTGCCAATCGCATCGCTGAACTCTTGACTTACCATCAAATTCCGATTACGGATGAACGGAAAATCCTTGGAGTTCGGACCATCATGGTTCGTCGAGCACGGAAAACTGGGCAAGTTCAGATTATCATTGTGACTAATCGTCAATTAAATCTGACTCAATTTGTGAAAGATTTAGTCAAGGATTATCCTGAAGTAGTGACTGTCGCAGTCAATACCAATACTGCTAAAACTAGTGAGATTTATGGGGACAAGACTGAGATCATTTGGGGGCAGGATAGTATTCGCGAAGGTGTATTAGACTATGAATTTTCTCTTTCACCAAGAGCTTTTTACCAACTCAATCCTGAACAGACAGAAATACTCTATAGTGAAGCCGTTAAGGCCTTGGACGTGACTGAGGACGACCATCTGATCGATGCCTATTGTGGTGTTGGGACCATTGGTTTCGCTTTTGCTAAAAAAGTCAAAAGTTTGAGAGGGATGGATATTATTCCAGAAGCCATTGAGGATGCCAAAGAAAATGCTAAGCGCATGGGTTATACCAATACTCATTATGAAGCAGGGACTGCAGAAGAAGTTATCCCTCGTTGGTACAAGGAAGGCTATCGCGCCGATGCTTTGATAGTAGACCCGCCGCGTACTGGTTTAGATGATAAGCTCTTGGATACCATCGTCAAATACGCTCCTGAAAAGATGGTTTATGTATCCTGTAATGTGTCTACCTTGGCACGTGATTTAGTCCGTTTGCTGGAGGTCTATGACCTGCATTATATCCAGTCCGTTGACATGTTTCCACACACGGCTAGAACAGAAGCAGTAGTCAAATTAACGAGGCGTAAGTCAGCTTCCAAATAGAAAGAATAACTGGAAAGTTTTTGAAAAGAAGGCTTCTAGTTACAGAGTAAGATTTGCAAGCTCCCTCTATTTATGATAAAATAAGTAGAAAATAAAATGAAAAAAGAGGTATGTGAAATGTCACGTAAACCATTTATCGCTGGTAACTGGAAAATGAACAAAAACCCAGAAGAAGCAAAAGCATTCGTTGAAGCTGTAGCATCAAAACTTCCTTCATCAGACCTTGTTGAAGCTGGGATTGCTGTACCTGCTCTTGACTTGACAACTGTTCTTGCTGCCGCTAAAGGTTCAAACCTTAAAGTTGCTGCTCAAAACTGCTACTTTGAAAATGCAGGTGCTTTCACAGGTGAAACTAGCCCACAAGTTTTGAAAGAAATCGGTACTGACTACGTTGTTATCGGTCACTCAGAACGCCGCGACTACTTCCACGAAACAGATGAAGACATCAACAAAAAAGCAAAAGCAATCTTTGCGAACGGTATGCTTCCAATCATCTGTTGTGGTGAGTCACTTGAAACTTACGAAGCTGGTAAAGCAGCAGAATTCGTAGGTGCTCAAGTTTCAGCTGCTCTTGCAGGATTGACTGCAGAACAAGTAGCTTCATCAGTTATCGCTTATGAGCCAATCTGGGCTATCGGTACTGGTAAATCAGCTTCACAAGATGACGCACAAAAAATGTGTAAAGTTGTTCGTGACGTTGTAGCTGCTGACTTCGGTCAAGAAGTTGCTGATAAAGTACGTGTTCAATACGGTGGTTCAGTTAAACCTGAAAACGTTGCTGAATACATGGCTTGTCCAGACGTTGACGGAGCTCTTGTAGGTGGTGCATCACTTGATCCAGAAAGCTTCTTGGCATTGCTTGACTTTGTAAAATAAGCCTCAAATATCTGAGACAGACAGTTTCCTCTCTTGAGATTATGACTGCCTGTCTTCTTTTTGGTAAAATGGCGTGCGAAAGCACGCTCTTTTCTGCATTTTAGAAGAAAAAGAAAGGAGAATTATGCTTTATATTTGGTCTTATCTCAAACGCTATCCCAAGTGGTTAGTGTTAGACTTTCTCGGGGCAATTTTCTTTGTCATTGTCAATCTAGGTTTACCAACAGTTTTGGCCCGCATGATTGACCAGGGAATCAACCAAGGTGATCAGGATAAACTCTATTTTTGGGCCATCATCATGTTGGTTATTATCGTCTTGGGAACATGTGGGCGGATTGTTCTAGCCTACGCTGCTAGTAAACTGACCACCAATATGGTTAAGGACATGCGAAATGATGTTTATGCTAAATTACAAGAGTATTCTCATCATGAGTATGAACAAATTGGAGTATCCTCACTAGTTACTCGTATTACCAGTGATGCCTTTGTCCTCATGCAGTTTGCAGAACAGACGCTTAAGTTGGGTGTTATCACTCCCATGATGATGCTGTCGAGTATTCTCATGATTTTCTTGACGAGTCCTTCACTAGCCTGGATTGTCGCTTTTTCCGTACCTTTTCTAGCTGTTGTTGTCATTTATGTGGCAGTGAAAACGCACCCCTTATCTGAAAAACAACAGAAAACACTGGACAAGATTAACCAGTATGTCCGTGAAAATTTGATGGGCTTGCGAGTGATTCGTGCCTTTGCTCGTGAAGACTTCCAAGAAAACCGTTTCGAGGAGAAAAATGCAATCTATGCGGATAATTCCAATCGTTTGTTCAAATTGACTGGCTTGACAGAGCCGCTTTTTGTGCAAATCATTATTGCCATGATTGTAGCTATCGTTTGGTTTGCTCTAGATCCTCTCAAGCAAGGAAGTTTGCAGATTGGGGATTTGGTGGCCTTTATCGAGTATAGTTTCCACGCTCTCTTGTCCTTCCTATTCTTGTCAAACCTCTTTACCATGTATCCACGTACGGCTGTGTCTAGTGAGCGTTTGAAGGAAATCATGGAAATGCCGATTTCCATTGATCCAAATGAGGACGGAATTCAAGAAACAGAAACCCATGGTTATCTAGAATTTGATAATGTAACCTTTGCCTATCCTGGTGAGACGGAAAGCCCTGTTTTGCATAACATTTCCTTTACTGCTAAACCGGGAGAAACCATTGCTTTTATCGGCTCAACTGGTTCAGGTAAGTCTACTCTAGTTCAATTGATTCCTCGTTTCTACGATGTTACGCTAGGAAAAATAAAGGTCGATGGTGTAGACGTCCGAGATTACCGTCTCAAATCACTCCGTCAGAAGATTGGATTTATTCCACAAAAGGCCTTGCTTTTTACTGGGACTATCGCAGACAATCTCCGTTACGGCAAAGAGTATGCCAGTCATGAGGACTTGCACCAAGCAGCAGATGTGGCCCAAGCCAAAGACTTTATCGAAAGTCGAGAAGAAGGTTTCGCAACGCATCTGGCAGAAGGCGGAAGCAACCTATCAGGTGGTCAGAAACAACGCTTGTCGATTGCACGAGCAGTCATCAAGGGTCCAGATATCTATATCTTTGATGATTCTTTCTCAGCCTTGGACTACCGTACAGATGCTATTTTGCGCCGTCGTCTCAAGGAAGTGACACAAGATGCTACGGTATTGATTGTTGCGCAACGTGTTGGAACTATTATGGATGCGGACCAGATTATCGTCCTTGATAAGGGCGAAATCGTTGGTCGTGGACGTCATGAAGAATTGATGGAAACCAATGACATCTATCGTGAAATTGCTGATTCGCAGTTAAAAAATGCGTCTCTGACAGAAGAATAGGAGGTAAAGGATGAAACAACAATCTAGTCTAGCTCGTCTATGGAGCTATTTAAAAGCCTACCGATTCTCTGTTTTCTTTGCAGTCTTCTTGAAAATAGTCAGCGTTATTATGAGTGTTATCGAGCCTTTCGTATTAGGGCTTGCTATCACTGAGTTAACCAGCAACCTCCTTGCCATGGCAAATGGTGTTGCAGGAGCAAGTATTAATACTAGCTATATTGCAGTGATTCTGGTCATCTATCTCTTGCGTGGGCTTTTTTATGAGTTGGGTTCTTACTACTCAAACTACTTTATGACCAATGCTGTCCAGTCTATGATACAGGATTTGCGAAATGAAATGAGTGAAAAAATCAATCGTATTCCTGTGTCTTACTTTGACAAGCACCAATTTGGAGATTTGTTGGGACGTTTTACTAGTGATGTAGAGACCGTATCTAATGCGCTCCAACAATCATTCTTACAGATTGTTAATGCAGTCTTTACCATTCTTTTTGTTATGGGAATGGTGCTCTATCTAAATCTTCAGTTGGCTATCATTGTTATCTTGTCAATTCCAGTGACCTATTTTGGTGCTAAAACGATTCTAAATCGTTCGCAACCATACTTTAAACAGCAGGCGGCCATTCTAGGTCGTATGAATGGATTTGTGCAGGAAAACCTGACTGGTTTCAATGTTTTAAAACTTTTCGGACGCGAAGAGAAATCTCAAGAGAGATTTGAAAAGATTACGGATGAATTGCAACAGGTTGGCTTTAAGGCGAGCTTTATTTCAGGTTTGATGATGCCTGCCTTACATATTGTATCTGACTTAACTTATCTGATAGTCGCTGTCCTAGGAGGATTGCAGGTAATCGCAGGACGCTTAACCATTGGTAATATGCAAGCTTTCGTTCAGTATGTGTGGCAGGTCAGTCAACCAATCCAAAACATCACTCAACTAGCTGGGCAAATGCAAAGTGCTAAATCTTCGCTTGACCGTGTCTTTGAAGTTTTGGATGAACAAGAAGAAGTCCAAACTGCTAAAGTAAAAGAACTGGCGCCATTAACAGGACAGGTTAGCTTCAAGAATGTTGATTTCCAATACGTGGAAAATAAACCATTGATTCGCAATTTCAACCTAGATGTTGAACCTGGTGAGATGGTAGCTATCGTTGGACCTACTGGAGCAGGTAAAACTACCTTGATCAACCTGCTCATGCATTTTTACGATGTGACAGCTGGTGCCATTTTAGTGGATGGTCAAGATATTCGAGACTTGTCTCGTCAGGACTACCGTCGACAGTTTGGGATGGTATTACAAGATGCCTGGCTCTATGAAGGCAGTATCAAGGAAAATCTTCGCTTTGGAAATCTTGAGGCAACAGATGAAGAAATCGTTGAAGCTGCTAAGGCGGCCAATGTTGACCACTTTATCCGCACCCTTCCTGGTGGCTATAACATGGAAATGAACCAAGAGTCAAGTAATATTTCTCTTGGGCAAAAACAGTTGTTAACGATCGCGCGTGCTCTCTTGGCGGATCCTAAAATCTTAATTTTGGACGAAGCGACCTCATCAGTCGATACTCGTTTAGAACTCTTGATTCAAAAGGCTATGAAACGTTTGATGAAGGGGAGAACAAGTTTTGTCATTGCCCATCGACTTTCGACTATTCAGGAAGCTGACAAAATTTTGGTGCTGAAAGATGGGCAGATAATCGAACAAGGAAATCATGAAAGTCTCCTAGCTGCAAAAGGTTTCTATTATGACCTTTACCGAAGTCAATTCTCTAGTAAAAACAGAGAAAATAGCTAGGATAAATAGCCACTCATTTTCTTAAATTATCAGTCAATTACAACTTTTTTAATATGGGTTAATTTTCTTGCTTTTGTCTACTAGGTGTAGTATACTGAGGTAGTAATCAATAAATATGGTTGCAAAAATAATATTATGAGGTGAGAAAAATGGTTGAATTGAAAAAAGATGCATTAAAAGATGTAACAACATTATCTAAATCAGCGCCTGAAGCGCTAGCAAAAACAAAGGAAGTGCTTAACCAAGCAGTAGCAGACTTGTATGTGGCTCACATTGCCCTTCACCAAGTACACTGGTACATGCGTGGTCGTGGTTTCCAAGTATGGCATCCTAAGATGGATGAATACATGGATAGCCTAGATGGTTACCTTGATGAAATCAGCGAACGCTTGATTACACTTGGTGGAAAACCATACTCTACTTTGACAGAATTCCTTCAACATAGTGAAATCGAAGAAGGAGTAGGAGAATTCCGTAACGTAGAAGAAAGTTTGGAACGTGTCCTTGAAATTTATCGTTACCTTATCACTCTTTTCCAAAAAGCATTGGATGTAACAGATGAAGAAGGTGATGATGTAACCAATGATATTTTCGTTGGTGCTAAGGCAGATCTTGAAAAAACAGTCTGGATGCTTGCGGCAGAATTAGGACAAGCACCTGGTTTGTAAGATACTGTATTTTTCTAAAAATCCGTAGAAGTTTTCTACGGATTTTTTCTATTCAGGAGGGCATTCCAAAACAGTCTTTTTTGAAGATTTTTGATAAAATAGAACTATCAATGAAAAGGATGAAAGCATGACAAAGAAAATCGTAGCCATTTGGGCTCAAGATGAAAAGGGTGTGATCGGGAAAGAGGATCGTTTACCTTGGCATTTGCCAGCAGAGTTAAAACATTTTAAAGAAACAACCTTGAATCATGCCATTTTAATGGGTCGTGTAACCTTTGATGGGATGGGTCGACGATTGCTTCCAGGACGTGAAACCTTGATTTTGACGCGCAATCCTGAAGAAGCAATCGATGGTGCTCTGGTCTTTCAAAATGTTGAGGATGTTTTAGACTGGTATCATCATCAGGCTAAGAATCTCTATATCATTGGTGGCAAGCAGATTTTTCAGCTTTTTGAACCTTATCTCGATGAGATTATTGTGACACAAATTCATGCTCAAGTTGAAGGGGATACCTATTTCCCAGAAGATTTTGACTTGACTGCTTTTGAGACTGTTGCAAGCAAATCTTATTCCAAAGATGAGAAAAATGTCTATGATTTTACCATCGAATATAGAAAGAGAAAGGAAGTCTAATGGAGCGCAGTATTTTTGGATTTTTTACAGCTCTTTTGTGTGCTGTCTGTCTTGTAGCTGGAACACACGCTTTTCGTAAAAAGCGCTTTGGACTTGCTACTCTGCTTTGGCTAAATGCTTTCACAAACTTGGTGAATAGCATTCATGCTTTTTATATGACCTTATTTTAGATTGAATGAATAGTTAGAACGGAAGGGAATCATGTCTACAAATAGGAAAAATGATATGATGGTTTATTGCTCATTTTGTGGCAAAAGCCAAGAAGAAGTTAAAAAAATAATTGCTGGGAACAATGCCTTTATCTGTAATGAATGTGTGGAGTTGGCTCAGGAAATTATTCGTGAGGAGTTAGCTGAGGAAGTTTTGGCGGACTTGTCTGAGGTACCAAAACCAATCGAACTCCTAAACATTTTGAACCACTATGTGATCGGTCAAGATCGTGCTAAACGTGCTTTGGCAGTAGCTGTTTATAACCACTATAAACGCATCAATTTCCATGACACTCGTGAAGATAGTGAAGATGTGGATTTGCAAAAGTCAAACATTCTAATGATTGGCCCAACTGGATCAGGGAAGACTTTCCTTGCTCAGACTCTTGCTAGAAGTTTGAATGTACCTTTTGCCATTGCAGATGCAACAGCTCTTACTGAGGCTGGTTATGTTGGTGAGGACGTGGAAAATATTCTCCTCAAACTCTTGCAGGCAGCTGACTTTAACATCGAACGTGCAGAACGTGGAATCATCTATGTAGATGAGATTGACAAGATTGCCAAGAAGAGCGAGAACGTGTCTATCACACGTGATGTTTCTGGTGAAGGGGTACAACAAGCCCTCCTCAAAATTATCGAGGGAACTGTAGCCAGCGTACCACCTCAAGGTGGACGCAAACATCCACAACAAGAAATGATTCAAGTGGATACAAAAAATATCCTCTTTATCGTGGGTGGTGCCTTCGATGGCATCGAAGAGATTGTCAAACAGCGTCTAGGTGAAAAAGTGATTGGTTTCGGACAAAACAACAAGGCCATTGACGAAAACAGCTCTTATATGCAAGAAATCATCGCAGAAGATATTCAAAAATTCGGTATTATTCCTGAGTTGATTGGACGCTTGCCTGTCTTTGCAGCCTTGGAGCAGTTGACTGTAGATGATTTGGTTCGCATCTTGAAGGAACCAAGAAATGCCTTGGTCAAACAATACCAGACCTTGCTTTCTTATGATGATGTTGAGCTTGAATTTGACGACGAAGCACTCCAGGAAATTGCAAACAAAGCCATCGAACGTAAAACAGGTGCGCGTGGTCTTCGCTCAATCATCGAAGAAACCATGCTAGATGTTATGTTTGAGGTTCCAAGTCAAGAAAATGTGAAAACTGTTCGTATCACAAAAGAAGCAGTTGACGGAACAGCTAAACCAATTCTAGAGACAGCCTAGAGGTGACTATGGAAATCAATACACACAATGCTGAGATTTTGCTGAGTGCAGCTAACAAGTCCCACTATCCAGAGGATGAACTTCCTGAGATTGCTCTTGCAGGTCGCTCAAATGTTGGGAAATCAAGCTTTATCAACACCATGCTTAATCGTAAGAATCTAGCTCGTACCTCTGGAAAACCGGGAAAAACACAACTACTCAATTTCTTTAATATTGATGACAAGATGCGTTTTGTGGATGTGCCTGGCTATGGTTATGCCCGTGTTTCCAAAAAGGAACGTGAAAAATGGGGTCGTATGATTGAGGAGTACTTGACTACTCGAGAAAATCTTCGGGCAGTTGTTAGTCTCGTTGACCTTCGTCATGACCCGACAGCAGATGATGTGCAGATGTACGAATTTCTTAAGTATTATGAGATTCCTGTCATCATTGTGGCGACCAAGGCAGACAAGATTCCGCGCGGTAAATGGAACAAGCACGAATCAGCTATTAAAAAGAAATTAAACTTTGATCCAAGTGATGACTTTATCCTCTTTTCATCCGTAACAAAAGCAGGAATGGACCAGGCTTGGGATGCTATTTTAGAAAAATTGTGAGGAATACATATGGCAAAAACAATTCATACAGATAAAGCTCCAAAGGCAATCGGGCCTTACGTTCAGGGAAAAATCGTTGGGAACCTTTTGTTTGCTAGCGGTCAAGTTCCTTTATCTCCTGAAACTGGAGAAATCGTAGGAGAAACGATTCAAGAACAGACAGAACAAGTCTTGAAAAACATTGGAGCTATTTTAGCAGAAGCAGGTACAGATTTTGACCATGTTGTTAAAACAACTTGCTTCTTGAGTGATATGAACGACTTTGTTCCTTTTAATGAGGTTTACCAAACAGCCTTTAACAAGGAATTTCCAGCTCGTTCAGCTGTGGAAGTAGCTCGTCTTCCTCGCGATGTAAAAGTCGAAATTGAAGTCATCGCAGAGATTGGATAAGCTAGTAGAAGTTTGGTTCTTCCAAACTTCTTTTGATATAAGGAGACTATGATGACAAAGAAACAACTTCACCTGGTGATTGTGACAGGGATGAGTGGTGCAGGGAAAACTGTAGCCATTCAGTCCTTTGAAGATTTAGGATATTTTACCATTGATAATATGCCACCAGCTCTCTTGCCAAAGTTTTTGCAGTTGGTAGAGACCAAGGATGACGACCACAAGTTGGCCCTAGTGGTGGATATGCGTAGTCGTTCTTTCTTCTCAGAGATTCAAGCTGTCTTGGATGAATTGGAAAACCAAGATGATTTGGACTTTAAAATCCTCTTTTTGGATGCGGCAGATAAGGAATTGGTGGCACGCTATAAGGAAACTAGAAGAAGTCACCCTCTAGCAGCAGATGGTCGTATCTTGGACGGGATCAAGTTGGAACGCGAACTCTTGGCGCCTTTGAAAAATATGAGTCAAAACGTGGTAGACACAACAGAGTTAACTCCTCGTGAACTCCGTAAAACTATTGCAGAGCAATTTTCGGACCAAGAACAAACGCAGTCTTTCCGTATCGAGGTCATGTCTTTTGGGTTTAAATACGGAATTCCAATTGATGCTGATTTGGTATTTGATGTTCGCTTTTTACCAAACCCATACTATTTTCCAGAACTTCGTAATCAGACGGGTGAGGACAAGGCGGTTTATGACTATGTGATGAATCATGAGGAATCTGAGGATTTCTACCGCCATTTATTGGCCTTGATTGAACCAATCCTACCTGGCTATAAGAAAGAAGGAAAATCTGTTTTAACCATTGCAGTGGGATGTACAGGTGGGCAACACCGAAGCGTTGCCTTTGCCAAACGATTAGCCAATGATTTGGCGAAACATTGGCCTGTAAATGAAAGTCATCGTGATAAAGACCGAAGAAAGGAAACGGTAAACCGTTCATGAGAAAACTAAAAATTACGGTGATTGGTGGTGGAACCGGGATCCCTGTTATTTTAAAGAGTTTACGGGAAAAGGATGTTGATATTGCAGCCATTGTAACCGTTGCTGACGATGGAGGTTCTTCAGGAGAGCTTCGTAAGAATATTCAGCAATTGACTCCTCCTGGGGATCTTCGCAATGTTCTTGTGGCTATGTCAGATATGCCAAAATTCTATGAAAAGGTCTTTCAATACCGTTTTTCTGAGGATGCAGGCGCCTTTGCAGGTCATCCCCTAGGAAACATTATTATTGCTGGTCTTTCTGAAATGCAAGGTTCAACCTATAATGCCATGCAACTATTGAGTAAATTTTTCCATACCACAGGTAAGATTTTCCCATCAAGCGACCATCCTTTGACACTCCATGCTGTCTTTAATGATGGGACAGAGGTGGCTGGGGAAAGTCATATTGCAGACCATCCAGGAATGATAGACCATGTCTATGTGACCAATACTCTGGATGATGAAAAGCCGCAGGCTAGCCGTCGAGTTGTGAATACAATTCTTGAGAGTGATATGATTGTTTTGGGACCAGGTTCCCTCTTTACATCGATTTTGCCAAATATTGTCATTGAGGAGATTGGGCAGGCACTTCTTGAGACTAAGGCAGAAATTGCCTATGTCTGCAACATCATGACCCAGCGTGGAGAGACAGAATATTTCTCAGATAGTGATCACGTAGAAGTCTTACATCGTCATTTGGGCCGTCCATTTATCGATACTGTTCTTGTTAATATCGAAAAGATTCCGAGAGATTATATGGATACCAACCGTTTTGATGAATATTTGGTGCAGGTTGACCATGATTTTGAAGGTTTGCGTAAGCAAGTACCGCGTGTCATTTCATCTAACTTCCTACGTTTGGAAAATGGTGGAGCCTTCCATGATGGAGATTTAATCGTGGACGAGTTGATGCGAATTATACAGGTGAGAAAATGAGTTTCACAGTAGCAGTAAAAGAAGAAATCCTTGGTCAGCATCATCTGAGTCGTTATGAATTATCAGCTATTATCAAGATGTCTGGTAGTGTAGGTTTATCTAGCTCTGGTTTAACCTTATCCGTTGTAACAGAAAACGCTAAGTTAGCTCGTCACCTCTATGAATCTTTCCTGCACTTCTATGGTATCAAGTCCGAGATCCGTCATCATCAGAGAAGTAATCTTCGGAAAAATCGTGTTTATACCGTGTTTACTGATGAGCGGGTTCAAGAACTTTTAGCGGATTTGCGTTTGGCTGATTCTTTCTTTGGTCTAGAGACTGGGATTGATCCAGAAATTTTAGGAGATGAAGAAGCTGGACGTGCTTACCTTTGTGGAGCCTTTTTGGCAAATGGGAGTATTCGGGATCCTGAGTCAGGAAAGTATCAGTTAGAAATTAGTTCTGTCTATGTGGACCATGCGCAAGGGATTGCTTCGCTTTTGCAGCAGTTCTTGTTAGATGCCAAGGTTATCGAACGAAAAAAGGGAGCAGTAACCTATCTCCAAAGAGCCGAAGATATTATGGATTTCCTGATTTTGGTGGGAGCCATGCAGGCGCGTGATACTTTTGAAGGGGTCAAGATTCTCCGAGAAACTCGAAATGATCTCAATCGTGCCAATAATGCAGAGACAGCTAATATTGCACGTACGGTTTCTGCAAGCATGAAAACCATTAACAATATCAGTAAAATCATGGATACCATTGGTCTAGATAGTCTACCAGTCGATTTGCAGGAAGTAGCGCATCTGCGTATCCAGCATCCAGACTATTCTATTCAACAATTGGCAGACAGTTTGACAAATCCACTCACCAAAAGTGGTGTCAATCATAGATTGCGAAAGATAAATAAAATTGCAGATGAACTTTAAAACCACGAATCAAAGGATTCGTGGTTTTTTCTTATAGACTAGTAGAGTGTTTTGGTTGTACTTTTTGCTCTGGGTCAATGTAGTTAATGGCATTGTTAACTGCAGTAGGTGCTTCACCTAGACCTGTCGCAATCAAGTCAATCTTACCTTCGTAGTAGCAGCAGTCTCCAATAGCGTAAATTCCTGCCTGACTTGACTCTTGTTTACTGTTGACGATAATCTTATGGCGATTCAGTTCTAATCCCCAATTTTTAAGGTTTCCGACAGAAGATTTGAAACCATAGTTGACAAAGAGGTGGTCCAATTCAATGGATTCAGTTTCATCGGATTTAACTTTTGTAATTTCAAGCTTGTCAAGAGTTTTTCCATCTCCAAGAAGTTGACTTGGTACAAATGGTGTTTTGATGCTAACAGATGATTCTTGAAGGGCTTGGACACTATGTTCAAGCGCACGGAAGTTATCTCGACGGTGAACAAGTGTAGTTGGCGCAATCCTTTCAAAAGCTAAAGCCCAGTCCACAGCAGAGTCTCCTCCACCCAGGATGGTTACTCTCTTTCCAGCATATTGCTGAATGTTAGAAACGTGGTAGTGGATATTTTCATAATTATCAACACCATCCAATTCAAGTGGACGCGGTTTAAAGGCACCTCCACCCATAGCGATAATGACAGCTTTACTACTATGAATACCTTTAGTAGTTGTTATCTTAAAAACATCATTCTCTTTTTCAATGTCAAGAACAGTTTCATTGAGATGTGCTGGTGTATCAAAACCTTTTAGTTGTTCTAAGAGGCGATTAGTTAGTTCTTCACCAGTGAGATTTGGGAAACCTGGGACATCAAGAATTTGTTTTTCAGGATAAAGAATGGCAGGTTGGCCACCTAGTTGTGGAAGAGAGTCGATAATTTGGACTTTGGCTTGGCGTAGGTGAGCATAGAATGCGGCAAACAGGCCTACAGGACCACCTCCAACGATGGTAATATCATATAATTCAGACATGGTTTCTCCTTATTTCATTTTTATCATTTTATTCTATCATATTTTCTACTAATTTAAAATGAGGTGGGGGGGAGAAAATTTCCATTAAAAATGGTATAATGAAGAGAAGCTTTTTTTATGGAGAGGGGTCCCAGGATGAATTTTCAGCAATTATCTAATCTCCAATACTGGTCTAGTTTATTTTCCAGTCCTTGGAGTATTGTGATAAATTTGATTGATATTCTAATCGTTGCTTATATCTTATATCAATTTACAAAATCAATTGCAGGAACCAAGATTATGATTCTGGTTCGAGGGGTTTTAGTCTTTATCTTAGCTCAGATAGCAGCTAACTTTTTAGGCCTGACAACTATTTCCTGGTTGATTAATCAATTGATTACTTATGGAGTTATTGCAGCGGTTGTTATCTTTTCTCCAGAAATTCGGACAGGTTTGGAGCGATTAGGTAGGGCTACGGATTTCTTTTCCACTACTCCAATGAGTTCAGAAGAACAGATGGTTCAGGCTTTTGTCAAGGCAGTTGAATACATGAGTCCACGTAAAATAGGAGCACTGGTCTCTGTTCAGCGTGTCAGAACCTTGCAGGAATATATTTCCACAGGGATTCCTCTAGATGCTAAAATTTCTGCAGAACTCTTAATCAATATCTTTATCCCAAACACACCTTTACATGATGGTGCAGTCATTATAAAAGGTGATCGAATAGCTGTAACATCTGCTTATCTTCCACTTACTGAGAACACTGGTATTTCTAAGGAGTTTGGGACACGACACCGTGCAGCCATTGGTTTATCAGAAGTTTCAGATGCCCTTACTTTTGTTGTATCAGAAGAAACTGGGGGTATATCCATCACCTACAATGGTGTCTTTAAACATGATCTAAGTTTGGAAGAATTCGAGAAAGAACTACGTCGTATTTTGATACCTAAGGATTCAGAAGAACCAACTTTAAGAGAACGTATTTTTGGAGGGTGGAACAATGAAAAGAAATAGCCTTTATATCATCTCCTCGCTCCTCTTTGCTTGCGTTTTATTTATCTACGCTACCTCCATTAATTATCAAAATAATAATAATGCAAGACCAGTTCGAACAGAAACCTATACCAATACGGTAGTCAATGTACCGATTGATATCCAGTACGATAGTGAGCAGTATTTTATTAGTGGTTTCAGCTCAGAAGTTACTGTATTTCTAACTGGATCCAATCGAGTGACCTTGGCTAGTGAGATGCAAGAAAGCACTCGTAAATTCAAAGTGACTGCGGATTTGTCACAAGCCACAGAAGGAACAATCGAAGTTCCCTTGACCATTGAAAATCTCCCAAGTGGTTTAACGGCTGTAGCAACGCCACAAAAAATTACAGTCAAAATTGGTAAGAAGGTCACTAGAGATAATATACCTGTTGTTCCTCAAATTGATTCTAGTCAAATCGATGAGCGTATTATAATCGAGCGAGTTACTGTTTCAGATGAAAAAGTTTCAGTAACTAGTGATGCAGATACACTGTCTAAGATTGATCGTATTGTTGCAGTTTTGCCAACGAGTGAAAAAATAACTGGGAATTATTCAGGGTCAGTACCTTTACAAGCTGTCGACAAGAATGGAACCGTTTTACCAACAGTTATTACTCCTTTTGAGGTTACTATGAAAGTAATAACTAAACCAGTCCGAACAACAAATAGTTCAACGACAACAAGTAATGCTTCAACTGCTGAAAACTCATCAACGACAGCAGCAGAAACGAAGCCAGATACTTCAAAGCAAAATTAATATTAAACTAGAAAAGGATTATAAAAATGGGTAAATATTTTGGAACGGATGGAGTCCGTGGAGAAGCAAACGTAGAATTGACGCCAGAATTGGCCTTTAAACTAGGCCGTTTTGGAGGATATGTTCTTAGTCAACATGAGACAGAAGCGCCTAAGGTTTTTGTAGGACGTGACACTCGTATCTCAGGTCAAATGCTTGAAGCAGCGTTGATTGCTGGGCTCCTTTCAGTCGGAATTCACGTTTATAAGCTTGGAGTTCTTGCAACACCTGCTGTTGCTTACTTGGTAAAAACTGAGGGAGCAAGTGCTGGGGTTATGATTTCTGCAAGCCACAATCCAGCCCTTGATAATGGTATCAAATTCTTTGGTGGTGACGGCTTTAAGCTAGACGATGACAAAGAAGCAGAAATCGAAACCTTGCTTGACGCGAGTGAAGATACTCTACCACGTCCAAGTGCAGAGGGCTTAGGTACTGTTGTTGACTATCCAGAAGGCTTGCGTAAATATGAAGCCTACCTCGTTTCAACTGGAACTCCTCTTGAAGGGATGAAGGTAGCCTTGGATACTGCAAATGGAGCCGCTTCTACAAGTGCTCGTCAAATTTTTGCAGATTTGGGTGCTCAATTAACAGTTATCGGTGAAACACCAGATGGCCTTAATATCAATTTGAATGTTGGTTCAACTCATCCAGAAGCCTTACAAGAACTTGTAAAAGAAAGTCAATCTGCCATTGGTTTAGCCTTCGATGGGGACAGCGACCGTTTGATTGCGGTTGATGAAAATGGCGAAATTGTCGATGGTGACAAGATTATGTACATCATCGGTAAATACCTTTCTGAAAAAGGTCAATTGGCACATAATACAATTGTAACAACAGTTATGTCCAACCTTGGTTTCCATAAAGCCTTGGATCGTGAAGGTATCAATAAGGCAGTCACTGCTGTTGGAGACCGTTATGTCGTTGAAGAAATGAGAAAATATGGCTACAATCTTGGAGGAGAGCAGTCAGGTCACGTTATCTTGATGGACTATAATACAACAGGTGATGGTCAGCTTTCAGCGGTTCAATTGACCAAAATCATGCAAGAAACAGGTAAGAGCTTATCTCAGTTGGCTTCAGAAGTAACGATTTACCCACAAAAATTGGTCAATATCCGTGTTGAAAATGCCATGAAAGAGAAAGCCATGGAAGTACCAGCTATCAAGGCTATTATCGATAAGATGGAAGAAGAGATGGCAGGTAACGGACGTATCCTTGTTCGCCCAAGTGGAACTGAGCCACTCTTGCGTGTCATGGCCGAAGCTCCAACAACTGAAGAAGTAGACTACTATGTGGATACTATTGCCAAAGTTGTGAAAACAGAGATTGGAATTTAGGAAAGTTAGCAGAAAATAAGAAAATATGTTACAATGTCAAAGTAAATTGTAACCATGGAGAATATGATGAATTTAAAACGTGAACAAGAATTTGTTAGTCAGTATCACTTTGATGCACGTAACTTTGAATGGGAAAATGAAAACGGAATTCCTGAAACAAAGGTTGATGTCAACTTCCAACTACTTCAACATGATCAAGAAAACCAAGTGACTTCTCTCGTAGTTGTTTTGAGCTTTATGATTGTCTTTGATAAATTTGTAATCAGTGGCACTATTTCCCAAGTTAACCACGTAGAAGGTCGCATCGTAGACCAACCAAGTGATTTCACTCAAGAAGAAGTTGAGACACTTGCTCGTCCTTGTTTGGATATGCTAAACCGTTTGACTTATGAAGTGACGGAAATTGCACTAGATTTACCAGGAATTAATTTGGAGTTTTAAAGAATGAAATTAGCGGTCATAACAGACTCATCTGCTTTTCTACAAGCGGAAACCTTGCGGAAAGAAGATTTATTTGTGCTAGACATTCCTGTGAATATCGACGGACAGGAGTATGTTGAAGGTGTAAATCTAACCGCTCAAGAATTTTATGAAAAAATGGCTCGTTCATCTGAGCTACCTAAAACAAGTCAGCCAAGTATTGCTAAGTTGGATGAAATTTTGTCATCATTGAAAGAAAAAGGTTATACTCATGTTCTGGGTCTCTTCCTTTCTTCAGGAATTTCAGGATTTCACCAGAATATCCAATATATGACGGATGAGTTCGAAGGATTAACCATTGCTTTTCCTGATACTCGTATTACAAGTGCTCCTCTAGGTTTCATGGTGGAGAGTGTATTTCAATGGGTGGAACAGGGTGATGACTTCCAGTCTATACTAGATAAGTTAACAGAACAGATTGAAAATACTTCTGCTTTTATCATGGTAGATGATTTGAATCATCTTGTAAAAGGTGGTCGTTTGTCAAATGGTGCAGCTATTTTAGGAAACCTTCTTAGCATTAAACCAATCCTCTATTTCAATGACCAAGGTGTTATCGAAGTTTATGAGAAGGTTCGTACAGAGAAGAAAGCAGCTAAACGTCTAGTTGAAATTGTCAAAGATGTGACAAGTAACGGAAACTACCAGATTATGGTAATTCATGGGAATGCCTCTCAAAAAGCAGCCGATTTACGTCAGCTATTGCTAGATAGTGGAGTAGCTACAGATGTTGAGATTGCAACCTTTGGTAGTGTCATTGGAACCCACCTGGGAGAAGGAAGTATCGCTTTAGCATACACACCAATCGTCTAGATTGTTCTTACAGGCTTTGTATCTTAGAATTGAACACGGACTATCTGCATCTTGAAAAAAGATGCCTGTCTTGCCTTTCGTGGAAAGTCAGCGCCATTCCCTATTTTTCATGGGCAGCTAACGTCCTTTGTATCTTAGAATTGAACACGCCTGGAACCCTATGTGAAAAAGATAGTTCTTCCAAGGAAAAGAAACTCCTTGATCAGAACTCCTATTTTCACTTTGTGTTCTTACAGGCTTTGTATCTTAGATAGGAGTAAAGATGAGTATTCGAGTGATTATTGCTGGTTTTAAGGGAAGAATGGGCCAATCTGCTTGTCAGATGGTTTTGTCTGATCCTGAACTTGAACTAGTAGCTGTTTTGGATCCTTTTGAGTCTGCATCTGAATGGCAAGGAATTCCAGTATTCAATGATAAAAATGACTTAGCAGGCTTTGATGCCCATGTTTGGGTGGACTTTACTACACCAGCTGTCGCCTATGAGAATACACGCTTTGCTCTTGAACATGGCTTTGCTCCAGTAGTAGGAACGACAGGTTTCACCAGTCAGGAAATCGAAGAATTAAAAGAATTGTCTCGTTCCAAAGGCTTGGGTGGATTGATTGCTCCTAACTTTGCCTTGGGTGCTGTCTTACTCATGCAATTTGCAGCACAGGCAGCTAAATACTTCCCAAATGTGGAGATTATTGAACTTCACCATGACAAGAAAAAAGATGCGCCGAGCGGGACAGCAATCAAAACAGCTGAGTTGATGGCACAAGTTCGTGAGTCTATTCAACAAGGCGCTAGCGATGAGGAAGAACTCATTGCGGGAGCTCGTGGAGCTAACTTTGATGGTATGCGAATCCATTCGGTTCGTTTACCAGGTTTGGTAGCTCATCAGGAAGTTATTTTTGGAAATCAAGGAGAAGGATTGACCCTGCGTCATGACTCCTATGATCGTAGCTCCTTCATGACAGGGGTGAATTTGGGAATCAAAGAAGTTGTCAAGCGTCATGAGCTTGTCTATGGATTAGAACACTTACTATGAAATTAACAAAAATGCCTTCTGAATTTCAGAAGGCTTTACCAGTATTAGAAAAAATTAAAGAAGCAGGCTTTGAGGCTTATTTTGTGGGTGGCTCTGTTAGGGATGCCCTACTCAATCGTCCCATCCATGACGTGGATATCGCGACTTCATCTTATCCTGAAGAGACCAAGCAGATTTTTCCACGCACAGCTGATATCGGCATTGAACATGGGACCGTTTTGGTTTTAGATGGAGATGAAGAGTACGAGGTCACCACTTTTCGAACAGAGGATGTCTATGTAGACTATCGGAGACCAAGTTCTGTTTCTTTTGTTCGTTCACTCGAAGAAGATCTCAAACGCCGAGATTTCACAGTCAATGCCTTTGCCTTGGATGAGACAGGGGAGATCGTCGATTTATTTGATGGTCTCAAAGATTTAGAAAATCAAGTTCTGCGAGCTGTCGGTGTAGCTAGTGAACGTTTCAATGAAGATGCGCTACGCATCATGCGTGGCTTTCGTTTCCAAGCTAGTCTTGGTTTTGAACTCGAGCAAGAAACGTTTGAAGCGATGAAGGCCTTAACGCCACTCTTAGATAAAATCTCTGTGGAGCGCACCTTTGTCGAGTTTGATAAGCTTTTACTGGCTCCCTATTGGCGAGTAGGTTTATCATCTATGATTGAGAGTCAAGCTTACGATTTTCTTCCAGATATGGTAGGCAGTCAGGACAAACTCCAGTCTTTGTTTGATTTAGAAAAAGATTTTACTTTTGAATCTTCTGAGCAAGCTTGGGCAGCACTTTTATGGGTTTTAGAAGTGGAAGATGCTCAACAATTTTTGAAACATTGGAAGACTTCACGCCAATTTGCTAAGCAGGTACAGGATTTGCTGTCTATTTTGGCTCTTCGAGAAGAAGGGGAACTAGGTAACCGTGATTGTTACCGTTTTGATCTAGATTTACTTTTACAGGCTGAAAATCTTCGTCAGGCTCAAGGAAAAGAAGTCAATCCACAGGCTATCGAAGAGACTTATCACAGCCTAACCATTCATGAAAAAAAAGAAATTCAAATCAATGGTGGGATTTTGATCAAGGAATACGGCTATCATCCAGGTCCAGAATTAGGAGCTGTTCTAGAGGAAATTGAGTATGCTATTGTGGATGGTAATCTAGATAATGAAGTGGAAGCTATTCATGCATACTTAAGGGAGAGAAAATGAGTGATTTTATCGTTGAAAAACTAAGCAAATCAGTTGGTGATAAGACCGTTTTTAAGGATATTTCTTTTATCATCCACGACTTAGACCGCATCGGTCTTATTGGGGTCAACGGAACTGGGAAAACGACCCTTCTAGATGTACTTTCAGGTGTTTTAGGTTTTGATGGTGACGTAAGCCCATTTTCATCAAAGAATGATTACAAGATTGGTTATTTGACTCAGGATCCAAATTTTGATGACAGCAAGACTGTCTTGGATACTGTTCTATCGAGCGATTTGAAAGAAATCCAGTTGATCCGTGAGTATGAACTGCTCATGCTTAACTATAGTGAGGACAAGCAGGCGCGTCTAGAACGGGTCATGGCGGAGATGGACTCTCTCCAAGCATGGGAAATCGAAAGTCAGGTCAAGACTGTTCTCAGTAAACTAGGCATTCAAGAATTATCAACTCCTGTTGGAGCTTTGTCGGGTGGTCTTCGTAGACGGGTTCAATTGGCGCAAGTGCTTTTAGGAAATCATGATCTCTTGCTTCTTGATGAGCCAACTAACCATCTGGACATTGCGACCATCGAATGGTTGACTCTCTTTTTGAAAAATTCCAAGAAGACCGTCCTCTTCATCACTCACGATCGTTATTTCCTGGATGCTCTTTCTACGCGAATTTTTGAATTGGATAGAGGTGGATTGACAGAGTATCAGGGGAATTACCAAGATTATGTCCGTCTCAAGGCTGAACAGGATGAGCGTGACGCAGCTCTACTTCACAAAAAGGAACAACTTTACAAACAAGAATTAGCTTGGATGAGACGGCAACCTCAAGCTCGTGCGACCAAGCAACAAGCTCGTATCAATCGATTCCATGACTTGAAAAAGGAAGTTTCAGATACTAGCCTTGAGACAGACTTGAGCATGAATTTTGAAACTAGCCGTATCGGTAAAAAAGTTATCGAGTTTAAGGATGTTTCCTTTGCCTATGACGATAAAGCGATTCTGCAACATTTTAATCTTTTGGTCCAAGCCAAAGACCGTATCGGAATCGTCGGGGACAATGGTGTTGGGAAGTCAACCCTTCTTAACCTTATTGCAGGAAGACTTGAAGCTACTGAAGGACAAGTTATCATCGGTGAAACAGTTCGTATCGCTTATTTCTCTCAACAAATCGAAGGTTTAGATGAAAGTAAGCGGGTTATCAATTACCTACAGGAAGTGGCAGAAGAGGTTAAGACTAGCGGTGGTACTACGACATCCATTGCAGAATTACTAGAACAATTTCTTTTCCCTCGTTCAACGCACGGTACCTTGATTGAGAAGCTGTCAGGTGGAGAGAAGAAGCGTCTGTACCTCCTCAAATTACTCCTTGAAAAACCCAATGTACTTTTATTAGATGAACCAACAAATGATCTAGACATTGCGACCTTAACAGTTCTAGAAAATTTCTTACAAGGTTTTGCAGGGCCAGTCTTGACAGTTAGTCACGACCGCTATTTCCTTGATAAGGTAGCAACTAAGATTCTTGCTTTTGAAGACGGGACCATCCGTCCTTTCTTTGGCCATTATACAGATTATCTAGATGAAAAGGCTTTTGAAGCAGAAGCAAAAAGCCAAGTTCAAAAGGCTGAAAAGGAGAAAGTGGTCAAAGTCCGTGAAGAGAAGAAACGCATGACCTACCAGGAAAAGCAGGAGTGGGCAAGTATTGAAGGTGATATCGAAGCCTTAGAAAACCGCATCTCTTCTATAGAGAAAGAAATGCTAGCAAATGGTTCTGACTTTGGGAAACTAGCTACCCTTCAAAAAGAGTTAGACGAGAAAAATGAAGACTTGCTGGAAAAATATGAACGCTATGAATATTTAAGTGAGTTAGTATAATGGAAGAAACAATTATTAAATGGAGTAGTAAGAAAATCGTTTTGAGCCTTATTCTTTATCTACTAGAATTGGCTCTTCTACTTTGGATCTTTTCGTTTTTGCTGAGCTATCCCGAAGAAGCACCTGCGGGATTGGTGCCCTTAATCCTCTTTATTGGTTTCTTGATCCTCATCGTTGGCTTCATTTTGTATCAACATTTGCGACGGCTTTTTTCTGATAAAGAGTATTTGAAATGTACGGCTCAAGGATTTTCCTATAAACCATATCCAAAGAAAGACTGGCAGTTTTATTCCTGGGGACAGGTAGAAAAGTTTGCTCTCACGAGAATTAAGGGTAGTAGAAATGCAAGGGATTTTTATATGATTGAGGTTCAGTTTTATGACAAGGAAGTTTTAAAATCCAACTTTTTCTGGTATCGTCTTCGAAGTAGATTTACAAGTTCAAAACATTCTAACGTTTTGAAAATCCCAATCTATTTGCTGGATGTTGGCTTACCAAAGAGAGTATTTGAAGTCATGTCCTACTTTGAGCGAGAGTGGCGTATTCAACAGAATCGTCAACGGAATCAAACTTCTAAAAGCAAAAAGAAGTAAAGATTTCATTGATCGAGCGAATCTCCGAATTTTATGAAGGTCTGAGGGGCTTTGGAACGATATTCCAAGGCTTCTTTCTATTTCGCTTTTCTAGGAAATATGGTATAATAGGGAGTAAAAACTTTAAAAGAAAGAAACGCTATGAACTTAAAAGATTACATTGCAAGTATTGAAAATTATCCACAAGAAGGAATTACATTCCGTGATATCAGCCCTTTGATGGCAGATGGAAATGCCTACAGTTACGCTGTTCGCGAAATTGTTCAATATGCTACTGACAAAAAAATTGATATGATCGTAGGACCAGAAGCACGTGGATTTATTGTTGGATGTCCAGTTGCTTTT
The DNA here is from genome assembly GCF_000960085.1 of Streptococcus infantis. Lineage (GTDB taxonomy): Bacteria > Bacillota > Bacilli > Lactobacillales > Streptococcaceae > Streptococcus > Streptococcus infantis_C. Next base: position 179,562 of record NZ_JYGT01000007.1, on the reverse strand, counting down.
GAGTTGGGAATTGGTTTTGCACCTGTTCGTAAACCAGGGAAATTGCCACGCGAAGTCATTTCAGCTGACTACGAAAAAGAATATGGTGTTGATACTTTGACCATGCACGCAGATGCTATCAAACCAGGTCAACGTGTTCTTATTGTAGATGACCTCTTGGCAACAGGTGGTACTGTTAAGGCGACAATCGAAATGATTGAGAAATTAGGTGGTGTCGTAGCTGGTTGTGCCTTTTTGATTGAGCTTGATGAGCTAAAAGGTCGTGAGGCAATCGGAGATTACGATTATAAAGTTTTGATGCATTATTAATGAAAAACAGTCCTTGGGGCTGTTTTCTCGTCATTTGATATAAAATAAGGCTATATCTAGTTAGAGAAAAACTATAATTGAAAACTATACCTTCTTACAGTATAATAAAGGGAAAGAAAGTTGCCAATTGGAAAGTCTAATTGGTGATAACAGTTTAACACGTACCCAGTATTGATATTGTAAGGAGATTTCCATGCCGATTCGAATTGAAAAAAAATTACCAGCAGTCGATATTTTACGAACGGAAAATATTTTCGTCATGGATGACCAAAGGGCGGCTCACCAAGATATCCGACCCTTAAAAATTCTTATCTTAAATTTGATGCCCCAAAAAATTGTGACAGAGACACAACTTTTACGGCATTTGGCAAATACTCCACTCCAGTTGGATATTGACTTTTTATATATGGAGAGTCACCAATCAAAAACAACTCGCTCAGAGCATATGGAGACTTTTTATAAGACCTTCTCGGAAGTCAAAGACGATTATTTCGATGGCTTGATTATCACAGGAGCTCCAGTTGAGCACCTTCCATTTGAAGAGGTTGACTATTGGCAAGAGTTTACCCAAGTTATCGATTGGTCTAAGACTCATGTCTTTTCAACCTTGCATATTTGTTGGGGAGCACAGGCAGGTCTATACTATCGCTATGGTGTAGATAAATACCAGATGGACCAGAAGCTTTCTGGGATTTATCCTCAAGATGTTTTAAAAGAAGGTCATCTCCTATTGAGAGGTTTTGATGATTTATATGTCTCTCCGCATTCTAGACATACCGAGGTCTTAAAAGAAGATATTTTGAATCATACCAATTTAGAGATTTTAGCATCTGGTGATGAGGTTGGAGTGTCAATCCTCGCTAGTAGAGATTTAAGAGAAGTTTATAGTTTTGGACATTTAGAGTATGATCGTGATACTCTTGCTAAAGAATACTTTAGAGATTTAGATGCTGGTTTAAACCCCCATATACCGGAAAATTATTTTAAAAATGATGATATCCATACTCGTCCATGTATGCTGTGGAGTTCTTCAGCAGCTCTCTTTTTTAGTAATTGGGTGAATTACGCAGTATACCAGGAGACACCTTTTGACTGGAAGAGGGTGGAAGACGATGTTTCTCATTTTGGATATTTATAAGAGGAATTATGACATATTTAGATGCTTTTAAATCTGGAAATTTAGTTTTACCAAGTGCACTCTTATTGCACTATAATCAACTCTTTTCATCTAGCGAGGACTTTCTTGTTTGGCAATTCTTTTACCTACAGAATACAACGGCTTTAGGTGAATTGTCTCCAAGTCAGATTGCTGAAAAAATCGGCAAAAATGTCACTGAAGTCAATCAGGCTATTTCACGATTGACTGAGAAAGGGTTGCTTCAATACCGAACCATTGAACTTAATGGCGAAATAGAAGTAATCTTCGATGCAACTCTTGCCTTGGAGCGCCTAGACCAACTTTTTGAAAAACAAGCTCCAAATCAAGTGAAACCAGCTCAGAATGACTTGAAGAGCTTGGTGGAAACTTTCCAACAGGAGCTAGGTCGACTCTTGAGTCCCTTTGAAATCGAAGATTTGGAAAAGAGTTTGAAAGAAGACGGAACGAGTGCTGATTTGATAAAAGAAGCTCTACGTGAAGCTGTTTTGAATGGAAAACCAAACTGGAAATATATCCAAGCAATCCTACGAAACTGGCGACATGAGGGTATTAAGAGTGTAGCCCAGGTAGAGGCGAAACGTCAGGAAAGAGAAGCAAGCAATCCTCAAAATGTACAAGTCTCATCAGATTTCAAAAACGCTATGGATCTATGGAAAGACTAATAATGAATAATAAAAAAACTTGCCAATCAGGCAAGTTTTTTTGTTTTTAATTAGCAAGTCCCCAAACGCTGAGAGAACGTTCAACTACTGGGAAATCTCCGTACCCATCCGAATTGATAGTTACTTGATCAGAATGATTACCGAGTAAATCAACAAAGGTTTGGTCAGCCCATTCTTGGCCTACAAACATGGTTTTATCATTTTCTTGGGCATTAGAGATTAGAACAGCTAAAGGTGATTGATTGTCAGTTCCTGAACGGACCCAACCGATACAATTAGGGTCATCAAAGTAGTCCGTCTGCTCTCCATAAGCCAAATCTTTTCGGATAGCTAGCAGATGGTCAAGAACTTCTTTAAAATCTTGCTGAGCATATTGACCAGAGATACCGTAGTAGTCTCCGTAAAAGACACAAGGGAGACCCTGCTCGCGCAAAAGAATAAGAGCATAGGCTGCTGGTTTAAACCATTCTTCTACAGTAGATTCTAAAGCTTGTCCTCGTTGAGTATCATGATTTTCGACAAAGGTTACAGCCTTATCTGGTTTGACTTGAATCAGACTATCATTAAAGATGGTACGCAAATCGTAGTCTGCACCAGCTTGGCTTGCCTCAAAGAGATTCATATGGAGTCGGACATCGACAAGGTCAAAGCGTTCTTCAATCTTTTCAAGGTAGTCCAAGTTAGCTTCCTTGTCTGGATTCCAGAATTCTCCAAAGACATAGAAGTCTTGTCCATATTTCTCTTTGATGTCACGAATGAAATTACGCATAAAGAAGGAGTCGATATGTTTGACTGCATCTAAACGAAAACCAGCTACTCCAGTCGTTTCCATGAACCAATCAGCCCAATCGTAGATATTTTGTATGACTTCTGGATGCTTAAAATCTAAGTCCGCATACATGAGGTAGTCATAGTTACCATTTTCATTATCGACTAATTCTTCGTGGGCCCACCCCTTATTATCTCCCTGGATAAGGTAAATACCAGACTTCCGTCTTTTGGCATCATAGTCAGTTCCAGTGAAATGGTACCAGTGCCAGTGGAAATCATTGTAGGTGTTTTGTCTTCCATCAAAAGTAAAGTTTGTCCAACCATTGATGGTAAAAGGTTCTCCAAGTTCAATTGTGCGATCTCCTGGGTCGACTTCAATAACCTGGAAAGATTCCAAACGGTCTGCAGCTGCCTTGTGGTTTAAGACGACGTCAGCCATAGGTTGAATCCCATGTGATTTAAGTGTTTGAATGGCTTGAAGATAGTCTTCTTTGAAACCGTACTTGGTACGCACAGTTCCTTTTTGGTCAAATTCACCGAGGTCAAAAAGGTCATAGACACCATAACCGACATCTTTTTCGTTGGTAGCTTTAAAGGCAGGTGGCATCCAGACGTGGCTAATTCCTAGATTTGCAAGGTGCTCAGCATCATCGGTAAGTCGCGTCCAGTGTTGTCCATCGTGGGGAAGGTACCACTCAAAATATTGCATTAGGGTTTGATTTGTCATAGATAGTCCTCATACTTAACAATTTGAGAATCATTTTACCACAAAGCCAAGGAATACGCAAACGTTTGCGCTAGAAAATATACTCTAGCTCTTTTATGTCCATTTTTTACAAAAGCTTTTATAGAAAAAAGATGCTATCTGATGGAAAAGAGTGATAAATAGCTTCAATCCCTATGGAATCAATGGAGAAATCACTTTCTATTTTGTGAATTTTCAACAAATTTGATATAATTGTATCTATGAATAAAGTATTCGTCAGTCGGCGTGTCGAAAAAAAGCTCCATAAAGGTCAGGTTCTTTTGGAAGAAGTTGATTTTCTAGACTTATCTGAAACTAATCAAGAAGTTGAGCTTTTCAGCCAAAGCAAAGAATTTTTAGGAAAGGCTTACTTATCCAGTCAAAACAAGGGGATTGGTTGGTTTGTAACCAACCAGAAAGTTTCTTTTAATCAAAAGTTCTTTGAAAGCTTATTTGAAAAAGCCAAACAAAAACGTTCTTCCTACTATCAAGATGAGTTGACAACTGCCTTTCGTTTGTTTAATCAAGAAGGCGATGGTTTTGGTGGAATGACGCTGGACCTCTACGGAGATTATGTTGTTTTCTCTTGGTATAACTCCTATATCTATGGTCTTCGCCAAGAGATTATGGCAGCCTTTGCTCAGGTATTTCCAGAAGTCTTGGGTGCCTATGAAAAGATTCGCTTTAAAGGTCTAGATTATGAGTCTGCCCATATCTATGGTCAAGAAACAGCTGAATATTTCACTGTTCTTGAGAATGGAGTCTTGTACCAAGTCTTTATGAATGACGGCCTAATGACAGGGATCTTCTTGGATCAGCATGAAGTTCGTGGGAGCTTAGTGGATGGTTTAGCAATGGGGAAATCCTTGCTCAATATGTTTTCCTATACAGCAGCTTTCTCAGTCGCTGCAGCTATGGGAGGAGCTAGTGAAACAACCTCTGTGGATCTAGCCAAGCGTTCGAGAGAACTATCAGAAGCTCATTTTCATGCTAATGGTTTGAGTCTAGACAATCATCGATTACTTGTCATGGATGTCTTTGAATACTTTAAATATGCTAAGAGGAAGGGTTTGAGCTACGATGTGATTGTTCTGGATCCGCCTAGTTTTGCCCGAAATAAAAAACAAACATTCTCTGTAGCTAAGGATTATCATAAGTTGATTTCCCAAAGCCTAGAGATTTTAAACCCAGGTGGAATCATTATTGCTAGTACCAATGCGGCTAATGTTTCCCGTCAAAAATTCACAGAACAAATCGACAAAGGATTTGCAGGTAGAAAGTATCAGGTCCTTCATAAATATGGACTTCCAGCAGACTTTGTCTACAATGAAAAAGATGAAAGTAGTAATTACCTCAAAGTGATTACCATGAAGGTTAGTAAATGAAATTAATTGTTTCTGTCATGCCAAGAAGTATAGAAGAGGCTCAGGCTATTGATGTTATGCGGTATCATGATGCAGATATCATTGAGTGGAGAGCAGACTTCTTACCCAAGGAAGCTATCTTGCAGGTAGCGCCAGCTATTTTTGAAAAATTTGCAGGTCGTGAGCTTGTTTTTACTTTACGTACTCGTTCTGAGGGTGGTCAAATTGAGCTCTCTTCAGAAGAGTATGTTCAAATTATCAAGGAAGTGGCCCAGCTTTATCAACCAGATTATATTGATTTTGAGTATTTCAGCTACAAGGATGTTTTTGATCAGATGTTGGACTTTCCAAATCTTGTCTTGAGCTACCATAACTTCCAAGAGACACCTGAAAATCTAATGGAAATATTGTCTGAGTTAACAAGTTTAAATCCTAAAGTTGTGAAAATAGCTGTTATGGCTAATACAGAACAAGATGTGTTGGATCTGATGAACTTTACACGTGGCTTTAAAACACTGAATCCTGAACAAGAATATGTAACGATTTCTATGGGAAAAGTGGGCAAGGTCTCTCGTATTACTTCAGATGTGACTGGTTCTAGTTGGTCTTTTGCAAGTCTAGATGAAGCTAGTGCTCCAGGACAAATTTCACTATCTAGCATGAAAAAAATTAGGGAGCTTCTAAATGAAGATTGATGGCTACACACGTTTAGCAGCTGTAGTCGCAAATCCTATCAAACACTCCATTTCTCCCTTTATTCACAATAGCGCTTTTGAGGCAACCAATACCAATGGAGTTTATCTTGCTTGGGAAGTAGGGGCAACCGATTTGGCAGAAACAGTTGCCAATATTCGTCGCTATCAGATGTATGGAATCAATCTTTCCATGCCTTACAAGGAACAAGTGATTCCTTATCTGGACCAGTTGAGCGAAGAGGCTTGTTTAATTGGTGCAGTTAATACAGTTGTGAATCGAGAAGGAACATTAATTGGATATAATACAGATGGCAAGGGATTCTTTAAGAGCTTGCCTTCTTTTAAAATATCAAGGAAAAAACTGGTTTTGTTAGGAGCAGGCGGTGCAGCCAAGGCAATTTTGGCACAGGCAATCTTGGATGGAGTAAGTCAGATTTCTGTCTTTGTTCGTTCTTCATCCATGGGAAAAACAAGACCTTATTTAGAAAAAATACAGAATGTGACTGAATTTAGAGTAGATTTATTTGCATTAGAGGATATTCAAGAACTTCAAGACAGCATCACTAAAGCCGACCTCTTGGTTAATGCTACTAGTGTGGGCATGGATGGATCCTCTCAGCCGATCCCGACCAGCATCGTTTTACCAGAGAAGCTCTTGGTAGCAGATGTGATTTATCAACCCTTTGAAACACCATTTCTAAAGTGGGCAAGGAGCCAGGGAAATCACGCTGTTAATGGCCTAGGGATGTTGCTCTACCAAGCAGCTGAATCTTTTCAGTTATGGACCGGCAAGGAAATGCCAACAGATCAAATCTGGGAATTATTAAAACAAAAGTATCAATAAAGAAAAAGGAGAACTGCTATGAAAATCAAAATAGACCTTCCCCACCATCCCTATGATATTCAGATTGAAAAAGGATGCTTGTCTCAAGCAGGAAAATGGTTGCGGGAACTTTGGCAACCGCAAAAAGTCGTTATCATTACCGATAACCATGTGGCTTCTCTCTATGCAGAAAAAGTTAAATTGAGCCTAGAGGATGCGGGTTTTCAAGTGGCAGTTTTTGACTTTCTAGAGGGTGAAGAGCGAAAAAATCTAACAACGGTTCAAAAGGCTTATGAATTTCTAGTTAAGCAAGACTTGACTCGTAGCGATGGTATCGTAGCTCTAGGTGGTGGAGTTGTTGGTGATTTGGCTGGCTTTGTAGCCTCAACTTACATGCGAGGTATTCACTTTGTTCAAATTCCGACCAGTTTGACTGCTCAAGTGGACTCTTCAATCGGTGGTAAGACAGGAGTGAATACTCCTTTTGCCAAGAATATGGTAGGAACTTTTGCCCAGCCAGATGGCGTTTTGATCGACCCAACGGTTCTTGAAACCTTAGGGAAGAGAGAATTGATTGAAGGAATGGGTGAAGTCGTTAAATATGGCTTAATTGAAGATCCAGAACTCTGGGACCTATTATCTGATATGGATGGTTCTGTAGAGAGTATTTTGGAGAATTCAGAAAGTTTGATTGAACATTCTTGCCAGGTCAAGCGCAAGATGGTAGTTGAGGATGAATTGGACAATGGTATTCGTCTGTATCTCAATTTTGGTCACACAATTGGTCATGCTATCGAAGCGACTGCTGGTTATGGACGTGTCATGCATGGTGAGGCAGTAGCGATGGGAATGGTTCAGGTCTCTAAGGTAGCCGAACAAAAAGGTCTCATGCCAGTGGGAATCACTCAGTCAATCCGAGAAATGTGTCAGAAATTTGGTCTTCCTGTTGATTATGAAAACTGGGATGTTGATAAGCTTTATCAGGCCTTGACTCATGATAAAAAAGCGCGTGGTAACACCATGAAATTAGTCTTGGTACCAGAACTTGGTTCAGCCACTATTCACCCCGTCTCACTCGAAGAAATGAAAGATTACTTGGTAAAATAAGGAGAATGTATGAGATATTTAACAGCAGGAGAATCACACGGTCCTCGTCTGACAGCAATTATTGAAGGAATTCCAGCAGGTCTTCCTTTGACTGCCGAGGATATCAATGAGGATCTCAAACGTCGCCAAGGTGGTTACGGTCGTGGTGGTCGCATGAAGATTGAGAGCGATCAGGTGGTCTTTACTTCTGGCGTTCGTCATGGAAAGACGACAGGAGCTCCCATTACCATGGATGTCATTAACAAAGACCATCAAAAGTGGCTGGATATCATGTCTGCAGAGGATATTGAAGACAAGCTTAAAAGCAAACGAAAAATCACTCATCCTCGCCCTGGTCACGCTGACTTGGTAGGAGGTATCAAATACCGCTTTGATGATTTGAGAAATTCCTTGGAACGTTCATCTGCTCGTGAAACGACTATGCGAGTGGCAGTTGGGGCTGTGGCTAAACAACTATTGGCTGAGCTTGATATTGAAATTGCTAACCATGTTGTTGTCTTTGGTGGTAAGGAAATCGATGTTCCAGAAAACTTGACAGTCGCAGATATTAAGAAACTAGCTGCCCAGTCAGAAGTTTCTATCGTCAACCAAGAACGTGAGCAGGAAATCAAGGACTATATTGATCAGATTAAACGTGATGGAGATACCATCGGCGGTGTTGTTGAAACGGTTGTCGGTGGTGTTCCGGTTGGTCTGGGTTCTTATGTTCAATGGGATAGAAAACTAGATGCAAGACTAGCTCAAGCGGTTGTCTCCATCAATGCCTTTAAGGGAGTGGAGTTTGGTCTTGGTTTTAAAGCAGGTTATCTTAAGGGTAGCCAAGTCATGGATGAAATCATCTGGTCACCAGAAGATGGCTATACTCGTCGTACTAATAATCTTGGTGGTTTCGAAGGTGGCATGACCAATGGTCAACCGATTATTGTTCGTGGGGTCATGAAACCAATTCCGACTCTCTATAAGCCATTAATGAGTGTCGATATTGAAACCCATGAGCCTTATAAGGCAACGGTGGAGAGAAGTGATCCAACCGCTCTTCCAGCAGCAGGTGTTGTTATGGAAGCAGTCGTAGCAACGGTCTTGGCCCAGGAAATTCTAGAGAAATTCTCTTCTGATAATCTGGAGGAATTAAAAGAAGCTGTTGCTAAACATCGGGAGTATACAAAGAATTATTAAGGAGTGCTTATGGCTAAAACCATCTATATCGCAGGATTGGGTTTGATTGGTGCTTCCATGGCACTTGGAATCAAGCGGGATCATCCTGATTATGAAATTTTAGGATATAATCGCAGTCAGGCATCTAGAGATATTGCCTTGGAGCGAGGAATGATTGATCGTGCGACGGATGATTTTGCCAGTTTTGCTCCACTTGCAGATATCATCATTCTTACCTTGCCAATCAAGCAAACCATTGCTTTTTTACAAGAATTGGCAACTTTGGAACTAAAAGAAGGTGTCATTATTTCTGATGCTGGATCGACCAAGTCAGCAATCGTGGCTACAGCTGAGAACTGTTTTGCAGATAAGCCTGTTCGCTTTGTAGGGGCTCATCCTATGGCAGGGAGTCATAAGACAGGAGCGGCTTCTGCCGATGTTAATCTTTTTGAAAATGCCTACTATATCTTCACACCTTCGAGCCTAACGACTCCAGACACGCTTGAAGAAATGAAGGACTTGCTGTCAGGTCTGCACGCTCGTTTCATTGAAATCGATGCTGAAGAGCATGACCGAGTGACTTCTCAGATCAGTCATTTTCCGCATATCTTAGCCTCAGGATTGATGGAACAAACTGCCAAATATGCTGAAGAGCATGAGATGGCCCGATGTTTTGCGGCAGGTGGTTTCCGTGATATGACTCGAATCGCCGAAAGTGAGCCAGGCATGTGGACTTCTATCCTCTTATCTAATCGAGAGACTATTATTGAACGCATCGAGAATTTCAAGGGTCGTTTGGACGAGATTGAGCAAGCAATCAGCAAGGGGGATGAAAACCAAATCTGGAACTTTTTCAATCAAGCGCGTGAGCAACGCCAAGCTATGGAAATCCATAAACGAGGAGGAGTAGATAGCTCATTTGACCTCTATGTCGATGTTCCCGATGAGGAAGATGTTATCTTGCGCATCTTGGAATTGCTACGAGGAACTTCCTTGGTCAATATCCATATCAATGAGGAAAACCGTGAAGATATTCACGGGATTCTGCAAATTTCCTTTAAGAATGCTCAGGATTTAAAACGTGCTGAGCAAGTCATTACAGAAAATACAAATTACACAGTCGTTATTAAATAAGGAGGACAATTATGTCAAATATTTATGATAGTGCAAACGAACTAAGTCGCGGACTACGCGAATTGCCTGAATACAAGGCGGTTAAGGAAGCTAGAGATGCTATCCAAGCCGATGCAGAAGCTAGCAAAATATTTGCAGATTATATTGCTTTTCAGCATGAAATCCAAGTGATGGCCCAAACTGGTCAAATGCCAGACGCTTCTTTCCAAGAAAAAATGGAATCTTTTGGCAAGCAGATTCAAGGCAACTCTCTTTTATCAGCTTTCTTTGCCAAACAGCAACAACTTTCTATTTATCTATCTGATATTGAAAAAATTGTTTTTGAACCAATTTCAGAACTTTTAAAATAAGAATTTACCTCATAAAGTCAGGAATTTTTAAGAAATTTCTGACTTTTTATGATAAAATAAGAAAAAGTATTGTCAGTATGAGGACCACTATGAAATTAAAAACAAACATTAAGCACTTAAATGGTAGTATTCGGGTACCAGGAGATAAGTCCATCAGTCATCGCTCGATTATTTTTGGAAGCTTAGCTGAGGGTGAGACTAAGGTTTATGATATCTTGCGTGGTGAAGATGTCCTATCAACTATGCAAGTTTTTCGTGACCTCGGCGTTGATATTGAGGACAAGGACGGTGTCGTTACCATTCAAGGTGTTGGGTTGGATGGATTGAAAGCCCCTCAGAATGCTCTCGATATGGGGAATTCTGGGACCTCTATTCGTTTAATTTCAGGCGTACTTGCTGGCGCAGACTTTGCAGTAGAGATGTTTGGAGATGATAGTCTTTCCAAACGTCCTATGGACCGTGTGACCCTTCCTTTGAAAAAAATGGGAGTTAGCATTTCTGGTCAAACAGAGCGAGACTTGCCACCTTTGCACTTAAAAGGAACAAGAAACTTAACACCTATTCATTATGAATTGCCAATCGCCTCTGCTCAAGTCAAGTCTGCCTTGATTTTTGCAGCCTTGCAGGCTCAAGGACAGTCAGTCATTATCGAGAAGGAGTGCACTCGTAACCACACAGAAGATATGTTGCGTCAATTTGGTGGGGAGTTAAGTGTCGATGGTAAGAAAATCACTGTCCAAGGGCCACAGAAACTTAGTGGACAAAAGGTTGTTGTGCCGGGAGATATTTCGAGTGCAGCCTTTTGGTTGGTCGCAGGTTTGATTGTTCCTAATTCTCGTGTGGTACTTAAGAATGTAGGTATTAATGAAACTCGTACAGGGATTATTGATGTAATCCGTGCTATGGGTGGCAAATTAGAGATTACTGATATTAATCCAATTGCTAAGTCTGCAACCTTGACTGTTGAAACTTCAGATTTGAAGGGAACAGAGATTGGTGGAGCCTTGATTCCACGCTTAATTGATGAATTACCAATTATTGCTCTCCTAGCTACCCAAGCTCAAGGGCAAACGGTCATCAAAGATGCAGAAGAACTCAAGGTTAAAGAAACTGACCGTATTCAAGTTGTCGCAGACGCTTTAAATAGCATGGGAGCAGCTATTACTCCTACAGCAGACGGCATGATTATCAAAGGGAAATCTGCTCTCCATGGAGCCAGAGTCAATACCTTTGGTGACCACCGTATCGGCATGATGACAGCCATTGCAGCGCTTTTAGTGGCAGATGGAGAAGTTGAATTGGATCGTGCAGAAGCTATTAATACTAGCTACCCAAGCTTCTTTGATGATTTGGAGACTTTGATTCATGGCTAAGGTTTTACTAGGTTTTATGGGTGCAGGAAAATCTACTATTGCTAGAGGATTAGATCCTGACTTTGTAGACATGGATGCCTTGCTTGAAGACCGACTGGGGATGCCAATTGCTCGTTTCTTTGAAGAAAAAGGAGAAGCAGCCTTCCGTCAGATAGAAGAAGAAGTTTTGGCTGATCTGCTAAAGACAGATCAAGTTATCTCCACAGGAGGAGGAATCGTTATTTCTCCTCGAAATCGTGCCTTACTCAAGCAAAATCCAGATAACATTTACCTAAAAGCAGATTTTGAGACCCTTTACCAGCGAATTTCAGCTGATAAAGACAATCAACGCCCGCTATTTCTAAACAATAGCAAGGAAGATTTAGCTGCGATTTTTGATGAAAGACAGGCTTGGTATGAAGAAGTAGCTAGCCAGATTGTAGACGTGTCAAGCTTAAGCCCAGAAGAAATTATAGAGGAACTGAAATGAAAATTGCCTATCTAGGTCCCAAAGGATCTTTTTCGCACCATGTTGTGCAGACGGCTTTTCCTCATGAGGAACTGGAGCCATTTTCAAATATTACAGACGTTATCAAGGCCTATGAACAGGGATTGGTAGACTATTCAGTAGTGCCAGTTGAAAATTCCATTGAAGGCAGTGTTCATGAGACACTGGACTATCTTTTCCATCAAGCTCGCATTCAAGCTGTGGCAGAGATTGTTCAGCCAATTCACCAACAATTGATGGCAGTGCCAGGGCAATCTAAAATTGAGAAAATCTTTTCTCACCCACAGGCCTTGGCACAAGGGAAGAAATTTATTGACGAGTATTATCCAGATGCGCAACTAGAAGTCACTGCCAGTACAGCCTACGCTGCGCGCTATGTTTCTGAGCATCCTGATCAACCATTTGCGGCGATTGCCCCAAGAAGTTCTGCAGAGGAATATGGTTTAAAGCTGATCGCTCAAGATATTCAAGAAATGGAAGCCAATTTTACTCGTTTTTGGGTTTTGGGGCCTAACTTACCACAAATCCCCTTGAGTCCAGGTTCTGAAAAGATGAGTCTAGCTTTAACCTTGCCAGATAATCTTCCAGGTGCATTATACAAAGCACTTTCTACCTTTGCATGGCGTGGAATTGACTTGACTAAAATTGAGAGCCGTCCCCTTAAAACAGCCTTGGGTGAATACTTTTTTATCATTGATGTAGACTATGCTGATAAAGAATTGGTCTATTTTGCTCAAAAAGAATTAGAAACGATTGGAATCCAGTATAAAATACTAGGATCTTACCCTATCTATACCATACAGGATAAAGGGAAGGAGAAGGAATGACTAGAGAGAATCCTCTAACACACCATGAAAAATTACGTTATGACTATCTCTTGAAAAATATTCATTATCTAAATGAAAGGGAAAGAAGAGAGTTTGCTTTTTTGCAAGCAAAGTTAGATGGTCAACAAGACGTCCGTCCGGTTGAAAAGGAAGAGACAGATGAATCAGAATATCAAGGCTTTTCTGAATCTAACACCGGTCTACCAAGTTATACAAATCGTACTCGTGCAAGCCGACGTACTAGTCAATCTCAACCAAAAGCTAAACTTCCAAAGCAAAAGAAACAAAAGAAAAAAAGAGGTTTTCGTTTTAAACGCTTATTTGCTTGGTTAGGGATGTTATTGCTTTGTGTAGCAGTAGGAATGATCGTCATGTTCTTAAAGGGATTTCAATCAGCGAGTCCTAATAGTTCAAGTGGTCCCAAAGATGCCAAAGCTGCTCAGGTTGAAGTCTTCAATGGACAGGATACTCGTGATGGAGTTAATATTCTTATTTTGGGTACGGATGGACGTATCGGACAAGATAGTTCGGAAACTCGGACGGACTCTGTCATGGTTTTAAATGTAAGTGGTAAAGATAAAAAATTGAAGCTTGTTAGCTTTATGCGTGATAACTTGGTCTATATTGATGGGTATAGTCAAGTCATCAATGGTCAAAAACAGACCGACCATAAATTAAACTTAGCCTACGAATTAGGGGAACAAGAAGGTAAACAAGGAGCCGAAAGGGTTCGTAAGGTGCTCAAGGATAATTTTGATCTAGACATCAAATATTATGCCCTTGTCGATTTCCAAGCCTTTGCAACAGCCATTGATACGCTTTTCCCTGATGGTGTGACCATTGATGCTCAGTTTTCAACTCTAAATGGGGTCCCAGTTACAGAAGCGACTGTAGGAGATGACTTGCACGCGACGGAAACTGAGTCACCGACTCAAACCATTCGAGCTGGGAAACAACAGATGAATGGTTCGACTCTTCTCAACTATGCACGTTTCCGTGATGATGATGAAGGGGACTATGGGCGTACTCGTAGACAGCAACAAGTCATGACTGCTGTTTTACAACAAATTAAAGATCCGACAAAACTTTTCACTGGTTCGGAAGCTCTTGGTAAAGTATTCGCCATGACCTCTACAAACCTTCCATATACTTTCTTATTGACCAATGGTTTATCAGTCCTTGAAGGTGCGCAGAATGGTATTGAAAGATTGACAGTTCCAGAACTTGGAGACTGGGTAGACGACTTTGACGTATACGGTGGTCAATCCCTTCGAGTGGACCAAAAAGCTTACCAAAATAAACTGGCCCAGATGGGATTTAGATAAAATATAAAATGAATCAGAGCTTGAGGCACCTATAAAAATAGGTATCTCAAGCTTTGATTTTTCACATGGTCAGATGGATTTATAAACTATTTTTATGGTATAATAGAATGATGTATTCTATAGAAGAGGAAGAGAATGAGATGAGTGATTTAAAGGCAATTCAAGCTCGTAGCCTAGAGATGGCTGAATATTTTGTCGCCTTTTGTAAAGAACACGGATTGCTCTGTTATTTGTGTGGTGGAGGAGCTATTGGAGCTCTCCGAAATAAAGGTTTTATTCCTTGGGATGATGATTTAGACTTCTTTATGCCCCGCAAGGATTATGAAAAATTAGCAGAGCTATGGCCTCGTTATGCGGACGAGCGTTACTTCCTATCAAAAAGTGATAAAGACTTTATCGACCGCAACCTCTTTATCACTATTCGAGACAAGGAAACAACTTGCATCAAGCCTTACCAACAAGATTTAGATCTCCCACATGGCTTGGCTCTGGATGTTCTTCCCTTGGATTACTACCCTAAAAATCCAGCTGAACGTAAGAAACAAGTACGTTGGGCCCTGATTTATTCTCTCTTTTGTGCACAAACCATTCCAGAAAAACATGGAGCTCTCATGAAGTGGGGTAGTACCATTTTACTAGGGTTGACTCCTAAATCGCTTCGCTATCGTATCTGGAAAAAGGCTGAAAAAGAAATGACCAAGTATGGACCAGCTGAAAGTGATGGCATTACAGAATTATGCTCAGGTCCAGGCTACATGAAGAAAAAATATCCAATTCAGGCCTTTGAAGATAATATTTTCTTACCTTTTGAAGGAACAGAGATGCCTATTCCAGTTGGTTATGATGCCTATCTCAGTACGGCTTTTGGTGATTATATGACACCACCGCCGGCAGACAAGCAAGTACCTCACCACGATGCTGTAATCGCTGATATGGATAAGAGCTACACAGAATATAAGGGAGAATATAATGCAAGAAAAAATTAGTATTATTGTTCCAGTATACAATGTAGAAAAGTATCTTGAACGATGTGTTGAGTCGATTTTAAAGCAGACTTATACCAATTTTGAATTGCTTCTTATTAATGATGGTTCGACAGACCAGAGTGGTGAACTATGTGATCAACTAGTTTCTAAAAATGGAAATATCAAGATTTTTCATCTTGAGAACGCTGGAGTCTCTAATGCTAGAAATGTAGGCATTCAAAACTCAACAGGAGAATGGATTACTTTTATTGATAGTGATGATTTTATTACACCAGATTACTTGGAAACTTTACTAAGCGCAGTTGATGGTGATGATTCAATTGGATTTAGTGTAGCACGTCTCCATCATATAAAAAATGGTCAAATTACAGAACTACCAGTTTTTTCAGGAAAAGAAGAAAAGTGGTCGACAGAGCAGACAATGAGAGAATTATTGACGACAAGTAAAACTTCTTTTTTCCCTGTTGCAAAATTATTTAGAAGAGAGATTATTTCAGATTTTACATTTAATACAGACTATCATTTGGCTGAGGATGCTTTGTTTTTAACAGAAGTCTTACTAAAAACCAAATGTACAAGCGTATTTATTGATAAACTAATCTACTATTATGATCATCGTCAGGGAAGTGCGACAACTTCTGTCAATACACATGTATTTGATACCATAGAGGTCTATAAGATTATTGTTTCGGAAGTTTTTCAAATATTCCCACAACTAAAAACTGAATTAGTAAACAGAGAATGTTGGTCATATATTACTGTATACGATAAAATAATCTTTACGGATTCTAATCAATATCAAACAGAGAAAAATACGTTGAGAAAGTGGATTATTAATCATTTATCTGAGATATTAAAAGATCCTTATTTTACTAATTTTCGAAAAATAGCCGTTTTGTCCCTCCTTGTTTCTCCATGGATTTATAGACAAATTGTCGGCTTGAATCAATAATGTCATTTAAAGGAGTTGAAGATGAATTTTTCAAAAACGAATGAATGCTTTGAAAAATCAAAATTTTGGATTTCATATCTGTTTGTTTTTATATCGATTTTAAGCATGAGTTCCTTAGTTTATAAAGTAACAAATCCTGTTTATAAGGGCTTATCAGCAGTTGTTGTTCTTTGTATTTGTTTAACCTTATTATTAAATTGGAAACGAATAGAAATCGATAAAAAGTTCCTAGGTTTATTTGGGCTTTTAGCGGGGAGCCATCTAGTAGCAACATTGGTTAATCGCTCGGGCCACTTGATGGGAAATATGGTTGAAATCTTCTTTATGATTACCTACATTTTACTATTTACCATGGTGAATTTAGAGTATCTTAAGAAGTTAATTCGCTTGATTGCAGGAACGGTTCAAATTGTTTCTTTTTTCTCAGCCATATTTGCTTTTGTTCTTTTAATATTTAGAGTTTTAATATTATTTAAAATTGGAGAACAATCCTATTATTATGGTGTTATGAATGGACGCCTATGGGGAATTGTTAATCCAAATGCAAGTGCTATTTTTTCTTACATCAGCATTGTTTTTGCTTTGTATCTTATTCATAAAGGAAGTAAATACTCAGTTTATTTAAAGATAAACAATCTGATTCAGTTAATCTATTTTGCGACTATGCAGAGTAGAGGAGCACTTTTATCAGTCATTTTGATGCTTGGAATTTATTGTCTTTTTATTTCTAGAGGAAAATTACTCAAAAAATGGCTTACTTTTCTAGTAGCTAGTATCTTACTCACAGGTAGTAATATTGGTATTAGTTATGTAACTTCTATATATATTTCAGCAGCCAAGGCAACTGTAATTGACTTGAATAAAGGCAAATCATATTCAGAGACAGATTCGGACATAGCCAAGAAAAACGGGGAACTTCACCTAATCGAGACGACACCAAGTGGACGTACTTATATTTGGAAAAATGCTATTAAAATGGGAAGTGCAAAACCGTTATTTGGCTATGGTGTTCGAAATGTTACCGATTACTATACAGAGTACTTTAGTAAATTTGAAATTCAGAATTCGCTGATTGGTGGGAACTTCCACAATATATTTGTAACAATTTTTGTAAGTTCAGGATTATTAGGTTTACTTTCTTTCATCATTTTAATAATTTATATCGCTGGAAGATTTGTTACTTATTTAATTGTGTCTAAGAAGAATAGCGAAAAATTTATTATGATTCTATTTTTTGGTATTTTATTTGGACAATTGTTTGAAAGTCAGATTATGTATTCTACAAACTTTATCAATATTATTTTCTGGTTAGTGATTGGCTATGGTTTAACGGTCTGTTCGAAAGAAAAAAATATCCGTTATGAGGAAGTGACAGATATTTCTGAAATCCAACAGATGGAATTAGGAATCATGGAGTATATTCATGAAGTTTGTCAGAAAATTGGTGTTAAGTATTTCTTAGCTTATGGTAGCTTAATTGGCGCAGTTCGTCATCAAGGTTTTATTCCATGGGATGATGATATGGATATTTGTATGCTTCGAGATGATTATGAAAAGTTACAAGATTATTTGATTGCCCATCCAGATGAACGATACGAAGTCATGTCTTATAAAAATAATATCAATTATGTTTATCCTTTCATGAAGGTTCAAGATAATCGTACCTACCTACTTGAGGAAGATGTGCGAATTGATTCGAATATGGGAATCTATGTAGATATTTTCCCTGTAGATGGTTATGAAGATGATCGGGCGTTTAAGGATAAAATGACTAAAATTATAAAAAAACGCCAATTAAGTTGTTATACTTTCAAGGGAATTACGAATACTAAAAGTGTAGTAAATTCAATGATCCGCTATATTTCTGTTATTATCTTTTATTTCACAAACACAAATAAGTACGTTTCTCAAATCGATGAATTGGCAAAATCTAGAAAAGTAGAAGATTATGAACAAGTAGACTACCTTATCTATAAAGATATGAATAAACCTGTTTGGAAACGAGAATGGTTAGAAAATGTTGAAATTGGTAATTTTGAAGGTAAGGAATTCATGATACCAAAACACTACCATGAAATTCTTACTTCAGATTATGGAAACTATATGCAGTTGCCACCAGTGGAGCAACAAGTTTCCCATCATGACTTCAAACTATGGAAAATTGTAGAGAATGGATAATATTTTTTCATCTTAGGAAAGAGTAAAAAATAGGAGTGACAAAGATGTCTGAGAGAATTTTAAGTCTAGAAGAGATTAAGCAAGTAGAACTTGATATTCTAGAGTATTTACATAAAATCTGTGAAAAACATGATATTAAATATTTTATCGATTTTGGAACCTTGCTTGGGGCTGTACGTCACAAAGGCTTTATTCCTTGGGATGATGATACAGATATTTCCTTAGCTAGAGATGAATTTGAAAAGTTATACGAAGTTCTAAAAAACGATAACCACCCATACTATAAGCTGATTTCTTTTAGAGAAACGAAGGGTTATCCATATAGTTATATGCGTGTTTACGATATTCGAACACGGAGAGATTCGAATCTTTTAGATCCAAGTGTTGTGCTTGGAACTTGCGTAGATGTCTTCCCGTACGATGGTCTTGTTACAGACGAACAAGATCGTAAGAAAATGAAACTCTATAAACAACTAATTCGTCTATCGTCTTTGAACTTTAAAGGAATTAAATACGAAAACGGAGGGATTAAAAATCTTCCTCGTTATATCGCGTCAGCAATATTCAGATTTACATCTCCTCAATTCTGGAATCAAAAGCTAGAACAACTTGCCTTAAAATACAGTGTTGAAAATTCTACAGACTTGGTTTGTTCAACTTATGATTCATACTATCCAGCTGGCATTAAAGCAGAATGGCTGTATGATACAATTGATATGCCATATGAAAATCTAATCCTAAAAGTACCAAGAAGATATCATGAGATTCTTGTCTATGAATTTGGGAAAGATTATATGACTCCACCTCCTGCTGACAAACAGATACCAGGAAATGAGAAGAATTATTGGATTGATTAATGAAAGAGTATATAAAAAAGAGAAAGTTGAATACCATATGAAAACTATTAAAAAATCAATATTACTTAGTGCCTTGATCTTATCGGCATCAATAATTCAAGCACAGACAGTGAATGCAGATACTATTTCAACAGGTTCAGGGAATCGTATCCACTTTATCAATACAAAAGCTAACTCTGGAAGTGATGCTATTTTACTAGAAAGTAATGGTCACTATGCTTTGATTGATATGGGAGAGGATTATGACTTTCCGGATGGAACGGATACACGTTATCCAAATCGATGGGGAATTTCTATTAACAATTATCAAGTTTTGGAAGATCGGTTGATTCGACATCTTGATCAATTAGGTGTCAAGAAATTAGATTTTATATTAGGAACTCATGTTCATAGCGACCATATAGGTGGAGCAGATGAAATTCTTAATCGCTATCAAGTCAATAAATTCTATTTGAAAAAATATTCAGATCAACGAATTACAAGCACTTGGGGATTGTGGGATAACCTTTTCAATTATGATAATGCTCTTCGTGCTGCACAGAATAAGGGAGTTACACTTATTCAAGACATAAAAGATGAAGATAGCCATTTTAAATTTGGTGACATGGACATTCAGCTTTATAATTATAAAAATGAATATGATGCTGATGGAAATTTAAAAAGGGTTCTTGATGATAATTCCAATTCAATTGTTGCAGTAGTGACTGTAGCAGGAAAAAGAATTTATCTTGGTGGCGATTTGGATAATGCCGAGGGAGCTGAAGATAAATTAGGGCCTGTTATTGGAAAAGTAGATATGATGAAATGGAATCACCACTACGATGCCAAGGTTTCTAATACAATTGGTTTCATAGATCACCTTTCTCCTAGTATGGTCATTCAAACGACTGGAGGTGATATTAACGTTGCTTCAACGAGAGATTATCTCCAAAAGAAAAATATTCAAGTGATTCATGCATCAAGTAAAACTCAGGATGCAACTGTATTTGATATTAGTGATAAAGGCTTTACAAATGTTTCAGGAGATTTTCCGAATATTCCTACTGTTGAAGAAAAATGGTATCAAGAAGATGGTCATTGGAAGTATCGTTTAAAAGATGGTCAGATGGCTATCGGTTGGCAAGATATTGCTGGTGCTACATATTTCTTTAACGGAAAAGGTCAAATGCAGAGTGGTCGTTGGCTCCGTATCACTGACGAATGGAACGGAGAACCAAAATTTAATGACTACTATCTAAACAATGATGGTAAAATGCAGACGGGTGGTTGGTTCTATCATGATAATACTTGGTACTATATCCAGTCAAACGGTGCAAGACGTTACAATGAACTAGCTGAAATTGGTGGTCAAAAATACCTCTTTGATAAGGATGGTAAAATGCTGACTGGCTTACAAGTCTTTAATGGCAAGAAGATGCTCTTTGCAAGTAGTGGTGCTCTTCAAACAGAAGCAACAGCATCTAGTTGGCAAAAAATAGATGGAAACTGGTACTACTTTGATGAAGATGGAAAACACATAGTTGGTAAAAAGGAAATCAATGGAGTACACTACTACTTTGATAATAAGGGAGTTATGCAAACAAGTTGGGCCTTGATTGAAGGGCATTGGAGCTATTTTGCAAGTTCCGGAGCAATGAAAACAGGCTGGATCAAGGATAAAGATACTTGGTATTATCTAGATAAAGACGGTATCATGCTAACGGGTCTTCAAGAGATTGATGGCACTCGTTATTACCTCAATGCAAGTGGAGCAATGCAGACTGGTTGGAAATGGCTCGATAACCATTATTACTACTTTGCAAGTAGTGGCGCTATGAAGACAGGTTGGCTTAAAGATAAAGAACTATGGTACTATCTAGATAAAGACGGCATCATGTTAACAGGTCTTCAAGAGATTTATGGAACCCGATATTACCTTAATACAAGTGGAGCAATGCAAATTGGTTGGAAATGGTTAGACAATCATTATTACTACTTCGCAACCAGCGGAGCAATGAAGACAGGTTGGTTCAAAGATAAAGGGCTTTGGTACTATCTCAAACCTGAGGACGGTGTCATGGCAACAGGTCTTCTAGATGTTGATGGTACTCGTTATTATCTCAATGCAAGTGGAGCTATGGAGACAGGATGGAAATTGCTAGATAACCAGTATTACTACTTTACAGAAAGTGGAGCAATGAAGACAGGTTGGCTCAAAGAAAATGGTCTTTGGTACTACCTTGATACTGAAACTGGTCAAATGGCTACAGGAATCCATAAAGTAAATGATGAAACTTACTATTTTGATGCTAATGGAGCCATGCAGACTGGATGGAAACAACTTGATGGTAAATGGTATTACTTCCAAACAGATGGTTCACTTTTAAGAAATGGCACAACACCTGATGGCTATAAGGTTAATCGGGATGGAGTTTGGTCAACTACTATTGAAGAAGAAACTACTCAGGAACGAACAGTTGAAAGTAGACAAGGTCTCACTTTCGAAACAACTGAAGTTGTGACAGAACAGTCTAAGTCTGAAAAGATATCTTCAAAGCTTGAGGGAAACAATCAGTCTACTGAACCTAAAACACAAACTAGTGAAGAAAAAAATTAGATTTCTAATCATTATGAACAAAATTTTCCTATAAACAAAACACCTATAAAGCTTATTAAGCTTTATAGGTGTTTTGTTAACTTCGTTTAATTTTAGCACGAACTAGATCAAGCGCATAATGAAGTGTTTTATCTTTGATAATAAAGAGTGTGATAGCGTAATAGATACCACAAGCTACGATTGTAGAAAGAACCATGCTAATCATCTTCATCGTAACTTCATAACTATGAACTTGGAAGAGGGTTTTAAAAACATAATAAATTGGGATGAAACCAAGTGACACGATTGTGTAGCGAGCCAAGGTTGTAAAAATCTCTCTCAAATCCAATAGTTTGTGCTTTTGAATAAAGCGAATTTCTAGCAGAACTACGATTGATTCAGCTATAATGGTTGTTCCGATGTAGTATTCAGGAGTAAAGATATTATTGAAAAGGAGTAGTGAGTTGAGAATCACATTGGCGCCACCTCCGATAAAGTAAAAGGCAGTCAAACGATTTTCATGGTCATTAATAAAGATAATCTGTTTTCCAAGGATTAATTCGATGGCCCAGATAATGGTACGAAAGGCAAAGACACTCGTTACGATTCCTGCTTCTAGATATTTCTCAGAAGAGTAGATAACTGTAGCATAGGTTCCTAAAACCATAATACCAATACTGGTAGGGACCATGAGGAAGTAAAAGAGTGACGCGCCCTGATTGACCAAATTTTTATAAGAAATAAAATCTTTTTTTCCTAGATAATAACCAAGTCGTGGTATACTGACGTTGATAGCTCCACTAAGAACACTAGCAATCAGCATAACGATGCTGGAAGCGATGGTGTAATAGGAGATGAAATTCTCATCAGGTCCTTTAGTAATGAACATACGATCCAGCAAGGTATAGAGCATATTGGCATTTGCTAGAAGGAGCATGGTTAAGAGTGGTTTAGATGATTTGAGAAGTTCGATGAACTCAATCTTAACAAAGGATACCTCTCGTTTAATCCAGAGGAAGCTGAGTAGATAGTTGATGATAGTTGTCACACTCATGATTGTAGCATAAGGGACGATGTCATCAGGTGTCTTGACGAAGGTAAAGATAGAAACCAACATTCCAATCCGGATAACCAGTGTTTTATAAAGAATAAAAGAATAGTTCTCGTAGGCTTCATTCATCCACTCGATATTTAGGAATTGAAAGAGGGCTTGGACTCCAAGGATATAGTAAAGGATTTTTAGATTGATAATACTGGTATCAAAGTGAATAAAGAGGAAATAGATAGCTGTTGTCAGAATTGAAGTAATCAGGGAAATATAGAATAACTTAGAGAAGACATAATTGATCTTTTTATTATCATCCTTAACCTTACTGATAGCTCGAATCCCATAATTGTAAATCCCAAAGGCAGCTAGTGGAATGACAAAGCTTGCCCAGGTGTTAGCAGTGTTAAAGTAACCGTAATTTGATTTACTAAGAATCCGTGTTAGATAGGGATTAGTAATCAATGGAAAAACGATATTTAAAATATTGACCAGTAAGCTAGCCAAAGCATTAACTTTTATATTTTTCATGAAATTTTCTTTCTTATATTCTAAACTAGATACTAGTATTATATCACATTCCAACGCCATTCTTTTGATAAAATCATTTAAATCTTGTATAATAGATAGAACTGAAAGTATGAGGTTACGAACTATGAAAATGAAACAAATCAGTGATACGACTTTAAAAATCACGATGTCTTTAGAAGATTTGATGGATCGTGGAATGGAAATCGCAGACTTTCTCGTTCCACAGGAAAAAACAGAAGAGTTTTTCTATGCAATCTTGGATGAGTTAGAAATGCCAGACAGCTTTTTGGATACAGGAATGCTTAGTTTCCGAGTGACACCGAAGCCTGATAAGGTCGACGTCTTTGTGACGAAATCTAAGATTGACCAGAACTTGGATTTTGAGGATTTGGCAGATCTTCCAGATATGGATGAGTTAGCGAAAATGTCTCCAGATGAATTTTTGAAGACTTTGGAGAAAACCATGGCAGAGAAAACTAAAGAGGATATTGAAGCCATTCAATCTTTAGAGCAGGTTGAAAAAGAAGAGGAAGCATCAATTGATGAAATTGCTGAGGTGGATGAAGGGAAAAGAGAACCTTATATCTACTACATCTTACGTTTTGACAACCTAGCTAGTTTAGTTTCTTTTGCTAAAACGGTTGATTACCAAATGGAGACTTCAGAACTCTACAAGATGAATGACCAATACTATCTAACAGTTTTGGTTGATGTAGAGGATCATCCAAGTCTTTATCCAGCATGGTTATTGGCACGTATGCGCGAATTTGCGGATGATAGTGATATCAGTCGCTCAGTCCTTCAAGAAT
The DNA here is from genome assembly GCF_000960085.1 of Streptococcus infantis. Classification (GTDB taxonomy): domain Bacteria; phylum Bacillota; class Bacilli; order Lactobacillales; family Streptococcaceae; genus Streptococcus; species Streptococcus infantis_C. The sequence continues at coordinate 155,343 of NZ_JYGT01000007.1, read as the reverse complement.
ATGGACAAGTCATCATCAATCATGATGCTGTTCAAGGACTTCAAAAGGTCTAAAGATAGATAAAAATGAGGCAGGGATATAAATTCTCTGTCTTTTTTGATTAAAAAGTAGAAGAGTCAATAGGACTTAGGCCAATGTCCCTAGCTTGCTAAAATGATGAAAAAAGGATATCATAGAAGGAAGTAAGCGAGGTAAAGTATGGACCAAGGACATTTACAAAAAGAGGTAGAGGAAATCCTAGAAGATGTATTGGCAAAGGCTTCTCTCCATGAGGGAGCTCTCTTTGTTTTGGGCTTATCTTCTAGCGAGGTGATAGGAGGTCGCATCGGGAAAGCCTCTAGTCAAGAAATTGGAGAATTGATTGTTCAAAAAATCTTAGAAATCCTATCAACTAGAGGGATTCATCTAGCAGTTCAGGGATGCGAACATGTTAATCGTGCCTTGGTAGTGGAACGAGAGGTCGCAATCAAATACAATCTGGAGATTGTGAGTGTTCTGCCTACTCTACATGCAGGGGGTTCTGGTCAATTGGCTGCCTTTCGCTATATGAAAGACCCAGTTGAGGTTGAATTTATCAAGGCAGATGCAGGGATCGATATTGGTGACACAGCTATAGGGATGCATATCAAGCATGTTCAAGTGCCTATACGTCCAGTCTTGAAATCAATCGGTCATGCACATGTAACAGCCCTTGCTAGTCGTCCGAAATTAATCGGTGGGGCGCGTGCTCAATATCTACAAGACACTATTAGGAAATTGTAAAATGGAAAAGAAACAAGTTGAAAAGGTTATAAAATATTCTATTAGGAAATTCTCTGTCGGAGTTGGTTCTGCTGTTATTGGGGCTTTGCTTTTTGGTGCTAATAATCTCTTGCTTGATCAAGTAGCGGCTAATGAAGTTTGTGAGCCAAATCAGGTACACTATCGCTATTTGGCAGAGCAAGAGCTGACAGAAGCTGAAAAAGCCCTTATTCATAAGGAACTCCCTTCTGATTTACAACAAGATGACGTTGTTTATCTTGTCTATAGAAAAAAAGAAGTTAATACGCAACATTTACCAAATACTGGAAGTAAGGAGTTAGGTCTCGTTGGTCTTGGTTTTGCGACAGCTTCATTAGCTGTACTTGTGATTTCTAAGAAGCGACCTAATAAGATAGCAGGTATTCTATTTATTGGTGCACTTGGGGGTAGCTACTTTGTTCCTCAGACGATTCAAGCTTTTGAAAATCAAATTCTTTTATCTTATAACCAAACAATCTCTGCTTGTAGTCAAGAAGATTTAGCCAACGGAGTCATTCAAATTGATGGATATGACTATATTGGTTACTTCAAAGAAGCTGATTTTAAAGTTTCTATGCCTGAAAATAATCAAGACAACAACTTGGTTACAGATAAAGTGACACAAGAAGCTCGTGAAGGAGAACCATTTGTTCAACCAGAACTTCCAACCTACAGCCAAGGAACGACAACTACAGTAACACGGGAAGAAACACACGGAAGCGAATCATTTGTTCAACCAGAACCTCCGGTTAATACAAGTGAAGAAACGACTGAGAACATCCATGGAGAAGCTCCTATAGAAGAACCACCTGTCCAACCAGAGCCTCCAGCCCAAACAGAGGAAACTACAGCAAAGGGCACCCAAAAAGAAGGTCATGTAGGCGAATCTCTTGTCCAGGAAGACCTTCCAGAGTTTACAGGAGAAGTAACTGCTAAAGGTACTCAAGAGGAAGGTCATGTAGGTGAATCTCTAATCCAACAGGAACTTCCAGCCTATACAGGAGAAGTAACAGCCAAGGGTACCCAAGAGGAAGGTCATGTAGGTGAATCTCTTGTCCAGCCAGAACTTCCAGCCTATACAGGAGAAGTAACAGCCAAGGGTACCCAAGAGGAAGGTCATGTAGGTGAATCTCTTATTCAGCCAGAACTTCCAGCCTATACAGGAGAAGTAACAGCCAAAGGAACTCAAGAAGAGGGCCACGTAGGTGAACCTCTTATTCAACCTAGCTTGCCAGAATACAATGTGACAGAATCAACTGTGACTGAAATAGAAACTGTTACAATTCCATACACTACAGAATACCTATCGGATGCTAATCGCTATACTGATGAAGAAAGTGTTGTTCAAAAGGGTGAAGCTGGTAGTCAACTCATACATCGTGTCTATAAAACTGTAGATGGGGAGAAAGTTGGTGAAGCTATCACCACTAGTACGGAAGTTGTTAAGGCTCCTGTAGCTGAAAAAATCAGTCGTGGAACCAAACCAATTGAAGGCCAAACCGAAGAAGTTTCTGTTGAAGAAGTTCCTTTTAAAACGATAACGGAACAAGATTCTAGTCTACTCAAGGGAACTGAAACAGTTGCTCAGATAGGTAAGAATGGTACGAAGAAAATTACCAAAGTCTACAAGACTATCAAGGGTGTGAAAACTGCAGATGCACCTACTGTTTCAGAAGAAGTTCTTGAACAGGCACAAGACCACATTATCAAAAAAGGTACTAAGGAATTAGAAAAACCTACTTTAACATTAACTAAAGTTGATACAGAAGAATTGAATCGAAGTGCAAAAGCAACTTATAGCCTTAAAAAACCAGATGGAGTGACTATCAAGTCTATTCAAGCAGTGTTGAAAAAAGGCGATCAAGTTATTAAGACATTTGCTATTTCAGAGTCTAATCTTGCAACAGCTTTAGCTGATCTAGATTATTACAAGGATTATACACTTGCGACGACTATGGTGTATGATCGTGGTAATGGTGACGAGGAAGAGGTTCTTAAGGAAGAACCATTGAGAATCGACCTTAAAAAAGTTGAAGTCAAAAATATTAAGGAAACAAGCTTAATCAGTGTTGATGATCAAGGTAATGAGACCGATAGTAGTCTCTTGTCCGAGAAACCATCGAATGTTAAGCCTTACTACTTAAAAGTTACGACTTACGATAACAAGGTTACAAAACTAGCTGTTGATAAAATCGAAGAAGTTACTGTAGATGGAAATAAACTATACAAAGTAACTGCTAAAGCACCAGATTTGATTCAACGTACTGCAGAAAATCGTTTCACTGAAGAGTATGTACACTATTTGCCTAAGCCAAAAGCTCATGAAGGTGATGTGTATTACGACTTTAATGAACTTGTAAAAGCTATGCAAGCAAATCCTACGGGTACCTTTAAGCTTGGTAGCAATATGAATGCTAATAATGTACCACCGGCTGGCAAATCCTATGTAACCAATGCCTTTAAAGGTTCATTGGGAAGCACTGATGGTAATAAATTTGCTATTCATAATATCACTAGACCATTATTTGGAAACATTGAAGGTGGTTCTGTTAAGGATCTCTTACTGGAAAATGTCAATATTGATATGCCTGGAGTTGATCGAGTAGCTCCAATCGCCAATGTTATCAAAAACAATGCAACTATTGAAAATGTCAAAGTAACCGGAAGTGTTGTAGGTAACAATGATGTAGCTGGCATTATCAATAAAATTGATGGTAGTGGAAAAGTAAGTAATGTAGCCTTTATCGGTAAACTTCACGCTGCTGGCAATAGAGGAGGCTATTTAGCTGGTATTCTTGGAGAAAACTGGAAGGGTGTTGTTGAGAAAGCATACGTTGATGCTGAAATTACTGGTAATAAAGCAAAAGCTGCAGGACTTGTCTATTCATCTCAAAATGGTGCTAATAACTACACGGTCGGTACAGAAGGGGTCCTAAGAAATTCAGTTGCTAAAGGTTCTATCGAACTGAAAGAAGCTGTTCAGTCTGGTGGATTGCTGGGTACCAACTGGGCCTTAGGTGCTATTGAAGACAATATCACCATGATGAAAGTCAAAACAGGTGAGATGGTGTTTGGTCATTCAGATATTGATGCTGACGACTACTTCACTTATTCAAGAACCAAACGTAATTATAGTGTTGATGACGTGAGTGAAGGTAAAAAATCCTTTAACAATTCACGTAAAATTCCAAGTATCTCACTGGCTGAAGCCGAGAAGAAAATTGAAGCAATGGGGATCACTGCTGATAAATTTACCAGCAGCAAACCTATTGAAGACAAGCTTAATAACAGTCTAAACAAAGACGATCAGTACAAAGCAATTGATAGTTATGATGCAACTCGTGAGCTAGCTTACCGTAATATTGCAAAACTTCAACCTTTCTATAATAAAGAGTGGATTGTAGACCAAGGTAATAAATTAGCCGCAGGAAGTCCTCTCTTGACTAAAGAAATATTGTCTGTAACTGCTATGAAAGGCAATACCTTTGTAACGGAATTGGCTGATGCTGATCATATTATGATCCACTATGCAGATAAGACAAAAGATATCCTTACCATTTCACCTAAAGATTCAAAAGTGAAACAAGTGAAAGAGTACGGTATTGCAGAACTTGGTGAAGTTGTTTATACTCCGAATATGGTTGACAAGGACCGTAGTGATCTCATCAATGCTATTGTTGAAAAATTAAGTCCTGTGGAATTACAATCTGACCCAATCTACACGCACCTTGGTAGAACTGGTCCAAACAAAGTTAATGCTATTAAGAACCTTTATCTTGAAGAAACCTTTAAAGAAGTTAAGGATAATCTTACTAAATTTGTGAAACAGTTGGTTGAAAATGAGGATCATCAATTAAATACAGATGAGGCTGCTAAACGTGCTTTGATCAAGAAAATTGATGATAACAAGGCAGCGATTCTCCTTGGCCTATCTTACCTTAACCGTTATTACGGAGTGAAGTTTGATGATTTCAATATCAAGCAACTCATGTTGTTCAAGCCAGACTTCTATGGTAAGAATGTAAGTGTATTAGACCGTTTGATTGAAATTGGTTCAAAAGAAGATTATGTCAAAGGAACTCGTACACACGATGCCTTCCGTGAAGTAGTTGCTAAAAATACTCTTTCTGGTAACCTAAATGACTTCCTGAAATATAACATGGAACTCTTCACAAAAGATACAGACTTGAATGATTGGTTTATCAAAGCAACTAAAGATAATGTCTATATCGTGGAACCAAAAACAACAAATCCTGATTTTGCAGATAAGAAACATAGAGCTTACGAAGGCTTAAATAACGATATGCATGGCAAGATGATTTTACCTCTGTTGAACTTAAAAGATGCCCATATGTTCTTGATTTCAACATATAATACCATGGCCTACAGTTCATTTGAAAAATATGGTAAGAACACTGAAGCAGAGCGTAATGCCTTCAAAGCTGAAATTGATAAGGTTGCTAAAGGACAACAGAATTACCTAGATTTCTGGTCACGTCTATCTCTAGATAAAGTACGTAATCAGCTCTTGAAGAGCAATAATATGGTTCCAACACCTGTACTGGATAACCAGAATTATAAAGACATTAGTACTGACCGTTATGGCCATACAAACAGTGGTAAAGATGTGGCGCCTATCCGTGAATTGTATGGACCTACAGACCGTTACCATACGACTGATTGGCGTATGGGAGCTGTGGCTCGCGTTTATGCGAATCCATATAAGGATGATTCTGTCTTCTTTATGGTGACGGACATGATTAGTGATTTTGGAGTTTCTGCCTTTACTCACGAAACGACTCACGTCAATGATCGAATGGTTTATCTAGGTGGCTCAAGACACCGTGAAGGAACTGACCTTGAAGCATTTGCACAAGGAATGTTGCAAACTCCATCCGTATCAAATCCAAACGGTGAATACAAAGCCCTAGGTCTCAATATGGCTTATGAACGTCCAAATGATGGAAATCAATGGTATAACACCAATCCAAATGATCTGAAGTCTCGTGACGAAATTGATCGTTACATGAAGGGCTACAATGACACCCTCATGCTTCTGGATTATCTGGAAGGAGAGGCTGTTCTCGATAAGGCAAATCAAGATTTGAATAATGCTTGGTTCAAGAAGGTTGATAAGCAATACCGAGGAAATAACACCAAGAACCAATTCGATAAGGTTAGACCTTTAAGTGATGAGGAAAAAGCTATTCCTTTACGTACAGTAGATGACTTAGTAACCAATAACTTTATGACTAACCGTGGTCCAGGTAACAGAGTTTATAATCCTACTGACTTTGATTCTGCTTATGTGAACGTTCCAATGATGTCTGGTATCTATGGTGGTAACACAAGTGAAGGTGCTCCTGGAGCGATGTCATTTAAACATAATACTTTCAGAATCTGGGGTTACTATGGCTACGAAAAAGGATTCTTAAACTATGCATCTAATATGCTAAAAGCTGAATCTAAGAAAGCTGGTAAAGAGACTCTAGGTGATGACTTCATCATTAATAAGATTTCTGAAGGAAAATTCAACAATCTTGAAGATTGGAAGAAAGCTTATTTCAAAGAAGTTGTGACAAGTGCCAAAAATGGAATTCAATCTATTGAAATCGATGGTAAAACATACAATAGCTATGAAGACTTGAAACGCGCATTTGCTGAAGCAGTTGATAAAGATAAGGCTACTCTAAGTAAGGGATCTGTTAAATTTGACAATACCGTATCACTTAAAGAAAAGGTCTTCAAGAAACTTCTTCAACAAACAGATAGCTTTAAAACTTCTATCTTTAAATAATCCAAAGCTCTCATCTGCTTAGCAGGTGGGAGTTTTTGTAATCAAGAAGATTATTGATTTTCCAAACAGATTCTAAGTATTTTTAGTATGGTAGGTATATAATAGAGCTATAATACAATTTCTATATTCATATGAGGAGTGAGAAAGGTGATGAAGATGAAAAAATGGCAAGAAACTGTATTGGTCTGCGCTAGTCTACTCTGTCTGTCAGCTTGTAAAAATCAGATGGGGAGCCAGGCTGATAAGCAAAATGAAGACAAACAAGCGCAAGTTAGCTCTCAGGTAGCAAAAAAAGGAGAAGTAGTTCCAGATTTTGAACTCACGGGAGTTGATGGGAAAAACTACCATCTATCAGATTACAAAGGTAAAAAGGTCTATCTCAAATTTTGGGCATCTTGGTGCTCTATTTGTCTAGCCAGTCTTCCTGATACAGATGAACTTGCAAAAGAAGCAAGTGATGACTATGTCATCTTGACAGTCGTTTCTCCTGGTCAAAAAGGCGAGCAAGCAGAAGAAGGCTTCAAGAAATGGTATCAGGTCTTGGACTATAAAGATTTACCAGTATTGTTAGACCCTTCGGGACAACTTTTGGCGAGTTACGGAGTTCGTTCTTATCCGACTCAGGCCTTTATCGATAAAGAAGGCAAACTAGTCAAGACCCAGCCAGGTTTTATGGACAAGGAAACTATTTTACAGACGCTAAAAAGCATAGATTAGAGGCTCATCATGAATGATAAATTAAAAATAATTGTATTCATAGGAATCATCATTTGCATTATTATTGGACTTTTATTTCTTTTGGAAAAAAGGAGCGCAAGCTACACAGATACCACTCAAATCGAGAAGGCAGCAGTTAGTCAAGGACAAAAAGTCACGAAAAAAACTCAACCAAGTAAAGATGCTGACTTACATGATATCTATCTAGCAGGAGGTTGTTTCTGGGGAGTCGAAGAGTATTTTTCAAGAGTAGCAGGTGTGACAGATGCTGTTTCTGGCTACGCTAATGGGAGAGGAGAAACAACCCAGTATGAATTGATCGGCCAGACTGGACATGCTGAGACTGTTCATGTGACCTATGATGCCAATCAAATCTCTTTAAAAGAAATTTTGCTCCATTATTTCCGCATTATCAATCCAATCAGTAAGAATAAGCAGGGAAATGATGTGGGAACTCAGTACAGAACAGGAGTCTACTATACAGATGAGAAAGATTTAGAAGTCATCAATCAAGTTTTTGATCAAGTTGCTAAGAAGTACGACCAACCTTTAGCGGTAGAAAAGGAATCCTTAAGAAACTTTATTGTGGCTGAGGACTACCACCAAGACTATCTCCAGAAAAACCCTAATGGATATTGTCATATCAATGTCAATCAAGCAGCCTATCCTGTTATTGATGCAAGTCAATATCCAAAACCGAGCGACGATGAATTGAAAAAACTTTTGTCTCCAGAGGAGTATGCCGTGACTCAAAATGGTCAAACAGAACGTGCCTTTTCAAATCGTTACTGGGATCAATTTGAAGCAGGTCTTTATGTGGATGTTGCGACTGGCGAACCTCTCTTTTCTTCGAAAGATAAATTCGAATCGGGCTGTGGTTGGCCAAGTTTTACCCAGCCTATCAGTCCAGATGTTGCGACCTACAAGGAAGACAAGTCATACAATATGGTCAGAACAGAAGTCAGAAGTCGAACAGGGGATTCTCACCTAGGACATGTCTTTACAGATGGACCTCAGGACAAGGGAGGTCTACGCTATTGTATCAATAGTCTGTCCATTCGCTTTATTCCTAAGGATCAAATGGAAGAAAAGGGCTATGGCTATTTGTTGGGTTATGTTGAGTAAGTTTTCTCAACCATATTAGTTAAAAAGCCAGATCTCCTGTTTGGGATCTGGCTTTTATGGTATACTTAGGATATGCATAGAAAAACAGTGATTGATTTTAGGGCTTTGGGCGAGAGATACACCTTTACCCAGCCTATCAAAGAGTTAAAAACCAGAGATTTAGCACAAGTGGCGTACTTATTAGCACAAGTGGAAAGCTACCAAGAGCAAGGCTACTATGTGGTGGGCTATGTCAGCTATGAGGCTGCACCAGCTTTTGAGGAAAAATTAGCAGTACACTCAGGTCCCTTGTTAGGAGAGTATCTCCTCTATTTCACTATTCATGATAGTGTAGAAAAATCCAGTATCCCTCTGACTTATGAGGAGGTGGATTTGCCATCAAATTGGCAGGAAGTAACATCTGCTGAGGACTATGAAAAGGCGATTGCCCAAATTCACCATCATTTAAGACAAGGAGATACCTATCAGGTCAATTATACTGTCCAACTCAAGCAGAATTTAAGTGCTAATCCTTTTGCCATTTACAATCGTATGGTGGTTGAGCAGGAAGCGGGATATAATGCCTACGTAGAGCATGATGATATGGCAGTGATTTCCATGAGTCCTGAACTCTTTTTTGAGCAAAATGGTCGTGAGTTGACGACTCGTCCTATGAAGGGGACGACTAAACGTGGTTTGAATAACGATGACGACTTGAAAGAGGCGGCTTGGTTGGAACAGGATCCCAAAAATCGTTCAGAAAACATGATGATAGTGGATCTCTTGCGCAATGACATGAATCGTATTTCTGAGGTTGGTAGTGAGCATGTGGAGCGTTTATGCCAAGTGGAGCAGTATTCTACGGTGTGGCAGATGACTTCGACTATCAAGAGTCAGTTACGACCGGATGTTGATCTAGTAGAAATCTTCCGTTCGCTTTTTCCATGTGGCTCCATCACAGGAGCTCCCAAGATAGCGACCATGGAAATTATCAAGGACTTGGAACCCCAACCCAGAGGAGTTTACTGTGGGACATTTGGACTCTTACTTCCCAATGGTAGACGGATTTTCAACGTAGCCATTCGAACCATTCAACTGCATGGAGGGCAAGCCATCTATGGTGTCGGAGGTGGCATCACTTGGGATAGTACTTGGGAGTCAGAATACCGTGAAGTCCAGCAAAAAGCAGCGGTTCTTTATCGAAAACAGCCTTGTTTTCAGCTGATTACGACAGGGAAAATCAACCAGAAAAAATTGCTCTTTGAAAAGCAACATCTAGAAAGATTGCAAAAGGCTAGTCGTTATTTTGCCTTTCCATTTGACCAAGAAGTTTTGAGACAAAAAATAGAGAAGGAGTACCAGTCTTGTGACATCTGTCAAGATTATCGGATACGAATCAGTCTCAGCAAATCTGGAGAGATTGAAATTGAACGACAAGTATTGACACCACTTAGCTCTAACTTTTGTCAGGCCAAACTTTGTCTACAGGAAGCGGATTTGGAGCAGGCCTTTACCTACTTTAAGACGACACACCGACCACATTTGACAGTGGGAGAGCAGGAAATCATCTATCACACTGCTGATGGAAAATTGCTTGAGACCTCCATTGGGAATCTAATCTTAAAAATGGATGGTAAGCTCTATACCCCACCTAGTACTCTTGGCATTTTATCAGGGATTTATCGCCAGCATTTACTTGAAAGTGGGCAGGTAGAAGAGAAGGTCTTGATTTTATCAGATTTGAAAGAAGCAGAAGTTATTTATGGCTGTAATGCAGTTAGGGGCTTGTATGAGTTGTCAGTGAAGGAGAACTAAATGAAACTAATTTTTTTACATGGATAAGCCTAATCTAAAGGTTATGGTAGGTATTCAACAACTGTTGCCAGATTCTTAATTTCAGATTATCCCTGACGGCCCTCATATCTTGAATAGGGCAAAACCAAAAGAGTTTGCAGAAATAACTAGAAGTTTTCTTGAATTGCTGAAATAAGTTTGATAAAATAATATCGAGATTAATATTATAATTTTAGGAGGAAATCATGAACAAACGTCATTTATTAAAACTTGGTCTAGCTTCTTTACCTGCTCTAGCTTTGTTTTTACATCCAGTTGTGGCAGATGAAAGTATCCATTTTTCAAGCTGTAAGGAAGCTTGGGAGAATGGTTATGCAGATATTCATAAGGGAGAACCAGGGTATTCTACTACTCTAGATAAGGATCATGATGGGATTGCCTGTGAATCGAAGAATGCGCCTAAGGGTGTTTTAAAAGAGAAAAAGTCGAGTACATCACAAGCTAACACCAATGTAGCACCAAATAGTGCAGCACCTACCTCAAGTGTAGCAGCTGAAAGTGGCTGGGTTCGTCAGAATGGATCTTGGTACTATTTTTCTGAAAATGGGAAAACAGTAACAAATACTTGGCAGGGTGCTTACTATCTCAAGTCAGATGGAAGAATGGCTGAGAATGAGTGGGTATACGATAACTATTACCAAGCCTGGTATTACCTCAAATCAGATGGATCTTATGCACGCAATACTTGGCAGGGAAGTTACTATCTCAAATCAGATGGTAAGATGGCTCAGGGTGAATGGATTTATGATTCTTACTACAAAGCTTGGTATTACCTCAAATCAGATGGATCTTATGCGCATAATACTTGGCAAGGTGCATATTACCTCAAGTCAAATGGGAAAATGGCTCAGAGTGAATGGGTCTATGACTCTTCTTACCAATCTTGGTATTACCTCAAATCAGATGGATCTTATGCACGCAATGCATGGCAAGGAAATTACTATTTGAAATCGGATGGTAAAATGGCTAAGAATGAACGAGTGGATGGTGGACGCTATTATGTAGATGCTTCTGGTTTGTGGAAACCATAGAATAGAAAAAATTCTGTAAAGTTAATGCAAACCTCTGCATTGATAAGTAGTTTTTGTTATACTATTACTATAAGCATTTTCAATTAAGGATAAGGAGAAAAAGATGAGTCAAAAGATTATTGGGATTGACCTTGGTGGAACTTCTGTCAAGTTTGCAATTTTAACTCAAGAAGGAGAAATCCAAGAAAAATGGTCTATCAAGACCAACATTTTGGACGAAGGAAGCCACATTGTAGATGATATGATTGAGTCTATTCAACATCGTTTTGAATTGCTTGGATTGGCTGCGACTGATTTCCAAGGGATTGGTATGGGTTCACCTGGTGTAGTTGACCGTGAAAATGGAACTGTTATCGGAGCCTACAACCTCAACTGGAAAACTCTTCAACCAATCAAAGAAAAGATGGAAAAAGCCTTGGGTATTCCATTCTTTATCGACAATGACGCTAACGTAGCTGCTCTTGGTGAGCGTTGGATGGGTGCTGGTGAAAACCAACCAGACGTTGTCTTTATGACTCTTGGTACAGGTGTTGGTGGCGGTATCGTGGCAGAAGGTAAATTGCTTCACGGTGTTGCAGGTGCTGCAGGTGAACTTGGACATATCACAGTTGACTTTGACCAACCAATCCCATGTACTTGTGGTAAAAAAGGCTGTCTTGAGACAGTAGCTTCAGCAACAGGTATTGTCAACTTGACTCGTCGTTATGCAGATGAATACGAAGGCGATGCGGCCTTGAAACGCTTGATCGACGACGGTGAAGAAGTAACATCCAAAACTGTCTTTGATCTTGCAAAAGAAGGGGACGACCTTGCCTTGATCGTTTACCGTAACTTCTCACGTTACTTGGGTATTGCGTGTGCCAACATCGGTTCTATCCTAAATCCATCAACGATTGTTATCGGTGGTGGAGTTTCAGCTGCGGGGGAATTCCTTCTCCAAGGTGTGCAAAAGGTTTATGATGAAAATACCTTCCCACAAGTTCGTACAACAACTAAGCTAGCTCTTGCAACTCTAGGAAATGACGCTGGAGTAATTGGGGCAGCATCTCTTGTCTTGCAATAAGAAGCAAAAGAAGGAGAAAATCACTATCTTGAAGCGAGTGATTTTCCTCCTTTCTTTTTTTATGCTATACTAGTTAAGAATAAACGTTGAGGAGAGAGTAAATGACAAAAGCAGATAAGATTTTTAAAGAAAATATTGAGCGAATTCTCAATGAAGGAGTCTTTTCAGAACAAGCTCGTCCCAAGTATAAGGATGGAACAGTAGCCAACTCCAAGTACATTACAGGTGCTTTTGCGGAGTATGATTTGTCTAAGGGTGAATTTCCCATCACAACCCTACGTCCAATCGCAATCAAATCAGCTATAAAAGAAGTGCTTTGGATTTATCAAGACCAGACAAATAGTCTAGAAATTCTCAATGACAAGTACAATGTTCACTACTGGAATGACTGGGAAGTTGGAGATACAGGGACAATCGGTGAGCGTTACGGGGCTGTTGTTAAGAAGCATGACATCATTAACAAGATTCTCAAACAGTTAGAAGCCAATCCTTGGAACCGTCGCAATATCATCTCTCTCTGGGATTACCAAGCTTTTGAGGAAACAGACGGCCTTCTTCCATGTGCCTTCCAGACCATGTTTGATGTCCGTCGTGTAGATGGGGACATCTATCTGGATGCAACCTTGACCCAGCGTTCTAACGATATGCTGGTAGCTCATCACATCAATGCCATGCAGTATGTGGCGCTTCAAATGATGATTGCTAAACATTTTGGCTGGAAGGTTGGGAAATTCTTCTACTTTATCAATAACCTTCACATCTATGATAATCAATTTGAACAAGCTCAAGAATTGCTCCGTCGTGAGCCTTCAAATTGCCAACCACGTTTGGTCTTGAATGTACCAGACAAGACCAACTTCTTTGATATTAAAGCAGAAGATTTTGAGTTGGTTGACTATGATCCAGTGAAACCGCAGTTGAAGTTTGACCTAGCTATTTAATACTCTTCGAAAATCTCTTCAAACCACATCAGCGTCGCCTTACCGTAGATATATGTAACTGACTTCGTCAGTCATATCTACAACCTCAAAGCAGTGCTTTGAGCAACCTGCGGCTAGCTTCCTAGTTTGCTCTTTGATTTTCAAGTATAAAAGAATAGAAAAAAAGAAGTTGGAAATTCCAACTTCTTTTGTTGCTTAGCGTGATACGCGACGGCGAGCTGCTTTTTTACGGTTTTCTTCGATGAAAGCTGCTTTTTGTTCTTCTGGTTCAATCACTTTCTTTTTGAATGCGTATACTGCACCTGCAACAGCAGCAACAGTTCCTGCAACACCTGTTACGAGACCTTTAGCAAATCCTTTAGCCATGAGTCTTCCTCCTTTTATTTATAAATCAGACGGAAATAGCTTAAGATATAGCATTTTTCTGCCTGTCTATTTTGTGATATAATAATAGTAACGAAAAAATGGGAATTTTTCAAGGAAAAACGATGAAAAGCAAAATAATTGTGATTGTTGGTCCAACTGCAGTTGGAAAGACTGCCCTAGCCATTGAAGTTGCTCAGCGATTCAATGGTGAAGTAGTCAGTGGGGATAGCCAACAAGTATACCGAGGACTGGATATTGGAACAGCCAAGGCAAGTCTGGAGGAGCAGGCAACTGTCCCTCATCACTTGATTGATGTGAGAGATGTAACCGAGTCTTACTCGGCTTTTGATTTTGTTTCAGAAGCAAAGGCAGCCATCGAGGATATTCAAAATCGCGGGAAACTTGCTATTATCGCTGGTGGGACAGGACTTTATATCCAAAGTCTGCTAGAAGGATATCATTTAGGTGGAGAGACACCACATGAGGACATTTTAGCTTATCGTGCTAGTCTAGAGCCTTTTTCAGATGAGGAGTTAGCCCAACTCCTAGAGCAAGCAGGTCTTGAAGTTCCCCAGTTTAATCGTCGTCGTGCCATGCGTGCCATGGAAATTGCTCATTTTTCTCAAGATTTGGAAAATCAGGAGAGTCCTTATGAAGCTCTGATTATTTGTCTGGATGATGAGCGGAGTCAATTGTATGAACGGATTAACCACCGAGTGGATTTGATGTTTGAAGCTGGACTTCTAGACGAAGCCAAGTGGTTGTTTGACCATTATCCAGATGTGCAGGCTGCTAAAGGGATTGGCTACAAGGAACTCTTCCCCTATTTTCGAGGAGAGCAGAGTTTGGAGGAGGCTAGCGATAGTCTCAAGCAGGCGACTCGTCGTTTTGCCAAGCGCCAGCTAACTTGGTTCCGCAATCGCATGCAGGTGACCTTTTATCATATAGGAGAATCTGGTGTTAAAGAGCGTATTTTAAGCCAGATTGAGGAGTTTTTAAATGATTGAAACGGAGAAAAAAGAGGAACGAGTCCTGCTCATTGGTGTTGAACTCCAGGGCATGGATAATTTTGACCTCTCCATGGAAGAGTTGGCTAGTCTAGCTAAGACAGCTGGAGCACTTGTAGTCGATAGCTACAGACAAAAACGAGAAAAATACGACTCTAAGACCTTTGTCGGTTCTGGTAAGTTGGAAGAAATTGCTCAAATGGTGGACGCAGAAGAAATCACGACTGTCATTGTCAATAACCGTCTGACACCTCGACAAAATGTTAATTTAGAGGAAGTGTTAGGTGTCAAGGTCATTGACCGTATGCAGTTGATTTTGGATATCTTTGCCATGCGAGCTCGAAGCCATGAAGGCAAACTCCAAGTGCATCTAGCTCAGCTCAAATACCTCTTGCCTCGTTTGGTTGGTCAGGGGATTATGCTCAGCCGTCAGGCAGGGGGAATTGGTTCCCGTGGTCCAGGTGAAAGTCAGCTGGAGCTTAACCGTCGTAGTGTTCGCAACCAGATTACAGATATCGAACGTCAACTCAAGGTAGTTGAGAAAAACCGAGCGACAGTTCGAGAAAAACGTTTGGAGTCAAGTACCTTTAAGATTGGTTTGATCGGTTACACCAATGCTGGGAAGTCAACTATTATGAATACTTTGACCAGCAAGACCCAGTATGAAGCGGATGAGCTTTTTGCAACTCTAGATGCAACAACTAAAAGCATCCATCTGGGGGGCAATCTACAAGTAACCTTGACAGATACCGTTGGATTTATCCAAGATCTACCGACAGAGTTGGTGTCGAGTTTTAAATCAACCTTGGAAGAAAGCAAGCATGTAAATCTCCTGGTCCATGTCATCGATGCTAGCAATCCCTACCATGAGGAACATGAAAAAACGGTCCTCTCCATCATGAAAGATTTGGACATGGAGGATATTCCTCGCTTAACCCTTTATAATAAAGCAGATTTGGTGGAGGATTTCACACCTACTCAAACGCCTTATGCGCTGATTTCGGCAAAGTCTGAGGATAGTCGAGAACAGTTGCAGGCTTTATTGCTGGATAAGATTAAGGAAATTTTTGAACCCTTTATCCTGCGCGTACCGTTTTCTAAATCTTACAAGATTCATGATTTAGAAAGTGTTGCGATTCTAGAAGAACGTGACTACCAAGATGATGGAGAAGTCATCACAGGCTACATTTCTGAGAAAAATAAATGGAGATTAGAAGAATTTTATGACTGATATCAAAACGTTAGCCCTCAAGTATGGTGGCTATACAAGTCTAGACAAGGTCTATCTGGACCAACTTTTAGCTGGTAGGTCTGAAGAGGAGCAACTAGCTCTCATTACACCTCCACCCAGCGTAGTGAATGCCTACTTTGCCGAGCTCTACCAGAAAAAAAGTCCTCAAGCTGCGACCGATTATTTTGCAGAAGTCAGCCAAGAACTGAACCTCTATAATGCTGAACCAAGTTTCGCTTTGGAAAGCAAGCCCTTTATTCGTCTCAATCTATCTGGTAAATCCTTTGGATTTTGCTACGAGAAAGAAGGACTTGGTCGCATTTTCTCAGAGAACGAGGAAGCAATTACGGATGAATTACTCTTTGAAATAGCGCAAATTTTTCCCCATCAGCTAGTTTTTGTGGAGTCTGGTAAGATTTACATGAAGGCGATTGGTGAAGAGGAAGTAGTCAGCCTGGAAAATCTCACAGCCTTGACAGATCTGGAAAATTTAGCAGATGGAAGAAAGCGACTTAAGGGATATAGCCAAGAGGATTTACTACAAGAAGCTAGAGCTTTTTCTGGCAAATTTTATTACCGCTCGGAAAATAGAACCGCTATGTTATATATTGATTAATTAGAAAGTATCGAATGGATATTCAATTTTTAGGAACGGGGGCTGGTCAGCCCTCTAAAGCCCGCAACGTTTCAAGTCTCGCCCTGAAACTCTTGGACGAGATTAACGAAGTCTGGCTCTTTGACTGTGGAGAAGGGACGCAAAATCGCATTCTGGAAACTACGATTCGACCACGAAAAATCAGCAAAATCTTTATCACCCATTTACATGGAGACCATATCTTTGGATTGCCTGGTTTTCTCTCTAGTCGTGCTTTTCAGGCTAATGAAGAGCAGACAGATTTAGAAATCTATGGTCCCCAAGGCATCAAATCTTTTGTCTTGACCAGTCTACGAGTGTCAGGTTCACGCCTGCCCTATAAGATTCATTTCCATGAATTTGACCAAGCTTCTCTAGGGAAAATTCTTGAAACAGATAAATTCACGGTGTATGCGGAAGAGTTGGATCACACTATTTTCTGTGTCGGCTATCGTATCATGCAAAAGGACCTAGAAGGCACTCTGAATGCTGAAAAGCTCAAGGCTGCTGGTGTACCATTTGGACCACTCTTTGGAAAAATCAAAAACGGGCAGGATGTTGTCTTAGAAGACGGAAGAGAAATCAAGGCAGCAGACTATATCTCTGCACCGCGACCTGGTAAGATTATCACCATTTTGGGAGATACTCGTAAAACAGATGCCAGTGTGCGTCTTGGTGTCAATGCGGATGTTCTTGTCCATGAGTCTACTTATGGCAAGGGAGACGAGAAGATTGCTCGTAATCACGGTCACTCCACCAATATGCAGGCTGCTCAGGTAGCGGCAGAAGCGGGAGCTAAGCGACTCTTGCTCAATCATATCAGCGCCCGTTTCCTTTCAAAAGATATCAGCCAGTTTAAGAAAGATGCTGCAACGATTTTTGAAAACGTCCATGTGGTCAAAGACTTGGAAGAAGTGGAAATCTAGAAGATTGAGAAAGGAAAAGTATGTCTACTATTCTCATTACAGGTGCTAGCGGGGATCTAGCCCAAGAAATGGTCAAACTCTTACCTCAAGCCCAACTCATTTTGCTAGGTAGAAATAAGGAAAAACTAGTTCAGCTATACGGAAATCATCCTCGGGCAGAATTGATTGAAATTGATATTACCGACGTTCAATCCTTAGAGGAACTAGTTGCTGAACTCTATCAGCGTTATGGTAAGATTGATGTCTTGATTAACAACGCTGGATATGGGATTTTTGAAGATTTTGACAAGATTTCTAATCAAGATATTCATCAAATGTTTGAAGTCAATACTTTTGCTTTGATGAATCTGTCTCGTTTGGTTGCTTCTCGTATGAAGGAGATTCGAAAAGGTCATATCATCAATATCGTCAGCATGGCAGGATTGATTGCGACTGCTAAGTCTAGTCTATATTCTGCGACCAAGTTTGCGGCCATTGGTTTTTCAAATGCTCTTCGCCTTGAGCTCATGCCCTATGGTGTCTATGTGACAACTGTTAATCCAGGACCTATCCGTACAGGATTTTTTGACCAGGCAGACCCAGATGGGGCCTACCTCAAATCGGTCGACCGCTTCCTACTCGAGCCAGATGCAGTAGCTAAAAAAATCGTTAAGACCATAGGAAAAAATAAACGAGAGCTTAATCTTCCAGTCTTACTCAATCTAGCCCACAAGTTTTATACTCTCTTTCCCAAGTTAGCAGATAAGTTAGCTGGAGAAACTTTTAATTATAAGTGAGAAAGCTGTTCCCTTGAGGAATGGCTTTTTATTTTTTCTGTTGTCAATTTGTAGACAAATATCTCATGATAAACAGGCAGTTTATAACGATTAAGCCCATTTAAGGTATAAATAGAGATAAGAAAGCAGAAAAGAGAGGATAAACTTCGAGTCTAACATAACTGAAAGTATATCTATAGCCGAAGCTTATGAAATCAAGATAAAATAGGATTAAAAGAACTTGCCCTTTGTCAGATTGACTAGGATGTGAGACTGAGTTAGTAATATTCTTAGAATAGATGAAGAAAATAAAAAAATTAAAAATGTTAAAATATCTTGACATTTTATCGATTTAGAGTATAATAAGAAATGTAAAGAGCTCTTGACATTATTTTGACGGATTGGAGAAACAGGACTATGAGAAAAATGGATGAAATGGACAGAGCGATTCAGCTACGTTCTGAGGAATGGGGTTATAAAATGGCTCTATTTGGCTTATGTGGATGGACAGTATTTAATATTTATCAATCTATTACAAAAGGCATTAAACTTGAAATGTTACCATGTCTGATTTTATGTTTATCTATTTGTGTTCAAGGATTTGCACAAACTGCCATAAAACAGAAAATGATTGACGGTGATGAGGATTTTAAAGAACCAAATAAACTTGTTCAAGGAGTGATTTTGATGGTTGTTATCCTTATCGTAGTTTTGGCAATTGGCATTTATTGTTTTCAGAAATACTAATGCTGTATGAAAAATAATATCAAACAGCTAAGAAAGTCTGAAGGACTACGTCAGGAAGATATGGCAAAAATATTAGGAGTTAGTCGACAAACCATTATTGCTATCGAGAATGACAAGTACAATCCTACACTTGAACTAGCAATGAAAATTGCAAGATTGCTACAACTACATGTTGAAGAAATTTTCATTTTAGAAGATTAAAGATATTAAATAGCATTTATTCTAATCATCTGATTCGTAATGATAGAGAGTTTTCCAGTTCATGGAAACTCTCTTTTTAAAGCTCAAAAAGAGTCTACTCAATTTTACCCTTGTCCATCAATATACCTATCGTAAAACTAGTATAAAAATTGCAAATAAACAGCTAAAATAGTATACTAGAACTAGCAATTATGAAAACGTTTGCGTTTTATTAATTTTAGGAGACAAATGATGGAATTAACAGCCATTTATCATAGACCAGAATCAGAATATGCTTATCTTTACAAAGAAGGTCAGCTACATATCCGAATTAGAACGAAGAAAAATGATGTCCAGAAGGTTATCTTACACTATGGAGATCCCTTTATTTTCATTGAGGATAAGTATGAAGCTAAGAAAGAAATGACCAAAGTAACCTCAGATGCCCTATTTGACTATTGGCAAGTTACGGTATCGGTTGATTTCGCTCGCATTCAGTATCTCTTTGAGATCCTTGATGAGGAAGGTCAGGGTGTTTTTTACGGTGATAAGGGGTGTGTAGAACATACTCAAGAAAACTTGGATGCTGAAGGGAATGGCTTGAAGCTTCCTTATATTCACAAAATTGACGGTTGCCAAGTTCCTAACTGGGTTTCAAATACCGTTTGGTATCAGATTTTCCCAGAACGATTTGCTAATGGAAATCCTAATTTGACTCCAGATGGAGCTCGAGAGTGGGATGCTGCCATTGCACCTAACATGGATGATTTTTTTGGTGGAGATTTACAAGGGATTATTGACCATTTAGACTATCTTAAAGATTTGGGAATCACTGGACTTTACCTATGTCCGATTTTTGAAGCAACGACAAATCACAAGTATGATACGACGGATTATTTTGAAATTGACCGTCACTTTGGAGACAAGGAAGTCTTTCGTAATCTAGTCGAGGAAGCCCACAAACGTGGTATCAAGATTATGCTAGATGCAGTATTTAATCATATTGGCAACCAGTCAGTCCAATGGCAGGATGTTCTAAAGAACGGCGAAAAGTCACCTTATAAAGATTGGTTCCATATCCAAGAATTCCCAGTTACTGAGGATAAACTTCAGAATCCAAGACAACTCCCTTATCATACCTTTGCCTTTGCTAGCTATATGCCTAAGTTAAATACGGCAAATCCTGAAGTTAAAAAATTTATTTTAAGTGTTGCAACTTATTGGGTTGAAAATTTTGATATCGATGCTTGGCGCTTGGACGTTGCCAATGAAATTGACCATCAGTTCTGGAAAGATTTTAGAAAGGCAGTTCTAGCTAAAAAGCCTGATTTGTATATTTTAGGTGAAATCTGGCATACGTCTCAGCCTTGGCTACAAGGGGATGAGTTCCATGCGGTCATGAACTACCCACTCTCTGAAAGTATCAAGGATTATTTCTTGCGTCAGCGTAAAAAGACGGAGCAATTTATTTCAGAAATCAATCGCCAGTCTATGTACTACAAGCAACAAATCTCAGAGGTAATGTTTAACCTTCTGGATTCTCACGATACAGAGCGTATCCTTACAACTGCCAAAGGAAATGTCCAGCATGTCAAGGCTGCTCTAACTTTCCTCTATCTTCAAAAAGGGACTCCTTGTATCTATTACGGAACAGAGCTAGCACTAATTGGTGGACCAGACCCTGACTGCCGTCGTGTCATGCCTTGGGACCGTGTTTCTGAAGACAATGACATGCTGAATTTTATGAAGAAATTAATCAAGGTTCGTAAGGAAGCGGCAAGTATGATTCAGCATGGAAATTATCGCTTGGAAGAAGTGAAACCAGATGTTCTTGCCTTGAGCTGGAACTACCAAGGAAAAGAAGTTCAGGCAATCTTTAATCAGTCTTCTGAGAATTTTGTTTTAGAAAGAGACTCTGTTGATTTAGCTAGTCATTGCCATCTTAAAGATGGACAAGAGGTCATCTTACCAGATGGATTTGTAGTTTATATGATAGACTAGCATGGTTCATTGGAGTATTATGCCATATCAGTAAAAAAATAAATTAGAAGGTTGTTTCTATAAAGGAGCGACCTTTTATTTTGTATATGATTTAGTAATTCTGTCACATAATGCCTCAATACAGTTTTTTATATCCAATATTTTCTACTAATTTTAGTAATCATAGTCTGAAGTATGCTTTTTTCGACAAACTATTGATGTATCTATTGTAATTGTATAAAATATGAATGAAGATGATGACTCATGAAAATAAAGAGCAAGGATGGGCGAACATATTGATTGATAATCGAGTAAGAGAATTTAACCAAAACTGGCATTTTAAACTCAATGCCAATGCCAAAGATGCTATCAAACCAAATGCAGATGTATCAAGCTGGAAGAAATTAGACCTTCCTCATGACTGGAGTATTTACAATGACTTCGATCATGATTCTCCTGCCCAAAATGAGGGTGGACAACTTAATGGTGGTGATGCTTGGTATCGCAAGACCTTTAAACTAGATGAAAAAGACCTTAACAAGAATGTTCGTTTGGTCTTTGACGGAGTTTATATGGATTCGCAAGTCTATGTAAACGGTCAGCTAGTTGGTCACTATCCAAATGGTTACAACCAATTCTCATATGACATCACTGACTATCTCCATAAAGATGGTCGCGAAAATGTCGTAGTAGTGCATGCCATCAACAAACAACCAAGTAGCCGTTGGTACTCAGGAAGTGGGATTTACCGTGATGTTACCCTTCAAGTCACAGACAAGGTCCATACTAAGAAAAATGGTACAACCATAATAACACCTGAGCTTGAAAAACAAGAGAATGGCAAAGTAGATACTCACGTAACAAGTAAAATTGTGAATACAGATGACAAAGACCACGAAATCGTAGCTGAGTATCAAATCATCGAACATGGAGGACAAGCTGTAAGTGATCTCGTTCGTAAAGCTAGTCAAGTCTTGAAAGCTCATCAATCAGCCAGCTTGAATGCTATTTTACAAGTTGATAAACCAAAACTTTGGACGGTTCATAGCGACCAGCCTGCCCTTTACGAATTGGTGACTCGTGTTTATCGTGATGGCCAATTGGTCGATGCTCAGAAGGACTTGTTTGGTTACCGTTACTATAACTGGACACCAAATGAAGGTTTCTCTTTGAATGGTGAACGCATTAAATTCCATGGAGTTTGTCTTCATCATGATCATGGAGCTCTTGGAGCTGAAGAAAACTATAAAGCAGAATACCGCCGTCTGAAACAGATGAAGGATATGGGTGTAAACTCTATCCGTACAAGCCACAACCCTGCTAGTGAGCAGACTTTGCAGATTGCTGCTGAGCTTGGCTTGTTGGTCCAAGAAGAAGCCTTCGATACTTGGTATGGTGGTAAGAAACAGTATGACTACGGACGTTTCTTTGAAAAAGATGCAACTCACCCAGATGCTAAAAAAGGTGAAAAATGGTCTGACTTTGACCTACGTACAATGGTCGAGAGAGGTAAGAACAACCCTGCTATCTTCATGTGGTCTATCGGTAATGAAATCGGTGAAGCAGACGGTAAAGCTCGTTCTCTAGCAACGGTTAAACGCTTGGTGCAAGTGATCAAGGCAGTTGATAAGACACGCTATGTCACTATGGGAGCAGACAAGTTCCGCTTTGGTGATGGTAGTGGTGATCATGAAAAGATTGCGAACGAACTTGATGCGGTTGGATTTAACTATTCAGAAGACAACTACAAGAAGCTTCGTGCGAAACATCCAAATTGGTTGATTTACGGTTCTGAAACATCTTCAGCTACTCGTACACGTGGAAGTTATTTCCGTCCAGAACGTGAATTGGTCCACAGCAATCAGGCTTACCGTCATTACGAGCAATCAGACTACGGTAATGACCGTGTTGGTTGGGGTAAAACAGCAACAGCATCTTGGACTTTTGACCGTGATAATGCTGGTTATGCAGGTCAGTTCATCTGGACAGGTACGGACTATATCGGTGAACCTACTCCATGGCACAACCAAAACCACACACCGGTTAAAAGCTCATACTTTGGTATCGTAGATACAGCTGGTATTCCAAAACATGACTACTTCTTGTATCAAAGTCAATGGGTTTCTGCTGAGAAGAAACCAATGGTTCACTTGCTTCCTCACTGGAACTGGGAAAATCAGACTCTAAAAGCGAATGTAGCGGACGCAGATGGTAATATTCCAGTCCGTGCCTATTCTAATGCGACAAGTGTAGAACTATTCTTGAATGGTAATACTCTAGGCAAGAAGACATTTACTAAAAAACAAACAAGTGATGGACGCACTTACCAAGAAGGTGCTAAACCGAATGAACTTTACCTTGAATGGAAGGTTGCTTTTGAAGCTGGTACTTTAGAAGCAGTAGCTCGTGACGAAGCAGGTAATATCATTGCTCGTGATAAGATTGTGACTGCTGGAGAACCTGCAGGAGTTCGTTTGGTCAAAGAAGAAAATGCTATCGCAGCTGACGGAAAAGACCTCACTTATATCTATTACGAAATTGTTGACAGTAAAGGTAACGTAGTTCCTACAGCCAAAAATCTTGTTCGCTTCCAGTTGCATGGACAAGGTCAGATTGTCGGTGTGGATAACGGGGAACAAGCCAGCCGTGAACGTTACAAAGAACAAGCAGATGGTTCATGGATTCGCAAAGCCTTTAATGGTAGGGGTGTTGTGATTGTCAAATCAACTGAGCAAGCAGGTAAATTCACCTTGACTGCTCACTCTGATTTCTTGAAATCTGGTCAAACAACTATCTTCACAGGTAAGAAAGACCAAGAGGAAAAAACTGTTTTAGGTACAGAGGTTCCTAAAGTTCGTACAGTAATCGGTCAAGCAGCGAAAATGCCTTCAAAAGTAGGATTTATCTACAGTGATGGTAGCCGTGCAAAACTTCCAGTAGAATGGTCCGCAGTTGATGTTAACCAACCTGGTATTTTTACTGTTAAAGGTGTGGCAGAAGGAAGAGATGTAGAAGCGCGTGTTGAAGTCTTGGCGCTCGAAGCAGAATTACCTGTAGTTAAGAGAATTGCACCAAGTACAGATCTGAGTACGGTTGATCCATCTGTTAGCTATGTATTGTCAGATGGTACTCTAGGAAGCTATGACGTTGATAGGTGGGAAGTTGTAGCTGAAGATCAAGCTAAATTAACTATCCCAGGCTCTCGTATCCAAGCTAAAGGAATTTCAGGTGATGATGAAATCGCTGCTACATTCGTAGTTGCCGAAGGTCAAGCGGCTTCACCAGTAGTACCGACTGTGACTGTTGCAGACCATCCTGTAGAAGGGCTCTCAACTGACCAACCGGTTCTATACCATAAACTTGCTTATGGAGCTACTTTGCCTGAAGTCAAAGCTTTAGCTGAAAATGCGCAAGTAACTGTTATTCAAGCTAACGAAGCAAATGGTATGCGTGCTAGTATTTATGTTCAACCAAATGATGGTGGAGCACTTCAGACTTATGCTATCCAATTCTTACAAGAAGCTCCTCAGATTGAACGTTTAAGCCTAGAAGTTGAAAATGCTGACGCACTGAAAGAAGACCAAACAGTTGGTATCAAAGTCTTGGCTCATTATCAAGATGGAACTCAGGCCGTATTAAAAGCTGACAAGGTAACCTTCTCAACATCAGGTGAAGGAGACGTAGCTGTTCGTAAAGGTATGCTTGAATTGCATAAACCTGGTCAAGTAACTTTGAAAGCTCAATTTGAAGGAGCTGAAGGTCAGATTGACTTGAACATCCAAGCAAATACTGAAAATAAAGTTGTCCAGGCCATTCGTCCAGTAAGTGTCGTGACAGGTTTGAACCAAGAACCAAGTCTACCTGATACAGTAACAGTAGAGTATGACAAAGGATTTCCAAAAGTTCACAAGGTGACTTGGCAAGCAGTTGCTAAGGAAGACCTTGCTAAATACCATAGCTTTGATGTTCTAGGTAAAGTAGAAGGAATTGAAAACGAAGCTCATGCTAAAGTTTCTGTAGAAGGTATCATTGCAGTCGAAGAAGTGACTACAACAACTCCAGTTTCAGAAGCTCCTCAATTACCAGAAAGTGTTCGTACTTACCACTCAAACGGCCAAGTATCTTCAGCTAAAGTGACTTGGGATGCTATTGACCCAAACCAATATGCAACTGAAGGTAGCTTTACCGTTACAGGACATGTGGAAGGGACTCAGTTACCAACGAAACTTCATGTCCGTGTTTCTGCTCAGACAGAAACTGGTGCAAACATTTCTGACCAGTGGACAGGTTCAGAGTTGCCACTTGCCTTTGCATCAGACTCAAATCCAAGTGACTCGGTAGCAAATGTTAATGATAAACTAATCTCATACAACAACCAACCAGCTAACCGTTGGACAAACTGGAACCGTACAAGTGAAGCGTCAGTGGGAATCCTCTTTGGTGATTCTGGTATCCTGTCTAAACGTTCGGTTGACAATCTCAATGTTGCCTTCCACGAAGACCACGGTGTTGGTGCACCTAAGTCTTATGTCATCGAATACTATGTAGGAACAGATGTTCCAACAGTTCCTAAGAACCCAAGCTTTGTAGCTAGTGAAGACCACGTCTTTAACGATGACAATAACTGGAAACAAGTGACAAATCTTAAAGCTCCAGATCAAGTAAGAGCGGGAGAAATGACCCACTTTAGCTTTGATAAAGTCAATACCTATGCGGTTCGTATCCGTATGGTTAGACCAGATGGTAAATGGGGTACTTCCATTACAGAAATTCAAATCTTCTCTAAACAAGTAGCTGCAGCTAAGAAAGCTCAAGCTCAAATCCAAGTAGATGGAAAAGATTTGCCAAACTTTAACCCTGGCTTGACTGACTATTATCTAGAAGCTAAAGAAGACCAAGCACCGACTGTAACAGCAAGTGTATCAGATAATGGTATTGCTACAGTGATTCCAAGCGTTCGTGAAGGGGATCCAGTTCGTGTTGTCGTTAAGGCTGAAAACGGAGATATTCTAGGAGAATACCGTCTACACTTCTGTTGAGCACACACGTGGAAGTAATGAGAAAAACTGAAGCAGAGAGGACCAAAGTGTCCTCTCTTTTCTATCTTATATTTGCTTTAATTCTCACCGCAAAAGAGTTATAATAAGGGTGAAATAAGGGGTAGGGAAGGAGGAGATAAGATGTCCTATATTGAAATGAAACATAGCTATAAGAGGTATCATACTGGAGAAACAGAAATTGTAGCCAATCGTGACGTCAACTTCGAGATTGAAAAGGGAGAACTGGTCATTATCCTTGGTTCGTCTGGAGCAGGAAAGTCAACGGTCTTAAATATTCTAGGTGGTATGGATACAAATGATGAAGGGCAAGTCTGGGTTGATGGGACTAACATTTCTGACTATACCTCCCATCAGAGAACCAACTATCGTAGAGATGACGTTGGCTTTGTCTTTCAGTTTTACAATTTGGTTTCTAATCTAACGTCTAAAGAAAATGTTGAGCTGGCATCAGAAATAGTCTCGGATGCCTTGAATCCAGAACAGGTTCTCAAGGATGTAGGTTTAGGCCACCGTCTCAATAACTTTCCAGCCCAGCTATCAGGTGGTGAGCAACAACGAGTTTCTATTGCAAGAGCTGTGGCTAAAAATCCTAAAATTCTCCTCTGTGATGAACCGACGGGAGCCTTGGACTACCAGACTGGTAAGCAGGTTCTAAAGATTCTTCAAGATATGTCACGTAAAAAAGGGGCCACCGCTATCATCGTGACCCATAATGCTTCCCTTGCTCCTATAGCTGATCGCGTGATTCAGATGCATGATGCTGGTGTCAAGAGTGTTGTTATCAATCCTCAACCACAGGATATTGATGATTTGGAGTATTGAGATGAAAAGAAAGACATATTGGAAAGACCTGCTCCAGTCTTTCACAGGTTCAAAGGGACGGTTTTTATCCATCCTAACTCTGATGATGTTAGGTTCTTTAGCCGTGGTTGGTCTTAAAGTAGCTAGTCCCAATATGGAGCGAACAGCTTGGGCTTATCTGAAAGATACTAATACGGCAGATGTGACCGTCATAGGAGATTATGGGTTTGATCAGGCAGACCAGGCAGAATTGCAAACTCTATCAGGCGCAGATGTCGAGTTTGGTTATATGACAGATTTGACTCTGGCAAATAGTGAAGATGCCATACGAATCTTTTCAAATACTGATAAGATTTCAAAATTTCAAGTAACGGAAGGTCGTTTGCCTGAAAAAGAAGATGAATTGGCCTTGGCGGACTTTTGGAAAAATCGCTATCAGATTGGTCAAGTCATTTATTTTATCCAAAAAAAGGGCAGTAATTCTCAATTAAAGCGGGATAGTTATACCATTACAGGCTTTGTCCACTCTCCAGATATTTTTTCAAAATCAGATATGGGGAGTTCAGCCAGTGGTAATGGGAACTTAGCAGCATATGGTGTTGTAACTGAAGAAAATTTTAAGAGCTCTGTTTACACAATTGCCCGCCTGCGTTTTACTAGTCTAACAGATGTTAACCCTTTTTACACCGATTACGAAAAGAAACTCGAGGAAGAAGAGGCAACACTCAAGGAGCTAGTTGCTGATAATGGTCAAGCTCGACTTGAGAAAATGAAGAAAGACGCTCAAAAATCACTTGATGAAGGAAAGAAGCAACTGGACGAGGCAGAGACCAACCTGGTAGCTGGCAAGAAACGCCTGCAAGAAATCGAAACGCGTCTACAAGCTCAAGAAAATCAAGTGAGCCAACTTCCAGAACCGCAAAAGAGCCAAGTTTCGAGCCAGATAGAAGAAGCTAAAGAACAATTGAAACAAGAAAAGGAAAAACTAAGTCATGCTGAGTCAGATTTTACTAGTGAGAAGGCTAAATGGCAGACCAGTCAGGATGAAGTCAATGCTCTGACAGAGCCAACCTATCATGTTTACAATCGAAAAAGCTCTCCTACTGGTCAAGGTTATCTCATGTATAGTAACTCAGCCATGAGTATTCGTGCCGTGGGAAATATCTTTCCAGTTGTTCTCTATGCCGTCGCAGCTATGGTTACCTTTACCACCATGACTCGATTTGTAGATGAGGAAAGAACAAATGCTGGGATTTTCAAAGCTCTAGGCTACCATAGCAAAGACATCATCGCTAAGTTTGTAATTTATGGTCTGGTTGCTGGCACTCTTGGAACTCTTCTAGGGATTCTGATTGGCCATTATGTCCTAGCACCCACAATTTCGCATATCATTACTGAGCGAATGATTGTTGGTGAGAGTCAGCAGTATTTCTATTGGACCTATAGTTGCTTAGCTCTGGCTCTAAGCTTAGTAGCTAGTGTCTTACCTGCTTATCTTGTATCTCGTAGAGAGTTGCATGAAGAAGCAGGGCAATTATTACTACCCAAGCCACCAGTCAAGGGTTCTAAAATCCTCTTGGAGCGAATGACCTTTATCTGGTCTCGTTTGAGTTTTACCCAAAAGGTTACGGCTCGTAATATCTTTCGTTACAAGCAACGTATGTTGATGACCATTTTTGGGGTTGCAGGATCAGTAGCCCTCCTCTTTGCAGGGCTTGGCATTCAATCCTCTGTGGTAGGAGTTGCTGATAGGCAGTTTAAGGATCTGCAACAATATCAGATGATTCTCTCTGTCAATTCTCGAACTTCAGATTCAGATAAGGCAAAGCTAGAAGAAAAATTGCAGAGTGATGAAGTTGAAAGCTATCGATTGATTTCTTCCAAGCAGATTGAAGAAAAGTATGCAGGCAAGGCTGGAGTTCAGACAGTAACCATCATGGTAACGGATAAGGATGACCTGGAACCTTTTGTCCATTTAGAAAAAAATGGAGAAAAACTGAGCTTATCAGGTGGAGTCATCCTAACAGATAAATTAGCTCAGTTGGCTGGAGTTTCTGTTGGTGACAACTTTACAATCGATGGGAAAACCTTTAAAGTAGGTGCTATTACTGAGCACTATGTAGGTCACTTTGTTTATATGAATCAGGCGATCTATGAGAAAATTTATGGTCAAGCTCCCAAGATGAACACCTATCTGGTCCAACTTAAGGATAAAAGTGAAGGGAATACTGAAAGAGTCGCAGGAGAATTTATGGACCAGGTCGCTGTCAGTGGCCTCGTTCAAAACGCCTCCACCATTCAGCTCTTTGAAAGTTTTGCTAATTCTCTGAATCATACCATGGCGATTTTGGTGCTGGTATCGGTGCTACTAGCTATTGTGATTCTCTATAATTTGACCAATATCAATGTTGCTGAACGGATTCGGGAACTCTCAACCATCAAGGTTCTTGGTTTTCATAACAAAGAAGTGACCCTTTACATCTATCGGGAAACTATCATATTGTCACTAATTGGAATGATTGTAGGATTGGTATCAGGCTTTTATCTCCATCAATTTCTCATTCAGATGATCGCACCCGGTACCTTCCGTTTTCAACCAAAGGTCGGCTGGGAAGTGTATCTAATCCCAGTTCTAGCTGTCAGTGTCATTTTGACCATCCTAGGAGTTTTTGTCAATCATTATCTCCGAAAGGTGGATATGTTAGAAGCCCTCAAGTCGGTAGAATAGTTTTTTATACAAAAAACAAATAAGAAAGCCCTTTGTGGCTTTTTTATTTTCATAAAAATGGTAAAATAGTAAGAGTAGAAATGGAGTTCTAGATATGAAACGAATTGATCAATTTGAAAATAAGAAAGTATTAGTCCTAGGTTTAGCAAAATCAGGTGAGTCTGCAGCTCGTCTCTTGGATAAGTTGGGTGCCATTGTAACGGTTAATGATGGCAAGCCTTTTGAGGAAAATCCAGCTGCTCAAAGCCTTTTGGAAGATGGTATCAAGGTTGTAACTGGTGGTCATCCCTTGGAATTGTTGGATGAAGATTTTGCCCTCATGGTGAAAAACCCTGGTATTCCTTATAGCAACCCTATGATTGAAAAAGCTCTAGAAAAAGGCATTCCAGTTTTGACTGAGGTTGAGTTGGCCTACTTGATTTCTGATGCACCCATTGTTGGAATTACTGGTTCAAATGGTAAGACAACGACCACAACCATGATTGGTGAAGTTCTGACTGCTGCAGGACAAAATGGACTCTTATCAGGTAACATCGGTTATCCTGCTAGTCAAGTGGCTCAAACTGCCACAGATAAGGACACCCTTGTCATGGAACTTTCTTCTTTCCAATTAATGGGAATCCAGGAATTCCATCCTGAAATTGCTGTTATCACCAACCTGATGCCAACACATATTGACTATCACGGTTCTTTTGAAGCCTATGTGGCAGCCAAGTGGAATATCCAAAGCAATATGACAGCAGCTGATTACCTAGTATTGAACTTCAACCAGGAATTAGCTAAAGAGCTTGCTACAAAGACAAACGCGATTGTAGTACCATTCTCAATACTTGAAAAGGTTGACGGAGCTTATCTTGAAGATGGTCTTCTCTACTTCCGTGGTGAAAAAGTCATGGCAGCTGATGAAATCGGTGTTCCAGGTAGCCACAATGTGGAAAATGCTCTTGCAACCATTGCCGTTGCTAAACTGCGTGGTGTGGACAATAAAACCATCAAGGAAACCTTGTCTGCTTTTGGTGGTGTAAAACACCGTCTCCAATTTGTAGACCAAATCAATGGCGTTAAATTTTATAACGATAGTAAGTCAACCAATATCTTAGCAACTCAAAAAGCCTTGTCTGGATTTGACAATAGCAAGGTTATCTTGATTGCGGGCGGTTTGGACCGTGGCAATGAGTTTGACGAATTGGTTCCAGATATTACCGGACTGAAGAAAATGGTTATCCTCGGTCAATCTGCAGAACGTGTCAAACGTGCAGCAGATAAGGCTGGTGTGCCTTATGTTGACGCGACTGATATTGCAGATGCAACTCGTAAGGCTTCTGAACTTGCAGAAGAAGGAGATGTTGTTCTCCTCAGTCCTGCCAATGCGAGCTGGGATATGTATGCTAACTTTGAAGTACGTGGAGATCTTTTCATCGACACTGTAGCGGAGTTAAAGGGATAATATGAAAAAAATAGTATTTACAGGTGGGGGAACGGTTGGACACGTTACCCTCAACCTTTTGTTAATGCCTAAGTTCATCGAAGATGGCTGGGAAGTCCACTATATTGGTGATAAAAATGGGATTGAGCATCATGAAATTCTCAAGTCAGGTTTAGATGTTACCTTCCATTCGATTGCAACAGGGAAATTACGTCGATATTTCTCATGGCAAAATATGGTTGACGTCTTTAAGGTTGCTTTTGGAATTCTTCAATCGCTCTTTATCATGCTTCGAGTTCGTCCACAAGCCCTCTTTTCTAAGGGTGGATTTGTATCTGTTCCGCCTGTTATCGCAGCGCGAGTATGCAGAGTACCAGTCTTCATCCACGAGTCTGATCTCTCTATGGGATTGGCCAATAAAATTGCCTATAAGTTTGCGACTAAGATGTACTCTACTTTCGAGCAAGCGTCTAGTCTCACTAAGGTAGAACATGTAGGAGCTGTGACCAAGGTTTCTGGTCCAGTTATGGAAGAACCTGAAGAAATGGTGGATATCCGAACTTCTTTCAACGACAAGTTACCAACTCTTCTCTTTGTTGGAGGTTCTGCTGGGGCGCGTGTCTTTAACCAACTAGTAACAGACCACAAGGAAGAGCTGACTAGTCGCTATAATATCATTAACCTGACAGGGGATGCTAGTTTAAATGAACTCAGTCAAAACCTCTACCGTGTTGACTATGCGACGGAACTCTATCAACCACTCATGAATATGGCTGATGTGGTCATCACTCGTGGTGGTGCCAATACGATTTTTGAACTCCTTGCTATGGCTAAATTGCACGTCATTGTGCCACTGGGTCGTGAAGCTAGTCGTGGGGACCAGATTGAAAATGCAGCCTATTTTGTGAAGAAAGGCTATGCTGAGGAGTTGCAAGAGAGCGATTTGACTTTGTCAACTTTAGAAGAAAAAGTAAATCAACTCTTGACAAACAAAGAGATTTACCAAAACAAGATGAAGAATTCTCAGGAATTAAAATCTGTGGCAGATTTTTATGAGCTACTCAAAAAAGATTTATCATAAGGAAAATTGATGTCAAAGGATAAAAAGAATCAGGACACTCAAGGCAAGGAATTGTCAGAGTGGCAAAAACGAAATCAAGAATATCTTCAAAAAAAAGCTGAAGAAGAGGCGAAACGTGCCGAAGAAGAAGCTCGTGAAAAAGAAGAACAAGTATCAGAGTCTTCTGAAAGCGCTCAAGAAGTGTCAGAATGGCAAAAACAACACCACGAGTATTTGAGCAAAAGAATGGAAGAAAACTCTACGAGTTCTGAAGAAGTGGATGAAGAATCCGAAAAATCTGAAGAGAAGGATTCGGATACTAGCGATGAGACTTCAAATGAAGAGAAAGATTCGGAGGAAACTCCTCAAGAGGACTCTAAGAGTCAGGATCAAGTAGAAAAAGAAAAAGCTGACGAAAAGGTTAAGAAACAGAAAAAGGTAAAAGCCAAGAGTAAACCTCCAAAACCGGCCATTCCTTCTATACATATCTGGCGAGCAGTTACAATCCTCGTCCCAAGTTTTATAATCTTATTCTTGTCTATTTATCTTCTAAGCCCTCTAGCTACAATGAAACATATTGAGGTTACGGGCACTGTTCAGACAAGTGCAGACCAAGTTAGAGAAGCATCTGGCATTCGTGACAGCGACTATACAATCAGCTTGCTCTTAAATAAAGATAAGTATGCGGAAATGGTCAAATCAAATCACTGGATTGAATCAGCTAAGATAGTTTATCAATTTCCAGTTCACTTCACCATTGAAGTGAAGGAATTTGAAATTGTAGCCTATTCAGTTTCAGGAGATAACTATTATCCAATCTTATCTAGTGGAAGCATTGAATCAACTGCCGTTAGTTCTGACAACTTACCTGAGAAATACATATCTGTTTTATTTAACGATGAGGAACAGATTAAAACCCTAATTTCTCAGTTAAATGAAGTTAGTCCAGAAATTAAGCAAGAGATTGAGAAGATTGAACTTGCACCAAGTAAGGTAACAAGTGACCTTCTAAAGATTACCATGTATGATACAGACGAGATTTTGGTGCCATTATCAGAACTAGGGAAGAAATTACCTTACTATAGTAAGATAAAACCACAGTTAACAGTTCCTAGCGGTATTGACATGGAGGTCGGTATCTATAGCTATAGTCTAGTGGATAAGGCTCTGGATGACGAAAGAGTCAAAGCCAAAGAAGAGGAAAAGAAGAAGCAGGAAGAAGAGAAGAAAAAACAAGCTGAGCAAGGAAATCAAGATCAAACAACACAGACGACTCAAACAACACAGAGTCGCTAAGTTTAAGATGATTCGTTCAGTTACTTGTTTTTACTTGACAAGTACTGCTTTAAATAATAGAATAGTAAAAAACCTTTAAAGCAGTCCAGAGAGGCAGCTAAGGTTAGACGGTGAAAGGGTGGAGACTACCCATTTTTCGTGGAACCTTGCTGCAGGCAGGTTCCTTTTTTCATGCTCTCTAGCTTACAAAGGTAAAAGGAGAAAAGTATGCGCGAAGCTCGTCCAGTTATTGCTCTTGATTTTCCAAGTTTTGAGGCAGTCAAGCAATTTTTAGCTCTTTTTCCAGCAGGAGAGAGTCTCTATCTAAAGGTAGGTATGGAACTCTATTATGCTACAGGTCCTGAGATTGTTTCTTATCTGAAAGGTTTGGGACATAGTGTTTTTCTGGATCTCAAACTCCATGATATTCCAAATACAGTCAAATCAACCATGAAGGTCTTGTCTCATCTGGGCGTTGATATGACCAATGTTCATGCAGCAGGTGGCGTTGAGATGATGAAGGCTGCGCGTGAAGGCCTTGGGAAAGAAGCCAAATTGATTGCTGTCACTCAGTTAACTTCAACCTCTGAGGAGCAAATGAGAGACTTTCAAAATATCCAAACCAGTCTTCAAGAATCGGTTATTCACTATGCTAAGAAAACTGCGGAATCGGGATTAGATGGTGTGGTTTGTTCAGCTCAAGAAGTAAAACTCATCAAAGAAGCTACCAGTCCAGACTTTATTTGCCTGACACCCGGCATTCGTCCATCAGGTGCTGCAGTAGGAGATCAAAAACGAGTAATGACACCAGCAGATGCCTATCAAATTGGTAGTGACTATATCGTTGTCGGACGCCCAATCACTCAAGCCACTGATCCAGTGGTAGCTTATCATGCTATCAAGGATGAATGGACACGAGACTGGAAATAAGAATATAGTTTAAAATACAAAGGAGAAACCCATGACACTTGCTAAAGATATTGCTAGCCATCTATTGAAAATTCAAGCCGTTTACCTCAAACCAGAAGAGCCCTTCACTTGGGCATCAGGAATCAAGTCACCAATTTATACGGATAACCGTGTAACACTTGCCTATCCAGAGACACGTACCTTGATTGAGAATGGTTTTGTAGAAGCCATCAAGGCAGAATTCCCTGAGGTAGAAGTGATTGCAGGAACAGCGACTGCGGGTATCCCACACGGTGCTATCATCGCTGATAAGATGAATCTGCCATTTGCCTATATCCGTAGCAAACCAAAAGACCACGGAGCAGGAAACCAAATCGAAGGCCGTGTAGCTCAAGGACAAAAGATGGTCGTTGTGGAAGACCTTATTTCAACTGGTGGGTCTGTTCTTGAAGCCGTAGCAGCTGCTAAACGTGAAGGAGCAGATGTGCTTGGTGTCGTGGCTATCTTCAGCTATCAATTACCAAAAGCTGATAAAAACTTTGCGGATGCTGGTGTCAAATTGGTGACTCTTTCAAACTACAGTGAGCTCATTCACCTAGCCCAAGAAGAAGGCTACATCACACCAGAAGGACTTGACCTCCTAAAACGCTTTAAAGAAGACCAAGAAAATTGGCAAAATGTATAGAGCATAGAAAAATCAGGTAGTCGCTAGGATTACCTGATTTCTTTTTGAAAGGTCCAGGTAATCAGTTTGAAATTCC
The DNA here is from genome assembly GCF_000960085.1 of Streptococcus infantis. Classification (GTDB taxonomy): domain Bacteria; phylum Bacillota; class Bacilli; order Lactobacillales; family Streptococcaceae; genus Streptococcus; species Streptococcus infantis_C. Next base: position 120,210 of record NZ_JYGT01000007.1, on the reverse strand, counting down.
CAGACAAATTTTTTGAAAATTCTATGAAAAAGAGTTAAGATGTATGTGTAAAGAAATAGGAAAGCGCTTACTCGAACAGGAGGAAATTTTATGTCATATAAAACAAGCAATGCAGAAGGACCTGTAGATTTTATAAATACCTATGACTTGGAGCCTATGGCCCAACAAGTTATTCCCAAAGCTTCTTTTGGGTATATTGCAAGTGGTGCAGAGGACACTTTTACTTTGAGAGAGAATATCCGAGCTTTTAACCACAAACTTATTGTTCCTCGGACCTTATGTGATGTGGAAAATCCAAGCACAGAGATTGAATTTGATGGTGAAAAACTATCTTCACCAATCATTATGGCACCTGTTGCAGCCCATAAACTAGCTAATGACCAAGGAGAAGTTGCGACTGCGCGTGGTGTGCATGAGTTTGGTTCTCTTTACACAACTAGCTCTTACTCTACTGTAGATCTTCCAGAAATTACAGAAGCCCTTCAAGGGACACCTCACTGGTTTCAATTTTACTTTAGTAAGGATGACGGTATCAACCGCCATATCATGGACCGTGTGAAGGCTGAAGGTTATAAAGCGATTGTCTTGACAGCAGATGCTACTGTAGGGGGCAATCGTGAGGTCGACAAGCGCAATGGTTTTGTCTTCCCCGTTGGTATGCCAATTGTTGAGGAATACCTGCCAGAAGGTGCTGGTAAATCAATGGACTTTGTTTACAAGTCAGCCAAACAGCGCCTATCTCCACGAGATGTTGAGTTTATAGCAGAATACTCAGGACTTCCTGTTTATGTCAAGGGGCCACAATGCCGTGAAGACGTTGAACGCTCACTGGATGCAGGGGCTTCAGGTATTTGGGTAACCAACCACGGTGGTCGACAAATTGATGGTGGACCTGCTGCTTTTGACTCGCTACAAGAAGTGGCTGAAGCAGTAAATAAACGTGTGCCAATCGTTTTTGACTCGGGTGTTCGTCGTGGTCAGCACGTCTTTAAAGCCATAGCTTCAGGAGCTGACTTAGTAGCCATTGGTCGACCTGTCATTTATGGCTTAGCCCTTGGTGGTAGTGTTGGTGTACGCCAAGTCTTTGAACATTTGAATGATGAATTGAAGACAGTTATGCAGTTATCTGGAACACAGACAATTGAAGATGTGAAACGATTCAAACTCCGTCACAACCCTTACAACCCAACCTTCCCAGTTGATCCTCGTGACTTAAAATTGTATTAGTAGTAAAACAAACCTCCACTCCATGTGGAGGTTTTTGAGTTATGTTTTTGTAAACATGAAAGAGAGTTTAAAAAGTGAACTCAACGAGTATATAAGAAAAAATTTTAATACATTTCAAATTATTTTAAAAATTTTTAGGAAATTTAGTTGACAAATGTAGATTTTGAGAGTATACTGGTAATTGTAATTGACAAATGTAGATTTTGGAGGTGTGCTGATGCAGATTTCAGATGCAGAATGGCAGGTCATGAAGATTATCTGGATGCAGGGAGAACAGACTAGTACTGATCTCATAAAAGTATTAGAGAAAAGGTTTAGCTGGTCCAAATCCACGATCCAGACACTCTTGGCTCGTTTGGTGGAGAAGGAATGTTTGACTCGGGAAAAACAGGGCAAGTCCTTTATCTATTCAGCCCTGTTGACACAGGAAGATAGCAAGAAGTTACTTGTCCAGGATATCAAAGACAAGGTTTGTTCCCGCAGGATGAAGCAGTTACTTGCTGATTTGATTATGGAATGTGATTTTACTCTGGCTGACTTGGAAGGCTTGGAAGAAGTGATTTCAAAGAAAAAAGCGAGTGCTGTGGCAGAAGTAAGATGTAATTGTATGTAAAGGAGACGCTATGTTAAATCTATTTGTATCTATTATTGTTCTAGGATTGATTGCTTTTATCCTCTTTTGGTTTTTCAAAAAACCGAAAGAAGATGCTAAGAGAGCTCAACAAAAGAATGGCTATCAAGAAATTCGAGTGGAAGTCATGGGGGGATACACTCCAGGAACTATTATCCTCAAAAAATCGCAACCAGCTCGTATTATTTTTGATCGAAAAGATCCTTCACCTTGCTTGGACCAAATCGTTTTCCCAGACTTTGGTGTGCATGCTGATCTGCCTATGGGAGACCAATATGTGGTTGAAATCACTCCTGAAGAAGCAGGTGAGTATGGTTTCTCTTGTGGCATGAATATGATGCACGGTAAGATGATTGTAGAATAGGAGAATGATATGACTGAAATTGTAAAAGCAAGTCTTGAAAATGGTGTTCAAAAAATCCGTATCACGGCAGACAAAGGCTACCATCCAGCCCATATTCAACTACAAAAAGGAGTTCCTGCTGAGATCACCTTTCATCGTGTGACACCTTCAAACTGTTATAAAGAGATTCTCTTCGAAGAAGAAGGAATCCTAGAACCAATCGCTCAAGATGAGGAAAAAGTCATTCGTTTTACTCCTCAAGACTTGGGTGAGCATGAATTTTCATGCGGCATGAGGATGCAAAAGGGGACATACACCGTTGTTGAAAAAACTAAAAAGTCTCTCAGTCTTTTACAGCGTTTTTGGATTACTAGTATCTTTACTGTGCCTCTTGTGATTCTCATGATTGGGATGTCTACAGGAGGAATTAGTCACCAAGTCATGCGTTGGGGCACCTTTTTAGCCACAACACCAATTATGCTGGTAGCTGGAGTTCCATATATCAGAAGCGCCTGGGCTAGTTTTAAAAAGCACAATTCCAACATGGATACCTTGGTTGCTCTGGGAACCCTAGTGGCCTATTTCTATAGCTTAGTTGCCCTCTTCACTGGTCTGCCCGTTTACTTTGAAAGTGCTGCATTTATCCTCTTCTTCATTCTTTTGGGAGCAGTTTTTGAGGAAAAAATGCGAAAAAATACTTCGCAGGCAGTCGAAAAATTATTAGACCTACAAGCAAAAACAGCAGAGGTTTTGCGTGATGATGTTTATGTTCAAATACCTCTAGAACAAGTCAAAGTTGGGGATCTCATTCGCGTTCGACCAGGTGAAAAAATTGCCGTTGATGGGACTGTGTTAGAAGGTGAAACGAGTATTGATGAATCAATGGTGACTGGGGAAAGTATTCCAGTCGATAAATCAGTTGGAGATGCTGTCATTGGTTCAACCATCAATAATAGTGGTACAATCATCTTTAGAGCTGAAAAAGTGGGCTCTGAGACTATGTTGGCTCAGATTGTAGACTTTGTGAAGAAAGCGCAAACGAGTCGTGCTCCTATTCAAGATTTGACCGACAAGATTTCAGGGATTTTTGTACCAGCAGTTGTCATTTTAGGACTTCTTACTTTTTGGATCTGGTTTGTTTTCCTAGGAGAAAGCTTTGTGACGTCACTTCTCTACGGAGTTGCTGTTTTGATTATTGCCTGTCCTTGTGCACTAGGACTTGCGACACCGACAGCACTCATGGTTGGAACAGGACGAAGTGCCAAGATGGGGATTCTTCTCAAAAATGGTACAGTTTTACAGGAAATCCAAAAAGTCCAAACGGTTGTTTTTGATAAGACAGGAACCTTGACCGAAGGGAAGCCAGTAGTGACAGATGTTATTGGTGATGAAAGAGAAGTGCTAAGTTTGGCTGCTTCACTGGAAGATGTATCTCAACACCCGCTAGCTCAAGCTATTGTTAATCGTGCATCTGAACTAGGAATTAGCCTTTACCCAGTGGAAAACTTCCAAGCCTTGCATGGAAAAGGTGTGACTGGGATTATTAATGGTAAACAAGTCTTGCTGGGGAATGCCAAACTCTTAGATGATCTTGCTATTCCACATGATTATCAAGAACGATTTGATTTGCTTGAGAAAGAAGCAAAAACAGTTGTCTTCCTATCCGTAGATGGTCAGTTAAAAGGCTTAATTGCCTTGCAGGATGTCCCTAAGGAAAATGCTCGAGAAGCTATTGCCAAATTGAAAAAACGTGGCCTTAGAACGGTCATGCTTACTGGAGATAATGCTGGAGTAGCCCATGCGATTGCAGAGCAAATTGGGATAGAAGAAGTGATTGCAAATGTCTTGCCAGAGGAAAAGGCACATGAAATTCACAAACTTCAAAAGAATGGCAAATTGGCCTTTGTTGGAGATGGTATCAATGATGCGCCGGCCCTCAGTGTAGCCGATGTCGGAATTGCCATGGGCTCTGGGACAGATATTGCCATTGAATCAGCAGATCTTGTCCTTACAACCAATAATTTACTAGGGTTGGCACGTGCTTTTGATATGAGTAAGAAGACCTTTAATCGTATTCTACTCAATCTTTTCTGGGCTTCTATCTATAACCTCATTGGTATTCCGATTGCAGCAGGAGTCTTTTCAGGACTTGGTTTAGTGCTCAATCCAGAACTTGCAGGATTGGCCATGGCCTTTAGTTCAGTTTCTGTTCTAATCAGCTCTCTTATGCTTAATTTTACTAAAGTCGATTAATACTCTTCGAAAATCAAATTCAAACCACGTCAGCTTCACCTTGCCGTACCCAAGTACAGCCTGCGGCTAGCTTCCTAGTTTGCTCTTTTATTTTCATTGAGTATAAAAAGGCGGTCTTAACCGCTTTTTTCTATTCTAAAACAGATTTTCAAAACGCTTCCAAACTGTACTGTAATAGAGAATGAAAGTTTCTGAGCATATACTTAGAAATCTAAAATCAAATGTGATAAATTAGGATTGTAAATTTACTGAATCGTTTTCAAATAACATATAAAAGCGTTTTTTGTAAATATATGAAATTATTTTGAAGGAGAGTTATCATTATGACTCAAGGGAAAATTACTGCATCTGCAGCAATGCTCAACGTATTGAAAACATGGGGCGTAGATACTATCTACGGTATCCCATCAGGAACACTCAGCTCACTTATGGACGCTTTGGCTGAAGACAAAGATATCCGTTTCTTGCAAGTTCGCCACGAAGAAACAGGTGCTCTTGCAGCGGTTATGCAAGCTAAATTTGGCGGATCTATCGGTGTTGCAGTTGGTTCAGGTGGACCTGGTGCGACTCACTTGATCAACGGTGTTTACGATGCAGCTATGGATAACACTCCATTCCTTGCTATCCTTGGATCACGTCCAGTTAACGAATTGAACATGGATGCCTTCCAAGAGCTTAACCAAAACCCAATGTACAACGGTATCGCTGTTTACAACAAACGTGTAGCTTACGCAGAGCAATTGCCAAAAGTTATTGACGAAGCTTGCCGTGCTGCCGTTTCTAAAAAAGGTCCAGCTGTCGTTGAAATTCCAGTAAACTTTGGTTTCCAAGAAATCGACGAAAACTCATACTACGGTTCAGGTTCATACGAGCGTTCATTCATCGCTCCTGCTTTGAACGAAGTTGAAATCGACAAAGCTGTTGAAATTTTGAACAACGCTGAACGTCCAGTTATCTACGCTGGTTACGGTGGTGTTAAAGCTGGTGAAGTAATCACTGAATTGTCACGTAAAATCAAAGCACCAATCATCACAACTGGTAAAAACTTCGAAGCGTTCGAATGGAACTACGAAGGTTTGACAGGTTCTGCTTACCGTGTTGGTTGGAAACCAGCCAACGAAGTGGTCTTTGAAGCAGACACAGTTCTTTTCCTTGGTTCAAACTTCCCATTTGCTGAAGTTTACCAAGCATTCAAAAACACTGAAAAATTCATCCAAGTGGATATCGACCCTTACAAACTTGGTAAACGTCACGCTCTTGACGCTTCTATCCTTGGTGATGCAGGTCAAGCAGCTAAAGCTATCCTTGATAAAGTAAACCCAGTTGAGTCTACTCCATGGTGGCGTGCAAACGTTAAGAACAACCAAAACTGGCGTGATTACATGAACAAACTCGAAGGTAAAACTGAGGGTGAATTGCAATTGTACCAAGTCTACAATGCAATCAACAAACATGCTGATCAAGACGCTATCTACTCAATCGACGTAGGTGACACTACTCAAACATCTACTCGTCACCTTCACATGACACCTAAGAACATGTGGCGTACATCTCCACTCTTTGCGACAATGGGTATTGCCCTTCCTGGTGGTATCGCTGCTAAGAAAGACAATCCAGATCGCCAAGTATGGAACATCATGGGTGACGGTGCATTCAACATGTGCTACCCAGACGTTATCACAAACGTTCAATACGACCTTCCAGTTATCAACGTTGTCTTCTCAAATGGTAAATATGCCTTCATCAAGGACAAATACGAAGACACAAACAAACACTTGTTTGGTTGTGACTTCCCTAATGCTGACTATGCGAAAATCGCTGAAGCGCAAGGTGCTGTAGGATTTACAGTTGACCGTATCGAAGACATCGATGCAGTTGTTGCAGAAGCTGTTAAATTGAACAAAGAAGGTAAAACTGTTGTTATCGATGCTCACATCACTCCACATCGTCCACTTCCAGTAGAAGTACTTGAGTTGGATCCAAAACAACACTCAGAAGAAGCAATCAAAGCCTTCAAGGAAAAATACGAAGCTGAAGAGCTTGTACCATTCCGCCTCTTCTTAGAAGAAGAAGGATTGCAATCACGAGCAATTAAATAATTCCTCTCGTGGAACTTAAAAAAATCGGAGCAATCCGGTCTTTTTGTGGAGGACAGTAAATGAATTTAAATCAATTAGATATTATCGTGTCAGATGTTCCCCAAGTCTGTGCTGAATTAGAGAGTATCTTGGATAAAAAGGCGGACTATGTTGATAACAGTTTTGCTCAGTTCACGATTGGCAGTCACTGTCTCATGTTATCCCAAAATCATTTGATTCCTTTGGAAAATTTTCAGTCAGGAATCATTCTACACATTGAGGTTGAGGATGTCGACCAGAACCAGAAGCGGTTAAAAGAGATTGGTATCGAGATTTTACACGGTCCTTGTGAAACGGATTGGGGAACAGAATCCCTGTTAGTTAAAGGCCCTGCTGGTCTAGTCATTGATTTTTATCGTATGAAATAGGATGCCTAGTCATTTGAAGTTAACCTTAATGATTCTTAAAACAGAATATGAGAATATGAACTATTAAAAGATCGGAGCAATCCGGTCTTTTTCTTTTTATGTATTTTCTGTTAAAATAGATGCATCATGATATTTTAAGGAGAAAAAAGATGCCAACAACTTTCTTTCTATTATTTGGCTTAATGTCGTTAGGCTTTGCTGCCTTCACCTATTTCATGTTCGACATTTTTATCTTTAGTAATTACAGAAATGCCAAGAGATGCACTGAAAGAACGGAAGGAGTTGTTATCCGATATTCCTATGCTCTTTATAACGGAATTAGCCTGCCAGTTGTCGTGTACACTGTTGATGGGAACCGATACAAGGTTTTAGGTCCGAAATTTCTATATGCGATTTCAAATACAATCAGTACTCCCTTAGGTTCAATCGTATCTGATGTCAAAATGGATAATTTTGAAGATGGGGAAATTCCTCAGGTTTTAAGATATAAAATTTATAGGAACAGTTTCATCTCTTTAACCAAATCACCTTTAGAAGAGTATTTCCCAGTGGGTAGTAAGGTTGCTGTTTATTATGACCCTAAAAAACCAAAACATTCCTACGTAGAAAGACCTTTAAAACCAGGTCGTTATGCATGGCTGACTAAATGTTTAGCTTATTTCCTCGTTTTTCTGATAGTTGCTCTAGCTTTCTTTATAGTGTTCATTCTTCCAAATCTTGTGAACTAATAGTTTCTTGTAGATTTTTTAAAAGTATGAAATCCATATCGTTACTATTTTTATAAAATCTTCTCCCTACTTTATAAGATATGAAAAAGAGTTCAACTGGAACTCTTTTTTTGCTATAATGAAGGGAGAAAAATCAGACAGGAGATCAAGATGTCAGAACCGTTATTTTTAAATTCTGTAATGCAAGAAAAAATCTGGGGTGGGACTAAACTACGTGATGAGTTTGGTTACGACATTCCAAATGACAAGATTGGTGAGTATTGGGCGATCTCAGCTCATCCAAATGGAGTGTCTAAGGTAGCCAATGGGCGCTATGAAGGAACAGACCTCGCTACTTTGTATGCAGAACACCGTGAGTTGTTTGGCAACCGTCCTGAGCCTGTATTTCCGCTCTTGACCAAAATCCTTGATGCCAATGACTGGCTCAGTGTTCAAGTTCACCCAGATGATGCTTATGGACTAGAGCATGAAGGCGAACTTGGAAAGACAGAGTGCTGGTATATCATCGCTGCAGATGAAGGTTCAGAGATTATTTACGGCCACAATGCTAAGTCTAAAGAAGAACTCCGCCAGCAAATCGAAGACAAAAACTGGGATGCCTTGCTGACAAAGGTTCCTGTTAAGGCTGGAGATTTCTTCTATGTACCAAGTGGGACCATGCATGCTATCGGTGCAGGTATCTTAATCCTTGAAACGCAACAGTCTAGTGATACCACCTACCGAGTTTATGACTTTGACCGTAAGGATGATAATGGCAACTTGCGTGAACTTCACCTCGAAAAATCAATCGATGTTTTGAATATTGGTGAGCCTGCAAATAGCCGTCCTGTGACTGTCAAAGCAGATGATTTGCGTTCAACTTTACTTGTCTCTAATGATTTCTTTGCTGTCTACAAGTGGGAAATTACTGGAAAAGTTGACTTTGAGAAGACGGCTGATTACAGCTTGTTGAGTGTCTTGGCTGGTCAAGGGAAACTGACTGTAGACGGAAAAGACTATCCAATCCAAAAAGGTAGTCACTTTATCTTACCAAGTGATGTTGAAGCTTGGACCTTGGAAGGGCAAGGTCTAGAATTGATTGTTAGCCATCCATAAAAAGAAAAGACTTGAGAGATATTCTCAAGTCCTTTTTTGTATTTACATAAATTGGGCGATAAAGACCACGATGATGATAATTGGAATGATGAAACGAAGAAGGAAAAGCCAGACTTGGAAAAGTCCTTGTTTCCAAGGTGTTTCATCAAGATGAAGTTCCTCCATTGCCAGTGTTTTCTTGAAAATATAGCCTGTAAAAAGAGACAAGCAGAGAGCACCGAAAGGCATGAGGAGGTTGGAAACCAAGAAATCCATGGCGTCAAAGAAGATCTTCCCAAAGATATGGACATCAGCCATCACACCATAGGATAGGGCTGAAGGGATACCAAAGACAAAAGTCAAGATTCCTAAAATCATACTCCACTTAGCACGCTTACGATTGTCTTGGTTGGTGATATTTCCAACGTTGATCTCAAGCATAACGACTGAGGAAGTTATCGTCGCAAAGAGGAAAAGCAAGAGAAAGAGAATATAGAAAATAGTACCAAAAGGCATATTGTCAAAGAGTTGCGGCAAAACAATAAAGAGGAGACTTGGTCCACCTTCAGATTGGATATTAAAGGCTGACATCGCAGGGAAAATCGCAAGTCCCGCCATGATAGAAACTGAGATGTTCAAGGCTACGATAGACATTCCTGATTGGACCAGATTGGTCTTCTTGTCGAGGTAGGAAGCGTAGGTCAGCATGGCTGTAACTCCAAGGGATAGAGCAAAGAAAGATTGACCTAGTGCATAGAGAAGTCCAGCACTTGTTAGTTTTGAAAAGTCCGGTTTGAGGAAGTAAACGACACCTTCCATAGCATTTGGCAAGCTAAGAGAGCGCCCGATAATAATGACAAAGATGATAAAAAGTAGGGGCATCATAACCTTAGATGCTCTTTCAATCCCTTTTTGAACGCCGTGTGATACGATGAAAATATTCAAGAAGATAAAGGCTGCTTGAGCTCCTAAAGCAATAACTGGATTAGAAATGATGGAAGAGAATTGCTGGGCATAATCTCCATTTCCGATTAGGTGGAATAATCTTCCAATCTCGATACCAAGGTATACCAGAATCCAACCCCCAATGACACTATAAAATGAGAGAAGGATGAAAAGAGCAAAGGCACCAATCCAACCAATAAAGTTGTACTTTTGATTGTTTCCAAGCTTGCCAAAGGTTTTGATTGCTGACACGCCAGCGCTTCGACCAAGGGCAAACTCAGCCAGTAGAAGAGGGAAACCAATTAAAATTGTCGAGATAAGAAAGACCAGTAAAAATCCACCACCACCATTAGCAGCACTCATGTAAGGGAACTTCCAAACAGCTCCAAGACCAATAGCAGAACCAGCAGATGCAAGGATGAAGCCCAGTTTTGATCCCCATTGCGATTTTTCAGACATCGTTAAAACTCCGATCTATTTCTAAATAAGAAAAGGCTACTTGAGTTATCAAATAGCATTCTCTCAATGGCTCTTTATGAGACTTCTGTTTGATTGATAGACTTGATTATCCTATCATGTTTTCTGAAGCCTGTCAAGAAAGCGATTTTCAAGTTTTCATAAAAAATATGATAAAATACTTGACTCTACCCTAAGGTAAGGGGATATACTATTCATGTGAGGAGGAAATCATGTACCATATCAAAGAAGCTGCGCAACTTTCAGGTGTCTCCGTCAAGACCCTCTACCATTATGATAAGATAGGACTCTTGGTCCCCTTAAAGTCAGAAAATGGCTATCGAACCTATAGTCAAGAGGATTTAGAACGACTTCAGGTTATCCTCTATTACAAGTATCTAGGCTTTTCTTTAGAAAAAATAGCAGAGCTATTGAAGGAAGAAAAGACGGACTTGTTACCACATTTGGCAAGACAGTTGGATTACCTAACTCGAGAAAGGCAACATCTAGATACCTTGATTTCTACCTTGCAAAAAACCATTCAAGATCAAAAAGGAGAAAGAAAAATGACTATTGAGGAAAAATTCACTGGATTTAGCTATCAAGACAATCAAAAATATCACCAAGAGGCAGTAGAGAAATATGGCCAAGAAGTCATGGACCAGGCTCTCGAACGTCAAACTGGTAGAGAAGATGAGGCTACGGAAACCTTCAACCAAGTCTTTCAAGCCCTGGCTCAAAATTTCAAAGATGGACTACCTACAACAGCAACCGAAAATCAAGAAGAAGCCGCTAAACTCTTGCAAGCCATCCGTACTTATGGATTCGACTGCTCTATTGAGGTATTCGGCCATATCGGTAAAGGCTATGTCTATAACCCAGAGTTTAAGGAAAATATTGATAAATTTGGACCTGGAACAGCTCAATACACTTCAGATGTTATTGCCCACTATGTTCGAACTCAGACAAAATAAAAATCGGCGGAGGTTTCTCTGCCGATTTCTTACTTTAAAGTTTAATCAAAATGCAAGCTTCCTGCCACCCATCCGGTACAGAGGGCAGAAGTAATGTTAAACCCACCCGTATGGGCATTGATATCCAGCACCTCCCCTGCAAAGTGAAGACCAGGTACCAGTTTACTTTCCAGAGTTTTGGGATTGATTTCTTTGAGACTAACGCCACCTTTAGTTACAAATGACTTGGCAAGGGACATCTTTCCAGTCACAGGAATCTTGAGGGACTTGATAGATTGGAGAAGTTGCTCTCGCTCTTTTTCAGTTAGTTGTTTGACTTTTTCTGGGTATCCTTGCGAGAAGAAATCAGCCAAGCGTTCTGGCAATAAAGATTTCAATGCATTTTTCAGGGATTTTTCACGATTTTCTTCTAGAAAGTTTACTAAGTAACTTTCAGAAAGTTGCGGCAAGACATCTAAAGAGAGGATTTCTCCACCCTTGACAAAACTAGACATACGAAGAGCAGCGGGACCTGATAAACCAAAGTGAGTAAAGAGGAGGTCATGGGTAATAACATGCTTGCCATAGCTTAGAGTCACATCATCCAGTGAAATCCCCTGCAAGGCTTTATGTGGGAAATCCGTCAATAATGGACTCTCGGCTGCCTCAAGCTCGGTAATAGTGTGTTTGAAGTGGCGAGCGATATCGTGGCCAAAACCAGTCGAACCAGTGGAAGGATAGGACTTGCCACCTGTTGTGACAATGAGTTTATCACAAGTGAAAGTCTGGTCTGCTGACTTGAGGACAAACTGGTCGTCTATCTTTTTAACAGAAACAATCTCTGTTTGAGTCATGACTTGTCCGCCCAATTCAGAGATTTTCTTTTCTAAAGCTTCGATAATAGTCCGAGATTTGTCGCTAGCAGGAAAGACACGCCCGTGATCCTCTACCTTTAGTTTGACGCCATTTTCCGTAAAAAAGTTGATAATATCATGGTTATCAAACTGGGAGAAGACGCTGTAAAGAAAGCGCCCATTTCCAGGAATGCCAGCTAGTAGGTCATCCAGGGTTCCGTTGTTAGTGACGTTGCAACGACCACCACCAGTACCAGCTAATTTTTTTCCAAGTTTTCTATTTTTTTCGATGAGAAGTGTTTTCTGCCCGTAAAAGCTACTGGAAATAGTAGCCATCATTCCAGCAGGACCACCTCCGATGACAATCGTATCAAAATGTTTCATAAAAGTATTGTACCATAAAAAAACAAGAGATGATAAGTCATCCCTTGTTAGATTGATTAACCAATTTCATATCCCATAAGAAGTCCGCCTTCTTCTGCATAAAAACTGCAAAGCCCAGAAGTAGGGATAATTTTAATATTAGCTTGCGGGTACTTTTCTCGCAAGAGTTCTGAGAGTTGTTGGCAGAATTTTTCATTGCTACGATGAGCCATGACGATACGCCCACCAGCATAGCCGGCTTTGATCAACTCTTCATAAGTAGCCTGAAGGGACTTTTTAGTACCACGAGCCTTTTGAAGCAGTTCCAAGGTTCCAGTTTCACTTGCTTCCCCAACCATACGAATATTGAGGAGCCCGACAACTGTACCAATAAGCTTACTCAAGCGACCGTTTTTAACCAGGTTATCAACCTTAGCAAGAACGAACAACAACTTCGTTTTTTCTTGGTAAGTAGTAATAACTTCAACCACCTCTTCAAATGAAAGTCCTTGGTGAATCAAGTCATTGATTTTCTCAACAATTAAGTCAACCTCTCCACCAGCAGACAAACTATCAATAACGTGAATCTGAGTATCAGGGTGTTCTTCGAGATAGATATTCTTAGCTAATTGAGCACTATTGTGGCTACCAGAGAGAGTTCCAGTGATAGTCACTACAAAAATATGTTTGGCACCTTGGAATGCTCGTAAGTAATCATCAGGACTAGGGCAGGCTGATTTTGAAGCTTCAGAAGTCGCATACATAGTTTCCATCATCTGATCGATATCCAGATTGGCATCATCGACAAAGACTTGATCTGCCACCTGAATCTTTAAGGGGACACTGACAAATTCAGTATCAAAAGCAGTGTTTTCCAGTTGGCGATAATCACAACCAGAGTCAGCTACAATCTTCCAAGTCATAGAAATTCTCCATCTTTATCACTTATACATTGACAAAGGTTCTGTCTTTTTTTACAATTATATCATGAAAGCCCTTGAAACAAAAGTAGTACCTCTCTGTTGTCACAAGTAGAAAGAAATTGTTATGTCTGAACGTAAAATATCTGAAAAATCGCTTGAAAATCTTAGAAAATCCAATCAAGAATCTAATTTGCTAACCAGAGAAGCGATTGAAACAGCTCTTTTGCAACTCTTGGAGAAAAAGGAGTTGGCTAAGATTAGCATTTCTGAGTTAGTCAAGCGTGCTGGCGTTTCTCGTGCAGCTTTTTATCGAAACTATGATTCAAAAGAAGAGATTTTAGAAAGTGTCTTTAAACGTAGCGTCCATAACATCATGGAGCAATTGAGTCATTACGATGTTAAAACGGATCTCTATCTGGTTTGGGTTCATCTTTTTCGAGAAGCCAAGAAAGAAGCCAAGGTTATTCAGCTTGCCCTGGACTATCACCTGGAAAAAATCTTTGTGCAAGCTATGCAGGAATTTTTGGAAAAATATTATGGAAAATCAAAGGGTGTAAGCAGTTATCTGCATTCTTTTTGGAGTTCTGCCATCGTATCCGTTTTGCTAAAATGGATCAAGGATGGAATGAAGGTTCCTGCTGAGAAAATTGCAGATTTACGTTTGCCATTTTTCAAAAAATAAGTTAAGAGGAGAAAAACTATGACAGAAAAAAGACTGGCTTGGGATGAGTATTTCGCTGCTCAAGCTCTATTGATTGCCAATCGTTCAACCTGTAAACGTGCTAAGGTAGGAGCCGTTTTAGTTAAGGATAACAAGGTTGTTTCAACAGGCTATAATGGCTCTGTATCAGGAACAGAACATTGTATTGACCACGACTGTCTGGTGATAGAGGGCCACTGTGTCCGCACTCTTCATGCAGAGGTAAATGCTATTTTACAAGGGGCAGAGCGTGGCGTTCCAAAGGGCTTTACAGCCTACGTTACTCATTTCCCATGTCTCAACTGTACCAAGCAACTCCTTCAAGTAGGTTGCGAGCGTGTTGTTTATATCAACCAATACCGCATGGATGACTATGCTCAACATCTTTATCGCGAAAAAGGAACAGAGTTAACCCATTTACCACTTGAAACAGTACAAGCAGCTCTCCACGAGGCTCACCTAATCTAGAAATTGTAAAAAAATAAATGGTTTAGAAAGCTTTTTAAGCCATTTTTTGATATAATAAGAAGAATAAATTGAAAGAAGGAATTCTTAAAATGGGAAAACTTGAAGTTATTAATCATCCACTGATTCAACACAAATTGTCAATCTTGCGTCGTACTGACACTTCTACAAAAGCTTTTCGTGAGTTAGTTAACGAGATTGCAATGTTGATGGGATATGAAGTACTTCGTGATCTTCCGCTTGAAGACGTTGAAATCGAAACACCTATCACAAAAACAGTTCAAAAACAATTGGCTGGTAAAAAATTAGCGATTGTTCCAATCTTACGTGCAGGTATCGGGATGGTAGATGGACTATTAAGCTTGGTTCCAGCGGCAAAAGTTGGGCACATCGGTATGTACCGTGATGAAGAAACCCTTCAACCAGTAGAATACTTAGTAAAATTACCTGAAGATATCGACCAACGTCAAATCTTTGTGGTTGACCCTATGCTTGCAACTGGTGGTTCAGCAATCTTGGCTGTTGATTCCCTTAAAAAACGTGGGGCTTCAAACATCAAGTTTGTCTGCCTAGTATCTGCTCCTGAAGGAGTAAAAGCTCTTCAAGAAGCTCACCCAGATGTAGAAATCTTTACTGCAGCTTTAGATGAACGTTTGAACGAACATGGCTATATTGTTCCAGGTCTTGGTGACGCAGGAGACCGCTTGTTCGGTACAAAATAAGATTCTAAGCATACATTAAAACTGTTCATTGGTTTTAGTCTCGAAAGGAGGTTGAATTTTTGTGTCTGTCTTTAGAATGGAGCAAAAATTTGACCTTTTTTGACCAAAAAGATATAATAATCCTGTACCGAGTCGTTTGACTAAAAAATATAGAAATCAAAGGAGAAATGAATGATTCCTGTAGTTATTGAACAAACAAGTCGTGGAGAACGTTCTTATGACATTTACTCACGTCTTTTAAAAGATCGTATCATCATGTTGACTGGACCAGTCGAAGACAATATGGCGAACTCAGTCATCGCTCAATTGCTTTTCTTGGATGCCCAAGATAGTACAAAAGATATTTACCTTTATGTAAATACTCCTGGTGGTTCTGTATCAGCTGGTTTGGCAATCGTTGATACTATGAACTTTATTAAGGCAGATGTCCAAACTATCGTTATGGGGATGGCTGCTTCAATGGGAACAATTATTGCTTCAAGTGGAGCAAAAGGTAAACGTTTCATGCTTCCAAATGCAGAGTACATGATTCACCAACCAATGGGTGGTACAGGTGGTGGTACTCAGCAAACAGATATGGCTATCGCTGCTGAACACTTGCTAAAAACTCGTAAGACTTTGGAGCAAATTCTTGCAGATAACTCTGGTAAATCAGTTGAGCAAATTCATAAAGATGCTGAACGTGATTACTGGATGAGTGCTCAAGAAACTCTTGACTACGGTTTTATTGACGAAATTATGGCTAATAATTCTTTGAATTAAACTACTAAAGCAAGCTCGACTGAGCTTGTTTTTTTTGATATAATAGAAGGAAGATTGTTAGAAGGAAGTTGAATTATGTTTCAAAAAGAGAATCGGTCTGGTCTGATTATCTATTTATACTATAATCGCGATGCTAAAAAACTCGCAAATTATGGTGATATTTGTTACCACTCAAAAAAACATCGTTACCTACAACTTTATGTCCCAACAGAGGAAGTAGAAGAGCTGGTAAATCGTTTAGGAAAAGAGAAATTTATCAAGAAAGTGAGAGTTTGTCATATCCAAGAATTGGAAACTCCTTTCGTTGGGAACCTATATAAAACTAGCGAAAACGTTATCATTTAAAAAGTGAGAGAAACTTGTTGACAATTTTCTGATAATTCGGTATATTCTTAACATGTAATTTAAATTGAACATTAAAAGGAGATAAACATGAAGAAAAAATTTGCATTGTCACTTGTAGCTCTTGCAAGTACAGCTCTTTTAGCAGCTTGTGGGGAAGTGAAGTCAGGAGCTTCAAACACAACTGGTAATCCAATTGATGAAAAAGTTGTAAAAATTGGTTTCAACTTCGAAGAAACTGGTGCTGTAGCATCTTACGGTACTTCTGAGCAAAAGGGTGCTCAACTTGCAGTTGATGAAATCAACGCAGCAGGTGGTATCGATGGAAAACAAATCGAAGTAGTTGACAAAGATAACAAATCTGAAACTGCTGAAGCTGCTTCTGTTTCAACAAACCTTGTGACTCAATCTAAGGTAGCAGCTATCGTAGGACCTGCGACTTCAGGTGCAACTGCAGCAGCAGTAGCAAATGCTACACAAGCTGGAGTTCCATTGATTTCTCCAAGTGCTACGCAAGATGGTTTGACTAAAGGACAAGATTTCCTTTTCATCGGAACCTTCCAAGATAGTTTCCAAGGAAAAA
This sequence comes from Streptococcus infantis, assembly GCF_000960085.1. Classification (GTDB taxonomy): domain Bacteria; phylum Bacillota; class Bacilli; order Lactobacillales; family Streptococcaceae; genus Streptococcus; species Streptococcus infantis_C. The sequence goes on along the minus strand of NZ_JYGT01000007.1, from coordinate 103,380 downwards.
TCATCTCAAACTACGTTTCAAACAAATTGAACGCTAAGAAAGTGGTCTTGTATACAGATAACTCAAGTGACTACGCTAAAGGAATTGCAAAATCATTCCGTGATTCATTTACAGGTGAAATCGTAGCAGATGAAACATTTGTTTCAGGTGATACAGACTTCCAAGCAGCTTTGACAAAAATCAAAGACAAAGACTTTGACGCTATCGTGTTGCCAGGTTACTACACAGAAGCTGGTAAGATTGTAAACCAAGCTCGTGGTATGGGAATTGATAAACCAATCATCGGTGGTGATGGATTTAACGGTGCAGAATTTGTTCAACAAGCAACTGCTGAACGCGCATCAAATATCTACTTCATCTCAGGATTCTCAACTACTGTTGATGTTTCAGATAAAGCAAAAGCCTTCCTTGAAGCTTACCGTGCAAAATACAACGAAGATCCTTCAACATTTGCAGCTCTTGCTTATGACTCAGTTTACCTTGTAGCTAACGCAGCAAAAGGTGCAAAAACGTCAGTTGATCTCAAGAACAACCTTGCTAAAACACAAAACTTCGAAGGTGTTACAGGTCAAACAAGCTTTGATGCAGATCACAACACTGTGAAAACAGCCTTCATGATGACCATGAATAATGGTAAAGTAGAAGCGGCAGAAGTCGTAAAACCTTAATTTTATAGATATCGTAAATGGGGAATGAGCTTTTACTCACTCCCTGTTTCGGTGTTTATAAAGGGATTATTTTTTTATATAAATCCTAAGAAAAATAATTAGAAAGAGTGAACCATATGCTTCAACAACTTGTCAATGGTTTGATCCTAGGGAGTGTTTATGCGCTGCTAGCCTTGGGTTATACCATGGTTTATGGAATTATCAAACTCATTAACTTTGCCCACGGTGATATCTACATGATGGGTGCTTTCATGGGTTATTTCTTGATTAATTCCCTACAATTAAATTTCTTTTTAGCTTTAATTTTATCGATGATTGGTTCAGCCATTCTCGGTGTTATCATTGAGTTTCTAGCTTATCGTCCATTGCGTCATTCAACTCGTATCTCTGTACTGATTACAGCTATCGGGGTATCCTTCTTACTAGAGTATGGAATGGTCTATCTGGTGGGTGCCAATACACGTGCCTTCCCTCAAGCAATCCAAACTGTACGATACGACTTGGGACCAATTAGTCTAACAAATATTCAATTGTTGATTTTGACTGTCTCACTTGTTTTGATGGTTCTTCTACAACTCATCGTGCAAAAAACCAAGATGGGGAAAGCCATGCGTGCCGTTTCTGTAGATAGTGATGCTGCTCAGCTGATGGGGATTAACGTGAACCGTACAATCAGTTTTACCTTTGCATTGGGTTCAGCTCTAGCTGGTGCAGCGGGTGTCTTGATTGCACTTTACTATAACTCTCTTGAACCATTGATGGGAATGACTCCAGGTATTAAATCATTCGTGGCTGCCGTTCTAGGTGGTATCGGTATCATTCCTGGTGCAGCTCTTGGAGGTTTTGTAATCGGACTATTGGAAACTTTTGCAACAGCCTTCGGAATGTCAGATTTCCGTGATGCTATCGTGTACGGAATCTTGCTCTTAATCTTGATTGTTCGTCCAGCTGGTATCCTTGGTAAGAATGTGAAAGAGAAGGTGTAAACAATGAAAGAAAATTTAAAAGTCAATATTCTCTGGTTGCTCCTTTTGTTGCTTGGATATGGTGTGATTAGCTTATTAGTTTCGTTTGGTATTTTAAACCTTTTCCATATTCAGATTCTAGAACAAATCGGTATCAATATTATTCTTGCAGTAGGACTTAACCTTATCGTTGGTTTCTCTGGTCAATTTTCTCTTGGACATGCTGGGTTCATGGCTATCGGTGCCTATGCAGCAGCCATTATTGGTTCTAAATCTCCAACTTACGGTGCCTTTTTTGGAGCTATGTTGCTCGGTGCTATCATTGCTGGTTTGGTTGCCTTGGTCGTTGGAATTCCTACCCTTCGTTTGAAGGGGGACTACCTTGCAGTTGCGACACTTGGGGTTGCTGAAATTATCCGTATCCTAATCGTCAATGGTGGTGATTTAACAAACGGAGCTGCTGGTATCCTTGGTATTCCAAACTTTACTAATTGGCAAATGGTATACATTTTTGCCGTGATTACGACAATTGCAACGCTGAATTTCCTTCGTAGTCCAATCGGTCGTTTAACCTTGTCTGTCCGTGAAGATGAAATTGCAGCTGAATCCGTTGGGGTCAATACAACAAAAATCAAAATTATCGCATTTGTCTTTGGAGCTATGACTGCAAGTATTGCAGGTTCCCTTCAAGCAGGTTTTATCGGTTCTGTTGTGCCTAAGGATTATAGCTTTATCAACTCTATCAACGTTTTAATTATCGTTGTATTTGGTGGCTTGGGATCGATTACAGGGGCAATTGTTGCTGCGATTGTTCTTGGTATTTTGAATATGTTCCTTCAAGATGTGGCTAGCGTTCGTATGATTATCTATGCTTTAGCCTTGGTACTTGTTATGATTTTCAGACCAGGTGGTCTCCTTGGAACATGGGAATTGAGCCTATCACGTCTCTTTAAAAAAGGTAAGAAGGAGGGACAAAACTAATGGCATTACTTGAAGTAAAAAACTTAACCAAACATTTTGGTGGTCTGACAGCCGTTGGGGACGTCACTCTTGAATTGAACGAAGGTGAACTTGTTGGCTTAATTGGGCCAAATGGAGCTGGGAAAACAACTCTCTTCAACTTGTTGACAGGCGTTTATGAACCAAGCGAAGGGACAGTAACCTTGGATGGTCACTTGTTAAATGGCAAGCAACCCTATAAAATCGCATCTCTTGGTTTAGGGCGTACCTTCCAAAATATTCGTCTTTTTAAAGACCTAACAGTTTTGGACAATGTTCTCATCGCATTTAGCAATCATCATAAACAACATGTATTTGCTAGTTTCTTGCGCTTACCAGCATTTTATAAGAATGAAAAAGAATTAAAAGCTAAAGCCTTAGAATTACTAAAAATCTTTGATTTAGATGGTGATGCTGAAACCTTAGCTAAAAACTTAGCCTATGGCCAACAACGTCGTTTGGAAATTGTTCGTGCCCTTGCTACAGAACCTAAAATCCTCTTCTTGGATGAGCCTGCAGCAGGTATGAACCCACAAGAAACTGCAGAATTGACAGAGTTGATTCGTCGCATCAAGGATGAATTCAAGATCACCATCATGCTGATTGAACATGATATGAACTTGGTCATGGAAGTCACTGAACGTATCTATGTTCTCGAGTACGGTCGTTTGATTGCTCATGGGACACCAGATGAAATCAAGAACAATAAACGTGTTATCGAAGCTTATCTTGGAGGTGAAGCCTAATGTCTATGTTAAAAGTTGAAAACCTCTCAGTACACTACGGTATGATTCAAGCTGTACGTGATGTGAGCTTTGAAGTCAATGAAGGGGAAGTTGTATCCCTTATCGGTGCTAACGGTGCTGGTAAAACGACCATTCTTCGTACCCTATCAGGTCTTGTTCGTCCAAGTTCTGGTCGAATTGAATTTTTGGGGCAAGAAATCCAAAAGATGCCTGCACAAAAGATTGTGGCATCAGGACTTTCTCAAGTACCAGAAGGACGTCATGTCTTTTCTGGTTTGACAGTTTTGGAAAACTTGGAGATGGGAGCCTTTCTTAAGAAAAATCGTGAAGAGAATCAAGCAAATTTGAAGAAAGTCTTCTCTCGTTTCCCTCGTTTAGAAGAACGTAAAAATCAAGATGCGGCTACTCTATCTGGTGGTGAACAGCAGATGCTTGCCATGGGACGTGCACTCATGTCAACGCCTAAACTTCTTTTATTAGATGAACCATCAATGGGACTTGCTCCAATTTTTATCCAAGAAATTTTTGATATCATCCAAGATATTCAAAAACAAGGAACAACCGTTCTCTTAATTGAGCAAAATGCCAATAAAGCACTTGCCATCGCTGACCGAGGATATGTACTTGAAACAGGAAAGATTGTCCTATCAGGAACAGGAAAAGAACTCGCAGCATCAGATGAAGTCAGAAAAGCATATCTAGGTGGCTAAAACAATCCAGTGGATTGTTTTAGTCGGCAGATAAAGATTGCGCAAGCAAACCACATTAGTCCGGGGGACCTTTTTAGTCGGTGGATAGAGATTGCTTGGCAATCATCAAATCCAGTGGATTGTTTTAGTCGGCAGGTAAAGCTTGCACAAGCAAACCACATTAGTCCGGGGGATCTTTTAGTCAGCGGATAGAGATTGTGACGCAATCATTATGAGTAAATGATTAAGGGCTCTCTTGTAGAGCTCTTTTTCGTGTAGTGGTTCAAAGTTTTCTGAATCTTGAAAAAGAGATGAAAGCGTTTGATAGCTTTCCGTAAAAAGTGTATAATAAAACTATAAACATAAAGGAGATTTCCTATGGCAGTAAAAGATTTTATGACTCGTAAGGTCGTATATATTAGCCCAGATACGACTGTAGCACATGCAGCAGACTTGATGCGCGAACAAGGTTTGCATCGTCTTCCTGTTATTGAGAATGATAGATTAGTTGGTCTAGTAACAGAAGGAACTATTGCTGAAGCTAGTCCATCAAAAGCAACTAGTCTTTCAATCTTTGAGATGAACTACTTGCTAAACAAGACAAAGGTAAAAGATGTCATGATTCGTGATGTTGTTACTGTTTCAGGATATGCTAGTTTGGAAGATGCAACCTATCTCATGTTGAAAAATAAGATTGGTATCTTACCAGTTGTTGATAATGGTCAATTGTATGGCGTTATAACAGATCGAGATGTATTCGGAGCCTTTCTTGAAATTGCTGGTTATGGTGAAGAGGGAATCCGTGTTCGTTTTATCACAGAAAATGAAGTTGGGGTACTCGGTAAGATTGTTTCTTTAATCGTTGAGGAAAATCTTAATATTTCTCATACTGTTAATATTCCACGTAAAGATGGTAAGATTGTTATCGAAGTCCAAATTGAGGGAAGCATTGACCTTTCTTCATTAAAAAAGAAATTTGAGGATGAAAATATTCTCGTAGATGAAATTACCCAGACTTCTGCAAAGAAACTCTAAAAAGTAAACAATTATTGTTTTATACTTGCGAAAAAAATTTTTTTCTAGTATAATAGTTTATTGTGAGCAAACCTCACTTACCCCATGCAAAGACTTGGGGTCATTAGACCAAAAGGAGGAACATATCAATGGCTAAATACGAAATTCTTTATATCATTCGTCCAAACATTGAAGAAGAAGCGAAAAACGCTTTGGTAGCACGTTTTGACTCTATCTTGACTGACAACGGTGCAACTGTTGTTGAATCAAAAGATTGGGAAAAACGTCGTCTTGCATACGAAATCCAAGATTTCCGTGAAGGACTTTACCACATCGTTAACGTTGAAGCAAACGATGACGCAGCTCTTAAAGAGTTTGACCGTTTGTCAAAAATCAACGCTGACATTCTTCGTCACATGATCGTCAAGCTTGACGCGTAAGAAGGTAGATTATGATTAACAATGTTGTACTTGTAGGGCGTATGGTACGTGACGCTGAGTTGCGTTATACCCCATCAAATGTAGCAGTAGCTACTTTTACTCTTGCAGTAAACCGTACATTCAAGAGTCAAAATGGTGAACGTGAGGCTGATTTTATCAATGTCGTAATGTGGCGCCAACAGGCTGAAAACCTTGCTAACTGGGCTAAAAAAGGCTCACTTATTGGGGTTACAGGCCGTATCCAGACTCGTAGTTACGATAACCAGCAAGGACAACGTGTCTACGTGACTGAAGTCGTAGCTGAAAATTTCCAAATGTTGGAAAGCCGTAGCGTGCGTGAAGGTCAAACTGGTGGAGGTCATTCTGCACCAAGTTCAAGTTATTCAGCACCTACACAATCAGTACCTGACTTTTCACGAGATGAAAATCCATTTGGAAAAACCAATCCTTTGGATATTTCAGACGATGATTTACCATTCTAATGGACAATTAAAACTATAAAGGAGAGAAAAACATGGCTCAACAACGTCGTGGCGGATTCAAACGCCGTAAAAAAGTTGATTACATCGCAGCAAACAAAATTGAATATGTTGATTACAAAGATACTGAGCTTCTTAGCCGTTTCGTTTCAGAACGTGGGAAAATCCTTCCTCGTCGTGTAACAGGAACTTCAGCTAAAAACCAACGTAAAGTAACAACAGCTATCAAACGCGCTCGCGTAATGGCTTTGATGCCTTTCGTAAACGAAGATTAAAGAAAAGACCCGGGTGGGTCTTTTTTTCAGGTCCGGGGGACCTCTTTTTCACGAGCTTGAAAACAAGAGAGCGAGTAAGACCCTTACGGGTCTTTTTTTACGAGATAGTTTTTTTCTGACCTTAGCGTGCTATAATGGTAATAGAAAGAGTAAAGGTTGGTAAGTCAAAGATGAATTGTACGATTAGAAATATGATTAAGTCTGACATTGAATCCTTATCTCATGGATTTATGAATCAAGGTTGGCCTGGTAGAGAGGAAATTTTGGCTAGATATTTTCTGGAACAGGAAAGTGGGGAGAGAGAAGTCTTAGTTGCAGAGATTGATGGTGCTGTAGCGGGCTACGTTACCATTTTACCCTCTGCTAAACATGGTCCTTTTGTAGAAGTCTATCCAGAATTATCAGATTTTAATGTGTTTGAGCCTTTTCGAAATCAAGGGATTGGGAATCAACTGCTAGAAGAAGCAGAAAAACGAGTAAAACTCGTATCGGATAAGGTGACGCTTGGTGTTGGGCTCCACTCAGGTTATGGACCTGCTCAGAGATTGTACATCAAACGAGGTTATATTCCAGATGGGGCAGGTGTCTGGTATCGAAATCAACCCTTGGAAATGAATGCAACTAGCCAAAATAATGATGATTTGGTTTTGTATCTAGTAAAGGAATTCGGATAAGAGAAAAGGACTTTATTGGGGATGTGGGATTTGCCTACTTTATGGTATAATGGAAAGAGTGAATTGAAGGAGGTATTATAATGGATGCCAAGTTAAGATACAAGGCTAAGAAGATTAAGATTATCTTTTTTGATATAGATGATACTTTACGAAATTCAAAGACAGGTTTTGTTCCAAGTAATATTCCAAGGGTTTTTAAACAATTACGTGAAAAAGGAATCTTGACAGGAATTGCGACTGGTAGAGGCATTTTCGGTGTGGTACCAGAGATTAAAGCCCTCAATCCTGATTTCTTTGTAACCTTGAATGGTGCCTATATTGAGGATAAAAAGGGCAATGTCATTTATAGTAACAAAATTGCTAAGGATAAGGTAGAAGAGTATATTGCTTGGACCAAGGAAGTTGAGATTGATTACGGTTTGGTGGGAAGTCATGCTGCTAAACTATCAAGGCGAACAGAGATGATTAGCCAGGCAATTGACCCGATTTATCCTAATTTAGAGGTGGACCGTGATTTTTATCAAAATGAAGATATTTATCAGATGTGGACCTTTGAGGAGCAGGGAGATGACTTGACTTTGCCTGACAGTTTAGCATCGACTTTGCGTATGGTACGCTGGCATGAACATTCATCAGATGTTGTGCCGATTTCCGGTTCAAAGGCAGCTGGGGTTGCAAAAGTTGTGGACCAATTAGGTTTAAAACCTGAAAACGTTATGGTTTTTGGGGACGGTCTTAACGATTTAGAACTCTTTGATTATGCAGGCATTAGTGTTGCTATGGGAATTTCTCATGATAAAATCAAAGAAAAAGCAGATTATATTACAAAAACATTAGAAGAAGATGGCATCTTTGATGCCTTAGAAGGATTTGGTATGGTAGAAAAAGAATTGCATTTCCCACAAGTAGACATTGAAACAGTAGAAGGTCCTATCGCGACCATTAAGACCAATCACGGAGACTTGCGTATTAAGCTCTTCCCTGAACATGCTCCTAAAACAGTAGCCAACTTTATTGCTCTGTCAAAAGATGGATACTATGACGGTGTGATTTTCCACCGTATTATTAAAGATTTTATGATTCAAGGTGGAGATCCAACTGGTACTGGTATGGGTGGTGAGTCAATCTATGGAGAATCTTTTGAGGATGAGTTTTCAGAAGAACTTTACAATGTCCGTGGAGCCCTTTCTATGGCTAATGCTGGGCCAAATACAAATGGTAGCCAGTTCTTTATCGTGCAGAATCAACACTTGCCATATTCTAAGAAAGAAATTGCTCGTGGTGGTTGGCCAGAACCAATTGCGGAAATTTATGCTGAACAAGGTGGAACTCCTCACCTAGACCGTCGTCACACTGTATTCGGTCAACTTGCGGATGAAGCTTCTTATGAAGTTCTTGATGCAATTGCAGGTGTCGAAACAGGTGCAATGGACAAGCCAGTTGAAGACGTAGTCATTGAAACTATTGAAATTGAGGACTAAAATGAAAATCGGTGATAAGCTAAATGGCCGTATTACTGGGATTCAGCCCTATGGAGCTTTTGTTGAGTTAGAAACAGGAGTGACTGGACTGATCCATATTTCAGAGATTCGGACAGGATTTATCGAAAATATTTACGAGGTTTTAAAGATCGGTGATGAAGTCCAGGTGCAGGTGGTAGATTTTGATGAATATACAGGGAAGGCTAGCCTTTCCATTCGTACCTTGGAAGAAGAAAAACATCAACTTCCTAGACGGAGACGGTTTTCGAATGATCGCATCAAACATGGATTCGCGCCACTTGGCCGCATGATGCCTGTTTGGACTCGAGAAGCCTTGGAGCATTTAAAGAAAAACAGTAATTGATATCCCTCAAAACATTGTGATGTTATTATATTTTGTTATAATAGAAGTATGGACGAAGAACAATTATTAAAATCAGGAGAGCGCATTAATCAACTCTTCTCTACAGATATCAAGATTATTCAAAATAGAGAGGTTTTCAGCTATTCGGTGGATAGTGTACTTTTGTCACGCTTTCCTCGTTTTCCTAAAAATGGGTTAATTGTGGATTTTTGTGCGGGCAATGGAGCTGTTGGACTTTTTGCCAGTAGTCGTACCAAAGCTAAAATTCTATCTGTAGAAATTCAGGAACGTCTCGCTGATATGGCTGAACGGTCAGTGCGTTTAAACGGCTTGGAAGAGCAGATGCAGGTTATTTGTGATGATTTGAAGAACATGACTAGCTACATTCAGGGGAGCAAGGTTGATTTGATTTTATGTAATCCGCCTTATTTTAAGGTAGATCCAAATTCTAATCTAAATGAAAGCGAGCATTACCTTTTAGCTCGGCATGAAATTACGACCAATCTTAAGGAAATCTGTCGTAGTGCTCAGAGTATTCTCAAATCAAATGGGCGTTTGGCTATGGTTCATCGTCCTGATCGATTGTTAGATATTTTAGACACGCTTCAACAACACAATTTGGCTCCAAAGCGTCTGCAATTTGTCTACCCTAAACGGGAGAAGGAAGCTAATATGCTTTTGATTGAGGCTATCAAAGATGGTTCCACTAGTGGTTTTAAGGTTTTACCACCGCTCATCGTTCATAATGATGATGGCTCCTATACACCAGAAATTCAAGAGATTTATTATGGATTATAAGGCTTATATGTATGTGGTTGAGTGTCGTGATGGTTCTTACTATACAGGCTATACAACAGATGTGAAGAAACGAGTTGCTGTCCACAATAGTGGCAAAGGAGCCAAATATACACGAGCTCGATTACCGGTAAAACTCATCTATGCTCAAGGTTTCGATAGTAAAGAAGAAGCCATGTCTGCTGAAGCTCTTTTCAAGAGCAAGACACGTATGCAAAAAGAAAATTATTTCAAAGAGAATCATAATAGGAATTTAGTCGATTCTTTTGACTTGTAATGAGGAGTCCTTTGACTCCTCTTACTTTTGTCAAAAATTAAAAAAAATGCTACAATAAGGAGAATAAAGAAACGAGGTATTATCATGTCTAAGATTCTAGTATTTGGTCACCAAAATCCGGACTCAGATGCTATCGGTTCATCTGTAGCCTTTGCTTATCTTGCAAAAGAAGCGTATGGTTTGGATACAGAAGCAGTAGCTCTTGGAACTCCAAATGAAGAAACTGCTTTCGTATTGGACTATTTTGGTGTGGAAGCACCACGCGTGATCACATCAGCTAAAGCAGAAGGTGCAGAGCAAGTCATCTTAACAGACCACAATGAATTCCAACAATCTGTTTCAGATATCGCTGAAGTAGAAGTTTACGGTGTAGTGGACCACCACCGTGTGGCTAACTTTGAAACTGCTAGCCCACTTTACATGCGTTTGGAGCCAGTTGGATCAGCATCTTCTATCGTTTACCGCATGTTCAAAGAACACGGTGTAGCTGTTCCAAAAGAAATTGCAGGTTTGATGCTTTCAGGTTTGATTTCAGATACCCTTCTTTTGAAATCTCCAACGACTCACCCATCTGATAAGGTGATTGCGCCTGAATTGGCAGAATTGGCTGGTGTGAACTTGGAAGAATACGGTCTTTCAATGCTTAAGGCTGGTACGAACTTGGCAAGCAAATCAGCAGAAGAATTGATTGACATCGATGCTAAGACCTTTGAACTCAATGGAAACAATGTCCGTGTGGCTCAAGTCAATACAGTTGATATTGCGGAAGTTTTGGAACGCCAAGCTGAAATCGAAGCAGCTATCCAAGTAGCAAATGTCGCTAACGGATACTCTGACTTTGTTTTGATGATTACAGACATCGTCAACTCAAACTCAGAAATTTTGGCTCTTGGTGCCAACATGGACAAAGTTGAAGCAGCTTTCAACTTCAAACTTGAAAACAACCACGCTTTCCTTCCAGGTGCCGTTTCACGTAAGAAACAAGTGGTTCCTCAATTGACTGAAAGCTTTAATGCATAATGATAGGTGGGGAAACCCATCGTTAAAAAGGAGTTTCGGCTCCTTTTTTGCTAGGAGGAGACCATGTTAGAATCTGGCGATTTGATTTTTGTGAGAGAAAATACGGAAATGGGCCAGGCCATCCAGGCTTCGACAGGTAACTACAGTCACGTGGCTATCTTTTTAGACGGACAGATCTATCATGCTACGGTGGAAGGTGGTGTTCTTTCCCAGTCATCCGAAGATTTCTTTGAAGCTGAGAAGGTCTATGACCTTTATCGCTATGCGGAGATTGATTGTACAGAGGTTAAAAAGCGGGCTAAGTGCCACTTAGGTGCACCCTATAATGCTTCCTTTTATCCAGATGGAGATGGTTTCTATTGTTCTCAGTTCATCGCTGAACTACTACCTATTTTTGAGACCATTCCTATGAAATTTGGTAATGATGACTGGGAAATCAGTGATTTCTGGAGTGAATATTATAGAGAACTAGGATTTCCTGTACCTTTGAATCAGCCTGGCACTAACCCGAGTCAATTAGCAGCATCACCACTTTTAGTATGTAAAGAAAGGAATCTTCATGATTCAGATTTTTAATCCATCACGATTGACACGGCAGCCATTCTTTAGGGACTTGGTAGACTATCTTGATCAGCATGACGATGTTATCCTCCGTGAAATCAAGGCTCAGTTTCCAGAGATACCAGTTGATAAGTTTTTGGAGGAATACATTAAAGCGGGTTTGATTTTGAGAGAAAACAAACGCTATTATCTCAATCTTCTCTTTCTAGAATCTACAGAATCTCTTGTACTAGACCAGGAAGTCTTTGTGAGAGATAATAGTCCTGTTTATCAAGAAATCCTGGAGAAAGATTTTCAGACAGAATTGCGCAATCAAACCAATGCAGCAATCCTAGAAGAGTATACGGATTTTTCTAGGGAAAAGATGACTTTGTCTAATTACTTTTATAAGGTTAAGCACCAGTATCCACTGACGGAAGAACAGCAGAGACTGTATGAAATTTTAGGGGATGTCAATCCTGAGTATGCCCTCAAGTATATGACAACATTTTTACTCAAGTTCCTCAAAAAAGACCAGCTTATGCAGAAACGACCTGATATCTTTGTGGACAGTTTAGTTTTATTGGGCTACATCATTCAAAATGAAGATGGGAAATATGAGTTGGCTGTAGAATTTGATAAAGAACACTTCATCTTTATAAAAAAATAAAGGCTAGGAATTTTCCTAGCCTTCTTTAAATATACTATAGATAACGTTCTGCAACAGCAGCATCTCCAGGATAGTCTTCTTTCTTACCTTGGATGATTTGGTAGCAGTCAGCTCCTTTACCAGCGATAATCACAGCGTCCAGTTCTTGACTTGTAACAGACATAGCTGCCTTGATGGCTTGCTCACGGTCAGAAATCTTTTCAACAGGACGATGGATGTAGCTACTAATTTCATCAGCAATGGCCATTGGATCTTCATAGTTTGGATCGTCAGCTGTTAGAAAGACTTGAATTTCAGGATGTTGATTGAGGAGAAGTCCAAAGTCCTTACGACGGCTTTCTCCCTTGTTTCCAGTTGAACCAAGTACTAAAGCAATCTTTCCAGTCTGATGTGTTTCAACGACTGAGATCAATTTCTTCAAGCTATCACCATTATGGGCGTAGTCTATGAAAACTTTTGCGCCATTTTTTTGAGTGAGAACTTCCATACGGCCAGGGACGCGAGTAGTCGCAATCCCTTTTTTGATGTCATCCAGACTAGCACCTAAACGAAGGCAAGCAAGTCCGGCAGCGACAGCGTTTTCTTGGTTGAAGTGCCCAATCAACTGAATATCATAGTTTCCAGCTAATTTACCAGTAGCTGAGAAGCTAAAGGCTTTGGAGTTTTCGATCTGGTTATTTGACTGACTACCGTAGAAATCATGTTCTTGATTTTCAACTTGTTCTTTTAGAACAGAGAAGTGGTCCATATCACTATTAATGACAACTGCGCGACTATTTTTCATCAAGAGACGTTTGTGATAGAAGTAGTCTTCAAAGGTCGGATGCTCAATAGGACCAATATGGTCAGGACTAATGTTGAGGAAAACTCCTACATCGAAAGTTAGGCCGTAGACTCGTTTCACCAAGTAGGCTTGACTGGAAACTTCCATAATAAGGTGGGTTCTTCCGTTATCAACTGCTTGGGCCATCATATCAAAGAGGTCGATGCTTTCAGGTGTTGTCAGAGCAGATTTAAAGAAAGTCTTACCGTCCAAAGTAGTGTTCATGGTTGACAACATAGCTGGACGATGTTTTTGATTTAAGATATTGTAGGCAAAGTAAGCCGCAGTTGTTTTTCCTTTAGTACCAGTGAAAGCAAGGAGTTTTAGTTTTTCCTGAGGGTTGCCATAAAACTCCATGGCAATCAAACTCATGGCTTTCTTAATATCGCTAACGACAATAACAGGGATACCTACTTCATAGTCTTGTTCTGCTACATACCAACCGAGCCCTTGTTCAATTGCCGAAAGGAGAAATTCTTTTTTGAAAGTAGCTCCTTTAACAAAAAAGAGGCTCTTTTCTTTTGCTTTTCGGCTATCATAGCAGATGCTATCAAAAATGACATTACTAAAATAATAGTGGTAATGTTCTTGGTCGATAATCTCGCGGAAGAGACTATCTTTCTTCAAAATATCTAATACGGTTTCAATCTTTATCATACTTTCTATTGTAAACTGAAAGTCTGAATTTTACAAGTAACAAGGAAAAGTTTATAATGGAAGATAAGGAACATTTCCTAGTTATTAAAAATGAATGAGGAAGTTATGTCAAACGAAAATAATCATCAGCAGGCCCAGATGTTACGAGGGACTGCCTGGCTAACAGCAAGTAACTTTATCAGTCGCCTGCTCGGAGCTATTTACATTATTCCCTGGTATATCTGGATGGGTACTTATGCTGCAACGGCTAACGGCCTCTTTACCATGGGTTATAATATTTACGCCTGGTTCTTGTTGATTTCGACAGCAGGTATCCCGGTGGCTGTAGCTAAGCAGGTTGCTAAATACAATACCATGCAAGAAGAAGAGCATAGTTTTGCCCTGATTCGAAGTTTCTTGGGCTTTATGACTGTGCTAGGACTTGCCTTTGCCTTGATCTTATACCTCTTTGCACCTTGGTTGGCGGACCTTTCCGGAGTCGGTAAGGACTTAATTCCAATTATGCAAAGTTTAGCGTGGGCGGTCTTGATTTTCCCATCTATGAGTGTTATCCGTGGATTTTTCCAAGGGATGAATAATCTCAAGCCTTATGCTATGAGCCAAATCGCTGAGCAGGTTATCCGTGTTATTTGGATGCTCTTAGCGACCTTTATCATCATGAAGCTAGGTTCAAAAGATTATCTATCAGCAGTTACCCAATCTACCTTTGCAGCCTTTGTGGGAATGGTAGCTAGCTTCGCTGTCTTACTTTATTTCCTTTACAAGGAAGGTTTGCTTCAAAAAGTATTTGAAACTCGAGATAAGATTGATAGTAAGAGTCTGCTGGTTGATACGATTAAGGAAGCTATTCCTTTTATCATAACAGGTTCAGCTATTCAACTTTTCCAAATCTTGGACCAAATGACCTTTATTAATAGCATGAAGTGGTTTACCAACTATAGTAATGAAGATTTGGTTGTCATGTTTTCTTATTTCTCTGCCAATCCTAATAAAATCACCATGATTTTGATTTCCGTAGGAGTATCAATCGGTAGCGTTGGTTTGCCCCTCTTGACCGAGAACTATGTCAAGGGTGATTTACCAGCAGCTTCTCGGTTGGTGCAAGATAGTATTACCATGCTCTTCTTATTCCTACTACCTGCAACGGTTGGAGTAGTCATGGTAGGGGAACCCCTCTATACAGTCTTTTACGGTAAACCTGATAGTTTGGCTTTGGGCTTGTTTGTCTTTGCAGTCTTGCAGTCAACAATCCTAGGTTTGTATATGGTCTTGTCTCCAATGCTTCAGGCTATGTTTCGTAACCGTAAGGCAGTTCTATATTTTGTCTATGGTTCGCTTGCTAAGATCGTTTTACAACTACCATCAATAGCGATTTTCCACAGTTATGGACCATTAATTTCAACGACTATCGGTCTCATCATCCCAATTGTTTTAATGTACCGTGAAATCTGTCAGATTACAGGTGCTCGCCGAAAGATTATCTTGAAGAGAACAATCTTGATCACTATTTTGACTTTAGTCATGTTTATTCTGGTTGGATTCTTGCAATGGATTTTTGGACTTGTCTTCCATCCAACTGGACGTTTCTGGAGCTTCATCTATGTCGCCTTAATTGGTACAATCGGTGGTGGGCTCTACGGAATCATGAGTCTCTATACTCGACTCTTGGATAAGGTTATTGGAAAGGCAAAAGCTGACCAGTTACGAACACGATTAAAATTATCATAATGCTTTATAAATAAAATGAACAGTTTGAACTTTTAAAGAAAAAAAGTTTAGATTGTTCTTTTTTTCTTTAAAAAATATAAAAAAATATAAAAAATGTAGAAAAATGTAAATTTTTAACACATAAATCCTTGACTAAAAAAACTTTAACTGTATAATGATACAAATATTTAAATTTGGAGGTTCTGGAGATGAAAAAGTCTAAGGCAAAATATCTGACGCTGGCAGGCGTCGTCTTAAGTGCTGGTTTACTATTAACTGCTTGTGGTAGTTCAGCTAGTTCTACAAAGACTTACAATTATGTATACAGTAACGATCCTTCCAGTCTTAACTATCTAGTAGAAAATCGTGCAACAACAGGTGATGTTGTTACAAACTTGGTAGATGGCTTGATGGAAAATGACCAATATGGGAACTACATTCCTTCATTGGCAGAAGATTGGTCTGTTTCCCAAGATGGTTTGACTTATACATACAAACTTCGTAAGGACGCCAAATGGTACACAGCAGATGGTGATGAGTATGCGCCTGTAACAGCACAAGATTTTGTGACAGGTTTGAAATATGCTGCAGATAAAAATTCAGAAGCCTTGTATTTAGTGCAAGATTCTGTTGCTGGTCTGGCTGACTACGTTAGTGGGAAAACAACAGACTTTTCAACAGTTGGAGTTAAGGCTATTGATGACCAAACTGTTCAATATACTTTGACTCAACCAGAACCTTATTGGAATTCAAAAACAACTGCAACTATTCTATTTCCAGTAAATGCTGACTTCTTGAACTCAAAAGGGGATGATTTTGGTAAAGTGGATCCAGCAAATATCTTGTATAATGGTCCATTCATCCTCAAATCATTCACATCTAAATCTGTACTTGAATACAAGAAAAATCCAAACTATTGGGATGCAAAAAATGTATTCGTAGATGATGTCAAGTTGACTTACTATGATGGAAGTGATCAAGATGCGCTCGTTCGTAACTTTAGCGAAGGTGTCTATAGTTTTGCACGTCTCTATCCAAATAGTTCAAGTTTCGCAGGTGTGCAAGAGAAATACAAGGATAATATTATCTACAGCATGCAGAGTGCAACATCCTACTATTATAACTTTAACCTAGATCGAAAATCTTATAACCACACATCAAAAACGACAGATGCTGAAAAGACAGCCCAACAAGAAGCCGTCTTGAACAAATCATTCCGTCAAGCCATTAACTTTGCCTATGACCGTAAAGCTTATGGGGCTCAGTCACAAGGGGAAGAGGGAGCAACTAAGATTATCAGAAACTTGCTTGTTCCACCTTCATTTGTAACACTTGATGGAAAAGATTTTGGGGATGTCGTAGCTTCTAAGATGGTTAACTACGGCCAAGTATGGCAAAATGTGAACTTTGCGGATGCACAAGATGCCTACTATAATGGTGATAAGGCTAAAGAAACTTTTGCACAAGCCAAGAAAGAATTGGAAGCTAAGGGCGTTCAATTCCCTATTCACCTTGACTTGCCAGTAGACCAATCATATAAGAAGGGTGTCCAAGAGGCAAGTTCCTTCAAACAATCTATCGAGTCTGTTTTGGGTGCAGATAATGTCGTTATCGATATTCAAATGCTGACTACAGAAGAAATGGATAGCATCGGTTACCTTGCCAATACAGCGGCTCAAAAAGACTATGACCTCTACAATGGTGGTTGGAGCCCTGACTACCAGGATCCATCAACTTATCTTGATACACTTAACCTTACAAATGGTGGTTCATTGCAAAACCTTGGCTTAGAACCTGGTGAAAGTAATGCTAAAGCAACTGCGGTTGGCTTGGATACCTACACTAAGATGCTAGAAGAAGCCAATGCTGAACAAGATTTGACCAAACGTTATGACAAATACGCTGAAGCACAAGCTTGGTTGGTGGATAGCTCTCTCACACTTCCAAACGTATCTCTTGGTGGAACACCAGGAATCAGAAAAACAGTTCCATTCTCTGCTGCCTTCTCTCAAGCGGGTAACAAGGGTGTTGAGTCCTACAAATATGTTAAGTTGCAAGATAAGATTGTCACAACAGCTGAGTATGAAGAAGCTAGACAAAAATGGTTGAAAGAAAAAGAAGAATCTAACAAAAAAGCCCAAGAAGATCTTGCCAAACACGTTAAATAATGAGTTTTAACAGAAAAACGATAACTTTAGAAAAGGTTATCGTTTTTTATATAGTTTGAAACTATAACTAGCTCTTGAAAACAAGAAAATGAGTAGATGGAAATAAGTGGTACAATAGTTAGTATAGATTTGGAGGTATTGTATGAGTAAATCATTTCACATCAACACAATTTTAGCACAAGCAGGGATCAAGTCTGATGAAGCAACAGGTGCTTTGGTTACACCTATTCACTTTTCAACGACTTATCAGCACCCAGAATTTGGTCAATCAACGGGATTTGACTATACCCGCACCAAAAACCCAACTCGTAGCAAGGCAGAGGAAGTCTTGGCAGCTATTGAATCAGCCAAATATGCTTTAGCGACTAGTTCAGGTATGTCTGCGATTGTGTTGGCCTTTAGTGTCTTTCCAGTAGGAAGTAAGGTTTTGGCTGTTCGTGACCTTTACGGTGGTTCTTTCCGTTGGTTCAATCAAGTGGAACAGGAAGGACGTTTCCACTTTACTTATGCCAACACAGAAGAAGAGTTGATTGCTGAGCTAGAAAAGGATGTGGATGTACTTTATATCGAAACACCAACCAACCCTTTGATGTTGGAATTTGATATTGAAAAATTATCAACATTAGCTCATGCTAAAGGTGCTAAAGTTGTCGTTGATAATACCTTCTACAGTCCAATCTATCAACGTCCAATTGAAGACGGAGCAGATATCGTCCTTCATTCAGCAACAAAATATCTTGCAGGTCATAATGATGTTCTAGCTGGTGTGGTTGTGACAGATAGTGCGGATTTATACGAAAAACTCTTTTACAATCTCAACACAACAGGGGCTGTTTTGTCACCATTTGATAGTTATCAATTGATTCGTGGGCTTAAAACTTTGTCACTCCGTATGGAGCGCTCAACAGCTAATGCTCAAGAAATCGTAGCCTTTCTAGAACAATCGCCTGCTGTCAAAGAAGTCTTGTATACAGGACGTGGGGGGATGATTTCCTTTAAAGTAGCTGATGAGAAGCGTATTCCTCATATCTTAAATACCTTGAAAGTGTTCTCTTTTGCTGAAAGTTTGGGTGGGGTTGAAAGTCTGATTACCTACCCAACTACTCAAACCCATGCAGACATTCCTGCAGAGGTTCGTCATTCTTATGGATTGACAGATGACCTCTTGCGCTTGTCTATTGGTATTGAGGATGCGAGAGATTTGATTGAAGACTTGCGTCAAGCCTTGGAAGGATAAGACTATGGGAAAATATGATTTTACGACCTTGCCCAATCGTTTTGGACATCATACCTACAAATGGAAAGAAGCTGAGACTGACCGTCAAGTATTGCCAGCCTGGATTGCTGATATGGACTTTGAGGTGTTACCTGAGATTCGTCAGACAGTCCATGACTATGCAGAGCAATTAGTCTATGGCTATACCTATGCTAGTGATGGATTGATTGAAGCCGTTCAAAACTGGGAGGAAAAACACCATGGTTATCGCTTTGATAAGGATGCCCTAGTCTTTATCGAAGGGGTAGTACCAGCTATTTCAACAGCCATTCAAGCCTTTACCAAGGAAGGCCAAGCAGTGCTCATTAACACACCAGTATATCCTCCTTTTGCTCGCAGTATTAAGCTCAATAATCGTAGACTAATCACCAACTCTCTAGTAGAAAAAGACGGACTTTTTGAGATTGATTTTGATCAATTAGAGAAAGACTTTGTTGAAGAGGATGTGAAACTTTACGTTCTCTGCAACCCTCATAATCCTGGTGGACGTGTTTGGGAGAAGGAAGTCTTAGAGAAGATTGGACAACTTTGTCAAAAACATGGCGTTTTGCTAGTATCTGATGAGATCCACCAAGACTTGGCCTTGTTTGGAAACAAGCATCAGTCATTCAATACGGTAAATGAAGCCTTCAAAGAATTTTCACTCATTTTAAGTAGTGCCACCAAAACTTTCAACATTGCAGGAACCAAGAATTCTTACGCTATCATCGAGAATCCAAAGTTAAGAGTTGCTTTCCAAAAACGCCAGCTTGCTAATAATCAACATGAAATCTCAGGTTTGGGATATTTGGCAACAGAAGCAGCCTATCGCTATGGGGAAGATTGGTTAGCAGAACTTAAAGAACTGATCGAGAAGCATATCAATGATGTAGTGGATGTATTTGGTAAAGAAACTAAAATCAATGTCATGAAACCTCAAGGGACCTATCTCATTTGGCTTGATTTTTCAGCCTATGATATTAGCGATGAAGAACTAAGAAAACTCTTGAGAGACGAAGCCAAGGTTATCCTGAACAGAGGCCTGGACTTTGGTGAAGAAGGAGCTCTCCATGCTCGCTTAAATGTAGCCATGCCTACATCTGTCTTGGAAGAAGTTTGTCAACGAATCATTACCACTTTTTCAAA
The DNA here is from genome assembly GCF_000960085.1 of Streptococcus infantis. Taxonomy (GTDB): domain Bacteria; phylum Bacillota; class Bacilli; order Lactobacillales; family Streptococcaceae; genus Streptococcus; species Streptococcus infantis_C. The sequence continues at coordinate 83,528 of NZ_JYGT01000007.1, read as the reverse complement.
TCATTAAAAAACTAGCCTTTTAGGAGAAAAGTACTCCTAGAAGGCTATTTTCATAGGCAGAAATGTGGTATAATTAAGAGATAAAGTAAAGGGGAAACTATGGCTAAATTGATTCCAGGAAAGCTTCGAATGGAGGGAGTAGAACTCTACGAAACTGGTCAGATTGAAATCATCAAAGAACAAGACCATCGCATCTATGCGCGTGTAGCAGATGAAGAAATTCGCTATAGTTTGGATGATGATTTGATTTTTTGTACCTGTGCTTTTTTCAAAAAAAGAGGTTACTGTGTTCATTTGGCGGCATTGGAATATTACCTAAAAAATGACCAACTAGGGCAAGAAATCTTACTCAATCTAGAGGCTAATCAGGAAGAAAAAGAAACTGTTGAGACACAAGTGACTTTCGGAGGAAAATTCTTGGAGTCTATCCAAGCACCTAGTCAGTCTGACCTCTATCAGCTTTCTGCACAGGGTCAGGTAGAAGCAGGAACTAATCGTATTATCTGGACCTTAAGAATTGGTCTTTCTAAGCAAGAAAAGTTTTATGTGATTAGGGATATCCCTCTTTTCTTAAAAGTCATAGAAGTTACCAAACCCTACATGATTGGAAAACATTACGAGTCATCATTAAAACTTGAGCAATTTGATAGAGCCGGTCAAGATGTTTTGAATTTCTTGCTAGGCTTGGTTGAGGAGAAAACAGACAATCCTACTTTTTTCCAAAATCAAGGGCGACACCTCTATTTCCCTAAGACCTTTTTTGAGCAGGGTGCTAGCCTACTGATGGGATTAGATGCCTTTCAGTTTGACCACCAACTTTCGACATATCATCATCTTCTTTTCCGAGACTTTGATGGCCAAGCAGGTTTATTTTCATTTAGAATTGAAGAAAAATCCAACTATTTTGAAATGGAAATTTTCGAACAGGCAGGACTTAATTTCTTTTACAGAGGACAAGTGTTATTCTCCAAGGGGAATTTTTTCCTGATGATGAAAAAACAGGCTAGTTTGTTAGATGCGCTTAGAAAAGTTCCTTTAGATCATAGTGGTAGAAAGATTTTACAGTTTGATTGTAGTGATCGAGATCTCTTAGCTTCGACTCTGTTCCAGTTTAAAGAACTCGGAAAAGTAGAGGCACCTGACTCGCTTCACATCCAATCTTTTCGTCCCTCTTTCTACATGGAACGAGAAGAGGACGGATCTATTCGTTTAGATATGCAGTTCCAATATGAAACTTGCTTAGTAACTACTCGAAATGAACTAGAGAACCTCCCTTTTGCGAGTGATATTCAACTAGAAAAACAGATTTTTCAGTTGGCTTTATCTGCTGGATTTGAAGCAGATTTCCGTTCATGGCGTCAGAGTTTGAAAGCCGAATCAGTCCATACGTTCTTTCAGGAAGTATTACCAGCCTTTGAAGCACTAGGAGAATTACAGATTTCTGAGAGTTTGCAAAATCTTTATCAGGTTCAGAAACCTCAAATTCATATCTCATCCAAGGGGAGTCTTTTAGAAATTCAATTTGATTTTCAAGATATAGATCAAGAAGAAATCAATCGAGCAATGAAAGCTCTTGTTGCCAAGCAGGACTATTATATTAGCTCATCTAATCAGGTCTATTATTTTGATGAAGAGACCAAACGTATTCGTCAGGATTTAGATGATTTGGGAATTGGAGAGATAGAGAGTGATTCTTTCCATGCACGCAAATCTTTGGCTTATACCCTTTCTCATCTTTTTAAGGATCAAGACCAAGTAACATTTACCGAAGAATTTAGGCATTTGGCGCACGATTTGACGCATCCAGAGGATTTTCCGATGACAGCTCTGAATATCAAAGCTGATCTCAGAGATTATCAGAAAAAGGGGATTCAATGGCTTCAAATGCTTCACCATTATGGTTTTGGTGGGATTTTAGCGGATGATATGGGACTTGGCAAGACCTTACAAGCTATTGCCTTTCTGAGTAGCCAGCTTCAAGAAAACAGTCAAGTCTTGATTCTTGCTCCATCGGGTCTCATCTATAATTGGGCCGATGAGTTTCAAAAATTTGCACCGAATTTGGATGTGGTTGTTGTGCATGGATTGAAGCCTTATCGCGAGACTATTTTAGCAGAAAAACATCAGATTTATGTGACCAGTTATGCTACTTTCAGGCAAGATAGCGAGATTTATCAGGATTTATCTTTTGACTTTCTATTTCTAGATGAAGCTCAGGTGATGAAAAATGCCCAGACTAAAATTGCGAAAACGTTGAGAAAGTTTGTGGTACCATCAGTTTTTGCTCTATCTGGAACACTGATTGAAAATAACCTTGGCGAATTGTGGTCTATTTTTCAAATAGTCTTACCTGGACTTTTGCCAGCAAAAAAAGACTTTATGAAATTACCAGCTGAGAGAGTGGCTCAGTTTATAAAACCATTTGTCATGCGTCGTAAAAAAGAAGAAGTCTTAACTGAATTGCCTGACCTGATAGAAGTCGTTTATAAAAATGAACTGGAAGATCAGCAAAAGGCGATCTATCTAGCTCAACTACAACAGATGCAAGAACGTATAGAGCATGTGACAGCTGCAGAATTTCAACGAAATCGAGTTGAAATTCTAACAGGACTCATGCGTCTTCGCCAGATTTGTGATACTCCAGCCCTATTTATGGAGGATTATAAGGGAGATAGCGGGAAACTTGATAGTTTACGAGATCTACTAAGTCAAATTGCTGAGGGAAATCATCGTGTACTCATCTTCTCCCAATTTAGGGGGATGCTTGACCACATCGAAGAGGAACTGCCTAAACTTGGTTTAACATTCTTTAAGATTACTGGCTCTACACCATCACAGGAGCGTCAAGAAATGACCAAGGCCTTTAACCAAGGTGAGCGCGATGTATTTTTGATTTCTCTAAAAGCTGGTGGTGTTGGTCTCAATCTTACTGGTGCTGACACAGTTATTCTGGTCGACTTATGGTGGAATCCAGCAGTTGAATCACAGGCTATTGGAAGAGCTCATCGTATGGGACAAGAACAAGCTGTTGAAGTTTATCGACTAGTAACTCGTGGAACAATCGAAGAGAAAATTCAAGAGTTACAGGAAGAGAAAAAAAATCTGGTCTCAGAAGTCTTGGACGGAACAGAGTCTCGTGGAAGTCTGACACTTTCTGAAATTCAAGAAATATTAGGAATTTCTGAAGCCAAGACTTGAAAAATCAAGACTTTACGCTATAATGGAGTATTGAAAGGAAATAAAAATGAAGCTAGAACGATTTCCAATAGTGTCAGATGATGAAATTATGCTGACAGAGATGCCGTTTATGAATTTATATGATGAGTCGGATCTCATTAGTAACATTAAGGGAGACTACCAAGATAAAAACTACTTGGAATGGTCACCAATTACTACTGAAAAAGAGTCACCGACTAAGGCACCAGAGAAATTGACTGAAAAAAAGGAAAAAACCTACGCTGAACTTGCTCGTGAAGAAGCCAGAGCTGATTTGAAACGAAAACGTTCAGCAAAGTATTTGACCCAAGATGTTAGTTTTACAAAACGCTATAAATCTTCAAATAATGTAGTAAGGCAAGCAAGTCAGCCAACAGCTCCTTTCCAAAAGGAAAATCCAGGTGAGCTTACCAAATATAGTGACAAACTAAAACAAAGCCATTATATTTTGGCTGAAATAGCTCCACAGATGCAACAAACAAGTAAAGAAGAGCATCTGGGACCAAAGAAAAATAATTATGATTTTCTAAAGAAAAGCCAGATTTATAACAAAAAAGTAAATCAAACAGAAAAAGAACGTAAAATTGCTCAAGAGTTGAACTTGACAAATATGACAGAGTAAAGGGGAAAAAGATGGCAAAAACCTATCATTTTATCGGAATTAAAGGATCAGGAATGAGTGCCTTGGCTTTGATGTTGCACCAAATGGGGCACAAGGTCCAAGGATCTGATGTTGAAAAATATTACTTTACCCAACGTGGACTAGAGCAAGCAGGGATTAAAATTTTACCTTTCGATGAGAAAAATCTTCAGGGTGATTTAGAAATTATCGCTGGGAATGCCTTTCGTCCAGATAACAACGTTGAAATCGCCTATGCAGACAAGAATGGTCTAAGTTATAAACGTTATCATGAGTTTCTTGGTAGTTTTATGCGTGACTTTATCAGCATGGGAGTTGCTGGTGCACACGGTAAGACTTCAACAACCGGGATGCTTTCTCACGTCTTGTCACACATTACTGATACTAGCTATCTAATTGGAGATGGTACAGGTCGTGGCTCTGAAAATGCCAAGTATTTTGTCTTTGAGTCAGACGAGTACGAGCGCCATTTCATGCCATATCACCCAGAATACTCTATCATTACCAACATCGACTTTGACCACCCTGACTACTTCACAAGCTTAGAAGATGTTTTCAACGCCTTCAATGATTATGCAAAACAAATCAGCAAAGGTTTGTTTGTCTATGGTGAAGATGCTGAGTTGCGTAAGATTACATCTGATGCTCCAATTTACTATTATGGTTTTGAAGCAGAAAACAATGACTTTGTAGCCAGTGACTTGCTTCGTTCTACTACAGGTTCAACCTTCACCGTTCACTTCCGTGGTCAAGAGTTAGGTCAATTCCACATTCCAACTTTCGGACGCCACAATATCATGAATGCTACTGCAGTGATTGGTTTGCTTTATACTGCTGGTTTTGACTTGAATCTAGTGCGTGAACACTTGAAGACTTTTGGTGGGGTGAAACGTCGCTTTACAGAAAAAATTGTCAATGATACTGTTATCATCGATGATTTTGCGCATCACCCAACTGAAATTATCGCAACTCTAGATGCTGCACGTCAAAAATACCCAAGCAAGGAAATCGTTGCTATTTTCCAACCGCATACCTTTACTCGTACAATTGCTTTGTTGGATGATTTTGCACAAGCTTTGAACCAGGCTGACGCAGTTTACCTAGCACAAATCTATGGATCTGCTCGTGAAGTTGACCATGGTGATGTTAAGGTTGAGGATTTAGCAGCCAAGATTGATAAAAAACATCAAGTTATCACTGTTGAAAATGTGTCTCCGCTCTTAGACCATGACAATGCTGTATACGTCTTTATGGGAGCAGGTGACATTCAATCATATGAATACTCATTCGAACGTCTCTTGTCAAATTTGACAAATAATGTTCAGTAAGGAACAAGATGGAATTTCCAATTAAAATTCGAGAAGCCACGCATTCAGATATGGAACAAATTTGCTTGATTTCTAATTGCACAGCAGGTTCTCGAGAAATAACAAATAGAAAAATGATAGAAGAACGTATCCGCAGTCATGCGGATACGTTTCTCTTAGCTAGTCTTGATGATGTGGTAATTGCTTATATCCTAGGAACAGATCTTGCTAATTCCTCACTAATCAGATGGATAGAAGAGTTGGCAAATGTAGAACTTATCAGTGATAGAAATTATGTGATTGCTGATTTATCTGTTCATCCGGATTATCAGAGGCAAGGATTTGGAACCTTATTGCTAGCAGCCTTCAAACAAGTTGTTCTTCAACAAAATAGTCCCGGTATTTATCTTCTTTGTGAGGATGAATTGCTAGCCTACTTTGAAATGAATGGATTTGTGGAACAAGGGATTATAGAAGGAGAAAGGAGCAGTGAGTTTGCCTTTCTCATGCATTGGCAAAATCCCTATTATCAGGAGGAAATATGATTATTCGACAAGCTAGATTTAGCGATTTAGACCGTATTTTAGAGATTGAATTAGAGAATTTTTCAATTGAGGAAGCCATACCTCGATCTGTTTTTGAAGCTCATCTAAAAGAGATTAAGACTAGTTTTTTAGTGGCCGAAAAAGATGGAGAGATACTCGGTTATATTGAAGGGCCAGTGGTTCCTCATCGCTATTTACAAGATCAGTCCTTCACAGAGGACATACAAGATCACAGTCATAGAGCAGGTGGTTATATATCTGTTACATGTTTGTCTGTTGCAAAGAAGGCTCAATCCTTAGGGCTGGGAAGAAAACTACTGGCAGCCTTGAAAGAGGTAGCTCTTAAGCATGAGCGAGAGGGAATTAATTTGACCTGCCATGACTACCTTATTGATTACTATGAGAAGCATGGTTTTGTCAATGAAGGTAAGTCTAAGTCCCAATTTGCGGGAGAAGAATGGTATGATATGGTCTGGGAAAATAAGAATTAATAGTAGAAAAGCTTATAAGGTTGCTTTTCTCTAGTTTTTAAGATATAATATTATGGATTATCAACAAGGAGGTAAATACCTTTGAGCGAAAATTCAAATGAAGAAGAAAAGTTAAGTTTTAAAGAGCAAATTTTACGCGATTTAGAACGACTAAAAAAAGAGGCAAATGGGGCGGAACAAACTGACGACCTTTTTTCAGCTTTAGCAGATTCTTCTGAATCAACTCCAGAAAAAAAAGAACCAGGTATTTCTGAAGAAGAATTAATTGCACAATCAATTTCAGCTGTTGATCAGTTAATTGATAATGCACCAGTTGTTCCTCCACGTTCAACTGATACAGAAGAAACTCCTGAAGAGGTAGTTGAGTCACCTCAAACAATCTCAGAAAAAGAAGAAAAACATTCGATTCCAACTAGGGTTTCAGTTTCTTACAAAACTCAAGATGCTTCTCCAGAAGCAACTGAAACTGTAAGCTTTTCATCTAGCAAAGAAGAGTTCGCGAATGAAAATCATGCGGATGTTGAAACTGAAACTGCAGAACTTCCTAGAAGAAGTCGTAGAGAGTCTGTGAAACCAACCAAGAAAAAGAAAAAATCTCACTTAAAAGGATGTTTAGTGACAGTATTTCTATTACTGATTTTATTCAGTGTAGGTGGTTTCTTTGGTCTTCGTTATGCAGAATCGGCCTTGCAACCTGTAGATCCATCATCTAAACAATTTGTAAAGGTTCAGATTCCAAATGGTTCTAATACTCAGGAAATTGGTTCAATATTAGAAAAATCTGGCCTAGTTAAGCATGGTATGCTTTTTACTTTATATGTAAAATATAAAAATTATACAGAATTAAAGTCAGGTTTTTATAATTTGCAGAAGAGTATGAGCACTGATGAATTAATTAAAGCCTTGCAAGTTGGTGGGACTCCAGAGCCTCAAGAAGTAGTATTTGCAAATTTAACTATTCCAGAAGGTTATACGCTTGAGCAAATTGCACAAGCTGTTGGACAACTTCAAGGTGATTTTAAAGAACCATTAACAGCAGATGCCTTTAAGGCAAAAGTTCAAGATGAAAACTTTATTGCTCAAGAGGTTGCAAAATATCCAAATCTTCTCGAAAGTTTACCTACAAAAGATAGTGGTGTTCGATATCGTTTAGAGGGTTATCTTTTCCCTGCAACATATAGTATTAAAGAAGGTACGACTGTTGAAAGTTTAATTGATGAAATGTTAGCTGCTATGGACAAAAGTTTAACTACACATTATACTACTATCAAAGAAAAGAACTTAACAGTAAATGAGCTCTTAACGATTGCTTCACTTGTAGAAAAAGAAGGAGCAAAAACAGAGGATCGTAAGTTGATTGCGGGAATTTTCTACAATCGCTTGAACCAAAATATGCCACTTCAAAGTAATATTGCTATCCTTTATGCAGAAGGAAAACTTGGTCAAAAAATCAGTCTTGCTGATGATGCAGCTATTGATACATCAATTGATTCACCATACAATGTCTATACAAAAGTAGGTCTTATGCCTGGACCAGTTGATAGCCCGAGTTTAGATGCTATCGAATCAAGTATCAATCAAACAAAGAGTGATTATCTATACTTTGTGGCCAATGTTCAAGATGGTAAAGTTTACTTTGCCACAACATTGGAAGAACATGACAAAAATGTTCAAGAACATATCAATGGTAAATTAAACAAATCAAATAGCACAAACTAAAATTATGTGGTTTTCCACATAATTTTGCTTTAAGAAAGTAAATTTTATTGAAACAATCAAAAGAAAGTTGAGAAAAATGGTAGAAAAAACTTATCCAATGACATTGGAAGAAAAGGAAAAACTCGAAAAAGAATTAGAAGAATTAAAATTAGTACGTCGTCCAGAAGTCGTAGAACGTATCAAGATTGCTCGTTCATACGGTGATTTGTCAGAAAATAGTGAGTATGAAGCAGCTAAGGACGAACAAGCCTTTGTTGAAGGACAAATCTCAAGCTTGGAAACAAAAATTCGTTATGCAGAAATCGTGAATAGCGATGCAGTTGCGCAAGATGAAGTTGCTATCGGAAAAACTGTAACTATCCAAGAAGTTGGAGAAGACGAAGAAGAAGTTTACATTATCGTTGGTTCAGCTGGTGCAGATGCCTTCGCAGGAAAAGTATCAAACGAAAGCCCAATCGGTCAAGCCTTGATTGGTAAGAAAACAGGTGATATCGCTACAATCGAAACACCTGCTGGAAGCTATGACGTTAAAATTTTAAAAGTTGAAAAAACAGTTTAATAGGGTAAAAAAGAAGGAGTAGATACAGGGAAAGCGCTTCCTATCACTCCTTTTCTTCATTCTAAAAACTTGAGGAGACTAGATGAATTCAGAAAATAAACATAAAAAGAAAAGTAAAATGGAACGTGGATTAACAAACCGCCACGTTCAAGTTATGGCCATTGCGGGAACAATCGGGACTGGACTATTTTTGGGAGCTGGTCGCTCTATCAGTTTAACGGGACCTTCGATTGTCCTTGTCTATATGATTACGGGTGGTTTTATGTATCTCATGATGCGAGCTATCGGAGAGATGTTGTACCAGGACCCAGAGCAACATACCTTTATCAATTTTATTACTCGTTATCTAGGTAAGGGCTGGGGCTATTTCTCAGTTTGGTCTTATTGGTTATCGGTGGTCTTTATCGGAATGGCTGAGATTACAGCCATCTCGCACTATGTTCAGTTTTGGTTTCCATCCTGGCCATCTTGGTTGATTCAGGTTGTCTTTCTAACAATTTTAGGACTGGTTAATTTGATTGCCGTTAAAATCTTTGGTGAAGTAGAATTTTGGTTTGCCATGATTAAAATTGTGGCTATTCTTGCCATGATTGCGACAGGTGTTTTTATGGTTTTGACCGGCTTTGAAACTCCTTATGGTTCAGCAAGCCTGACAAATATCAGCGAGCATTTCTCCCTTTTCCCAAATGGTGGTATGAACTTTGTCATGGCCTTCCAGATGGTTTTCTTTGCCTACTTGATGATTGAATTTATCGGTGTTACCACATCTGAAACTAAGGATCCAAGAAAAGTATTGCCTAAGGCTGTTAAGGAAATTCCTTTGCGAATTATCTTCTTCTACGGTGGAGCACTCTTAGCTATTATGTCTATTATTCCTTGGCGTGAGCTTTCTGCAGCAGATTCACCATTTGTAACGGTATTTGAACTTGTTGGTCTTAAGTGGGCGGCTGCTTTGATTAACTTTGTTGTCTTGACTTCAGCAGCGTCAGCATTGAATTCAACCCTTTACTCAACAGGTCGTCACTTGTATCAGATTGCCCATGATTCACCCAATCGTTTCTTGAAAGCTATTAAGGCAGATACCCTCTCACGCCACAACGTTCCTCAGAATGCAATCATTGCTTCTGCCGTATTGATTGGTTTTGCTGCCTTCATCAATGTACTTCCTGGCGTATCAGATGCCTTTGCTTTGATTACAGCTTCTTCATCAGGTGTTTATATCGCTATCTACATCTTGATCATGGTAGCCCATCTCAAATATCGTAAGTCTAAGGACTTTATGGCAGATGGTTATCTCATGCCTCAATATCGCTTGCTAAATCCTCTGACCATGCTCTTCTTTATCTTTGTGTTTGGAACTCTCTTTTTACAAGAATCAACTGTAATGGGAGCTAGAGGTTCAGCAATCTGGATTGTTGCTTTTGGTATTTACAGCCAATGGAAGTTTAGAAAATAAGTCAGAAGCTCATCAACTCAGGTTGGTGAGCTTTCTAGTTTGACAGTTATTTAAAATAGGAATATAATCAAGGCGTAAGTGTCTTTGAGGAGGGTTTGATGCACATTCGATTGGAAGATACAGAATCTCAGAAAGCGCAAAAAATCGGAGAGTTGGTTCGCTCTTATAATCGTTCCAAAAGGGAAACAGCTGAAAGTGAGCCACTTAACCTTTATGTTGAAGATGATAGCGGTGAACTCCTGGCTGGTTTAGTAGCAGAGACCTTTGGAAATTGGCTAGAAATTGAGTATTTATTTGTGAAAGAAGACTTGCGAGGACAAGGAATCGGCTCCCAACTATTGCAACGAGCAGAAAGTGAAGCTAAGAAGAGAAATTGTCGGTACGCTTTTGTGAATACGTATCAGTTTCAAGCGCCAGCCTTCTATCAGAAACATGGTTACCAGGAAGTCTTTACCTTAAAAGACTATCCCTGTACTGGACAAAGGCACTATTATCAAAAAGATTTATAAATTAAAATTAGGAATGAAGTAAAGTGATTGGTCACATAATAATGGAGGCAGGTTGATGGATATTATACTGGATATGGGTAATGTTCTACTGGAATGGAACAAGGATAAGATTTTGAAAGCTGTAGCTAAAACTCAGAAAGATTATCTGATATTAGACAAGGCTATTTTTCAGTCGGGGCTATGGGAAAGGTTGGACCTGGGGACCTTGACTCGGGAAGAATTGGTTGATAAGGTTCTTTCCCTATTAGGAGATTGCTATCAGAAAAAGGTTGAAGAAGTCATTTGGAACTGGCCTGCCTATATCGATATTTACACGGAAGTCTTTCCGCTTCTTGCACGTTTAAAGGAAAATGGCCATCGTATTTTTGTCCTATCTAATACCTCACCAGTTTTTTATGAATTATTGAAAAATCAACTAGCACCTCTAGAAAAGATTTTAGATGGGCTTGTTCTTTCCTGTGATATCAAGGCTATCAAACCTGATCGAAAAATGTTTGAGGAAATCCTCCGTAAATATGAGTTGGATCCTTCAAATTGTATTTTTCTAGATGATGTAATAGATAATACCAACATGGCTGAAAGATTAGGCATCAAAGCCTATCAAGTCAAACAGAGAAGTGACGTTGTAGATATTTTGAAAAAATTTGAATAAGCAGAGAACTCTCTATCATGTAAGTGGTAGAGTTTTTTTGTTAAAAAAATCGCACAAAATGACAGATATATATTGCATAATGTAAAATATATGATATAATAAAGTTGAAAAAAGAAGCGCGACTTTTAAAATTAAGGAGGAGGTAAGAAGTGGCTAAGAATTTAAAATTAAAACTCGCTCGAGTAGAGCTTGAACTGACACAAGGTGACTTGGCAGAAGCTGTAGGGGTGACTAGACAGACTATCGGCTTGATAGAAGCTGGGAAATATAATCCTAGTCTATCCCTTTGCCAGTCTATTTGCAGACGCCTAGGCAAAACGTTAGATCAATTATTTTGGGAGGAAGAAGATGAAAAATAGATTTTTTTATTATCACTTACTAGACGAAAGAGAAGAACAACTGATGAATAAAGCGGGAGCTGAAAGTTTCTATATCTCTATAGCTTTCTTGCTTTTATCTTATATGATTACAGTATTAGCACCAAGTCTTTTTAATCCGAGAATGATTCTCATCATTATCATTATTGGAACTTCTTACTTTTTCGGCCGTGCTCGAGATTTGGGTGTGAACTACTATAGTCGTTTTCATTTTACAATTATAGGGTGTTTGCTGGTAACTCTCGCTATTACGACTCTTTTGATGTTGCAGAATTATCAATTCAATATCGAAATTTATCAGCACAATCCTCTGAACGTTAAATACTTGTCTGCTTGGATCATTACCTATCTACTTTATCTTCCTTGGGTCTTTATTGGTAACTTAGGTTTGAAAAGTTATGGTGAATGGGCTCAGAAGAAGTATGAAAAAGATATGGATGAGCTAGAGAGTATGGAATAGCCTGTTAGCTTTTTATCAATATCGAGAAAATGTGTTATAATAGTACTAATTTATGAGAAAAGAAGAAACATTTTCATCTTTTTACAAATAGGGAAGAAGGACAGTATATGTACCCAGATGACAGTTTAACTTTGCACACTGATTTGTATCAAATTAACATGATGCAAGTTTACTTCGACCAAGGCATTCATAACAAGAAAGCAGTTTTTGAAGTTTATTTCCGCCAACAACCTTTCAAAAACGGTTATGCTGTATTTGCAGGTTTGGAACGAATTGTGACCTACTTAGAAAACCTGCGCTTTTCTGAGAGCGATATTGCTTATTTGGAATCACTTGGCTATCATGGCGCCTTCTTGGAATATCTCCGTAATCTAAAGTTGGAATTGACTGTACGTTCTGCTCAAGAAGGGGACTTGGTATTTGCCAATGAACCGATTGTTCAAGTGGAAGGTCCTTTGGCTCAGTGTCAATTGGTTGAAACAGCTCTCTTGAACATCGTCAACTTTCAAACCTTGATTGCGACCAAGGCAGCTCGTATTCGTTCAGTCATTGATGATGAACCTTTGATGGAATTCGGAACACGTCGTGCGCAAGAAATGGATGCGGCTATCTGGGGGACTCGTGCGGCTGTTATTGGTGGTGCCAATGGAACTAGTAATGTACGTGCAGGTAAGCTCTTTGGTATTCCGGTTTTAGGAACCCATGCCCATGCTTTAGTTCAAGTTTATGGAAATGACTATCAGGCTTTCAAGGCTTATGCCTCAACGCACAAAAACTGTGTCTTTCTAGTAGATACCTATGATACTCTTCGCATCGGTGTTCCAGCAGCGATTCAGGTTGCGCGTGAACTTGGTGATAAGATTAATTTCCTTGGTGTCCGCATTGACTCTGGAGATATTGCTTATATTTCTAAAAAAGTTCGTCAACAACTGGATGAAGCAGGATTTACGGATGCTAAGATCTATGCATCTAATGATCTTGATGAAAATACCATCCTTAACCTCAAGATGCAAAAAGCTAAGATTGACGTCTGGGGTGTAGGTACTAAACTCATCACTGCTTATGACCAACCAGCACTTGGAGCAGTTTACAAGGTTGTTGCTATTGAAGACGAGAATGGTCATATGCGTAATACCATCAAACTTTCAAACAATGCAGAGAAAGTTTCAACACCAGGTAAGAAACAAGTTTGGCGCATCACCAGCCGTGAAAAAGGCAAGTCAGAAGGTGATTACATTACCTATGATGGTGTCGATGTTGCTAGTATGACTGAAATTAAGATGTTCCATCCAACCTATACTTACATCAAGAAAACTGTTCGTAATTTTGATGCTGTTCCTCTCTTGGTAGACATTTTCAAGGAAGGTAAGCTGGTTTATGACTTACCAAGTCTGCCTGAAATTCAAGCCTATGCTCGTAAGGAATTTGATAAGCTCTGGGACGAATACAAACGTGTACTCAATCCACAACACTATCCTGTGGACTTGGCTCGTGACGTATGGCAAGACAAGATGGACTTGATTGATAAGATGCGTAAGGAAGCTCTAGGCGAAGGAGAAGAAGAATGAGTTTGCAAGAAACCATTATCCAGCAACTAGGTGTAAAACCAGTGATTGACGCCCAGGAAGAAATCCGTCGTTCGATTGACTTTTTAAAACGATATTTAAAGAAGCATCCCTTCTTAAAAACGTTTGTATTGGGTATTTCTGGAGGTCAAGACTCGACTTTAGCTGGACGTCTTGCCCAACTAGCTATGGAAGAAATGCGAGCAGAAACAGGTGATGATAGCTATAAATTTATCGCAGTTCGCCTGCCTTATGGAGTGCAAGCTGATGAAGCAGATGCTCAAAAAGCCCTAGCTTTTATTCAGCCAGATGTCAGTTTGGTAGTGAATATCAAGGAATCTGCTGATGCTATGACGGCAGCAGTGGAAGCAACAGGAAGTTCTGTTTCCGATTTTAACAAGGGGAATATCAAGGCTCGTAGTCGTATGATTGCCCAATATGCCCTTGCGGGTGCCCATAGCGGAGCTGTTATCGGGACAGACCATGCTGCGGAAAATATCACAGGTTTCTTTACTAAATTTGGTGATGGTGGTGCAGATATTCTCCCACTTTATCGCCTCAATAAACGTCAAGGGAAACAACTCTTGAAGGAGCTTGGAGCTGATCCAGCCCTCTATGAAAAAGTTCCAACAGCAGATTTGGAAGAAGAAAAACCAGGTATTGCAGACGAAGTAGTCTTGGGAGTCACTTACAATGAAATTGATGATTACCTCGAAGGCAAACAAGTAAGCCCAGAAGCCCAAGCAACCATTGAAAAATGGTGGTACAAAGGCCAACACAAACGCCATCTACCAATCACAGTGTTTGATGACTTTTGGGAGTAAAAAGGTCCGGGGGACCTTTTTACCTTCTTGCCTAAAAATTAGAAAGCAAGAATAACCTCCAGTGGATGTTTTTACCCTGAGCCTAGAAATGAGAAAGCGAAGAAGGTCCGGGGGGCCTTTTTCACTTTATAACTTGAAATAGGAGAGTGAGAAAGTTCAATGCAAGTTTGAAGCCATCCATAGAATAGAAAGAGAGTTACCATTATGAAAGCAGTAGGGACACAAACTATAGAGACTGAACGTTTGATATTAAGAAGATTTGTGGAAGATGACGCTCAAGCCATGTTTGATAATTGGGCTTCACGCTCAGAAAATCTGACCTATGTGACTTGGGATCCACACCTGAATGTTGAACAAACTCAAAATTCTATTGGCAATTGGGTAAAATCCTATGACGATCCAGATTATTACAAATGGGCCATTTGTCTCAAAGAAAATTCAGACCATGTCATTGGAGATATTAGTCTTGTCAGTGTGGATGAAACTAACTCTAGCTGTGAGATTGGATATATCTTAGGGCAGGACTACTGGGGACGAGGACTCATGACAGAAGCCTTGAAAGCTGTCTTATCATACTGTTTGGATAAGATTGGATTTGAACGAGTTGATGCTTGCTATGTAAGTTTAAATCCCGCTTCTGGACGTGTCATGGAAAAAGCAGGTATGACTTTTTGGAAGACTGTTCCAAATGCAGTTGAACGAAAAGGTTATATAGCTGATAAAATTTATTATCAAATCAAAAAATAAGATGGAAAAGTCTCACTTTTCCATCTTATTTTTTATAATATACTTTTTAATCAAAATAAAGCAAATCTTTGCTGGTACTTGTAAAGAGGTCAAAGCCGTCTTTGGTCACAACACCGCAGTCCTCGATACGAACACCGACTTTACCAGGAATGTAGATACCAGGCTCAACTGAGAAGCACATGCCTTCTTCGATGACCATGTCATTTCCTTCCATGATAGATGGGAATTCGTGGACGTCCATACCGATACCATGACCGAGACGATGGTTGAAGTACTCACCGTAGCCAGCTTTTTCAATCACTTCCCGAGCTGCTCGGTCTACTTCATGAGCTGTCACACCAGGTTTGATAAAGTCAAGGGCAGCTTGCTGGGCTTCAAGAGTCAAGTTGTAAATGTCTTTCTTGAATTGGTCAGGTTTACCAACAGCGACTGTACGAGTCATATCTGATGCATAACCATTCACCATTACACCGAGGTCAAAGAGGAGAAGGGCATTGTTTTCAACCTTATTGGCTCCAGGAATACCATGAGGGTTTGCAGCGTTATCACCTGTCAAGACCATAGTATCAAAGCTCATTTCATAGCCTTCGCGTTTCATGGCAAAATCGATTTGCGCAATGATATCAGTTTCCGTATTATCAAGAGAGATATTGTCAAAACCAACTTTAACAGACTTATCAGCATAGACACCTGCTACCATCATCTTTTGCACTTCGTCTGCTGATTTGATCAAGCGCATGCGTTGGATCAATGGAGTTAAGTTCTCAAACTCAGCAGTTTCAAAGACAGATTTTAAACCGTGATATTTAGTCAAGATAAGATTATCAAACTCAACTGCGACACGTTTGAAATCAAGCTGTGGCAAGGCGTTTTGGATTTTCTTCCAAGGGTTTTCAGAGTCTACATAACCAACAACTGGGAATGAGACAGTGCTTGTTGCACGCTCAACCTCAAGGGCTGGAACGAAGAGAAGTGGTTCCTGGTCAGCAAGGACAAAGAGGAACATTTGGCGTTCGTGTGGATCACTGTAAAAACCAGTGAAGTAATTGATAGTGACGGGGTCAGATACGACTGCGACGTCTAACTTTTCAGATTCGAGATATGTTACAATTTGTTGTAATTTAGACATATGTTACCTTCTTTCTACCCCTCTATTTTTGCAAAAAATAGTAGAAATTGCAAGGGAGAAGGGGAAAAGACTACAAAAAAATTCCAACAGCTAATAGCATGTTGGAATAGAAAGTCTAGTTGAATTCTGCCTTACTTTTCACATCGCTGTATTCTTCAGCAACTTCTTGGCTAAGGATATCTTCATAAGCTGGAAGGACAATGTCCTGACCATATTTTTTCTTGAGGGCAGTAGTGACCAAACGGTAGGCTAGATTTGCATTACGGGATAAAATAGGTCCGTGGAAATAAGAACCGAAAACATTTTTATAGTGAACACCTTCACCGATTTTTTCTTCATTATTTCCATTTCCGTAAACAACCTGACCGAGTGGTTTTTGGTCATCTGAGAGGAAGGTACGGCCTTGGTGATTTTCAAAGCCATAGTAGGTTTCATCAAATTCTTCGTTATGAATTTTAATATCACCGATAAAGCGGTTGTTGGTTTGGTTGAGTGTGTAGTGTCCCATGACACCCAAGCCTTCGATACGTCTTCCAGAAGCTTCGATATAGTACTGACCCAATAGTTGGAAACCACCGCAGATAGCAAGGACAACACCATCATTTTGGATAAAGTTATCGATGTTTTCTTTTTTAGCAGGCAAATCACCAGCAATGATACTTTGTTCAAAGTCTTGGCCACCACCGAAAAAGGCAATGTCGTAGTGATTTTCATCGAAATCATCATGAAGTGAAACGATGTCAACTGTTACGTGAGCACCCAGCTTTTCAGCTACATACTTGAGCATGAGGATATTCCCATTATCTCCGTAGGTATTCATGAGGTTACCATAGAGGTGGGCGATATTTAGCTGGTAAGGATAGTTACCGTCTTTTGAGGAAAGTGAAGTATAAACCATTAGTTCATCTCCTTTCTAACAAGCTGACGATTGGCTAGTAATTCTCGGAATTCCAGCATAGCAGTATAAGTAGCAAGGATATAAGCATGCTTGCAGTCTTGAGCTTCAATCGTTTTAAGAACTTGTTCCAGACTGCTTGTTTCAGTGATTTTATCAGCTGGATAACCAGTTACTCGAAGACGACGAGCAATTTCAGAATGACGAACGCCACCGGCGTTGATTTCTGGGATATCCATGTCAGTAATTTGTTCAAAATCAGTATCCCAAATCCAGCTGGTATCAATCCCGTCTGCATAATTCGCATTGAGGAGAACAGATAGACTAAATGGATAAGGAGCGAGTTTAATCATTTCAATGGCTTGTGTTGCACCGACAGGATTTTTGATGAGAACCAGTGTACATTCCTTATCACCGATATGGAACGTTTCTTGGCGCCCAAAAACTGCACGACTCTTGTCAAATCCTTGTTTAATCAGTTGAGAATCAGCTCCAAGGTAACGAGCAATAGCGACTGCTGCGAGAGCATTGTAGATATTATAAAGCCCACCGATTTGGATACCGTATTCTTGGCCGTCAATAACAAAGCGAGAACGATTGTTGGTCAGCTCAACCAATTCTGTCAGACGGTAGCCCAAGTCAGGACGTTTACATCCACAGTTTTCGCAGATATAAGCTCCTAAATTAGCATAAGTATTAAGCTCATATTTCAAAATACTTTGACAGTCTGGGCAGAGAATACCTTCAGTATTGTAGTGAGCAAGTTTTGCTGGACCTTTTTCCAAATCAAAACCAAAATACTGAACAGGATTTGGAATTGCAGGCTTGTAGAAAAGTGGACTGTCACCGTTAAGGAGGATAGTAGCAGTAGGAACTTTTCGAATAGCGTCCAAAATCATGTTATAGGTTGTGTAAATCTCACCGTAGCGGTCCATCTGATCACGGAAGATATTGGTGATGACGAAAAGACTAGGCTGGATGTAGTCACAGATACGTGAGAGACTAGCTTCATCGATTTCAAGCACTGCAATATTTTTTCCAGTTTTTGAAGATTTTGCAGTCAAGAAAGTCGTCGTAATCCCTGTGATCATGTTGGCACCACTTGGATTGGTCAAAACTTGACCATAAATTTCCTTTAGGATACCGACAGTGAGAGCGGTTGTCAAGGTTTTCCCGTTGGTACCAGTTACCACAACGATTTCGTAGTTCTTAGCTATATTTTGTAGAATATCTTTATCAAATTGGAGGGCGAGTTTTCCAGGGAGCGTACTTCCACGTCCAAGACGACTTAAGATAAAATGAGAAGAACGCCCAGCAAGAAGTCCCAAAGTAGTTTTTAATTTCATGTTTCTATTATATCATAAATGCTGAAAAAGACAGATTTGAGATTTTAGAAAAAGAAAAACAGCCCAAGGAGGGCTGCTTATGTTATTCTAATGTAAATGCAACAATTGCTGCTTTTGATTTAAAATCAAGAGCAGGTTTTATTTCTAATTCTAAATCACCTTCACCGGTGACTCCAAAATGAGAAACAGCACCTTCAATAGATCTACCTGCAGAAATGGCATCCATAGTGTTTGTATTTGGGTAAGATTCCATTTTCTTGCCACCTACATAAAGCGTCATGTCTAATCCAATAGGTAAATTCTTTTCAGAAAGGTTTGTTACGTTATAGGTAACTTTCAAGACTTTATCTGGATTGCTTTTGTCAAATTGGTTCCGTTCGTCAGTCCATTCGACATTAGTAATAGTATATTCAGCAACATTATCAAAAGTTATTTTATCACCTATAGCGAATTTATCTTTTTTCTCAGTCTCTTTTTTACTAGTAGAAGTTTCTACTTTATCATCTTTTGAAGTATTATTTTCTTTCTTTGCTCCACTGCTACAAGCAAATAGAGTCAGGATAGATAAGCAAGATAGACCTAGAGTAATGATTTTTCGTGTTTTATGCATTATAAAACCTCCTTTTTAAATTAATTAACGTAATAATATCATAAATATAGATAAAATAAAAGCATTTTTTTATAAAATGCTTTTATTTTTAAAACTAAATCGCAAATAAGTCATTCAAGTTTTCAGCCAAGGTTGGGTGAGTGAAGATCTGTTTTGTGAAGTAAGTGTAAGGAATCTTGTTGTCCATAGCAACAGTAATGATATTGATGATTTCTTGTGAACCTTCTGAGAAGATTGTAGCGCCGAGAATTTCTTTTGTTTCAGTATTAACAACGGCTTTAAAGGCACCACGAAGGTCACCATTTACATGTCCACGAGGCATAGCTGCAACAGGGATTTCCTTAACAGCATAAGGAAGTTTCAAATCTGCTGCTTGGCTTTCAGTTAAACCAACTTGTGAAAGTGCAGGAGTGATGAAGAGGGTGTTTGGTACATTGAGA
Organism: Streptococcus infantis; assembly: GCF_000960085.1. GTDB lineage: Bacteria > Bacillota > Bacilli > Lactobacillales > Streptococcaceae > Streptococcus > Streptococcus infantis_C. The sequence goes on along the minus strand of NZ_JYGT01000007.1, from coordinate 64,041 downwards.
CGATCCTCAAGTGTGTAGCTACCATCACCAGCAAGATAGCTGTAGACAACACGGAAGTCATCTAGAGAAATGTAGGTGAATTGAAGTCCACCGTTGACATCTCCAACTGCAAAGACACCTGGAACGTTTGTTTGGCAGTGTTTGTCGACTTTGATAGCGCCACGTTCAGTTAGTTCAATGTCTGTGTTTTCAAGTTGAAGTGGCTCTACATTTGGTTTACGTCCTGTTGCGTAGAGAAGCGCGTCGAAACGGTATGTTTCATTCTCGGTCACGACAAGCACTTGGTCACCGTCGTTTTTGATTTCTGTAGTGCGGACATTTTGAAGGAGTTCAATTCCATCTTCTTCCAAGTATTGTTTGGCAAGAGCTGCGATTGAAGGTTCTACACGAGGCAAGAAAGTATCCAAAGCATCTAGGACTGTTACCTTACTTCCAAGTTTGTTGTAGAGAGTTGCAAATTCAAGGCCGATATTTCCTCCACCAAGTACACCAATTTTTTCTGGTAATTGTTCTAAGTTTTGGATACCTGTTGAGTCAAAGACGTTCTTACTTGTAGTAAGACCTGGAATTGGCAATACGTTTGAAATAGCACCAGTGTTGATAACGATTGTTTCAGCAGTCAGTTCTTGTTTTTCATCTCCAGCTTGAATTTCAATAACCTTGTTTGAGACAAAGTGTGCTTCAGCATCAATGATATCAACACCAGTACCAGCAATAGTCGCATAGTTTTTACCATTGAGGCGTGTAGTAACTGTATTTTTTGTAGCCATAACCTCGTCAAATGACAAGTCCTTTTCTGCGGCAACTAACAAGGTTTTAGTTGGAATACAACCGATGTTTATACAAGTTCCACCGTACATTGCTTTGTTGCGTTCGATAAGGGCAACTTTTTTACCAGCTGAAGCTAGTTTCCCAGCAAGCGTCTTACCAGCCTTACCAAATCCAATGACAATTAAATCGTATGTTAACATTTTTAAATCCTCCTGTTTGATTTCATTCTAGCACAAGAAAAAAATTTTTTCACAATTCTGCTACGGGAAAAAATATCCAAACAAAATAGTCTCGAGAATGCTTAGATAAATCGACTTCAAAAGATAGAAAAATCGTTTACATGATTTAATCAGGTGGTTAGACTATCTTTTGCCCCTGTCTTGTGTTATACTAGATAAGTTGCAAAAAAGCAGTACTTTTCTTTAGTGGAAAAGAAGCAACACGGTCTTTCATAAAAGGTATGAAAGTACGTCATGACAAGAAAAGTATAAACTAAGCGCTATAGGATGGCTTCGCACCATCTTTAGAAAGAAGAATAACGTGAAATTTAATGAATTTAATCTTTCTGCGGATTTGTTAGCAGAAATCGAAAAAGCAGGATTTGTAGAAGCAAGTCCTATTCAAGAGCAAACCATTCCTTTGGCTCTTGAAGGGAAAGATGTCATCGGACAAGCTCAAACAGGTACAGGGAAAACTGCAGCCTTTGGTTTGCCAACCCTTGAAAAAATTCGTACAGAAGAAGGAACCATTCAAGCTTTAGTCATTGCACCAACCCGTGAACTAGCTGTACAAAGTCAGGAAGAACTTTTCCGCTTTGGTAGAAGCAAGGGTGTAAAAGTCCGTTCTGTTTATGGTGGTTCAAGTATCGAAAAGCAAATCAAGGCACTTAAATCAGGAGCTCATATCGTAGTTGGAACACCAGGTCGTCTCCTGGATTTGATCAAACGCAAGGCCTTGAAACTACAAGATATTGAAACTCTTATCCTTGACGAAGCAGATGAAATGCTGAACATGGGCTTCCTTGAGGATATTGAAGCCATCATCTCTCGTGTCCCAGAAAATCGTCAAACCTTACTCTTTTCAGCAACTATGCCAGATGCCATCAAACGTATCGGGGTTCAGTTTATGAAAGAACCTGAGCATGTGAAGATTGCTGCCAAGGAGTTGACAACAGAATTGGTGGACCAGTACTATATCCGTGTCAAAGAACAAGAAAAATTTGATACTATGACTCGTCTCATGGACGTGGAGCAACCTGAACTTGCGATTGTATTTGGTCGTACCAAACGTCGTGTAGATGAGTTGACTCGTGGTCTTAAGATCCGTGGTTTCCGTGCAGAAGGTATTCATGGAGACCTTGACCAAAATAAACGTCTTCGTGTCCTCCGTGATTTCAAAAATGGCAATCTTGATGTCCTCGTTGCAACAGATGTTGCGGCACGTGGCTTGGATATTTCAGGTGTGACTCATGTTTACAACTATGATATTCCACAAGATCCAGAGAGCTATGTTCACCGTATTGGTCGTACAGGTCGTGCTGGGAAGTCAGGTCAATCCATTACTTTCGTAGCACCAAATGAGATGGGCTACCTCCAAATCATCGAAAACTTGACCAAGAAACGCATGAAGGGCTTGAAACCTGCTACAGCAGAAGAAGCCTTCCAAGCTAAAAAGCATGTTGCGCTGAAGAAGATTGAACGTGACTTTGCGGATGAAACTATTCGTGGCAACTTTGACAAATTCGCAAAAGATGCTCGTAAATTGGCAGCTGAATTTAGCCCAGAAGAATTGGCCATGTACATCCTTAGCTTAACGGTTCAGGATCCGGACAGTCTTCCAGAAGTTGAAATTGCACGTGAGAAACCATTACCATTCAAACCATCTGGTGGTGGATTTGGAGCAAAAGGCAAGTCTGGTCGTGGTAGCCGTCGTGGTGACGACCGTCGAGATCGTGATCGCCGTGGCAATGGTCGTCGTGATGATTTCAAAAAAGGCAGTCGCAAGAACGACCGCTTTGAGAAGGAAAAACGTTACCGTAAGGATAATAAAAAACCACGTAATACTTCAAGCGAGAAGAAGACAGGCTTTGTGATTCGTAACAAAGGAGATAAATAACAAAAAAGCGGTTCACTGTGGTGGATCGCTTTTATATATAAGGAGACCTATAGTCAAGAAAATAATCATACGAGAGTTTGTATTTATATATTTGTTATCTTGTAATATTATATTATCAAAAATTGAGGAAGCTGTCAATAAGAAAATACAAAAAAATTAGCAAAAATTTTCGAACACGCTTGAATTGCAATTCAATAAACAATTTTCAGATAATTGTTGAAATAGTCGCAATTTTATGATATACTGAAAGCGATTATATGCGAGGTAAAACATGGCAAATTTATTAGAAAAAACAAGAAAAATTACGTCTATCCTGAAGCGTGCGGAAGAAAAGCTTCAAGATGACCTACCATACAATGCAATTACACGTCAATTGGCTGATATTATTGACTGTAATGCCTGTATTTTAAATAGTAAGGGACGTCTTCTAGGATATTTTATGCGCTACAAGACCAATAATGACCGTGTAGAGCAATTTTTCCAATCAAAGATTTTCCCTGATGAATATATCCAAGGGGCTAACATGATCTACGATACGGAGGCGAACCTCCCAGTGGAGCATGATTTGACCGTTTTCCCAACAGAAAGTCGTTCAGACTTTCCTGATGGATTGACTACGATTGCTCCGATTCATGTCTCTGGTATCCGCTTGGGTTCTTTGATTATTTGGCGTAATGACAAGAAATTTGAAGAAGAGGATTTGATCCTTGTTGAGATTGCAAGCACTGTAGTTGGAATTCAATTGTTGAACTTCCAACGTGAAGAAGACGAGAAAAATATTCGTCGTCGTACAGCAGTCACTATGGCGGTTAACACTCTTTCATACTCTGAATTACGAGCAGTATCTGCTATTTTAGGAGAACTAAATGGCAATGAAGGTCAGCTGACAGCTTCTGTCATTGCAGACCGTATCGGTATCACTCGCTCTGTGATTGTCAATGCCCTTCGTAAACTTGAATCAGCAGGGATTATTGAAAGTCGTTCCCTTGGTATGAAAGGAACATATCTTAAAGTGTTGATTCCAGACATTTTTGAAGAAGTGAAAAAGAGGGACTATTAATGGCTAAGGCTTTAATTTCAATTGACTACACAGAAGATTTTGTAGCGGATAAGGGCAAATTGACTGCAGGAGCTCCTGCGCAAGAAATTTCTGAAGTGATAGACAAGGTGACACGTTTAGCATTTGACCGTGGAGATTATATTTTCTTTACGATTGATGCTCATGAAGAAAATGATGTTTTTCATCCGGAAAGTAAACTCTTTCCACCTCATAACATCATTGGGACTAGTGGACGTAACTTGTATGGCAAGTTAGCTGACTTTTATCAGGAACATGCTCAAGATAGTCGTGTCTTTTGGATGGATAAACGTCACTATTCGGCTTTTTCTGGAACTGATTTAGATATTCGTTTGAGAGAGCGTCGTGTGGATACTGTTATCTTGACTGGAGTTCTTACAGATATTTGTGTGCTTCATACTGCGATTGATGCTTATAATCTTGGTTATCATATCGAGATTGTCAAGCCTGCAGTAGCATCCATTTGGCCTGAGAATCATGCCTTTGCACTTGGACATTTTAAGAATACACTTGGTGCGAAATTGGTTGATGAAAATTTGCTTGAAATTACAGAATAATACATTTCAAGATGAAAAAATCTGAAAAAAGTCTTGACAATTTTTTTCAAAGTTGATATACTAGTAAAGTAATCGACGCGGGGATGGCGGAATTGGCAGACGCGCAGGACTAAGGATCCTGTGACCGCTTTAGGTCGTGAGGGTTCAAGTCCCTCTCTCCGCATAGTAGATGAGCTAGCTTCGGCTAGCTTTTTATTTTTCGTAAAAAAGAGCAAATATATTTTTGCTCTTTTTTTCTTATTTCATAAACATTTCATATTTGAATATTATAATGGATTTACAAATATGGAGGTGCTATATGAATCCCACTCAAAGAGCTTGGGCTTACGTCAGCAGAAAACGACTGAGAAGTCTCATATTATTCCTGATTCTATTTGTCTTATTGGCTGGAATATCGGCTTGTTTGACGCTCATGAAGTCCAACAAAACAGTAGAAAATAATCTCTATCGTTCATTGAATACATCTTTTTCTATTAAAAGAATAGAAGCAGATCAGACTTTTCAACTGTCTCAACTAGATGACCTTAAAAAGATAAAGGGCTTTGAGAAGATTTCACCTGAGCTAGAAACAATAGCCAAGTTAACTGACAAAGAAGTCGTTACTGGAGAACAAAGTATTCAACGGGATGATTTGACAGAGGCTGAAAAAAATCTCATCAGTTTGATAGCTTTAGAAGATTCCTCTAAGGATGTCTCCTTTACTAGCTCTGCCTTTACCCTTAAAGAAGGAAGGCATATCCAAAAAGGGGATAGCAAAAAGATCTTAATCCATGAAGATTTAGCCAAGAAAAACAATCTAAAAGTAGGAGATAAGATTAACTTAAATTCTGGACCAGTAGAAGATAGTAGTGGACAAAATCAAGACTATGAAATCGTAGGTATTTTCTCAGGTAAGAAGCAAGAAAAATTCACTGGTCTTAGCTCAGATTTTAGTGAAAATACGGTCTATACAGACTACGAAAGTAGCCAAACTCTTCTTGGAAATAAGGAAGCTCAAGTTAGCGCCGCTCGTTTCTATCTAGAAAATCCAAAAGATATGGATAGTATCATTCAAGAGGTTGAAAAGTTATCCCTGGAAAATCAAGGTTACCAAGTCGAGAAGGAAAATAAGGCTTTTGAACAAATCAAGGATTCAGTTTCGACCTTCCAAACCTTCCTACAGATTTTCCTCTATGGCATTATGATCGCTGGTGTAGGAGCGCTGATCTTGGTCTTGTCACTTTGGTTACGAGAGCGAGTCTACGAGGTTGGTATTTTATTGGCACTAGGTAAGGGAAAAGGAGCAATCTTTAGCCAATTCTGCCTGGAAGTCATCCTAGTTTCATTGGCATCTATTCTGCCTGCATTTGTGGCTGGGAATGCCATTACTTCCTATCTCTTGAATACTGTATTAGCAAGTGGCGACCAAGCTGCACTACAAGATACGCTAGCAAAAGCAACGAATCTTTCAACAAGTCTTCTATCATTTGGAGAATCTTATATTTTCCTACTTATAATTAGCTACTTGTCAGTTGCACTTTGTTTCCTATTTTTATTTAGAAAATCACCGAAAGAAATTTTATCATCCATCAGTTAATAAAGGAGAAATCATGACTTTACTACAATTACAAGATCTTACTTATCGTTATAAAAACACTGCAGAAGCAGTATTATATAAAATCAATTACGATTTTGAACCTGGTAAGTTTTATAGTATTATCGGAGAATCAGGAGCTGGAAAATCCACACTCTTATCTCTATTAGCAGGACTTGATAGCCCAGTCGAAGGTGCTATCTTATTCGAAGGCAAGGATATTCGTGAACAAGGATATTCTTATCACCGAATGCACCATATCTCGCTAGTTTTCCAAAACTATAACTTGATTGATTATCTTTCTCCATTGGAAAATATCCGCTTGGTCAATAAAAAAGCTAGCAAGGATACCCTTCTTGAACTTGGTTTGGATGAAAGTCAAATCAAGCGAAATGTTCTCCAATTATCAGGAGGGCAGCAACAACGGGTTGCCATTGCTCGTAGTCTTGTCTCTGAGGCGCCAGTAATTTTAGCAGATGAACCAACAGGAAACTTGGATCCTAAGACTGCTGGGGATATCATCGATTTGCTCAAATCTCTCGCTGAGAAAACAGGCAAGTGTGTGATCGTTGTGACCCACAGCAAGGAAGTAGCACAGGCGTCAGATATTACACTTGAATTGAAGGATAAGAAACTGACTGAAAAATAGAGTCTACTTCTTAAACTTTTGGAATTGCTTTAGTAAACTATTAAGTAATTATAAACGAAGTGATTCTTAAACAGTTATTTCCCGCTATAGTGGTATCCTAGATAATAACTTTGTTATTATCTAGGACGGGATTTTTGAGAGTAAAATAGTTTGGGGAACTATTTTAGTCTGAGCCTAGAAATGAAATGGCGAAGAGCTCAAAAATAAATCGTGAAATTCCTTGGATTTCTAAAATCATCCACTGGATAATTTTACCTCCCGTCCGCACTATTTAAGGGAAATAAAGAAATATAAAAACATATAAGCGAAGTAATTCTAGAAAGGAATCTTATGTTACACAACGCATTTGCCTATGTCACAAGAAAATTTTTCAAGTCTATTGTGATCTTTCTTATCATTCTTTTGATGGCTAGTTTGAGTTTGGTCGGTTTGTCTATCAAAGGAGCGACAGCCAAGGCTTCTCAGGAAACCTTTAAAAATATCACCAATAGTTTCTCCATGCAAATCAACCGCAGGGTCAACCAGGGAACGCCACGTGGTGCAGGGAATATCAAGGGTGAAGATATCAAAAAAATTACCGAGAATAAGGATATTGAATCCTACATCAAACGGATTAATGCTATCGGTGATCTGACAGGCTATGAACTGATTGAAACGCCTGAAACCAAGAAAAATCTAACTGCAGATCGAGCTCAACGTTTTGGAAGTAGCTTGATGATAACAGGAGTTAATGATTCGTCTAAAGAAGACAAGTTTGTGTCAGGCTCTTACAAACTGGTCGAAGGAGAACACTTAACCAAGGACGACAAATACCAGATTCTCATGCACAAAGACTTGGCTGCTAAACATGGCTGGAAGGTAGGGGACAAGGTCAAACTGAACTCCAATATCTACGATGCAGATAATGAAAAAGGAGCAAAGGAAACAGTAGAAGTAACGATCAAAGGACTTTTTGATGGACATAACAAATCTGCTGTAACCTACTCACAAGAACTTTATGAGAATACAGCTATCACAGATATTCACACAGCAGCCCAACTCTATGGTTATACAGAAGATACAGCTATTTATGGAGATGCTACCTTCTTTGTGGCTGGAGACAAGAATCTAGATACTGTCATGCAAGAATTAGGGTCGATCAACGGCATCAACTGGAAGATGTATAGCTTGATTAAGAGTTCATCTAACTATCCTGCCCTCGAACAATCTATCTCAGGCATGTACAAGATGGCTAATCTTCTCTTCTGGGGTAGCTTGAGCTTCTCTGTTCTTCTACTTGCTCTCTTACTGACACTATGGATTAACGCCCGTCGTAAAGAGGTTGGAATTCTCCTTTCAATTGGTCTAAAACAAGCAAGTATTCTAGGACAATTTATCACAGAAGCAGTTATGATTGCAATTCCAGCACTTATTTCAGCTTACTTCTTAGCTAACTATACTGCTCGTACTATTGGAAATACAGTGCTTGCAAATGTCACATCAGATGTGGCTAAGCAAGCTAGTAAGGCAGCCCAAGCCTCTAATCTTGGTGGTGGTGCAGAAGTTGATGGCTTTAGCAAGACACTTTCAAGTCTGGATATTTCCATTCAACCCACAGACTTTGCTATCATCTTTGTACTTGGCTTAGTTCTAGTGGTACTAGTTATGGCGCTTGCTTCCAGCAATCTCCTCTTTAAACAACCAAAAGAACTCTTGTTGGATAGTGAATAAAAAACCTGCTACCTATTCTCACTCAAATGAGATATAATATAGGTAGCATTTTTGATAGAAAAGGATTTATATGAAAATTCTAATTGTAGAAGATGAAGACATGATCCGCGAGGGAATTAGTGACTATTTGACGGATTGTGGCTATGAAACCATTCAGGCAGCAGATGGCCTTGAGGCCTTAGAACAATTTTCCAATCACCAAGTTGCTCTGATTCTCCTAGATATTCAAATGCCTAAACTCAATGGTTTAGAGGTTTTGTCAGAAATCCGTAAAAGCAGCCAAGTTCCAGTCTTGATGTTGACAGCCTTTCAGGACGAAGAATATAAGATGAGTGCCTTTGCTGCATTAGCAGATGGTTATTTGGAAAAGCCTTTTTCTCTATCTTTGTTAAAAGTACGAGTGGATGCCATCTTTAAACGTTATTATGATGTAAGTCGTATTTTTACCTATAGGGACACCGAGGTAGACTTTGACAGCTATAGCGCTAAAGTAGCAGGTCAAGAAGTTGCAGTGAATGCAAAAGAACTAGAAATTTTAGACTATCTAGTTAGAAATGAAGGTCGAGCCTTAACACGGTCGCAGATTATCGATGCTGTATGGAAGATGACAGATGAGATTCCTTTTGACAGAGTGATCGATGTCTATATCAAGGAACTACGGAAAAAATTGGATTTAGACTGTATTCTTACCGTGCGCAATGTTGGTTATAAATTGGAGAGAAAATGAGACGTTCAGGTTTATTTAAAAAGATTTTTATCTATACCTTCTCGGTATTTTCTACCCTAGTCATTTGTTTGCATTTGGCCATCTATTTTCTCTTTCCTCCGACCTATCTCAGTCACCGTCAGGAGAGCATCGGGCAAAAGGCTACAGAAATTGCTCAAACTCTCCAAGGAAAGGACAGTCAAACTATTCAGGAAGTCCTTGAACTTTATTCTAAAAGCAGTGATATTAAGGGAGCTGTTAAGGGAGAGATGACTCAGGATAAGTTGGAAGTCAATGATAATCTTCCCATTGATAAACAACGACAAACGGCCTCCTTGGTTATTGAGGAAAGAGAAGTTCAAACTAAGAATGGTCAGACGATGACCTTACAGTTTTTAGCTTCTATGGATTTGCAGAAAGAAGCAGAAGATATCAGTCTTCAATTTCTGCCTTATACTTTATTAGCGTCTTTCATCATTTCGCTCCTCATCGCCTTTATCTATGCTAGAACTATTGTTGCTCCTATTTTGGAAATCAAACGAGTGACTCGACGGATGATGGATTTGGATGCAGAAGTTAGGTTGCGCGTGGATTCTAAGGATGAAATTGGCGATCTCAAAGAACAAATCAATAGCCTTTATCAGCATCTCTTGACGGTGATTGCAGATTTGCATGAGAAGAACGAGGCCATCCTCCAACTAGAAAAAATGAAGGTTGAGTTTTTGCGAGGTGCTTCCCACGAACTGAAAACGCCTCTAGCAAGTCTAAAGATTCTTCTGGAGAATATGCAAGCCAATATCGGACGCTATAAAGATCGTGACCATTATCTGGGAGTTTCTTTGGGGATTGTGGATGATTTGACTCACCACGTTCAGCAAATCTTATCCCTTTCTTCAGTGCAGGAGTTGCGAGATAAGAAGGAAGTAATCAACCTTCTTGAAATGACAGATCTTCTATTGAAGGACTATGACTTGTTAGCCAAAGAGAGAAAAATCACTGTAGAAAATCAACTCACTGACCAACAAACTTATCTAAATCCTTCGGTACTCAAGCTAATTCTTTCCAATCTTATCAGTAATGCTGTGAAACACTCTGTTCAAGGTGGTTATCTGAAAATTGGAGCAAAAGATAGTTGGATGTTTATAGAGAACGCCTGTATACCTGAGGAGCAAGATAAGTTTGAACAATCCTTCACGTCCTCTAGTCGACAAAGTAAGGGAGCTGGCTTGGGACTATTCGTAGTTAAAAGTTTATTAGAAAACGAAGAAATTGACTATCGATTTGAAAGACATGATGATCACTTGGTATTTTACATGAACCTGCCTTAGAACAAGGAGTAGACCAAGTGGGAAAAGGTTTACATATTTGAAAATAGAAGAAATTCAATCGAAACCACGGGAAAAACTAGCTTTTTTTGTGAAAAAGTGATAAAATGAACAATGTAAATGGGATGTCCCATAAAAATATACAGGAGGCCTGATAAAATGGCAATCGTTTCAGCAGAAAAATTTGTCCAAGCAGCTCGTGACAACGGTTATGCAGTTGGTGGATTTAACACAAACAACCTTGAGTGGACTCAAGCTATCTTGCGTGCAGCAGAAGCTAAAAAAGCTCCAGTTTTGATCCAAACTTCAATGGGTGCTGCTAAATACATGGGTGGTTACAAAGTTGCTCGCAACTTGATCGCTAACCTTGTAGAATCAATGGGTATCACTGTACCAGTAGCTATCCACCTTGACCACGGTCACTACGAAGATGCACTTGAGTGTATCGAAGTTGGTTACACTTCAATCATGTTTGACGGTTCACACCTTCCAGTTGAAGAAAACCTTAAATTGGCTAAAGACGTAGTTGAAAAAGCACACGCTAAAGGTATCTCAGTAGAAGCTGAAGTTGGTACTATCGGTGGTGAAGAAGACGGAATCATCGGTAAAGGTGAATTGGCTCCAATCGAAGATGCTAAAGCAATGGTTGCAACTGGTATTGACTTCTTGGCAGCTGGTATCGGTAACATCCACGGTCCTTACCCAGCAAACTGGGAAGGTCTTGACCTTGACCACTTGCAAAAATTGACAGAAGCTCTTCCAGGCTTCCCAATCGTATTGCACGGTGGATCAGGTATTCCTGATGAGCAAATCCAAGCAGCTATCAAACTTGGTGTTGCTAAAGTTAACGTTAACACTGAATGCCAAATCGCATTTGCTAACGCAACTCGTAAATTTGCTCGTGACTACGAAGCAAACGAAGCAGAATACGACAAGAAGAAACTCTTTGACCCACGTAAATTCTTGGCTGACGGTGTCAAAGCTATCCAAGCATCAGTTGAAGAACGTATCGACGTATTCGGTTCAGAAGGTAAAGCTTAATCTAGCTGAACCATACAAAATGAAACCTGCCCCTGAGGGTGGGTTTTTTGTGTTTCTGGATATATACAGATTATACAGAAAAAGTCTTAAACTTAAGTTGCTAAAAGAGTCTAATTTTTGTACAATAATGCTATGAAAATACAGAAAAAATGGTGTATAGGGCTTCTTAGTTTCCTTATCTTGTTTTTAGTAGGGACATTTATCTTTCATCGTATCAGCTTAGAAAAGGAACAAGCCTCTCTAACTCCTATGGGCAAAACTGTTCTCGTTAATGGGCACAAAATCAATGTTTACGTTGAAGGGGATGGTCCAGAGACAATAGTAGTTCTATCAGGTGCTGGAATTGCTTCCCCAATCTTGGACTTTAAGAATGTTTCGGATTCCTTATCAAAAAAATATAAGGTAGTCATCGTGGAGCGGGCTGGCTATGGTTATAGCGAGGATAGTAATCAATCCAGAGATGTGATGGAAGTTTTGTCTGAGACACGTCAAGCTCTATCACAAGCAAATGTAACAGGTCCTTTTGTCATTCTGTCTCATTCCATGGCTAGTCTCGAAAGTCTGGCTTGGCAGGAAAAGTATCCTGATGAGGTGAAAGCCTTGGTTGGTCTGGATTGGGCGTTACCAGCTAGTTATGAGGATTTAAAGGATAATCAGGCCTTGCTTACTGTGGCTTATTGGAGCAGTAAGATTGGCTTATTACGCTTTTTCCCTGAGTCCTTTTATATAAAAAATCCAACTCTGACTGAAACTGAACGACAACAATATAAATTACTAGCATATAAGCAGTTAATGTCACAAGCCATGCTTCATGAATCCCGTTTGGTAAAGGAAAATGCCAAGAAAGTTCCCTCTAGCATCAATCCGAAAATTCCCACCTTATTACTAGTTTCTAACGGTGAAGGCACGACCTTTAGCCAATCAGAATGGCAGCATTATGCAGAGAAATTTTCTAGTGACCAGTCTAATGTTCAAGTCATCTATATGGATGCGCCTCACGAACTTTATCATTATCAAAGTCATGAAATAGTTTCTCGAATTGAAGAATTTTTAGAGAATAATTGAGCGCTTAAAAATCCATTGAGACTGATGATAATAATTGAAAGGAATGACTTATGAATAATTCTTATATTTTACTTAGACATGCTCATTCAAGATTTTCAAGTGATGATTTTAATAGAACTTTGTCAGAAAAAGGATTTTCATCTCTTGATCAGTTAGAGTTTTTGAATTCTTTTAATATTGATTATTATTTTTCTAGTCCTTATAAACGAGCATTTGAAACAATTAATAGCTCGCCAATTCAATTTGATAAAATAGTTCTTGATAATCGGTTACGAGAGCGAAAATTATCTTCAACCTTTATAAAAGATTCTGAGTTTGAAGACAGTATTAAATATTTATGGCAAAATCCCAGTGAATCTCTTTCAGAAGGGGAATCAAATCAAGATGCACTAGCTAGAGTACTAAATTTTTTAATGGAATTGGAAGAGAGATACTCAGAAAAAACGATTTTACTTAGTTCACACGGGAATTTGATAGGAATACTACTACATCATTTTGATTCCAGTTTTGATTATGAAAAATGGGAGCAGATGACCTTTCCAGATTGTTTTCTAATTGATAGAAATGGGATTGTGAAAAGAATTATGAAAGATTAGTTCTTTGATTAAATAGTGATTCATATTGATCAAAATAGTTTGCCTTTTTACAATTCGTAACCTGCCCCTAATGGCAGGTTTTTTGGTGTTTTAAGGAAACTATTAAACCAGAATTTCTGACTCAAAAGCATTATTTTAAGAGAGAAATATCTAATTTCATAATCTATAAGCAAACGCTTGCATTCTTTTTTTTATTGGACTATAATAGGTTGGTATAAATCCTTCTGTAATAATATTGAGAAGGTGTAGAAAGTAAGGATTTAGAATATTTGTAGTCAAAAATACAATGTTGTTTCTTACGATAAGGAGATAGATATGGCAATGATAGAAGTGCAACATCTTCAGAAAAATTTTGTGAAGACAGTAAAGGAGCCAGGATTGAAGGGAGCTTTGCGCTCCTTTATTCATCCTGAAAAGCAGACCTTTGAAGCGGTCAAAGATTTGACCTTTGAGGTGCCCAAGGGGCAGATTTTAGGATTTATCGGAGCAAATGGTGCTGGGAAGTCGACCACCATCAAAATGTTGACAGGAATTTTGAAACCGACATCTGGTTTTTGTCGGATTAACGGCAAGATTCCACAGGACAATCGCCAAGATTATGTCAAGGATATTGGAGTCGTTTTCGGACAACGTACCCAGCTATGGTGGGATTTGGCACTGCAAGAGACTTATACGGTCTTAAAAGAAATTTACGATGTACCAGACTCGCTCTTCCATAAACGCATGGACTTTTTGAATGAAGTTTTGGATTTGAAGGAATTTATCAAGGATCCTGTGCGGACTCTTTCACTAGGTCAACGAATGCGGGCGGATATTGCAGCTTCCTTGCTTCACAATCCCAAAGTTCTCTTTTTAGATGAACCGACAATTGGTTTGGATGTGTCGGTCAAGGATAACATTCGCCGGGCTATTACTCAAATCAATCAAGAGGAAGAAACAACTATTCTCTTGACCACTCACGATCTGAGTGACATTGAGCAACTCTGTGATCGGATTTTTATGATTGACAAGGGTCAGGAGATTTTTGATGGGACGGTGAGCCAGCTCAAGGATACCTTTGGAAAGATGAAGACTCTTTCCTTTGAACTGCTACCAGGTCAAAGTCATCTCCTTTCTCACTATGAAGGCTTGCCTGACATGACCATTGATAGACAAGGAAATAGTCTCAACATTGAATTCGATAGTTCTCGCTACCAGTCAGCTGATATTATCAAGCAAACCCTGTCTGATTTTGAAATCCGTGATTTGAAGATGGTAGATACGGATATTGAAGATATTATCCGTCGCTTCTATCGAAAGGAGCTCTAAGATGGTCAAATTGTGGAGACGTTATAAACCCTTTATCAATGCAGGGATTCAGGAGTTGATTACCTATCGAGTAAACTTTCTTCTTTATCGGATTGGCGATGTCATGGGGGCTTTTGTGGCCTTTTATCTCTGGAAGGCTGTCTTTGATTCCTCGCAAGAGCCTTTGATTCAGGGCTTCAGTATGGCGGATATCACCCTCTATATCATCATGAGTTTTGTGACTAATTTATTAACTGAGTCAGATAGCTCCTTTATGATCGGTGATGAGGTAAAAGATGGCTCTATTATCATGCGCTTATTAAGACCAGTCCATTTTGCGGCCTCTTATCTTTTCACCGAGCTTGGTTCCAAGTGGTTGATTTTTATCTCTGTTGGACTGCCATTTTTAAGTGTCATTGTTTTGATGAAAATCTTATCTGGACAAGGTATTGTAGAAGTACTAGGATTAACGATACTTTATCTCTTTAGCTTAGCACTGGCATACCTGATTAACTTTTTCTTTAATATCTGTTTTGGATTTTCAGCCTTTATATTTAAAAATCTATGGGGTTCTCAAGTATTCAAAGCTTCACTAGTATCCTTTATGTCAGGAAGTTTGATTCCCTTGGCTTTCTTTCCAAAGGTCATTTCAGATATTCTGTCCTTCTTACCTTTCTCATCCTTGATTTACACTCCAGTCATGATTATTGTTGGGAAATACGATGCTAGTCAGATTCTTCAAGCACTTTTGCTTCAGCTTTTCTGGCTTATAGTGATGGTGGGCTTGTCTCAGTTGATTTGGAAACGAGTCCAGTCATTTATCACCATTCAAGGAGGATAGTATGAAAAAATATCAACGCATGCATCTGATTTTTATCAGACAGTACATCAAGCAAATCATGGAATACAAGGTAGATTTTGTGGTTGGTGTGTTGGGAGTCTTTCTGACTCAAGGCCTGAACCTCTTGTTTCTCAATGTCATCTTTCAACATATTCCCTCGCTAGAAGGTTGGACTTTTCAAGAAATTGCCTTTATCTATGGTTTTTCCTTGATTCCTAAGGGATTGGACCATCTCTTTTTTGACAATCTCTGGGCTTTAGGTCAACGACTAGTTCGAAAAGGGGAGTTTGACAAGTATCTGACTCGTCCTATCAATCCTCTCTTTCACATCCTCGTTGAGACCTTTCAGATTGATGCCTTGGGTGAACTTTTGGTCGGTGGAATTTTACTAGCGACAACGGCGACTAGCATTGCTTGGACTCTTCCAAAATTCCTGATTTTTCTAGTTTGTATTCCTTTTGCGACCTTGATTTATACTTCCTTGAAAATTGCAACAGCCAGTATCGCTTTTTGGACCAAGCAGTCAGGTGCCATGATTTACATTTTCTATATGTTTAATGATTTTGCCAAGTACCCGATTTCCATTTACAATTCGCTCCTTCGTTGGTTAATTAGCTTTATTGTACCCTTCGCCTTTACGGCCTACTATCCTGCCAGCTATTTCTTGCAGGACAAGGATGTCTTCTTTAATATTGGTGGTTTGATTCTGATTTCTCTTATCTTCTTTTGCATCTCTCTGAAACTCTGGGATAGGGGATTAGACGCATACGAAAGTGCGGGTTCCTAATAGCTAAACTAAGACTAAAATCAAGAAAGGATTTTGTGATGCTTGTTATTAAAGAAGTTAAGGATGAAGAGCAAAAAATGGCAGTTGTCGCCGAGGTTTTAAAGGATTTGCCAGAATGGTTTGGAATACCAGAAAGCACGCAAGCCTACATCGAAAGAGCCAAGGACTTGCAAGTGTGGGCCGCCTATCAGGAGGGTGATTTGCTTGGCTTTGTAAGCTTGTCCTATTCTAGTGAAGATTGTGCAGAGATTGATTGTCTCGGTGTAAAAAAAGCTTATCAAGGTAGAGGAATTGGGAGTCAATTGCTTGCTACTTTAGAAAGTGAAGCACGCAAAAACGTTGATTATTTACAAGTGAAAACAGTAGCAGAAGGCTCTAATAAAGATTATGACCGAACAAATGTCTTTTATCGCAGTCTTGGCTTTAAAAAATTAGAGATTTTTCCACAACTTTGGGGGCCTCAAAATCCTTGTCAGATTTTGATTAAAAAGATGGGTTAAGAATCCCTTGACATCCTTCCTTATAGTGCTATACTATAAGTGGAATCGCCGATTTAGCTCAGTTGGTAGAGCACCGCACTCGTAACGCGAAGGTCACAGGTTCGATCCCTGCAATCGGCAGTGTGAAAGAAGTCCTCTTGGACTTCTTTTTTTCTTTTAATAAGATTTTGACCACATAGTCTATCATGACTACCACATAGGCAAAAGCTATTGTATGCGATTTTTATTTCTGTTATAGTAGTAACTGTCAAGGGGAGATAAAGCTTCCTAACAAAATAGAAAATGAGGTAATATCATGAAAAAAGTATTAGGTATCGGATTTTTAGTCGTTGCAGCAGCAGTCTTATTTTTTGGTTTAGTTGGATGGCCAAGTTTGGATGTTAACATCTGGGCACTCTTTCCAGTAGGTCTATTTCTATTTTTCATTCTTGAAAATCTAGTCAAGAAAGATTATAAGGCCAGTCTCATGTGCTTGATTATTGCTTTTATCATTGCGAATGCTATTCTTGATATTTTGCCACTTTCAAGTGGGTTGGTAATCGGTGCTGGTGTTCTGGCTTGTGTGGGGATTGGTTTCCTCGTTCCAGACAAAAATATTAAAGCAAGGTAATTTAACCTGAATATGAAAAAATAATATCACTAAAGTAAAAGCCAAAATTATGAAAAAGTTGAACATTTTTCAAAAAAAGAAAAAGGAGAAAACCAACTTGGTTTTCTCCTATATTTATTTAACTTATTTAAAAGTTAAATAAAATTGATAAATTCCTTAGATTATTTTGAAAAACCTGCACCAAAGCGAGTGTTATCTCCAAGTTCACGAGTTGAATCATTCAAAGGTTTACCATCTGTTCCTTCAATTGGAGCAGATGTATTATAAGTTTCAGCACCTGATACACTGTAAGCATCTTTATATTGTGGTGAAACAGCATAACCAAAACGGTTGTTGTGGTTGTTAGCAGCATTTGCTTCAGTAACAATTTCTGTAGTTGGACGTGTTACACCTGGAATTGCTTTTGGATCTGGCTTAGCTGGAGTAGCTGGAGTAGCTGGCTTAGCTGGCTTAGCTGGAGTAGCTGGCTTAGCTGGAGTAGCTGGAGTAGCTGGCTTAGCTGGAGTAGCTGGCTTAGCTGGAGTAGCTGGCTTAGCTGGAGTAGCTGGAGTAGCTGGCTTAGCTGGAGTAGCTGGAGTAGCTGGAGTAGCTGGAGTAGTTGATTTAGTAGCGTTAAAACCTGCACCAAAGCGAGTGTTGTGTCCAAACTCACGAGTTGAATCATTCAAAGGTTTACCGTCTGTTCCTGGATATGGCTTAGCTGGATAAGTCTTAGCACCTGCAAAATTAATAGCTTTTTCTTTTCTTAATGGAGAAATAGCATAACCAAAACGGTTGTTGTGGTTATTCTTAGCATTTGCTACTGTAACTGTCCCAGCAGTTGAAGCAGTTACTCCTGGGATAGAAGGAACTTCAGTAGCTGCGTAAGAAACGCTAGCAATCGCTGATAATCCCAACACACTTGTTAATAAAACTTTTTTCATTGTTTTATCTCCTCTTTAATTTTTCATTATATTTCTAAGGCGAACCTTATTATTTTAATTGTACCATATATGTATATATTGTCAAGTATTTTATATTTTAAAAAATTAAAAAACTAGAAATACATTAGGTAAGGAACAAAAAGAAAGGGGCAAAGTATTTCGGAGAGATAGAGACAATTAAAAAAACGGCATAAAAGAGTTCAACTAGATTCTTTCTTGAACTACTCGTTTTACTAGAATATCTTACCATTATAAATTTGACCAACTAGGTAAATAAGACAAAGATAAAGAGTTTAATCTGAAATTTTAGCTATATTACAGTATTTAAGGTAATTTTTACTATTGTCAAGTTACTCTATAAATAACGTGATATTTTTGTAGGTTGTCAAACATAAAACGATTAACATCTTGTATTTAACGTAAATAGAAGTGTGCTTCATAAAAATAAGGAATTATCAAAAATTCCGATTAGTATTTTCATTAGCATATAGAAATTATATTCTGTAATATCACTAATTTTAGATGATTTCAGTTGTGAAATTGTTATATACATTATCACTCGATCACTTAACTTAGAACAAGTGAAAGTTATGTCAGAATAGGCCTTAACATAGAAACACTACAAGAACATTATTTTCAATTGCGACCTAGACTGGTAATAACACCATGATTCTTGTGAACAGTGCTTAGAGAGTTAGGAAACTAAACCATCTATCTCTCAAAGAAGTAATGAGGCAGACAATGGTATGATGCAATCTTTCTGTGGCATATTGAAATCTAAGATGTTTTATGGTTATAAGAAGGCATTTAAGCTATTTAGACAATTGTAAACTATATGAATTATTACATCAATAAATAAATTAAGATAAAATAAAAGGACTTAGTCCTATACAATATAAAACTTAATCCTTTATTTAAATTATTGATCTAACTTTTTTGGGGCAGTACAATTTCTCGAGACTTTTTCTTTATTGACCTGCGTAATATTTTTGAATACCTTTGACAATCCCTGCTACCAATCTATTTTGATAAGCATCACTGCGGACTTGTTGATTTTCATTGAAATTGTCAATATATCCCAATTCCAATAGAACGGCTGGTTTGTCAGTTTCTCGAAGGACCGCAAAACTACTTTGTAGGAGTCCTGCATCCTTGGCACCAGTTTCAGCTAGGAGTGAAGAGTGGATATCAGCAGCAAGGCGATTGCTTTCACTGATACGGTCTGGATGGTTATGCCAGTATGGATTGATCTTAGAAGGATAACCTGCAGCTTCTTCATAAGAATAAGTTTGAATTCCAGAACGATTGGAAACAGGACTTCCACTGGCGTTAAAATGAATACTGATAAAGATATCTGAGTCAGTATTATTAACCATTTTTGAACGCTCGGTGACAAAGTCGACAAAAACATCACTATCTCTTGAAGAAAGAACAGTATAGCCGAGACCTTCAAGCTCCTTGCGTAGTTTTTGGTAAACTTGCATATTTAGTTCTTTCTCAGTGATGTTATAATAAGATGCACCGGGGTCTTTACCGCCGTGTCCTGGATCTAGGAAGATGATATTGTTATATTTACCCTTTTTAAAACCACGACTTACAGAAGTTTCACCAATCCATTTCCCATTGCTTTGGAATTGATGAGTTTGTCCATCGATCTTATGGGTCCCTGTAACATAGACTCCATTTTCATCTACATAGTAGCGAGCTTTATAGTAGCTGTCGTCAATCCATTCGCTCTTAGCCATGTAGCCACCAGCTTTAAGGTAGTAAGATCCAATCCATTCACGCGCTGCGTATACACCACCTGACTTCAAATAAAACCAACTATTGTAGTTTTTATCGAAAATCCATTCTTTTTCCGCCATGGCCCCGCTAGCTTTTAGGTAGTAGCTACCTTGCCATTGGTTGCTTGCCATGATGGCATCTTTGTTAAAGTAGTACCAGGTACCACCAATTTTATCCCACTTATTTTTGATTAATTTACCAGAAGCAAGGGCATAGTACCATTGTCCATCTTGTTTTACCCAAGAATTCTCAGCCATGGCGCCACTATTGGTAAAGAGATAACCGTCAAAAATGGTGTTGCTGAGCATGACTCCGTCTTGATCAAAATAGTACCAGACATCACCGATTTTATCCCATTTTTGTTGAGAAATTTTTCCATAAGCGTTAGCGTAATACCATTTATCTTGGAGTTTACTCCAACCAGAATCGACCATAGCCCCGCTACTAGTCAGGATATATCCGTCAAAAATAGTATCGCTTAGCATGATGCCATCTTTGTTGAAGTAGTACCATTTTCCTTGAATTTTTTTCCAGTTAAGAACAGGGGCATTGTTTTCATAGAAACGCCAGTGGTTTTCCTCTAATACCCAACCTTCTTTTTTGACTTCTGGAGCCTTGTCTTTCTCTTTCTTAGCTGGAGTTTCACTTGGATTTGTTGTAGAAGTTGTTGGTACGCTTGAACTTGCTTCAGTAGAAGGAACTGCTTCCTTCGTTTCAACCTTGTTAGCTGTTGTAGGCTGT
Organism: Streptococcus infantis; assembly: GCF_000960085.1. Lineage (GTDB taxonomy): Bacteria > Bacillota > Bacilli > Lactobacillales > Streptococcaceae > Streptococcus > Streptococcus infantis_C. The sequence continues at coordinate 43,381 of NZ_JYGT01000007.1, read as the reverse complement.
TGCGTTGTTTCTGCTGAAGTAGTTTGTACGTTACTTTCTTCAGCTAAAGCTGGGTTTGTTGCAAATCCTAGATAAGTAAGCGTGATGGCGCTTGCCAAGAGTGTTTTTTTCACTTTTTTTATCTCCTATTTTTTTTTTAATAATCTCTTTTTAAAAATGTCATTAGAAAAGCACCTCATATAGAACCTTGAGTCGCCAACTATTGAGGTGCTGGCAAAATTTATAGTAGTTATTTCATCATGAAAATTTGAACAATCATGATGATGTAGATGAGCAATGTAAGTAGAAATCCAGCTCTCCAAAAGAATTTAAGGAATTTTGGATAATAAAAACTACGTTTTTTTCTCAAAAAGAAAAAGGTTAGAACGATAGCGAGCAAAGATAACGCTGTTCCCAAAATGGGAAGTTGATTGTGTGTAAAAACCTTAGCACTGATATAATAATATTCAAAAATCAGAAAAGGGAAAGCCAAATCAGCAGCATTGATACCTCTTTTCTTTAACTTAAAAAGTCTGCTTAGAATAATCGACAGAGCCAAGGTTAGTACCAAAAGCAAGACGGAAGAGAGTTTCATTAAAATCATAACAATATTGTATCATAAAATTTTGAGAATAGAAAAGTAAATTCCTTGATTTATCAATGTTTAATCAAAAAGTCATTAGTAAGAAACAGATTTTATACTTCCTTCTTGTTTAAAATAAATCGTGTATTTGATATGATGATAGTTTGAGTCTTCATTATAAATCTTTTTTATGGTGACCATAGAAAAAATATATTAGTCAGAGGAGAAGAATAGTAGTAGAATGAGTAGCAAATAAAACAAAGGAGTTTCTTATGAAATTAGTTACGTTATGGTCAAAACTCTCACTAGGCATTCAATTATTGGTGGCTTTGGTCTTAGGTGTTATCGCTGCGGTCATCTGGCCACAATTTGCAGGCTTTTATCAATTTTTAGGTCAAGCCTTTATTAAATTAATCAATATGGTTATCATTCCGCTAATCTTCCCAACCATCGTTGTTGCAGTAGCTGGAGTTATCGGAAAAAAATCTTTTGGAAAAATCTTGACCAAGAGTTTGGTTTACTTTTTTGCCATAACAACTGCCATTACGCTCTTGTTTGTTTTCTCTAGTTACTATTTGGGATTTGGACAAGGTGTGAACATTGGTCAAACTGGTGGGAACCTTGATGGGATTGCGAACAATGTCAAGTTCAGTGAATTTTTGCTTGGTTTTATTCCATCAAATATCGTCAAATCTCTTTCAGAAGGTGCTCTTTTGCCAATTATCGTGTTTGCTATCTTTCTTGGTTATGGAATTGGGAATCTTAAATCTGAGAAATCTCAGAAAATTATCGAAGGTTTCCAAATCTGGATTGAAGCCATCTACAAAATTGTTGCAGTGATTGTTAAACTATCACCGATTGGGATTTTTGGATTTATCGCCAAAGATGTTGCAACGACAGGAGTTGATAAATTGATTGGACTTGGTCAATTTGTAATCGGAACTTACTTAGCTTATGCTGTATTGGTTCTTCTTATTTTCCCTTTGATTGCTGTATTCTTTAAAGTACCGTATTTGTCAGCCTTTCGTGAAAATTGGAGTCTCTTGACACTGGCTTTTGTTACTGGTAGTTCTAGTGTTGTCTTGCCTTCACTTCTTAAAGATTTGAAAAAACAGGGGCATGACGAGCATACAATTGATTTAGTTGTTCCTTTAGGATATACTTTTAACTTAGAGGGAGCAGCGGTTTACTTCTCAGTAGCGACGATTTTTATTGCTCATGCCTACGGAATTCAATTTTCATTATCAAGTCTCTTGTTTACTGTTTTGCTTTTGACTTTGATTGGAAAAACTGCGGCAACCGTACCATCAGGTGCTATCGTGGTTCTACTAGCTGCAGCACCTCAATTGGGCTTGCCAGTTGAAGGAGTAGCCTTGATTTTTGCAGTTGATTTCTTTGTCAATGCCGGCCGTACTATGATCAATGTTTTGGGTCAAATCTTAACAGTCAGCGTTATCGAAAAAACAGAAGGATATATTTTAGAAGAGGAAAAGGAAAGCCAATTATCAGTCAGCTTTTCTTAAGGAGATATGAGTAATGAGTGAAGCAAAAGTTTATGTAATTCATGAGAATCTTGAATGGACCCAGCATTTGGTCAAATGGTTGGAAGAATTAGAAGTTCCATATGAACTGTGGGATTTGTCTAGTGGAATTTTGGATCTGCAAAGTCCACCGCCACAGGGTATCTTCTACAATCGTATGTCTGCATCCTCTCACACTAGGGGACATCGCTACGCACCAGAATTTACAGAGCAGGTGATTACTTGGTTAGAAGCACACGGACGCAAGGTTGTGAATGGAACAGGCGCTATCAACCTAGAAATCAGTAAAGTCAAACAATATTTGAAGTTAAACGAGTCAGGTATTGAAACGCCTGCGACAGTTGCAGTTTTGGGCCAAGAAAATATCATTGAAGCAGCCAGAAAATTGAACATCTATCCATTGATTACCAAACACAATCGAGCAGGTAAGGGATTAGGCGTTCAACTCTTCCAAAATGAAGAGGAGCTTGAAGCTTACGTCAATAGTCCCCTCTTTGAACCATCAGTGGACGGGATTACCTTGTTACAAGCTTACATCAAGCCAAGTGATGGACGTATCCGTCGTTCAGAGTTTATCAATCAAAAATTCCTCTATACTGTTTCGATCGATTCTTCAGATGGATTCCAACTGTGCCCAGCAGATGGTTGCCAAATCGGCAAGAGACCAGAGCAACTAGAAACGTCTGAAAAATTCCAGATTACAGAACCTCTACCAGATGACCGAAGAGAAGCTTATGAGAATTTCTTGAAAAATGCTCAGATTGAAGTTGCGGCGATCGAATGGGTTCAATCAGAGAGTGGAGACATTTATGTCTATGATGTAAATACCAACACCAACTACAATCCTACCGCAGAAAAAAATGCCAATATTTTTGCTCACCAACATTTGGCTCACTATCTAAAAACAGAATTGCAAGCCATCACTAGTGGACAATAAAGTAGGACATTCAAAAATCCCCCAGTATCAAATGACTGGGGGATTAATTTGTTTATACTCTTCGAAAATCTCTTCAAACCACATCAGCTTCCATCTGCAACCTCAAAATAGTATTTTGAGCTGCCTTCGTTAGTTCTATCCACAACCTCAAAATGGTGTTTTGAGCAACCTGTTGCTCGCTTCCTAGTTTGCTCTTTGATTTTCATTAAGTATTAATCGATAAAAAATTATTGATTTGCTTTAAAGTCTGGATCCTTCAAACTTTGAACACTGGCATTGATGACAGCACCGATAATTAATATCTTTGCAATGATAATGAACCAGAACATCATGACGACGACGACAATCGAACTGAAAAATCTAACGTCAACGAGATAATTGACATAATTGTTGAAATAAGCTGCAAAGATGTTTAATAAAGCAATCGTCGTAACTAGTACAAAGAGACTTCCAGGTATGACGTAGCGAATCTTACTTACTTTAACATTTGGTAGGAAATAATAGAGCATGATTACGATTGCAAAAAGGAAGGCATAAATCAGCGGTCCTGTAAAATCTTGTAGATATGAAAACAGAGCACTCTCAGATTTCCAGTAGTTTTTAAGCAAATCCAATAGCATATGGCCAAACATACTAAGGAATAATGCAAGCGCAAAGAGAATTTGAAGTCCAAAGCTAACTAAGAGGCTCATCATCTGATGTGAGATAATTCCTCTATTTTTTGCGATTCCATAGGCTTTATTAAAAGCCTTTTGAAGAAAATTCATGGATTTGGAGAAAGTCCAAAGAGCTGATAAGATAGCAAAACTCAGTAAACCTGTCGATGGTTGAGTCAGAACTTCTCTGACAATCTTTGCAACAACTTCATAGATTGTATCTGGTAAAAATTCCTTGATGGTTAATAGAAAGTTTGAGATGGGAATTTGAAAGTAGGGTAAGATATTGACCACTATCATGAGTAAAGGGAAGATTGAAATCAACCAATAGTAGGCAACAGCAACGCTGGTTAGCTCGCTATCAGAGGCTTGATAGTAGTGTAAAAAAGCTTTTAATAATGGTCTATCGTTCAGCTGTTTCCACAACTTTTTCATTTCACAAACCTCCAGTTTTTCTTGTTTTGTATAGACTTTAATTTCTTCGAACTAATTCCATCATATCGTAAGGTAAGGTATTAGCAGATTCTTTTAAGGAATAGGTTTCTAAATTATTGACATTTTGGCGTAGCTTTTTGGCATACTGAGCTGAGATGAGTTTTTGAGCTTCGTATTCAAAGATACACTTACGTTCAAGGTAGTAACCTCTAAGCATTTCAGCGATGTTATTGGGTTTGATACGATTGATAACCCGTTCCACAAAGGCGCCACTCGTAATATGACTGGTTTCACGGAGACGAGATTCCTGCATGAAGCTGATCAGAGAACTTTTATAAATCCCTTTAAGGTTTTCCAAACTTTCGATGATGATTTCAGTGTTGGCTAGGTAGAGTTCAGCAATCTGGTCATAGTCAATGGCCAGAAGTCTTTGGGTTTCTTTGTTCTTCAAGGAACGAAGGGTTTTGCCAAATGTAAGCAACTCGTGTAGGAGAAAACGTATAATCCGAATAGAAACAAGGAAGTAGTAGGTTATTCGAGAAGCGAAGTTTCGTTTAATATTTTTCTCCATGCTTTTCAGATAACGTTGGTAGACACGATATCCTCTTTCGCCGATTTTGCCTTCTTCATAGGCTTGCTCCAAACCATCGCTCTCGATACTGAGAATCAGTAGTTTGAGAGCTTCCCAGTCTTCCTGGATTTCCTTGTTCTCCTGACTGAGGATGAGATTTTCAATACGTCCATGATAATTGTCAATAGCCGCATAGAGTGGAACCTTGTTTTTTGTGTTCTCTAAATCCTTCTCTAACTCCATGGCGACATCATTTAAGATAGCGATGTGCATGAGCTGATCCTTAGATGGTTCTTTCTCTTCGGAAAGGTGTGGAAGTACCAGTAATCCCGTAAGGAAACTGACAAGTGTTACACCAGCTACGAGGAAGAGAAGAAGAGGATATTCTTGTTCTAGATTAGACGGTATCAAAAGGATAGTGGCAATGGATACAGTTCCCTTGACGCCAGAAAAGGTAAGGAGAAGCATATCTTTGACATACTTATCTAAGCTTTTATGAAGTTTCTTAATCCGAAAAGCGTAAAAGCCGTAGATCATCACAAAGCGGATGGCAAAGAGTAGGAAGGTCAAGAGAAAAACGCTGACTAAGAGAAGCACTTTGTTGTAAAATGCACTCTTAAGAATTGGTTCAGCAATCATTTCCAGTTCCATCCCAAGAATGACAAAGACAGAACCATTGAGCATGAAGGTTACAGTGTGCCAGACAGTCTCGGTAACAGTATCAACCTGGGCTTCAAGCAAGTTGATTTTTTTGAAACGACTGGCTTTCAAAATCCCAGCGACTACAACGGCGATAATACCTGAGACATGAATCTCTTCAGCTATGAAAAATGTCAAGAGGGGCAAACTGAGTTCTAGCAAGAGCTCGCTTGCGATATCTGTTGCGCGGACACTAAGTAAAAAGGTATGGAGGAAGCGATTGATTAGGGCTGTTATAAAGCCGACTGCAAAACCTCCAACAATGGAAATAGCTAATGAAGTTCCGGCTTGGGTGAGCGAAAATGTTCCTGTTGTCCAAGCGATGAGAGCCACACGAAAGGCTACTAGACCAGAAGCATCATTAAGAAGACCTTCCCCTTTTAAGATATTAGAAACCCGTTTTGGAAAGGAAAAACGTTGAGAAAGGGAAGCGAAGGCAACTAGGTCTGTAGGCCCTAAGGCAGCACCAACTGCTACACAGGCTGCTAATGGTAGGCTAGCCCAAAGGACATGAGCGAGTCCACCCATGCTCAGAGCTGATATAAAGATAACTGGGAAAATCAAGTAGAGAACGATTCTCCAGTGCTTTAAGATAGAGGTTACATCTGCTTCTTGAGCTTCACGAAAGAGTAGTGGGCCAATGACTAAAGCCAGAAACAACTCAGTATCTAAGTGATATTGGTTGTTAGGTAAGCAAAGCCCAATTCCAATCCCTAACAAAATTTGAATCAGGGGCATGGGTAAAAAGGGAAGAAGTTTATTGGTCGTGCTAGAAACAATAAGAACTAGTAAAAATACTAAGAGATAAAAAAGTAAATTCATCTTCTACCTCCTTATTTTTGTTTGCGACAAGCTTCAAAAAGTTCCTTTTGTTCTTGGATTTTTTGATCAATCTTAGAGCAGTCCTTATGCTCGATTTTCTTTTGACAACGCTCCATTTCAAGTGTAATCATTTTTTTCTTGATTTTTAGCATCTTTTTGCTCATATGAGCTTCATCTAACATACCAACTGCCCGTTCATGTTGGGTTGATTCAACAAATTTGTGGCGAAGTCCTTCTATTTTATCTCGTAGGTATTGTTTATCCATGGCGATACCTTTCTAATTTTTCAATCATAACTAAAAATGGTGGATTGTTGACTTGGTTGAGGGTACGATAGATTGTAGCAGTGTATTCTTGTTGTGGCAACTGACTGACAAAATCTAAGACAGCATCCCGTTCTATATCTCCGCCTTCATGCCCGTAATAAATCATGATGGCTATTCGTCCGCCTTTAACGAGCATCTGACAGAGTTTTTCAAGTGCCTCAATGGTTGTGTGAGGTTTAGTAATAATAGACTTATCGGCAGAAGGAAGATAACCTAGATTAAAGATGGCTGCCTTCACCTCAGTTACAAACTGATCTACGGTTTCATGACCTTGGAGAAGTAATTCAACATTGGTCAAACCGGCTTCTTGTAGACGTTGACTTGTTTTTTGAAGAGCTTGTTCTTGTATATCAAAAGCGTAGACTTGTTTAGCTAATTTAGCAAGAAAAAGTGTATCATGTCCATTTCCCATTGTTGCATCTACAACAACATCATCTTTTGTGATGACTTGGGCAAGAAAATCATGCGCCAATTCAAGTGGTCTTTTCATTCATAAACTCCTGTTTTACAGCCTTGCATCCTTGGACACTACCTCGACGTCTCATTTCAGCTTCAATGCTGTTTAGAACTTCCCATTTGTTGAGACTCCACATAGGACCAATCAGCATGTCTCTAGGTGCATCTCCTGTTATGCGATGGATAACAATATGTTTTGGAATAATTTCTAGTTGGTCACAGATAACCTTGACATATTCATCCTGACTCATGAGCTGCAAACGACCTTCGTGATAATCTCGCTGCATCCGAGTATTCGTCATAAGGTGAAGTAGGTGTAGTTTAATCCCTTGGATATCATTATCAGTCACACAACGACGAACATTTTCCACCATCATGTCATGAGTTTCACCTGGTAAACCATTAATCAAATGAGCTACAATTTCAATCTTGGGATATTTTCTCAAGCGCTTAACCGTTTCCACGTAGAGTTCATAGGAGTGGGCACGGTTAATCAATTCAGAAGTTTCCTCATAGGTTGTTTGTAAGCCTAGTTCTACAGTAACATGCATTCGTTCTGACAGATCTGCCAAGTATTCGATAGTCTCATCAGGCAGGCAATCTGGTCGTGTACCGATATTGATTCCAACAACACCAGGTTCATTAATAGCCTGTTCATAGCGTTCACGAATCACTTCGAGCTTTTCATGAGTATTAGTAAAGTTTTGGAAATAGACTAGATATTTTTTTACATCTGGCCATTTACGGTGCATAAAGTCAATTTCCTTATAAAATTGCTCGCGAATAGGAGCATCAGGAGCAACGATTGCATCTCCAGAACCAGAAACAGTACAAAAAGTACAGCCTCCATGTGCTACAGTTCCATCTCGATTGGGACAATCAAAGCCAGCATCAATAGGGACTTTAAAAGTCTTTTCTCCAAATAAATTTCGATAGTAATCATTCAAGGTATTATAGGATTTCATAGCTAATATTATATCAAAAAAGACCTGCAAACTCAAAGTCAGCAAATAAGTGAGAGATATTGAAATGATTGGACAGAAAAAAATTTTTAAAAAAGCCTTTACAAAAAAATAAAAAGTGGTATAATTAAGTCACAAACAAGTGCAAACGTTTTCGTAAAACGTTTGCCTAATAAATATAAAAGGAGATTTGAATGATGAAAGATACATTCAAAAATGTCTTGTCTTTCGAATTTTGGCAAAAATTCGGTAAGGCTCTAATGGTGGTTATCGCTGTTATGCCAGCGGCTGGATTGATGATCTCAATCGGTAAGTCACTTGCAATGATTGACCCAAACCTTGCTCCCCTAGTTATTACTGGTGGCGTACTAGAGCAAATTGGTTGGGGAGTTATCGGTAACCTTCATATTTTGTTTGCCCTCGCTATTGGAGGAAGCTGGGCTAAAGAACGTGCTGGTGGTGCTTTTGCGGCAGGTCTTGCATTTATCCTTATTAACCGTATCACTGGTACAATCTTCGGTGTATCAGGGGATATGTTGAAAGATCCTAACGCTATGGTTTCAACAATCTTTGGTGGATCTATCAAGGTTGCTGATTACTTCATTAGTGTACTTGAGGCACCAGCCCTTAACATGGGGGTATTTGTAGGGATTATCTCAGGTTTTGTTGGAGCGACTGCATTTAACAAATACTATAATTTCCGTAAACTTCCTGATGCCCTTTCATTCTTTAACGGGAAACGTTTTGTACCATTTGTAGTTATTCTTCGCTCAGCAATCGCTGCAATTCTTCTTTCAGCTTTCTGGCCAGTTGTTCAAACAGGTATCAACAACTTCGGTATCTGGATTGCCAATTCACAAGAAACAGCACCAGTTCTTGCACCATTCTTGTATGGTACTTTGGAACGCTTGCTCTTGCCATTCGGACTTCACCACATGTTGACTATCCCAATGAACTATACAGCTCTTGGTGGTACTTATGATGTGTTAACTGGTGCAGCAAAAGGCACTCAAGTATTTGGACAAGATCCACTTTGGCTTGCATGGGTAACTGACCTTGTAAACCTTAAAGGTACTGACGCAGGTCAATACCAACACTTGTTAGATACAGTACATCCAGCTCGTTTCAAAGTTGGACAAATGATTGGTTCGTTTGGTATCTTGATGGGTGTAATTGTGGCTATCTACCGTAACGTTGATCCAGATAAGAAACACCAATACAAAGGTATGATGATTGCAACTGCTCTTGCAACATTCTTGACAGGGGTAACTGAACCAATTGAGTACATGTTCATGTTCATCGCAACACCTCTTTACCTTGTCTACGCTCTTGTTCAAGGTGCTGCCTTTGCAATGGCTGATATTGTGAACCTTCGTGTTCACTCATTCGGCTCAATCGAATTCTTGACTCGTACACCATTAGCTATCAACGCTGGTCTTGGTATGGATATCATTAACTTTATTTGGGTAACAGTACTTTTTGCAGTTATTATGTATGTTATCGCTAACTTCATGATCAAGAAATTCAACTACGCAACTCCAGGACGTAACGGAAACTACGAAAATGCTGAAGGTTCATCAGAATCTGCAGCTGCTGGTGAGTCAAAAGTTGCAGAAGCTTCTCAAGCTGTGAACATCATCAACCTTCTTGGTGGACGTGCGAATATCGTTGATGTGGATGCATGTATGACTCGTCTTCGTGTTACTGTAAAAGACGCTGAAAAAGTCGGAACAGAAGAACAATGGAAGGCTGAAGGAGCTATGGGACTTGTCATGAAAGGACAAGGTGTCCAAGCTATTTATGGACCTAAAGCTGACGTTTTGAAATCAGATATCCAAGATATCCTTGACTCAGGTGAAGTGATTCCTGAAACTCTTCCAAGTCAAATGGCAGCAGCTCAAAAAGATGCTGTTGTATATAAAGGTGTGACTGAAGAAGTTTACTCAGTTGCTGACGGTCAAGTGATTGAATTGGACCAAGTGAAGGATCCTGTATTCGCACAAAAAATGATGGGTGATGGATTTGCAGTAGAACCAGCAAACGGAAACATTGTATCTCCAGTATCAGGTACTGTATCAAGCATCTTCCCAACTAAACATGCTCTTGGTCTTGTGACTGAAGCAGGCCTCGAAGTACTTGTTCACATTGGTTTAGACACAGTAAGTCTTGAAGGAAAACCATTTACAGTTCGTGTTGCTGAAGGACAACAAGTTGCTGCAGGTGATCTTCTTGTCACAGCTGACTTAGGTGCTATCCGCGAAGCTGGTCGTGAAACTACAACTGTAGTTGTCTTTACAAATGGCGATGCAATTAAATCAGTTAAATTAGAACAAACAGGTTCTCTTGCAGCTAACACACCAGTTGCAAAAGTAGAATTGTAATATTTAGGAGGTTGGAAGTATTTTTCCAACCTCTTGTTTATAGGAGAAAAGCATGAAGTTTTTAACACTCAATACTCATAGTTGGATGGAAAAAGATCCTGAAGAAAAATTTCAGCTCTTGTTGCAAGATATCCTTGAACACAAGTATGATTTGATTTGTTTTCAGGAAATTAACCAAGAAATCACCTCAGAGCAAGTAGAGGCTGGTCCACTTTATCATCCGTTACCTTCAGCAGAACTGATTCACCAAGACCACTATGTCCGCCTTATGGTAGAGAAATTAGCTGAAAAAGGACTGAAATACTATTGGACATGGGCTTATAACCATATCGGTTATGACCGCTATCATGAAGGTGTTGCAATCCTATCTAAAACACCGATTGAAGAGCGTGAGATTTTGGTTTCAGATGTGGATGATCCGACAGATTATCACACACGACGAGTTGCTTTAGCAGAAACAGTAGTTGAAGGTAAAGAACTTGCTGTTGCGAGTGTCCATCTCTCTTGGTGGGATAAAGGCTTCCAAGAGGAATGGGCGCGTTTTGAAGCAGTTCTGAAAGAATTAAATAAGACTCTCTTACTAGCAGGTGATTTCAATAATCCTGCTGGCCAAGAGGGTTACCAAGCTATTTTAGCTAGTCCACTAGACTTGCAAGATGCATTTGAAGTTGCAAAAGAAAGAAGTGGTAGCTACACCGTTCCGCCTGAAATTGATGGTTGGAAGGGAAACAGCGAACCTCTTCGAATCGATTATATCTTTACAACAAAGGATGTGCAGGTAGAAAAACTTCACGTGGTCTTTGATGGTAAAAACAGTCCACAGGTGAGCGATCATTACGGTCTACAAGCAACACTATCTTGGAAAGACTAAATAAGGATTTTTAGTAAATAAATAAGTCCCCCTTCTGTCAGTAGAAGGGGGATTTATTTATTTAAAGAGTTAATATAGTTAAAGTTTTTAGTTGAATAACTTGTAAAATAAGATAAAATCCTTTAAAATAAAAAGTGTTGGAGGAATTTATGATTGTAAATCAAATTGTGCGTATGATCCCGACGCTAAAGGTAAATAATAGAAATTTAAATGAATCATTTTATATTGAGACTTTGGGTATGAAACCCTTGCTTGAAGAGTCAGCCTTCTTATCATTAGGAGACCAGTCAGGCATAGAAAAGTTAGTTTTAGAAGAGTCACCGAGTATGAGAAGCCGTAAGGTTGAAGGGGTAAAAAAATTAGCTAGATTGATTGTAAAAGTAGAAAATTCATCTGAGATTGAAGCGCTACTAGCTAGAATGGAAAAGCTTCATCAACTCTATAAAGGAAACAAGGGATATGCTTTTGAGGTTCTTTCTCCAGAAGGCGATTGTGTCCTTGTCCATGCGGAAGATGATGTTAGAGATTTGGAAAAGGTTGAAGAAGAAGTCACTTTTTCAAAAGACGAGAACATGCAATATTTGACGGCGTTTGAAATCTCAGTGGAAGTTAACTTGCCAGAAGATACAAGCAGCCTACTTGAAAAAGAAGAAATCGAAAATCGAATCGCTTTTAGAGAAGCTCAAGGCGGTGATTTACTTGTTGAAAATAATGTAACTTGGGACTTGTCTATGTTGAAATTCCAAGTGAAAGAACTTGACCTAGCAAGTCTTCGCCAACGTTTTGAAGCTACAGGTGACTTTATTCCTAAATCTGAGAAGTTCTTCCTAACTAAGGATACCAACAATGTCGAATTGTGGTTTGAAGCAGTATGAAACAAAAAATCATTCAAAAAATAGAGCAACAAATTGAGGCAGGGATTTATCCTGGTGCCTCTTTTGCGTATTATCAGTATGGCGTTTGGTCTGACTGGTATCTAGGTAAAGCAAATCCAGAAATTGCTGAGAAGACGCGTGAAGGGTTGGTCTATGATTTAGCAAGTGTGAGCAAGGTCGTCGGAGTAGGAACGGTCTTAACCTTCTTGTGGAAGGAAGGTAAGATTGAGCTCAATCAATCCATAAAGGCGTACCTTCCAGAGACGGATTATCCAGACATCACCGTTCGACAATTATTAACTCATGCGACGGATTTAGATCCTTTTATCCCTAATAGAGATCAGCTCTCAGCAGACCAACTTAAAGATGCCATGTTTCATCTGAATCGTCGAGAGAAACGAGCTTTTCTCTACTCGGATGTGCACTTTCTCTTGCTTGGTTTTCTCTTAGAATCCTATTTTGAAAAGGACCTGGATCAGATTTTACAAGAGCAAGTTTTGGATCCATGGAAGATGAAGGAAACGAGGTTTGGTCCTGTAACCAGTGCTGTGCCGACTGCTCGTGGTCAGAAAGCAGGAGTGGTACATGATCCCAAGGCGCGTTTACTAGGTAGACACGCTGGGAGTGCAGGTTTATTTTCAACTGTTCATGATTTAAAAATCTTCCTAGAGCATTATTTACAGGATTCCTTTGCTGAAGACTTAAGTCAAAATTATTCAGACTTGGATGACAAGGAACGTTCATTGGCTTGGAATATAGAAGGTGAATGGTTGGACCATACAGGCTATACTGGAACTTTTATCATGTGGAATCGAAAGAAACAAGAGGCAGTAATCTTTCTCTCTAACCGAACCTATGAAAAAGATGAGCGTGCCCAGTGGATATTGGACCGTAATCAAGTCATGGACTTAATACGTGAAGCAGACTAGGGAGGACTTATGTCTAAAGCTTTAAAAGGAACTCTATTTACAGTCATTGCAGGTATTGCTTGGGGACTGTCAGGAACCAGTGGGCAGTACCTGATGGCTCAAGGAATTTCTGCTCTTGTTTTAACCAATATTCGTTTAATTATCGCAGGTCTTCTCTTGGTTCTTTTATCTTATATAAAATCTAAAGAACAGTTTTTGGCTTTTCTGACGGATAAATCAAGTCTGTTTTCTCTCTTGTTATTTTCTTTGTTTGGGCTCTTTTTAAATCAATTGGCCTATTTATCAGCTATTCAGGAAACAAATGCTGGTACAGCGACAGTCCTTCAGTATGTCTGTCCAGTTGGAATCTTAGCTTATACTTGTATAAAAGATAAGGTAGCCCCTACACTTTCAGAAATTCTGTCTATGATTTTGGCTATAGGTGGAACTTTTCTCATTGCAACCCATGGGCAGTTGGATCAGCTTTCTATGATACTAGCTGGACTCTTCTGGGGTTTGTTCTCAGCTCTGACCTATGCTCTTTATATCATTTTACCCATTCATTTGATTCAAAAGTGGGGGAGTATTCTAGTCATTGGTGTTGGGATGACCATCTCTGGGTTTGTAGCGGTGCCATTTACTGGGATTATCGGTGCTAGTGTCCCCTTAGCTTTTGATACCATTCTAGCTTTTGCAGGTATTATCCTTATTGGAACAGTCTTTGCCTATACAGCCTTTCTTAAGGGTGCCAGTATGATTGGACCGGTCAAGTCTAGTCTTTTGGCATCTATTGAGCCCATCTCGGCAGTGTTTTTTGCCTTTATGATTATGGGGGATATCTTTTATCCAGTAGTTTTTCTTGGTATGACAATGATTTTACTAGCTGTAACCATTATTTCATTGAAGGATTTAATGTTAGAAAAGAAACAGAATCCAAAAAGGTCATAAAAAATCCACTCTTTATTTGAGTGGATTTTTTATGTTTAGAGATTTAAATATTTAATCTTTATTTTCGTATGGTAAAATCAAGTTCAAGATGATACCTGTCATAGCTGAAAGAGCAGTCCCAGAAAGGGTAACTGGACCAAGTTTGAGGATTGCTCCACCAAGTCCAAGTACCAACATCGCACTTGCGATGATTAGGTTACGCATTTGACCAAAATCAACACGTTCCTTGATCAAGACTTTCAAACCGTTGCTTGCGATAACCCCGTATAGAAGGATTGACATACCACCAAGTACAGCGTTTGGAATTGTAGAAATCAAGGCAGTAAATTTACCAAGGAAGCTAAGGGCAATAGCGATAAAAGCAGCGTTACGGATAACAGAGACAGAAGCGATGCGAGTCATACCAATAACCCCTGTATTTTCACCGTAAGTCGTATTTGCTGGTCCACCAAGGAAGGCAGAAACAGAAGTTGCGATACCATCACCGAGAAGGGTACGATGAAGACCTGGGTCTTTCAAGAATTGGCGTCCACAGATTTGACCTAGAACGGTGTGGTCACCGATATGTTCTGAAATGGTTACGATAGCGATTGGTAAGATGGCGATTGTTTCAGGACCAAAGTAAAGGTCGTATTGTTTGAAAGCACCACCTGTATTAAATGGTAGGTAGAAACCAGGAATTTCAAACCAGTTAGCTTGAAGAACAGGAGTGAAGTCAACCAAGCCGAGCGCTAGGGCAAAGAGATATCCACCAATAATGGCAAAGAGGAAAGGGATGATACGAAGGAAACCTTTTCCCTTTGTATTGATAAAGGCAGCAATCAAGAAAGTAACAACGGCTACAAGAGCGTTTTTCCAGTTTCCGTCTGCTACAAGCCCAGCATTGGTTACGGCAGAACCAGCAAGTCCAAGACCGATAACAATAATCATTGGTCCGATAATGATTGGGGGCAAGAGTTTATCAATCCATTTTGTACCCGCGAAACGAACACTTGCAGCAACAAGGACATAAACAAAACCAGTTAGGATAACCCCTGTCTGAGCAGCAGATACATCACCACCCATTTCTTTCATGGCAAGTGACATAGCTGTAATAAAGGCGAAAGAAGAACCAAGATAAACAGGAACTCTAAAACCTGTTGCAATCATATAGATGAGGGTACCAACCCCTGAAGCAAAGAGGGCAACGGATACAGGCATTCCCAAAATCAGTGGGACCAAAATTGTTGCACCAAACATAGCAAAAACGTGCTGGAAGCTGAGAAGAATTCCCTTACCAACAGACGGACGTTGGTCGACGTCTAATAACAAATCAACAGTTGATTCTTGTTTCATAAATACCTCACTTTTGGGCATCAAAAAAGAGCCCATTATTTTACAGCAATAGGCTCTCAGAGTAAGACTTCATTAAAAAATAATTGACCGTATTTAATGAATGTTATGTATATCTGCGTCTTCGTCACCTCACGGGATGACATTAAAAACCTTTGCTTAGGATAGTATAGCAGAAAAAATTCGTTTTGTAAACGAATTTTTCCCGAGCCTAGAAATAGGAAAGCGAGGTTGATTCTGCAGATTTATTTATAATTCCTCTAAAGCGGGCGTTTATTTGGCATACCTGCTTTTCTTGGATATTTATTTGGAGTTTCTTTTTTCTTATCTACTACAGTAATATAGCGAGGATCTCCATTGGGAAGAGTATAGCTGATGTTGTCCTCAACTTTGCTAAAGAGAAGGGTAAGAGCATTTTTTGCCTCTGCCAATTCCTCGGGTGCATTGCTTGCCTTGAGTGCCAGTAATTTTCCACCGATTTTTAGAAAAGGAATGGTTAATTCAGATAAGACCTGCAGACGAGCAACTGCTCGAGCTGTGACGATATCAAACTGGGCACGAAAATTCTTGTCTTGACCGAAATCTTCTGCACGTCCATGGTAGAAGTGAACATTTTCTAAGTCTAACTCTTGTGCTAAGAGATTAAGGAAGTTGATTCGCTTGTTTAGAGAGTCAATAATGGTTATATCTAACTGAGGGTAAAGAATTTTCATAGGAAGGCTTGGAAATCCAGCACCAGCTCCAATATCTAATAACTTAATTTCCTGATTTTCAATCAACCCTTGCAGGATAGGTGCAATCGAATCATAAAAATGCTTGAGATAGACTTCTTCCTTATCCGTAATGGCAGTTAGATTGATTTTTTCATTCCACTCGACTAAGAGTTCAAAATAACGCTCAAATTGTGCTTTTTGCTGGTCAGTAAGAACAATATTTTGTTCAGTGAGTAATGTGTAAAAAGTTTCTGGTTTCATAGTTATATCCTTCTTGTATATCATCTTATTTTACCACAAAAACATGGAAATTTGATATACTTGTACTAATCAAAAGGCAGAAAGGAGCTTTATGATGAATTGGATTTTTTATGGACTTCTTGCGCTAATTATTTTCTTGGTAATTGACTGCTATAATAAATTGGTGAAAAATCGTATGCAGACCAAGGAAGCTTGGAGTCAGATTGATGTTCAGTTGAAGCGTCGAAATGATCTCTTACCGAACTTAATTGAAACAGTTAAAGGTTATGCGAAATATGAAAACTCTACTCTGGAAAAAGTTACTCAACTTCGAACACAAGTAGCTGCAGCAACTACACCCGCGGAAGCCATGAAAGCTAGTGATGCACTGACTCGTCAGGTATCTGGTATTTTTGCGGTTGCAGAGAATTATCCTGACTTGAAGGCTAGTAGCAATTTTGCTCACTTACAAGAAGAACTGACTAACACAGAAAATAAAATTTCTTATTCACGTCAGCTTTATAATAGTGTCGTTAGCAACTACAATGTTAAATTAGAAACTTTCCCAAGTAATCTGGTTGCGACTATATTTGGCTTCAAGGCAGCGGATTTCCTTCAAACTCCAGAAGAAGAAAAGGCTGTGCCTAGAGTTGATTTTAGTGGTTTAGGTGACTAAGATGCTGTACAAACAAATCGCTAGTAATAAACGAAAAACTTGGGTTCTATTAATTGTCTTCTTTCTTTTGTTAGCCTTGGTTGGTTATGCTGTTGGTTTTCTCTTCATAAACTCAGGAATATGGGGAGTGACCGTAGCCATGATTATCGGTTTCATCTATGCCTTGACCATGATTTTTCAATCTACAGAGATTGTCATGAGTATGAATGGTGCGCGTGAGGTTGATAGGAATGAAGAACCTGTTCTCTATCATGTTGTTGAGGATATGGCTATGGTAGCTCAGATTCCTATGCCACGAGTTTATGTTATTGATGACCAAGGTTTGAATGCTTTCGCCACAGGTTCGAATCCTCAAAATGCTGCTGTTGCTGCTACGTCAGGACTTTTAGAGATCATGAACCGTGAGGAGTTAGAAGCCGTGATCGGCCATGAGGTTAGCCATATTCGCAACTACGATATTCGTATTTCAACTATTGCTGTTGCTCTAGCTAGTGCGATTACGCTATTATCAAGTATGGCTGGTCGTATGATGTGGTGGGGAGGTGCTGGCCGTAGTCGTAGAAGTAATGATCGTGATAGTTGGGGACTTGAAGTGATTATGTTAGTAATTTCTCTCCTATCCATTGTTTTAGCGCCTTTAGCAGCAACTTTAGTGCAATTAGCTATTTCTCGCCAGCGGGAATTTTTGGCGGATGCTTCGAGTGTTGAACTAACTCGTAATCCTCAAGGGATGATCAATGCTTTACAAAAATTAGATAATAGTCAACCCATGAGTCATCATGTGGATGATGCTAGTAGTGCACTTTATATCAATGATCCTCAAAAACCAGGTTTCTTGAAAAAACTATTTTACACGCATCCACCTATTTCAGAACGGATTGAGCGTTTGAAACATATGTAAAAAATATCCAGAGGTTTTCCTCTGGATGTTTTATTTCCAAAAGTTAAAGGTCTTGTAAATCAACTACTTCCAAACCATGCTCTGTCAGACTATAGATACTCGTACAAACTTCTTTTAAGAAACGTCGATCATGCGAAACAGTGACAAGACCACCAGAATAATTGGCAAAGAGTTTTCTTATTTCTGGTTGAGAAGTTGGAGAAAAATTTCGTGTGGGTTCATCCAGAAGGAGAAAGTTTGGTTTACGTAGAACTAAATTCAAAAGAAGGAGTTTGCCTTGTTGACCACCAGATAAGGAGTTGATTTGGTGGTGCATCTCTGGATAGCTGAAATTAAGACTGGCTAAGTGAGATTGGATTTTCTGTATTTCCTCTTTGTGTCCAGTTTGGCTGAGAAATTCTACTGGGGATAGATCCAATTGCAGTGTTTCTTGGTAATCTTGTGGCATAAATCCAAGCAAAATCTCTCTTTTGCCGCTTAGTAGTTGATGTAACCTTGCTAAGAGAGTGGATTTGCCAACGCCATTGGGACCGATAATGCCGATTTTATCTTGACCACGGACAGTTAATTGTAGCCCTTGAGACAGAATTTGTTGGCCAATGGATAAAGTCTCATTTTCTAGTCTAACTAAGACTTTTGAAGCCGCTAATGGCTCTATATCTGAAAAGAAAAGTTGGATTTGTTCCTCTTCAAGTGGCTTTTGGGTCATGGACTGAGCTACTTTTTCGTAGCGTTTTTCTTGAGAAAGAACATTTTTCATCTTTTTAGCTAATAGGCGACCGGCAGTACTGTCTTTGGTAGCTCGAAGTGCAGTTTCTACATTTTGCTTGACGCGACGATGCTTCTCCATGGTTTTGTCATAGGCTCTCTGGTCGTTAGCAGCTTGCTGGCTTTGTCTGGCAAAATTAGCCTTTCTCTGGTCACTATAGCTATCGTAGTCTAAATGCTCGACTAGCGTTTCCGCTTCTTTCCGGTGCTTGATCAGTCGCAAGTGGATAATTGTGTCTGCCGTCTGAGATAGAAAATCTTCATCATGAGAAATGAAAATAACGGTTTGCCTCATTTTTTGAATCTGTTTTTTTAGCCAATCAACCATCTCTATATCCAGGTCATTTGAAGGTTCATCTAAAAATAGAATCGCAAAAGGTTTTGCTAACTCATGGATGAGTTGAACTTTCAAAGCTTCGCCACCTGATAGACTGCCAATTTCTTGGTCACTAGCGAAGCGATCACTATCAAAATGCAACTCCTCCGCCAAACGATAAAGAATACTGTAGTCCAAATCTGTAGACTCTAAAAAGAAGTAGTCCTGTAGAGATTTTTTCTTCAGTTCTTCAGGGAGATGTTGGGGAATGTAGGCCAGGGACTGAAGGTCAGATTGGATTTCTCCCCTGATAGAGAAATCAGCTAATCTTTCTCCCATTAAAGTTCGAAGTAAGGTTGATTTTCCATTTCCTTCTTCACCAATAATAGCGACCTTTTCTCCGTCTTGGATGTTAATGTTTAAATCGGAAACAAGGTCTCTTAAATCTTTGTTTTGTGTAATGGTCAGATGATTGATTTTTATCATATTATTGCCCTTTCTAGAATGTCCATATTGCATAACAAAAAGCTCTACTTTACCTAGTAGAGCTAATCGTCTATGTCAAAAAAACTCTTTTAAAAGGGCTGAAAATCCAGCAGAAAAAGAGCACACAAAAAAGAGACAGAAACAAGATCTACTAAATAAAGGTTCTTTATTTGATAGACTTAGTTGTTCATATCTCCCTTACCTCCGAATATTGTTGCAATCATCATACTCTTTTTGAGAAAATTTGTCAAGATTAAGCCAGAAAATCCTCTATTTTTAAAAACCAAAAACAGGTCCATAGAGTGTCAAAACGTGCTTAACTTGAGCGTAGTGGAACTTGTCATAGTTTCTCCAAGCAGTGCGGGCTTGGTCATTTAATTTCAGTGAACCAAGTCCAATTAAAAGACTAATCCGTTGGTAAAAAGATTCCAGTTCAATTAAGATGGCGTTGTCTACTTTCTCAGCTTTTTTAAGTGCTCTGAGAATTTCGTCTATATTTTGCTGTAAGCGTAGATCATCAGGTAATCCCTGTTTACAGCTTTGTATTGTTTGGTTTAATTTCGAAACTAGTTGATAGGCTTCTGTTAAAAGAGCTTTGTCTTCCATATGAGCGTCCTCCTTTGCTCATGTATTGATGCCTATAGTATAGCACAAAAAATAAAATTGTCATAATAAATATATCAAAAAATAGAGAATGATTTTTTGAAAGTTTAGTTGCCTTGCTAGCGCTCTTTTCATGGTATAATCAAGGGAGTAAATCTTTATGGAGGAAGTATGAAATTAAATATTCAAGAAATTTGTAAGCAGCCTGAAGGCTTGCACTTTGAGCAAACTTTAGACTTGGCAACTGACTTACGTGCTCGTAATCAAGAAATTTTAGATGTAAAAGATATCAAAGCAGTAGGGAAGGTTCAGTACGAAGACCGAATGTTTTTCCTAGACTATCTCTTGTCATATACAATTGTCCTAGCTTCTAGCCGTAGTATGGAACCGGTAGAATTGAAAGAATCATATCCAGTAACGGAAGTCTTTATGGAAGGTGCTACCAATCAACTGGACCAAGAAGTTCTAGATGATGACTTAGTATTACCGATTGAAAATGGTGAAATTGACTTGGCAGAGAGTGTTTCAGATAATATTTTGCTCAACATTCCAATCAAAGTCTTAACAGCTGAAGAAGAAGCTGGCCAGGGATTTGTTTCTGGAAATGACTGGCAAATCATGTCTGAGGAAGAATATCAAGCTCAACAAGCAGTTAAGAAAGAAGAAAATAGTCCTTTTGCAGGTTTGCAAGGACTGTTCGACGGAGATGAGTAGATGGTTTTATCCAAAAAACGTGCACGTCATGTCATAGAAGAAATTATTGCTCTTTTTCCCGATGCGAAACCAAGTCTAGATTTTCGCAATCATTTTGAATTGCTAGTTGCAGTCATGTTGTCTGCTCAGACGACAGATGCTGCAGTCAACAAGGCCACACCAGCCCTCTTTGCAGCTTTTCCAACGCCTCAAGCTATGGCAGATGCAAGCGAGAGTGAAATTTCTAAACATATTTCTCGTCTAGGTCTCTATCGCAATAAGGCTAAGTTTCTTAAGAAATGTGCCCAGCAGTTACTAGACGATTTTGATGGTCAAGTTCCTCAGACTAGGGAAGAATTAGAGAGTTTGGCAGGAGTTGGCCGAAAAACAGCCAATGTAGTATTAAGTGTGGGATTTGGAATTCCAGCTTTTGCAGTTGATACTCACGTAGAACGTATCTGCAAACACCATGATATTGTTAAAAAATCTGCTACGCCACTTGAAGTTGAAAAACGTGTCATGGAAGTCTTGCCACCAGAAGAATGGTTGGCGGCCCATCAGGCTATGATTTACTTTGGTCGTGCCATCTGTCATCCCAAAAATCCAGAATGCGAACACTATCCACAATTGTACGATTTTAGTTCTTTATAAGACTTAGCATTGAATGTTTTTGCTTGCTTTGCACTAGGCTTTGTGATATAGTAAGGACAATAAAATATTCCTTTAAACCTGTCCCGTGAGGCAGGCAAGGAGCTCGATAAAGTAGAAGAGTAAGTCTATACTGTTTACAGTAAGGCTCGCTTAGTTATACATTCTCAAGTCTCCTTGAAAAAGGAGACTTTTCTTTTTGGAGGTTTGTCATGAAGACAAAAGAAGTTGTAGACGAATTAACCGTCAAGCGAGCAATTACGCGTATCACTTATGAAATCATCGAACGCAATAAAGATTTGAATAAGATCATTTTAGCGGGTATCAAAACACGTGGTGTCTTTATTGCTCACCGTATTCAAGAACGCTTGGAACAATTGGAAAACATCTCAGTTCCTGTTGTAGAATTAGATACTAAACCTTTCCGCGACGATGTTAAAAGTGGTGAGGATACTTCATTGATTTCTGTCGATGTGACAGACCGCGAGGTCATCTTGGTGGATGATGTGCTCTATACAGGTCGTACCATCCGTGCTGCTATTGATAACATTGTCGGACATGGTCGTCCAGCGCGCGTGAGTCTTGCGGTGCTAGTTGACCGTGGACACAGAGAATTGCCAATTCGACCAGATTACGTTGGGAAAAATATTCCAACCAGTCGTTCTGAAGAAATCATCGTTGAGATGACAGAACTTGATGGCCAAGATAGAGTTTTGATTACTGAAGAAGCTTAATAGCTAAAGGAGTAGCCATGTCAGAAAATCAACAAGCACTCAACCATGTGGTGTCCATGGAAGATCTTACTGTGGATCAGGTTATGAAATTGATTAAACGAGGGATTGAGTTTAAAAATGGAGCTCAGATCCCTTACGAAGACCATCCCATTGTTTCCAATCTTTTCTTTGAAAATTCGACAAGAACGCATAAATCGTTCGAAGTTGCAGAGATCAAACTAGGCTTGGAACGACTTGACTTTGATGTAAAGACAAGTTCAGTCAACAAGGGTGAGACACTGTATGACACTATCCTGACTTTGTCAGCGCTTGGTGTAGATGTCTGCGTTATTCGTCACCCTGAGGTTGATTACTACAGAGAATTGATTGCGAGTCCGACGATTACGACTTCAATTATCAACGGAGGCGATGGATCAGGACAACATCCTAGCCAGAGCTTGCTTGATTTGATGACCATTTATGAAGAATTCGGACATTTTGAAGGACTCAAGGTCGCGATTGCTGGTGACTTGGACCATTCACGTGTTGCCAAGTCTAATATGCAGATTTTGAAGCGCTTAGGTGCAGAACTTTATTTTGCAGGACCTGAGGAATGGAGAAGCCAAGAGTTTGCGGACTATGGACAGTTTGTTACCATTGATGAGATTGTTGACCAGGTGGATGTTCTGATGTTGCTTCGGGTTCAACATGAACGCCACGAGAGTGGAGCCGTCTTTTCAAAAGAAGGCTATCATGCTCAACATGGCTTGAACCAAGAACGCTACAATCGCTTAAAAGAAGGAGCAATCATTATGCATCCAGCTCCGGTAAATCGGGATGTAGAAATTGCTGACCACTTGGTTGAAGCTCCAAAATCACGCATTGTCCAACAAATGACCAATGGAGTCTTTGTTCGAATGGCAATCTTAGAATCCGTATTGGCAAGTAGAAAAGCCAAATAAGACACAAAACGTTAAAAGACGCCAGTGAGCGTCCACGAGAGGTGAGAATATGACAAAACGACTTCTAGTTTTAGAAGATGGCACAGTTTTTGAAGGTAAAGCCTTCGGTGCAGATATTGATGTAACAGGGGAAATCGTCTTTAACACAGGGATGACAGGCTATCAAGAATCCATTACAGACCAGTCTTATAATGGACAAATCTTGACCTTCACTTATCCATTGGTGGGGAATTATGGGATTAACCGTGATGATTACGAATCTATTAGCCCTACCTGCAAGGGTGTTGTAGTATTTGAAGAGGCACGTAGAGCAAGTAACTGGCGGAATCAAATGACGCTGGATGAATTCTTGAAAGCTAAGAAAATTCCTGGTATTTCAGGAATTGATACCCGTGCACTTACAAAAATTATCCGTAAACATGGGACGATGCGTGCAACCTTGACTCATGCTGGAGATAGCATGGATCATATTGCAGATCAACTTCAAGCAACTGTTTTGCCAACTGATAATATCAGACAAGTTTCAACCAAGACTTCTTATCCAGCTCCAGGAGTTGGTTTGAGTGTTGTTTTAGTAGACTTTGGACTTAAACATTCTATTTTACGAGAACTTTCAAAACGCGATTGTAACGTGACTGTAGTTCCATACACAACTACAGCTGAGGAAATTCTACATTTGAATCCTGACGGAGTTATGTTGTCAAATGGTCCGGGAAATCCAGAAGATGTTCCAGAAGCGCTCGACATGATTCGTGGGATTCTAGGGAAGATTCCAATCTTTGGTATTTGTATGGGTCACCAGCTCTTTGCAATGGCAAATGGTGCCAAGACTTACAAGATGAAGTTTGGTCACCGTGGCTTTAACCATGCAGTACGTGAAATTGCAACTGGGCGAGTGGACTTTACTAGTCAAAACCATGGTTATGCCGTTAGTCGTGAGGACTTACCAGAGCACTTGATTATCACCCACGAAGAAATCAATGACAAGTCAGTTGAAGGCGTACGTCACAGATATCTACCAGGTTTCTCTGTGCAATTCCACCCAGATGCAGCTCCTGGTCCACACGATGCAAGTTATCTATTTGACGAGTTCATTGAGATGATGGAAGCCTTTAAACAAGCAAATTAATGACGAGTGTGAAATCGTCGGAGAATTTATGTAACTGAACACGGACGGAAAGCTCGGAATTTAGAGAAACCAACTTGGATTGTCAATCCTTCCTTGGTTTCCTAAAATTCAATCGCTTTCTATTCGTCCTTTGTATCTTATTTAATGTCGCTCTGTGAGGCGACGAATAGAAAGGAGAAGGGTGGTCCGTATTTGCTGAACTGAATACGGGCTAGGGACGGTGCTAAAAATATAGTTATTCCTAGAACTAATAGTTCTTCGTCATAACTCCTATTTTAGCTTTGTCCGCTTAACGCCCTTAATATCTTATAAATGCCTAAACGTACTGATATCAAAAAAATTATGGTGATTGGTTCTGGTCCGATTATTATTGGTCAGGCTGCTGAGTTTGACTATGCTGGAACCCAAGCCTGCTTGTCTTTGAAAGAGGAAGGTTACGAGGTTGTCTTGGTAAACTCAAACCCTGCAACCATCATGACTGATAAGGAAATTGCAGACAAGGTTTATATCGAGCCAATCACACTCGAGTTTGTGACTCGTATTCTCCGTAAGGAACGTCCAGATGCTTTGCTTCCAACTCTTGGAGGGCAAACAGGGCTTAATATGGCCATGGAATTGTCTAAAAACGGTATTCTTGATGAATTGGGAGTAGAACTTCTCGGGACTAAATTGTCTGCCATCGATCAAGCGGAGGACCGTGACCTCTTTAAACAGTTGATGGAAGAGCTGAACCAACCAATTCCTGAATCAGAAATTGTTAACACAGTAGAAGAAGCAGTTGCCTTTGCAGCGACAATTGGTTATCCAGTTATCGTCCGTCCAGCCTTCACACTTGGTGGTACTGGCGGTGGTATGTGTGCCAACGAGGAAGAATTGCGTGAAATTGCTGAAAATGGTTTGAAGTTGTCACCTGTTACCCAGTGCTTGATTGAACGTTCTATTGCAGGGTTCAAGGAAATCGAGTACGAAGTGATGCGCGACTCAGCTGACAATGCCCTTGTTGTATGTAACATGGAAAACTTTGACCCAGTTGGGATTCACACAGGGGATTCCATCGTATTTGCTCCAGCGCAAACCATGTCAGACTATGAAAACCAAATGCTTCGTGATGCTAGCTTGAGCATTATCCGCGCTCTCAAGATTGAAGGTGGATGTAACGTTCAGTTGGCTCTTGATCCGCACAGCTTTAAGTACTATGTCATCGAAGTAAATCCTCGTGTATCTCGTTCTTCTGCCCTTGCTTCTAAGGCGACAGGTTACCCAATCGCTAAATTGGCTGCTAAGATTGCAGTCGGTTTGACCTTAGATGAGGTCATCAACCCAGTTACAGGTTCAACTTATGCCATGTTTGAACCAGCCCTTGACTATGTGGTGGCTAAGATTCCACGTTTCCCATTTGACAAGTTTGAAAAAGGGGAACGTCGTCTTGGTACCCAGATGAAGGCAACTGGAGAAGTTATGGCCATCGGTCGGAACATCGAGGAATCTCTCCTTAAAGCTTGTCGCTCTCTAGAAATTGGTGTCCATCATAATGAAATGCCTGAGCTTGCAGATGTTTCAGATGATGGCTTGATTGAAAAAGTTGTCAAGGCTCAAGATGACCGTCTCTTTTACGTATCAGAAGCTATTCGTCGTGGTTATACACCAGAAGAGATTGCTGACTTGACTAAAATTGATATTTTCTACCTTGATAAACTCTTGCATATCTTTGAGATTGAGCAAGAATTGGGTGCACATCCTCAGGATGTCGATGTCTTGAAAACAGCTAAACTCAATGGTTTCTCAGATCGTAAAATCGCAGAACTCTGGGGAACTACAGCTGATCAAGTTCGCCAACTACGTTTGGAAAACAAGATTGTCCCAGTTTACAAGATGGTGGATACTTGTGCAGCAGAATTTGAATCAGAAACTCCATATTTCTATTCTACTTATGGTTGGGAAAATGAATCTATCAAGTCTGATAAGGAATCTGTTCTAGTCTTAGGTTCTGGTCCAATCCGTATCGGTCAAGGTGTTGAGTTTGATTACGCAACTGTTCACTCAGTTAAGGCGATTCAAGCTGCTGGCTACGAAGCCATCATTATGAACTCAAACCCAGAGACAGTTTCAACAGACTTCTCTGTATCAGACAAACTTTACTTTGAACCATTGACATTTGAAGATGTTATGAATGTTATCGACTTAGAGCAACCAAAAGGTGTTATCGTTCAGTTCGGTGGTCAAACAGCTATCAACCTTGCTGAACCATTAGCAAAAGCTGGTGTAACTATCCTTGGTACTCAAGTTGCTGATCTAGACCGTGCGGAAGACCGTGACCTCTTCGAGCAAGCCCTCAAAGACTTGGATATTCCACAACCTCCTGGACAGACAGCAACCAATGAAGAAGAAGCAGTGCTTGCTGCACGTAAAATTGGTTTCCCAGTTCTCGTTCGCCCTTCATATGTTTTGGGTGGACGTGCTATGGAAATCGTTGAGAATGAAGATGATCTTCGTTCTTACATGCGTACTGCAGTTAAGGCAAGTCCAGACCACCCTGTTCTTGTTGACTCTTATATCGTCGGACAAGAGTGTGAAGTCGATGCCATTTCAGACGGAAAAAATGTCCTCATCCCAGGTATCATGGAGCATATCGAACGTGCTGGGGTCCACTCAGGTGACTCCATGGCTGTTTATCCTCCACAAACCTTGTCTCAAAAGGTTCAGGAAACTATCGCAGACTACACCAAACGTCTTGCGATCGGCCTCAACTGCCTTGGTATGATGAACATTCAGTTTGTCATCAAGGATGAAAAAGTTTACGTTATTGAAGTCAATCCACGTGCCAGCCGTACAGTTCCATTCCTTTCAAAAGTAACCAATATCCCTATGGCGCAAGTAGCGACTAAGTTGATTCTTGGTCAAAGTCTTGAAGAACTTGGTTACCAAGATGGACTTTACCCAGAAAGCACTCGCGTTCATATCAAGGCACCAGTCTTCTCCTTTACCAAGCTAGCTAAGGTAGACAGCCTTCTTGGTCCTGAAATGAAGTCGACAGGGGAAGTCATGGGTTCTGATACCACTCTTGAAAAAGCTCTCTACAAGGCCTTTGAAGCTTCTTATCTTCACTTGCCAACCTTTGGTAATGTTGTCTTTACCATCGCGGATGATGCAAAAGAAGAAGCACTAGATTTGGCTCGTCGTTTCCAAAATATTGGCTACGGAATCCTTGCTACTGAAGGAACTGCAGAGTTCTTTGCAAGTCATGGATTGCAGGCTCAAGTCGTTGGAAAGATTGGTGATGATGAACACGATATTCCAAGCTACGTCCGCAAAGGAAAAATTCAAGCAATCATCAATACAGTTGGTACCAAACGGACAGCTGATGAAGATGGTGAGCAAATCAGACGTTCAGCAATTGAACATGGAGTTCCTCTCTTTACAGCTCTAGACACAGCAGATGCCATGTTAAAAGTATTAGAAAGCAGAAGTTTTGTCACAGAAGCCATCTAAATAAAAAATGATTCTCGTAAGGGAATCATTTTTTATTTTATGAAAATGTTGTTACCATTTTCACAAGAAAAAAATAATCTAGAAAATATAAAAAGCAAAAATAAAAATATAGTAAAAATTAGAACATATTCAAATAAATCCTGTTAAAAGTAGCATTATATCAAGCATGCATAAAAAAAAATATAATAAAAAATTTAGATCTCAGGTAATGAAAACTATTCCAAAGTAAACGTTTTCAAGGGCATATAATTCTTTGAACTTATCTTAAACTTATGATATGATAAAGGAGCTAAAGCCAGAATATAATTTTTGTATAAAAGGTACAAAAATTATAAAATTCTGACTCCTAGTAAAATAAAAGATTTATAAAGGAGAACTTATCAAGATGATAAGAAAGGAACAACAACGCTTTTCTTTACGTAAATATAAAGTTGGTGTTGCATCGGTATTTTTAGGAACCACTCTAAGCTTTCTAATGGCAAATGGTGGTGAAGTAAAAGCTTCAGAAATTCCTGCACAACCAAGTTCTGAAGAAAAAACAGAGTTGGTGAAAAAGGATAGTAGCGAGGATTCCTCTAAAAAGGAACAGAATGTTGTAGAAAATGTTGCAACAAGTGAACTTGCTGAGGCAAACAAGGTTGAAGAAGGAAAAGCAGCTTCTGAGGCTAAAACAGAAGAAGCTAAATCTGAACCAGTGTCTTCAGAAAAAGCAGAAGAAGTAAAACCTGCTTCAACTGAGACTGAGATTGCTAATAAGGAAACTGCTAAGCCGGTTGAAAAAGCTGAAGAAACTAAGCCAGCTGTTTCAGAAGGTGATAAACCTAAAGTTCGTAATCGTCGTGCTACAACGGAAGATGCAGTTTCTGGAGACCACAACTCTAACCCTTTAGCGGTAAGTACTTACTTAAAAGATGGGGAAAAAGTAACTCCAGAAATCAAAGATGCTAACGGTGCAACTGTAAGATCTCAAACGGTACCAGCTGGTTATTCTGCTAAAGAAGGAGATTGGTACACATACGCTATCTGGGATTTAACTAGATTCAATGAACGTTATGGTACAAAATACTATGCTCGTGCTTATAAGAGATTTGATGAATCTACAGATACAACTGTTGAATTAATCGATAAAACGACTGGGAATGTAGTAGAAACAAGAACGGTTACTTCATCAAGTGGCGTTCAAAAATTCACTACTACCACAGCTGCGTCTAATAGTGAATTAACCTTCCAAGTAGATTATAAAGCTGGACTTGCTCAAGAAAAAGGTAAAACAATTCAACCATTCATTCAAAATGGGTATGAAGTTGGAAAGAGTATAACAGATTTAGTGGCTGCTGGACACCAATTGACACCTGCAGATCAAGCACTTCATACTGCGGTTTATAACGCTCGTACAACAACAGATATTCTAAACGTTGTTGAACCAGCTTATAACGGTCGTTTAATTACGGATTCAAATGATAAAATACCAGAGGCAATTAATAAAACAACTTACTATAAAGAAGTTGACAAAAACAATCCAACATTCAATGCAAATAAAACAGATGTAACTGTTCAAGATTATAAAGAAAATGGTAATGAAGTAGATTTAGCTAGATATGCAACTAAAGCTATGGAAGGACAAAGCTTCACAGCATCTGGTGAACGTCAATTTGATGGATATAAATTGTATCAAACAGCTGATGCAAAAGATAAATCTGGTTATGTCAGTCGTCCTTATACTGTTGGGACGAAATTTATGGATGCAGACCGTTATGGTATTAAACGGATTAAAGAAGTTGTTGGAGAAGATGGTTCAGTAGTTATTCGTGTTTATCTTCTTGATCCAAAACAACAAAGTAAACGTTCTGATGGTTCATTAAGTACTGATGGCTACATGTTGATTGCTGAAACTAAACCAATTAAACCAGGTGAAGCTAATACGCAAGAACTAGTTGTTAAAAAATCACCTCTTAATACGATTGCACATACTGTAACAGATCCAAAAACTGGAGCCAAAACAAACTATCCTAACGGTAAAGAAATTACATTCGATTTCCAAAAAGCTGCAGGATATACGCCATATAAATCAGTATTCGTACCATTCTTAGGAGACGGGATTGGACACGGTTCAGCTAACGCACAATTAGAACGTGGAGTTGGTGGTATCGGTACAAACGTTGACTTGCTTAACAGTTTGACGCCACATAAACAACCGGTCTACTACTATGTAAAACGCGAACCAGCAAAAGTTACACCAGAATTCGAAAAAGAGCTTGCTGGACGTGTATTAACAGATGGAGAATTCAGCTTCAAGTTAACAGAAGAAAAGAGTACTCCAGATAAACATGAAGAAACAGTTACAAACAAAAATGGCAAGGCTACATTTAGTGAATTATCATTTAGCAATCCTGGTACCTATAAATATAAGATTACAGAGTTAAAAGGTTCTGATACAAATGTTGATTACGATGCGATGACAGTTACTATGACTGTTACGGTAACTGAAAAAAATGCAGTGGGTGATCTCGAAGCTACAGTTAAGTACAGTTCTGAAGGTGGATTTAGTGCAGACGCTAATGACAAAATCTTTAACAACTATGTAGTTTCACCAGTAGTTACTAAGTTTGATTTTACGAAGAAACTCGCAGGTCGTAAACTTAAGGAAGGTGAATTTAGCTTCGTCCTTAAGAATGCAGCAGGTGAAGAAGTTGAAACTGTTAAGAATAAAGAAGACGGAACTGTTACCTTCTCAGAATTATCATTCGATAATACAAAAGTTGGTACCCATACTTATACAGTAGAAGAGGTTATCCCAGCTACTAAAGAATTAGGAATGACTTATGACACCATGAAAGCAACGCTTACTGTGGAAGTTGCAAAAAATGGACATACCCTAACAACTGTAACAAATGTCAGCTCAGCAGGTGGTGTAAATGAAAATGGAGAATCAACAGATGGAATGGAAGATAAAGAGTTTAACAATAAAATAACTCCTCCAGAAACACCTGAGTTCCAACCAGAAAAATTCGTTCTTAACAAAGAAAAATTTGACATCACTGGTACAAAACTCGTTGACGACGATCATGAGTTGACAGACGAGTACGCAGATACAAATGCTGACCCTTATGCTGACAAAACTACTAACAACGAAGCAGAAAACATCAATACGAAGGTTGTTGAACGCGGTGAAAAATTAGTTTACCAAGTATGGTTAGATACTAAGAATTTCACTGATAGAAACAATATCCAATCGGTTGGAATCTCTGATACCTATGATGCTGATAAATTAACGGTTAACTCTAGTGAAATCAAGGCTTACGATAGTGAAACTGGTAATGAAGTCACTGATAAGTTTGATATTAAGGTTGAAAATGGTGTTATTATAGCAACATCTAAGACTTCTGTAAACAAATCATTAGGTGATGTAGATAATACACAAGTTATCGATACAACTAAATTTGCATTTGGTCGCTACTATAAATTTGATATCCCAGCAACAGTTAAAGATTCAGTTCCAGGTGGACTAGACATCGAAAACAAAGCCAACCAAATCGTTCATGTTTACAACCCAGTAAGCAAATCTGTAGAGAAACCAGAAAAACCTACTCAAAAACGTGTGAACAGTGTTCCTATCGAAGTAGAATTTAACTTCACTAAGAAACTAGAAGGTCGTGAACTGCAAGCCAGTGAATTCAGCTTTGTTCTGAAAGATTCAAAAGGGAAAGAAGTTGAAACTGTCAAGAACGATGCAGATGGTAAAGTAAAATTCAAAGCTCTTAAATTTGAAAAGAGCCAAGTTGGTGAACATAAATACACTGTTGAAGAAGTAGCAGGAGCAGATGCAACTATTACTTACGATACGATGAAGGCTGAAGTTAAAGTTACTGTTTCACATGATGGTACTGCAAAAGCTTTAATCGCAAATGTAACTGAACCAGCTGATAAAGAATTCAATAATACCGTTACACCACCAACTGAACCTAAGTTCCAACCAGAGAAGTACGTCTTGAATACTGAGAAATACTCTATTACAGACAACAAATTGTTGGATGACGATACAGAGTTGGAAGATAAGTATAAAGATACGAATACCAACCCATATGTTGATCAAACTACTAACAACGAAGCTGAAAATATCAATACCAAGACTGTTAAACGTGGTGATAAACTAGTCTACCAAGTTTGGTTGGATACTACAAAATTCACAACTGATAACAAGGAAAAGGTACAGTCAGTTGGAATTACAGATGATTTCGATGAAACTAAGGTTGATGTTGATGGTACTAAGATCAAAGCCTACGATTCAGTATCAGGTGATGATGTAACAAATAAATTTGATATTACAGTTGAAAATGGAGTAATGACAGCGACGCTTAAAGCTGGCAATACTAAGTCACTTGGTGATGCTGAAAATACTCAAATTATCGATACAGCTAAATTTGAGTTTGGACGTTACTATAAGTTCGATATCCCAGCAGTAGTCAAAAATGATGTTGATGGTGGAGTAGATATTGAAAATACTGCGACACAAGTAGTCAACTACTATAATCCAGTTACCAAGAAAGTTGAAAAACCGTCTAAACCAACTGAAAAACGTGTGAACAGTGTACCAATTTCAGTAGAATTTAATTTCACTAAGAAACTAGAAGGTCGTGAACTGCAAGCCAACGAATTTAGCTTTGTTCTGAAAGATTCAAAAGGTAATGAAGTTGAAACAGTTAAGAACGACGCAACTGGAAATGTTAAATTCTCAGCCCTAGAATACAAGAAGGGTGAAGAAGGTGTATATAACTACACTGTTGAGGAAGTTGTAGGAACAGACGCTACTGTAACATATGATACTATGAAAGCAGAAATGACCGTGACAGTATCACATGATGGTACAGCTAAAGCTCTAATTGCAACTGTGACTAATCCAGCTGATAAAGAGTTCAACAACACTGTAACACCACCTGAAGAACCTAAGTTCCAGCCAGAAAAATATGTTGTCGCTGCAGAGAAATACGATATTACTGGTGACAAACTACTTGATGACGATAAAGAATTAACAAACAAGTATACAGAAACAAATACTGATCCATATGTTGATAAAGATAACAACAATGAAGCAGAAAACTTAAATACTAAGACTGTTAAACGTGGTTCTAAATTGGTTTACCAAGTATGGTTAGATACAACTCAATTTGATGCTAATAACAGAGATAATATTCAAACAGTTGGAATTTCTGATAACTATGACGAAGGTAAATTAACTCTGAATAAAGCCGATATCAAAGCCTATGATTCTGTAACAGGAGCTGAAGTAACAGATAAATTTGATATTGCTGTTAATAATGGAGTTATTACAGCAACACTCAAAGCTGGTAATACTAAGTCATTAGGTGATGCAGAAAATACTCAAATTATTGACACAACTAAATTTGAATTTGGACGTTACTATAAATTTGATATCCCAACAACAGTTAAGGAAGATGTAGCTGCTGGCGCAGATATCGAAAATACTGCGGCTCAAGTAGTGAACTACTATAATCCAACTACTAAGAAAGTTGAGAAACCAGAAAAACCAACTCAAAAACGTGTGAACAATGTTCCAGTTCCACTTGATCTTAAATTTACTAAGAAACTGGAAGGTCGTGATTTAGCAGAAGGTGAATTCAGCTTTGTTCTTAAGAAAGACGGCGATATTGTCGAAACGGTTAAGAACGATGCGACTGGTAAGATTACCTTCAAGACTCTTGAGTTTGGTAAAGATGATTTAGGTAAGACATATAACTATACAGTTGAAGAAACTCCTGGTACAGATTCATCTGTTAAATACGACACAATGGTTGCTACTGTGAAAGTTGTTGTATCTCATGATGGTACAGCTAAAGCAATCGTAGCTAATGTAACAGATGCTGTTGATAAAGAATTCAACAATACCGTAACCCCACCAACTGAACCTAAGTTCCAACCAGAGAAATATGTTGTTTCTGAAGAGAAATACGATATCACAGGCGACAAGCTCGTTGATGATGATAAAGAGTTGGCAGACAAGTACGCAGATACCAATGCGAACCCATATGCGGATGATGCATCAAACAACGAAGCTCAAAACTTGAACACCAAGACTGTGAAACGTGGCGACAAGTTGGTTTACCAAGTATGGTTGGATACAACTAAATTTGACGCAGCTAACAAGGACAACATCCAATCAGTAGGAATCTCAGATGACTACGATGAAGCTAAATTGGAACTTGATTCTACTAAGATCAAAGCTTACGACTCAGTAACAGGTGCAGAAGTAACAGATAAATTCGATATCACTGTGAACAACGGTGTGATTACTGCAACCCTTAAAGATGGCTTCACGAAGTCACTTGGCGATGCAGAAAACACACAAGTGATTGACACAACTAAATTCGAATTTGGACGTTACTACAAGTTCGACATCCCAACAACAGTGAAAGCTGATGTACCTGGTGGTGTAGATATCGAAAATACTGCGGCTCAAGTAGTCAACTACTACAACCCAACTACTAAGAAAGTTGAGAAACCAGAAAAACCAACTGAAAAACGTGTCAACAACGTTCCAGTTGAAGTAGAATTCAACTTCACGAAACGTTTGGAAGGCCGTGAACTTAAAGCTAACGAATTCAGCTTCGTTCTTAAAGATTCAGAAGGTAAGACTCTTGAAACTGTAAGCAACGATGCATCAGGTAATGTTAAGTTCTCTAAACTTGAGTTCAAGAAAGACCAAGAAGGTGTACACAACTACACAGTAGAAGAGGTTAAAGGAAGCGACGCAACCGTTACATACGACACAATGAAAGCGAATGTAACAGTCACAGTGAAACACGATGGAACAGCTAAAATTCTGATCGCGACTGTAGGCGACATTGCGGATAAAGAATTTAACAACCGTGTAACTCCTCCAGAAACTCCTGAGTTCAATCCAGAGAAATATATTCTTAATGAAGAGAAATTTGATATCACTGGTAATAAACTCCTTGATGATGATAAAGAGTTGACTGATAAAGTAGTTGATACCAACAAAGATCCATATGTGGACAATGTTGATAATAATGAAAAGCAAAATATCAATACTCAAACACTCCATAAAGGTGATAAGGTTGTTTACCAAGTATGGTTGGATACAACTAAATTCACAGAAGGTCACAATATTCAATCTGTAGGAATTACAGATAAATATGACAGCGAAAACTTGGATGTTATTGTATCTGAAATTAAGGCTTATGATTCAGTAACTGGTGAAGATGTAACAGCTAAGTTTGATATCTCAATTGTGGATGGTGTCATTACTGCTACATCTAAGGCTGACTTGACTAAGTCTCTTGGAGATGCGGAAGATACACAAGTAATTGATACTACTAAGCTAGCGTTTGGTCGTTACTATAAGTTTGATATTCTTGCACGTATCAAGGACACTGCTAAGGAAGGTGTAGATATTGAAAATACAGCTTCTCAAATTGTTCACCAATATGATCCAACTAAGAAATCAGTTGAAAAACCAGAAAAACCAACTGAAAAACGTGTTGTTAATATCCCAGTGAAAGTTGAATTCAACTTCACGAAGAAATTGGAAGGTCGTGCGTTGAAAGCTGGTGAATTTAGCTTCGTATTGAAAGACAAAGATGGCAACGTGATTGAAACCGTAAGCAATGATGCTGAGGGTAAGATCAAGTTCTCAGCTCTTGAGTTCAAACGTGGTCAAGAAGGCACTCATATCTATTATGTAGAAGAAGTGAAAGGTACAGAGGCTGGAGTTGAGTACGATAAGATGGTAGCGACTGTTGGAGTTACTGTAACTAAGGATGGTAAAGTGTTGACCCTTACTTCACAAATGCCGGAAGACACTGAGTTTAACAACAAGGTGACACCGCCAACACCGCCAACACCGCCAACACCGCCAACACCGCCAACACCGCCAACACCGCCAACACCGCCAACACCACCAACACCACCAACACCACCAACGCCGCCAACACCGCCAACACCGCCAACACCGGTAACACCGTCAACATCAGAAAAACCTAAAGGTCCTGAATTGCCAAATACTGGTGAACAATCTAAATCTGGAGTTGTTGCACTTGGTGCTGCGCTTGGTCTCGTAGGTCTAGGTTTGGTTGCAAAACGTAAAAAACGTGAAGACTAAAATTAACAAGCTATCTGTTCTAAAATGATGAAGTACAAATTATAGTCGTATAAAAAGAGGCTTTACTCGGAAGAGTGGGGCCTCTTTGTTACTTTGTAAAAAAACTAGTTTCTTTCTCTAAAATACACTAGTCTTGTTGCATTTTAGAACTGACTAGGATTACAAAACTAAGAAGCAAAGAAAATTCTATAATTGCTCATTGAGAAGATTGATTACCTGTTTAAGATAGGTTGTTAATAAATTTAGTAACTTCGTGAAGAACTTTCAAAACTCTAAGTTATGAATGGGAAATAAGTTTTTTTGAATCTATAGGGCAATCTTAATAAGGTTGAATCTTAAATATTTGTAGTTCAATTTTATATTTTGGAAATAAATTGAAAATATTCAGAAATTATACGAAAATTAATTGTATTTACATATTTTTTTTGATAAACTTAATATGAATTTTATAAAATAAGATTTTTTCTAAAGAAAATTTTTTTAATTTAAAAAAGGAGTTTGTCATGTCATCGTTAAAGAATAATAAAACAATCAAGTATGCCTTGAGAAAAACCTCAGTTGCTTTTGGTTCTGTTGCAGTTGCAACAGTGATTGCTGCAGCGGGTATTGCCACTGTATCAGCCGATGAAACTTCATCTGCAACGACACCTGTTACTTCAACTACAACAGTAGCTGGAGAAGAAACAAAAGAAGTTGCGGTTCCAGAGAAGTTGGAAGAAGCTAAAACTGCTGCCACAAATGAAGGTCTTGAAGTTAAAGAAACTGAGACTAAAAAGCAAGATTCTGAGGAAGCTGCTGTTAAAGATTACGAAAAACAAGTTACAGATATTTATAAAACTGTAGCTGATTATAAAGCTGAAGTAGCAGCAAATCAAGAAGCTTACGAAAAAGAAAAAGCTGAAGTTGATGCTAAAAATGCTGCTGCACAAGCAAACTACGATAAAGAGCTTGAAGCTTATAACGAAAAACTTACTGCTTATAAAAAAGAATTGACTGAAAAATCAGCAGAAAAAACAGCAGTAGAACAGAGTAATGAAGAAGCACGTGTTGCTTATGAAAAAGCTCTTGAAGAATATAACACAGCACTTGCAGCATACAATGCATCTGTAACAGCAAATCAAGAAGCTACTGAAAGTAATAAATTAGCTCAAGCAGAGTATGAAGCTAAATTAGCTGACTACAAGACTAAAAAAGCTGCTTATGATGAAGCACAAGCGGCTTACTTGATTGAACTCGAAATTTATAACAAGAAAAAAGCACAATACGATGATGCTAAAGATGCCTTCAATAAGATGGTTGCAGAGCGTGGTGGAAATCCTGAGAAATACAAACAAGATTTGACATTCCTCTCTGAAGAACTTGCTGATGGCGAAACAACTAAAATCACACACCAAACAACTGGATTAACAACTTACTTGACAAAAGAAGGTCAATCTCGTATGTACGGTGATGGTAAAGCTACTAAGATGTATGAAACAAAGAATCTTCAAGATTCTGATGTGACAACTACAAATCCATATGCCAACAATGAAATCGAGTGGGGTCTTGTAAAAGTCGGAGACAAATTTGATGTTACATACACAGGACTTACTCAAGCTAAAATTGTAAAAGATAGCGAAGAAAAAGGTATTGCAAAAGTTGTTTATAAATACGAAGTGAAGAGCCTTCCATCATCAGATGGAAAAGGAATCGTTCAAATTTACAACGATCCAGCAGTTACAATGACAATTGGTAGCTCAACAGATACTGAAAACCCAGTAACTGTTGGTGTTGACATTGAGTTTTACGATGAAAATGACCAATTAATTGATTTGTCACAACACAATGCAATCCTTGCCCTTAACTCACTTAACCACTGGAATGGTGCATCTTATGTTGAAAATGACAAACCTCGTCCTCTAGTTGTTGAAGCTAAAGATAGCGAAGGCAATACAGTTCGTGGAACTTGGGATCCATATTCAGATGGAAGTGAACCAAAACTTGATGGTGCAGACGTTGTTGTGAAAAGCGGTAAAGCTGATTTCGGTAGTGCAGAAGTTGATATCAATGCTGATAATCCTTTGAAAATTGTTGCTCAAAAAGCAACATGGGATGATGATGCCTTCAAAGTAACTGAAGAAACAACAGTTGATGCTACAACAGTGAACGCATCTGGTGGCGGAAATGGTCACTCAGTTGGTACTGAAGATTACACATTCGGTGATAAATCAGACGTTATCGGTTCTTACACTGTAGACGCTAAATCAGGTGTTTTGAGATACACACCAAAAATGAAACACCAAGATACTCCTCACGTTGAGTCTGTAAACATTGGTGACAAAGAGTTTATTAAACTTCCAAATTCAAGTGTAGACCAAGATTCATCGACAAAAGAAGTATCTGCTAAAGAACAAAACCAATACATGGCTCAAGGTGCTACATTTAATGCAGACTCTTCAAGTGAAACTAAGGGTTGGGATGATCCTAAGAGCCCTTACCTTTACTATGGTGGTGCTGCTGTTATTTTGAAAGATGGTCATCTTGAATTTACAGCAAAAGGTGCTAACGCAACAGGCGAAGCAACTCTCTATTGGTTCTCTATCAACTCAAACGTTGGCTTCCCTCAAGATCCAGGTGAAGAGCCAGTTAAACCAACAGAACCAACACCTCCAGTTAAACCTGAAAAACCAGAATTGACAGAAGTACCAACTGTTAAAGAAAAACCAGTTCCACCGACAGAACCAGAATATAAAACTGTACCTGTCTTACCAAGTGAACCGGTTAAACCAGAAGCACCTGAGTTGGTGAAGGATCCTGTTAAGAAAGAAACAGAAAAACCAGTTGTTGAATGGAATAAAAATGTTGTGCTTATCAAGGAAAATGAAAAACCACAACCTAAGCCAGAACCAAAACCAGAGCCTAAGCCAGAACCAAAACCAGAGCCTAAGCCAGAACCAAAACCAGAGCCTAAGCCAGAATCAAAACCAGAGCCTAAGCCAGAATCAAAACCAAAATCATCTAAGAAATTATTGCCAAATACTGGTTCAGTTGAACAATCATTCATGACTTATTCAGCACTTATTGGTTTAGCTACTGCCGGTTATGCTTTGTCAAGAAAGAAAAAAGAAGATTAATTTATTCTAAGAATCTTTTGAAAAGAGAAGACTAATTCAGTCTTCTCTTTTTATCAAGTTTCACCTATAAAAATTAAAAAAAATAAAACCGTTTTCACTTGACAAAAATTGGTCTATACCATATAATAAAATAAAGAAATATGGAGGAACAATTATGAAAGTTATTCAAGTGAAAAATCCTGAAGAAGGTGGAAAAGTAGCTTTTGATATTTTAAAAGAAAAGCTAGCAAACGGTGCTAAAACATTAGGGCTTGCGACAGGTAGCAGCCCGCTTGAATTTTACGCAGAAATCGTTAAGAGTGATCTTGATTTTTCAAATCTTACTAGTGTGAACTTGGACGAATATGTAGGACTTGATGGAGAGAATCCTCAATCTTATCGTTACTTTATGCAAGAAAATCTTTTCAATAAAAAGCCATTCAAAGAAAGCTTTTTACCGCGTGGTGTCAAAGACAAAGCAGAAGAAGAAGTAGAACGCTATAACCAAATTCTTGCAGATCATCCAGTCGATTTGCAAATTTTGGGAATTGGTCGAAACGGTCATATCGGATTTAACGAACCAGGAACTTCCTTTGACAGCCAAACACACCTTGTAGATCTTGATCAGTCTACGATTGAAGCTAATGCTCGTTTCTTTGAAAAAATCGAAGACGTCCCAACACAAGCTATCTCAATGGGAATCAAAAATATCTTAGATGCTAAGTCTATTCTTCTATTTGCTTATGGTCCTTCAAAAGCAGAAGCTATTGCAGGAACTGTTCAAGGTCCAGTGACTGAAAATCTACCAGCAAGTAGCTTACAAAATCATCCAGATGTAACCATTATTGCGGATGCAGAAGCGCTAAGTCTATTGAATCAATAATATTTATACTATACTATACTATAGAGGGAAGCTATTCAAAATTCATTTGGATGGCTTTTTATTTTGAATATATTAAATTTGTCTGACTCCATAGATTTCTAGTGGATAATTTTACAAAAAATGTACGTTAAACAATAGAATATTATAAAAGGATTGGAAATTAAAAAAATAATTGAAAATATACTAAATAATAGGCTTTTAACGCCTGAATTTATTGACTTTTAAATTTAAATATAGTACTATAATTTTGGATTATTTAATAATTCAATATATTTTAAAAAAATAGGGAAAGAAGGAAATATTTAATGGTGAAAAAGATAAAGAAAAAGCCGTTATTAATATTTTTTGTATCAGTTCTGACCTTCTTAAGCACATTGTTCTTGTCGACTAATGTCGCTTATGCAGATGGGAAAGAATTAACGGGTGTAGTAACTGATATAAGTGTCCTCAACATGTCGGATTCCAAATTGGAACCAAATGCAGATGGTACTTATCAGATTATTACCAATCGTTCAAATCAGTTCTTTGTTCAATTTGACCTCAAGCAATATGATGGGAAATTGACCAATGGCGATTACTTTGATGTAGATATTCCTACACCAGTAACTGTCTATAATGGAACAACTGAATTGTACGATAAGGAAACAAAAGTAAATATCGGTACAGTAGTTGTTACTGCTAACGGTGATAACCAAGGTGGTAAGGCACGTGTTACTTTGAAGAACC
Source organism: Streptococcus infantis (assembly GCF_000960085.1). Taxonomy (GTDB): domain Bacteria; phylum Bacillota; class Bacilli; order Lactobacillales; family Streptococcaceae; genus Streptococcus; species Streptococcus infantis_C. The sequence continues at coordinate 2,924 of NZ_JYGT01000007.1, read as the reverse complement.
TTGATGAGTTCCAAGCTAAAACAGGTGGAGATATCGTTAAAGGTGTGAAAGGAAATTATGCAATTACTTTCTTGTTCAAGAGTGACCAAACAGCAACACCAATCACTTTCGAAAACAAGGGTGTTGGTAAAACAATCACACATAGCTTTACTTCTAAGACAGTTGACAGCAAACAAGAAGGTTTCGAAAACTATGCTAAGGTCGGTAACGACGTAGTAAGTAAAGAATGGACTTCAGAAAAGTTAGCTGCAATTGGTTCAGTAGGTAAAGGAGACGTTTACTCTCCATGGAGAATCCGTGTTAACACAGGAAAACAAGACTATGGTAAAAACTTAGTTTTGAATGACTTCCTTCCAAATACATCTGAATTTGCTCCTATCCAATATATCCCAGAGTCATTGGTAGTTTATTCTTCTGCTACATTGAACGATGGTACTTCTCAAGTTCCGTCTGATGCTAAGAAGATGGTAGAAGGTACTGACTATACTGTAGCTTGGAATGAGAACTATACTCAGTTCAATCTTATCTTTGCAGATGGATCTAAATCGTATTGGGTAGAATACCACACCACAACACCAGGTGACGGTAGAAAAGTTCAAAACGTTATCCAGTTGACTACAGCAGATGGAACTGCACTTACTCAACGTAGTAATCGTACAAACTTAGATTTTAAAGCTGAACGTGTATCTCTTGTAAAAGGACAAATCGAAGCTTCTACAGCCTTCAAGATTAAGATCAACAAGACAAATGCCTTCACATTGGTTCCAGTTGCAGGTGCGGTTTACACAGTTAAGTCAGAAGATGGAACTATCTCTACAGAATTGACTACAAATGAAAAAGGTGTGGCAATCTCTGATGAGTTTGATCAGAAATATGTCGGTAAGACATTCATCATCAAAGAAAAGACAGCTCCTGCTGGATATACTCTTGATGAAAAAGAATATAAGGTAGTTCTTGGAGCCGAAGGTTCTAAGATTAACCTTCAAGACGAACCAATCGCAGCAGATTTCTCAATTACTGCTAAGAAAGTAATTGCTGGAAATCGTCCAGTAGCCTTGAAAGATGGTGAGTTCAAGTTTGATTTGTACAATGCAAACAACTTGACTACTCCAATTGCTTCAACAACAAACAAAGCAGATGGAAGCATCACATTTGAAGGTTTGAAAGCTAAAGGTCCTGGTACCTACAACTATGTCATCAAAGAAAATACTGAAACAAAAGTTCCTGGTATCACATTTGATGAAAACTCATACGAAGTAACAGTTGTTGTCAAAGCTGAAGGTGGAACACTTAAAGCTGAGGTTACAACTCAAACACCTACTTTGACAAATACATATGAGCCATCACCTGCTCGTGCTACATTCAAAGCAACTAAAGAATTAGTTGGTAAAGAACTTGCTAAAGAACAATTTGAGTTTGAATTGAGCGAAGGTGGAAAAGTCATTGCAACATCATCAAACGGTAAGACAGTTAATGGTGTTGAAGCAGCAACAAATGAAGTAGTCTTCTCAGTTCTCTATACTGAAGCTGGAGACCACGAATATACAATTACAGAAAAAGCTGGTACAGCAGAAGGAGTTACATACTCTAAAGAAAGCTATACAGTTCATGTTAAAGTTGTAGATAATGGTGAAGGTAAACTCGTAGCTACTGTCACAGAAGCAGACGAAACTCGTAAGTTTACAAACACATATAAAGCAACTCCAGCAGAAGCTGTTATCAAAGCAACTAAAGAATTAGTTGGTAAAGAACTTGCTAAAGAACAATTTGAGTTTGAATTGAGCGAAGGTGGCAACGTCATCGCAACATCATCAAACGGTAAAGAAGTTGAGGGTGTTGAAGTTGCAACAAACGAAGTAGCCTTCAAACTTTCATACACTGAAGCAGGCGAGCACGAATACGTGTTGACAGAAAAAGCTGGTTCAGTAGCGGGAGTTGAATACTCTAAAGAAAGCCACACAATCCATGTCTCAGTAGCAGATAATGGCGAAGGCAAACTAGTTGCAACTGTTAAGGAAGCAGATTCAACTCGCAAATTCACAAATACTTATAAAGTATCACCAACAGAAGCAGTTATCAAAGCAACTAAAGAATTAGTTGGTAAAGAACTTGCTAAAGAACAATTTGAGTTTGAGTTGAGCGAAGGTGGCAACGTCATCGCGACATCATCAAACGGTAAAGAAGTTGAGGGTGTTGAAGTTGCAACAAACGAAGTAGCCTTCAAACTTTCATACACTGAAGCAGGCGAGCACGAATACGTGTTGACAGAAAAAGCTGGTTCAGTAGCGGGAGTTGAATACTCTAAAGAAAGCCACACAATCCACGTCTCAGTAGTAGACAATGGTGAAGGTAAACTAGTTGCAACTGTAAAAGAAGCAGATGCTACTCGTAAGTTTACAAACACATATAAAGCATCTCCAGCTGAAGCAGTTATCAAAGCAACTAAAGAATTAGTTGGTAAAGAACTTGCTAAAGAACAATTTGAGTTTGAATTGAGCGAAGGTGGAAACGTCATCGCAACATCATCAAACGGTAAAGAAGTTGAAGGTGTTGAAGTTGCAACAAATGAAGTAGCCTTCAAACTTTCATACACTGAAGCAGGCGAGCACGAATACGTGTTGACAGAAAAAGCTGGTTCAGAAGAAGGAGTTACATACTCAACTGAAAGTTACACAATCCATGTCTCAGTGGTAGACAACGGCGAAGGTAAACTCGTTGCAACTGTAAAAGAAGCTGATGCAGCACGTAAGTTTACAAATACTTACACTACAACAACAGAAGCTCCTACAACAACAGAAGCTCCTACAACAACAGAAGCTCCTACAACAACAGAAGCTCCTACAACAACAGAAGCTCCTACAACAACAGAAGCTCCTACAACAACAGAAGCTCCTACAACAACAGAAGCTCCTACAACAACAGAA
>NZ_JYGT01000006.1 GCF_000960085.1 Streptococcus infantis | reverse complement strand
ACAACGACAGAAGCTCCTACAACAACAGAAGCTCCTACAACAACAGAAGCTCCTACAACGACAGAAGCTCCTACAACGACAGAAGCTCCTACAACAACAGAAGCTCCTACAACAACAGAAGCTCCTACAACGACAGAAGCTCCTACAACGACAGAAGCTCCTACAACAACAGAAGCTCCTACAACAACAGAAGCTCCTACAACGACAGAAGCTCCTACAACAACAGAAGCTCCTACAACAACTCCAGAAGTTCCAGATAACCAAGGAAATGGTTCAGGCGAAACAACTACAACTACAACAACTCCAGAAGTTCCAGGTAACCCAGGAAACGGAGATGGAAATGGTTCAGGTGGAACAACTACAACTACAACTACAACAACTCCAGAAGTTCCAGGTAACCCAGGAAACGGAGATGGTGCTGGTAGAACAACTACAACTCCAGAACCAGGTCGTTCAACTACAACAGAAGAAGGACCAACTCTTCCATTTACTGGTGAAGCTACAAGCCTAGTACTTGTATTGGCAGGTGTGGTAATCTTGTCAGGTACTGTAGTAATGAAACGTAAATTTTCTAAATAATATTAGATAAATTACTTTAGAGAGGAGAGAGCATTGCTCTCTCCTTTTTTAAATGTTAAAATGATGGAGTAGATTAAAGATTCTATTCTTGCTCCATAAAGCGAGAATATCTTCTATCACAAGCTCATAAAGCCAATTCTGAGAAATTGATAGCAGCTAGCGAAGAGAAGATTGGCTAAAAACATAGAGGAGAAATCAATAATGAAAAATTGGTTGATATATTGGCAGGAATTGAAGAAAAAATATCCTAAGGGAGTCCTTTATGTTAGCAGTGCCTTACTACCGATGACAATCATGCTGGTGGTATGGTTTTTCATGGGGAGTTATCCTTTTGGAAATAAAAGTTTAATGACCATTGTCTTTGATCAGCAGTATATTAGTTTTTATGTATTGCTAAAGAATGCCATTCTATCTGGTGATTTAAGCAGTCTGACATACTCTTTTACCAAATCTATCGGTGGAGATATGAGTGGAGTATTGGGGTATTACTTAATGAGCCCCTTCAATATTATTTACGTTCTTCTGCCTTTAAAATATATAGGGTTGTCTGTTTTTCTAACTATCTGGCTCAGATATGGAGCCTTTGGATTGGCTTTCGCGCACCTCTTGATAAAACGTTATAAGAGTGCAGAGTCAAAAAGATGGATGGTTCCCTTGTTTGCGACAGCTTATGCCCTGTCGGGAATGTTGGTATCCTACCAAATGAATGTTATCTTTTATGATGCCATGTTTATGCTTCCTCTCGTCATCCTATATTTAGAGCAGTTATTAGATGGTGAAGCGGCCTATCCCTATGCCTTTGTACTAGGTTTAACGGTTTTTCTTCAATTTTATATGGGTTATATGATTTCTCTATTTGTGATTTTGTATGCCTGCTATTATCTTTCACCACGTCTTTCTATCGATGGGACATGGAAAGTAAGACTAAAATATTACCTCCAACCCTTATGGGATGTCTTTCTCTACTCTATACTAGGGGTTGCGACAGCCTCAATATTATTAGTTCCCGTATTTTTCAACTTGCTTGAAAGTAAGGGACAAGCAGGAGGAGCCATGACATTTTCCATGGCTTTTCAGATTAACCCCTTAGACATTCTATCCAAACTAACTATCGGGGGCTTTGATGCACAATCAGGTTGGGAAACTGGACCAAATCTACCAAATATCTATATTGGTGCTCTCGGATTTATCGGCTTTATCTTGTACTTCGTATCAAGAAAGATAGTCAAAGAAAGAAGATGGGCTGCTGGAGTGGTTACTCTGATCTTCTTTACCTCCTTTGTAAATGAATTTGTCAGTAAGATTTGGCATATGGGACAAAACCCTGCTGGATTCTTTTTCCGTTTTTCATGGCTATTCTCTTTCTTTATGCTGCTGCTATCCTATCAAGCATTAAAAGAGAAATTTAAAATCTCGCGCCGGGGAAAATTGCTCTCAGTTGTAGCCCTAGTCTTGTCAGCAATCTACCTCTACACCAAAGACTTTACCTATCTACCAAAGAAACAACCTGAAGCTCTAACTCAGTTTATCAATGGCCATTTTATTGAATTTGTGATATTGGTTGTAATAGCTACAGCTGCAGGATTTTATCTATACCGGAAACGCTCTACCAAGTCTCAGAAAGAAAAGGAAAGGGTATTGGTGATTGCGACTGGATTTGTGGTGGTATTGGTTTTATTGTTACAAACAGGTTATCTCTTTACTCGTGTAGTCTTAACTCTACTTATTTACTTAGCTGTGCTGGCCTTATTACGTCCGCGAATGATTCGTTTAGCTCTTGTCTTGTTATCAACTCTGACAATATTTGAGCTAGGTTACAATGCTTATCTATCGCAAGTGACCTTTAGTTATGCAAATGTTGATAGATTTGTGGATGGGACAGTCTCTGTTAAACGTGTGACGGATAACATCCAAGAAAATGCAGATCAGCCTTTCTATCGAATTGCGACGACCTTTGCCTATTCTCGCACAGCGCCATCTCTTATAGGCTATCCAGGTTTGAGTGCTTTTAGTTCGAGTTTGGAGAGATCTACTATGAATCACTTTGCTTATATGGGTGATCAAGGGATCAATGAAGCAACTGAATATGAGAATGGAACTCCTCTGACTGATGCTTTATATGGAATTCGCTATTACATGGATATTAAAGATATCGATCAAAAGGAGAGAGACAGCCATCCTGATAGAATGTACTTTTACCGTTTTGCCAGTCGTTTTGATATGAATCGTTACTTCACTGAAAAAGTCTATGAAGATGAACGCTATCTAGTTTATAAAAATCCGAATTCATTCCCGATTGCTTTTGGGGTAAATGAGTTGGTTCGAAATACTGAACTTGATTTCAATGACGCTGTAAAAAACCAAAATAAGATTCTCAACTCTATGGAGGGTATTAAAAAAGGCCAGGAGAATTACGTTGATTACTTCAAGCCCCTAGCTTTTGGTGCAATTGAAACTGAAAATCTAGTGGCAGAAGATGTCAATAAAGAAAAGGGTACGGCGATCTATAAGCGTGAAGATTCCAGTAAGGAAGCAATTGTTCGTTATCGCATTACTCCTCAAACGGACTTGACCTATTACTTCTTTGCGCCCGATTCTCTCAACTATGAGACTGATTATTCAATCTTATTAAATGGGCAATGGTTTACTCATTCCAAGAAAAATATGCAACGTCAACTGTGGCAGATTGCTGATAATTCAGCAGGAAAAGAATCTGTCTTAGAGTTTCGCTTTAGATCAGATAAGGTAGACATCTCGCATGTAGGGCTTTATCGTTTAGACGTTGATCAAATCCAGAAAGTTCTAGAAAAGAGAAAAGCTCAAGGTTTACAAGTTGAGAAGTTTTCAAATACTCATATCGTTGGATCAGTTGATATCACCGATGATAGTCAGTTTATGCTGACTTCGATTCCCTATAGTGCTGGTTGGAAAGTAAAAGTGGATGGAAAAGATGTTCCGACATCAAAAACTTGGAATAGTCTCTTGTCCTTCCCGATTACTTCTGGGCAACATAAAGTTGAATTTGTATTCTCACAAAAAGGTACTTTGCTTGGACTCATACTAAGCTTGATAAGTATCACAATCTTATACATAGATAGAAAATATAATCAAAAGAAAGCTAAGCTTACCTCTCAAGATAAAAAAACTGAGGAAGGATGATTTTCTTCAAGCTAAGCTAAAAACAAGGTCAGGAGTACAATCCTGACCTTTTTATTTTGCAAAATGACAAAAATCTTAAACTTTTTGACAAAAATACTTGTCAAAAATAAAAAGATGTGTTACAATAAAATCAAGATAAAGAACAAAGGAGAAAAAAGACATGCTAAAAAATCGTCTAAAAGAGCTTCGGGCTCGCGATGGCCTGAATCAAACAGAGCTGGCCAAACTAGCTGGCGTGTCCAGGCAAACTATCAGCTTGCTTGAGCGGGATGAGTACACGCCATCCATCGTCATTGCCCTGAAGATTGCTCAGATATTCCATGAGCCAGTCGAGTCAGTCTTTCGCTTAGAGGAGGATGAGTGATGAACAAGTATAAAGTGATTTATTATCTATCTATAGTTGTGTTTATCGTAAATCTTTTGGCTATGATTGGAAGCCTATTTGGTTGGTTTACCATCGTAGAAGGCAAGTACCTCTTCTGGAATAATATAGTGCTACTATTAGTCTTTAGATGGGTAGAGAAAAAAATAAAGTTTAAAGAACTCGTAAAAGGAGAAAAGTTATGAAAGAGTTTTTAGCAGGTTTTCAAGTCGATACTGAGAACAAAGAACTTGCCGGTGTTTGTGCAGGTTTAGGAAACTATTTTAACATTCAAGCCAACATTGTTCGTTTGGTGACAGTCTTCTTGTTTCTCTCTTCGACGGAGATTGGGATTATAACCGTGACTCTCTATGCTTATCTAGCAGGTTGGCTTGGGAATGAGCCCTTGGGAGATGGAGCGAAGAAAGCAAGAAACCAAGCTATTCTCTTACTTGTTGTTTGTTTGCTTTTGGTGTCGCTTGGAGCAGAAGGTTTGACAGCTATTTTTGAATCGGGGAAATCCTTTGGTCAATGGTTGTCTGGCTTGTTTTAGAAAGAGGTTAAAATATGGAAAAGAATCACATAATTTTTGCACTGAAACTTTTTATTATAGGAGCTTTATTAGGAATACTTGCCGGAGCTCTTGGAGTTAAACCTTTAGGTATTAGTCAAGAGCAAGTAATCCCTGTCTTGTTCTCAATCTTTTTTGGTCTAGGGCTGATTACGGCAATCCTAACATTTTATTTCACTAGAAAAAGTCATCAGGCTTATCAGAATTATCAACGAGAAGAAGAGGATGAAGGAAATGAGCAAGACTACCTTGCTACGTATCGCTTCTTAGATTATGCTACAGTAGCTTGGAATGTTTCCCAAATTAGTATGCTATTCTGTATGCTTTTAGACTTAGGAAGATTCGGCATATCAGCAACATCCTTACTTTTGATAGTTGTAAGTATTTGGTCGGGTGTTTACTGCCTAAAAATCACTAGCAAGATTCGTAACTATAAACTTTCTGTTATGGCCACACCCAAGGAAGTTTTGGAATACCTCGATACTTATGATGAGGGAGAAAAACAGGCTGAGATGGAAGAAGCTTACTTGATCTTGTTCAAGGTCAATCAGCTCATCATACCAGGTATCTATATTGTTTTAGTAGTTCTATCTATGGTATTAGGACAAGTACAGTTGGTTGCTCTGCTGGTGGCAGTTGTCATCCATTTGTACACGAATGTTGCACAGTTGCGAAAAACAAAACGTTATTTCAAATAGGAGAATCTTATGAAAACACTTAAAAATATTGGCTGGTATAGTCTTACTTTCTTATCCTTTATTATGATTTATAGTTTTATTCAGGGTGTAGGTGTGGCAGCGATGAAGTTGGGAGCACCTGACTACGTTTTTGTCCCGGTATATGTCTTATTGGCAGGAATTTTTACCTTTGTTACCTACAAGTGGTATAAGACAGGAACCGTTACGATTGAAAAAACAGCCCTCAACAAATACATCTGGTTGCCTGCCTTGGTATGGGCCCTTGTCATTGTTGCAGAAAACTTTTTACCAAATGATCCGTCAGTCAATCAACAGTTGGTAGAAGAATTGACTCATAATCAACCTCTCTTCTCTTTCTTTATGGTGGTTGTCTTTGCACCCCTGACAGAAGAATTAACCTTTAGAGGTATGCTAGCTCGCTATGTCTTCCCTCAACAGGATAATGTCAAGCAAACAGTTCTCTTTCTTCTTGTAAGTAGTATCATTTTTGCTCTCGTTCATTTCCCTGGCACTCCACAACAATTCCTAGTTTATGCTTCACTTGGCTTTAGCTTGGGCTTAGCTTATATCAGCAAAGGTGGTCTAGCTTATAGTATAGCCCTACATGCTTTGAATAATTTAATCGCATTTTTAATGATAGTCATGCTATAATAGACTCAGGAGGAAGTCATGAAACGAGTGATATTATTAGCAGTGATTCAGGCAGTCGTTCTCTTCTTTATCATTGGAGTGCTTGCCTATGCTTTAAAAGGGGATTTCTTTTATAATTATCTAGCAGTAATCTTCGCACCAATCGCAGGTATTATGCGATTTGCGACGGCTTATGTGACAGAAATTGTCCTACCAAAGAAGACAGAAGAGATTGCTGAAAAGCGTAAAAAATAAAGAAATACTAAATCCAGCGAATAACTTTGCTGGATTTTTTCATTTATGAGAGGATTCTCTCAACTTTTCTGATGATTTTCATGAAGAGCCTGCGCTTTTATGGTAAAATAGTAACAGAATAAAATAGGAGAGAAAACATGAAACGTAGTATGTATGCTGGTCGTGTTCGTGAGGAGCACATCGGACAAGAAATTACCTTGAAAGGCTGGGTTGCTCGTCGTCGTGACCTTGGTGGTTTGATCTTTATCGACCTTCGTGACCGTGAAGGAATCATGCAATTGGTCATCAATCCTGAAAAAGTATCAGCAGAGGTGATGGCAACAGCTGAAAGCCTTCGTAGTGAATTTGTCATCGAGGTGACTGGACAAGTTGCAGCACGTGAGCAGGCCAATGATAAATTGGCGACTGGAGCGGTTGAACTGAATGTAACGGCTCTTACTGTTCTTAATACAGCCAAAACAACACCATTTGAAATCAAGGATGGCATTGAAGCAAACGATGATACGCGTCTACGTTACCGTTACCTTGACCTTCGTCGTCCAGAAATGTTGGAAAATCTTAAACTTCGTGCCAAGGTAACGCATTCTATCCGTAACTACTTGGATGAGTTGGAATTTATCGATGTGGAAACACCATTCCTTTCTAAGTCAACACCAGAAGGGGCGCGTGACTATTTGGTGCCATCTCGTGTCAATAAAGGGCATTTTTACGCACTTCCTCAAAGTCCGCAGATTACAAAACAGTTGTTGATGAATGCTGGATTTGACCGTTACTACCAAATCGTCAAATGTTTCCGCGATGAAGACTTGCGTGGTGACCGTCAGCCAGAGTTTACTCAGGTCGACTTGGAAACGTCATTCCTGACTGAGCAAGAAATTCAAGACATTACAGAAGGCTTGATTGCGCGCGTCATGAAAGAAACCAAGGGGATTGAAGTGACGCTTCCTTTCCCACGGATGAAGTACGATGATGCCATGGCTCTTTATGGTTCTGATAAACCTGACACTCGTTTTGACATGTTGCTTCAAGACTTGACAGATCTTGTCAAGGGTGTAGACTTCAAAGTCTTCTCAGAAGCTCCTGCGGTTAAAGCCATCGTCGTCAAAGGTGCTGCAGATAACTACTCACGTAAAGACATCGACAAGATGACAGAAGTAGCCAAGCAGTATGGGGCCAAAGGTCTTGCTTGGGTCAAGGTTGTTGACGGTGAATTAAATGGTCCAGTTGCTAAGTTCTTGACTGGCATTCAATCAAACTTGACAGCAGCGCTTGGTCTTGAAGATAAGGATTTGGTTCTCTTTGTAGCAGATACGCTTGAAGTAGCTAATGCAACTCTTGGTGCCCTTCGTGGACGTATTGCGAAGGAACTAGGCTTGATTGATAACGATAAGTTTAACTTCCTTTGGGTTGTTGACTGGCCAATGTTTGAATGGTCTGAGGAAGAAGGTCGTTATATGAGTGCCCACCATCCATTCACTCTTCCTCAAGCAGACACTGCTCATGAGCTTGAAGGTGATTTGGCTAAGGTTCGTGCCATTGCCTACGACATCGTCTTGAACGGTTATGAACTTGGTGGTGGTAGCCTTCGTATTAACCAAAAAGAACTCCAAGAACGTATGTTCAAAGCTCTTGGCTTCTCAGCAGAAGAAGCCAATGACCAGTTTGGCTTCCTTTTGGAAGCTATGGACTATGGATTCCCACCACACGGTGGTTTGGCTATTGGACTTGACCGCTTTGTCATGCTCCTAGCAGGGGAAGATAACATCCGTGAAGTCATTGCCTTTCCTAAGAACAACAAGGCGACAGATCCAATGACACAAGCGCCATCAACAGTAGCTCTTAAACAACTAGAAGAACTCAATCTACAAGTAGAACAAGATGAAACAAACGAAACTAACTAAAAAGTGGCACTATTATCTACGCCGCTTTGCTCATCGGGTGAAGATTTTACGTGTCTTACAAGGGATTTCTAAAGAAAAATACGATGAAAAAATTTCAGCTTCTCTGGTATATGGTTTTCTATCAGCAGTAGCCGTTAATTTCTTCTTCCAACCAGGGCACGTTTATTCAAGTGGAGCAACAGGTTTGGCTCAGATTATCTCAAGCCTTAGTAACTACTGGTTTAATTTCCATATTCCAATTTCTGTAGCTTTCTATTGTATCAATATACCGCTCATGATTTTAGCTTGGCGCCAAATTGGGCATAAGTTCACGATATTTACCTTTATCACGGTATCCATGAGCTCGCTCTTTATCCAGTTTGTGCCAGTGGTGGTCTTGACAGAGGATCCCATCATCAATGCTCTCTTTGGTGGGGTAGTCATGGGACTTGGAATCGGCTTTGCCTTACGCCATAACATTTCCAGTGGTGGAACGGATATTGTCAGCCTTACTATTCGTAAGAAGACAGGACGAAACGTCGGAAGCATCTCTTTTCTAGTGAACGGGACAATCATGCTGATTGCTGGTTTGACCTTTGGTTGGAAATATGCCCTCTATTCTATGATTACCATCTTTGTCTCAAGTCGTGTAACAGACGCAGTTTTCACCAAACAAAAACGCATGCAGGCTATGATTGTTACTAGTAATCCAGATGCAGTTCTTGAGAAAATTCATCATAAATTGCACCGTGGTGCGACCATGATTCACGATGCTGAAGGGACTTATAACCACGAGCGTAAGGCAGTTTTGATAACGGTTATCACTCGTGCAGAGTTTAATGATTTTAAACTAATCATGAAACAAGTTGATCCGACAGCCTTTGTATCTGTCTCAGAAAATGTTCATATTCTTGGACGATTTGTCGAAGTTGAAAACTAGTTGTTCAGGTAAATAGAATACAAAAAAACCAACTCAAAATAGAGAGTTGGTTTTTATTTTTCAACGATTTCGTGTGCAATTACTTGTCGATAGCAGATTTGACGATTTTCCTTGACATCATTAATGATTTGCAGAATGGTTTCAAATGAAGTTCGGCCAAGAGCAAGACTATTGATATCAACATAGGCAGCTAGATTCAATCTTGGATTCACCGAATCAAAGCTGAGAACCGGAACATCAAGCTGGTGTTCGTTGAGGTAGTTACAGACACCTTCAGCTAAGAGACTATCGGTTGTAATAATAGCATCGGTCTGAGGGTCGTGTTTAAAGAGTTGTTTACTAAAGTTATAGCCCTTTTCTTCTAGAAACTCGTCTGCAAAGAAGGTACGGTGACTATCAAGAGGCAGATTGTGTTCTTGAAGTGCTTGCTCGTAACCTGTTAGACGATCCTGGGTAACGAAGAGCTTCTTGGTACCACCAATGAAAGCAATGCGACTGCATCCTTTTTTGATGAAATATTCGGTCGCATCAAATCCGGCTTGGATGTTATCATTATCAACAAGTGGAATAAAAGGGGAAAGTGATTTTCCAAGGATGAGGAAGGGAAATTGCTCATCGGCAACTAATTGCACCAAGGGATCATTCTCTTGGGCATACAAGAAGATAAGTCCATCCACACGCTTTCCGTAGACCATTTGTGAAATGGCGTTTAAACGCTCTTTTTCGTCTTTTCCGGTTGCAATCTGGATGGCATAGTGGTTTTCTGAGGCAACTTGTGCAATCCCTCTCAGAACAGAAGGAAAGAAGGGGTTTTGATAGAAAGCATCAGAGTCGTCTGGAAGAACCAAACCAATGACCTGGGTGTAGCTGCTAACTAAGCTTCTCGCATTGAGATTGGGATGGTAGTTGAGTTCTTTCATTGCCTTGCGAACTCGTTTTTTTGTCTCATCGCTAATGGTTGATTTGTTTTGAATAACACGGGTTACGGTTGAGGGTGAAACCCCTGCAGCCTTGGCCACGTCTTTAATCGTAACAGGCATAATAATCTCCTACTTTTGGTAGTCTGGATCACGATAATGAGTCTTGTAAAAGATAGTGACCAGGTATAGAACAAATAAAATGTTTTGAACAGTAATTAAAGTTGCCATATTCTGTCCTAAAAGACCTAGAATCAGTGTAATTAAAGTTGGCAATCCTAAACAGTTCAAAATAAAATGATAGCACTCTTTATAGGTCTTGAATGAGAAGAGACGTGATTTTTTCGTAAAGTAGAGCAAAAGGCTCGCACCTAAAGCTACAATGAAAAAATTAAGTCCAAAGAGGAAACTAGCACCTAAGACCAGGAAGAGGCTGATATAGACACGGTTCTGTTGATACCAGTCTTTAGAAATGGCCTGAGTCAAGCTCTCCTTGTTTTGAAAACTTTCAGTCGTGATAGCGTGATAGCGAATGCTGGTTAGTTCTTTTCCTTGCTTACTGATGGCGAGATTCTCGGGTTCAAAGCTAAGGAGCAATTCCTCAGGGAAACTTGAACTAGAAGTATCTCCAATTTGAACAGAAGCTTGATGAGGAGTTGAACCCGTATAGCTTAGTTTACCATCTACAATCTTGGCGTTCTTAGCTAGATCCTGAACGACTTCGTCCGTCAATGGAGCATAGACATCATCGATGAACGTCTCTAAAGGATAGGTTTCCTGAGAACTGTTCTGGATAGCAATAGGCACCATGGATAAGCTAATCAAGAAAATACTGGTAAAAATCAGTTGAAACCAGTTTAGACCAAAACGATGAGAGAGGGGCTTACGAAATCCCCAAATACTATTAAAATAAGAAAACGGATATGGTAACATAAATCTCTTTCTATAGGCATTTTTCTATACGAGTATTATATAGAGAAATGGGTTTTATTTCAAGCGGGGATAGTAGAATCCTTGGTAAAAGTGAATGTTTGTTAACATCTGTTCACGAACAAACAAGAAGGCTTTCTCGATAAGCTCGACTTCTCATCAGACAATCTAGCTACAAGTTCAAAAAGAAAAGGGTGGCGAGGGTATATTACCCCTTGTCGCCACCGCTTGTAAGTCCTGAAACGAAGTTCTTTTGCAAGAAGAAGAAGAGTGTACAGATTGGAAGAGCAATGAGGATAGCACCTGCTGAGAAGTAAGCAATCTTCAAGTTCTTCGCATTGTTGACGAAGGTTTGTAGACCAACGGCAACTGTAAAGTATTCTTTCTCACGAAGCAAGAAACTAGAGAGGATATAGTCTCCGAAAGGTCCCATGAAGGCCCAGAGTGCTTGTACGGCAACCATTGGGCGAACAAGAGGGAGAACGATTTGCCAGAAGCGGCGGAAGTGTCCTGCACCATCCAGTTTTGCGGATTCATCAAGAGACATTGGCACGGTGTCAAAGTAACCTTTCATTAACCAAGCATTCATAGGGATACCACCACCGACATAGAGGAAGATGAGGAACCAGCTATGGTTAAGGGCGTTCAACATAAGGGCCATAACGAAGAAGGCAGTCAAAGCGGCCATTGTTGGCACCATTTGGATAATCAAGAAGAAGACCAAACTTTGTTTACGAGCCAAGAAGTTGTAACGGCTGTATGCATAACCAGCAAGGACGATAATACTTGTCTGAACGACCATAGTGATCAAAGCGATGATCAAAGTATTAAGGTACCATGTACCGTACAAGGTTTCTGTAAAGAGTCCTTTGAAGTTATCAAGACTAAAGTTGACATTGCTGTCGAGTTTAAAGGCCACTACGTTACCAGCCTTGAAGGCTGACATAATCGTGATTAAAAGAGGATAGATAATGACGATTGAAAGTCCAATCAAGTAGAGGTAAGTGAGGGTTTGAGTCAGTCTACGTTTGAGTTTGATTGAGTTATTCATCTTAGACGTCCTCCATATCAAATGCGTGTAGTTTCTTGAATGCAATCATAGAAATAGAGATGACAATGATTGAAATAATCAAGGTAACGGCAGCTGCCATAGAGTATTGAGGAGCTGTACCAGTTGTCAAGCGGTAAATCCATGAAATCAAGATATCGGTCGAACCAGCTCCACCACCGACACTACCAGGACCACCACCATTGAAGAGGTACATGATAGAGAAGTTGTTAAAGTTGAAGGTGTATTGGCTGATCAAAGTAGGTGCCGCAACAGCTAAAATCATTGGGAAAGTAATGTTGCGGAATTTTTGCCAAGCGTTTGCACCATCGATATAAGCTGCTTCGTACAAGTCGTTTGGAATAGACTGTAGGATACCGAGAGTCAAGACATAGATATAAGGGAATCCAAGCCAACCTTGCATCATAATCAAGGCAACCTTAGTCCAAGTTGGGTTTGTCTTCCAAGGGATAAGTGCTCCATCTAGGAAAGGAAGAACCTTAGCAAAGAGAGGGATAACTTGAGTATTGATAGCTCCGACACTATCGTTGAACATGTTTGAGAATGTCAAGATAGTGATGAAGGCTGGAACAGCCCAAGGGAGAAGGAAGATAACACCAAAGATACGTTTTCCTTTGATGAATGGTTGGTTAGCAATAATAGCTGTAAAGATACCGAGTACGATTTGCAAAGTAGATGCAGATAAAGCCCAGATAATAGTCCAAGAAAGAACAGAACCGAAGGCTGAACGGAAAGTACTCAAGCTCCAGATATTTGTGAAGTTAGTCAATCCAACCCAATCCAACAATTTATTTGGTGGTAAATGTTGGAAATCATAGTTGGTAAAGGCAATCATCAAGGTTACAATAACTGGGAAGATGATAGCAAATGTCATGGCAACATAAGATGGGATGATGAGTAAGTATGGGAATCCATTTTCATAGATACCTTTAATCATATCCTTCAATGTCAATGGGACAGGAATGCCATTATTGATACGTTTTGCAATCGTATGTGCGTCTTTAATATTGAAAATATAGAATGCTAGATAAACAATTACAAAGATAGAGTGAAATGCACCACGAATCAACATGAAGAGAGAGTTATCACGTCCAGGTTTTTCACCGAGTGTGATCAAATTGCTCAATTCAGGTGCTGCAAGTGCTACAAAATAGAGGACAAAAACTACTGTTACAGCAAGGAAGATAAAACCTTTAGCTTTTTGTTTGTTATAGATTTGCCCCAACCCAGGGATCAATGAAAGCAAGGCTGCTTTTTTTGGTTGTTGTTCCATGAGTGCTCCTTTCATAAGATATGAGCTCAGAGCTCGATGCTAATCAGCAAGGTTACTGAAAACATTGTCAGTGTATTTAAAAATCAAGGGAGATGTTTGAATTATCTCCCTTGAAGCAATCAATTAGTTACCAAATTTTTGTTGGATTGTTTCTTTGATCAATGTTACAGCATCATTAGCAGCTGTTTTAGCATCTTTCTTACCGCTTACAGCGTCAAAGAGCATTGTTTTAGCTGGGTCCCAAACTGTTGACATTTGAGAGATGTTTGGCATTGGTTGAGCGTTTTGGAACTGTTTGATAACAGCTGTAGTCAACTCATCGTTTTTACCTTCAGCGTAAGCGCGAGCTTCAGTATTCGCTGGGATTTCGTTAGTTGCATCGTAGAATGCTTTTTGTTGGTCAGTTGAAACAAGGAAGTCTACAAATTTTTGAGCGCCTTCAAGGTTCTTAGTGCTTGATGGGATAATCCAAGCTTTACCACCACCAAAGGCTGCATAGTTTTTGCCGTTTGGAAGAGTTGGGATAGTTGCAACACCGTAGTTTACTTTAGCGTCTTTGAATGCTTGAGCTTTCCAAGGACCGTCGATGATTGCAGCTGTTTTACCTTCTTGGAATTGAGTTTGGATCAAGTTTCCAGCACCTTCAGTATCTTGCATACCTTTAGGCCATTTGTCGTACCAAGTCTTAGCGTATTCGATACCTGCGATAGCACCATCGTTAGCAAGACCGATATCTTTAGGATTTTTACCGTTGTCACCAAATACGTAAGCACCGTTACCTGCAAGAAGTCCGTATGCGTAGTAGAAGTTAGTCCAGTCAGCTAGGAAAGCAGTTGTTTTTCCGTCTTCACCAGCGAAAGCGTATTTGCTATCTTTAGCAAGGTTTTCTAAGTCAGCAAATGTTTTTGGAGCTTCTTTAATCAAATCTTTGTTGTAGTACATAACAAGTGATTCGATAACGGCTGGAGCTCCGTAAACTTTACCACCAACAGTTACAAGAGATTTAGTAGTGTCATCTGTTTTAGCACCGTCGCTCAAAGTAACTTCTGAAAGTTGTCCGTCAGTACCAAGGCTACCTACACGGTCGTATGGAGCCATCATAACGTCAGCAGCTTTACCTGATTGGTTATCAAGTGAAAGGTTATCAAGTCCACCTAATTGGTCACCAGTTTTAATAGTAACTTTTACACCAGCTTCTTTTTCGTAAGCTTTTGCAGCTGATTCTGCGAATGCTTTATATTGATCTTCAACGTAGAAAGTGATTTCTTGACTTCCTGATGCAGAAGAATCAGCAGCTTTATCAGCAGTTTTGCTTCCACAAGCTACCAAAAGCAAGCTAGCAAGAGTAGCAGTACCAAGTACGGCAGCGCTCTTCATGAATTTAGTTGACATAGTGTATTCCTCCTAAAGAATAACAAATTTTAATTTCGAGGAAACGCAAACGTTTTCCCTTATGGACCTAGTATAGCACAAACGGAAAACGGTTGCAAGCGTTTTTTTGAAAAATTTTTAAAAAGCTTAAAATTAAGAGAAACCGAAAACTGTCGATATAATAAGAAGAAAAAGTAAATAATTAAGAAAAAATTGTTCGGAAATGGGCAAATGGAAACGATTGCGCAATTTTTTTGAAAATTTTATTAAGCTTAAAAAGGTGTATATAGTAAATTTTATTTTTGTTATTATAAATAAATCAAAAAAAGTTTTTTTTAAAAACGCTTGCATTTCTTTTGGAAATGGGTTATACTTTAATTAGCGCAAACGTTTGCGCAAATGATAAAGTAATTAATAATACAAACACTTGAGGTGCTAATATGAAAAAACGTCAAAGCGGTGTGTTAATGCACATCTCATCACTTCCGGGAGCATACGGAATCGGATCATTTGGTCAAAGCGCCTATGATTTCGTTGATTTCTTGGTTCGTACTAAGCAACGCTACTGGCAAATCCTTCCTTTGGGAACAACTAGCTATGGAGACTCTCCTTACCAATCATTCTCAGCCTTTGCTGGAAACACTCACTTTATCGATCTCGATATTTTGGTAGAGCAAGGCTTGTTGGAAGCAAGCGATCTCGAAGGTGTTGACTTTGGTAGCAACCCAGCTGAAGTTGACTACGCTAAGATCTACTATGCACGTCGTCCACTTTTAGAGAAAGCTGTTAAACGTTTCCTTGAAGTTGGAGATGTCAAAGATTACGAAAAGTTTGCTCAAGAAAACCAATCATGGCTTGAACTCTTTGCTGAGTATATGGCTATCAAAGAGCATTTTGATAATCTCGCTTGGACAGAGTGGCCAGATGCTGATGCTCGTGCTCGCAAAGCTTCAACTCTTGAAAGTTACCGTGAGAAATTAGCTGACAAGCTTGTTTACCACCGCGTAACTCAATATCTCTTCTTCCAACAATGGTTGAAATTGAAAGCATACGCCAACGATAACCACATTGAAATCGTTGGAGACATGCCTATCTATGTGGCTGAGGACTCAAGTGATATGTGGGCAAATCCACATCTCTTTAAAACAGATGAAAACGGAAAAGCGACTCACATTGCAGGATGCCCACCAGATGAGTTCTCTGCAGACGGTCAACTTTGGGGGAACCCAATCTATGACTGGGAAGCAATGGACAAAGATGGCTACAAATGGTGGATTGAACGCTTGCGTGAAAGCTTCAAAATCTACGATATCGTTCGTATCGACCACTTCCGTGGATTTGAGTCTTACTGGGAAATTCCTGCTGGTTCTAAAACAGCAGCACCTGGTAAATGGGTAAAAGGGCCTGACTACAAACTCTTTGCAGCGGTGAAAGAGGAACTTGGTGACTTGAACATCATCGCAGAAGACCTTGGATTCATGACTGACGAAGTTATCGAACTACGTGAACGCACTGGTTTCCCAGGAATGAAAGTCCTTCAATTTGCCTTCAACCCAGAGCACGAAAGCATCGACAGCCCACACTTGGCACCAGCCAACTCAGTTATGTACACAGGAACACACGATAACAACACTGTTCTTGGTTGGTATCGCAATGAGATCGATGATCCAACTCGTGAGTACATGGCACGTTATACAAACCGTAAAGAGTACGAAACAGTAGTACATGCTATGCTTCGTACAGCTTTTGCATCAGTAAGTTTCATGACGATTGCTACTATGCAAGATTTGCTAGAGTTGGATGGTTCAGCTCGTATGAACTTCCCATCTACTCTTGGTGGAAACTGGTCATGGCGTATGACAGAGGATCAATTGACTCCTGCTGTCGAAGAAACTTTGCTTGACTTGACTACAATTTATCGCCGAATCAATGAAAATTTGGTAGAATTAAAGAAATAAGACATTATCAGGAGACACAAAAAATGTTACCATTAAAAGAATTTGTACAAAATCGTTACAATAAATCTATCGCAGAATGTAGCAACGAAGAGCTTTACCTTGCTCTTCTTAACTACAGCAAACTTGCAAGCAGCCAAAAACCAGTCAACACTGGTAAGAAAAAAGTTTACTATATCTCAGCTGAGTTCTTGATTGGTAAACTCTTGTCAAACAACTTGATTAACCTTGGTCTTTATGACGAAGTTAAAAAAGAACTTGCTGATGCAGGTAAAGAGTTGATCGAAATCGAAGAAGTAGAATTGGAACCATCACTTGGTAATGGTGGTTTGGGACGTTTAGCAGCCTGCTTTATCGACTCAATCGCTACACTTGGTTTGAACGGTGACGGTGTTGGTTTGAACTACCACTTTGGTCTTTTCCAACAAGTTCTTAAAAACAACCAACAAGAAACAATTCCTAACGCTTGGTTGACTGACCAAAACTGGTTGGTTCGCTCAAGCCGTAGCTACCAAGTGCCATTTGCACACTTTACATTGACATCTACTCTTTACGATATCGATGTACCTGGTTACAAAACAGCTACGAAAAACCGCTTGCGTTTGTTTGACTTGGATTCAGTTGACTCTTCTATCATCGAAGATGGTATCGACTTTGACAAGACAGACATCGCTCGCAACTTGACTCTTTTCCTTTACCCAGACGATAGCGACAAACAAGGTGAATTGCTCCGTATCTTCCAACAATACTTCATGGTTTCAAACGGTGCTCAATTGATCATCGATGAAGCAATCGAAAAAGGAAGCAACTTGCATGACCTTGCTGACTACGCAGTTGTACAAATCAACGATACTCACCCATCAATGGTGATTCCTGAATTGATCCGTCTTTTGACTGAACGTGGTATCGAACTTGATGAAGCAATTTCTATCGTTCGTAGCATGACTGCTTACACAAACCACACAATCCTTGCTGAAGCCCTTGAAAAATGGCCTCTTGAATTCTTGGAAGAAGTGGTTCCTCACTTGGTACCAATCATCAAAGAATTGGACCGTCGTGTTCGTGCTGAATACAAAGATCCGGCTGTTCAAATCATTGATGAAAACGATCGTGTACACATGGCCCACATGGATATCCACTATGGATATAGCGTAAACGGGGTTGCCGCTCTTCACACAGAAATTTTGAAGAACTCTGAGTTGAAAGCCTTCTACGATCTTTACCCAGAAAAATTCAACAACAAAACAAACGGTATCACTTTCCGTCGTTGGCTCATGCATGCTAACCCAAGCTTGTCTCACTACTTGGATGAGATCCTTGGCCGCGAATGGCACCATGAAGCTTCTCAATTGGAAGACCTCCTTTCATACGAAGACAAGGCTGCTGTCAAAGAAAAATTGAAAAGCATCAAAGCTCACAACAAACGTAAATTGGCTCGTCACTTGAAAGAACACCAAGGTGTGGAAATCAATACTAACTCTATCTTTGATATCCAAATCAAACGTCTTCACGAGTACAAACGTCAACAAATGAACGCTTTGTATGTGATCCACAAATACTTGGACATCAAGGCTGGTAATATCCCTGCTCGTCCAATCACAGTATTCTTTGGTGGTAAAGCAGCTCCTGCCTACACAATTGCTCAAGACATCATCCACTTGATCCTTTGCTTGTCAGAAGTGATTGCTAACGACCCAGCAGTAGCTCCACACTTGCAAGTGGTAATGGTTGAAAACTACAACGTTACTGCAGCAAGCTTCCTTATCCCAGCATGTGACATCTCAGAACAAATCTCACTTGCTTCTAAAGAAGCTTCAGGTACTGGTAACATGAAATTCATGTTGAACGGAGCTTTGACTCTTGGTACTATGGACGGTGCTAACGTGGAAATCGCTGAGTTGGTTGGAGACGAAAACATCTACATCTTTGGTGAAGATTCAGAAACTGTTATCGATCTTTACGCAAAATCAGCTTACAAATCAAGCGAATTCTACGCTCGCAAAGCGATCAAACCATTGGTTGACTTTATCGTGAGCGACGCTGTTCTTGCAGTTGGTAAGAAAGAACGCTTGGAACGTCTTTACAACGAATTGATCAACAAAGACTGGTTCATGACTCTTCTTGACTTGGAAGACTACATCAAAGTCAAAGAGCAAATGCTTGCTGATTACGAAAACCGTGACGCATGGTTGGATAAAGTCATCGTCAACATTGCTAAAGCAGGATTCTTCTCATCTGACCGTACAATCGCTCAGTACAACGAAGATATCTGGCACTTGAACTAAGATTAAACAAAAACGCATCTATTTAGGATGCGTTTTTACTATGAGGAACTCCGTCAATTAATTTTAGTGATTAATTTTAAATTATATAGTTTGTATGTAAATTACATTTCAAATCTAAATATGGAAAATACCAACAAGATTATATAAAAAGATGATTGGATGCTCGTAACTCATTTAATCGCACATCAATAGACCAGTAGTACAAATAAGTCTCATATATTTCTTGAAAAAATATGAAACTTACGGTAGAATATAATAATTAACAAAAGTATTAATACTACATAAACTTTTCATATGCTAGGAGCAATCATGAGTGAATTAATTTCTCAAATTTTTGCAAATCTGCCCGATTGGGCCAGAATTATTATCTCTGTACTTACGGTTGTTGGAGTAGCTTTAGTATTTGTTTTTATAATTTATACGATTTGGAAATATGCAAATGCTGTTGATAAGGAATCAAGAGTATTTAATTTATCTAAGCAAAATCAGCAACTTTTGGAAGAAAATAGACAGATTAGATATTTTAACACCGTATTAAAAACCAATTTTGAACTTCTGGAAGAAATTATACTGACTTTAGAAGATCAAATTGTTCGAATTATTGAAGTTTCGGATGATAGCAAGGAGAAGAAAATCGAACGTATCAATGAGGTCTACGATGTATTAATTGCTGCTGTCCAAAGATACATTGATGTGTTGACTAGCGAATTTAATTCTGAAAATAAATGTCGAATATCTGTATGGGGACTTTCAAATAAAGAAGGAAGCGAAGATAAATTGAATATCATCGCTAGAAGTGCCACTTTTTTACGTTCAAGTACTAGGGAATTAGATATTAATAATTCTATTGCGGGAAGAGCATTTAGAAAACGAACAAAGCAATTATCAAATCATTTAGAATCAGATCCTGATTGGGAAAAATACTTATTAGATAGTCGCTATAAATCAATAAGCGCTTTTCCAATTCAGGGAGAAAAAGTGGTTACTATTGACTATAAGAATGTTCCCACTGAAGTTGAAGAACGTTTAAGTGAACTAATTGTGAATGGGTTAGATAATATATATTCACGTATTAGTAAAGTCATAATCTTTATAAATATGATTGAAGGAGGCTTAAAAGATGAGTAAAAATAGTATTCGTTTTGCTTTGCAAAAAGGACAGTTATCCTCTAATGAAGAAAATTCTTTCGCTAAAGATTTTTTAGATAATATAAAAGCTGAAAATGAAGAAAATTCTTTCGCTAAAGTTTTTTTAGATAATATAAAAGCTGAAAATGAAGAAAATTCTTTCGTTAAAGTTTTTTTAGATAATATAAAAGCTGAAAATGAAGAAAATTCTTTCGCTAAAGATTTTTTAGATATTGATTTCTTTAATTCAAGAAAATCACGTATTTTAGATAATATAAAAGCTGAAAATGAGCTACAAAAATTAAATGAGGCTTGTATACACGAATTTAAACGAGCGATGTCTAACTAAGTCATAGTTGTAACATCGCTAGTTTGTTATATCACAATAAATAGATAAGCTTTATATCATAAATTTTTCTTTCCTCTAAAAGGTTATGCATTAGCAAAATAAAATTACACCCGTACCTCTAAGGTGCGGGTGTTATAGTATATCAAAATCTAATTTACAGTGCTTTCCCAACAAGGATTTCTGCTTCGATGGTGATCTCCATTAACTGACTCCAGTCAATCTTGCTTTTGTCAACGTGAAAGAGTAGGGGAGTCATGCTAAGCAGAGCTTGGCGCTGCTCTGTGGTGATGGTCTTGGTCAGGGAAGCTATTTGACTAGTTTGAATGATGAAATGTTCCTGGAAATGTTCCTTGATATCTAGGTTGGAATAGTCCTTCTTTGTCAGCTGGTCTTGTACCATTTGGCGGATTTCTTTGAGGTGATTTTCGGTAGGAACAACCTTGATTAAGATACCGTCTTTGGATAAAACGCGGCGAAATTCACCATAGTTGGCAGGAGAAAAAATGTCAAGTAGGATATCCATGCTGGCATCTTTTATAGGAAGTCGAGCTAAGTCGCCAACAAACCAATTGACTGCCCAGTTGGGTTCGCTTTTGGCTGCGATTTGAACTGAGTCTTTTGAAATATCAAAGGCGTAAAAGGTCTTGTCAGGATGAACTTCCTGAAGTTTGCGAGAGTAGAATCCTTCGCCACAACCAATATCTAATACAGTTTTTGCGGATGGATTCGTTGCTAGTAAGTCCGAGATGGTTTCTAAAATAGCCTGATAAAAACCAGCTTCTAGGATTTGCTGGCGATTTTGGAAGTTTTCCTTGTCGTAGTTGGCGGATTGCTTGATTTGGGGAGCTAGATTGACATAGCCGAATTTTGCTAGGTCAAAAGAATGGCGATGTTCACACTTGAGACTAGACTCTACCAAGATCAGGTTTTCTTGGCAGATAGGGCAGGAAAAGGCACTAGCAGAAGCAAAGCGCTGGAGTTTGGGTTTGAGGTTTGTATTCATAGTTTTAGTCTAGCAAAAAAAGAACTGGATGGCAAATGCCTCCAGTCTACTTTTTAATATGTAAGGACGAAGTATTTCTTCTTACCACGGCGGATAACAGTGAGTTCGTTCTCTAACTTATCTATGTCACTCAAGACATAGTCAAGGTCTTGGATACGGTCACCGTTGATGTAGATAGCTCCGTTTTGTACGTCTTCACGGGCTTGGCGTTTTGAATTAACAATGCCAGATGATACGAGGAGTTCTACGATATTGTGGTTTTCGTCTGCTTGTACCTGGTAGTTTGGCACGCCACGAAGTCCTTGTTTGAGTTCTTTGACAGAAAGGTTTTTGATATTTCCGGCAAAGAGTTGCTCAGTGATGTTGAGAGCTTCTTTGTAGGCTTCTTCACCGTGAACAAGTGTAACGACTTCACGAGCCAAGACTTTTTGAGCCAAGCGTTCGTGTGGCGCCGCTTCAAATTGTTTACGGATGTCTTCAATCTCGTCAAGTGACAAGAAAGTAAAGATTTTCAAGAAGCGAACAGCGTCAGCGTCCATGACATTCATCCAGAATTGGTACATTTCGTATGGAGAAGTCTTTTCAGGGTTGAGCCAAACTGCATTTCCTTCTGATTTACCAAATTTCTTACCAGTTGCGTCTGTGATGAGTGGGACAGTGATAACGTGACCAGTCTTGTCAGCTTTACGACGAAGCAATTCGGTACCAGCTGTCATATTTCCCCACTGGTCAGAACCACCGATTTGAAGGGTTACATTGTGCTCTTGGTTAAGAACGAAGAAGTCATAACCTTGCATGATTTGGTAGGCAAACTCAGTGTAAGAAATCCCTGTTTCAATACGTTTCTTCACAGACTCCTTGCTCATCATGTAGTTGACAGTGAAGTATTTTCCGATATCTCGGAGGAAGTCAATGAAGCTGATGCTGCCAAACCAGTCGTAGTTGTTGACCATGACAGCTTTATTTTCACCATTTTCAAAATCAAGAAAGCGAGAAAGTTGTCCTTGGATAGACTTGACCCAGCCATCTACTGTGTCTTTTGTTTGGAGACTACGTTCAGCATCTTTGAAGGACGGATCTCCGATGAGACCTGTAGCACCGCCAACGAGCGCATAAGGTTTGTGACCTGCTAACTGCAAACGACGACTTGTCAAGATTGCGACAAGGTGGCCTAGGTGAAGGCTGTCAGCAGTTGGATCGTAGCCAGTATAATAAGAAACTTGACCTTCTTCTAGGGCTTTACGCAAAGCTTCTTCATCAGTCGTTTGAAAAATCAAACCACGCTCTTTTAGCTCATCAAAAATGTGCATGTGTCTTTTCTCCTTTTTAAAATATTGTTTCTACCTATTGTACCACAAAGTCAGGAAATAGCCTAGTATCTTAGGGGAGAAAGTTGCTGCTTGGACTTTTTTGGAAACGAGTGAAATATGGTATAATAGCACTAGCTTATTTTCAGAGAAATAGATAAAAATCGTTGAGAAAGGGGCTGAAAGATGTCTCATATTATTGAATTGCCAGAAGTCTTGGCCAATCAAATCGCAGCAGGAGAAGTGATCGAACGTCCTGCCAGTGTAGTTAAAGAGTTGGTTGAAAATGCTATCGACGCTGGCTCAAGCCAGATTATCGTTGAGATTGAGGAAGCTGGTCTTAAGAAAATCCAAATCACCGATAATGGTCACGGGATTGCCCACGATGAGGTGGAGTTGGCTCTCCGCCGTCATGCAACCAGTAAGATTAAGAATCAAGCGGATCTTTTTCGGATTCGAACCCTCGGTTTTCGTGGTGAAGCTCTGCCTTCTATCGCATCTGTTAGTGTACTGACTCTTTTGACTGCAGTAGAGGGTGCAAGTCACGGGACCAAGCTAGTAGCTCGTGGGGGAGAAGTAGAAGAAATCATCCCTGCGACTAGTCCTGTTGGGACCAAGATTTGTGTGGAGGATCTCTTTTTCAACACACCAGCCCGTCTCAAGTATATGAAGAGCCAGCAGGCAGAGTTGTCTCATATCATCGATATTGTCAATCGTCTAGGCTTGGCCCATCCTGAGATTTCCTTTAGCCTGATTAGCGATGGCAAGGAGATGACACGAACAGCTGGTACGGGTCAACTGCGTCAAGCCATTGCTGGGATTTATGGTTTAGCTAGTGCCAAAAAGATGGTTGAAATTGAGAATTCTGACCTAGATTTTGAAATTTCAGGTTTTGTCTCATTGCCTGAATTGACGCGGGCTAATCGCAACTATATCAGTCTTTTTATCAATGGCCGTTATATCAAAAACTTCCTGCTCAATCGTGCTATTTTAGATGGTTACGGTAGCAAGCTCATGGTGGGGCGTTTTCCGCTGGCTGTTATTCACATCCAGATCGATCCGTATCTAGCAGATGTCAATGTGCATCCAACCAAGCAAGAAGTGCGGATTTCCAAGGAAAGAGAGCTTATGGCACTGGTTTCAGAAGCTATCGCAAAGAGTCTAAAGGAACAGACCTTGATTCCAGATGCCTTGGAAAATCTTGCCAAATCTACCGTTCGCAATCGTGAAAAAGTAGAGCAAACCATTCTCCCACTTAAAGAAAACAATCTCTACTACGAGCAAACGGAAGCAACAATCTCAATTCCAGCTGAGGTTTCAGACAGTCAAGTAGACTTGACTGAAGAGAAACAGGATTTGAACCTCTTCGCCAAGGAAACATTGGATCAGTTGACCAAGCCAGCCAAACTGCATTTTGCAGAGAGAAAATCGGTCAGCTACGACCAACTGGATCATCCAGAGTTAGATATGGCTAGTTTGGATAAGGCTTATGGTAAGCTAGAGCGAGAAGAGTCTTCGAGCTTCCCAGAGTTGGAATTTTTCGGTCAGATGCACGGCACCTATCTCTTTGCCCAAGGTCGAGATGGGCTTTACATCATAGACCAACACGCAGCCCAGGAGCGGGTTAAGTATGAGGAGTATCGCGAAAGTATTGGTAATGTTGACCAGAGCCAGCAGCAACTCCTAGTGCCTTACATCTTTGAATTTCCTGCAGATGATGCCCTTCGTCTCAAGGAAAGAATGCCTCTTTTAGAGGAAGTCGGCGTCTTTCTAGCAGAGTACGGAGAAAATCAATTTATCCTGCGTGAGCATCCTATTTGGATGGCAGAGGAAGAAATTGAGTCTGGCATCTATGAAATGTGCGATATGCTGCTCTTGACTAAGGAAGTTTCTATCAAGAAATACCGAGCAGAGCTAGCCATCATGATGTCCTGCAAGCGGTCTATCAAGGCCAATCATCGTATTGATGACCACTCTGCTAGACAGCTCCTCTATCAGCTCTCTCAATGTGACAACCCATACAACTGTCCGCACGGACGCCCTGTTTTGATCCACTTTACCAAGTCAGATATGGAAAAGATGTTCCGTCGCATTCAGGAAAATCACACGAGTCTACGAGAACTAGGAAAATACTAATACTCTTCGAAAATCTCTTTAAACTGCGTCAGCCTTACCTTGTCTAACTTAAGTTATGCCTAAGGTTAGCTTACTAGTTTACTCTTTGATTTTCATTGAGTATAAATTGAAGGGAAAATTATGTACGAATATCTAAAAGGTATCATTACCAAAATTACTGCTAAATACATCGTTCTAGAAACTAACGGCATCGGCTACATCCTACACGTAGCCAACCCTTATGCTTACTCAGGGCAAGTCAACCAAGAAGCACAAATATATGTGCATCAAGTTGTTCGTGAAGATGCTCATCTCCTTTACGGTTTCCGTTCAGAAGACGAGAAAAAGCTCTTTCTCAGCTTGATTTCGGTGTCAGGTATTGGCCCTGTTTCTGCTCTTGCTATTATTGCGGCGGATGACAATGCTGGGCTTGTTCAAGCGATTGAGACTAAGAATATCACTTACTTGACCAAGTTCCCCAAAATTGGCAAGAAAACAGCCCAACAGATGGTCTTGGACCTAGAAGGTAAAGTGGTTGTGGCAGGCGATGACCTCCCTGCTAAGACTACTGCTCCATCTAGCAACGACAATCAAGAGTTGGAAGAAGCCATGGAAGCCATGTTGGCATTGGGCTACAAGGCAACGGAACTTAAGAAAATCAAGAAATTCTTTGAAGGAACTTCGGATACGGCAGAGAACTACATCAAATCTGCCCTTAAGATGTTGGTGAAATAGGAGAAGAAGATGCCAAAACGCTGTGGCTGGGTTAAAATGAACAACCCGCTTTATGTAGCCTACCATGATGAGGAATGGGGACAGCCTCTCCATGAAGACCAGGCGCTTTTTGAGTTGCTTTGTATGGAGACTTATCAGGCCGGTCTATCTTGGGAAACGGTGCTTAATAAACGGCAGGCTTTCCGTCAAGCTTTTCAGGGTTACCAAATTCAATGTGTTGTAGACATGGCGGATGAAGAACTGGAAGCTTTGTTAGACAATCCAGCTATCATTCGTCATCGCGCCAAGATTTTTGCGACGCGAGCGAATGCCCAGGCTTTTCTACAAGTTCAGAAAGAGTTTGGCTCTTTTGATGCTTATCTCTGGTCTTTTGTAGAGGGGAAAACCATGGTCAATGATATCCCGGACTACAGTCAAGCACCAGCCAAAACGCCTTTGTCTGAAAAAATATCCAAGGATCTCAAAAAACGTGGTTTTAAGTTCACAGGACCAGTCGCTGTCTTGTCCTTTCTGCAGGCTGCAGGGCTAGTTGATGACCATGAGAATGATTGTGAATGGAAAAGTGGAAATAAGTGACGTTAGATGTCTAGAACATCGCAGAATATAGAAAAAGCTGAGAAATTCATCTCAGCTTTCTTTGTTATAGTCAAAGCGAATGACTTGCTTCTTTGCATCTACATGGGCGTGGACTCCAAAGGGGACAATAGTTCTTGGTGTAGCATGGCCAACGTTTAGATTATAGACAATCGGGATATTGCTATCAATGGTGTCCATTAAAGCCTCCTTATAGTCGTCATAGAAGGTTTCATCCATAGGTTTTCCGACCAAGAGTCCACTGATGACTTCGAATATCCCAGTTTCTTTTAAAGCCTGCAACATTTTTTTAAAATCATCAGGTTCAGGCTTTTCTTCACTTGTTTCTAGCAATAGAATCTTTCCTTTCCAGTCGGATAAGTCAGGGAAAAGTTTGTATTTTTGGCAGAGATCTGTGCTATCTGCGTGTAGAGAGTTGTCAAAAATATCATAGAGAGACTCAAGACAACCACCGAGGATTTTTCCCTCGAACTGGGCAGTTCCTTGTAACAAGTCAAAACCTGTATTTGCATGGCTGACACGAGGTGTTCCCAGAGCCTTGGGACTGAAGTCAGTTCGTTCCTCATACCAAACGTTACTAGGGCGAATTTCTGAGATTTTTCCCGTCTCAATCAATTCTTTGAAGTAGTGGAGGCTGTATGGCAACATTTCTTTGTCTAACTCACAAATGTCTGCTAAAAAGGATTGACCATAAAAAGTCTTGATTCCTAGTTTATGCAACATGAGGTGGTTCATAGTTGTATCCGAGAAGCCAAGAAAAATTTTTTGTTTGATAACCTTTTGTAGTTGGTCATTTTCAAAAAGATAAGGCAATAAACGATAGGTATCGTCTCCACCGATGGCGCATAAGATCATGTCGATGCTTTCATCAGAAAATGCCTGCATCAAATCCTCCGCACGAGCTTCAGGATGTTCTTTGATAAAGTCTAAGCCTTTTAGCGAATGGGGTAAAAAGATAGGATTGAGTCCGAGGCCCTTGAGACGTTGGACACCCAAGTCCATTTCGTGTTTGACAAAGTCTTCTCCGATAATCCCACTAGATAAACTTATAATACCAATAGTAGAAGTCATATATTATCCTCCTAGAAAAAATTGATGCTATTGTATCACAAAAGATGAGGGAAAACAACAAGAATTAGAGTCAGAAGAAGGCTTTTAGATCAAGAAAGTAGTAAAAAAGCAACCAATCATGTGGTTGCTTTTATAGTAGTTAATTTCTTATAGAGCAGTAAGGAAGGTCAGTCCGCCAAGGATAACCCCAGCCGAGTTTGGAATGATTAGAATCCAGTCTTTCTTAGGCTCTTTTGTCCATCCATAAATGACCCAGATTAAGCAAGAGACAGCTGCTGATAAAGGTTGGAATGGTTGAGCTTTGTTCCCTTGTAAATTGGCAAAAATTTGAGGGATGTAGGCTATAAATACAATAATTCCGATAAAGGCACCGATTGAACCAACAATTTGATTAATTCTCTGTTTAGTCATATATATTTCTCCTTATTACTTTATTAGTATAACAGAAAAACAACTTGGATTCAAGGACAAAACCTCGGGATTCTAAGGAAAGACTTTACATTAGAACGTTTTTAGAAAATGTAGCTACTTTTCTTTGGAGAATAAAAAAAAGCTTTGGAGCCATAATAAAAGTAGTCTGTCTGTAAAACACACTACTTTTATTGTTTATCTTAATATCTAGCAGGTCCAGCACTTGCGCTCTTGATGTTGAAACGTTTTTTGAGGTAGAAACGTAGGGCAAGGAGAGCTCCTCCGATAACCAATAAAACAAGAGGAGGTAAGCTGATATTGATGGCTTGTGGAAGGAAGTTACTCAAGAAGAGGATGAAGACCCAGGCAAACATGGTTGCTAACATAACCAAAAGTGATTTCCAGAATGGTGGGCGTTGGCTACGGTCAGTATCTGGTCCGTAGTAGCGGTAGATGAAGTGGTAGAGCAGGTAAAAGGCAACTCCACCAAAGGCCCCTACACTGATAAGTGTTACCAATCCGTAGGCCACAGGTTGGTTTGAGAAGAAGCTCATCAAGGCGCTAACTACTGCAAATAATCCTGTGATGAAAAGGGCTGAATCCAACATCATCAATTTTGGATCGTCGTTTTCTTTTGGATGTTCTTTTTCGTATTGCTCTTTTTCGCTGAAGCTATGAGCCCAGTGAGTTGGTGCTCCGTAGATAGAACGTGCTGTCACTCCTTTTGGTTGTTCTTCGAGGATATGAGGAATGACTTCTTCAAGGATAGCCTTGATTTCAGCATCTGTTTTTCCGTCCTTGAGAAATTGCTGGGTTGCAATATGGATAAATTCTTGGTTTTTCTTTGTTAATTCTTTTAAATCAATCTGTGACATAATAACTCCTGTTTAGAACCATTTTTTATGGATGAGGTAAAGAGTGAGAGAAACACTCATAGCAAAGGCGATAAAGACGATGAGCCAAAAAGCGTTTGGTTCCCCGTTTAGAGGGATTTCATTGTCTTTAAAGTTCATACCGTAAGCCGAGAAGATCATGGTTGGGATAGACATAACGATGGTCACAAGGGCCAAGGTTTTCATGATATTATTCTGGTTGTTTGAAATAATTGATGCAAAGGTATCTGTCATTGAGTGCAAGATATTTCCATAAATGTCTGCCATCTCAATGGCCTGTTGGGTTTCAATCAAGGTATCTTCCAGCAGGTCTTCGTCCTCAAGGTATTTTTTAATATTACTAGTTGCGCTGGTCAACTTTTTAATCACGCGCTCATTTGTCTTAAGAGAGGCTTTAAAGTAGACGATAGTCTTTTCCAACTCCATGAGTTCAATCAATTCTTCGTTTCGAGTGGATTGATGTAGCTGGCTTTCAATCTGGTCACTCTTACGTTCAATTGAACGAAGGGCTGTCAGGTATATTTCAGCGTTGCGGTAGAGGATTTGAAAGATAAAGCGCGAACGCATAAAGGTATAGAAATTCCGAAGTCTACGGTTGATGAAGATATCTAGAAGCGGTAGAGGTTCCAAACAAGTGGTAATAATAGCCTCTTCTGTGATGATAATCCCTAAGGGGATAGTCACATAGTAGGTGCGATTATTTCTCTCTTCAGTAATGGGAACGTCTACGATGATCAGAGTGTATTCATCTTCAATCGTGATACGAGACATTTCTTCCGCATCGAGTGGTGCACGGAGATCCGCGATATCAATCTCAAAAGCAGAAGCAATTTCCATCGATTCGCTTTGGGTAGGATTGACGAGATTGATCCAAGTGCCCGGCTGGAGCGTATCGATCTCTTTAAATTCAGTTGTTGTTGAGAGAAAGACTTGTTTCATATCCCCTATCCTTTCCTAATCTATTCTGTGTTTAAGTGATTTTTAGCACCGTACTATTATACTACAAATTCGCCTTTTTTGGTAATAGAATTTCACTTTTTTTGGTATAATGGAAAGCAACAATGAACTAGAAAGAAGTAATATGCAAGATAAGATTGTCATCCATGGGGCACGCGCCCATAATTTAAAAAATATTGATGTGGAAATTCCACGTGACAAGCTAGTTGTGGTGACGGGGCTGTCGGGTTCGGGCAAGTCCAGTCTTGCCTTTGATACCCTGTATGCAGAAGGGCAACGTCGCTATGTTGAGAGTCTATCAGCCTACGCTCGTCAGTTCTTAGGGAATATGGAGAAACCAGATGTGGACTCTATCGATGGTCTTAGTCCTGCTATTTCCATTGACCAGAAAACGACTAGTAAAAATCCACGTTCGACTGTCGGTACTACGACGGAAATCAACGACTATCTCCGTCTCCTCTATGCTCGTGTAGGAACACCCTACTGTATCAATGGACATGGCGCTATCAAGGCTTCGTCTGTCGAACAGATTGTAGACAAGGTCTTGGAATTACCAGAGCGCCAACGCTTGCAGATTCTAGCTCCTGTTATTCGTAAGAAAAAGGGTCAGCATAAGACTCTGATTGAAAAGATTCAAAAGGATGGTTACGTCCGTGTCCGTGTCGATGGGGTTGTCTATGATGTGACTGAAGTTCCTGAACTTGAAAAGAATAAACAACACACCATCGATGTGGTGGTAGACCGTATCATCATCAAGGATGGTATCCGTAGTCGTCTTTTTGATTCGATTGAAGCAGCTCTCCGTATCGCTGAAGGTTATGTCGTTATTGATACTATGGATGATTCAGAGTTGCTCTTTTCAGAACACTATGCTTGTCCAGTATGTGGATTTACGGTTCCAGAGTTAGAACCTCGTCTCTTCTCCTTCAATGCACCCTTTGGCTCCTGTAGTGAGTGTGATGGTTTGGGAATCAAGCTAGAGGTTGATACGGATTTAGTTGTACCAGATGCTAGCAAGACTCTTCGCGAGGGAGCCTTAGCGCCTTGGAATCCAATCTCTTCTAACTATTATCCAAATATGCTGGAACAAGCCATGACAGCTTTTGGAGTGGATATGGATACGCCTTTTGAGGAGTTGTCTGAAGAGAATAAACATCTCATTTTCTATGGTTCAGATGGGAAAGAATTCCATTTCCACTATGAAAATGAATTCGGCGGAGTTCGTGATATCGATATTCCATTTGAAGGAGTGATTGGTAATATCAAGCGTCGCTATCATGAAACCAATAGCGACTACACTCGTACACAAATGCGTCTCTATATGAACGAGCTGACTTGTGGCACTTGTCATGGTTATCGTCTCAATGACCAAGCCTTATCTGTTCGAGTAGGGGGAGAAAAAGGGCTCCATATCGGAGAAATTTCAGACCTCTCCATCGCAGACCATTTGGAAGCTATTGATCGGTTGACCCTATCAAAAAATGAAGCCATCATTGCTCGTCCAATTCTTAAGGAAGTCAAAGACCGCTTGACCTTCCTTAATAATGTCGGACTTAACTATCTGACACTTTCTCGTTCAGCAGGAACATTATCAGGTGGGGAGAGCCAACGTATTCGCTTGGCGACTCAGATTGGTTCCAATCTCTCAGGAGTCCTCTATATCTTAGATGAGCCGTCCATCGGTCTTCACCAGAGGGACAATGACCGTCTGATTGCCAGTCTGAAAAAGATGCGTGATTTGGGGAACACCTTGATCGTAGTAGAACATGATGAAGATACCATGCGAGAGGCGGATTATTTGATTGACGTCGGTCCTGGAGCGGGTGTCTTTGGTGGAGAAATTGTTGCTGCAGGAACGCCTAAGCAGGTAGCTCGCAACAGCAAATCCATTACAGGACAGTATCTATCAGGAAAACGCGCGATTCCAGTGCCGCAAGAACGCCGTGTAGGCAATGGTCGCTTTATCGAAGTGACAGGTGCGCGTGAGAACAACTTGCAAAATATCACTGCTCGCTTCCCATTAGGGAAATTCATTGCAGTAACGGGTGTTTCTGGTTCAGGGAAGTCGACCCTCATTAACAGTATTCTCAAAAAAGCCATTGCACAAAAGCTCAATCGCAATTCAGACAAGCCTGGTAAGTTTAAAACCATTACAGGGATTGAACATATCGACCGTCTGATAGATATTGACCAAAGTCCAATCGGACGAACACCGAGGTCTAACCCTGCTACCTATACAGGTGTTTTTGATGACATTCGGGACCTCTTTGCTCAGACAAATGAAGCCAAGATTCGTGGCTATAAGAAGGGGCGTTTCAGTTTCAACGTCAAGGGCGGTCGCTGTGAAGCTTGCTCGGGTGACGGGATTATCAAGATTGAGATGCACTTCTTGCCAGATGTTTACGTAGCCTGCGAAGTCTGTCATGGGACTCGCTACAACAGTGAAACGCTAGAAGTTCACTACAAGGAAAAGAATATCTCGCAAGTCTTGGATATGACGGTCAATGACGCAGTAGAATTTTTCCAACATATTCCGAAAATTCAACGCAAACTCCAGACCATCAAAGATGTTGGTCTAGGATATGTGACTTTGGGACAACCAGCTACGACACTCTCTGGTGGAGAAGCCCAGCGTATGAAGCTGGCTAGTGAACTCCACAAGCGTTCGACAGGTAAGTCTTTCTATATTTTAGATGAACCGACAACTGGGTTGCATACTGAGGACATCGCTCGCCTACTCACCGTTTTGTCCCGCTTTGTCGATGATGGAAATACAGTTCTCGTCATTGAGCACAATCTAGATGTTATCAAAACAGCAGACCATATCATCGACCTAGGTCCAGAAGGTGGTGTCGGTGGCGGAACTATTATCGCAACAGGAACACCAGAGGAAGTAGCTACCAATGAAGCTAGCTATACAGGACAGTATTTGAAAGGAAAGTTACATCATGAATAAACGTGTGCAAGCATTTTTAGATAAAATGCAAGAAAAAGAACTAGATGGAATCATTATCAATAACCTTAAAAATGTCTACTATTTGACAGGATTTTGGGGTTCAAATGGAACGGTCTTTATCAGTCGTGACCGTCAAGTCTTGGTGACAGATGCCCGCTATATTATCGCTGCCAAGCAAGAAGTTACTGGCTTTGAGATTTTTGCAGAACGTGATGAGTTGGCAACTATCGCAAAGATTGCAAAAGATATGGGCCTTTCTCGTATCGGTTTTGAAGATGAGATTTCAGTTTCTTATTACCATCGCATGCAAACCGCCTTTGAAGGTTTAGAACTAGTTCCACAGACACAGTTTGTTGAAGCCCTTCGTATGATTAAGGATGAGACAGAGATTGCGACTATTCGTAAGGCTTGTTCCATCTCAGACCAAGCTTTCCACGATGCTCTTGACTTTATCAAGCCAGGTAAGACAGAGATTGAAATTGCCAACTTCCTGGACTTCCGTATGCGTGAATTAGGCGCTGCTGGTTTGTCTTTTGACACGATTCTAGCGAGTGGGATCAACTCTTCTAAACCTCACGCCCACCCAATGCACAAGCCAGTAGAACTAGGCGAAGCAATCACCATGGACTTCGGTTGCCTTTATGACCACTATGTCAGTGATATGACACGTACCATCTATCTAGGCCATGTCAGTGATGAACAAGCAGAAATCTACAACACTGTTTTGAAGGCTAACCAAGCTCTGATTGACCAAGCTAAGGATGGCTTAGGTTTCCGTGATTTTGATAAAATCCCTCGTGATATTATTGTAGAAGCAGGCTATGGCGAATACTTTACACACGGTATCGGGCATGGTATCGGACTTGATATCCACGAAGAACCTTACTTTAGCCAAACTTCCAAAGAAGTTATTAAATCTGGAATGGTCTTGACTGATGAACCTGGTATTTATATTGAAGGTAAATACGGTGTTCGTATCGAAGATGATATCTTGATTACAGATACAGGTTGTGAGTTATTAACCCTTGCTCCAAAAGAATTAATCGTAATCTAAGAAAATTGAGATAAATCGTTGACTTTTACTAGTTAAAGGTTTATACTGAAAGGCGAAAACGGTAGGTGAGGCTACCATAGGGATACGGATGACTACCGCAAAGCAGTGGAGACACTACTCGTTGGTCAACAGTCCTGGTCGCGAAGGTCAAGACTAAGCTCATTACATCGCCCTATGGAGTTAAAGCTTGAACGAAAACAGACAATAAGTTTTTTAGTCCTGCCATTTTATGGCAGGACTTTCTGCTGTTTTAAAACAAAGAAAGGAGACAAACGATGCAAATTGACGATCATCCAGAACCGCACATACACAGCCAATCGCTGATTTGTGTCGTTCTGTCCTTATAAAGTGATTGGTCCCTGTGTATGAAATCACTATTCATACAGATAGGAGAAACCAATGAAAACTACAAAAGAAAGATTAGCAGCAGCTATTCAAACTCCATTCAAAGAAAGTCTAGCTTTTTACCATACAAGTCTAAAAGGCTTAGATTCAGAACAAGTCGAAGAAAACCGTGACCTATATGGTGAAAACACCATCACAAAGGGTCAAGAGGATTCCATCTTTAAAAAGATTTATGAGTCCATTATCAATCCTTTCACAATCATTTTGCTTGTGATTGCCTTTATCTCTCTCGTTACAAACGTCTGGCTTGCCAAACCCGGTCAAGAGGATCCAACGACTTCTATCATTATCGTTGTCTTGGTTTTGATTTCAGGAGGTATTCGTTTTGTCCAAGAATTGCGGAGCGACAAGGCAACAACCAATCTTTCAAAAATGATTGTCAATACAGCAACTGTTATTCGTGATGGTCTTGAACAAGAGTTGCCTATCGATGAGTTGGTTGTGGGAGATCTTGTGAAATTGAGCGCTGGAGATATGATTCCAGCAGATGTCATCTTATTTGAATCACGAGACTTTTTTGTTCAACAGTCAGGTTTGACTGGAGAAAGTGATGCAGTCGAAAAGCTTGCTTTAAATAAAGCTACTACTCAAAATGTAGAGAGCCTGTTAGAAGCAGAATCTTTAGCCTTCATGGGGACAAACGTTATCTCAGGAAGTGCTACAGCTATGATTCTAGCTGTTGGTGATGACACCATGATGGGAGCTATTGAACAGACTCTCAACACCTACGATGAACCAACTTCTTTTGAACGTGAAATGAACAGCATTTCCTGGCTCTTGATTCGTTTGATGCTTGTCATGGTTCCGATCGTGTTTTTTGCAAATGGTTTGACCGATGGAGACTGGCTAGAGGCTGGAGTCTTTGCCTTGAGTGTTGGTGTCGGACTTACACCAGAAATGCTTCCAATGATTATTACAGCCAGCTTGGCCAAAGGTTCTATTATCATGGCCAAGGAAAAGGTGGTCATCAAAAAACTCAACGCTATCCAGGACTTAGGAGCAATCGATATCCTATGTACGGACAAAACTGGAACTTTAACGCAGGATGAGATTGTTTTAGAATATCCTTTGGATATCCACGGTGATTTGGATATGGCGGTCTTAAGAAGAGCTTATCTAAATTCACATTTTCAAACCGGTTTGAAAAACTTGATGGACCGTGCTATCATCAGTAGAACTGAAAAAGAGTCCAAAGAACACGCTATCCTACAAAATTTAGATACTAGTTTCCAAAAAATCGACGAACTACCATTTGATTTTGAACGTAGACGCATGAGTGTTATCGTCAAAGATGATAGTAATGTCGTTAGTATGGTTACCAAAGGCGCTTTAGAAGAAATGTTGAACATTTCGACACATGTGGAGTACCGTGGAGAAATCATTCCCCTAACCGAAGACATTCGTCAAGAAGTACTAGCAGAAGTTGCGCAATTAAACCGTCAAGGTTTACGTGTCTTAGGTGTAGGTTACAAATCAGGTCTACGTGAAGACTATGCTTATACCGTGACTGATGAAAGTGACATGATCCTTACTGGTTATCTTGCCTTCTTGGATCCACCAAAACCATCTGCAGCACCAGCTATTCAGGCTCTGCTTGAGCATGGTGTCAAAACAAAGATTTTAACTGGGGATAATGAAAAAGTAACCCAAGCCATCTGTGAAAAGGTTGGTTTGGATGTTGAACATATCCTTTTGGGAGCTGATATCGACCAAATGACAGACCAAGAATTGGCAGATGTTGTTG
Organism: Streptococcus infantis; assembly: GCF_000960085.1. GTDB lineage: Bacteria > Bacillota > Bacilli > Lactobacillales > Streptococcaceae > Streptococcus > Streptococcus infantis_C. The sequence goes on along the minus strand of NZ_JYGT01000006.1, from coordinate 89,292 downwards.
AAAAAGTAACAGTCTTTGCTAAATTGTCACCTGACCAAAAAGCGCGTATCATTCAACAGTTGAAGAGAAATGGTCATGGAGTTGGTTATATGGGTGACGGTATTAACGATGCCCCATCCATGAAGGTGGCGGATGTTGGTATTTCTGTGGATACAGCAGTTGATATCGCCAAGGAAACTGCGGATGTTATTTTGCTAGACAAGGACCTCATGGTCCTTGAAACAGGTATCGTTGAGGGTCGCAAGGTCTACGCCAACATGACCAAGTACATCAAGATGACCGTTAGTTCAAACTTTGGGAATATCTTCTCACTCCTTGTTGCGAGTATCTTCTTGCCATTTTTACCAATGGCTCCTGTTCATCTCATTGTCCTAAATCTAGTCTATGATTTGTCTTGTGTGGCATTGCCATTTGATAATGTGGATCAAGACTTCCTCAAACAACCTCATACATGGGAAGCAAAATCCATTACACGATTTATGGTTTGGATGGGTCCAATCTCATCTATCTTTGATATTTTGACCTTTATCTTCCTCTACTTTATCATTGTTCCTTTGGTGACTGGCCATCATTATGTTCATGGTTCTGAATCTGCCCTTCAGTTTATCATCTTGTTCCAAACAGGATGGTTCATCGAATCTATGTGGTCTCAAACCATGGTTATCCATATGCTTCGTACAGCAAAAGTTCCTTTTGTACAAAGTAGACCAGCTTGGCTTGTGATTTTGATGACTTTGGTTGCAGCTTTCTTTGTAACTAGTTTACCTTATGGACCACTAGTAAATATCCTTCGTTTAGCTCCATTGGGACTTCCATACTTCTTGTTCTTGGTCGGTATTATTTTCTTGTACATGTTTAGCGTTACCGTTATTAAGAAGTTTTACATTAAGAAGTACAGAGAGTGGTTATAGTTCGTGTTTTGTCAATAAAAAAGTTGGAAAAACTCAAAAAAAGTTTATTTTTTTCAAAAATAGGTCGCAAGTCCGATGTTTTTTATGGTATAATAGACTAAACTGATAATAACATGTAGCGAAAGGGGTAGGTACATGATCAAAATTTATACAGTCTCAAGTTGTACTAGCTGTAAAAAAGCGAAAACCTGGCTCAATGCCCACCAGTTAAGTTATAAAGAACAAAACCTCGGTAAAGAGGGGATTTCTAGAGAAGAATTATTAGATATTCTAACAAAAACAGACAATGGAATTGCGAGCATCGTATCATCAAAGAATCGCTACGCTAAAGCTCTTGGAGTTGATATCGAAGATTTGAGTGTCAATGAGGTGCTCACCTTAATAATGGAAACACCACGTATCCTAAAAAGTCCAATTCTTGTTGACGAGAAACGTTTGCAAGTTGGCTATAAAGAAGACGACATTCGTGCCTTCTTGCCACGCTCTGTCCGCAATGTAGAAAATGCAGAAGCACGTTTACGTGCAGCACTATAAAACATAAAGGCTGGGAGTGACTCCTGGCCTTATTTGATAGGTAAATAAGGAAAATTGAATATGAAGAAGATAGTAATCGGTATAGTTGCCCTTCTATTTTTACTAGCTGGTTGTGGTCAGAAAAAAGAATCTGCGGAACCTGCTAAAGATACAACGACAGAAATTCTCCAATCTAATTTGCCAGTTCTAGAAAATGCAGCAAAAAATACTGTGGTTACCAAAACTCTAGTTTTTCCAGCCAATGAAAATGGGGTTAAACAAACTCAGACCATTACATATAAGGACAAACAATTCTTGACCTTAACGATTCAGCAGAAACGACCAGTTTCAGATGAACTCAAGAGTTTCATTGCAGAACATGGGTTGGAAGATGCAAAGAAAGCTTTGAAAGAGGTGGAGGATAAAGATGAGTCAGTTCAAGCAGCTCGAAAAATTCCTGGTTTTAGTCTTGAAACCAATCTTTTAAGTGAAACCGAGATTGAAACAAAAACAAGTTATGATTTTCAAGTTCTAGACGTTAAAAAGGCAAGCGAAAGCGAATATTTAAAAAATGTGGGATTAGAAAATCTACTAAAAAACGAACCAGAAGAGTATATCGCAAATCGAGTTGCGAGTGGTGCGACAGTCCAGTAAGAAAGTCGCAGAAAATCAACAAAATCAGACTGTGTGATTTGTAGAACGACTGTGAATGTGCTATAATAGTACTATTCTAAGGAAAGAGGGTGTTAGAATGGGATTTACTGAAGAAACCGTACGTTTTAAATTGGATGATTCCAATAAAAAAGAAATTAGTGAAACATTGACAGAAGTCTATGCTTCATTGAATGAGAAGGGGTATAACCCTATTAATCAAATTGTGGGCTATGTTCTCAGTGGAGACCCAGCTTACGTTCCTCGTTACAATAACGCAAGAAATCAAATCCGTAAATACGAACGCGATGAGATTGTTGAAGAATTGGTCCGCTACTACCTTAAAGGACAAGGAGTCGATCTATAATCTATGAGAATTATGGGGTTGGACGTTGGTTCCAAAACGGTAGGAGTAGCGATTAGCGATCCGTTAGGGTTTACAGCACAAGGGCTCGAAATCATCCAAATCAATGAAGACCAGGGAGAGTTCGGTTTTGAACGACTCAAGGAATTGGTTGATAGCTATAAGGTGGAGCGCTTTGTTGTTGGTTTACCTAAAAATATGAACAATACCAGTGGACCGCGCGTGGAAGCGAGTCAAGCATATGGAGCAAAACTGGAAGAACTTTTTGGTTTGCCAGTAGAATACCAGGATGAGCGCCTGACCACGGTTGCTGCAGAGCGCATGTTAATTGAGCAAGCAGATGTTAGTCGTAATAAGCGTAAAAAAGTTATCGATAAATTAGCCGCTCAGTTGATTTTGCAAAATTATTTAGATAGAAAATTTTAAGACAGAGGAGAAACTATGTCACACGATCACAACCACGATCACGAAGAACGTGAACTTATTACACTTGTAGATGAGCAAGGAAACGAAACTTTGTTTGAAATCCTTTTGACTATTGACGGAAAAGAAGAATTCGGTAAAAACTATGTTCTTCTTGTACCAGTTAATGCAGAAGAAGATGAAAACGGCGAAGTTGAAATTCAAGCATACTCATTCATCGAAAATGAAGACGGAACAGAAGGCGAATTGCAACCAATTCCTGAAGATTCAGATGACGAATGGAACATGATTGAAGAAGTCTTCAACAGCTTTATGGAGGAGTAAAAACATCCGGGGGATGTTTTTAGCCTGACGCTAAAAATAAGAACCGTCAGTAAGTCCAGTGGATGTTTTTAGCCCTGCGCTAGAAATTGAAAACGCAGATAGTCTGGGAGACTGTATCAGCCCAGTTCCTTGAAATAAGAGAGAACTGGTGACTCCAGTGGATGTTTTTAGCCCATATTGAAATTAAAACAAGCTAGGTTCTAGCAAATGAAGTAAAAAGCGAAGAGAATCTTCGCTTTTTTATTAAAGATTAAGGAGATAAGCGTGTTTGAAGTAGAAAAATGGCTCCATAGTCGGATTGGATTGAATTTTAGATCAGGTTTGGGACGGATGCAAAAAGCAGTGGATTTACTGGGGAATCCTGAGCAAACCTATCCAATTATCCATGTGACGGGGACAAATGGGAAAGGATCAACCATTGCCTTTATGAGAGAGCTTTTTGTCTCTCACGACAAGAAAGTTGGAACCTTTACTTCGCCCCATATTGTCAGCATTCATGATCGCATTTGCATCAATGGAGACCCCATATCGGATGCAGATTTCATTCGTTTAGCTGATCAAGTAAAAGCAATGGAGAAAAGACTTCTAGAAACTTATGATCAATTATCTTTTTTTGAGTTGTTGACTTTGATTGCTTTGCTTTATTTTAAAGAGCAAGAAGTGGATCTGGTTTTGCTGGAAGTTGGAATTGGTGGACTACTTGATACCACTAATGTGGTAACTGGAGAGATTGCTGTTATCACGTCCATCGGCTTTGATCATCAGGAGACTTTAGGCGATAGTTTAGCAGCTATTGCTGAGCAGAAAGCAGGGATTTTTAAGTCAGGCAAGTCAGCTCTTATTGCCAATCTAGCACCGGAAGCCCAGCTCGTTTGTCAAAGAACTGCTCATGATTTGGATGTGACTCTCTACCAAGCTGATCGAGATTTTTCTTTCAAGAATGGTCATTTTTCTTCTTCTCTTGCGAATCTGAACCAACTAAAACTAGGTTTGGAAGGGGCCTATCAGGAGGAAAACGCAGCTCTTGCCATACAAGCCTTTCTATTGCTTATGAATCAGAGAGGTGAGAAGGTTGATCAAGAAGCAGTACGAGCCGCCTTGCGAGCTACCAGATGGGCAGGAAGGCTAGAAGCTATCACTGAGCACATTTATCTGGATGGGGCTCACAATCTACCAGCCTTGGAACGTTTGGTTGAATTTATCCAGGAAAAAATCCAGCAAGGCTACCATGCTCAAATTCTTTTTGGTGCTTTAAAGCGTAAAGATTATAGCGGAATGTTAACTTATCTGACAGATCATTTACCTGATACAGCTCTCTATGTGACGAGTTTCGACTATCAAGGCTCTTTGGAGGAGCAAGATTTGAGTGGCTATCATAGAGTTGCTTCCTATCGAGACTTTATAGATGATTTTGAAAAGTCTGCAGGGGAGAAAGACTTACTGTTTGTTACAGGTTCCCTCTATTTTATATCTGAAGTTCGTGCCTACCTTATAAAAACATAGTTGGTTGATTGACCTTGTTTCCTTTATTTAATATAGTATAAGTAGAATAACTCTGCAGTTTTTCTGCCTTTAGCTCCTGAAAGAAAGGAGACATTATGTCACTAAAAAAAATTACATTTTCTCTTGCTACTGTGGCAAGTCTTAGTCTTTTAGTTGCTTGTTCGTCAACAGCTAAATCGACACCTTCATCCCAAGCAAGCACTAGCTCTGAGGCGAGCGCTAGTCAAGTGTCAGAAACCAGCGCTTTTAGTTCTACTACTAGTGTAAAGACTGACACAACTACTAATCTAGATGGGACCTACAAGGGACAAGACGAGGGTGATAGCATTACTCTTGTAGTTACTGGAAATACCGGAACGTGGACAGAAGTGGAAGCGGACGGAGATCAAGAGGTTAAGAAGGTGACCTTCGAACCAGAAAATCAGAAAGTTATTATCGGAGACGAGGTCAAGATTTATGTAGCTGAGGAGAACCAGATTATTATCGATGACATGGATCGCGACGTTTCTGATCGTATTGTTTTAAAAAAATAGATATTTTATAAGGATTTGAATCTGGATAAAAAGATTCAAATCTTTTTTTCGTTGACTTTGAGCTCAAAAAAATTCCATACTTTTAAGGTAGCTAATGTCCACCAAAAAGTATAGAATGAGTGAAATTAAAGAAATCGTTCCTGCAAAAAGTGGGCGACTCCATCTTCTTCGTTAGTCAATGGTAATTGCTCGTCTGCAAAAGGTAACAGTGCAGGGTTTGCGTTTTTCATGGCATAGCCTTTACCTGCAAAAGAAAGCATTTCTTGGTCATTGTGTTCGTCACCAAAGGCAATCAAATTCTGTTTGTCGATATTCATGACATTGAGAAGGTATTCGAGGGCAAAAGCCTTGTGGACACCTTTTGGAGTGCATTCGAGAATGTTCAAAGGGCCACCCCAAGTGTTAATATTGAGTTGGTGTTTGTAAAAGCTGTTCATCTCTTCAGCTAGTGCATATTTATCGTCTGCCCTAGTTTGTAATAAAATACAGTTAGGTCCTTTAGTAACTAAGTCAGACTTGAATTGATTTTCTGGGCGAAAGTTTTCAACACCAAATAATTTAGGATCGGCAATTTCTTGGTCTGGGGCCGTAATGTAGAACTTTTTACGATATTCACCAGCGATAAAGTCTGCCTCAATTTCTTCTTTACGCTTCACGATATCCAAGAGGTATTTTTTGTCCACAGTCAGACACTTTTCATGTTTCCAAGTCTTGCCTGGTAGGTGAGTGAGCGAACCATTGAAGTTGATCATAGGCGTTTCAAGTTCAAGTTGGTCATAAAAATCTTTGGCCATACGGTATGGGCGACCGGTTGCGATAACGACTTGGTGGCCTTTTTTAGAGATTTTCTTAATTGTTTTAATAGTAAAGTCAGAAAGTTTGCTTTCAGAGTTGAGTAGAGTTCCGTCTAAATCAACGGCAATCATTTTTTTAGTCATAAAATCCTCCCGAATCTAGTTTCAGATAAGATGTTTTCTATTATATCAAAAAGTGGCTAGAAAAGCTGACAATAAGTAAAAAGAAGAAGAATAGCATCGGATAAGATTTTTATAATTCGGTAAAAATACCTTGAAAAGATGAATGATTGATGTTATAATAGTCATATTGTTCGTAAAATGACAAAGGAGATTAAAAATGGACAAACTATTTAAACTAAAAGAGCACGGGACAGATGTCCGTACAGAGGTTCTTGCTGGTTTAACAACTTTCTTTGCAATGAGTTATATTCTCTTTGTAAACCCTCAAATGCTTTCACAAACAGGAATGCCTGTTCAAGGTGTATTCTTGGCGACAATCATAGGTTCTGTTGTGGGAACTTTGATGATGGCTTTCTATGCTAACTTGCCATATGCTCAAGCCCCAGGTATGGGACTTAACGCCTTCTTTACATTTACCGTCGTATTTGGGATGGGTTATACTTGGAAAGAAGCTCTTGGGATGGTCTTCATCTGTGGAGTTATTTCACTGATTATTACATTGACCAATGTTCGTAAAATGATCATTGAATCTATTCCTACAACGCTTCGCTCAGCAATTTCAGCCGGTATCGGTGTCTTCTTAGCATATGTAGGTATTAAGAATGCTGGTCTTTTGAAATTCTCAATTGACCCAGGTACTTATACTGTAGCAGGTGAAGGAGCAGATAAGGCTCAAGCGGCGATTACTGCGAACTCAGCAGCTGTTCCAGGATTGGTAGATTTCAATACTACAGCAGTTTTGGTAGCTCTTGCAGGTCTTGCTATTACTATCTTCTTTGTTGTTAAAGGTATCAAAGGTGGGATCATCCTTTCTATTTTAACAACGACTATTCTTGCCATTGCGGTTGGTCTTGTTAATGTGTCAGGGATTGACTTCGCTAACAACAATCTTTCATCAGCAGTTAACGATTTAGGTACCTTGTTTGGCGCTGCTCTTGGTTCGGAAGGTTTAGGATCTTTGATTTCAAACACTTCTCGTTTGCCAGAAACTTTGATGGCTATTCTTGCCTTCTCATTGACAGATATTTTTGATACTATCGGTACTCTTATTGGTACTGGTGAAAAAGTTGGTATCGTTGCGACAAGTGGTGAAAACCATGAGTCAGCTAAATTGGATAAAGCTCTTTATTCTGACTTGGTGGCAACTTCAGTTGGTGCCATTGCTGGTACTTCAAATGTTACGACATATGTTGAGTCTGCGGCAGGTATCGGTGCTGGTGGACGTACTGGTTTGACAGCCCTTGTTGTTGCTATCTGTTTTGCTTTATCAAGCTTCTTTAGCCCACTGTTAGCGATTGTTCCAACAGCGGCAACTGCACCAATTTTGATTATTGTCGGAATTATGATGCTCTCTAACTTGAAAAACATTCCTTGGGATGATATGTCAGAAGCTGTTCCGGCCTTCTTCACATCTATCTTTATGGGATTCAGTTACTCAATCACTCAAGGGATTGCAGTTGGTTTCTTGACTTATACTTTGACAAAGGTTGTCAAAGGCCAAGTTAAAGATGTACATGTCATGATTTGGATTTTGGATGCCTTGTTTATCTTGAACTATATCAGCATGGCTCTTAACTAATGATAAACACTTAAAAAAAGAAGGAGGAATCTCCTCCTTTTTTATTAGTAGAAATATCGCAAAAGAAAACTTTTTGGTATAATGATTACATGCACATAAAAAATGAAGATGAACTCATTGCTCTTGGACAAGAGTTAGGCTCTTTACTAGAGGAAAATGATGTATTGATTTTGACCGGTGAATTAGGTGCTGGGAAAACAACACTTACAAAAGGTTTGGCTAAAGGTCTAGGGATTCATCAAATGATTAAAAGTCCTACTTATACCATTGTTCGAGAATATGAAGGTCGTCTACCCTTGTATCACTTGGATGTTTATCGTATTGAAGGGGATGCAGATTCTATCGACTTGGATGAATTTCTTTTTGGATCAGGTGTGACTGTTATTGAGTGGGGTCATCTATTAGGAGAAGCTCTTCCGGCAGACTATCTGGAATTAGAAATTCTCAAAGATGGTGACGGACGCGAAGTTGTCTTTCATGCCCATGGTCAACGAGCAGCAGAACTTTTGCAGAGGTTGACAGATGGAGTATGATCTTTTAATCCGTGAAGCTGAAGTCCAAGATGCTTCGGTTCTTATTGCACTTTTGGATCAGATTGGTCAGGAATCTAGCTTTACCAGTCTGGATAAAGACGGAATTGCAATGACTACATCAGAAATGAGGCATTTTATTGACAAGCAAGCCCAGTCGGATAACCAGATTACTCTACTAGCTTTTTTGAATAATGAATTGGCAGGGGTCATCAATATTACAGCTGATCAACGTCCGCGAGTTCGACATATTGGTGATGTCTTTTTGGGCATCAAAAAAGCATACTGGGGAAATGGTCTCGGTAGTATCCTGTTGGAAGAAGCTACTGAATGGGCCAAATCGAGTGCTAGTATTCGACGTTTACAATTGACAGTTCAAAAACGCAATCTTGCAGCTGTTCATCTGTATCAAAAGATGGGCTTTATCATAGAAGGATTACAGGAACGTGGTGCTTGTATAGAGGGAGGAGAGTTTCTTGACGTTTACCAAATGGGTCGACTGATAGACGAATAAAAGTATGGTAAAAAAAATAATCGGAATGTTTTTAGGCTTTGTTCTTGTGACAGTGCTTGGTGTTGGAGCTTTTGCCTTTACAATCTATCAACAAAGTACACAGACTTTAGCCAAAACCTATAAACAAATCGGGGAAGAAACGAAGGTTATCGAGGCAACTGAACCTCTGACAATTCTACTGATGGGTGTGGATACGGGTAACGTTGAACGCACAGACCCATGGGAAGGTAACAGTGATTCGATGATCTTGGTAACGGTAAATCCTAAGACCAAGAAAGTTGTTATGATGAGTTTGGAGCGTGATATTTTGACACAAATCCAACAACCAGACGGTAGCGTAATAGAGGCGAAACTAAATGCTGCCTATGCCAATGGTGGAGCAGAACTGGCTATATCGACTATTCAAAAAATGATGAATATCCATATCGACCGCTATGTGATGGTCAATATGCATGGTCTTCAAAGAATGGTTGATGCTGTCGGAGGTATTACAGTAAATAATACTCTAGGTTTCCCTATCTCTATTCAAGACCAGGAGCCATTTAATACGATTTCTATCGGTGTTGGTGAACAAAAGTTAAATGGTGAAGAAGCTCTTGTCTATTCACGTATGCGTTATCAGGATCCAGAGGGAGACTACGGTCGTCAAAAACGACAGCGTGAAGTGATTCAAAAAGTTGTCGAGAAGATTCTTAGCTTGAATAGTGTCAGTCACTACCAAGAAATTCTGAAGGCTCTTAGCGACAACATGCAGACCAATATCGAGATTACGACAACAACCATTCCTCAATTGATGGGTTATCAAGATTCCTTTAAAAATATTGATTCTCAACAGTTGCGTGGAGAGGATGCAATGATTGACGGGACATCCTACCAAATTGTGTCATCTGCTCATATGTTAGAGATGCAAAATATGTTACGTCGTTCGCTCGGGCAACCAGAGGTTACGAACTTGGAGACCAATGTAGTCTTGTATGAAAATCTTTATGTTCATTCACCACAAAATACCAGTTCTGTTGCGGAACAGGAACAACAGATTCAACAAGAACAGCAAGAACAATAAGAACAATAAGAACAATAAGAAATGAATACTCAAATCGTAGGAATTTTCCTGCGATTTTTTCAAAGAAATCCGAATAGATAAGTAGGAGGAAAAAATGAAAGCGGAAATAATAGCTGTTGGGACAGAAATTCTAACAGGTCAAATCGTCAATACCAATGCTCAGTTTTTGTCTGAAAAGTTGGCTGAAATCGGTGTTGATGTCTACTTCCAAACGGCTGTAGGAGATAATGAATCTCGTCTCTTATCCTTGTTGGAGATTGCTCAGAAACGGAGTGATTTAGTTATCCTAACGGGAGGACTAGGTCCAACAGAGGATGACTTGACCAAACAAACCTTGGCACAATTTCTAGGGCGTGATTTGACTTTTGATGCTCAAGCACAGGCTAAATTAGATGATTTCTTTGCTCATCTACCAGACTATGCTCGAACTCCAAATAATGAACGTCAGGCACAAATTGTTGAGGGCTCAACTCCGCTACCCAATGAAACGGGACTAGCGGTTGGTGGTATGATTGAGGTAGCTGGCGTGACTTATGTTGTCCTACCAGGTCCGCCAAGTGAACTGAAACCAATGGTTTTAAATGAGCTACTACCAAGATTGACAACAGGAGCTAAGTTGTACTCACGTGTGCTACGTTTCTTTGGCATTGGTGAGAGCCAGCTAGTGACGATTTTATCAGATTTGATTGAAGAGCAGATGGATCCAACCATAGCACCGTATGCAAAAACAGGAGAGGTGACTCTGCGTTTGTCTACAAAGGCTACTAGTCAAGAAGAAGCTAGAAAGGCCTTAGATAATATAGAGGAAAAAATCTTTGCACGTCAGACTTTTGAAGGAATTGCTTTAAAGGATATCTGTTATGGCTATGGGGAGGAAGCGAGCCTAGCCAGCGTAGTTGTTGAGAAGTTGAAAAAGCAGAAGAAAACCATCACTGCTGCAGAAAGTTTGACAGCAGGCCTTTTCCAAGCAACATTAGCAGAATTTTCGGGAGTATCAGCTATCTTTAAAGGCGGTTTTGTCACTTATAGCCTGGAAGAAAAAGCTAAGATGTTAGACATTCCACGAGAAGAGTTGGAAGAACATGGAGTCGTGTCAGCATATACAGCGGAAAAAATGGCTGAGCAGGCTCGCCTCAAAACCCAGTCAGATTTTGGGATTAGCTTGACAGGAGTAGCTGGTCCGGATAGCCTAGAAGGGCATCCAGCAGGGACAGTTTTCATCGGCCTATCTCAAGCATCAGGTTCCGAAGTCATTCAAGCCAATATAGCTGGAAGAAGTCGAGCAGATGTTCGTAAAATTGCGGTTATGCATGCGTTTAACTTAGTTCGCAAAGCTTTATTAAGTGACTGACTTTTGATATAATAGAAGAAGGTTCTAAAAAACATTAAAATATAGGAGAACAAAATGGCGAAAAAACCAACAAAAAAATTAGATGAAATCGGCAAAAAATTTGGAGCTGATCGTGAAAAAGCTTTGAATGATGCCCTTAAATTGATTGAAAAAGACTTCGGTAAGGGGTCAATCATGCGCTTGGGTGAACGTGCAGAGCAAAAAGTGCAAGTGATGAGCTCAGGTTCGTTGGCCCTTGATATTGCACTTGGTTCAGGTGGTTATCCAAAGGGACGTATCATTGAAATCTACGGTCCAGAATCATCAGGTAAGACAACAGTAGCCCTTCATGCTGTAGCACAAGCACAAAAAGAAGGCGGCATTGCAGCCTTTATCGATGCGGAACATGCGCTTGATCCAGCTTATGCAGCAGCTCTTGGAGTGAATATTGACGAATTGCTCTTGTCACAACCAGACTCAGGTGAGCAAGGTCTTGAAATTGCAGGGAAATTGATTGACTCAGGTGCAGTTGACCTAGTCGTTATTGACTCGGTTGCAGCTCTTGTACCTCGTGCGGAAATCGATGGAGATATCGGAGATAGCCACGTTGGTCTTCAAGCTCGTATGATGAGCCAAGCTATGCGTAAACTTGGTGCTTCTATCAACAAGACTAAGACAATTGCCATCTTCATCAACCAATTGCGTGAAAAAGTTGGGGTTATGTTTGGTAATCCAGAAACAACACCTGGTGGACGCGCCCTTAAATTCTACGCTTCAGTTCGTTTAGACGTTCGTGGGAGCACACAAATCAAGGGAACTGGTGACCAAAAAGATACCAACGTCGGTAAAGAAACTAAGATTAAAGTTGTGAAAAACAAGGTTGCTCCACCGTTCAAAGAAGCTCTTGTTGAAATCATGTACGGAGAAGGTATTTCTAGAACTGGTGAACTCTTGAAGATTGCAAGTGATTTGGATATCATCCAAAAAGCAGGTGCTTGGTACTCATACAAGGGTGAAAAAATCGGACAAGGTTCTGAGAATGCGAAGAAATACTTGGCAGATCATCCAGAAATCTTTGATGAGATTGACCACCAAGTTCGTGTTCAATATGGTTTGATTGAAGAGGAAGAAGGTTCAAAAGATAATTCAGCAGCAACTGAAACAAGTTCTAACCAAGAAGTAACTCTTGATTTGGGCGATGCTCTTGAAATCGAAATTGAAGAATAAAAATAAAAAGTGGAGTTTTTCCACTTTTTATTTTTATTCATTAGAGGTTTACTCTTTCTGAAAAAGAGAATAAAAGGCCTATTTCCTTAGAAAAATCCAGAAAACTATTGAATTTCTAATAATTTGATGTTAAAATGAATAAGAACAACAAAAAAGGAGATTACTATAATGGACAAACGTTTAGTTCGTAACGTTCAAGATAAAAAAATCGGTGGTGTTTGTGCAGGTCTTGCTGACTACTTTAACATGGATCCAATGTTAGTTCGTGTTCTTTGGATTCTTTTCACTTTAGCTGGTGGTTCAGGTCTACTTGCTTACGCTATTCTTTACTTTATCCTTCCAGAAGGTGGAGCAGAAGCTTAAGCTACATTGTAAATAAGAATAAATAATGCATGTAATTTTATAAATTGCATGCATTTTTTATTTTGAAAATAAATCGAAATTCAAAACATATCAGATTAAAGATAATGTTTTTTATACGTGGAATTGTCTTGCTTAGTAATCACTAAAGCGTCGGTATTTGATGCGAAAGTCAAAGTAATTCTCTTCTTGCAATTTTTGAAAGATGTTGCGATAGACTTCTTCATCAAAATGGTCACCACGGTAGAGAATTTCAAAACTCATTCCCTCGTATTCTAAAAAGGCATTGGCAGTTTTAAAACCATTTTGTAAGTAGAAATCCATGCGGGCCTTTCGTTGTTCGAGATTATCACAGTCTTCGTCCAATCGCTCCACTTCAAGAATCATAGTACGCTGGTAAAAATCAATGAGTTTTTCAATGATTTCTCTTCCATATCCATGACTACGGAGATGGGGCATAATGGCAAAGAAGCTAATGTAGAAAGCTTTTTGGTTGGAAATGGCAAAGGCAAAGCCGACAAACTCTTCTTTGTTATAAAAAGCAAAAAAGTGGGCGTCATCTCTATCCTGGTAAAGCAAAAATTCTTCCAAGGAGACACGTTCTTCTTCAGGAAAGGCTTCCTTGTTTAATTGGTCAACTTTCTCAAGGTCTGGGAATACATCTGTAATTAACTGGCTTGTTAAGCTCATACATACCCTCCTTTTCTGTCACGATTATACCAGATTGTTTGTATCTAGGCAACGCTTTCTTAACGAAACTCCCTTGTTCCTCTACTAGAAAGCTGATATAATACCCTTATGAATAAAAAATCAACGGTGGACTTGATTCATGGTCCTATTCTTCCTTCACTGATTAGTTTTGCTTTACCAATTTTACTATCCAATATCTTTCAGCAGCTCTACAATACAGCTGATATTTTGATTGTCGGGCGTTTTTTAGGGCAAGATTCCTTGGCGGCAGTCGGAGCTACGACAGCCATTTTTGATTTGATTATTGGCTTTGCTCTCGGAGTCGGAAATGGGATGGGAGTTGTTATTGCACGTCTCTATGGTGCTCGTAATTTTGCTAAGATTAAAGAAGCTGTTGCAGCAACTTGGATTTTGGGTGCCATCCTGAGTGGTCTTGTCATGCTGATGGGTTTCTTCGGTCTTTATCCACTCTTACAGTACCTAGAAACGCCTGCAGAAATTCTCCCTCAATCATATGAATATATTTCCATGATTGTTAGCTGTGTGGGAGTTAGTTTTGCTTACAATCTATTTGCAGGATTACTGCGCTCAATTGGTGATAGCCTTGCTGCGCTTGCTTTCCTGATTTTTTCAGCTATCGTTAATGTCATTCTGGATTTGTATTTTATTACGCAATTGCAGTTAGGAGTTCAGTCTGCGGGTCTTGCAACCATTATCTCGCAAGGTTTGTCAGCAATCCTCTGTTATTTCTATATTCGCAAGAGTGTTCCGGAGCTTCTTCCAGGTCTCAAACATTTCAAATGGAATAAGGCACTCTATGTGGATCTCTTGGAACAGGGGCTAGCCATGGGCTTGATGGGGTCAATTGTCTCTATCGGAAGCGTCATCTTGCAATCCTCTGTTAATGGCTTTGGAGCAGTCATTATCAGCGCCCAAACGGCAGCGCGTAGAATCATGGCCTTTGCCCTATTGCCAATGACGGCTATTTCAGCTTCGATGACGACTTTTATCTCTCAAAACTTTGGAGCGAAACGTCCCGAACGTATCGTTCAAGGTCTTCGTATAGGGAGTTATTTGAGTATGTCTTGGGCGACCTTTGCTTGTGTGTTCCTATTTTTTGCAAGTCCTAGCCTAGTTTCTTTCCTGGCAAGTTCGACAGACGCTTACTTGATTGAAAATGGGGCTTTGTATCTACGTATCAGTTCAGTATTCTATCCGTTTTTGAGTCTTTTATTGATTTATAGAAATAGCTTGCAGGGTCTCGGTCAAAAATTCTTGCCACTTGTATCAAGCTTTATCGAGTTTATCGGTAAAATTATTTTCGTCGCTTGGATTATCCCTTGGGCAGGTTATACGGGTGTTATCCTATGTGAACCACTACTTTGGCTTGTTATGACTGCCCAGCTTTACTTCTCGCTCTCCCAACACCCTTGGATAAAAGAAGGCAAGAAAATCTTGGCAGTTGGTGGAAAATTCTAGCTTGCTTTACAAAAGAAAATCCATTTCCTCTAGTGAAAATCAGCTAGACTTGTGTTATAATAAGAAAGATTAAAATGTGAATAAAGGAGATTCCTAATGGGACGTAAATGGGCCAATATCGTAGCCAAGAAAACGGCTAAAGATGGAGCTAACTCTAAAGTATATGCAAAATTTGGTGTAGAAATCTATGTTGCAGCTAAAAAAGGTGAACCAGATCCAGAATTAAACACTGCTTTGAAATTCGTTATCGATCGTGCTAAACAAGCGCAAGTGCCAAAACACGTTATTGATAAGGCTATCGATAAGGCAAAAGGGAATACAGACGAAACCTTTACAGAAGGACGTTACGAAGGATTTGGGCCAAATGGTTCAATGTTGATCGTTGATACCTTGACTTCAAACGTCAACCGTACAGCTGCCAATGTTCGTGCTGCTTTTGGTAAAAACGGTGGAAACATGGGAGCTTCAGGTTCTGTATCTTACCTCTTTGACAACAAAGGTGTTATCGTCTTTGCAGGTGATGATGCGGATACCATCTTTGAGCTTTTGCTTGAAGCAGATGTCGATGTAGACGATGTAGAAGCAGAAGAAGGAACAATCACTGTTTACACAGCTCCAACTGATCTTCACAAGGCTATCGTTGCTTTGCGTGAATCTGGTATTGAAGAATTCCAAGTAACTGAATTGGAAATGATTCCTCAATCAGAAGTTGAGTTGTCAGGTGAAGATTTGGAAACATTTGAAAAACTATACAGCGTTCTTGAAGACGACGAAGACGTACAAAAAATCTACACTAACGTAGATGGATTCTAAGAATAAAAATAACCCCTTTGAAAATTCAGTGTTTTCAAGGGGTTTGTTTATCCTGTGATGACAAAAGGGGCAGGAAAGAGACAAAAATTTCTTTTGCTCAAAACGTTATTAGTAATCTATAATTGTCCATAATCCAATGGATTGTGGAAATATCGTGGTGCTGGGGTTTAGAAATCGAGACTTGGTCTACCGATTGCTATTCCCGGCACCTTTTTAGTTATGTTAAACCTTCACTCCAGAATCAGATTGTTCTTTTCGGTCCAGTCCGACAGCAAATTTACGGATTAGAAGAAACTGGCCATTTTCCTGCTTAACAAACGTGAGCACAACGGTCTTAGGATCTGAACTGATGGAGAGATAGGTGATTCTTTTTATTTCGTAGTCTCCCATAACTGAATCTGTTTCTGAATCTGGGATTCCGTGTTTCCTGATAATATCTTTGTAGTTGCTGCCACCTTTCCCGCTATCAGAAGTATCACCTTCTACCAAGGCATCGAACTGTTCCTGGCTCCAAGTGAAGAATTCGCTATCCTCTTCCTCACCTGTACTACTATCAGGAAGTTCACCATAATCCTCAGTATCAGTTGAAGAAGTGATGTTTCTATAGGGGTGACTAAAGGTTCTGGCGAAATCAGTAAAGACATTAGTAGATAGAACTTGAGTTATTAAAACAAGGACAATGGAAATAAGACCTAAGGTTGTCCCGATGATAGCCAATGTTTTACGGTTTCTGAGATTGATGGCAATACCAAAAACTCCTAAAATCAAAGTGGCAATGGCAAGGAAAAATGATAGGATGTTGACGATAGGTATCCAAGAACCAAGAAGCGCCAGGGCTCCAAAGATGATGGCAAGGATTCCTAAGAGTTTCTGTTCTTTTTGTTTCATGTGTGAATTTCTCATTTCTAGTAAACTGGATTCGTATCTATGTGAGATAGTGTTTATTATAGATAAAATAAGAGCTAATGTCAATTTCTGCTTAGATAGTTCTCAAGGAAACTTTTTTCTTGACATCCTATTTGAAAGTGATAAAATAGTTCTCATGAAAACCAATTGGTTCTCGTGAGAACTATTTATGTGTAAAAAGGAGCAATCATGGATAAGCCGATGTTAGCTTTTAAACGTTTTGGTCATCAGGTTCACCTTATGGTGCAAAAGGAAGCTAAACGTTGTGGTATTGAATTTATGGGCGGACCGCAGGGCCAAGTCATACGATTTTTAGACTATCGTGAGGAGTCTGAACAGGCGGTGTTAATCAAGGATATTGAACAAGAACTCAATGTCACCAAGTCAGTTGCTAGTAATTTAGTGAAGCGTATGGTGCAAAATGGTTTGGTGGAATTGGAAGTGAATCCAAATGACAAGAGAGCTAAGTACGTTCGATTGACGGACAAATCACGCTCTCAGATGAAGCCAATCAAGTCTTTCTTTGATCGAATTGACCGTAGTCTACTTGATGGAATTTCTGAGGAAAAACTAGCTGTTTTTGAAGAAGTCATGGGTCTACTACAGGCTAATGTAGATAAAATGGGAGGTAAGAATGAAGAAACTCGCTAAACGTATCACAGGAAAAGAGTGGGGAATGATTCTCTTGACTGTCCTCTTTACCTGTTTCTCGGTCTATCTAGAGTTAGAAGTACCGACTTACATTTCAGAAATTACAGAACTACTTGGAACTCCAGGTACGGAGCTAGGAGATCTTTGGTCACCAGCCATTAAGATGATAGGCTTGTCTCTACTTGCTTTTCTCTCATCCGTTACTGTTGGATTTTTTGCCGCTCGCGTTGCAGCGTCTTACACAACTCATTTACGAAGCGATATTTTTAATCGTGTTCTAGATTTCTCGCAGACAGAGATCAAACGTTTTTCAATCCCAAGTCTCTTGACTCGGACGACTAATGATATAACACAGGTTCAGATGCTTTTTACCATGGGACTCCAGGTGGTCACTCGTGGACCAATCATGGCTATCTGGGCCATTGGAAAAATCCTTGGGAAGTCTGAGTACTGGCTCTGGGCAGTAGTAATCGCTGTTATCGTCAATGTTTTGATGACAACTGTTCTCCTGACTCTGGCCTTTCCGAAACAATCTGTCATTCAAAAATTGACAGATAAACTCAATAGTATTACTCGTGAAAGTTTGACAGGGATTCGAGTGGTGCGTGCTTATAATGCCGAGGATTATCAAGACAAGAAATTCGAAGAAGCCAATGAGGAAGTCACTCGTCTTAATCTCTTTGTCAACCGTTTGATGGCGATTATGAATCCTATTATGATGGCGATTTCGAGTGGCTTGAGTCTAGCTATCTACTGGATTGGAGCCTATATCATCAATGATGCTAGCCTGACAGACCGTCTGCCACTCTTTAGTGATATGGTGGTCTTCATGTCTTATGCCATGCAGGTCGTGATGGGCTTCTTGCTCATGGGAGCTCTCTTTATCGTCCTTCCTCGTACCTTGGTTTCTGCAGGACGTATCAATCAGGTGCTAGACTTGCATTCTTCTATTGAAAATCCTAGTCAACCACAGACTGCAGAATCATCTGTAAAAGGTCAAGTGGAATTCCGTGATGTAACCTTCCGTTACTCTAAAAACTCAGAAGCGGTTGTGGAGCATGTCAGTTTCAAGGCAGAAGCTGGTCAAACCATTGCCTTTATCGGATCAACTGGTTCTGGTAAATCGACGCTTGTGAACCTCTTGCCTCGTTTTTATGATGTATCTGATGGAGAAATCCTAGTAGACGGTGTCAATGTGCAGGATTATGACTTGGAAGACTTGCGGAATAAAGTCGGCTATATCCCACAAAAAGCCGTCCTATTCTCAGGAGATGTCAAGGGCAATCTAGACTTTGGTAAGAGTCAAGAAACGCCACTAAGTGAGACTGCCATGTGGCAAGCTTTGGAATTGGCTCAATCTAAGAATTTTATCGAGGATAAGGAAGCAGGTCTAGACTCCGAAGTGGCCCAAGGCGGTACCAACTTCTCAGGAGGACAAAGACAACGTTTGGCCATTGCACGCGCCTTGGCTCGTAAGCCAGAAATTCTCATTTTTGACGATTCATTCTCAGCTTTGGACTACAAGACAGACCGTATCTTGCGCCAAGAACTAGCCGAAAAAACACAATCTATGACCAAGTTGATCGTTGCCCAACGTATCTCAACCATCATGGATGCTGACCTGATCTTAGTCTTAGATCAGGGTAAAGTCGTGGGACAAGGCACCCACAAGGAACTTCTTGCAACTAACGAAGTTTATCAAGAAATTGCCTATTCACAACTATCGAAGGAGGAATTGGAACATGGAAAATAAGAAGACGTCCCTTTGGGAACAATACAAACCTTTTCTAGCAGGTCTCCAACTTCCTCTACTAGTAGCTGTCGTGGCTGCTGTATGTTCAAGTATTATCACTGTTTATGGACCAACTAAGATTAAGGAAATCACCAACTTGATTTCAGACGGTTTGGCTACAGAAATCGATTTGGTAGCTGTGTCTAGCATCGCCAGCTTTTTAGCTGTTTTGTATGTACTTGGTGCCATTCTCAACTATACGCAAGCCTATATCTTTTCAACGAGTATCCAACATTTTTCAAAACGCTTGCGGACAGCTATCGCTGAAAAAATTAACCGTCTGCCACTTGCTTATTTTGACCGTCATTCTCAAGGAGACACCCTTTCTCGTGTTACCAATGACGTCGATACGGCGGCTCAGTCTCTCAACCAAAGTCTGGGAACAGTTCTCTCAGCTAGCTTTCTACTGATTGCTGTTTTGATTACCATGTTTGGCATGAACTGGATTTTGGCATTGGTAACAGTTGTTTCAACCCTTGTAGGTTTTGCTGCTGTCTCAGTCATTATGGCTAAGTCACAAGGCTACTTTAAAGCCCAACAAAACAACCTAGCAGCTGTCAACGGCTATGTGGAAGAAATGTACTCTGGCCACAATGTGGTGACCAGCTATAATGCTGTGGATACCACTAAAGAAACATTCGCAGGCTTGAATCAGAATCTACATGATAGTATCTGGAAATCTCAGTTTATTTCAGGGATCATGATGCCCGCTATGTTCTTTGTTGGGAACTTTAGCTATGTTTTGGTCATTATCGTCGGTGCAGCCTTGGCTCTTGAAGGTCATATCAGTATCGGAATTATCGTAGCCTTCATGGTCTATGTTCGTACCTTCTCACAACCCTTATCACAGATTGCCCAAGGGATTACCAGCTTACAACAAGCTAGTGCAGCTATGACCCGTGTCTTTGAATTTTTAAGTGAAGTTGAGATGGAAGACGAATCTCATAAGGCAAGACAATTGACTGGCATGAAGGGTGAAGTTGTCTTTGACCGAGTTTCCTTTGGTTATACTCCTGAGCGAACCATCATTCATGACTTTTCTGCGGCAGCTCATGCGGGTCAAAAGGTTGCCATTGTCGGGCCGACTGGAGCTGGGAAGACTACTATTGTCAACCTCTTGATGAAGTTCTATGAGATTGATAAGGGAAGCATTCGCATTGATGGTGTGGATAGCAAGAAGATGAAACGCTCGGAAGTGCATGATGCCTTTTCAATGGTCTTGCAGGATACCTGGCTCTTTGAAGGAACCATTCGAGATAATCTTATCTACAATCAAACTGGGATTAGTGAAGAGCGCGTGATCGAAGCAGCCAAAGCAGTAGGAATCCACCACTTTATCACAACCTTACCAGATGGTTACGATACTGTTTTAGATGATACAGTGACCTTGTCAGTCGGACAGAAACAGCTCTTGACCATCGCTCGTGCCCTTCTCAAGGATGCTCCGCTCTTGATTCTTGATGAAGCGACATCTTCAGTTGACACACGTACAGAGGAGTTGATTCAGAAAGCCATGGACCGTTTGATGGAGGGACGCACATCCTTTGTCATCGCCCATCGCTTGTCAACTATTCGTAATGCCGATTTGATTTTGGTTATGAAGGATGGAAATATCATTGAGCAAGGCAATCATGAAGAGCTTATGGCTCAGGGTGGTTTCTATGCTGACCTCTACAATAGTCAATTTACAGAAGATGAAGTAGAAGAATAAACCCAAAGAAGGCTTGACGGCCTTCTTTTTCTTCTTTATACTGGTATAATAGAAAGAGGAATGTATGAGTCAGAAATTATACAATATGAAATTTTCTGCGGTCTATCCAGCCTTGATTGCAAAGGTTGAGCGAAAGGGTGGAAGGGCAGAGTCCGTTCACCAAGTGACCAGTTGGCTGACAGGTTATGAGGTGAGTGACATCCTTGCTTGTCTGGATAGGGACCTTACCTACGGAGATTTTTTTCGACAGGCACCGTCTTATGCACCTAAACGGATGGCGATTACAGGAAAGATTTGTGGTGTTCGTATTGAGGAAATTGAGGATCCTCTGATGCAGGAAATCCGTCGTCTGGACAAATTAGTAGACTGGCTTGCCAAGGGTAAAACAACTCAGCAGGTCCTAGAAAAGTATGAGAAATAGATATGAAAAACTATCAAGAGTGGTACGATAAGAGGAAATCAAGTCTCCTTCGACATCCACAGCTATTACAATTGATGCGAGTTTTTAATCGCATGATGACAGTTCTGATGCCCTTAGCCTACTTGACTTTGTTGGGGACAAGTCTTATAAGCAAGGGCTTGGGGAAAGAATTTGCCACCTATATCTTAGTGCCAGCTTTAGGCTTTGTCCTATTGACGCTAGTTCGTAAGTGGATCAATCAACCACGTCCTTATGAGACTTGGGAAATTATTCCGCTACTAGACAAGGACAGCTCTGGCAATTCAATGCCTAGTCGCCATGTCTTTTCAGCAACCATTATTTCCATGGCTTGCCTGCATGCAAATCTTCCTGTGGGGTTGGTTTTGTTGGTCTTATCAGCTCTTCTAGGTCTGGTGCGAGTTTTAGGGGGTGTTCATTATCCCAAGGATGTTTTAGTCGGCTATGCCTGTGGACTCCTCTGGGGAATTCTTTTCTTTATTTTGTAAAAAGCAAAGCAAGTGAGCTTGGGCTCGTAACCACTTACGGGTCAAAAGTGACCACTTGCTTTTTTGCCCTTGTAAAGTTTTCTGGCCTTTGGTATAGTAGATGCAGAAAGGAGATAGGATGAAGTTACGAATCGAGATTGATAGTGAATTAACTGAGACAGAGATTGTCATCAAGGCTGCAGCCCTGACAGATGAGATAGCTGACTTGCAACGACTTTTGCAAGAAAGCAAGGCTCCTAGGCTAATCTTTTATAAGGGAACGGGTGAGTACTACTTAGACTTGGCAGAAATCCTCTTCTTTGAGACGGAAGGGAACAAGATTTACGCCCATACCCAGAAAGAGGCCTACGAGGTTCGGCTTAAGCTTTATGAGTTGGAGTCTATCCTGCCCCGTTATTTCAGTCGGGTATCCAAGTCGACCATTGCCAATATCCGTCAGGTCTACTCGGTGGACAAGTCCTTCTCAGGTACAGGAACTATTTCCTTTTATCAGACCCACAAGGAGGTTCACGTGTCACGGCACTACCAATCCCTCCTAAAAGAAAATCTAAGAAACATGAGGTAAGAACATGAAAAAGAAAGCATTTGGTATTGTGTTGCTAGTATTGGCAGCCTTAGTATTGTTACAGGGGAATTTTGGGATTCCTTCTTTAGGAGGACACATTTGGCCCTTGATCGGTATTGGATTTTTTGCTTATCAATCAGTTGAAGCTTTGTTGCGTCGCCACTTAACTTCAGCCTCTTTTACAGCCCTAGTAGCCCTCATGATTGCTAATCATTTTTATGACTTTTTACCAATTCCCAATCAATCACTGTTTTGGGCTGGAGTGCTAATCGTTCTCGGGGTCGGTATGCTAACTAATTCTAGTAAAACATGGTACGGAAAGAAATGGTGGTATGACGCTGAAAAGACCATTCTTACAGAAAAGGAAGTTGCCTTTGGTAGTGGAACTTTTTACAAACAGGACCAAGACTTGGTAGAAGACCAGTTTGAAGTTAGCTGTGGAAATGCCAAGATTTATTATGACAATGCAGAGATGTTAGGCGATAGTGCAACCTTGAAGGTAGAAGTCAGTTTAGGGAATGCAGTTATCTATGTGCCCCAACACTGGAGAGTGGACCTGAAGGTGGAGACTTCTTGTGGAGTAGCCAAGGCAGATGCTCCTGTAGCCCCAACCAGCAAAACCTTGATTATCCGTGGAGAGGTAGCTTTTGGTAAATTAGAAGTCGTCTACGTCAAATAAAAAAAGTCTTCCAATTCCCTTGCCAAAATGGAGAAAGTGTGATAACATAGTACGGTATGTGGTGCTAGCACATCCGCTATATTAGATCTAATAGGAGGAAAACACAATGGCTAAAGTATGTTACTTTACAGGTCGTAAGACTGTATCAGGAAACAACCGTTCACACGCGATGAACCAAACTAAACGTGCCGTAAAACCAAACCTTCAAAAAGTTACTGTTCTTATCGATGGTAAACCTAAAAAAGTTTGGGCTTCAGCTCGTGCTTTGAAATCAGGAAAAGTAGAACGCGTTTAATAAACATGAAAAGACCTACAGGGTCTTTTTCTTTTGCTCGAAAGCTGAAATCATTTGAAAAATCAAGCAAATATCCGATGATACATCATTCTGCTTTTACAGTTGGGATGAAATATGATAAAATAGAGTATCAACTAGTTGAGGTAAAAAAAATGACTGTAAAAATTAATACAAAAGATGGTCAAGTCGAACTGACAGATGATGTGATCGCTACTGTTGTAGGTGGTGCAGCAACTGAAATTTTTGGTGTAGTCGGTATGGCTAGTAAAAATGCCCTCAAAGATAATTTCCAAGCCCTTCTTGGTAAGGAAAATTATTCAAAAGGTGTAGTCGTTAAAGCAGCTGAAGACGGTAGTATTGCAGTTGATGTATATACTGTATTGAGCTACGGTACAAAAATCAGTGAAGTTTCAAAAAACATCCAAGAACGTGTTCGCTTTAGCCTAGAGAATCAACTTGGAATCACTGCTCAAACTGTGAATGTCTACATTCAAAATATCAAAGTTGTAGGAGAATAATCGTGTCAAATATTACTACAAGCTTATTTCAAGAAATGGTACAGGCTGCTTCAACTCGTTTGAACAAGCAAGCCGAATATGTCAATTCATTGAACGTCTTCCCAGTTCCAGATGGAGATACAGGAACAAACATGGGAATGACCATCGAAAATGGAGCTAAAGAAGTAGCTGACAAACCAGCATCAACAGTTGGAGAAGCAGCAAGCATCTTGGCTAAAGGTCTTTTGATGGGTGCGCGTGGAAACTCAGGAGTTATCACTTCTCAGCTTTTCCGTGGATTCTCACAAGCTATCAAGGAAAAAGATGAACTTACAGGCCAAGATTTGGCCCTTGCCTTCCAATCTGGTGTAGAAGTAGCCTACAAGGCTGTTATGAAGCCAGTTGAAGGAACTATCTTGACTGTATCACGTGGAGCTGCCATCGGTGCTAAGAAAAAAGCAGAGCAAACAGATGACGCAGTTGAAGTTATGCGTGCAGCCTTAGAAGGAGCTAAAGCAGCTCTTGCTAAAACTCCTGAAATGCTTCCAGTTTTGAAGGAAGTTGGAGTTGTGGACTCAGGTGGTCAAGGTTTGGTCTTCATCTATGAAGGTTTCCTTTCAGCTCTTACTGGTGAATACAGCGCTTCTGAGGACTTTGTTGCTACTCCAGCAAACATGAGTGAGATGATCAATGCTGAACACCACAAGTCTGTAGCTGGACATGTGGCAACAGAAGATATTACTTTTGGTTACTGTACTGAAATCATGGTTGCCCTCAAACAAGGCCCAACTTATGCTAAAGACTTTGACTACGAAGAATTCCGTAACTACTTGAACAATCTAGGGGACTCTCTACTTGTTGTCAATGACGACGAAATCGTTAAAGTTCACGTCCATACAGAAGATCCAGGACTTGTCTTGCAAGAAGGTCTTAAATACGGTAGCTTGGTTAAGGTTAAAGTCGATAACATGCGTAACCAACACGAAGCGCAAGTAGAAAAAGAAGCAGCTCAAGTTAGTAAGCCAGCTGAAGAAAAAGAATATGCTCTTATCGCAGTAGTAGCTGGACAAGGCTTGGCAGACATCTTCCGTGCACAAGGTGTGGACTATGTCATCGAAGGTGGACAAACCATGAACCCTTCTACAGAAGATTTTGTCAAGGCTGTTGAGAAAGTCAATGCTCGCAACATCATCTTCTTGCCAAATAACAAAAATATCTTCATGGCAGCTCAATCTGCAGCTGAAGTATTGGAACAACCAGCTGTTGTGGTAGAAGCTCGTACAATTCCTCAAGGATTGACTAGTCTTCTTGCCTTTGACCCAAGCAAATCAATCGAAGAAAACAAAGAACGCATGACTGCAGCCCTTGGTGATGTCATCAGTGGTAGTGTAACAACAGCCGTTCGTGACACAACTATCGATGGTCTAGAAATTCATGAAAATGATAATCTTGGTATGGTGGATGGTAAGATTCTTGTATCAAATCCTGATATGCACCAAACCTTGACTGAAACATTGAAGCATATGTTGGATGAAGACAGTGAAATCGTAACTTTCTATGTTGGAGAAGACGGAAGCGAAGAATTGGCAAATGAAATTGCTCAAGAAATCGCAGAAGAATTCGAAGATGTCGAAGTGGAAATCCACCAAGGTCAACAACCGGTTTATCCATATCTTTTCAGTGTGGAATAGGAGATTCAAATTGAAGAAGATTTTAGGATTAACACTTATTTCGGTAACTCTACTTGTGGGTTGTAGTAAATTGTTGCCTCACCGCTCAAGTGACAAGAGTAAAGCGAGTGATCCGTCTACAAGTCAAACGACAACCAATCAAGCAAAAGAAGAAAAAACAAAAGTTCTTAAAGGGAAAATGGAAGAATTTGATGTCACCATGACCTTTGTTTATACGGATGTTGTTAAAAACTTCAAGATGGATATGCTTGGGAAAATAAATGAGGAGATTCCTGCTGGAGTTACTCCAGAAGAATTCCAAACAATCTTCCGTGAAGCTATGGAAGATAGTCCAGAGTATCTTGAAATCAAGGACGAGCCTGGTGTTAATGTAGAATATTTTATCACCGAGGACAAAAAGATGAGAGTCGTTATGGAACTCGATCTTGAAAAAGCAGACTTGAATAAAGTAAAAAATACATATTTCTTTAAACCACTTGCGGATAGTATAGAAGACTTTAAAAAACCTAATACACTAATCGCTGCATTAAAATTACACGGATTTAAAGAAGAATAAAAAAGAAAGGTCGGGATTTTCCCGACCTCTTTTTGATTTTCAGAGAATTCGATTTTCATAGCGATTAGACTTTTTGTGACATTTGTCATATTTCCTCATGACAGAAGCTTCTAGTGATTATACCTTCAAAGAATTATACTAGATGTATCAAATGGAGGAAGAAAAAAATGAAACATAAAGTAATCATCGCAATGAGTTTAGTAGCAGCAGGAGTCATGACTTATCTCATGTTCTCAGGATTGGATGAAGGTTTCTATCATTTTCCTTGGGAGCTATTTGCAGGATTTGGCATGATGTCTTGGTTGATCCGAGAAGGTTTGAAATTGGTCTCAGATGTGAAAAAGGAGTTTGAAAAATGAAAAAAGCGATTCTCTATCTTTTTATTGGACTATCACTAGTGGTATGGCTGGTAGAAATGTTTACAGGTTGGTTTGATCAAGCCTTCCTTCACCAATTCATCCGTGGTGCCTGGGGATTAGGATTTATGATTTTTATCGCCTTTCCGATGGGAAAGGAGTGGCTGAAAGGAGAATATCATGAACATGATTAAGGTAGAAAGCCTAAATAAAAACATCAAGGGCAAGGCTATTTTGAAGGATATTTCCTTTGAGGTAGCTGAAGGTGAATGCGTCGCCTTGATTGGTCCCAATGGTGCTGGGAAGACCACACTCTTGGACTGTTTGCTAGGAGATAAACTGGTCACCAGCGGTCAAGTATCTATCCAAGGCTTGCCAGTGACGAGTTCTCAGTTAGACTATATTAGAAGCTACCTGCCTCAAGAAAATGTCATCGTTCAGAAATTAAAGGTCAAAGAGTTGATTGCTTTCTTTCAAAGCATTTACCCAAATCCCTTGAGCAACCAAGAAATCGATCAACTATTGCAGTTTGACAAGCAACAAAAAGAACAATTGGCAGAAAAATTGTCAGGTGGGCAAAAGCGTCTCTTCTCTTTTGTCTTGACCTTGATTGGCCGACCAAAGCTTGTCTTTTTAGATGAACCAACTGCTGCCATGGATACTTCAACCCGTCAACGCTTTTGGGAAATTGTTCAGGATCTAAAAGCGCAGGGAGTAACTCTTCTCTATTCGTCCCATTATATCGAAGAGGTAGAGCATACAGCGGACCGAATCTTGGTCTTAAATAAGGGAGAGTTGATTCGTGATACGACACCTCTAGCCATGCGCAGTGAGGAGATTGAAAAGCACTTTATCCTTCCTCTAGTATACAAGGAAGTCATTGAGCAGTCTAACTTGGTTGAAAACTGGTCACAAAAACAAGATGCTTTGCAAGTAGTCACACGTGAAGCGGATGCTTTCTGGGAACTGTTAGTCCAGGCAGGCTGTAGAATTCAAGAAATTGAAGTCAATAATCGTAGCTTGTTGGATACAATCTTTGAAGAAACACAAAAAGGAGATGACTAAGATGAAACGATGGATCGCACTAAACAAGATAGAATTTCTATTGACCAAACGACAATTAGTCTATTATCTGTTATCCGTAGGGATGCCGACAGCCTTCTATTTATTCTTTTCAGGTATGTACCAGGACACACCAGGTGGACCGGCTAATTTTATGCGCGACTACCTTATCTCCATGACGGCCTTTTCCATGATGTCGACAGCTATCTTTTCATTCCCAGTTGTTTTACATACCGATAAAATCAACAACTGGCAGAAAACATTACGCCATACTCCAGTAAATATGGTAGAATATTATCTGTCAAAGATAACAAGTATGATAGTTGATTATTTGGTTTCAATTCTGGTTGTTTTCTCAATTGGGCATTTTGTAAGAGGTGTGGATATGTCTCTTGGAAACTGGATTGGGGCTGCGTTCTTGCTGATAGTAGGAAGTGTAGCTTTTGTAGCTCTTGGCTTGACCTTGACTCTCTTACCTTCTAGTCAGTTGATGTCTGTCGTAGGCAATCTTCTTTACTTTGGCTTGGCTGTGTTAGGCGGACTCTGGATGCCTGTCTCTTTATTTCCAGATTGGATGCAAGCAATCGGGAAGTGCCTACCAACTTATCAGTTGATGGAGTTGCTCAAGAGCTTCTTAAACGAGGGTAGCATCAATCTGTCAGCCTCAGTTTATCTACTTGTTTTTTCAGCAGTTTTGTTTGGTTTGACCATTTACCTTCAAAGTCATAAGGAGAATGCTTAATGCTTGAAAGACTGAAAAGCATACATTATATGTTTTGGGCCAGTTTGATTTTTATGGTTTTTCCCATTGTCCCTGTAGTGACTGGGGAGCTTCCTAGCTGGCATTTATTGATTGATATTCTATTTGTCTTGGCTTACTTAGGTGTTTTAACCACAAAGAGTCAGCGTTTATCCTGGCTCTGTTGGATTATCATGCTAGCCTACGTAGCTGGGTATACCGCCTTTGTTGCTGTAAATTATATCTGGTTCTTCTTTTTCCTTTCCAATCTTTTAACTTATCATTTCGGTGTACGTAGTTTTAATTCTTTACATGTCCGAACTTTTCTCCTTACTCAAGTCCTTGTTGTGGGGCAACTTGTGATTTTTCAGAGAATCGGAGTTGAGTTTCTAGTCTTTCTACTTGGAATTATTACTTTTGTCGATTTGATGACTTTTGGTTTGGTTCGGATTCGAATTGTAGAGGATTTGAAAGAGGCTCAGGCTAAGCAAAATGCCCAGATAAATCTATTGCTTGCTGAAAATGAACGCAGTCGTATCGGTCAGGATTTGCATGATAGTTTGGGGCACACCTTTGCCATGCTGAGTGTTAAAACTGATCTAGCCTTGCAGTTATTTCAAATGCAGGCTTATCCACAGGTGGAGAAGGAATTAAAAGAAATTCACCAGATAAGCAAGGATTCCATGAATGAAGTGCGAACCATTGTGGAAAATCTGAAATCACGGACCCTAGCTTCAGAGCTAGAAACTGTCAAGAAGATGCTTGAGATTGCTGGCATTGAAGTTCAGATTGAGAATCACTTGGACAAGGCAAGCTTGACTCAGGATGTAGAATCGACGGCTGCTATGATTTTGTTAGAACTGGCAACCAATATCATCAAGCATGCCAGAGCTAAAAAAGCCTACCTAAAACTGGAACGAACAGATCAGGAACTGCTCCTGACGGTCAGAGATGATGGGAAAGGCTTTGCAGCTGTAAAAGGAAATGAACTCCATACAGTCCGTGACCGTGCAGCAGCCTTCTCAGGTCAAGTAGAGCTGGTCAGTTTGAAAGATCCCACAGAGGTGCGCGTGCATCTGGCTTATAAGGAGAGAAAGTAGATGAAAGTATTAGTCGCAGAAGATCAAAGTATGCTTAGAGATGCTATGTGCCAGCTCTTAAGCTTTCAACCAGATGTAGAGACTGTCCTGCAGGCAAAAAATGGAGCCGAGGCTATTGAGGTTTTGGGGAAAGAAGCAGCAGATATTGCCATCCTTGACGTCGAAATGCCAGTCAAGACAGGACTCGAAGCACTTGAGTGGATCAAACAAGAAGTGCCTGAAACTAAGGTGGTTATCGTTACGACCTTTAAACGCCCAGGCTATTTTGAACGAGCGGTCAAAGCAGGAGTCGACGCCTATGTCTTGAAAGAGCGAAGCATCGCCGAACTCATGCAAACCCTGCATACGGTGTTAGAGGGACGCAAGGAATATTCTCCAGAGCTGATGGAAGTCATGATGACCCATCCCAATCCCTTGACCGAGCAAGAAGTCGCTGTTTTGCATGGAGTTGCACAGGGGCTCTCCAACCAAGAAATTGCGGATAAGCTCTACCTCTCAAACGGCACCGTCCGTAATTACATGACCAATATCCTCTCCAAACTAGGCGCAAGCAACCGAACCGAAGCAGCCAAAACTGCCGAAGAAGAAGGCTGGTTGTGAGGTGGAAGAAAGAAAAAATCTCTTAGAAATGAATCTAAGAGATTTTTTGTGTTGTTCAGCACTATTTTGCTACCCAGCAGATAGCATCGATTGGTGGGTTTTCGGTATCGATCCAGATGAATTCAATACCCAACAATCTATGAGAATTAAGGTGAAATATTGAAAATGTATAATTTTTTAATTATATAAATAAGATGATTTAGAGGCTCTCCAAAATGTTATTTGATTTTGAATCAACAGAGAAACCTGTAACCGTCTCGAATTTATCAATCATACATTTAATAATTTTTTGAAAATTTTCAACATATTCTTTAAATTGCTCATTTTCCACTGAAAATTTATAATTTTCATGTGCAATACTATTTCGAATATCTCTATACCTTAATATAAACACCTCAGCAGAAATATTTTCGACTTTCTCAACTCCCCCAAGCATTTCAGTTCGTGATAAGTTAATATTCTTTAACAAATCTCTTTCATTAAATATTTGCTCAAAAATATCTGGATAATGTTCCTTTAGCTTATTATCATGTAAGAACTCAAATTTCAAATATTTAGATAATTCCTCCCTAGGTATTTTACCATACAGAACAGATCTAATAGAGTCAAATGTTTTTGTTTGTGGATTCATTAGTAAATTATGTAATTTTTTATCATTTTTATTAGTATTAATAAAATATTTCATTGCTATTGATCCTTTTAAATCCTCAAGTTTAATACCTTTTGAACTTAAAGTAATATTTTCAACATAACGCTGAATTAAAAAGTCTAAAAAATATTCAAATGTTGTATATACTGATAAATAAAGTGAATTGAGTAAGAATGTACTAGCTTCATTATCTAATGTTTTTAGGTCATTTTCATAAATATCAATATACTTTTTGTAATTCTTAAAAATATTATCTACATCCATATTAAATCTAATTCCTGATTAATTTATTTAAAAATTTTCCCCACTCGTATCTTTTTAACACATTAGATGTATTATTTGTTCCTCTCACAAATAAACCTTCATCACTTTTACCAAGGAATTCTAAAAATGACTCTTTAATTTTTTCCTTATATTGTTTTACTTCATCAATTGAAAATCTTGATAAGATAACTAACTGGGTTTCAGCTACAGTCTTGTTGATACTGGTTGCAAGTTCATTACTACTAATTCGCTTAAAAGCATCGTTACCAAAAACAATATTTACTTTCTCTATAGATTTTAAAATGAAATCCTCCAACTCCTCAGATTTTTTTACATCATTCCTATATTCTTTTAAGAACTCAATGATTGCTGTATTCAATCTTCCACCATAAGTGCGTTCCTTTTTCCCATCTAATAGTTTCGGATTTCGCACTTCAATTTTTTTAATAGCAGTAAACGATTCATCAATAAATTCATTTATAACAAATGCACGTAACAAAATTTCGTTATAACCGTATCTCTTCTTAAGGACTACTCTTTTCCCAAATATTTCATCAACAATATCTAATTCACAAGTTTCATTTAATTTGGTCAAAAATACGCCTCTATACATTACATTTAATAGTTCTTGTCCATTTAATTTTATAGAACCTTGATTTATTCTTGAAAATATATCATATTTAATATCTTCCGATGAATCCTTCTGAATTATAACAATAGGTAGTGAAACATTTTTAAACTTTCTCTGAATCCTATCATCAAGTTCAGCAAAGGTTTTCTTATTAAAATCAGATAACGTTGAAAGTCCACTTAATTCCAGAGGTTCCATATAATTTAGATATTCATTTCCTTTCTTAACATTTTTTAAATCATCTTCATTAAGAATTGATTTAAAAAAAGTAAAAACTGTTGTTAAACGTTGTTGACCATCTATCACTTCTAGCGTATCATCATCATTTTCTGATAAAAATATAGTTGGTATAGGGATTGACAATAATAAAGATTCAATAAATTGTGACATTGTTTTTTGATTCCAAACAAATTTCCTTTGGTAGTCAGGCTGTAAAATCAACTCCCCTTCTTTTATCATTCGTATTAAATCTGAGGTAGATTTATCAACTTTATCTATATATAGTTTTCTACTAGATGTAGTTGATTCAACTTCATCCTCAACTTCAGCATCGATATCAATTCGCTCATTATCAATATTTTCTAAAAGCGTATCTTCAGAATACAATTCTAAAATGTTAGTCAAAATATTTTCTCCTTTATTATCTATATATCAAACGATATCCGCCGTGTTTCTATGTTTATTTCACCAACTTCTTCATCTCATCAATACGTGCTACGGTTGCGTCGTATTTAGCTTGGTAGTCGGCTTGTTTGTCGCGTTCTTTTTGGACGACTTCTGGTTTGGCATTGGCTACGAAGCGTTCGTTAGAGAGTTTCTTACCGACCATATCCAGTTCTTTTTGCCATTTAGCCAGTTCCTTGTCGAGACGAGCCAGTTCTTCTTCGACATTGAGGAGGTCTGCCAGTGGCAAGTAGATTTCTGCTCCTGTGATGACGCTTGACATAGCCAGTTCAGGTGCAGGGATGTTTGATGCGATTTCCAAGTGTTCTGGATTTGTGAAGCGTTTGATGTAGTTGACATTGCTGTTAAAGAAGGCTTCCAAGTCGCTATCGCTAGTCTTAACAAGGATGGTGATAGGCTTGCTTGGAGCTACGTTCACTTCCGCACGCGCATTACGAACAGCACGGATCAAGTCTTTGAGACTTTCCACGCCAGTGTGGGCAGCGAGGTCTTCAAAGGCTGGGTTGACAGTTGGGTATGCTGCTGTAACGATAGAGCCTTCTGAGATTTGTCCAAAGATTTCCTCAGTCACGAATGGCATGATTGGGTGAAGAAGACGAAGGATCTTGTCCAAAGTGTAAAGGAGAACAGAGCGTGTGATGACTTTCTCTTCTTCGTTATCGCTATAAAGGACTTCCTTAGTCAACTCAACGTACCAGTCCGCAAACTCATCCCAGATAAAGTTGTAGAGGATGTGACCAGCGACACCAAACTCAAACTTGTCAAAGTTAGCAGTCGCTTTTCCGATAGTTTCATTGAGGTTGTGGAGAATCCAGCGGTCTGTGACATTTCCAGCTTCCTTGTTGACTACTTTTTCGACATTGGCAGTTGCTTGCTCAAGGGTCAAACCTTCATTGTTCATGAGGATGTAGCGAGAGATGTTCCAGATTTTGTTGATGAAGTTCCATGAAGCATCCATTTTCTCGTAAGAGAAGCGCACGTCTTGGCCTGGTGCAGAACCGTTTGAAAGGAACCAGCGAAGGGCATCGGCACCGTATTTCTCGATAACATCCATTGGGTCAATCCCGTTACCGAGTGATTTAGACATCTTGCGTCCTTGCTCGTCACGAATGAGACCGTGGATAAGCACGTTTTGGAATGGCTGACGGCCAGTGAATTCCAAGGATTGGAAGATCATACGAGACACCCAGAAGAAGATGATGTCGTAACCTGTAACCAAGGTTGAAGTTGGGAAGTAACGTTTGAAGTCTTCTGAGTCGACATCAGGCCAGCCCATAGTAGAGAATGGCCAAAGGGCAGAACTGAACCAAGTATCCAAGACGTCTTCGTCCTGAGTCCATCCGTCACCTTCTGGAGCTTCTTCACCGACGTACATTTCACCCTCAGCATTGTACCAAGCAGGAATTTGGTGACCCCACCAGAGCTGACGAGAGATTACCCAGTCGTGGACATTTTCCATCCATTGGAGGAAGGTATCGTTGAAACGAGGTGGGTAGAATTCTACCTTATCGTCTGTGTCTTGATTGGCAATAGCATTTTTGGCCAATTGGTCCATCTTAACGAACCATTGCGTTGACAAGCGTGGCTCAACCACGACACCTGTACGCTCTGAGTGACCAACACTGTGGACACGTTTTTCGATTTTAACGAGGGCACCGATTTCTTCCAACTTAGCAACGACTGCTTTACGGGCGTCAAAACGGTCCATGCCTGCAAATTCGAAGGCCAAGTCGTTCATAGTTCCGTCGTCGTTCATGACATTAACTTGTGGCAAGTTATGGCGTTGACCAACCAAGAAGTCATTTGGATCGTGGGCAGGTGTGATTTTCACAACACCAGTCCCAAACTCAGGATCTGCGTGTTCATCTCCAACGATTGGAATTAATTTATTAGCGATTGGAAGGATGACGTTTTTACCGATCAAGTCCTTGTAGCGTGGGTCTTCTGGATTGACCGCAACGGCAACGTCCCCAAACATAGTCTCTGGACGAGTTGTAGCAACTTCAAGGGCGCGTGAGCCATCTTCCAGCATGTAGTTCATGTGGTAGAAGGCACCTTCGACGTCCTTGTGAATCACCTCGATATCAGAAAGGGCTGTGCGAGCTGCTGGGTCCCAGTTGATGATAAATTCACCACGGTAGATCCAGCCTTTCTTGTAAAGGTCCACAAAGACCTTGCGAACTGCTTTTGACAAACCTTCGTCAAGAGTGAAACGTTCGCGAGAGTAGTCTACAGAGAGCCCCATCTTGCCCCATTGTTCCTTGATAGTAGTGGCATATTCGTCTTTCCATTCCCAAACCTTATCGAGGAATTTTTCACGACCGAGGTCATAACGCGTAATGCCCTCACCACGCAAGCGCTCCTCAACCTTAGCCTGAGTCGCAATCCCCGCGTGGTCCATCCCTGGAAGCCAAAGCGTATCAAAACCTTGCATGCGTTTTTGACGGATGATGATATCCTGCAAAGTCGTATCCCAAGCGTGACCAAGGTGGAGTTTCCCAGTTACGTTTGGTGGTGGAATCACGATAGAGTAAGGCTTAGCCTTTTGATCGCCTGAAGGCTTGAAAACATCAGCATCAAGCCATTTTTGGTAACGACCAGCCTCAACCTCAGCTGGATTGTATTTAGGTGAAAGTTCTTTAGACATGTGTGTGTCCTTTCTAGTTATTTCTATTCTTTTCTTCTATAACTTTTTCAACTATTTTAGTTACTAAAGTTTCAACCATGATTTTCATTTGTTTTTTAAATTCTTCACTTTTTAGATAATCTGTTATCAATTCAAACATAAATTTAATAACAGCTTTTCCACTTTTGACAGCTAAATCCCCAACTTTTGCCATTTTATACTCCTTTTTTTAGCTCGCGAATAATTTTTTTCAGATATTTGTTCTTTGTTGTTTTTTCCAAGAAATCATAAGCGTTTTTCTTTAATTCATCTTTTTCAATATCTGGATTGAGTTCAGCTTCCACTTTTAAAGCATGGTATAATGCTTTAGGTTTTAAGTCAATACTTTTTTGAAATTCAACTAATTGTAATTTTACTTCATTGTCAATTTTTTCTTGTAGCTGGGGTGTTATTAAATCAGCAGGTAATACTTCTTTATACTTATTTATTCCTTCAGATAAGTTTGATTCAAAACGAACTAACTCTTTCTCCTGTTGATTTTCTACTTCCTTAATAATTAAATCTAAACTTTCGTTTTCCATTTTTATACCTCAATACTTTATATGTTATTAATACTATGCAATTTTTTATCACTACTTAATTATTCAGTTTCCCACTCACTCTTCAGCAAGCCATATCTCAAATCATCACAGCGATTGCCTTGGGCATCTTTGCGGTCTCTTATGCGAGCTTCGAGGGTGAAACCAAGCTTCTCAGCGACACGTTGACTTTGGGCATTGTAGCCAAAGCAGGTTAGTTCAATCTTGTGAAGTCCCAATTCTTTAAAACCTAGGTCAATCAAGGCACGCGCTGCTTCGGGCACATAGCCTCGGCCCCAATAGTCTGGGTGCAAGGTATAGCCAATCTCCAGTACATCGTCTTCGTGGCGATGGTTGAAATCAACAGAGCCAATGACTTTATCAGTCCCTTTGACCACAATTCCATAACCAGCTGGGAGATTTTCCTTTTCATTACGCTCGGGAAGGATATGCTCTAGGTAATAAATCTCATCTTTCAAGGTCTTGACAGGTGGAAAACCTGC
This sequence comes from Streptococcus infantis, assembly GCF_000960085.1. Taxonomy (GTDB): domain Bacteria; phylum Bacillota; class Bacilli; order Lactobacillales; family Streptococcaceae; genus Streptococcus; species Streptococcus infantis_C. The sequence goes on along the minus strand of NZ_JYGT01000006.1, from coordinate 53,446 downwards.
TGGGTAAGAAACTTCTGGGAGACTAGCGTAGGTATAAATATCCTCAGCATCCGCTACTGTACGGACTCGTAAGATCAGTCGCTCCGTTTCGGTTCGTTCAGGTAATGTTGCTCTTGTCATCCTTTTTCCTCGCTTTCTTAATGAAGCTTCCCATGGGATCAACTCGGTCATCTAGATAACGATAAACGCGCTGATGGCCATCCCCCATAAAGTAAGTCGGTGCAAAACGGTCATTTATAAAATGTCCCTTGTCATCTAAGAGTTCTGGATCAGCCAGTCGCTCAAGAATCTTGGCAAAGATATGGCAGATGCCATCTTCTTCGACAATTCGATCTACTTGGCAATCCAAAACGACTGGACAAGCCTCCAAAATCGGAGCCTGAGTCCGTTCAGAAATCTCATAGTCAAGGCCCAGGTGATTCAACTTCTCCCGATGGCTGATAAAACCAGCTTGCTCCATTTCAAGCATGAGGTTTTCGTCAGGGATGTTCACGGTGAACTGTTGATAATGCTTAATCTGGTCTGCCGCATTTTCCTTAGCACCAACACCGATGACTAGCCAATCGCCTAGACTATAGGAGGAACTGCAAGTCGTAATATTGTGCCCAAAGTTCTGGTCCTGATATCCTAAGATGAAGATAGGAAAACCAAAGTAAAGTTTGCTGGTGTTAAAAGATTGTTTCATGACAATTTCCTTTTGCTAGGGTCCAACAAAAAAATCGCCCCTGTCATCAATCTGACAGGGACGAATGTGTTTAATCCGCGGTACCACCCAATTTCGGGCAGAGCCCGCAACTCTAATCTTCTTGTTTCTCTTTTATGACGTCGTTAGCTCGTCTTGCCGTACTTGAGTACAGCCTGCAACTCGCTGCCTAGTCCTAAAAGGAAGCAAAAAGATTTATATGCAATTTTTAATTTCAACTCACTAGCAACCAGTTTTGACACATTTGTGGACTTCTCAGCTCCGCCACTTTCTGTAAAATGTGGGACTCAAAACACCTCTAATGGCTATATTTTAACAAGTTTTTGACGGAAAAGCAAGGAACAAGAAAGATTACTTGAACTTGATGCCGTTTTCTTTTAATTTCTTGATTGTAGCTGGACCGATTCCTTTCAAAGCAAGGAGTTCTTTTTCTGTCCAGTTTTTGAAGTCAGCAGCAGACTTAATTCCTTCATCGTAGAAAGTCTTGGCACGGTCGACTGAAAGTCCACCTAGGTTGGCTGCGAATTCTTCTACTGAGCTTGTAACCTTTTGAGCTTGTTCTTTAGTTGCTTCTACAGTTTTTTCAACTTGTTTAGAAACGGCTTTACCAGCGTTGTTCGCTGCTTTTTCAGCGTGCTTCACAACTTTTTTTGTTTCTTCGACAACCTTGTTTACTGCGTTTGAAAGTGCGCCTGAGCGACGAAGACTATTTCTTAGTTGTTTTTTACGTTGTAGTTTTTTTGACATGGTAAAATCCTTTCAATAAAAAACCCCTGTGACTAAACAAGGATAAATCTTTATGTTTTATTGTATCAACTTTCTTTGGGAAATGCAAGGCTTGTTAGTTTAGAAAGATAGGAGTTATATAGGAAATTCCGCCTTAGAATAAGAAAAGATGATAGAAGAAATGCGAAAAATATGGTATAATGAAACGATAGATTTTTGAATAGGAATACAATCATGTTTGGATTTTTAAAAAAAGATAAAGTTACAGAAACACCGGCGCTAGTGCCAGCTCACATCGGAGTTATCATGGATGGGAATGGTCGTTGGGCTAAAAAACGCATGCAGCCACGTGTCTTTGGTCATAAGGCTGGGATGGATGCTCTGAGAACAGTAGCCATTGCTGCTAGTGATATGGGTGTCAAAGCTATGACAGTTTATGCCTTCTCGACTGAAAACTGGACTCGTCCAGAACAGGAAGTTAAGTTTATCATGAACCTTCCGGTTGAATTTTACGATAAGTATGTCCCTGAGTTGCACCAAAAGAATATGAAGATTCAAATGATTGGGGAGACTGATCGTTTGCCTAAACAAACTTTTGAAGCTTTGAAAAAGGCAGAAGAGTTGACCAAGTTGAATACTGGTTTGATTCTCAATTTTGCCCTTAATTACGGTGGACGAGCTGAAATTACACAGGCAGTCAAGTTGATTGCGCAGGATGTTTTGGATGCCAAGGTGAATCCAGGCGATATTACAGAAGAGTTGATTGGAGAATATCTCTTTACAGGGCATTTGCCGAAAACTTTGCGTGATCCAGATTTAATCATCCGAACTAGTGGCGAGCTTCGCTTGAGTAATTTCTTGCCTTGGCAAGCAGCTTATAGTGAACTTTATTTCACAGATGTCTTGTGGCCTGACTTTGATGAGGAAGCCTTGAAGGAAGCTATTGCAGAGTTTAACCGCCGCAATCGTCGATTTGGAGGAGTATAGGAGAATTATGAAAAAGGACTTAATAAAGAGGACTATATTTGCCGCTTTGGCCCTAGCTATCTTTATCCCACTCTTGATGGTTGGAGGGCTTTGGTTACAGATTGTGATGGGTATTTTAGCCATGCTTGGAGTTCGTGAATTGCTTCAGATGAAAGGCTTAAACACCATGACCCCTGAGGGTTTGTTGATCTTGTTAGCAACTTTTGTACTAACTATTCCCTTGGAAAACTATCTGACCTTTTTGCCCGTAGATGGAAATGTCGTCGCATACAGTGTTGTAATTTTTGTTATGCTTGGAGCGACTGTCTTCAGCAAAAACTACACGATTGAGGATGCCGCCTTCCCAATTGCTATGAGCTTCTATGTTGGTTTTGGATTCAACGCTTTAGTCGATGCTCGAATCGCTGGCTTGGATAAAGCACTTTTGGCTCTCTGTATCGTGTGGGCAACAGATAGTGGTGCTTATCTCGTAGGAATGAATTTCGGTAAGAGAAGATTGGCTCCAAGAGTTTCTCCTAATAAATCAGTCGAAGGAGCTTTTGGTGGGATTGTCGCTGCTATGCTTGTCACACTCATCTTTATGTTAGTGGATAGCACAGTTGCCCTTCCTTATGGCATTTATAAAATGATGCTCTTTGCCATTTTCTTTAGTATTGCAGGTCAATTGGGCGACTTGATTGAAAGTGCCATGAAACGCCATTTTGGAGTCAAGGATTCAGGCTTCTTTATCCCAGGGCATGGCGGAGTACTGGATCGTTTTGATTCTATGCTAGCAGTTTTCCCTATTATGCACCTCTTTGGCTTATTTTAAGGAAAGGTGAACAGGTATTAAATGTTAGGATTATTAACCTTTATCCTTGTTTTTGGAATTATAGTGGTGGTTCACGAGTTCGGACATTTTTACTTTGCCAAGAAGTCTGGCATTCTGGTTCGTGAATTTGCCATTGGAATGGGACCAAAAATCTTTTCCCATATCGGGAAAGACGGGACAGCTTACACGATTCGTCTCCTACCGTTGGGTGGTTATGTCCGCATGGCAGGTTGGGTCGAGGATACCACAGAGATTAAGACAGGAACTCCTGTTAGTTTGACTTTGGCCGAGGATGGCAAGGTTAAGCGTATCAATCTTTCTGGTAAGAAGGTCGACCAAACAGCCCTTCCGATGCAGGTAACCCAATATGACTTTGAGGATAAACTCTTTATCACAGGTTTGGTCTTAGAAGAGGAAAAAACGTTCTCCGTAGACCATGATGCAACTATTGTGGAATCTGATGGAACGGAAGTTCGTATCGCTCCGCTAGACGATCAATATCAAAATGCAACTGTCTGGGGCAAATTGATTACCAACTTTGCAGGCCCCATGAATAACTTTATCCTAGGAGTTGTCGTCTTCTGGATTTTGATTTTCATGCAAGGTGGTGTTCGTGATACACAAAGTAATAACTTTAGTATCATCCCTGATAGCGCGATTGCAAAGGTCGGTATTGAAAATACGGCCCAAATCACTAAAGTCGGTTCACACGAAATCAGTAACTGGCAAGATTTGATTCAGGCAGTGGAAGCAGAGACCAAGGATAAAACAGCACCTGTTTTAGATGTGACAGTCTCTGAAAATGGAACTGAAAAACAAGTCAGTGTGACACCTGAGGAAAGCCAAGGGCGTTATATTTTGGGTGTTCAACGGAGACTCAAATCAGATATCTGGTCTATGTTTGTAGGTGGATTCACATCTGCAGCTGACTCAGCCTTGCGCATTCTCAATGCCTTGAAAAACTTGATTTTCCAACCTGACCTGAATAAACTGGGTGGTCCTGTTGCCATCTTTAAGGCAAGTAGCGATGCTGCTAAGAATGGACTTGAAAACGTCCTATTCTTCTTGGCTATGATTTCTATCAATATCGGGATTTTCAACTTAATTCCTATCCCGGCACTTGATGGTGGGAAAATCGTGCTCAACATCATCGAAGCTATTCGCCGCAAACCACTGAAACAAGAAATTGAAACCTATGTTACTCTAGTCGGAGTTGTGATTATGGTTGTCTTGATGATCGCCGTTACATGGAACGACATCATGCGAACCTTCTTTTAAGAATTAGAGGAAAAATATGAAACAAAGTAAAATGCTAATCCCAACGCTTCGCGAAATGCCAAGCGATGCTCAAGTTATCAGCCACGCTCTTATGTTGCGTGCTGGTTATGTTCGTCAAGTATCAGCAGGAGTCTATTCTTACCTGCCACTTGCTAACCGTGTTATCGAAAAAGCTAAAAAAATCATGCGCCAGGAATTTGACAAAATTGGTGCGGTTGAGATGTTGGCGCCAGCCCTTCTCAGTGCGGACCTTTGGCGTGAATCTGGCCGTTATGATACTTACGGTGAAGACTTGTACAAATTGAAAAACCGTGAAGGATCTGACTTTATCCTAGGTCCTACTCACGAAGAAACCTTCACAGCGATTGTCCGTGATTCTGTCAAGTCTTACAAGCAATTGCCACTGAACTTGTACCAAATCCAACCTAAATACCGTGATGAAAAACGTCCACGTAATGGACTTCTTCGTACGCGTGAATTCATCATGAAAGACGGCTATAGCTTCCATGCTAACTACGATAGCTTGGATGTAACCTATGATGAGTACAAGGCAGCTTACGAGCGTATCTTTACTCGTAGTGGTTTGGACTTCAAAGCCATCATCGGTGACGGTGGAGCTATGGGTGGTAAGGATAGCCAAGAATTTATGGCCATCACACCTGCTCGTACAGACCTTGACCGTTGGGTTGTTTTAGACAAGTCTGTCGCATCATTTGATGAGATTCCTGTAGATGTACAGAAAGAAATCAAGGCAGAATTGCTCAAATGGATGGTTTCAGGTGAAGATACCATTGCCTACTCAAGTGAGTCAAGCTATGCAGCTAACTTGGAGATGGCAACTAATGCCTATAAACCAAGCAACCGTGTTGTGACTGAAGATCAAGTAACTCGCGTGGAAACACCAGGTGTCAAATCGATTGATGAAGTTGCTGCTTTCTTGAGTGTCTCTGAAGAGCAAACAATCAAGACCTTGGTGTATATCGCAGACGAGGAACCGGTTGTGGCTCTACTCGTTGGCAATGACCAACTCAATGAAGTAAAATTGAAAAACTATCTTGGATCAGATTTCTTGGAACCTGCAACTGAGGCAGAAGTGAAAGAATTGTTGGGAGCGGACTTTGGTTCACTTGGCCCAGTAAATCTTCCAGAAAATGTTAAGATTATCGCTGACCGCAAGGTACAAGATAGCCGTAATGCGGTTGCTGGTGCAAATGAAGATGGTTACCACTTGACTGGTGTTAACCCAGGTCGTGATTTCACTGCTGAGTATGTCGATATCCGTGAAGTTCGTGAGGGTGAAATCTCTCCTGACGGACAAGGTGTTCTCAACTTTGCGCGTGGTATCGAGATTGGTCACATCTTCAAACTGGGGACTCGTTACTCAGCAAGTATGGGTGCAGATGTCTTGGACGAAAATGGCCGTGCGGTACCAATCATCATGGGATGCTACGGTATCGGTGTTAGTCGTCTCCTTTCAGCAGTTATGGAGCAACACGCTCGCCTCTTTGTGAACAAAACACCTAAAGGGGAATACCGTTACGCTTGGGGAATCAATTTCCCTAAAGAATTGGCGCCATTTGATGTGCACTTGATTCCAGTTAATGTCAAGGACGAAGCAAGTCTTGAATTAACCAACCGTATCGAAGAAGCCTTGGTAAACAAAGGTTACGAAGTTTTGACGGATGACCGTAACGAACGTGTCGGTGTTAAATTCAGTGACAGCGACTTGATTGGTCTTCCAATCCGTATCACTGTTGGTAAGAAAGCAGCTGACGGGATTGTAGAAGTGAAGATCAAGGCGACAGGGGATACAATCGAAGTTCATGCAGATAACTTGCTTGAAACCCTTGAAATCCTAACAAATAAATAAAATCTATAATCAGAAGAAAAACAAGACAAAAATGTAACTAGTTTTTGCCTTGTTTTTTCTCTATAATGAGATAAAATAAAGATAAAAAGAGTAAATAAAGAGGTAGAGCTATGCTAAAATTTCCAAAGGATTTTGTCTGGGGTTCCTCAACTTCTGGGCCACAGACAGAAGGGCGAGTGCCTGGTGATGGAAAGGGAGATAATCTCTGGGATTATTGGTTTCAAGTGGAACCAAATCGCTACTATAATGGGATTGGACCAGACAAAACATCGACCTTCTATGAAAACTGGGAAAAGGATATCGAACTTTTGTTAGAAACAGGTCATACAGCCTTTCGGACCTCTATCCAGTGGTCTCGTATTTTCCCACAGGGGCGTGGGGAAGTCAATCCTCAAGGTGTGGCTTTTTACCGTCAGGTCTTTGAAGCTATTAAGGCTAAGGGAATCCGTCTCTTAGTCAATCTCTATCATTTTGATCTGCCTTTTGCCCTTCAAGAGGATGGCGATGGTTGGGAAAACAAGGCGACCATTAAGGCTTACGAAGACTATGCTCGTTTCTGTTTTGAGACCTATGGAGACTTGGTGGACCAATGGATTACCTTCAATGAGCCTATCGTTCCTGTTGAGTTTGGCTATTTTTATGATGCCCATTATCCACATAAGGTGGATGCCAAAGCTGCAGTTCAGGTAGCTTATAACACTCAACTGGCTAGTAGTCTTGCGGTTAAGGCTTGTCATGAGGTTTTGCCTGATTCTAAGATTGGAATTGTCCTCAACTTGACACCAGCCTATCCACGTAGTCAGCATCCTGCGGATGTCAAGGCTGCACGCATTGCCGACCTCTTTCAGGCACAATCTTTCCTAGATCCATCTGTCTTGGGAACTTATCCAGAAGAATTGAAGGAAATTTTAGCTGAGCATGATTTGCTCCCAGATTCTACAGCTGAGGAGTTGGAACTTATTCGTGAGCACACAGTAGATTTCCTTGGAGTCAACTACTACCAACCCTTGCGTGTCATGGCGCCACGTTTTGCTAGGCATCCTGACAGCCCGCTCTTGCCAGAGCATTTCTATGAACCTTACGTCATGCCTGGGCGTAAAATAAATCCACACCGTGGCTGGGAAATCTACGAGCAAGGGATTTACCATATCGCTCAAAACATCAAGGAAAACTATGGCAATATCGAGTGGATGTTGACAGAGAATGGGATGGGCGTTGAAGGTGAAGATAAATTCCGTGAGAATGGAATGATTCAGGATGATTATCGTATTGACTTTGTTAAAGGTCACCTTCGTGAGCTTCATCGTGCTATCGAAGATGGTGCCAACTGTAAAGGCTACTTGATCTGGACCTTTATCGATTGTTGGTCATGGCTCAATAGCTATAAAAACCGTTATGGCTTGGTTGAGCTAGACTTAGAAACGCAAGAACGCCGTCTGAAAAAATCAGGCCACTGGTTCAAAGAACTCAGTGACAATAATGGATTTTAAAAGTAAAATAACCAATTAGATTAAGAAAAAACCATTGGAAATCAATTCTTTACGAGTTTTTCCAATGGTTTTTCTTGTTTTATAATAATCCGATAAAAAGTAACAAAGCTGACAGAGCAATAAAGGCTAGGGTTGCTAGACCACGTTGGCCTGGACTGTAAATTTTTCGTTCTCCTCGAACTGGGAAAACGATAGCTAGTAATGTGCCACCGACAGCTCCACCTACGTGTCCAGCAAGGCTGATTCCTGGTATTAAAACACTACCTACTAGGTTGATGACCAAGAGGGAGAGGTAAGATTGACCAAGCTGTTGAAGATAGGGGTTGCGTGAGGCATAACGGAGAACGACAATAGAAGCGAACATGCCATAGAGGGCAGTTGAAGCACCTGCAGTAATGGCATTGGGACTAAAAACGAGGACAAAGAGATTTCCCATCATACCTGATAGAAGGTAGATAAAGAAAAACTGATTGGAGCCAAAGATTTGCTCCATCTGACGTCCCAAGAAGTAAAGAGAAAGCATATTGACTAAAAAGTGCTCCAAGCCAATGTGAACAAAGGTTGCTGAGAATAGGCGCCAGATTTGTTCAGGCATGGCCTTGATTGCTGGGGGATAAACAGCTCCGAATTTATACAAGGTGGCTGCGCTTGTGTAGTTGAAACCACTAGTTAGAAACATGAGTATAAAAACCAGGGTGGTCACGAGAAGAAAGAAGCTCGTGACAGGATAACGACGATCAAAAATCTCTTTCATAGATGAGTACCTCCTCAACGGGAATATCGTAGTGATCAGGTTGAAAATTCTGAATCTGGCATGGGTAAAGCGTACTAATGGTATGGCCTGGGAAATGCTCCAAGTAGCGGTCGTAATAGCCACCTCCGTAGCCAACCCGATAACCAGAAGTATTGAAAGCTAAACCGGGAACATGAATCAGGTCAATCTGCGAGGGTTCAAGGATAGTAGCCTCTCCCTGTGGTTCAAGAAGTCCAAAAGAATTTCTTTCAAGTTTCTCTGGTTCATAGAGCACCAAGTCCATTTTCCCTTGTGGATAAGTTTTGGGAATGAGAATCGTCTTCCCATCTTTTTGAGCTTGTTCGATGAGTTCAGCTGTCTGAAATTCATGAGGAAAAGACAGGTAAGTAGCGATGGTTTTTGCTTCCTTATAAAAAGGATGTTGAAAGAACTGCTCTGTGAGCCAATCGTTCATGCTCTGCTTTTCTTCCTTGGATAGAGACTTAAGTCCTTGCAAGACCTGCTTGCGTAAGCTTTTCTTCATAGTTTACTCCGCAGCTTTCTTGGCTAAAAAGCTTGATACAGCCTCGACACCGATAGCTAGAGCTTCTTCTTTAGGGCTCATCTTTGGATGGTGAAGAGCGTAGGGACTATCAATACCTAGCCAGAACATGACACCAGGAACCTTGGAGAGAAGGTAACCGAAGTCTTCCCCTGTCATGGCAGGTTCGATGTCGATTAGTTCAATGCCCTCTGTTTCATCAAAGAAGGTCATCAATTCCCGGGCTAATTCAGGGTTGTTTTCGACTGGTAAATAGCCTCCCTGCTTGAGTTCGATCTCCACATCCATATCAAAAGCAGCTGCGATACCTTCAGCGATAGCTTTGACACGTTTTTGAACCAAGAGGCTCATGCTGTGTGTGAGAGCTCGAATGGTTCCATGCAAGAAAGCTGTATCAGATATGACATTATTGGTTGTACCAGCTTGAAAGACACCGAAAGTGACAACAGCTCCCTCGATAGGATCGACATTACGGCTGACAACCGACTGAACTTGGGTCACAAAATAGCTAGCTGCAACCAGAGCGTCGTTGGCTTCATGTGGAAAGGCAGCGTGACCACCTTTACCCTTGAAACGAATCTTGACTTCGCAAGTTCCTGCAAAGAGTGTATGGGTATTGGTCGCAATTTGTCCAACTTTTAAGTCGGGGCGAACATGAAGTCCATAGAATTGGTCAGGCAACCAGTCGCCAAAAGCATCATCTTCATACATGAGCATACCGCCTGCCTCATTTTCTTCCGCAGGTTGAAAGAGAAAGAGGAGGTTGTTTTTTGGTTGTTTTTCTAAAGCACGTTCGAGACTTCCAAGGGCAATGGTCATGTGAAAGTCGTGCCCACAAGCATGCATGCGGTCTTGGTGTTGAGAGACAAAAGGAAGACCTGTTTGTTCAACGATTGGGAGGCCATCAATGTCTGTCCGCCAACCAATGGTACCTTCTGGCTGACTTCCCTGCAAGTAAACTAAAATACCTGTTCGCCAAGTACGAATCTGAACAAAATCCTTACCAGCTGTTAATTTCTCAATAACATTGAGTAAATAAGCGTGAGTCTTGAATTCTTCTAAACCAATCTCAGGAATTTGGTGAAGATCGCGTCGAGTTTGAATCAAATCTAACATAGTTAATTTCCTTCTATTGATACGAGAAAGAGGCTGGAAATATTTCCGCCTCTGTTACTCATTACAAGGTGCGAAGCGCATCTTCTAGCGCTGTTTTTTGTTGGGTTTGGCTATCGATTTCCTTGATAACACGAGCTGGAACGCCTGCTACCACAACGTTTTTTGGAACATCTTGAGTGACGATGGCACCTGCAGCGACAACAGAACCGCTACCGATTTGAACACCTTCGATAACTACAGCGTTAGCGCCGATGAGTACATTGTCACCTACACGGACAGGCTCTGCACTAGCTGGCTCGATAACGCCTGCAAGAACAGCACCTGCACCAACGTGGCTATTTTTACCGACAATAGCGCGTCCGCCAAGGATAGCTCCCATATCAATCATAGTGCCAGCACCGATTTCAGCACCGATATTGATAACAGCTCCCATCATGATAACAGCATTGTCACCAATCTCAACTTGGTCACGGATGATAGCGCCTGGCTCGATACGAGCATTGATATCACGTTTATCAAGGAGAGGTACAGCAGAGTTGCGAGCGTCTTGTTCAACAACATAGTCCTTGTTTTCTGTAAGTCCTTCGAGAAGTGGAGCGATATCCTTCCAGTCTCCAAAGAGAACATTTCCAAGCTTGATAACAGAAGCAGGGATAGTTCCAGCAAGTTGCCCCTCAAAGGTCACTTTTACACTTGTCTTTTTCTCAGCATTTGCGATAAATTGGATAATTTCTTGTGCATTCATTTTTGTAGCAGTCATAGGTGTCTCCTCACTCTTTGTAATGCTTACTATTCTACCAAAAAAGGCTTCAATTTTGAAGCCTTAAGTGTTAAAAGAAGGTGTTTAATTCTTGGATTTAGATTCTTCAATGGACAAGAAAACCATAGGAACGATAATCAAAATCATGGCTAGTACCAAGAAACCATCCAGAACCATGCCAAGGAAAAGGACACTGAGGATAGCAGAGGATAGAGGTTCGCTTGCGCTAACGACCGACACCACCAATGGGGAAACGAGAGAGACGGCTTTCATCGATAGGAAGAAAGCAAAGGCTGTTCCCAAAAAGGCAATGGTCAAGCAAATCAAGATGCTTACCCAATCAAGCTGAAAACTAATTCTATAAACAGGATAGAGAAAATTACTAAAGAGTCCAGCCAGCAACATTCCCCAACCAACAGTTGGCACAAAACCGTATTTTCGAGCAAACGGTTGGGGCAAGATGACATTAAACATGACACCAAGCGCACTGAGAAGTCCTGTCAGCAATGCGAGGGGAGTGATGGATAGTTTAGACAGATCGCCTTTGGTAGCCATCAGAAAGACCCCAAGCATAGCAGTCAAAACATAGAAAATTGCTTTTTTAGAAGTTTTTTTCTTGTAGATAAGACGGTTGTAGATGAGAATGAAAACAGGGCTGATAAATTGTAGGATAGTTGCCGTTGTCGCATTAGAGTATTCTACACAGAGATAGAAGAAATACTGAACGGAGAAAATTCCTAAGATAGCATAAGCCAGAAAAGGTAGGTAGTTGTGACGATTTCTCCAAAGCTCGAATAAGTGTGAACGAAACTTAAAGCCGGACAAGATGAGTATAAAACCACCTGCAAGGCTTAGTCGCATAGAAGTAATCCAACCAGAGGAGACTGGATAATGTGTAAAGAAGAATTCTCCTAAAATACCACAAATACCCCATATTAATCCGGATAGGAGAGAATATATGGTTCCCTTGAAAATATTCTTTTGATAGTGATTCATATAAAAGTCGAGTTAGGACAAATACTCTTGATAATAGATGTACTAGCGTTGGGATCTATTCGAAGAAGAGTTGTTGCGACTGCTAGTAGTATTGTTGTTACTGTTACCGTTGTTATTATTGTTGTTGCTACTGTTATTACTGTTACTGTTACCGTTGTTATTATTGTTGTTGCTACTGTTATTACTGTTACTGTTACCGTTGTTATTATTGCTGTTGCTACTGTTATTACTGTTACTGTTACCGTTGTTATTATTGCTGTTGCTACTGTTATTATCGTTATTGTTATCTTGTTTTATTAGATTTCCAACAATTGTATTCCAAGCATGTCGATAGTCAGCCTCACTACCACCAATTGCAAAGTGGAAGGTCGTAGTTGGGGCACCAGCTTGGTTGGCCCAGTAACTTGTAACAGTCTCTCCACCAATTTCGTAATCTTTTCCGTTGAGATTAACTCGTCCTGGCTTTTGACCAGTTGATTTAAGAACTTGAGAAGAAGTTACACTTGAATCAAGGCTGAAACGCTCAGTTCCCCAAGCAGAAGGAGAAGCTTGTTGAATAGCATTTACCAGATTAGCCATGTACTTAGCATTACGGAAGTATGCGCCGTTAGCTAGGGGACTATTATCATCGTGACCAACCCAGCCTCCAAGAGTCAATCTTGGAGTTGAAAGCATGAGCCACATATCACCTTCTTCGTTAGTTGTACCAGTTTTACCGATCCAATCAGCACCTGCTAACTTAGAATTGATGGAAGCAAGATCGCTTTGGAAGCTTGTGGTTACCCGTGATGAAAGAACGTCTCTCAATAGACTTTGCATAATGGTTGCAGTAGCTTTAGAATAGACCTGAACAGGTTCGTCTTTATGCTCATAAATGACCTCGCCATTGCTTTTTTCGATTTTCGAAATCATGTATTTTTTATGGTAAACTCCATTATTAGCAAGTGTTTGATATCCATTTGTATGTTGAGCTACAGTAACTTCGATTCCTCCACCCATAGGAAGACTTTCAATGCCGTATTCTGGGATCTCATAGCCCATTTTTTCCATGTAAGAACGGACATCAACTCCTTTTTCACGGAGCATACGATAGGTCCAGTAGGCAGGGATGTTCCATGAATAATTGAGGGCTTCCTTAAGGTTTATCATAGCTGTTCCTGGACTGTTGACGTGCATGATAGGGGTTCCGTTAGCAAAGTTGGTAGGATAGTTTGATAGGATACTAGCACTTCCCATCAATCCTTGGTCAATAGCAATACCATAAGCTAATAGTGGCTTAGTAGTAGAGGCAGGAGAGCGTTTAGTATCAAAAGCATGATTATTTTGATTGTTTTGGTAATCTCGTCCGCCTATAAAACCTAAAATTGCTCCTGTTTGATTATCCATTAAGACATTTCCAACTTCAGGTTGACCTGAGCTATCATCTACAAGGTAACCATAGTTTGCGACTGCATTTTGCATAGCCGTATGGATTGTTTTATCAATGGTAGTTGTGACTCGATAACCTCCATTTTTAATCTCTTTTTCAGCTAATTCATGGTAAGATTTTTGGATGGATTCATTTTTGAGTTCTTGTTCAGAAACGTTATCTTTTTTGACCATATAATCATACATGAGGTTAGTAGCTTCATTGAGTGCAGTGAAGTAGAGGAATCCTTTCGCAGCTACATCTACATTTTCTGCAGGCAAGAAATCTTGCTTGATGTCATAAGCTTTATAGGTTTCGTAGTCTTCTTGGCTGAGAACTCCAGTTCGGTACATATTGTAGAGAACATCTTTGGAGCGCTTGATTCCAAGTTCCATATCTTCTTCACTCTTCATTTCACCAGTCGCTTCATAAGGAGAGTAGGAGATAGGACTTTGTGGCAAACCCGCTATAAAGGCTGCTTGTGGAACACTAAGTTGATTGGCGTCAACCCCAAAAATCCCTTTAGCAGCTTGTTGAGCACCTGCGATATTTTGACCTTTATTGTTACGACCAAATGGAGCGACGTTGAGATAGGTAGTTAGAATTTCATCCTTACTCATGGCTCGCTCTAAGGCCAAGGCATTCACAATCTCACTTGCTTTACGAGCAAGTGTAGGAGCATCACCCACTACTTGTTGTTTGATAAGTTGCTGTGTTAGGGTAGATCCTCCACTAGAGGAACCAAGGCCGATGAATTTTCCTAGACTGGCACGAATCACAGCTTTAGGAACGACACCATTGTGTTCCGCAAAGTGTTCATCTTCGGTTGCAACAATAGCTTGTTTGAGATTATCTGAAATAGCGTCAGATGTAACAGAAGTTCGAAGGAGGTCACTTTCGATTGATCCAATTAAGGAGCCGTCTGCATATCGAATGTCGGAGATAGATGAGATATCATTCACTTGTTTGACCAGATCTTCTGTCTGAGGAATGGTTACTTTGTCAAATAGAGAAACAGCATAACCCAAAACAACCCCAGTACCTAAAAGTCCACCAATGAAGGCGATGATAAATAGGGTATTAAAGGTTGCTTTAATTCCCAGCAAGATATTGGCAAAGATTGCCCAAATACTAGTTTTGGTTTGTTTTTTCTTCTTAGAATTATTACGACCAATTTTGCCTAAATCTATTTTTTTAAGTTTTGTTTTTAGGAACTGAAGGAAAGCCAGTCCTTTTTCTTTATATTCTAACAATTTATTCTTCATTTATTTCTTCACCTCTTATTATTATACCATAAAAGCATCTGTTTTAAGAAATTAGTCTTAATATAGGTTTAGAGGTGCTTAGCAACAAAAAAACCAGGTATACTCAACCTAGTTTTAAAGATTTATTTCTCCTCTGAAAGTTCTTTTCCAAGATCAATCAAGTAGTCTTTTAAGTGATCTTTGACTTGAGGATGTTTGAGGGCGTATTCAATGGACGTCTTCATAAATCCAAACTTATCTCCGACATCGTAACGTGCACCTTTAAACTCGCGAGCAAATACTCGTTGGGTTTTGTTGAGGGTATCGATAGCATCTGTTAGTTGGATTTCATTTCCCGCACCAGGTTTTTGATTTTCAAGAATACCGAAAATCTCAGGTGTGAGAAGGTAACGGCCGATGATGGCTAGATCACTTGGTGCGTCTTCAGGTGCTGGCTTTTCAACGAAGGTTTCAACACTGTAAAGACCGCCATTTCCTTCCCCTTGAGGAGCGATAACACCGTATGAAGAAACTTCTTCATGTGGGACAGGCATCACAGCGATAGTAGAAGCATGAGTTTGCTCATAATCATTTATAAGTTGTTTGGTCAATGGAATAGCACTATCATCTGTGATATCCATGAGGTCATCTCCAAGCATAACCACAAACGGTTCATTTCCAACGAAAGCTTTGGCTTGTAAAACGGCATCTCCGAGTCCACGTGGGTGTGTTTGACGGATGAAGTGAAGGCGCATACCAGTTGTTTCGTCAACTAGTTTTAAAAGGTCGGTTTTTCCTTTTTCCTTAAGGTTGTACTCTAGTTCAAAGTTTGAATCAAAATGGTCTTCGATAGATCGTTTTGATTTCCCTGTTACTACAAGAATATCCTCAATTCCAGATTTAAGGGCTTCTTCAACGATGAATTGAATAGTTGGTTTATCCACGATTGGCAACATTTCTTTGGCCAAGGCTTTGGTTGCTGGAAGGAAACGAGTTCCAAGCCCCGCAGCAGGGATAACAGCTTTTCTAACTTTTTGCTTCATGAGCATCCTTTCTAACGGTGATTATGACCACTCGTTTTCCGCTTTGAACTCAGTACTCATGAGTTCAGCAACGGCATCCTTAATATTAACATTTTCATAAATAACTTGGTAGATGGCTTGGGTGATTGGCATATAAACTCCAAGTTCTTGTGCCAATTCGTAAGCCGCTTTGGTTGTTGAAATTCCTTCGATGACCATTCCCATATTGGCTTCGATATCTGCCAAGGCTTCACCACGTCCAAGAGCATCTCCAGCACGCCAGTTACGTGAGTGGATAGAAGTTCCGGTAACAATCAAATCTCCAACTCCAGAAAGTCCACTGTAAGTTAACGGATTTGCACCAAGCTTGACACCAAGACGGGTAATTTCTGCAAGGCCGCGCGTGATAATAGCTGCCTTTGCATTGTCTCCAAAGCCAAGTCCATGAAGGGCTCCTGCACCAACGGCAATGATATTTTTAAGAGCACCAGCTGTTTCTACTCCAATCACATCTGTATTTGTATAAAGACGGAAGTAGTGGTTGCTAAAGAGTGTCTGAACATATTGAGCAGTTTGTAAATCCTTGGATGCAGCCGTGATCAAGGTAATGTCACGTACAATCGTTTCTTCTGCATGGCTAGGACCAGATACAACTACAATCTCACTACGTAACTCTTCAGGGATTTCTTCTTCTAGAATGGTTGAAAGACGTTTGTGACTATTGGGCTCGAGACCTTTTGAAGCATGCATGACCACCACTTTATGATCCAAAACAGCAGCCACTTGTTGAGCTACCAATCTGGTCACCTTAGTAGGTACCACAAACAAGACAGCATCAACACCCTTCAATGCTTCTGCCAAATCATGATAGGCCACAATTTCATCGTCTAATACAATATCCTTAAAATAGCGTTTGTTAGTATGTTGTGTATTAATTTCATCAATTTGGTCAGGAATATTTCCCCAGATACGCACTTCGTGTCCATTGTCATTAAGAACTTGTGACAGTGCAGTACCCCAAGAACCAGGCCCTAAAACAGCGATGGTTTGTTTGTTCATATTTTCCTCCTTCTGAGAAAGCACTTTCCTATATTCTACCATAAAAAGGACTATCATGCATCTATATTATTTAATATGAAATTTTTATCAGGATATTTATGTAAATAGGAAAAAATTCAAAAAAAGACAGTAAAATAGTCGAATATTCATGGGTCAAAACGATAAAAAACACGAAAAGAGGAACAATATTTTTTCTAAAAATGGTATAATAGGAGCATCACGAAAATTGGAGAGACAGCATGAGTTTTTACAATCATAAAGAAATCGAGCCTAAGTGGCAAAAATACTGGGCTGACAATCACACTTTTAAGACAGGAACAGATGCCTCAAAACCTAATTTTTATGCTCTTGACATGTTCCCATACCCTTCAGGAGCGGGTCTTCACGTAGGACACCCAGAAGGCTACACAGCGACTGATATCCTCAGCCGTTTCAAACGTGCGCAAGGCTACAATGTCCTTCACCCAATGGGATGGGATGCCTTTGGTTTGCCTGCAGAGCAATATGCTATGGATACTGGTAATGACCCAGCGGAATTCACCGAGGAAAACATTGCCAACTTCAAACGCCAAATCAACGCCCTTGGTTTCTCTTACGACTGGGACCGTGAAGTCAACACAACGGATCCAAACTACTACAAGTGGACGCAGTGGATTTTTACCAAGCTTTACGAAAAAGGCTTAGCCTATGAAGCAGAGGTACCAGTAAACTGGGTTGAGGAACTAGGAACTGCTATCGCCAACGAAGAAGTCCTTCCTGATGGAACTTCTGAGCGTGGAGGCTATCCAGTTGTCCGCAAACCAATGCGCCAATGGATGCTCAAAATCACGGCCTATGCAGAGCGCTTGCTCAATGACTTGGATGATCTGGACTGGCCAGAGTCTATCAAGGACATGCAACGCAACTGGATTGGGAAATCAACTGGTGCCAATGTTACGTTCAAAGTGAAAGGGACTGACAAGGAATTCACCGTCTTTACGACACGTCCAGATACCCTTTTTGGAGCGACCTTCACTGTCTTGGCGCCTGAGCATGATTTGGTAGATGCTATCGTCAGTCCAGAACAAGCTGAAGCCGTAGCAGACTACAAACACCAAGCTAGCTTGAAATCAGACTTGGCTCGTACAGACCTTGCCAAGGAAAAAACAGGGGTTTGGACTGGTGCTTATGCCATCAACCCTGTCAATGGTAAAGAAATCCCAATCTGGATTGCCGACTACGTTTTGTCTAGCTATGGTACAGGTGCTGTTATGGCTGTACCTGCCCACGACCAACGTGACTGGGAATTTGCCAAACAATTTGACCTTCCAATTGTGGAAGTGCTGGAAGGTGGAAACGTAGCAGAAGCTGCTTACACGGAGGATGGCCTTCACGTCAACTCTGACTTCTTGAACGGGCTTAACAAAGAAGACGCGATTGCCAAGATTGTGGCTTGGTTGGAAGAAAAAGGTTGTGGCCAAGAGAAGGTGACTTATCGCCTTCGCGACTGGCTCTTTAGCCGTCAACGTTACTGGGGTGAACCAATCCCAATCATTCATTGGGAAGATGGAACTTCAACAGCTGTTCCTGAAGATGAACTCCCACTTGTCTTGCCAGTAACCAAGGACATCCGCCCTTCAGGTACTGGTGAAAGCCCATTGGCTAACTTGACAGACTGGCTTGAAGTGACTCGTGAAGATGGCGTTAAAGGTCGTCGTGAAACTAATACTATGCCACAATGGGCAGGTTCAAGCTGGTACTACCTCCGCTATATCGATCCACACAACACTGAGAAATTGGCTGACGAGGATCTCCTCAAACAATGGTTGCCAGTCGATATCTACGTGGGTGGGGCAGAACACGCCGTGCTTCACTTGCTTTACGCTCGTTTCTGGCATAAATTCCTCTATGATATCGGTGTTGTTCCAACCAAAGAGCCATTCCAAAAACTCTTTAACCAAGGAATGATTTTGGGAACAAGCTACCGTGACCACCGTGGAGCTCTTGTGGCGACTGATAAGGTTGAAAAACGTGACGGTTCCTTCTTCCATGTGGAAACAGGAGAAGAGTTGGAGCAAGCACCAGCCAAGATGTCTAAATCTCTCAAGAACGTGGTGAACCCAGACGATGTGGTAGACCAATACGGTGCCGATACCCTTCGTGTCTATGAAATGTTCATGGGGCCACTCGATGCTTCTATTGCTTGGTCAGAAGAAGGCTTGGAAGGAAGCCGTAAATTCCTTGACCGTGTTTACCGTTTGATCACAAGTAAAGAAATCGTTGCGGAAAACAATGGCGCTCTAGACAAGGTTTATAACGAAACCGTTAAAGCTGTCACAGAGCAAATCGAGTCGATGAAATTCAACACAGCCAATGCTCAGCTCATGGTCTTTGTCAATGCGGCTAACAAGGAAGATAAACTTTATGTAGACTACGCCAAAGGCTTTATCCAATTGATCGCTCCATTTGCGCCTCACTTGGCAGAAGAACTCTGGCAAACAGTGGCAGCAACAGGGGAGTCAATCTCTTACGTGTCTTGGCCGACATGGGACGAAAGCAAATTGGTTGAAGACGAAATTGAAATCGTCGTCCAAATCAAAGGTAAAGTCCGTGCTAAACTCATGGTTGCGAAAGACCTGTCACGCGAAGAATTGCAAGAAATCGCTCTAGCTGACGAAAAAGTTAAGGCAGAAATTGACGGCAAGGAAATCGTTAAGGTGATTGCGGTACCGAACAAGCTCGTTAATATTGTCGTTAAATAACGAGTTTATTAGCCATATCTGCCACCTTCAATAGTCCACTGGACTATTGAAGCCAACCAAACTTGTAAATATTGTTGTGAAATAAATTTAAAAGTCCTTCAGAGCTAAGTTCTGGAGGACTTTTTGTAGATTATCTGTGAGATGTGATATACTATTCACATCTTTAAACTTATAAGTATGAGACAAGGAGAAAACTATGCCAATAAATGAATATGGTCAGATGATTGGTGAACCTGTAGACGACACACCTGGAGTCTTGCCTTCACTTGTGCGGATAGAAGGACAGTATGCGATTCTAGAAGCTCTTTCAGTGGAAAAGCATGCGGAGGATTTGCTAGCTGTCTATGGTCCAGATACTCCTGGGGAGATGTGGACCTACCTCTTTCAGGAACCAGTGGCAGATATGGAGGAACTGGTTACCGTCTTAAATCAGATGTTAGCTTGTAAGGACCGTTTTTACTATGCGATAATAGACAAGGCAACGGGTAAGGCATTGGGAACTTTCTCTCTCATGCGCATTGACCAGAATAACCGAGTAATAGAAGTGGGTGCCGTCACCTTTTCGCCTGCTCTTAAGGGTACGAGGATAGGGACAGAGGCTCAATATCTCCTAGCTCGCTATATTTTTGAGGAGCTCAACTATCGTCGTTATGAGTGGAAATGTGATGCATTAAATCTACCTTCTAGAAAAGCAGCAGAACGTTTGGGCTTTGTCTATGAAGGAACCTTCCGTCAGGCTGTCGTTTATAAGGGGCGAACTAGAGATACGGATTGGCTGTCGATGATTGATAAGGACTGGCCTCAAGTCAAAACTCGTTTGGAAGCATGGTTGACTCCTGAAAATTTTGATAAAAATGGGCAGCAGTACAAGAACTTAAGAGAGCTCTAAGAGGTGGAGATATGATTACCGTTAGAAAGCAAGGAGTTGTTACTTTAGATAATATTTTACATCTCTATCAGGCAGTTGGTTGGACAAACTATACCAATCAGCCACAGATGTTGGAGCAGGCCTTGTCTCACTCACTAGCAACTTATCTTGCCCGTGATGGTGAGGAAATCGTTGGTTTAGTACGTCTGGTTGGAGACGGTTTTTCATCCGTTTTTGTCCAGGATTTGATTGTTTTACCTAGCTATCAGCGCCAAGGAATTGGTAGTAACTTGATGAAAGAAGCCTTAGCTGACTACAAGGATGCCTACCAAATCCAACTAGCGACTGAACAGACAGAGAAAACATTGGGGTTTTACCGTTCTCTGGGGTTTGAAACCTTAACTACTTATGATTGTACAGGAATGATTTGGGTGGATCGAAAAAACTTAAAATAATTTTTTTCACTTAAGCTAATTTTAAGTATTGTCTTATATCATATAGTTATTAAATAAAGACCTCCTAACTTTATTTAATAGAAATCCTAAACTTTTCTTTTTCATAATAATCTCCCTAAAGAAGTCACCAAATTCGGTGGCTTTTTTTATGTTCACCTGTAGAAATTTTAAAATAAAATTGACCACATAATCATCCATTTCGACCACATAACACCAAACTATATTTTTTCTTTTTCCTTTTTGTTAAACTGAGGGTGTGAAAAGGAGGAAAGAAATATGATTTTACAAGCAAAAGGCCTCACTAAGAAGTATGGAGACCATATAGCAGTTAGAAATATAAATTTAGAGTTTAAAAAAGGGAGTTTTAATGCAATCTTAGGACCTAATGGGGCTGGCAAATCGACCACGATTTCAATGTTAATCGGACTTAAACGAGCGACTAATGGTCAAATCATCTATGCGCCCAATACTAGGATTGGAGTTGTTTTTCAAGCAGGTGTATTGGATGGAAAGTTGACAGTCAAAGAAAACCTAACCATTCGAGCCCAGCAGTATAAGGGGATTAAAGGTGGTCGTGTGGAAGATTTAATCAATCAACTAGGGTTGACTGCTTTTCAGAAACAACTTTATGGAACTTTATCAGGAGGACAGAAACGTCGAGTTGACATTGCTCGGGCTCTCCTATCCAATCCCGATATTTTATTTCTAGATGAGCCTACGACTGGACTAGATATTCAGACTCGCAAATCCATTTGGGATTTATTGTATCGTCTACAAAGAGATGAAGGGATGACTATTATCTTAACGACTCATTATCTGGATGAAGCAGATGAGGCAGATCAACTTTATATTATAGATCATGGAAAGGTTATTGCCCAAGGTTCTGCTACTGAGATTAAAAGTGAGTACGCTTCCAATCTTTTAAAAATTTGTTTTAAAGATAAGCAGGTGGAGAAATTCTTACCTAAGAATATGCCTGTGGAAAAGGAAAATGAGTTTGAGTATAGTCTTTATCCTAAGAGCCAATTGGAAGCTATTGATTATTTGACTCAAGTTCGTGAGAAGATTTCTGGGTTTGAATTTCGTCCAGGAACTATGGATGATGCCTTCATAGCCCTTACAGGAAGAGAGGTGCGCTAATGTTAGCCTTATTAAAACGTGATTTTTTGTTGTATTTTCGTAATCGTTCAGGAGTCTTTTTCTCATTACTAGGAGCTTTGATTTCCTTTCTACTCTATATCATTTTTTTGCAGAAAAATTTGATGGATGCCTGGTCCCAACTTCCTGATAATAA
The DNA here is from genome assembly GCF_000960085.1 of Streptococcus infantis. Taxonomy (GTDB): domain Bacteria; phylum Bacillota; class Bacilli; order Lactobacillales; family Streptococcaceae; genus Streptococcus; species Streptococcus infantis_C. The sequence goes on along the minus strand of NZ_JYGT01000006.1, from coordinate 31,323 downwards.
GAGCCTTTTAAATAACTGGCTGATGGGTGGAACCTTGGCTGTGACTGGGATTACAACCAGTTTTACAGCTTTGACCCAGATGGTACAAGACCGTGAAAATCAAGTGGATCAGGATCTCTTTTTGACAGACTTAGGGAGCTGGGGCTTGCAACTGTCTTATCTTATTAGTAGCCTTATCATTTCCTTTGTTATGCAAGCCTTTATGCTTATTGTTATGAGCCTTTATTTTCAAGAAATTCCAGCTATGAGTAAGCTATTTGAAATAAGTTTAATCATGCTGCTAAGTAGTCTCCTTTCAACATTGGTAAATGCACTCTTGGTTTACCATTTCCAGTCAGTAGATAGTCTAGGTAAATTGGCTACCATTGTAGGTACAGCTTCAGGATTTTTAGTAGGAACTTATGTACCAATGGGAATTCTTCCTAACTTCGCTCAAGTTCTCATGAAGTGCACACCGGCTACCTATCTTGCTTCCCTCTATAGACAGGTCTTAATGAAGGAGCAATTAGAAACTACATTTATGGGGAATAGTAGCCTATTAGAAGAGTTTCAAGAAAAATTAGGAATCCGGCTTAATTGGCAGAACCTTTTAACAAAGGAAGAAACATACTTAATAGTGGTGAGTATCTGCCTCCTAACTTTTCTGCTTTGGCTGGTAGTAGTTAAAATCTCTAGCAAAAAAATAAAATTTATAGGTTAAGCTAACTTTAAGTCTTCTCTTGTATCATATGGATATTAAATAAAGACCTCCTAACTTTATTTAATAGAAATCCTAAACTTTTCTTTTTCATAATAATCTCCCTAAAGAAGCTACCAAATCAGGTGGCTTTTTTGTTTGTGGGCTGGATTTTTGCTATAATAGGAACATGAGTAGAATTTTAGATAATGAAATCATGGGTGATGAGGAGTTGGTTGAACGTACTCTTCGTCCCCAATATTTACGTGAATATATCGGACAAGACAAGGTCAAGGATCAGCTTCAAATCTTTATCGAGGCAGCAAAAATGCGTGATGAGGCGCTGGACCATGTTCTTTTGTTTGGTCCTCCAGGTCTCGGGAAAACAACCATGGCTTTTGTCATTGCCAATGAATTGGGAGTCAATCTCAAGCAAACTTCTGGTCCTGTTATCGAAAAAGCCGGTGATTTGGTAGCGATTTTGAATGACTTGGAGCCAGGAGATGTGCTTTTTATCGACGAGATTCATCGCTTGCCCATGTCAGTAGAAGAGGTGCTTTATAGTGCAATGGAAGATTTCTACATCGACATCATGATTGGAGCAGGGGAAGCTAGTCGTAGTGTCCATCTAGACTTACCACCTTTTACCTTGATTGGTGCGACGACACGAGCAGGGATGCTCTCAAATCCTCTTCGTGCACGTTTTGGGATCACTGGTCACATGGAATACTATACACATGCTGACTTGACAGAGATTGTCGAGCGGACGGCAGATATCTTTGAGATGGAAATCACTCATGAAGCAGCTTCGGAGTTAGCTCTCCGTAGCCGTGGGACTCCTCGTATCGCCAATCGTCTTCTCAAGCGCGTGCGCGACTTTGCACAGATTATGGGCGATGGCTTGATTAATGATGTGATTACGGATAAGGCTTTGACCATGCTGGATGTAGACCATGAAGGTTTGGACTATGTAGACCAGAAAATTCTCCGCACCATGATTGAAATGTACGGTGGCGGTCCTGTCGGTTTAGGAACACTTTCGGTAAATATTGCTGAAGAGCGTGAGACGGTAGAGGATATGTATGAACCTTACCTGATCCAGAAAGGCTTTATCATGCGAACTCGTTCAGGACGGGTCGCGACTGCTAAGGCCTATGAACATTTAGGGTATGAATACATTGAAAAATAAGATTGAAATCTTAGATTCTTTTAGAGAAAATCATGATATGATGGCTATTCTGACTATCATCCGTGACCTGGAATTGAAAGATTCCTGGTTGGCAGCTGGTTCGGTCCGAAATTTTATCTGGAATCTTTTGTCCGATAAACCAGCCTTTGACCGTGAAACGGATGTGGATGTGATTTTCTTTGACCCAGATGTGAGTTATGAAGAAACGTTGGCTATAGAGAACAAGTTGAGAGAGGACTTTCCCCAGTATCAATGGGAGCTGAAAAATCAAGTCTATATGCATCAGCATAGTCCCCATACGGCTCCGTATAGAAATTCCTGCGATGCCATGAGTAAATATCCTGAACGTTGCACGGCAGTAGGACTTCGCTTGCAAGCTGACGCAACTTTAGAGCTCTTTGTGCCTTATAGTTTAGAGGATATTTTGAACTTTCAAGTTCGTCCGACTCCTCATTTTTTAGAAAATCAAGACCGAATGAAGCTCTATCAAAAGCGTTTATCCAAGAAAAACTGGCGAGAAAAATGGAAAAATCTTACAGTTAAAAATACTTAAGGAAACTTTAAGATAGGAGCTGTATACTTATCTCATAAGTTAAGAAGAACTTAACTTATACTCCTAAAACTTTTTCATAATAATCTCCCTATAAAAAATTAAGTCGCCCAATCAGGCGGCTTTTTTTGTTCTAAGTCTATGCTTTTTCATGATATAATAGCCCTATGAGATTAGATAAATATTTAGTTGCCTGTGCTGTGGGGAGTCGGACAGAAGTCAAAAACTTGCTCAAGGCTGGGCGCGTGACGGTCAATGGCAAAAAAGAAAAGTCAGCTAAACTGCAGATTAATGAAGAAAGAGATGAGATTCGCTTTGATGGCCAAGTGCTGGAGTATGAAGAGTTTGTCTACTACATGATGAACAAGCCCCAAGGAGTCATTTCAGCGACTGAGGATTCTAAACACAGAACAGTGTTGGACTTGTTGGATGATATTGCTCGGACCAAGGAAGTTTTTCCAGTAGGGCGCTTGGATATTGACACGCATGGTCTCCTGCTTTTGACCAATGACGGCCAGCTAGCTCATGCTCTTCTTTCTCCTAAACGCCATGTGGAAAAGACTTATCTGGCACAGGTCAAGGGAATCATGACAGATGCAGATGTTGAGACATTTGCGCAAGGAATTCCGCTCAAGGACTTTACCTGTCAACCTGCCAAGCTGGAGCTTGTGTCTGTGGATGCAGAAAAGAATCAAAGTCTGGTCCGAGTGACCATCGCAGAAGGAAAATTTCACCAAGTCAAACGGATGGTAACCTACTGTGGCAAGGAAGTGGTGGACTTGCAACGTCTGACCATGGGAACTTTGATCTTGGATGAGGATTTGAAACGTGGAGAATGGCGTCGTTTAACCAAGGATGAGCTAGAAGCTTTGCTTGATAGTGTCAGCTAGTGATAGTAGCACCATGAAATATTAGGAAAATGCGAGGAAAATATCCTTGCCTTTTTCAGTTTTTGGTTGCTTCCTTTGTGAAAAGAGTTATAATAGACAGTAAGAAAAAAGGAGGATTTTATGAACGCGATTCAAGAATCATTTACAGATAAATTATTTGCTAACTATGAAGCAAATGTTAAATATCAAGCTATCGAAAATGCTGCTAGCCACAATGGAATTTTTGCAGCCCTCGAGCGTCGTCAAAGTCATGTCGACAACACACCAGTTTTCTCACTTGATTTGACAAAGGACAAGGTCACTAATCAGAAGGCTTCTGGTCGTTGCTGGATGTTTGCGGCACTTAATACTTTCCGCCACAAACTCATTTCTCAATACAAACTGGAAAACTTTGAATTGTCACAAGCCCACACCTTCTTCTGGGACAAGTATGAAAAATCTAACTGGTTCTTGGAGCAAGTGATTGCGACTGCAGACCAAGACTTGACTAGCCGTAAGGTAAGCTTCCTGCTCCAAACTCCACAACAAGATGGTGGTCAGTGGGATATGGTGGTTTCTCTCTTTGAGAAATACGGTGTCGTACCTAAGTCTGTTTATCCAGAGTCTGTTTCATCTAGCAGTAGCCGTGAGCTCAATGCCATCCTTAATAAATTGCTTCGTCAAGATGCTCAAATCTTGCGTGACCTCTTGGCTTCTGGTGCTGACCAAGCGACTGTTCAAGCTAAGAAAGAAGACCTCTTGCAAGAAATCTTTAACTTCCTTGCTATGTCACTAGGTCTTCCACCACGTCAGTTTGACTTTGCTTATCGTGATAAGGACAATAACTACCAAAGCGAAAAAGGCATCACTCCACAAGAGTTTTACAAGAAATATGTCGACCTTCCACTAGAAGACTACGTTTCTGTGATTAATGCTCCAACTGCTGATAAACCTTATGGGAAATCTTACACAGTTGAGATGTTGGGAAATGTCGTTGGTAGCCGTGCGGTTCGTTACATCAACGTACCGATGGAACGCTTGAAAGAATTGGCGATTGCCCAAATGCAGACAGGAGAAACTGTCTGGTTTGGTTCAGATGTCGGCCAACTCAGCAACCGTAAAGCCGGAATCCTTGCGACTGATGTTTATGATTTTGAATCAAGCATGGATATTCAACTCACTCAGGACAAAGCAGGACGTTTGGATTACAGCGAAAGCTTGATGACCCACGCAATGGTCTTGACAGGTGTTGATTTGGATGAAAATGGTAAATCAATCAAGTGGAAAGTTGAAAACTCATGGGGAGACAAGGTCGGTGCAGATGGTTACTTTGTTGCCTCAGACGCTTGGATGGACGAATACACTTACCAAATTGTTGTCCGTAAAGAATTACTAACAGCAGAAGAACGAGCTGCTTATGAAGCAGAACCAATTGTGCTTGCACCTTGGGATCCAATGGGTGCCTTGGCAGAATAAAAGAATACAAAAAAGAATCAGGTGATAATCCTGATTCTTTTTTGTTTGTAAATTCTCACCGAGATTACATGATACCGAAGAAACGAGCTGCGATACCAACTGCAAAGAGGGCAAGGATGATTGTGATTGGAGATACTTTTTTCTTAAGCAACCACATGCAAAGGAAAGTAAGGAGAAGTCCCATCAATCCTGGAATCAATGAGTTCAACTGACCTTGAAGCGTTTGTGGTTGAACGCTATCCAAGCTCATACCACTAAGTGCTTGACCAAGAATACCCTTCAATTCTCCACCTGTAACAGCACCTTCTGGGAAGTTGATGTAGGCACCTTCTGATAATTGTTTACCTGGAAGGTTGATAGTGAAGTTGATGGATACCCAACGTTGTACAAGAACGGCAAGGATGAACATACCAAGGATAGAAGCTCCTTTAGTGATGTCTTTCAAGATACCCCCTGACATGTCTTTAGTGATTTCAGATCCAGCCTTGTAACCAAACTCTTGTGTGTACCATAGGAAAGACATACGGATTGCATTCCATCCAAAGAAGAAGAGAAGTGGTCCAACGATATTACCAGTTGCAGCAAGTGATGCACCAAGGGCACCAAGGATAGGACGAACTGTAAACCAGAAGACTGGGTCACCGATACCAGCAAGAGGTCCCATCATACCGATCTTAACACCTTGGATAGCAGCGTCATCGATTTCAGTACCGTTAGCGCGTTCTTCTTCAAGTGCAAGAGTAACCCCCATGATTGGAGCAGCTACGTATGGGTGAGTGTTGAAGAATTCAAGGTGACGCTCAAGAGCAGCTGCTTGGTCTTCTTTTTTAGTGTAAAGTTTCTTGATAGCTGGGATCAAAGAGTAAGCCCAACCCAAGTTTTGCATACGTTCGTAGTTCCAAGAACCTTGAAGGAATTGTGAACGCCACCAAACTTTTTGGCGATCTGATTTTGATAATTGAATTTTTTCAGCCATGATTGTTCCCCTTTCTAGTAGTCTTCTAGGATATCACCGATTGGATCGTTAGAAGTTGCAGCTCCTCCGCCACCGTTTCCACCTTGTTTAGAAAGGTTGAGGTAGATGAAGGCAAGAGCAACACCGATGACACCAAGGGCAATCAAAGTCAATTGAGAGATTGCTGCAAGAGCAAAACCGATAGCAAAGAATGGCCATACTTCACGAGTAGCCATCATGTTGATAACCAAAGCGTAACCAACGGCAACGACCATGGCACCACCGACAGCCATACCACCGTTCAACCAGTCTGGCATCAATTTAAGAGCATCTTGAACAGCAGAAGCAGGGATAGCGATAAGGAAGGCTGCAGGAACAGCGATACGAAGACCTTGAAGAATAAGGGCAAAGTAGTGAGCGCGTTCAACAGCTGCAATGTTTCCTTCTTTAGCAGCAGCATCTGCAGTGTGAACCAAACCAACTGAGATTGTACGAACGATCATAGTCAAGAAAAGTCCAGCTACGGCAAGAGGGATTGCAGTTGCAGTTGCGACTGCGATACCTTCAGTAGTAAAGTTACCACCCTTAATCATGATGATTGCTGCAGCAACAGAGGCAAGAGCAGCGTCAGGAGCTACGGCAGCTCCGATGTTAGCCCAACCAAGGGCAATCATTTGAAGTGATCCACCAAGCATAACCCCTGCTTCGAGGTTACCAGTTACAAGACCGATGAGGGTACATGCAACGATTGGTTGATGGAATTGGAATTGGTCGAGGATACCTTCAAGACCTGCGAAGAAGGCAACAACTACAACCAAGATAGCAGAAATGATTGAAATATCTGACATGGTTTTATTCCTTTTCTATTTAATGTTAATTATTGAACGTTAGCTTTGCTAATCAAGTCAAACAAATCTTTTTTCGTGTCGTTTGGTACTTTACGTACGTCAAATTCAACACCAAGGTCACGCATTTTTTCAAATGTAGCAACGTCGTCTTTGTCCATTGACAATACGTTATTGACCATTGTTTTACCAGTTGAGTGAGCCATTGATCCAACGTTAAGAGTCTTGATTGGTACACCGCCTTCGATAGCACGAAGGGCATCTTGAGGTGTTTCAAACAAGATAAGGGCGTGTGTTTCACCAAAACGAGGGTCTTTTGCAACCTCAATCAATTTTTTGATTGGTACAACGTTAGCCTTCACTCCGTTAGGAGCAGCTTGTTTGATCAATTCTTTACGAAGATCGTCGTTTGCAACGTTATCTGAAGCAACGATGATACGGTCTGCTTTTGAATCTGGTGTCCAAGCAGTTGCGACTTGTCCGTGAAGAAGACGTGTGTCAAGACGGGCAAGGTTGATTTTCAATTTACCGTCTCCAATAACAGTTCCTTCTGGGATAGCAGCTTGGGCTACAGGCGCAGCTGCAGCAGTTGCAACTTCCTCAGCTGGATTTAGCTCTTCTGGAAGAGCCTTGATGCCATCTTTGGCTTCTTTAATGATGTTCGCAGCGACTTTATCCACTCCAGCATTCGCGTCCATGAGGCGCTCTGTGTAGGCTTGAATCAACATCGGCAAGTTAAGTCCTGTGATGATGGCAAATTTACGCTCAGGATTTTCTCCCATTACGCGGCTTGCTTGGTTAAATGGAGAACCACTCCAAAGGTCAGCCAAGACTAGAACCTCATCTTCTGCGTCAAATGCAGCCACAGCATTGTTAAATTTGGCGTATAAATCATCTGGACCTTCGTTTGGCATAAAGGTTACAACTTGAACCTTTTCTTGTTCACCAAAGATCATAGATCCTGACTGATGAATACCCGCGGCAAATTCACCGTGACTTGCAATAATGATTCCGATACTCATTATTGTCATTCCTCCTTATAAATTGTTTGACTTGTAGTTTAAGAAAACTTTAAGACTCTTTAAGTATAAACCGTTTTCAGCAAAAAATCAACTACTTATAATAAATGCTAAAAAGAGAAAGAAAAATCCATTTTTAAAGATATTGACATATCAATATTTATTGAAGCTATCTATCGAACGATAAAAAAATTTAATATAAAAAGGTCGATGAACAGAGTCTTGGTTTACTTATTCTAACCTTGAAACTCAATAATTCACTAGTTGCTTGAAGAGTGTGGATAGGGCAAATGAGGTTTTCATTGATAGAGTTTTGGGTGTTAAAAAACTTATCTCGATTGGATAGTGGTTATGTCAAAATTTCTCTGCGAATAAAAAAGAGGTGGGGTTTTAATCCCTACCTCGATTTTGTACTTATTTTTTTATCTTAATGAGTAAAATCTAGAACCATACGACCTTGGATGGTTCCAGCTGCCATTTCATCAAAGACAGCAATAGCATCTTCCACAGGGCGTTTTTGAACGACTGGTACAACGAGTCCTTCTGCGCCAAACTGGAAGGCTTCTTCCAAGTCTTTACGAGTTCCAACGAGTGAACCAATAACTTGGATACCGTCAAGAACTGTTTTGACGATGCTTAGGTCCATCATTTCAGATGGGAGACCAACAGCAACTACTCGACCACCTGCACGAACAGAGTCAACTGCTTGGTTGAAGGCAACTTTTGATACAGCTGTTACGACAGCTGAGTGAGCACCACCGTTTGTCTTTTCTTTGATGAGTCCTGGAACATCTTCGACTTCAAGACCGTTAATTACGATATCTGCACCAACTTCTTTAGCTAGGGCAAGTTTATCGTTGTTGATGTCAACTGCGATAACGTGTGCGTTGAATACTTTTTTAGCGTATTGGACAGCCAAGTTACCAAGCCCCCCGGCACCATAGAGAACAACCCACTGACCTGGCTCAACTTTTGCTTCTTTGATTGCTTTGTAGGTAGTAACACCGGCACAAGTGATTGAAGAAGCTTGGGCTGGATCAAGACCTTCTGGAACCTTAACAGCATAATCTGCAGTTACGATACATTGTTCAGCCATACCGCCGTCAACTGAGTAGCCCGCATTTTTTACGGAACGGCAAAGAGTCTCACGACCGGTTGTACAGTATTCACACATACCACAACCTTCAAAGAACCAAGCAACGCTGACACGGTCGCCAACTTTTAAGCTTTTAACATCAGGAGCGACTTCTTTGACAATACCGATACCTTCGTGACCGAGAACGCGTCCTGGAACTTTACCAAAGTCACTATGGGCAACGTGGAGGTCAGTGTGGCAGACACCACAGTATTCAACTTCTACAAGAGCTTCCCCAGTTTCGAGTGGACGGAGCACTTTTTCTTCAATAGCAACACCAGTACCTTCTGGATTTACAACAACAGCTTTCATAGCTATCCTCCTTGATGATTTATTGAGGCGCAGAGGTAAAGGGGCTTTGCTTGAAAATTTTTCAAGGAAGTCAGATTTAAACTGCCCTCTCATATTTTTACATGTGAAGTATATCACAATATTTACTATAGTACAATGGTTTTTATGTAAAAAACTATGTAATCGCTTAACCGGTTGATAAGACTGTGAAAATTGAACAATAAATATTGGAGTATTAGAGAAGGAATACCTATAAATATGAGAAAAGTTTGACATACATCGACTTCCCAAAATTACCAGCAAATTTTCTGAGTTCTTTCTCGAAGGGTTTTTGGTATAATATAGAAAGCAATTGATGTTTCTAGTAAGAGAATTTAGAGCGAGAGGTATGTATGTCCCCTTCTATTCAGTTATTGAAAAGCCGTTATTTAAAAAATATCAAAGAAAATCCAGAACTCTACATTGGGATTGAGTTGGAGTTTCCTATCGTACATACGAAAGGGAAACCCACAGATATTGAAGTCACCAAGGACTTGATGCGATTTTTAGTGGATGCTCTCAGCCTGGAAGTTGAAAAAGAGGACCAGGACGGAAATCCGATTCAACTTGTAGAACCAAAAAGTCAGGATCGGATTCTGTTTGAGGTTTCCTACACGACCTTGGAGTTTGCCTTTGGCAGAGCCCGGAAAATCCAAGAGGTCGAAGGACGATTTCAAGCTTATATGAAGGTCATTCAGGAAAAACTAGGCGAAAAGGGCCATGCTATCCAAGGATGGGGGATTCACCCGAACTGGGATCAGAATGACAATCGACCGGTGGCTTATCCACGCTACCAGATGCTGATGGATTACCTACATATGGGAAGTCGCCAAGAGAGAGCTAATTTGCATGACTTCCCACAATATGGAGCCTTTATCTGTGGGAGTCAAGTTCAGTTGGATGTATCGACTGCTAACTACCTACGTGTCATCAATGCTTTCACTCAAATTGAAGCAGCAAAAGCTTACTTATTTGCCAATTCTGAGTTTTCGGGAGCAGACTGGGATACTCAGATTTCACGAGATATCTTTTGGGAAGACTCTATGCATGGGATTTATCCAGAGAACGTCGGTGTCAATGCAAAACTCTTCAAAGATGAAGATGATTTCTTTGATTATCTAGACCACTCTGCGATTTTCACAGCAGAACGAGATGGAGAAACCTACTATTTTTCTCCGATTCAAGCTAGAGATTACCTAACTACTGATGAAATTCTTGCCTATACTCTAAATGGAAAAGAAACTCTTCTGGTTCCTCAAGAGAAGGATTTTCAAACGCACCGTAGCTATCAATTCCAAGACTTGACAACACGAGGAACGGTCGAATTTCGTAGTGTTTGTACACAACCGCTAGACCGTACCTTCGCTTCAGCAGCCTTTCATCTAGGTTTGTTGGTAAATCTAGACAAGCTTGAAACTTATCTCGAAACTGCTCCTTTCTTTGAGAACTTTGGCCGTGACTACAAGTCTTTGAGACGACAGTTTTCTAAGAAACAACTCACAGATGAGGAAAAAGCTGGTGTTGTCCAGTTCTCCAAAGACTTGCTGGCTATAGCAGAACAAGGACTTGAGAGTAGAGCTCAGAGAGAAATGACTTATTTAGAGCCTTTAAAAGAAGAAATGACTCTATAATTTTCTTATAAAGGGAGAATTTTCTGAAAAATCATGTTATAATGGATGAGACTATAGATAAAGGATAGAGATTTATGACATTAGTTTATCAATCAACGCGTGATGCGAAAAATACCGTAACAGCCAGCCAAGCAATTTTGCAAGGTTTGGCAACAGATGGAGGTTTGTTTACTCCAGTTAGCTATCCAAAGGTAGATTTGGATTTTGATACATTAAAAGATGCTTCTTACCAAGAAGTGGCCAAGCTGGTCTTGTCAGCCTTCTTGGATGACTTTACAGCAGAAGAGTTGGACTACTGTATCAACAATGCCTATGACAGCAAGTTTGATACACCAGCTATTGCTCCTCTAGTCAAACTTGATGGCCAATACAACTTGGAACTCTTCCATGGTTCAACCATTGCCTTTAAAGACATGGCCTTGTCTATCTTGCCATACTTTATGACAACAGCTGCTAAGAAACATGGCTTGGAAAACAAGATTGTCATCTTGACTGCGACATCTGGTGACACTGGTAAAGCTGCCATGGCAGGCTTTGCAGATGTACCAGGTACTGAAATTATCGTCTTTTATCCAAAAGACGGTGTCAGCAAGGTACAAGAATTGCAAATGACCACTCAGACTGGTGATAATACTCATGTCATCGCCATCGATGGAAACTTTGATGATGCTCAGACAAATGTGAAGCATATGTTCAACGATGTGGCCCTTCGTGAGAAATTGGCAGTCAACAAGCTCCAGTTTTCATCAGCCAACTCTATGAATATCGGCCGTTTGGTACCACAGATTGTCTACTATGTTTATGCCTACGCTCAGTTAGTTAAAACTGGCGAGATTAAGGCTGGTGACAAGGTTAACTTCACCGTACCGACAGGAAACTTTGGGAACATATTGGCTGCCTTTTACGCTAAGCAAATCGGCCTACCAGTTGGTAAGTTGATCTGCGCTTCAAATGACAACAATGTCTTGACAGACTTCTTCAAAACTCGTGTCTACGACAAGAAGCGTGAGTTTAAGGTCACTACTAGCCCATCGATGGATATCTTGGTGTCTTCAAACTTGGAGCGTTTGATTTTCCATCTTTTGGGAAATGATGCGGTTAAGACAGCTGAACTCATGAACGCCTTGAACACTCAAGGTCAGTATGAATTGACAGATTTTGATGCAGAGGTCTTGGACCTCTTTGCAGCAGAGTATGCGACAGAAGCAGAGACAGCAGCAGAAATCAAGCGTGTCTACGAGTCAGATTCTTACATCGAGGATCCTCATACAGCGGTTGCCTCAGCTGTTTATAAAAAATACCAAGCAGCGACAGGTGATGCGACCAAGACCGTGATTGCGTCAACAGCTAGTCCATACAAATTCCCAGTCGTTGCAGTGGAAGCTGTAACTGGACAATCAGGGCTTAGTGACTTTGAAGCCTTGGCTCAATTACACGAAATCTCAGGTGTTGCGGTACCACCAGCAGTTGATGGTCTCGAAACAGCTCCGGTTCGTCACAAGACAACTGTTGCAGCAGCAGATATGCAGACTGCAGTAGAATCTTATCTAGGACTTTAATAGAGAGGAAGTAAACTCGGTTGGGAAACTAACTGAGTTTCTTTTCATCAGGAGGAAGGATTGTTTAAGAAAAATAAAGATATTCTCAACATAGCTCTGCCAGCCATGGGTGAAAATTTCTTGCAGATGCTCATGGGAATGGTGGACAGTTATCTGGTGGGCCATCTAGGTTTGATAGCCATTTCGGGTGTATCTGTAGCGGGCAATATTATCACCATTTACCAGGCAATTTTTATTGCTCTAGGAGCTGCGATTTCAAGCGTCATTTCAAAAAGTTTGGGGCAGAAGGACCAGTCTAGACTGGCCTACCATGTGACAGAAGCACTCAAAATCACCCTACTCTTGAGTTTATTTTTAGGAGCCTTGTCCATCTTTGCAGGACAAGAGATGATTGGCCTTTTAGGAACAGAAGAAGCGGTCGCTGAAAGTGGAGGACTTTACCTAGCTTTAGTTGGTGGGACAATTCTTCTCTTGGGATTGGTGACTAGCCTCGGTGCCTTGATTCGCGCCACTCGTAATCCTCGTCTCCCCCTCTATGTGAGTCTCTTGTCCAATGCCTTGAATATTGTCTTTTCAAGTATCGCTATTTTTGTCCTTGATATGGGGATAGCTGGTGTAGCTTGGGGAACTATCCTATCTCGTTTGGTTGGGGTTGTGATTTTATGGTCACAATTAAAACTTCCATATACAAGACCAAGTTTTGGACTGGACAAAGACTTGCTGACTTTGGCTTTACCTGCTGCAGGAGAGCGTCTCATGATGCGAGCTGGTGATGTGGTCATTATTGCCTTGGTTGTTTCCTTTGGGACAGAGGCTGTCGCGGGAAACGCGATTGGTGAAGTCTTGACTCAATTTAACTACATGCCTGCTTTTGGTGTCGCGACGGCAACTGTCATGCAGGTGGCACGAGCAGTAGGGGAGAATGATTGGGCAAGGGTGGATAAGTTAAGTAAGCAGACTTTTTGGCTATCCTTCTTCCTCATGTTGCCCTTGACGCTTAGTATCTATGCTCTTGGGACATCGCTAAGTTACCTCTACACCAGTGATCCTGTAGCTATTAAAGCTAGTGTTTTGGTGACACTATTCTCACTACTAGGAACTCCTATGACAACGGGGACAGTCATTTATACAGCTGTCTGGCAGGGTTTGGGAAATGCTCGCCTCCCCTTTTATGCAACAAGTATCGGGATGTGGTGTATCCGTATCGGAACGGGTTACTTGATGGGAATTGTTCTTGGTTGGGGCTTGCCTGGTATTTGGGCAGGAACTCTTTTGGATAATGGCTTCCGATGGATTTTCCTACGCTATCGTTACCAAGTTTATATGACATCGAAAGGATAAGAAATGCAAGAAATAGCTTTTATTTGGGATTTAGATGGAACCTTGTTGGATTCTTATGAAGCCATCTTAGCAGGAATTGAGGAAACCTATCATCAGTTTTCTCTTCCTTATAATAAGGAAGAAGTTAGAGCTTTTATCTTGAAATATTCTGTCCAGGATTTATTGGAGCAAATTGCAAAAGAACGAGGATTAGACGTAGGAGTTCTCGATCAAGTTCGTGCTCAGAGCTTGGCTGAAAAAAATGCCCAAGTAGTCTTGATGCCAGGTGCACGTGAGGTTCTAGCATGGGCAGATCAGCAAGGGATTCAGCAATTTGTCTATACTCACAAAGGTGATAATGCCTTGACTATTTTACGAGAGTTAGGACTAGATTCTTATTTTACAGAAATTTTAACCAATCAAAGTGGATTTGCTCGGAAGCCTAGTCCAGAAGCTGCGATCTATTTGCTAGATAAATATGAATTAAATCCTCAGCAAACTTATTATATCGGTGATCGAACTTTGGATATCGAATTTGCTCAAAATAGTGGCATTCAAAGTATCAATTTCCTTGAATCTCCAGCAACTTGTAATCAACAGATAGAGCATTTAGAAGATATTAGTTTGCTTTCCTTCTAGAATTTTCTTAAAGAAGAATATGTCAGCTTTATGACAAGAAACTAACAAACTATTTCAAGTAATGTGATTTGTTACAATGAATGTACAGTTCTGTTAAATAGCCCCAAAAGGGCTTTTTTAATTTTTTCTTTGTGTTATGATAGACAGGTACTACATTTGAAAAGGAGTTTGAATAGTATGAAGAAAAGAATTATTTTAGCATCAACAGTAGCTTTATCACTTGCCCCTTCTTTGGCAGCTCAAGCAGAGGAAATTGCATGGTCGCCACGTACAGTAGAGCAAATTCAAAACGATGTTGCTAAAAGCGAAAATAAAACAAGTTATACCATTAAGTATGGAGATACCCTAAGTACAATTGCGGAAGCTTTGGGAGTAGACTTAAATGTCCTTGTCAACTTGAACAAGATTACGAATATTGACTTGATTTTCCCAGAAACTGTACTGACTACAATTGTTAATGACCAAGAAGAAGTGACAGAGGTTGAGGTTTATACACCTGAAGAAGTAGATTCTGATGTAGCAAGTGCAACAGCAGATTTGAAAACTAACCAAGTAATCGTAGATAATCAAACTGTACAAGTTGAAGATTTGACTCAACCAGTAGCAGAAACAGAAACTGTATCTGATTCTGTAACAACTCAAACTGATGAAGAGCCTGCAAGTCCAGCAGTATCTGCCGAAGTTGCAGCTCCAGTAGCAGAAACAGTTCCTGCAGCAACAACAGAAGTTGCTACAGAAGCGGTTCAACCAGTAACTGAAGCACCAGTTGTAGAAGAAACAACAGTTCAGCCAGTAGTTGAAACCACTACTGTTTCGGAGGAACCGATAGCAGAAACAACGACTGTAGCTGAGCCAGCAACAACAGAAGCTGAACCAGTAACAACAACTTATCAGGCAGAACCAAGCCAAGCTTCATCACCAACTTATGCGGCACCAGCAGCTCCTGATTATGCAAGTATCGCAGCTACAAAATCAGAAAATGCAGGTCTTCAACCACAAACGGCTGCCTTTAAAGAAGAAGTTGCGAACTTGTTTGGTATTACATCATTTAGTGGCTACCGTCCTGGTGATAGTGGAGACCACGGAAAAGGTCTTGCCATTGACTTTATGGTTCCAGTAAGTTCAGCCCTAGGAGACCAGATTGCAGATTATGCTATCCAAAATATGGCTAGCCGTGGCATCAGCTACATCATCTGGAAACAACGTTTCTATGCACCATTCGATAGCAAATATGGACCAGCATACACTTGGAATCCAATGCCAGACCGTGGTAGTGTTACAGAAAACCACTATGACCACGTTCACGTATCTATGAATTAATGATTAATAAGAAGCGGAAACTAATTCAGTCTCTGCTTCTTTTTTGTTTTCAAACTCTTAGATAGCGTAAATAAACTCCAGGCATAAAATAGAAAAACATAGCCTTGAGGGATTGTGACTAGAAGACTAATTTAACGGAATAAGCAAAAGACTTGTAAAGTCAATTCATTTGTATTATACTTGACAAGTCAAATATTGATAAATCAAATATCAACAAGGAAAGAACAATGTCAGAAATGCATGAATTGCTTTATCAGCTCCATTTAGTGGATCAGACGATTACTCAACTTTTTGAGAAACAATTGGGAATTAGTTTGACCCGCTACCAAATCCTGCAGTTTTTACTGCAACAGTCCACCTGTAACCAAATTGCCGTTCAGGAGAAATTGCAAATTGATCAAGCAGCCTTGACTCGTCATTTTAAGATACTGGAGTCAGAGGGCTATGTCAGTCGCAATCGGAATCCAATAAATCAGCGAGAAGTCTTAGTTGAATTAACCCAAGAAGCCAAGAATCAACTCTTGGTCAATCCGCCTGAACATCACTTGCGAGTGAAGGAACAGATGGAGACCATCTTATCCTCTACTGAGCAGAAAGAGTTAACAGCTTTGTTGACAAAACTAGTATCAGGATTAGAAGAAATTGAATTTTAAGGAGAAAACGATGTCACTCATGACCACTATTTTAGCAACTATCGTTGCCCTCGAGCATTTTTATATCTTTTATTTGGAAAGTATTGCAACCCAATCAGACGCAACCAGCCGTGTCTTTAATATGAACAAGGAAGAATTAGCACGACCATCTGTCACCTCATTGTTTAAAAACCAAGGAATTTACAATGCCTTGATTGGGGTATTTCTTATTTACGGAATTTATTTCTCACATAGCTTAGAAATCGTAACAATCTTTGTATTGTTTGTCATAGGAGCAGCGGCCTATGGTGCCTTAACTGCAGATAAAAAAATCATTCTCAAGCAAGGTGGCCCAGCAATCTTAACTCTTTTGAGTATCCTCTTATTAAAATAAAAACAACCAGCACCTTCATGGAAAGTGCTGGTTTTTAATAACTAATCTTAAACTTTTCTGCGTTTGATTTCGAGAAGTCTTTGATAAAAGAAAATTTGGCTACTATAGATATAAGGGAAGATAGAGATGCTTGCAATTCCAAAGCTAATCCAGATAAGGATATACCAAGGAAGTAGCTGTAAATCAAGGACGAAGCGTTGAAACTTATAGCCTTTCATGAGAAAGCGGCTGGTATGCAGCACACGACTTGGTTTAGCAATTCCAATTGCAAGGGTATCACATAGGAGTAGCTCAACTTGGGAATAAGCGTAGTATTGCGGAAGATAGAGAATGGTTCCTAAAATCATTACAAGGACACTACCAAAGAAGTAGAGCGCGAATGTAAGCAGGAAGTGTTCGATATCTGGATTGGTGACGTCAACAGATGGAAATTCAGGATGAAGTTCCACAAATTTACGAGCCATGGCACTGCTATAAAAGAGCAAGTAAACCCCAAAAAGATTAGGGATGCTCCATAAAAAGAGATAGAAACGCTTGAGTAAGAGAGTTAGAAAAGTCTGGGTAAAGAAGCGGTTGTCAAGCAAGGACAGGCTATCTTTAAAGGAAAGCTCTATATCAGAAATTCTATAAAGATTAATCGTAGTAAAGAGAGCACCAGCTAGTATGATAGAACTTGTAAATCCAACGGCTATCGGAAAGAGAGCAGACTGGATTGTGGTCCCTAGAAAACTCAAGAATGACTGTTCAAGAATTCCCTCGTCGAGAAGGGATAAAGGTCTGATAAAGCTAGATAGAATCAAGAGAATACTTGGCAATAAAAAGACAAGCAGCAGACGTGGGTGCTCAGCTTGAAATTGTCTAGCCTGCTCGCGAACTTCTTTTAAATTAATTTTTGGGTACTTCATTCTTTCATTATACCATAGTTCGTGACAGTTCCTGTTTTTTTTGATAGAATCATACAGTATGCCCTTGGGCACAAAGTAAGAACTGGGACTGTCTTTCCCAGCTTCGGAGGTAAAAAATGTCAGATTCACCAATCAAATATCGATTGATTAAGAAAGAAAAACACACAGGAGCTCGTCTTGGGGAAATTATCACGCCACATGGGACCTTCCCAACCCCTATGTTTATGCCAGTAGGGACTCAAGCAACGGTCAAAACACAATCACCAGAAGAATTAAAAGAGATGGGTTCAGGAATTATCCTATCCAACACCTATCACTTGTGGCTTCGCCCGGGTGATGAACTCATTGCCCGTGCTGGTGGGCTTCATAAGTTTATGAACTGGGACCAACCAATCTTAACAGATAGCGGTGGTTTTCAAGTGTATTCCCTAGCGGATAGCCGTAATATTACAGAAGAAGGGGTAACCTTCAAGAACCACCTCAACGGTTCTAAGATGTTTCTTTCACCTGAAAAGGCCATTTCTATTCAAAACAATCTGGGCTCAGACATCATGATGTCCTTTGATGAGTGCCCTCAATTTTATCAACCCTATGATTATGTAAAAAAATCAATTGAACGTACCAGCCGTTGGGCAGAACGTGGCTTGAAAGCTCATAGTCGCCCACATGATCAAGGTTTATTTGGGATTGTACAGGGGGCGGGATTTGAAGATCTTCGTCGTCAGTCAGCTCAAGACCTTGTCAGCATGAACTTCCCAGGCTACTCTATCGGAGGATTAGCAGTTGGAGAAACACATGAAGAAATGAATGCAGTTTTGGACTTTACTACTCAACTCCTTCCTGAGAATAAACCTCGTTACTTGATGGGAGTGGGAGCGCCAGATAGCTTGATTGATGGGGTGATTCGTGGGGTAGATATGTTTGACTGTGTCTTGCCGACGCGTATTGCTCGTAACGGTACTTGTATGACCAGTCAAGGTCGTTTGGTTGTGAAGAATGCTCAGTTTGCGGAGGACTTTACACCGCTTGATCCTGAGTGTGATTGCTACACTTGTAAGAACTACACCCGTGCCTATCTTCGTCACTTGCTCAAGGCTGATGAAACCTTTGGTATCCGCTTGACAAGTTACCATAATCTCTACTTCTTGCTCAATCTTATGAAGCAGGTCCGTCAGGCTATTATGGATGACAATCTCTTGGAATTTCGTGAGCATTTTGTTGAAAAATATGGCTATAACAAGTCTGGACGTAATTTCTAAATTTAACTTAATGTCAGCTAAAAATCCTAAGTTTTATCTTAGGATTTTTCTGTTTTTTTTGATAAAATAAAGGTACTATGGATTGAAAATTAGATGGCTTTTTTGCTAATCTAATGAATGGAGAATAAACTCGTATGCGTATTAAATGGTTTTCCTTGATTAGGATTACAGGTTTGCTTTTGGTACTCTTGTACCATTTCTTTCAGACGGTTTTCCCAGGAGGTTTCTTTGGGGTTGACGTCTTCTTCACATTTTCAGGTTTTCTAATTACATCTCTCTTATTGGAAGAATTTGGACAAAAAGGTAAGATTGATATCCTAGGATTTTTTAGACGACGCTTCTATCGGATTTTTCCGCCAGTTTTTTTGATGGTCCTCATCGTTATGCCATTTACCTTCTTGGTTCGCCAAGATTATGTGGCAGGAATTGGTGGTCAGATTGCTGGTGTTCTAGGATTTATGACTAACTTCTATGAAATGTTGACAGGAGGAAGTTATGAGTCTCAGTTTATCCCCCATCTCTTTGTTCACAACTGGAGTTTAGCTGTTGAAGTTCATTATTATGTCTTGTGGGGCTTGGCAGTTTGGCTCATGTCTAAGCAAGCCAAAACAGGTGGGCAACTACGAGGAATGATTTTCCTACTTTCCTCAGCAACCTTTATGATTAGCTTCCTTTCTATGTTTATTGGTAGCTTTATCGTTAGCTCCTACTCAACACTCTACTTCTCAACTTTGACTCATGTATTTCCGTTCTTCTTAGGTAGTGTGCTTGCTACCGTGATAGGGGTTCGTCATACGACTCCTCTTCTCAAACGTTTGAATAGAAGCTTGGATTTGAGACAAACCTTGCTAGTCTTCGGGGCTGGTCTAGGAGTCTTGCTCTTATTGACCTTCTTCGTGAAATTCACTTACTTATTTGCCTATTTACTTGGCTTCTTGTTAGCAAGTTTAGCTGCCCTTCTGATGATTGTTGCAGCACGACTGTTACATGAGAAAACACCGACAATCGAAGAGCCAAAGGCTGTCAGCTTTTTAGCGGATACTAGCTATGCCGTTTATCTTTTCCACTGGCCGTTTTACATTATTTTCTCTCAATTGATGGGAAATATACCGGCAGTGATTTTAACGACGATATTCTCGTATCTCTTTGCTACCCTTTCTTTCTATGTGATCGAACCTTTCATTGCAGGAAAGAATAGTAACTTATTGCAAAAGATAAAAGAAATTCCACATATTCAATCAATTTTTGCGGGTAGCGTCGGCTTTCTTAGCTTGTTGACACTGATTGTGATGCTTATTGCTCCGCAGGTTGGTGCTTTTGAAACGGATTTGATGGTTAATGGTCTTAATCAAGCTCAAACTAATATTACTAGAACTAAGACTATGGCAGACCAAGCAGAAGCAAGTCGCTACAATATAGCTGATGGTGTAGCAATCATCGGAGATTCTGTAACCTTGCGTGCAACCCCTGAAATTAAAGAAATTTTAACGAACGCTCAAATTGATGGGCAAGTTAGCCGAAATACTAAACAAGCAAATGCGTTGATGCTAAATTATAGCCAAAATAAGGTCTTGCCCAAAATTGTAGTCATTGCAACTGGAGTAAACAATCCTGAAGATTATAAAGCAGATCTCGATTCTTTAGTCACAAATCTACCTAAGGGACATCAGCTTGTGCTTGTAACTCCATACGAGGGTGATACAACGCAGGAAACGCAACCTTATGTTGAGCAGTATGCAAGCTATGCGCGTGAATTGGCACAAAAATATCCTTATATTGCACTTGCTGATTGGAATCAAGCGGCCAAAGATCATCCAGAAATTTGGAAAGGAACAGACCAAGTTCACTTCGGTAGTGATACTACTAAGCAGGAAGAAGGAGCTAAACTTTATGCAGAAATTATTAATGCTGCTATAAAAACTCTTGAAGATAAACCTGTCAAATCAAAATAATCAATAAAAAGTAGAGACAGAATCTCTACTTTTTTGCTTTAAACAGGATTGGGAAAAACTTGCTAAATTGTCAGAATTATGAGAAAATAGGTGCAGTTTACAAATGGAGGGAATACAATGAGAGAAGACATTAAGATTAATGACCGTGCTCTAGCCTTGGAAGATCAAATCATTGAAGTACTCGAAAAAGTTTATGATACAGATGTAGAGCTAGATGTATACAATCTTGGATTGATTTATGAGATTTATCTAGATGAGGCTGGTCTTTGTACAGTTGTCATGACCTTCACTGATACTGCCTGTGATTGTGCAGAAAGTTTGCCGATTGAGATCGTAGCAGGTTTGAAACAAATTGAAGGCATTGAAGATGTCAAGGTTGAGGTCACCTGGTCTCCCGCTTGGAAGATTACACGTATTAGTCGTTATGGGCGTATAGCATTAGGACTTCCTCCGCGATAAAAAATAGAGTGATAAGAGGAATTATGAATCGGGATTAAAGACCTGATTTATATTTTTCTTTTTTTGTTTATTTATTTCATACAATAAACAAAAATTTTTGTTAAGAGTAGCCACTTTACTCAAAAAAATGTTATTATAGTAGAAGTGATTATAATAAAAAGAATAAGGTAGGATAGATATGAAATTATCTGTAGTAATTCCATTTTATAACGAAGAGAATATGATTCAGAAAATGTATGATGAATTGGTTAAAGAAATCAATCAAATTACAAAAGCCGAATTTGAAATTATTTTTATTAATGACGGTAGTAAGGACCGGACTTTTGAAAAAATGCGTGCCATCGCAGCTGGCGATTCTCGTGTGAAATATATTAGTTTCAGCAGAAACTTTGGGAAAGAAGCTGGGACGATTGCTGGTCTTGAATATGCAACAGGCGAAGCTGTCATCTTAATGGATGGGGACTTACAACATCCACCTGCACTTCTTCCGCAAATGATTAAAGCGTATGAAGAAGGTTATGACGTCGTGAGTGCTCGTCGCACACGCACAGGTGAAAAACCACATCGTACATTCTTAGCAAAACATTTCTATCGACTTGCGAATAAAATGATGGATATCGAATTAATGGATGGAGTATCTGAATTCCGTCTCTTCAGCCGTAAAGCAGTCAGCGCTATCCTTTCATTACAAGAATACAACCGATTCTCTAAAGGAATTTTTGCTTGGATTGGCTTTAAAGAAAAAGTCATCGAATATGAAAACCAAGTACGTACTGTAGGTGAAACAAAATACTCGTTGAAGTTCTCATTGAACTATGCGATTCAAGGTATTTTATCATTCAACGATAAACCTCTACGTATGTGTATTAATTTTGGTTTATTCTGTTTATTAATTTCATTGGTTTATGTTCTTTGGACCTTTATCCAATATCTCGTAGTACCGGATTCACTCGTGAGTGGATACTTTACTACAATCTTCTCAGTCGTTCTCTTTGGTGGAATTCAATTGATTTCTATTGGGGTACTCGGAGAATATATCGGTAAGATTTATTATGAAGTGAAGAAACGTCCACATTATCTTGTCGACCAAACGAACATTACTGTGAAAGGAGAGCAAAATGACGACTAAGAAGAAAGTCTATCTAGCAAGTTTTATTGCACCTATAGCCATCATGTTTGTGGCTTGGGCTATTGATGGCTTCTTTCCTTTCGGGACAAAGTCACTCATGGCGGTTGACTTTAACGCACAGTATATTGGCTTATATGCTTATTTCAAACATTTATTTTTAAATGGCGATTGGAGTAGTTTCTTCTACTCTTTCTCTAAATCCATTGGAGGTGGGATGTTAGGGATTTGGGGCTTCAACTTGTTGAGTCCATTTAACTTACTCTTTCTATTAACCTCTGAAGAAAATTTCCAATGGGTGGTACCTATCGTTATTGCCTTACGTTATGGAGCGATGGGATTAACCATGGCACATTTCTTGATTAAACGTTATGATGGATTAAAGAACAAAGCCTACTTGGTTCCAATCGTCGCTACCATTTATGCCTTAAATGGATTTAATGTTAGTTATCAAATGAACCCAATTTTCTATGATGGAATGGTTATGCTTCCGTTGGTTTTAATTGGGGTTGAACAAGTATTGGATAACAAGTCTCCAAAAGGCTACATTGGCATGCTTGCTTTATCTCTCTTTGTACAATTTTACATGGGTTATATGACCTGCATTTTTGTGGTCATTTATGCATTGTTCTACATTATTCGTTCAGAGAACTTACGAAATAAAAAGGTTATTCTAACAAGAATAGGGAAATTAGCTGCCGCATCTATACTAGCTGTTGGAATAGTATCAGCTGTATTGCTCCCAATTCTGATTAGTTTGGTATCAACAAAAGGGGGCTTGCAAAGCACTCTGAGATTTGATTGGAAGTTACAAATCAATCCGTTTGAGATTTTAGCAAAACTCTTTTTAGGAGCTTTTGATAATACTTCTTGGCCAGCTGGACCTAACTTGCCAAATATATATGTGGCTAGCTTTGGTTTACTAGGAACACTTTATTACTTTATTTCAAGTAAGATTTCAAAATGGAGTAAAATTGCAGCAAGTTTTGTTCTCGTAGTGTTTTTGATTTCTTGTGCCCATGAATTTACAAGTAAGTTGTGGCATATGGGACAAAATCCTGCTGGATTTTTCTATCGCTTCTCATGGATTATTGCTTTCTTTTTAGTTTATTTGGCTTATCTAAGTCTACGAGAAGTAGAAAAATTTACTAAAAGAGAAGCTAGCTTCCTACTGATTAGCGGTGCAGTTATCTTTTCTATTGTACAGTTACAACAACACTCTTTCTTAACAGTTTGGCAACGTCTTGCAACGATTTTGATTTTTGTGGTTTTGCTTGCAGCTTTATTCTATCCTAAAGTAAAAAGAGCTTGGATGATTATAGCTGCTTTGACTGTAGTTGAGTTAACAGCTAATGCAGCGCTTGTTCAATCAAGAGTTGGGTATACAGACGCTTATAAGTATCACGATGCAGTTTTACAATTAAAGGAAGCGATTAATCCAATTAGACCTGACCACAGTGATTTTTACAGAATTAATAAATCATTCAATTTAAGTAAGAATGATCCATTTATGGTGGATTATCCGGGACTATCGGTTTTCAGTTCCAACCTGGAAAATAGTACACGTGATTTATTTGACCGTTTAGGAAACAACGGAATTAATGCAACGACCTACTATCAAGGAACTCCGTTCCAAGATGCACTCTTCTCAGTAAAATATCTAGTGACTCCAAAACCAGTGCTTAAAGAGGACTATCCTGATACATCCAAACTGTATGTATTCGGAAACATGGTAACGCGTAAAGATGTTACGACAAAAGCACCTGTTTATGAAGCTGCTAGAACAAAGACATTCGAGACAGGTTTGATTTTGCCAATTGCTTATGGTGTTAATGATGCAACGGTGAATGTGAAATTAGAGAACCATCAACCGATTCAAAATCAAAATAAGATTGTACAAGCTATGGGGGCGACGAGCGAAAATTATTTAGCTGTACTCGGAGCAAATGAGATGAAATTGGACAATATGGAAGTTGTAGATCCGTCTAAACCGGAAACCTATAAGCGTATTGATTCTTCAAAACCAGGAACGATTACCTATCATTTAGTACCTCAATCTGCTGAGGATTATTGGGTAGCAATTCCGCAAAAATTATCTCATACAGATAAAAATAAAGTTCGTGTCATGTTAAATGGCAAAAATTATGAATTCCAAGATAAATTCCAACAAACGCAATTTATTCAAATTGCACATAATTCAGTTGGTCAACCTACAGATTTAACGATTGAAATTGATTCGGATAATGAATATAATTTATCTGGACTGCGCTTGGCTCGTTCTAATGCTGCTCTAGCAAATCGTATCATTCAAGAACGTCAGCTACAAGGAATAAAATTAACTTATTGGGATAATCGTAGTTTTAAAGGAACAGTTAATATAACTGATGACAGTACTTGGATGATGACCAGTATCCCATATGAAAAAGGTTGGACTGTTAAAGTAGATGGAAAAGTAGTTGAAACTGCTAAAGTTTGGGATAGTTTGTTAGCCTACAAGATCACACCAGGTGAACATACAATTGAAATGAGTTACTTGCCAGATGGATTTGTCGTAGGTTTTCTAATTTCAATCTTATCAACCTCTCTTTATGGATTTGCAATTTATAAAAAATGGATTTAATTTAGTAGGAGTAGACTATAATGAAAATTTCAAAAATGAAATTAAAATTTAGTTCGCTATTCTTTGTTCCATTTATGGGTATGTTAGGAGTCTTCCTTTGTTTAGGGTTGACTCCCTTTTCACAAAATTCGGTGCATAGTGGAGATTTTCTTTCACAATATTTTCCGCTTTATATCGGATTACATAAACTATTTTGGAGCGGTGATTTTAGCGGTCTGTTTTGGTCCTTCTCTAAATCCCTGGGAGGAGCAATGCCAAGTGTATGGGGCTTTAATAGTTTAAGTCCTTTCACGTTTTTATACGTAATTTTTCCAATTTCGACTTTTCATATTTTGAGTTATGTGATTCCACTCATTCGCTTTGGAGTAATGGGAGTGGCGTTTGGATATTTTCTTGAAAAGAAATATCAAGGTATTAGCAAAAATTACTGGCTGTCATTAGGTTTATCTACATCTTATGCGCTTAGTGGATTTATTGTATCACAGCATTTCAATCCCAACTTTTTAGATAATCTAATTTACGTTCCTGTCATTCTTCTTGGTATTGAAGAAATCGTAGAAGGAAAACGATCATTTAAATTACCGATTTTCCTTGCAGTCAGCTTGATTACGAATTTCTATACAGGGTATATGATGTGCCTTTTTGTGGCTCTCTATGCATTCTATGCTGTTTTTTCAAAGAAAGCTTTCTTGAAAGACTACCTATTGAAAATTGGTAGGGTTGCATTGTTTGCAATGATTGGAGTAGGACTTGCAATGTTCTGGCTGCTACCAGTGTTTGGTGCCTTGGTAGAAAGTAAGGCGAGTGCAGGAAGTACATTTGAATGGTCTTCTAAAATAGTGAATGATCTTATAACACTTCCTCAGAAATTCATTTTAGGCTCCTTCAGTGAAAAAGAGTGGGGGGATTCAAAAGCCTTACCACATCTTTTCATTGGAAGTTTAGGTCTCTTTGGACTGTTTGTTTTCTATGTAAAAAAAGAAATTTCTCTTCGTAGCAAATTATCTGCAACATTCGTATTATTGATTTTACTACTTTCCTTCAATATTCAAGGCTTTGATCAGATTTGGCATATGGGGCAACGTCCGGTCGGTTTCTATTTTAGAAATTCTTGGATTGCAAATGCCTTTATGTTGGTCTTAGCTTCCGAAAGTTTGATGAAGTGGAAAAATAGATTCCGATTTAATGAATTTTTGGTAGCTCTTATAGGTTTTGGGTCAATTTTATTGTTCTCAATGCTTGCTACACTTTCTTATGTAGAAACATTACAGAAAATACTGGCATTTATTATTTATAGTATCATTTTATGTGCATTCTTTTTAACAAAGGTCGATTTATCTCGAAGACTACAACTAGTAACAGGAGTTGTTATTGTAGAGTTACTATTGGGTGCGTTTATTGGACTGAAAAGAGTACCATTTTTCGTCAGTAATTCTAGTTTGAAGACTCAAATGGAGTATGCGATTGCTTTTGATGAAGAAGGTTATAGTAAATTAAATCAATTTACACGTCTGGAGATGAATAAGGGATTGTCGCATGCCAATTTTCCGATTGCTTATAATTATAATGGAGCCTCTCACTTTACATCGAGTTTAGAGAATACATTAATTGAAGAATTTAGTCACTTAGGACTTCCTGCCTCTCAATCAGTTGTAAACTATACAGGACGAAATATTATTTTAGATTCTATGTTTGGTTTTTCGCGGTTTATGATGGATGGCGATGAAAATAAAGTCTTTGCGGATATTCGTGGTTTATATCAGAAAGAAGGAACCTTAAAGAACTTTGCTGTTTATCAGAATCCATATGCTCTTTCCTTGGGTTATCTGACAAATAAGGATTTTGCAATAAATGTAAGTTTTGAAAAGAACAAACCTGTTAATAATTTAAATCAATTGTTACAAGTTGTGGGGATTGCTGAGAAGGCAGGTCTTAAAGAAGTAAGTGTATCAGAAGCCCATGTTGAAAATTTAACGAAAAATGGTGACAAATACACAATTACTCAAGAGGGTACTCCGGTAAAAATTGAATGGAAGTTATCTCTTGAACCAAACAAGTTGTACTTTGTTGAAATTCCAGAAAGACAAGCTGGTTCAATTATTAAATCAAAAGTGTTGGTAGACGGATTAAGTTATCCTTATGAAAATCGATTCAGAGAAAATCAATTATGGGTAGTTGGAAATGGAAACATAAACAAAACGCTTACATTTACAATTGATGAAGGAAAAGCCAAAGAATGGGATCTTCGTGGTTTTAAATTCTATTCAATCGATATACCAACTCTAACCAATGCTTTGGAACGGTTTAAAAAAGCAAATGACATCACCATTGATTCCTATTCAAATTCAACAGTGAAAGCACACGTCAATGTTACAAATGATGAACAATCCTTTGCTACCTTCACTATTCCATATCACTCAGGTTGGAGTGTAACAGTAGATGGTCAAAAGCAAGAAGTTCAAAAATCCCTTGGTTTCTTTATGGGTGTTTCACTAACGGAAGGAGAACACGAGATTGTATGGAGTTATAGCCCACCAGGGTTAAACTCTGGAATAGTACTTTCAATTACTTCTCTCATCGTACTCATTTACTTGTGGAAAAAGAAAAAAGTGGAATAGATAACATGCTTTGTTTGCTATTCTAATATAAAAAGGATGAAGTTCATAAGAACTTCATCCTCTTTGTATGCTCATTATATTAGACCGTAATAAGATAATCCTTTATAGAATGATATAAGAATTTATTTTTTACCCGATTGTTCCATATTCCAGAAGTCTGTAACGGCACCACGTGATGCAGAAGATACGGTGTGGGCGTACTTACCGAGGACACCTCGACTATAGAGTGGTGGTAAGGTTGTTTCTGCCTTACGTTTTTCAAGTTCTTCATCAGATACAGCCATGGAAATTTCTTTAGTATCTTGGTCAACTGTGACGATATCACCTGTGCGAAGGTAAGCAATTGGTCCACCATCCTGAGCTTCAGGAGCGATATGTCCAACAACCAGACCATAAGTACCACCAGAGAAACGTCCGTCTGTCAAGAGGGCAACCTTGTCTCCTTGACCTTTACCAACAATCATTGATGAAAGTGAGAGCATCTCAGGCATACCAGGACCACCCTTAGGTCCAACGAAACGTACAACGACTACATCGCCATCAACGATTTCATCAGACAAGACAGCTTGGATGGCATCTTCTTCAGAGTCAAATACCTTAGCTGGACCAACGTGACGACGAACTTTCACACCAGATACCTTGGCAACGGCACCATCAGGAGCAAGATTACCGTTCAGGATGATAAGCGGACCGTCTGCACGTTTAGGATTTTCAAGTGGCATGATGACTTTTTGACCTGGTGTCAAGTCTGCAAAATCAGCCAAGTTTTCAGCGACAGTCTTACCAGTACATGTGATACGGTCTCCGTGAAGGAATCCATTTGCCAACAAGTACTTCATAACCGCAGGCACACCACCGACTTCGTAGAGGTCTTGGAAGACATACTGACCAGAAGGTTTCAGGTCGGCCAAGTGAGGCACACGCTCTTGGATGGTATTGAAGTCCTCAAGTGACAAGTCAACATTAGCCGCATGGGCAATGGCGAGCAAGTGAAGAGTGGCGTTAGTAGAACCACCGAGAGCCATAGTAACAGTAATAGCATCTTCAAAGGCTTCACGAGTCAAGATATCAGACGGTTTGATACCGAGTTCAAGCATTTTGACGACAGCACGTCCAGCTGCTTCGATGTCTTCTTTCTTATCAGCAGATTCTGCAGGGTGAGAAGAAGAGCCTGGCAAACTCATACCCAAAACTTCGATAGCAGTAGCCATGGTGTTGGCAGTATACATACCACCACAACCACCAGGGCCAGGGCAGGCATTACATTCGAGGCGTTTGACGTCTTCAGCCGTCATATCACCGTGGTTCCATTTTCCGATTCCTTCAAATACAGAAACCAAGTCGATGTCTTTGCCATCTAGTTTTCCGGGTGCAATAGTTCCACCATAGGCGAAAATAGCTGGGATATTCATATTGGCAATGGCAATCATAGAACCAGGCATGTTCTTGTCGCAACCACCGATAGCTACAAAGGCATCTACGTTGTGGCCACCCATAGCAGCTTCGATAGAGTCCGCAATGATATCACGAGATGTCAAAGAGAAGCGCATACCAGGCGTTCCCATGGCAATTCCATCTGCTACCGTAATGGTTCCAAATTGAACCGGCCAAGCACCAGCTGATTTGACACCTTCTTTTGCAAGCTTACCAAAGTCATGCAAGTGAATATTACATGGAGTGTTTTCTGCCCAGGTTGAAATGACCCCTACAATCGGTGTTTCAAAGTCTTTATCTGTCATCCCGGTTGCTCGCATCATGGCACGGTTTGGTGATTTAACCATGCTATCATAGATACTGCTGCGGTGACGTTTATCTAATTCTGTCATTCAAGTCCCTCCCGTTTCAGTTTGTTCCATTATAGCACAATTTTCGTATGAATAACAGAAGAAAATTCTTGAATTTTCAGACAATTCAATAATGAACTATAAAAAAATTAATCTTTTTTTGTCAAGTAACTTTACTTTACAAAAAAGTTTTGATATACTATTAAAGTTGATGAAAATCAAACCTAACTGAATTATATCTTAAAAGGAGAAAACAAAATGGCAGTACCTGCACGTCGCACTTCAAAAGCGAAGAAAAACAAACGTCGTACACACTACAAAGTAACAGCTCCATCTGTAAACTTTGACGAAACTACTGGAGATTACTCACGTTCTCACCGCGTATCACTTAAAGGATACTACAAAGGACGTAAGATTGCTAAAGCTGCATCAGCTGAATAATAGAAGGGAGATACCATGCGCGTAAATATTACACTTGAACACAAAGAATCTGGTGAACGCTTGTACCTTACTTCTAAAAACAAACGTAACACTCCAGACCGTCTTCAATTGAAGAAATACTCACCAAAACTTCGCAAACACGTTGTGTTTACAGAAGTGAAGTAAGCATTCAATACGAATCGATACATAAGAAAAACGCTGATTTAAAGCGTTTTTTCTTTTTGTCAAATGCGATATATTGCACTGTATTTCAATTCAAACTCTACCTTTTTCTCTACCTTTTTTCTCAAGATCTGGTTTGGAAAGTATAGATTTTAATTAGACTAAAAACAGCGAAATATCAAGGATTTTAAGAACGATATCTACTAATTAATTTATAAAATATGAATTCATAGATTCTAAACAGGGGAATAATATAGTTCTGTAAAAATTAACTTCTACACCTACAAAGCTTATTCTGACAGACTTTATACAGTCTAAGAAAAAAGCAGAGATTCATACAGTATCTAGATTTTCCAAAAATTCTTTATCATCAAATATTATTAACGAAACTATCCAAACCAAATCAGATGCATTGCTTCAAAGAATTCTTTAGTTGTTTGACTAGCGAGGTCTTTAATTAAAAAATTTTTTCAAATAATTACCACATTGACACATAAAATTCTTGCTTTCTAAATTTAAGTGTGATATATTTATAACATAACATTTAAATGTTATGTATTTATAACACAAAAAAAGGAGTCTATCATGAAAAAAAGTCAAAAAATGCGTGGCCTCATTGCAATGATTGCCGTAGCTCTCATTATTGATTTTATTGTTTTATTTGGTTCTAATCTTAGTTGGGGACCCAAGTTAGTTATTACTGGTATTTCAGTGTCAGGTCAAATTATAGCTATTTGGAGCTGGCTACATATGAAACTATGGTCTCATAAAAGTCAGAAAGGTAAGGGAAAGATTATTTTTGACTTGTCTGCTAAGCTTTACACGATACTTTTGTTTGCAGCAAGTATTTTTTATACATTAGGAATTTGGGTTGCGACCCCAAGCGAAAGTTCTGGTATTAAAGAATGGATTTTGGGAATTGGCCTCGTTATTGAAGTGATTGTATTTGGTTTTTTCTGTTTGAAAAATGTCAAGGAAACTCCGGACGAACGCTTTTATGCTAATTTAGCAAAGGCAGCAAGCTTAATGTTTGTTTTTATACTAGGCGCACTGATGATTCTAGCAGTTATCATTGGGTATATGGGGTCTCTCACTCTTTACATGGGCCAGATCTTTATTAGCATAGCTGCCTTGATTTTCATCTTTGCGGTTGTCTATCTTATCTTGGAACGGAGAGGATAAGTATGTCCAAAGAAAGCAATATTATTACTAATCTCAAATCTGTTCGTGAGTCCACAGGCATGACCCAGCAGGAGTTAGCCGACCTCATCGGCATGCGACGCGAGACAATTCTTCACTTGGAAAATAACCGTTACAATCCTTCGCTGGAAATGGCTCTTAAAATTGCTCAAGTTTTTAATCTGAAAGTAGAAGACCTCTTTGAACTCAGACAAAAAGAGGAAGCATAATTCTTTTCGAGACCTAGTATTAAGTTCATTGATTAATTAGGAATTGAAG
>NZ_JYGT01000005.1 GCF_000960085.1 Streptococcus infantis | reverse complement strand
TAGAACGCCGGAAGTAGTTGGGGGTTGCCCCCTGTGAGATATGGAAGTCGCTTAGCTCTAGGGAGTTTAGCTCAGCTGGGAGAGCATCTGCCTTACAAGCAGAGGGTCAGCGGTTCGATCCCGTTAACTCCCATAGGTCCCGTAGTGTAGCGGTTATCACGTCGCCCTGTCACGGCGAAGATCGCGGGTTCGATTCCCGTCGGGACCGTAATAACGAAAGTTATTTGACTCGTTAGCTCAGTTGGTAGAGCAATTGACTTTTAATCAATGGGTCACTGGTTCGAGCCCAGTACGGGTCATATTTGCGGGTTTGGCGGAATTGGCAGACGCACCAGATTTAGGATCTGGCGCTTAACGGCGTGGGGGTTCAAGTCCCTTAACCCGCATAATAGAAATTAGCCGGCTTAGCTCAGTTGGTAGAGCATCTGATTTGTAATCAGAGGGTCGCGTGTTCAAGTCATGTAGCCGGCATTTTTTTTAATATAAACCAGAGTCGATGCGAACGTAGTTCAGTGGTAGAACACCACCTTGCCAAGGTGGGGGTCGCGGGTTCGAATCCCGTCGTTCGCTTAGAGAGGCCGGGGTGGCGGAACTGGCAGACGCACAGGACTTAAAATCCTGCGATTGGTAACGATCGTACCGGTTCGATTCCGGTCCTCGGCATATAAAAATGAGCACCCTTAGCTCAACTGGATAGAGTACCTGACTACGAATCAGGCGGTTAGAGGTTCGACTCCTCTAGGGTGCATTACAATTTAATTCGGGAAGTAGCTCAGCTTGGTAGAGTACTTGGTTTGGGACCAAGGTGTCGCAGGTTCGAATCCTGTCTTCCCGATTGGTCAATACTTGATTTGAGGCGATTGCCTTTTTTTTTATTTGTTGAATTTAAATGTAACAATTTCAAATTTATTATTTACCTGTAAATTTCATTACATTTTCTTAAAGGTTTTGTGTTGTTTTCTTTTCAAATACTTATAATTGTTCAAAGGATTATCTAATTGATAGTTCTTTTTTTTTATTTTTGGTATCCTAGTCATATGAAAAGAATCAAAATTGATGTTGTGATTGTTCCTTTAAGCGGACATTTGTATCCAACTATGAATTTATTGCTCCCTCTTTTAGACAATCCTCAATATGAGATACGTTTGTTTACAGGTCCTCAAAAGAAAGCTGTTTGCGAAGCATCTGGTTTTCAAGTAGTTCCCATACTTGAAGATCACATTGAGGAGTTTGAAAGTGCAGCAAATAACTCTGAGCAATTAGGAATTTTATCGGCCTATCATCAACTTTCTGCTAGTATTGATTTAATTAACGTAGTTTCAGATCAATTATTGGATGAGTGGCAAAAGAATCGTCCAGATATTGTTATTGCTGATTTTATAACTTTGTCAGGTGGGCTCGTGGCAAATCAGCTTGGTATTCCTTGGATTACTACCATGGCTACACAATTTGTTTTAGAAACGACTGACGGCCCGCCCTGTCTAATTGGTGGGATGGGGAGTCCCAAGAATGCCTGGGATTCTGCAGTACAATTTTTAGGTAGAAAGGGAACTCGGTTAGTAAAACGGATTGTATCTTTTTCGTTTCGTGATCGTTTAAAGAGATATAATTTTAGACTCTATAATCAGCTGGACCAAGAGACTATTTATTCTCCATATTCAATCCTTGGTATAGGGATGAAAGAAGTAGAGTTAAAAAAGGGATTCCCAGAACACTACAAGTGGGTAGGACCCTCTGGAGCTTCGGTTGAGGTAGGAGAGGATTATCCTTTAGATTTGTCTCCTTTTATGGATCGAAAGAAAGTTTTGGTGACTTGTGGGACACAACTAGCTTGGGCCAAAGAAAATCTTATTTATCAAGCTACGCAACTTGCAAAATCTCATCCTGATTGTCACTTTTTTGTAACTCGTGGTGTAGGTGGAGAGCCCTTCCAATGTGAAAATCTCATGGAGAATCTGTCCGTTGTTTCTTATCTTCCTTACAAAGAATACATTCCTCAGATGGATTATGTGATTCATCATGGTGGGGCTGGGATTTTTTATCAATGTATCATTTATGGTAAACCAGCTTTGATCTTGCCTCATGATTATGACCAATTTGATTATGCCGTTCGTGGTGTGGAAGCGGGTGTTGCACTGACTGCTAATAAAGAGGATACGAGAGCGATTGGCTTAGCCTTTGAGAAATTAATTGCTAAAGAAGATTGGTCAGAATTAGAAATTTTACGCCAGGCTGCACAATCCTATCATCCAACAGAAATTTTGGAAAGCGAAATCCATCGTCTGTTAGCAGATAAGGAGAAAGAATGATGAAAAAAGTATTAGTTACAGGAGCCACTGGTTTCTTGGGTAAATATGTAGTAGAAGAATTAGTTGAACATGGTTATCAGGTTCGAGCTTTTGGTAGAAACAGTAAGGTTGGTCGCTCTTTAGAGAATTCTTCGATTAGTTTTTTTCAGGGTGATTTGACCAAAGCTGATGATGTGCTAGAGGCTTGCAAGGGGATGGATCTGGTTGTTCATGCGGGAGCTCTGTCAACAGTTTGGGGGCCTTGGGAAGATTTTTATCAGGCTAATGTTTTAGGAACCAAATATGTTCTCGAGGCATGTCGTCAAACAGATATTCAACGTTTAGTCTATGTATCCTCACCAAGCGTCTATGCTGCTCCTAAGGATCAGTTGGCTATCAAAGAAAGTGATGCTCCGGAGGAAAATAATCTCAATAATTATATCCGTAGCAAATTGGCTTCGGAGAGACTCTTTAAGGATTATCCAGATGTTCCTAGTATTATCTTGAGGCCTCGGGGGCTGTTTGGAATTGGAGATACCAGCATTTTGCCACGAGTGATTAATCTGAGTCAAAAAATTGGCATTCCTTTGATTGGGGATGGGCGTCAGCTCATGGATATGACTTGTGTGGAAAATGTTGCTCTGGCAATACGGTTAGCCTTAGAAGCTCCAGAAGCCAAAGGTGAGGTTTATAATATTACTAATGGTGAACCGAGGGCTTTTAGAGATTTGCTAGAGGAAAGTTTAACAGGTCTGGGTTATCCAATCAAATATAGAAAAATTCCAGCATCTCTCATATCAGGAATTGCAAGTAGTTTAGAATTTATATACAAGACCTTGAACCTTAAAGGGGAGCCACCTCTAACTCGATATACCTATTACTTACTTCGCTATAGTCAAACGCTGGATATTAGCAAGGCTGAGAGGGAATTGGGGTATCGTCCGAAAATTAGTATTTCAGAAGGGATTGAACAATATGTCCAAGATTATCGAAAGCATTGAGTATTTCCCAGCGGGATATTGTACGAGTTATGCCGGTTTGCTCTTTAAAGGTGTCAAGAATAGAAAGATGACTTTCCCAGCAGGCGTCTTTTTGATCAAACATAGGGATAAAGGATATTTGCTCTATGATACTGGCTATCACTACGATATTAAGACAAAACTTCGTTATGCTTTTTACCGTTTGGGGACGCCCGTTCAAATGACAGAACAGGATCAGATTCCGCACTTGCTGAAAGCTAAAGGAATCAAACCAGAAGAAATCAACTATGTCTTGTTGTCTCATCTACATCCAGATCATTTGGGAGGGGCTAGCTTCTTTCCGAATGCAAACTTTATCCTAACCCAGGAAGTGTATGATGTTTACAAGAAACCCAAACTAAAAGATTTAATTTTTAAAGAATTTTTGCCGAGTGACTTCGAGGAAAGATTGACAGTCATCAAGGCAAATCAGCAAAACTCCAACTTTAATTATCGTTCCACCAATGATCTTTTTGGAGACGGAAGTATCCTGGTAGCTTCTATTGATGGGCATGCTAAGGGTCAAGCCTGTCTCTTTATTCCAGATTATCATCTCTTTATTGCAGCAGACCTTTGCTGGGGAATTGACCTTTTACCCTATACGAAACAGATGCATCTGATTCCTTCTTTGGTGCAAGATAGTAAGGCTGAATATATCAAAGGAACAGAGCTCTTGGAAGAGGTTTTAAAGGATGGAATAGAAGTGCTCGTTAGCCATGACCCTGTAGAAAGGATTGAGCGGATTTTGTATGAAAAAAATAACCTTTCTTAAAACTTTTATCCAAACTCGTTGGCTACATAATTTTAAGTCTCGAGAAGCCTTAGAAAACTATCAGAAAAAGCAGTTGGCTGCCTATATGGACTTTCTCAAACGTGAGTCACCTTATTTCAAAAATGGTGTGCCTCACGACTTTGACCATATGGATAAAGCTTTTATGATGACGCATTTCAACGAACTTAATACTCAAGGAGTGGATCGAGATGAGGCCTTGGCTTTGGCTATCGAAAGTGAGAAGACCCGTAATTTTACAGAACTCAAAGGTGAAATAGCAGTTGGGTTGTCTTCTGGAACATCTGGACACCGGGGACTCTTTATCACAACTGAAAAAGAGCGCAGTATGTGGGCGTCGGCAATTCTAGCCAAGATGTTGCCCAAAGGTCACCTTTTTGGACATCGTATAGCTTTTTTCCTGAGAGCAGATAATGAGCTGTATCAGACCATCAATACGGCGCTCATTCGTTTAGAATACTTTGATATTTTCAAGAATACAGATGAGCATATCGAGCGCCTCAACAATTATCAACCGACCATCGTGGTGGCGCCTGCTTCGATGTTGATTGAATTGAGTAAGCGTCTAAAAGCGGGAGGGCTAAAGATTCAGCCACAAAAAATCGTTTCGGTGGCTGAAATCTTGGAAGATAGTGATAGAGAACGGATTTCTGTGGCTTTTGCACTACCAGTTATTGACCAGGTCTATCAAGCAACAGAAGGTTTTCTAGCTTGTACGTGCTCAGCTGGGAATCTGCATCTCAATGAAGACATTATCTTTGTGGAAAAGCACTACTTGGACGACCGACGTTTTTATCCAGTTATTACTGATTTTAAGCGGAGCAGTCAGCCTGTTTATCGCTATCAGCTCAACGATATCTTAGTTGAAAATCCTGAACCTTGTCCATGTGGATCTCATTATACAAGGATTGACAAGGTTGAAGGGCGTTCTGACGACATCTTCTTTTTTGATGGGAAAGATGGAGGGCAGGTAACGATTTATCCTGACTTTATCAGGCGTTGCATTCTCTTTGTGAAGAATGTCGGAGATTACCAAGTCAAACAACATTCTGAGGAGTTAGTGGAGGTTTGTTTGAGTCGAAGGGATGAGCAATTGGAAACAGCAATTACAGAGCAGTTCCAACTCCTGGCTCAACAAAAAGAGTTTAAAGCACCTGAAATTCGATTTTCAGATTATCATTGGGATACAAGTCGTAAACTCAAGCGTATCCAACGTTTATGAAAGGACAAAAGATTATGACAGAAGCAAAAAGACATGTAGAAATTACAGGCTATGGAGTTTGCCTCCCAAAAAACACAGTGCAATTTAAAGACCAAACGCGTTATCGTGTCCTAGAAAATGAAGAAACACAGCTAGATTTGGCAGAAGCAGCTATCCAAGCTGCGCTTGAAAATGCAAACTTAAGTATTAAAGACATTGATTGCCTTGTATCAGCTAGTGCGGTTGGTGTTCAACCTATTCCGTGTACAGCTGCTTTGATTCATGAGCGCGTGGCAAAAGGATTTTCTATCCCAGCTATGGATATCAATACGACTTGTACAAGTTTTATTTCAGCTCTATCGACGATGTCATATTTGATTGAAGCTGGAGAATACCGTCGTGTTTTGATTGTTTCCAGTGAAGTCGGTAGCTTGGGGCTCAATCCAAAGCAAAAAGAAAGTTATGAACTCTTTGGTGATGGGGCGGCAGCCTTTATTTTCCAAGCAAGTGACAAGGATAAGGGAGTGATAGCAAGCCTTCAACGTACTTGGTCAGAGGGAGCTCACGATACTGAAATCCGTGGAGGTCTGACTTCTTATCAACCAAAAGAGTACTCTGAAGAAACGAAGACCAATTTCATGTTTGATATGAAAGGGAAGAAAATTCTCTTACTTTCTGCTCGTGTCATTCCAGAAATGTTCCAAGAATTCCAAGAGAAATCTGGTATTTCTAAAGATGCTGTAGACTATATTATTCCACACCAAGCTAGTCGAGCATTACCACTTGTCATGGATAAATTAGGAGTTAGCAAAGACAAGTATCTCAATATTGTCAGTGAGTATGGGAATATGGTTTCCGTTGCGGTACCTTTTGGATTGGCCTATGCACTAGATCATGGCTATGTGAAGGAAGGAGATACCATCTTCTTGATGGGAACTGCAGCTGGTATGACGGTCAATATGTTGGCTTTGAAATTGTAAAATAAGAGCAGGCACCTATAAGTGGCCTGCTTTTTAAATTAATTTTAAACGTAGAACTATCGGCCTATACAGAAAAAGCTTGATAAGTTTTATGAAACTAAGTATACTAGAAGGTAACAAGCGTTTTCAGACGTTGAATTAGGGAGTAGACTTAGAAATTGAGAGGGAGATATGGGGACAAGAAAATTTCGATTATTGATGTCCAAGTATGGCTTTAGTATTGCGATAATTCTGATAGAATTATTTGTTATTTTTGGCATTATTCTTTACATGAGTCAGATTGCTCCGCTTGTTTGGGTTTCCCTTGTATTTCTGGTTAGCGTAGCAACTGTTATAGCGATTGTCAATCGTTCTATGTCGCCAGAGAGCAAGGTGACTTGGTTGATTGTGACCTTTGTGCCGGTGTTTGGTCCACTGCTTTATCTCATGTTCGGTGAGAGAAGACTATCAAAAAAAGAACTGAAACAACTACAGGAATTGAATTCTATTGCATTTCATGAGAATAATGGGCGCCAACTCCATTTGCAACTACAGGAGACAGATAAATCAGCTTACGGAATTATCAATGCCTTGCTACATATGGATAGTAATGCAGAAGTCTATGACCAGACAGATTCACAATTTTTCGCAAGTGGCGAGGAAATGTGGCAACAGATGCTGAAGGATCTTAAAAGAGCTGAAAAGTTTATTTTTCTTGAATACTATATTGTCGAAGAGGGCTTGATGTGGGATAGCATGCTCGAAATTCTCGAAGAAAAAGCTGCTCAGGGTGTTGAAGTCAAGATGCTCTATGACGATATTGGTTGTATGGTGACTTTGCCTGGGGATTATACTGTTTATTTGCGGTCTAAAGGAATTGATGCTCATAAGTTTAATAAGGTGATTCCTCGTATGACAGTGGCCTATAACAACCGTGACCATCGTAAAATCTTGGTCATTGATGGGCAGATTTCCTACACTGGTGGGATCAACCTCGCAGACGAATATATCAATCATATTGAACGTTTTGGACACTGGAAAGATAGTGGAATTCGGATAGATGGTCCGGCGACTCAAGCCTTTACCAGACTATTTCTCATGAACTGGTACATCAACCGTGGGGAAATCAGTGACTTTGATCAGTATCATTTGGAAAATCAGACACGGTCTGGTAGTGGTCTTTGTATCCCATACGGTAGTGGACCGAAACCAATCTACCAGATGAAGGTGGGTAAAATTGTCTATCAAAATCTGATTAATCAAGCAGAGGATTTTGTTTATATCACAACGCCTTATCTCATTATCGATTATGATTTAACAGAGGATATAAAGAATGCGGCGATGCGAGGTGTAGATGTGAGAATAGTCACACCCCACATACCAGATAAGAAGCTCATTCAACTTGTAACACGGGGAGCTTATCCAGATCTTTTATCTGCGGGTGTTCGTATTTTTGAATACACACCTGGTTTTATCCATAGTAAGCAAATGATTGTTGATGATCGATTCGCGGCTGTAGGTACGATTAACTTGGATTATCGTAGCTTGGTTCATCACTATGAAAATGCAGTACTACTCTACAAAACAGAGTCAATCGCGGATATTCGCAAAGATTTTGAAGAAATTTTTGAACAATCTCAAGAAATCTTTTCGGATACCATAAATCCTACATGGTATCAAATGATGATTAAAGAAGTAACACAGTTATTTGCACCTATGCTTTAATTGAAAGAGACGGTTTACCGTCTCTTTTTCTGTAAGCAGTTTCCTTGACATCTTATTTATTTTTCGTTATCATATGTCCATATAATATATGGGAGTCTGTGTACAGTCTGAGAGGAAGTGTTAAACTTCGACCGCACCTGATCTGGGTAATGCCAGCGTAGGGAACGATACTTGGCCTAATTTTGCACCTTTTTCATATATGAAAGAGGTTTTTCTTTTTTTCAAAGAAAAACTGTAACTTAGAAGGAGGTTTTAATGAAAGCAAGCATTGCTTTACAAGTCCTGCCCTTATCACAAGGGATTGACCGCATAGCTGTTATTGATCAAGTCATTGCTTATCTGCAAGCTCAAGGAGTGACTATGGTAGTGACACCCTTTGAAACGGTCTTAGAGGGAGACTTTGATCAACTCATGCGCATTCTCAAAGAAGCGTTAGAAGTGGCAGGTCAAGGGGCAGACAATGTTTTTGCCAATGTGAAAATAAATGTAGGAGAGATTTTAAGCATCGATGAGAAACTTGAAAAATATAATGAGACGACATATTAGTCTGCTAGGATTTTTGGGTGTCTTATCTCTTTGGCAGGTAGCGGGTTTGTTAAAACTCTTACCAAAGTTTATCTTGCCGACACCACTTGAAATCCTTCAGTCTTTTGTTCGTGACAGAGA
The DNA here is from genome assembly GCF_000960085.1 of Streptococcus infantis. Classification (GTDB taxonomy): domain Bacteria; phylum Bacillota; class Bacilli; order Lactobacillales; family Streptococcaceae; genus Streptococcus; species Streptococcus infantis_C. Next base: position 38,561 of record NZ_JYGT01000005.1, on the reverse strand, counting down.
ATTTCTCTGGTACCATAGTTGGGCAACGTTAAAGGTTGCCTTGTTAGGTCTGGTATTGGGTGTCTTGATAGCCTGTATCATGGCCGTCCTTATGGATAGTCTGGGCTGGTTAAATGACCTGATTTACCCAATGATGGTGGTTGTCCAGACCATACCGACCATTGCCATAGCTCCTATCCTGGTTTTATGGTTAGGTTATGGAATCTTGCCCAAGATTGTCTTGATTATCTTGACGACAACCTTTCCGATTATTGTCAGTATTTTAGATGGATTTAGGCATTGTGACAAGGACATGCTAACCTTATTTAGTCTGATGCGTGCAAATCCCTGGCAAATCCTGTGGCATTTTAAAATCCCTGTCAGCCTGCCCTACTTTTATGCAGGATTGAGGGTCAGTGTCTCCTACGCCTTTATCACAACAGTGGTATCTGAGTGGTTGGGAGGCTTTGAAGGACTTGGTGTCTACATGATTCAGTCCAAAAAACTGTTTCAGTATGATACTATGTTTGCCATTATTATTCTGGTATCGCTTATCAGCCTTCTGGGTATGAAGCTGGTCGATATCAGTGAAAAATATGTGATTAAATGGAAACGTTCATAGAACAATAACGTTTGAGAAAAAGAAAAGAGGAAATGAAAATGAAGAAAACATGGAAAGTGTTTTTAACGCTTGTGACAGCTCTTGTAGCTGTCGTGCTTGTGGCTTGTGGCCAAGGAACTGCTTCTAAGGATAACAAAGAAGCAGAACTCAAAAAAATTGACTTTATCCTAGACTGGACACCCAATACCAACCATACAGGGCTTTATGTAGCCAAAGAAAAAGGTTATTTCAAAGAAGCTGGAGTGGACGTTGATTTGAAATTACCACCAGAAGAGAGTTCATCTGATTTAGTTATTAACGGTAAGGCACCGTTTGCTATCTACTTCCAAGATTACATGGCTAAGAAATTGGAAAAAGGGGCAGGCATTACCGCCGTTGCAGCAATCGTTGAGCATAATACATCAGGAATTATCTCTCGTAAGTCTGACAATATCAATAGTCCAAAAGATTTGGTTGGTAAGAAATACGGAACCTGGAATGACCCGACTGAGCTTGCTATGTTGAAAACCTTGGTAGAATCTCAAGGTGGAGACTTTGAGAAGGTTGAAAAAGTACCAAATAACGACTCAAACTCTATCACACCGATTGCCAACGGCGTATTTGACTCTGCTTGGATTTATTATGGTTGGGATGGAATCCTTGCCAAATCTCAAGGTGTGGATGCAAACTTTATGTATTTGAAAGACTATGTAAAAGAGTTTGACTACTACTCACCAGTTATCATCGCTAACAACGATTATCTGAAAGACAATAAAGAAGAAGCTCGTAAAGTTATCCAAGCCATCAAAAAAGGCTACCAATATGCCATGGAGCACCCAGAAGAAGCTGCAGATATCCTCATCAAAAATGCACCTGAACTCAAAGATAAACGTGACTTTGTCATCGAATCTCAGAAATACTTGTCAAAAGAATATGCAAGTGACAAGGAAAAATGGGGACAATTTGATGCCGATCGCTGGAATGCCTTCTACAAATGGGATAAGGAAAATGGAATCCTCAAGGAAGACTTGACTGATAAAGGATTTACCAACGAATTTGTAAAATAATGACAGAAATTAGACTAGAACACGTAAGCTATGCCTACGATGATGAAAAGATTTTAGAGGATATTAACCTGCAAGTGACTTCAGGTGAAGTTGTCTCTATCCTAGGCCCCAGTGGTGTAGGAAAGACAACCCTCTTTAACCTGATTGCAGGCATTTTAGAAGTCCAGTCAGGACGAATCATTCTTGACGGAGAGGAAAATCCTAAGGGGCGCGTGAGCTATATGTTACAAAAGGATCTGCTTTTGGAACATAAGACGGTGCTAGGAAATATCATCTTGCCCCTCTTAATTCAAAAGGTAGATAAGGCAGAAGCTATTGCCAAAGCAGATGAAATTCTTGGGACCTTTCAGTTGACGGCTGTAAGGGATAAGTATCCTCATGAACTCAGCGGTGGGATGCGCCAGCGTGTTGCTTTACTCCGTACCTACCTTTTTGGGCACAAGCTCTTTCTTCTAGACGAGGCCTTTAGCGCTTTGGATGAGATGACTAAGATGGAACTTCATGCCTGGTATCTGGAAATTCACAAACAGCTAGGGTTGACGACGCTCATCATCACGCATAGTATCGAGGAGGCCCTTAACCTTAGTGACCGTGTCTATATCTTGAAAAATCGCCCTGGGCAGATTGTATCTGAAATCAAACTTGATTGGTCTGAAGCTGAAGATAAGGAAGTTCAAAAAATTGCCTATAAACGCCAGATATTAGCAGAATTAGGCTTAAATAATTAGAAACATAGAGAGTGGGTGAAGTTTATTTTTTACTTGCTCTCTTTTGTCTATAAATGGAAATTCTGATAGATAAAAAGTGATATAATTGAGGTATGGTGTTGTGATGAAAAAAGATGAAATTAAAAAGTATTTAGATACAGATCTTAAATTTAATGTTAATGGCCGAGGTGCTTGTTTCTTATCGAGCATATGTGTCGTTGGTTATGATTATGAAGGTCGGCAGTTTGATACAATTGATGAAGCTATGGAAGCTAAAGTTTTTGATGGAAAAAGTTTAGTGGATATATGGGATGAAGTTTTTCTACAAATATCTTAAAATAAAAAATATGGACACATTATTGCAATAGATGATAGAAAGAGCATGAATGATGTTAAATAATGAACTACATGACTACAACAAACAAGACTCATCCGATGAAATAGATGAACTCATTACTTCGGAGTCTAATCTTGAAGGGTACAGTGATTTTTACAAAGATAGTGAAGATTCAAAAGTTTGGTGGATTGATAAAATAGATGTTATAGGAGAGATTCTGTTCAGCTTTGATAAGAAAAAAATTTATAACATTTTTCTCGACTATCCTCACAACATGACTGAAGAAGAGGTTAAAATTTTTGATAGCGAGAATCCTTTCTGGAGAGATTTTTTCTCTCGATGATAGAATATGGACTATAGTAGAAAAAACTGTGAAAAATTCACGCTACAAAAAACTTCGGTATACCATTAATAATACCGAAGTTTTATTTTTCTAGACTTTACGAAATATTTCTTAGATTTGATCATAAATAACATACTTTCAAAGGATTTGAAAGCTAGGTGTAACTTTGTTATTATAACATAAATGTAGAATAGAAAACGGAATAAGGCATAGTTTGCTATCGGTAGCGATTTTTAAAACTCAGTATTTTCAAGGATTAAGCCCTAAAAGTTTGACTTATAGAGCTGTAAATGATAGTATAGTCAAAGATAGTCAAAGTTTAAGAAGGAGGTAGCAAGCTATGAAATTTAAAAATACGTCAGACCATATCGAAGCCTATATCAAGGCGATTTTAGAACAATCTGGTATCGTCGAATTGCAACGAAGTCAGCTAGCGGATACCTTTCAAGTCGTACCTAGCCAGATCAACTATGTGATTAAGACTCGTTTTACAGAGAGTAGAGGATATCTAGTTGAGAGTAAACGTGGTGGTGGAGGTTATATTCGCATTGGTCGTATTGAATTCTCTAACCATCATGATATGCTCCGCGATTTGTTGTATTCAGTGGGTGATGAGGTTAACCAAGTCATCTTTGAAGATGTCTTAAGACTCTTAGTCGAACAAGAACTCATGACCCGCCAAGAGATGAATCTATTGTTAGCTATGGGGACAGACCGAATTCTAGGTGAGGAAGCTAATTATATTCGTGCCAATATGCTTCGTCAGTTGTTGCATGAAGTAGATAGAAAAGGAAAATAAAACGACATGAAATATTCAAAAGCATTGAGAGAATGCATCGATAGCGCCTTTCTGGTAGCGAGTCGCTTTGATGCAGATTACCTAGAGTCTTGGCATTTGCTGATTGCCATGGCCAATCATAGCTACAGTGTTGCTGGAGCAACTTTAAATGAATTTCCGTATGAGATTGATCGTTTAGAGGAAGTGGCTGTAGAGTTGACAGAAGCCAACTATAACCACAAGGAAGATTATAAGGAACTCCCATTTTCCTATCGTTTGAACGTCTTGATGTTGGAGGCGGAACATGTTGCTTCGGTGGTACATGCCAAAGCATTGGGAACAGAGCATCTTCTCTACGCTATCTTGCATGATGGCAATGCCCTAGCTACTCGCATTTTGGAAAAAGCAGGATTTTCTTATGAAGACCAGAAAGATCAAGTCAAGATTGCTGGGCTTCGTCGTAGTCTTGAAGCGCGTGCTGGTTGGACAAAGGAAGATTTGAAGGCTCTGCGTCAGCGCCACAGATCAGTAGCAGATAAGCAAAATTCTATGGCAAATATGATGGGTATGCCTCAAACCCCAAGTGGTGGTTTGGAAGATTACACTCATGACCTCACAGAGCAAGCTCGTTCTGGCAAGTTGGAACCAGTCATCGGACGTGACCAAGAAATCTCTCGTATGATCCAAATCTTGAGTCGAAAAACAAAAAATAATCCAGTTCTAGTTGGAGATGCAGGTGTTGGTAAAACAGCTCTGGCACTTGGCCTTGCACAGCGAATTGCCAACGGAAATGTACCTGATGAGATGGCTAAGATGCGAGTCCTAGAACTTGATTTGATGAATGTGGTTGCGGGAACCCGTTTCCGTGGAGACTTTGAAGAACGTATGAACAATATCATCAAAGATATCGAGGAAGACGGTAAGGTTATCCTCTTTATCGATGAGCTTCATACCATTATGGGATCAGGAAGTGGTATTGATTCGACCTTGGATGCGGCTAATATCCTGAAACCTGCCCTAGCGCGTGGAACTCTGAGAACTGTTGGGGCAACCACTCAGGAAGAATACCAAAAACACATCGAAAAAGACGCAGCCCTTTCTCGCCGCTTTGCAAAAGTGATGATTGAGGAACCAAGTGTGGCTGATAGTATGGCTATCTTACAGGGCTTGAAAGCAACTTATGAGAAACACCACCATGTTCAAATTACAGATGATGCAGTCGAAACAGCTGTCAAAATGGCACATCGCTATTTGACTAGTCGTCACTTGCCAGACTCAGCGATTGATCTTTTGGATGAAGCAGCAGCAACTGTCCAAAATAAATCGAAACACGCTAAAAAAGATGAGTCAGGTTTAACACCTGCAGATAAGGCCTTGATGGATGGCAAATGGAAGCAAGCAGCTCAGCTCATTTCAAAAGAACAGGAAGTTCCGGTCTATAAAGATCTAGTAAAAGAGTCTGATATTTTGACAACACTCAGTCGCTTGTCAGGTATTCCAGTTCAAAAATTGACACAAACGGATGCCAAGAAGTATCTCAATCTCGAAACTGAACTTCATAAACGTGTTATCGGGCAGGAACAAGCGGTATCAAGTATCAGTCGTGCCATTCGCCGAAATCAATCGGGTATTCGCAATAACAAACGTCCAATTGGATCCTTTATGTTCCTTGGACCAACAGGTGTTGGTAAAACTGAATTAGCCAAAGCCTTGGCAGAAGTTCTCTTTGATGATGAGTCAGCCCTCATTCGTTTTGACATGAGTGAATACATGGAGAAATTTGCAGCCAGTCGTCTCAATGGCGCACCTCCAGGTTATGTAGGCTACGAAGAAGGTGGAGAGTTGACCGAGAAGGTTCGTAACAAACCATACTCAGTCTTGCTTTTTGATGAGGTAGAAAAGGCACATCCAGATATCTTTAATGTGCTCTTGCAAGTCTTGGATGATGGTGTCTTGACAGACAGTAAGGGTCGCAAGGTTGACTTCTCCAATACCATCATCATCATGACATCAAACCTTGGTGCGACAGCTCTTCGTGATGATAAGACAGTCGGTTTTGGAGCTAAAGATATTCGTTTTGATCAGGAAAATATGGAAAAACGGATGTTCGAAGAATTGAAAAAGGCTTATCGTCCAGAGTTCATCAACCGTATTGATGAAAAAGTAGTCTTCCATAGCTTGTCAAGTCAAGATATGCAGGAAGTGGTTAAGATTATGGTCAAACCATTGATTGCTAGTCTTGCTGAAAAAGGAATTGACTTGAAACTCCAAGCATCTGCCCTTAAACTTCTAGCTCAGAAGGGATATGATCCAGAGATGGGAGCTCGCCCACTGCGCAGAACTCTGCAAACAGAAGTAGAGGACAAACTAGCAGAACTCCTTCTTACAGGTGAACTGAAAGAAGGTAAGACACTTAAGATTGGCGTCAAAGCTGGTCAATTGAAATTTGACATTGTATAAAAACAAGAACTAGGATACTACAGTTACAGTAGAGAGAAACCCTTCATTGCCATCAATGCAGAAAGGAAGTAGAAGATGATGAATCAAACTATTCCAACCGGGATGACAGAAAAAGAGTATTTTGAAGTTCATGCTAGTCAAGCTGAATTCTTAGACTGGTACCACAAGCAAGCACTCCCTCAGTACGAAAAACCAAGCGTGACTGTGGATATGGTAGCCTACTGCTTTGTAGAAGGGGAAATGAAGCTCTTTCTGATTCGTCGGAAGGCACATCCTTTCCAAAATTGTTTAGCGCTAGTTGGCGGATTTATGGATAAAGGGGAAGATGCTGCCCATGCTTGTCAACGTGAGGTAAAAGAAGAAATCAATCTTGAACTTCCACTAGAAAAGATTGAACAGCTAGTGACAGTATTGACTCCTGGCCGTGATCCTAGAGGTTGGACGGTTACCATTGCCCACTTGGTTTACCTACCGAGACAAGCAATTGATCTAGCTAAGGCTGGAGACGATGCAAAAGAAGTCGTTCTTGTAGATGTTGATTTTCACACAGGTAAGTGTTATTTGGATGGAAAAGAACTGGAAGAGAAGGACTTTGCATTTGACCACTTATCCATTATTCAAACATCCATCAAGAAAATTAAAAAAGCTATCGACTATGACCCTTGTTTCCTTTATCTACTAGATGATGAGTTCACAGTGGATGACGGCCTAGCTCTCATTGAGACTCTATGCCCAGAGAAATCCTGTACAAGTGATAGTTTCTTAGAGAAATATGGTCATAGCTTAGAGGAAGTTGGCTTTAAACGGATTCCTCAGAAGGAAGTTATCACTATTTATCGATTAAAATAAAAAGTGAGGTCGGAAAAATTTCCGGCCTCTTTTTGTTGTTATTTTTTGTTTAAGGATGTTTATCTTTTTTAGGATTACTCATAAAACGAATGAATAAATCTTTGTATTTGTATTTCAAATAATGTTCGTGTAAGTACATTAGAGACACATAGACAATCATGAAAATGGCAGTTAAATAGAACAAATCAAATGTTGTTTGAGCGTAATGAGTAGCAACTCCATAAGAAGAGAATGCACCAATGATCAACCAAGGAAGATATGTGTAATATTTCTTTGACATAAACCTACACCTCCGATATCCTATTTCAATTTTATTATAGCACTTCAAGAAAAAAATGCAAGCGATTACACTTTTAAAATATAGCACTTTATCAGGAAGAACTTTTATGTTTTTTTAATTCTTTACGAATAAAAGATATAGGAGGAGTAAGAAGATAAATGTACTAAAAAATAATTCTAAAAAATTTTAGATAAATAGTTGACAGATTCAAAAACAAATATTACAATAATGTTACAAATATATTTCTTAACGTTTCAAAAATGTTACAAAGGAGCATAAAATGAAAAATAAAACTTCTATCAAATTAATGGCCGCAACTGTACTCGCTTCAACATTGCTATTAGGGGCTTGTGGTAATAAGAAAGAAAATACCACAAGTGATAGTTCTAGCAAGACAACACAAGCATCTTCTAGTTCTAAGGCCAGTTCTTCAAGTAAAGATAACAAAACTCAGAAGTCCTCAAGTTCAGCTTCATCAGAAAAAGCTAAGTCCTCTTCTGATCAGTCAACGTCTACCGCTAACCAAACGCAAGCAACACCAGCACCAGAAACAAAACAAAATCAAGAACCTTCTGCTAAGCAAACCCCTTCTCAAGCCCCATCCAATCATCAAGAAACACAAGCAAAACCGAATCAGTCAGCTTATGATCCAGCAACTGATCGTAAACTTCAAGACAAGCAGGCAGAACATAACAAACGTTATAAAGGTGTCTTGACTATGGTGGACAAAGATTTTTCGGCTGCGACTGGAAATTGGAAGGGTACTAATGGCGAAACAATTACAGTTTCACCAAGTGGCCAATTTACAGTAGAATCTGCTGATGGTAAGAAAGAAAACTACTCTATCCAAAGCTATTCTTATACCCTTGATGATGGGAAATACAATGCTGAAGTAGGTGGTGGAAAAGTCATCCAAATTACAACAGGTGCAGATGGTGCGGTATCTAGTGTTGTTCTGCTTCAACCATAGAATCTAGTGTTAAAATTTTTCTCAAAACAAATGAAAACCCGTAATTCAATCGAATTTACGGGTTTTTGTTGCATTTTATGCTTTTTCTAACTGCAATAGTGCTTCAATCTCTGCTAGAGTACTTGCTTGTGAAATAGCGCCACGAAGTTTAGCGGCTCCAGATGTTCCACGGAGATAGTGAGGAGCTAGTCCACGGAATTCACGGACAGCAACCTTTTCTCCCTTGAGATCAATCAAGCGTTTCAAGTGCTCGTAGGCGATTTTCATCTTGTCTTCGAAGGTCAAATCGGGAAGAATTTCCCCTGTTTCAAAGTAGTGATTGATTTGATTGAAGAGGTAAGGATTTCCCATAGCTGCGCGTCCAATCATAACGGCATCAGCACCGACTTCTTCAATACGTTGTTTTGCATCTTGGACAGTGCGGATGTCACCATTAGCGATAAATGGAATCTTAGTCAGAGCTTGAGCAACCTTGTGAAGAGTCTCGAGGTCAGCGTGACCAGTATACATTTGCTCACGGGTACGACCGTGCATAGCAAGGGCAGAAACACCTGCAGCTTCAGCTGCAAGAGCATTTTCTACTGCTAGGGATGGGTCAGACCAGCCAGTACGCATTTTGACAGTGAGAGGGATATCAAGGACTGATTGAACCTTGTTAATGATAGAATAGATCTTGTCTGGATCCTTGAGCCACATAGCACCAGCCTCGTTTTTTACGATTTTATTAACTGGGCAGCCCATGTTGATATCGACGATATCGGTCTTGGTGTTTTCTTGGATGAATTCTGCTGCGCGTGCAAGACTATCTTCGTCGCTTCCGAAAAGCTGGATCGAAACTGGGTTTTCTCCTTCATCGATATGAAGCATGTGAAGAGTCTTTTCATTGTTGTATTGGATTCCTTTGTCAGAGACCATTTCCATAACAACGAGTCCAGCTCCGAGCTCTTTTGCAATAGTGCGGAAGGCAGAGTTGGTTACTCCCGCCATAGGTGCTAAAACGGTACGATTGGGAATCTCAACATTACCAATCATAAAAGGTGTATTAAGATTTGTCACGAATGAGTTCCTCCAGGTCGTTTTCATCAAAGTTGTAAGTAGTTTGACAGAACTGACAAGTAATTTCTGCCCCGTGGTCTTCATCCTTCATTTCTTGTAAATCTGAGCTCGGAAGGCTCGCAAGAGCATCCATAAAGCGTTCTTTGCTACAGTCGCATTGGAAACGAATTTCTTCTTCAGACAGACGTTTGTATGGTTCGTCGCCGTAGATAGCTTTGAGAAGGGCTTCGATATGGTCGTCACTCTCTAGCAGTGTTGAAATGGCTGGCATTTCTTGGATACGTTTTTCAAAACGGGCGATTTCTTCTTCCTTGGCATTTGGCAATACTTGGAGCAAAAAGCCACCAGCAACTTCGACCTTGTCGTCTCCATCTAAAAGGACATTAAGCCCTACAGCTGACGGGGTTTGTTGACTTTCTGTTAAGTAGAAAGCTAGATCTTCGCCAATTTCTCCAGAGATGAGAGGTGTCATGGAATGATATGGATTTCCAGTACCGTAGTCTGTAATCACAAGAAATTGACCATTGCCGACAAAAGGTCCAACGAGGACTTCTCCTGTTGCAGTCTTTTTTATGTCAACTCCAGGGTTTTGAACGTAGCCTTTGACGTTACCCTTGGTATCTGCAACTGTGATAATGGCACCGAGGGAGCTCGTTCCAAGAACCTTGACAGTCAACTTGGTATTTCCTTTTTCATTGGCTGCGAGAATCTGGCTGGCAATGAGGGTCCGACCAAGTGCTACAGTTGAGCTAGCTTGGGTTTGATGTTTTTCTTGAGAAGTGCGGACAGTTTCAGTGCTGTCTAGTACATAAGCACGAAAGGCTCCGCTTTCTGATATAGTTTTAATAATTTTATCCATAGCTACTATTTTAGCATAAAAATGCCCAAAGGGGGAGTGCTGTGTTTGCTGATTCTGAGGATTATTTGGGTTGGAAATTGGAGCAAAACTGAAAAGACAAACAGATTATTTTAGCATTTTTGTATTTTATACTATGTTTGAAGAAGAAAAGGAAAGGGGTAACGAATATATTTAGGAGACTTGATGGGAACAGCTGAGTCAAGTTAATTTTTTACTCTTGAATTTTATATATTTTGTAAATAATGTTGTCTCGTTATTGGGATTTAGTTGTAAGAGTCATTTATTTTTTTATTTTAGGAAATTGGATATTGGAAGTATATAGTTTTTTAATTATGATATAATGAATAAAGTTAATTATCCTTGATAATATGATAGGGACTAATCCTAAAAATGACAAATCAGGAGATGAGAAAAAGAGAAAAGGAGTCCATCTGGTATGAATTATTTTGAGGGGAATGAGTTTTTCCTTCTATTGTTTGTGGTTTTACTGATTGGCTTTGTTTTAAATTGCTTTGGCAAGCGTAAGGATTATTATATTTTAAGTCTGTCAATTCTATTTGCAGGAGCCATCTATGGTAAGAGTAAAGCCATGGTTGTTTATCTATTGGCTTTCATTATCTACCAATATGTCCTAGTTTTCATAGCACAAAGAATGGACTCAAAACGGTTGAAACCTCTAGTTATATTATCCATTTTACCTTTAGTGGTCAATAAAGTCTTTGCTATAACCCAGCTACATTTGTTGGCTTTTATTGGGATTTCCTACATGTCCTTTAAGACCATTCAGATCATGCTAGAAATATCGGATGGTTTAATCAAAGAAAGAATCAGTGTAAAAGATTATCTGCAGTTTCTACTCTTTTTCCCTACAGTTAGTTCTGGACCAATCGATCGTAGCAGAAGATTTCTAAAAGAGATCAACGAAGTCATGCCTAGAAAGGACTACCTAGAGTTAGCAGGGGATGGTATTTATCGCATCGTTTTAGGCCTTCTCTACAAGGTTGTTTTATCAACCTATGTATACCAGATGCTACTTGCTCTAAGTAATACTGGTACAGTTGTCTACTCAATCAAATATATGTACCTGTATACTCTTTATCTGTTCTTTGACTTTGCGGGATATAGTTTGATGGCCGTTGGAAGTAGCAACATTCTAGGTATTCAGACACCGATGAATTTCAATAAACCTTTCTTGAGTATTGATATCAAGGATTTTTGGACTAGATGGCACATCACCTTGTCAACATGGTTGAGAGATTTCGTATTTTCAAGAGTTTTGATGCAGGTTATCAGAAAAAAATGGTTTAAGAATAGATTACACAATGCAGCCTATGCCTATATGGTCAACATGTTGGTTATGGGATTTTGGCATGGAATTAGTGTCAGCTACATCGCTTATGGTTTTTACCATGGAATCTTGATGTCTGGATTTGAAATTTATCAAAAGAAAAGCACTTTTTATAAGAAACATAAAAATAAAACTTGGTACAAGCTAATAAGTTGGTTTGTGACCATGAATTTAGTTATGGTTGGCTTCTTTATCTTTTCAGGTGAACCTTATAAGATAATTATGGCAATTCTAAGTAGATAAAGAGATCTGCTAAAACAAGGAGATTGGACAAAACAAGATGATTAAGTTAAAAGCATTTTTACTTTCGCTTGTGCTCGTAATTGCGACCCTTGCTCTTTTAAATGTGACATATGTCAAGAAGATTGACGACTATTATAAAGTCAAGGACAATAGTATTCGCTACAGCACTTCTTATGAAAAGTATAAAAGTAGAGATATTCTAACAAATAATATCACTCCCAATACACTAGTTCTAATGGGTTCCTCAGAGTTAGTTGCGACGATAAATGAAGATTACCACCCCAATAAAATTTTTAACTACAATGATTTTAATATCATGCAGATAGGAACCAGTTACTCTCAAAATATCATTCAAGCTACGACCTTGAGCTCGATTGAGGGGGCTATGAGTAAGCGAAAAGTAGCCATTGTAGAGTCTGTTCAATGGTTCGAAAAGGATGGGACTCATCAAGACGCCTTCTTAAACAAGGCCTCTCAGGAACATATTTTTCACATGCTAGATAACGAGAAAATCAGTAAGGAAACCAAAGAAAAACTGATTAATCGCATTATTGAGATTACCAAAGGAAACAAACAACAAAATGATATCTATAAAAAGTATAAAAGCTATTTTATAGAAGGAAAAGGAACAATCATTGATAAAAAACTGTTGGAATTAGACAATGCAGTTTACTCTTTTAAGCTTAAGCGAAAATTCTATGAGAATCATGCCAAATCAGACTATCCTGCATTAGGGGATGAAACTCCGGATTATAATTGGGAGCAGATGACAGATCAGTTTGTAGAAGAAGTTAAAAAGAAAACAGATAACAATGATTATGCTGTGGATAATAACTACTACAATACCTACTTGAGAGACCGCTATGCTTCGTTGAAAGATTCTAACAAAGACTTGAGCTACATAGAGTCACCAGAGTATTCAGATATGGAACTCTTCTTGACAGTTGCAAAGGAATTGGGAATTGAAGTTGAAGTCATTATCTTTCCTGTAAATGGTAAATGGAATGATTACACAGGTGTTTCACGAGAAATGCGTGAAGAAACTTACAAAAAAATAGGAAATATTGCCAAAAACCACGGTGCTACTGTGTTAAACTATGGAAATAAAGAGTATGAAGATTACTTTTTATTTGACGTGATGCATGTTGGGGTGAAAGGATGGATGGAAGTTGAAAAAGAACTTTACAAATTTGCAAATGAAACTAACTGACACACATCGTTTACTATTGTGGACCTTGTTTTTCTACACGGTTATTTTAAGCATCGTAATCTACTGTTTTGTGACCGATTTTTCGAATATTCAAGATTTCATCTATAGTGAATTTTAAGATTACATATTATAAAAATCTCTAGGTAAAGGAAATTCCACCGATAAAGTGAGACATAAGATAAGGCTCTATAATATTTATAGTGGGAAAATCCTCTATAGGTAGTATAGAGCCTACTTTGTTATAGCTCCCAATATAATCTATACTGAAAAGCATTTAAGCTATCATTAGAAGGCATCATACGGAACAATTTAATGTTGGTGAAATGTAGTGAAAATGGACGGCAAACAATTGAAAAAATAGTATATAAAGTGGTATAATAGCAGAAAAATAAGTTAGCAAGAAATTGATTTTATTTTAGTTGAAAATTACAGGAATGAAAGGTTTTTCTTGATGAAACAGAGAAAAAAACTCTACCTCTTTCTTGGTCGGACAGCCTTGTATTTTATTGTTTTACTGGGTTTGCTTTATTTCTTTAGTTATCTTGGTCAAGGTCAGGGTGGCTTTATCTACAATGAATTTTAACTTAAAGGAGACTCCTATCCGTGTCAAACCAACCAATTACTGATATGATCGAGACAATTGAATGTTATGCGCAACTACAACCAGACTATCCGGTTTACAATGTCCTTGGTGAGGAACATACCTATGGCCAATTGAAGACTGATTCAGATAGCTTGGCTGCCCACATCGACCAAATGGGACTTCCTGAAAAGTCTCCTGTTGTGGTCTTTGGTGGACAAGAATATGAAATGTTAGCAACCTTTGTGGCCTTGACCAAATCTGGCCATGCTTATATCCCAATTGATAGCCATTCTGCTTTGGAGCGCGTGTCTGCCATTCTTGAAGTGGCTGAGCCAAGCCTGATTATTGCCATCAATGAGTTTCCAATCGAAAACCCAGTTGCTCCAATCATGTCCTTGGAGCAAGTGCGTGAAGCTTATGCGGCTCAGTATGCCTACGATTTGCAACATCCGGTCAAAGGGAATGATAACTACTACATCATCTTTACTTCGGGGACAACCGGAAAGCCAAAAGGAGTGCAGATTTCGCATGATAACTTGCTCAGCTTCACCAACTGGATGATCACAGATAAGGAGTTTGCAACGCCAGAACGTCCGCAAATGTTGGCGCAACCGCCCTATTCCTTTGACTTGTCTGTCATGTACTGGGCACCGACCTTGGCTCTTGGAGGAACCCTTTTTGCCCTCCCATCAGCCATTACTCAAGACTTCAAACAACTCTTTGCGACGATCTTTTCTCTTCCGATTGCTATCTGGACTTCAACACCATCTTTTGCAGATATGGCCATGTTGTCTGAGGATTTCAATGCTGAAAAGATGCCAGGCATCACCCATTTCTACTTTGATGGGGAAGAGTTGACCGTTAAAACCGCTCAGAAATTGCGCGAGCGTTTCCCAAATGCACGCATCATCAATGCCTACGGCCCAACGGAAGCAACTGTAGCTCTTTCGGCTGTAGCCGTAACAGATGAGATGTTAGCTACCTTGAAACGTCTGCCAATCGGTTATACCAAAGAAGATTCTCCGACCTTCATCATTGATGAGGAAGGGAACAAATTGCCAAATGGAGAGCAAGGGGAAATTATCGTGTCTGGACCAGCTGTTTCAAAAGGTTATATGAATAATCCAGAGAAAACAGCAGAAGCCTTCTTCGAATTTGAGGGACTTCCAGCCTATCATACGGGAGATGTCGGAACCATGACAGATGAAGGCCTCCTTCTCTATGGTGGACGGATGGACTTCCAGATCAAGTTTAATGGTTACCGTATCGAACTTGAGGATGTTTCTCAAAACTTAAACAAATCTCAGTACATCGACTCGGCTGTTGCAGTTCCACGTTATAATAAAGATCACAAGGTTCAAAATCTCTTGGCCTATGTCATCTTAAAAGATGGTGTCAAAGAACAATTTGAGCGCGAGATTGATATTACTAAAGCGATCAAGGAAGACTTGGAAGATATTATGATGTCTTACATGATGCCATCTAAGTTCCTCTATCGTGACAGTTTACCGCTCACTCCAAATGGCAAAATTGATATTAAAGGGTTGATTAGCGAGGTAAACAATAGATGATGGAGCTTCTTAAACAGCTTCCTCATATTGAGCCATATGGGAATCCACAGTACTTTTTGTACGTAATTACGGCTACCTTGCCAATCTTTATCGGACTTTTTTTCAAAAAACGTTTTGCCTGGTATGAAATATTGGTTAGTCTCTTCTTTATCGTTACTATGTTGACGGGGGGCAAGACTAATCAAATAGCTGCCTTAGGAATTTATCTGATATGGCAAATATTACTGGTACTTTTTTACAAGCAGTATCGAAAAGTCCAAGATGGCAAATGGATTTTCTACTTGGTGAGTCTATTATCGTTACTTCCCATCATTTTTGTGAAAGTGCAACCGGCTATTAACGGCACACAGTCTTTATTAGGATTTATTGGAATTTCCTATTTGACTTTTCGTTCGGTGGGAATTATTATTGAACTCAGAGATGGAGTCATTAAGGAATTAAAGTTGTGGGAGTATTTACGTTTTCTCCTCTTTATGCCGACATTTTCAAGTGGTCCCATTGATCGTTTCAAACGTTTTAATGAAAATTATCAGACGATTCCAGAGCGCGATGAGTTGATGGATATGCTAGCCGAGTCCGTTCGGTATATCATGTGGGGATTTCTGTATAAATTTATTCTAGCTCATATTTTAGGCGAGATTTTATTGCCACCGCTAAAAAATCTAGCTTTGCAGACAGGTGGTTTCTTTAACTATTATGTGGTGGCAGTTATGTATACATTTGGTTTGGAGCTCTTCTTTGATTTTGCGGGTTATTCTATGTTTGCTTTGGCGATTTCAAATCTGATGGGAATTCGTAGTCCAATCAACTTCAACAAACCTTTCTTGTCGAGAGATTTGAAAGAGTTTTGGAATCGTTGGCACATGAGTTTATCTTTCTGGTTCCGTGACTTTGTCTTCATGCGTATGGTTATGTTGATGACCAGAAAGAAATTGTTTAAGAATCGAAATGTGACTTCAAGTATTGCCTATATCCTGAACATGCTCCTTATGGGCTTCTGGCATGGGATAACATGGTTTTATATCGCTTACGGATTCTTTCATGGGATAGGCTTAGTGATGAATGATGCCTGGGTTAGGAAGAAAAAAACGCTCAATAAAGAACGTAAGAAAGCAGGGCGAGCTCCCTTGCCTGAAAATCGTTGGGTTCAGTTACTTGGCATGGTGATAACCTTCCATGTCGTGATGGTTTCATTCTTAATCTTTTCTGGATTTTTGAATGATTTATGGTTTAAAAAATAAAAGGAATTAAAAAATGGATATCAAATCAGAAGTTATTGAAATTATTGATGAATTATTTATGGAAGATGTATCTGACATGATGGATGAGGATCTTTTTGACGCAGGTGTCTTGGATAGTATGGGAACAGTTGAATTGATCGTGGAAATCGAAAATCGCTTTGATATTCGTGTCCCAGTTACAGAATTTGGTCGTGACGACTGGAATACAGCTAATAAAATCGTAGCAGGGATTACGGAGTTAAAGAATGCTTAAACGCCTGTGGTTAATCTTCGGGCCCATTCTTATTGCAGGTTTATTGGTTCTTCTACTCATTTTTTTCTATCCTAGTAGTAAGAGTCATAATCTCATGGAGGAAAAATACTCTGCCGCTTCGATAAGTGCAGAAAGCTTTAAGGAAAGAAGCCAAAAAGTGAGAGCTCTCACGGATCCTAATATACGTTTTATACCCTTTTTGGGTTCGAGTGAATGGATTCGTTTTGATAGCATGCATCCAGGAGTATTAGCTGAAAAGTATAATCGCCCCTATCGTCCTTATTTTATGGGACAGGCAGGAGCAGCTTCTCTTAGTCAATACTTTGGGCTGCAACAAATCACACCTGAGCTTAAAAATAAACAAGCTGTATTTGTAATCTCTCCACAGTGGTTTACAAAAGAGGATCATGATCCGACTATTTTTCAAACATATTTTAATAATGATCAGTTGACTGCCTTTTTGGAGAATCAATCTGGGGATGTTGCCTCTCAATATGCGGCTAGTAGAATCTTAAAGCTAAATCCAAGAGTTCCGATGAAAGGAATTGTTGAGAAACTGGCTAATAATGAACAGTTGTCAGACTTTGATCAAACGATGGTAAATCTCTCTGCCGAATTCAATGAAAGACAAGCTGCCCTTTTTGGTCAATTCTCTATTCGAGGCCAATTAAAGTTTAAAGATCATATTGAAAAATATTTGAATAGCCTCCCGGATCAATTTTCGTATGAAGAATTGGAAAATATTGCACGTAAGGACGCAGAAGCAAATACGACCAATAATGATTTGGGAATGGAGAATCACTTCTACAATACTCAACTAAAGAAGGATTTGAAAAAGTGGGAAGGGTATCAAAAAAATTACAACTTCCTTCAGTCAAGGGAATACAATGATTTACAGTTAGTGCTCGATCAATTTGCAAAATCTAAGGTCAATGTGCTCTTTGTCTTTCAACCTGTCAATAAAAAATGGATGGATTATACAGGTTTGAGTGAGGAGATGTATCAACACTCTGTCGAAAAAATTCGTTACCAGTTGGAGAGTCAAGGTTTCACCAATATTGCTGATTTTTCAAAAAACGGTGGAGATCCCTACTTTGTTAAGGATACGATTCATATTGGTTGGTTAGGCTGGTTGGCGTTTGACAAGGTTGTAAATCCTTTTTTGAGTAATCCAACAACAGCTCCTAATTACCAAATGAATGATCGATTTTTCAGTCAGGATTGGGCAAATTACGATGGGAATATTAAAGATTTTCAATAAATAGCAACAGAGCCTGAACCTTGGTTTGGGCTTTTTGTAATCAATGAATTTTGGGTAAAGGTCAGTATAGTAGTGAAGTTTCTATTTGAATGAAGGAAGTAAAAAGTCTGTAGAGGAAATGAAAACATATCAGATGTTTTCATCTTTTTTTCTTGACTTTTAACTGGGATGTGATATACTTAACTGGTAAAGAAATGAAGTAAAAATCTTGTATTTTAAAGTAATTCTGTTCTGAGAAAGGAGCAAATTATGAGACAGTTGGCAAAAGATATCGATCATTTTTTAAATGAGATTATTCTCAAGGCGGAAAATCAGCATGAAATTCTCATTGGTCATTGTACCAGTGATGTAGCCTTGACCAATACCCAGGAGCATATTCTCATGCTTTTATCAGAGGAGTCGCTCACCAACTCTGAGTTGGCGCGTCGTCTCAATGTTAGTCAAGCTGCCGTTACAAAGGCTATCAAATCCCTGGTTAAGGAGGGGATGTTGGAGACATCTAAGGATCCCAAGGATGCTCGTGTTGTCTTCTATCAATTGACAGACTTGGCTCGACCTATTGCTGAGGAACACCACCATCATCATGAACATACCCTCTCGGCTTATGAGCAGGTTGCCACTCAGTTCACACCAAACGAACAAAAAATTATCCAGCGGTTTTTAACTGCTTTAGTAGGAGAAATCAAGTAATGAGATACATCACAGTAGAGGATTTGTCCTTCTATTATGACAAGGAACCTGTGCTTGAGCATATCAATTACAGTGTTGATAGTGGAGAATTTGTCACACTGACAGGAGAAAATGGAGCGGCAAAGACTACTCTTATCAAAGCTAGTCTAGGTATTTTACAACCGAGAATTGGGAAAGTAACCATCTCAAAGACAAATATTCATGGGAAAAAGCTAAGAATTGCCTATCTTCCTCAGCAGATTGCAAGTTTTAATGCGGGCTTTCCAAGTACTGTTTATGAGTTTGTCAAATCAGGTCGCTACCCAAGAAAGGGCTGGTTCCGTCGTTTGAATGCCCATGATGAAGAACACATCAAGGCTAGTTTAAACTCAGTTGGTATGTGGGAACATCGGGACAAACGCATTGGTTCCCTCTCTGGTGGGCAAAAGCAAAGGGCTGTTATCGCACGTATGTTTGCTTCGGATCCAGATATCTTTATCTTGGATGAGCCAACGACAGGGATGGATGCGGGAACCAAGAATGAATTTTATGAGCTCATGCACCATAGTGCCCACCATCATGGCAAGGCTGTTTTGATGATTACTCACGATCCGGAAGAAGTTAAGGATTACGCAGATCGCAATATCCACCTGGTCCGAGACCAAGATTCGCCATGGCGTTGTTTCAATGTCCATGAAAGTGACCAGGAGGTGGAGCATGCTTAATCTCTTGTCTTATGATTTTATGCAGCGAGCATTTTTGGCTGTTATTGCCATGAGTCTCTTTTCACCAGTACTTGGAACCTTCCTCATCTTGCGTCGACAAAGTCTCATGAGTGATACACTGAGTCACGTCTCGCTTTCGGGTGTTGCCTTTGGTTTGGTTTTAGGGATTTCTCCGACCATCTCAACCATTGCCATTGTCTTGATTGCAGCGGTCTTCCTTGAGTATCTCCGCACGGTTTATAAAAGCTTTATGGAGATTGGGACAGCCATTCTCATGTCTACAGGACTTGCAGTTTCACTTATTGTGATGAGCAAGGGTAAGAGTTCTAGCTCTATGAGTTTGGACCAATACCTCTTTGGTTCTATCGTGACTATTAGTCAAGAGCAGGTAATAGGTCTCTTTATCATTGCAGCAGTTGTATTGGTCTTAACCTTCCTCTTTTTGAGACCCATGTATATCCTAACCTTTGACGAGGATACAGCTTTTGTCGATGGTCTTCCAGTGCGTACCATGTCTATCCTCTTTAACATGGTAACGGGTGTGGCCATTGCGCTCATGATTCCAGCCGCAGGAGCACTCTTGGTATCGACCATCATGGTCCTACCAGCTAGTATCGCGTTGCGTTTAGGGAAGAACTTTAGTTCAGTGATGATTCTTGCGAGTGCCATTGGTTTTCTAGGCATGGTTGCGGGACTTTATATCTCCTATTATGCAGAGACACCTCCTAGTGCAAGTATCACCCTTATCTTTGTAGTTGTCTTCTTGTTAGTCAGCTTACTCAAACGTTTTATCAAATAGGAGAAGTAAATGAAAAAACTAGGCCTACTTTTGGCAAGTCTTGTGACAGTTTTCTTAGTCGCCTGTTCCAATCAAAAACAGGCAGATGGGAAATTACACATCGTCACAACTTTCTATCCTGTCTACGAATTTACCAAGCAAGTAGCAGGAGATACAGCCAATGTCGAGCTCTTGATTGGGGCTGGGACAGAACCACATGACTATGAACCATCGCCTAAGGCAGTCGCTAAAATCCAAGACGCCGATGCCTTTGTTTATGAAAATGAGAACATGGAAACATGGGTTCCAAAACTTTTAGATTCACTAGATGAGAAAAAAGTAAAAACAATCAAGGCTACTAGAGATATGTTGCTTCTTCCAGGTAGTGAAGAAGAGGAAGACCATGATCATGGTGAAGAAGGCCATCATCACGAGTATGACCCTCATGTATGGTTGTCTCCTGCGCGTGCAATCAAACTTGTAGAGCACATCCGTGATAGTCTTTCAGCTGACTATCCAGATAAGAGGGCGACTTTTGAGCAAAATGCAGCAGCCTATATCGAAAAACTACAAGCCTTAGATAAGGCTTATGCTGAAGGACTTTCTAATGCTAAGCAAAAGAGTTTTGTGACTCAACACGCTGCCTTTCGTTACCTAGCCTTAGATTACGGACTCAATCAAGTCTCTATCTCAGGTCTTTCACCAGATGCGGAGCCTTCAGCAAGCCGTTTGGCAGAATTGACCGAGTACATCAAGAAAAACAAAATCTCTTATATATACTTTGAAGAAAATGCTTCTCAAGCCCTAGCCAATACCCTCTCAAAAGAAACAGGAGTGAAGTTAGATGTTCTGAATCCTCTTGAAAGCTTGACCGAAGAGGACATGAAGGCTGGAGAAAACTATATCTCTGTCATGGAGAAAAACCTCAAGTCTCTCAAGCAGACAACTGATCAGGCAGGAGCAGAGATTGAACCAGAAAAGGCAGAGGAAACTAAAACCGTTCAAAATGGCTACTTTGAGGATGCAGATGTTAAGGATCGTACTTTGAGTGATTATGCTGGCAACTGGCAGTCAGTCTATCCTTTCCTTGAAAATGGGACTCTTGACCAAGTATTTGACTACAAGGCTAAATTGACTGGTAAGATGACCAAGGATGAGTATAAGGCCTACTATCAAAAGGGTTACCAAACAGACGTGACCAAGATTAACATCACGGATAACACTATGGAATTCATCCAAGGTGGCCAAAGTAAGAAATATACTTACAAGTATGTCGGCAAGAAAATCTTGACTTATAAGAAAGGGAATCATGGAGTACGCTTCCTCTTTGAAGCGACTGATGCAGACGCCGGACAATTCAAGTATGTTCAATTCAGCGACCACAATATTGCTCCAGTCAAGGCAGAGCATTTCCATATCTTCTTTGGAGGCACTAGCCAAGAAGCCCTCTTTGAAGAGATGGACAACTGGCCAACTTACTATCCAGATGGCTTATCAGGTCAAGAGATTGCCCAAGAAATGTTGGCTCATTAAATCCAAACAATCCTTCCTACATGGGGAGGATTGTTCTTGTTTTATCAGCGTTGAGCTTTTGGATTGACATTAGCTGAGAGGGGAGTATAACAGATGTAACAATAAAAGTTACAACAAAGGAACTTTTCTATGGTTTACGAATATAATAGTCGCATTCATTTGGCTGAAGTAGCTTTAAATGTCAAGGACTTAGAAAGTCAGACAGCATTTTATCATCAATTGCTAGGTTTGGAAATAGTACATCAATCGGAAGAGGAGGTTCTCTTAGGTGCGGGAGAAAAACCGCTTGTGAAGCTTATTCAAACAGAAAATACAGGCAATCCTAAGCAGAGCTACGGTCTTTACCATATGGCCTTGCTTTTGCCGACTCGTGAAGATTTGGCTAATGTTTTTAAACACTTGTTAGACTTAAAGATCCCATTAGTTGGTGGAGCTGATCATGGTTATAGTGAGGCAATCTATTTAGAGAACTTAGAGGGTAATGGGATTGAACTCTACAGAGATAAACCGATGACAGACTGGGATATTCGTGAGGATGGCCGTATTATCGGTGTGACAGAAGAACTCTCTGCTCAAGATATCTACCAACTAGGAAAAGAAATAGAGCCTTTTGCAATCGCAGGAGGCACTCGCATGGGTCATGTTCACCTATCCGTTAAGAATAGCCGAGAAGCGAGTGCATTCTACCAAGAGTCTCTTGGTCTTGAAGATAAATTCACGATTCCACATGCCAGTTGGATTGCATCGGGAGATTACCATCATCATCTAGCAGTTAATGAATGGGGAGGTAAAAACTTAGCTCCTCGTGAGCAAGGAATGGCAGGCCTAGCCTACTATGTAGTTGAAGTTGAGAATAAAGAGTATTTGGTCAATTTGTTTGCGCAAGCACAGGATCGGCACGGGCAGCTTCAGTGGATTTCCTCTTCAGAGTTCTCTATTACAGATAAAGATGGGCTTGTTACTCATGTGAGAGTGGGGGCTAGAAGACTTTGACTACTAAAAAAGTGATACTTTTGACAAAGCCCTTTATTAGAGATATAATGTAGAAAAATCGTTTAAGGATAAAGAGATGACAAAATCAAAGTACATTACACGCCTCAAACGCTCAGAAGGTCAATTGCGTGGCATCCAAAAGATGATGGAGGAAGAGCGTGATTGTGTCGATATCATTACTCAATTAACAGCAGTTCGATCCAGTGTTGATCGTATTATTGAACTGATGATAACGGAGAATTTAACAGCTTGCATTAACGACCCTCTAGAGGATCCTCAAGCACAGAAGGAAAGATTGGAAAAGGCAGTTAAATACTTGATTAAACGCAAGTAATTAAAAATAGACGTTTCTTCTAAATAGTGATTAAATGATTAAAAGAGCAGTTGGTTTTCTTGGAATTAGACCAATTGCTCTTTTTGAATTTTATTTATTCTACATCACCAGGCCATTGGTTCATGCCGCCTTCTACATTGGTAACGGTGAGGCCTTGGGCGCTGAGAAATTGACAGGCAGAGGCAGAACGTACTCCACCTTGACAGATGACATGGTATTCATGGTCAGGTTTGAGTTCTTTGTAGCCTTGCTCCAAGGTACTTAACGGAAGATTTTTGGCAGCTGGTGCATGTCCTGCTTGGAATTCATGTACTTCACGGACATCGATAAGATCTAGATTTTCATTTTGATATTTTTCATAAAAGTCAGCCATGCTGATATTAGTTACCATATTCTACTCCTTCTGGGTTAGCCATTTTGTATAGTGAATAAGCGCCGTCAAGGTTTTGGACGGTAAATCCTGCTTGCTTGAGGATACGCTCTGCGATATAGCTGCGCAAACCACTGTGACAGCTAACGATGTAGGCTTGGTTCTTGTCTAGTTCATCCAAGCGTTCCCGTAGTTCGTTTAGGGGGATGTGGATGGTGTCAACCTTAAGTCGACCACTTTGGTATTCGCTACTGGTCCGTACATCCAGGAATTTCTTGCCAGTAGCTATTTCATCTTCTAGCTGGTACCACTGTATATTGTCGCTCAGACCTTCGATAAGGTTTAAGGCTGCGTATCCCAGCATATTTACTGGATCTTTGGCAGAACCAAATGGTGGTGCATAGGTGAACTCTAACTCTGGCAAGTCAAAGACGGTGAGATTTGCCTTGATAGCAGTTGCTAGGATATCGATTCTCTTGTCAACACCTTTCTTCCCAACTCCTTGGGCGCCATAGATTTTGCCACTGGTTGGGTCAAAGAGGAGCTTTAAGGTCATATCAGTAGCACCTGGATAATAACCAGCGTGGTCTTTCCCGCTGACATGAATTGCCTTGTATGGGAGTTGATTGTCACTAAGAGTGCGCTCGCTAAGACCTGTCGAAGCAGCGGAATACCAAAAGCACGAACGATAGCAGTACCGATACTACCCTTGTTTTTGCGCTCCATTCCAGCAATTATGTCTGCCACTTGACGTCCTTGACGGTTTACAGGAGAAGCTAGTGAGATGATAGTATCTTCCATGAGGCGTCTGAGACGAGTCGCCACTGACATACCACCTGCAACTCATCCAACAATGATAATCTTCATTGAGTTTCTTCCTTTTAGTTCTATATAGTTTCGCCTGTCCAAGCGATCATACCGCCTCGGACGTTGATAACATGATAGCCTTTTTTCTTGAGCTTTTTAGCAGCCATCTTACTTCGGATACCAGAATGACAGATGACATAGAGAGTTTCTTTTGTCGCAGGTGTGTAAGATCCGATTTCGGTTAGAGGAATATTCTTTGCATTTTTGATATGACCTTTACGGAATTCCGTAGGCGTCCGAACGTCCAATAGCTGAATCGGTTCCTTGAGTTTAGCTTCTAATTCGCTGGTAGAAATACTATCAATTTTTGTAAATAAGTAAAACATAGGCACCTCCAAATATACCCGCACAGGGTATATTAAACCACTAAGAAGTGCTTTTGTCAAGCAAGTTGAATTGATCAGCATTCTTTCTTATTTAGAAAAATTTTTGTGCTTTTCCAGTATGTTAGATGATCCCCTACAAACAAGGGAGAATCGTTTTTTCAGTTGGTTGGCAGGATATATCATACAAGTGATTCTAATTATTCAAGAACGAACCTCTGAAAACAATCTTTTCAGAAACAACTTACAACTATACCAAAGCAAGAAAAAACCGTCAAAGGACTTGAAAAATTAGAGAAAATCGGGTATAATATAAGTAATCATTTGTCGTAGGTTTTGTCTGAAATATTGTCCGGACAAGGCTCACAGCAGTTAAATCTCCTGAAAAAAGTCGGATTTAACTGCTCTTTTTGTGCTTTTTTTCGGTATTTTTTGCATCTGTAACAGAGATTTAAAGATTCTGAAAAATTAGTCAAGGGGGATAAGTTGATAGGGGTTTTAGAACCATTAAACGATAATTATTAGCTTAGGCGACTAAGCTTGGAACTTTATTTACAAAGGAGAATCATCTTGGCAGGACATGACGTTCAATACGGGAAACATCGTACCCGTCGTAGTTTTTCAAGAATCAAAGAAGTTCTTGACTTACCAAATTTGATTGAAATTCAAACTGATTCATTTAAAGATTTCCTAGACCATGGTCTAAAGGAAGTGTTTGAAGATGTATTGCCAATTTCAAACTTCACAGAAACAATGGAGTTGGAATTTGTTGGCTACGAAATCAAAGAACCTAAATATACGCTTGAAGAAGCTCGCATCCATGATGCTAGTTATTCAGCACCAATCTTTGTAACTTTCCGCTTGATTAACAAAGAAACTGGCGAAATCAAAACTCAAGAAGTCTTCTTTGGTGATTTCCCAATCATGACTGAGATGGGTACTTTCATCATCAACGGTGGTGAACGTATTATCGTATCACAGTTGGTGCGTTCTCCAGGTGTTTACTTTAATGATAAGGTAGACAAAAACGGTAAAGTGGGCTACGGTTCAACTGTTATCCCTAACCGTGGAGCTTGGTTGGAACTTGAAAGCGACTCAAAAGACATCGCCTACACTCGTATCGACCGTACTCGTAAAATTCCATTTACGACCTTGGTTCGTGCACTTGGTTTCTCAGGTGATGACGAAATCTTTGATATCTTTGGTGACAGCGAGTTGGTTCGCAACACTGTTGAAAAAGATATCCATAAAAACCCAATGGACTCTCGTACAGACGAAGCTTTGAAAGAAATTTATGAGCGTCTTCGTCCAGGTGAACCAAAAACTGCTGAGAGTTCACGTACCTTACTTGTGGCTCGTTTCTTCGACCCACGTCGTTATGACTTGGCAGCCGTTGGACGTTACAAGATTAACAAGAAATTAAATATTAAAACTCGTTTGCTCAACCAAACAATCGCTGAACCATTGGTGGACCCTGAAACTGGTGAAATTTTGGTTGAAAAAGGTACTGTCATGACTCGCGATGTCATCGAAAGCATCGAAAGTCACTTGGATGGTGATTTGAACAAGATTGTCTACACTCCAAATGACTCAGCTGTTTTGACAGAACCAGTCGTACTCCAAAAATTCAAGGTTGTAGCACCAACTGATCCAGATCGTGTTGTAACAATCATCGGTAATGCAAATCCAGACGATAAAGTTCGCACAATCACTCCTGCAGATATCCTCGCTGAGATGAGCTACTTCCTCAACTTGGCTGAAGGTATCGGTCGTGTTGATGATATTGACCACCTTGGAAACCGTCGTATCCGTGCTGTTGGTGAATTGCTTGCCAACCAAGTACGTCTTGGACTTTCACGTATGGAACGTAACGTTCGTGAACGTATGTCTGTTCAAGATAACGAAGTGTTAACACCTCAACAAATCATTAACATCCGTCCAGTGACTGCGGCGATCAAAGAATTCTTTGGTTCGTCACAATTGTCACAGTTCATGGACCAACACAACCCACTTTCTGAGTTGTCACACAAACGTCGTTTGTCTGCCTTAGGACCTGGTGGTTTGACACGTGACCGCGCTGGATATGAAGTGCGTGACGTGCACTATACTCACTATGGACGTATGTGTCCAATCGAAACACCTGAAGGACCAAACATCGGTTTGATCAACAACTTGTCTTCATACGGACATCTCAACAAGTATGGTTTCATTCAAACACCATACCGTAAAGTTGACCGTGCAACTGGTAAAGTTACCAACGAAATCGTTTGGTTGACTGCCGATGAAGAAGATGAATACACAGTAGCACAGGCTAATTCTAAATTGAACGCAGACGGCACTTTTGCTGAAAAAGTTGTCATGGGACGTCACCAAGGGGTTAACCAAGAATATCCAGCATCAAGTGTTGACTACATGGACGTTTCTCCGAAACAGGTAGTTGCCGTTGCGACAGCATGTATTCCTTTCTTGGAAAACGATGACTCCAACCGTGCCCTCATGGGTGCCAACATGCAACGTCAGGCTGTGCCTTTGATTGATCCTAAAGCGCCTTTCGTTGGTACTGGTATGGAATACCAAGCAGCCCATGACTCAGGAGCTGCAGTTATTGCGCAACATGGTGGTAAGGTTACCTATGCGGATGCGGACAAGGTAGAAGTTCGTCGTGAAGATGGGTCTCTTGATGTTTACCATATCCAAAAATTCCGTCGTTCAAACTCAGGTA
The DNA here is from genome assembly GCF_000960085.1 of Streptococcus infantis. Taxonomy (GTDB): domain Bacteria; phylum Bacillota; class Bacilli; order Lactobacillales; family Streptococcaceae; genus Streptococcus; species Streptococcus infantis_C. The sequence goes on along the minus strand of NZ_JYGT01000005.1, from coordinate 11,251 downwards.
CTGCTTATAACCAACGTACCCTCGTTCGAGTTGGTGACGTCATCGAAAAAGGTGACTTTATCGCTGATGGACCTTCTATGGAAAAAGGTGAAATGGCGCTTGGACAAAACCCAATCGTTGCCTACATGACATGGGAAGGTTACAACTTTGAGGATGCCGTTATCATGAGCGAACGCTTGGTGAAAGATGATGTCTATACATCTGTCCACCTCGAAGAATACGAATCAGAAACACGTGATACAAAGCTTGGGCCTGAAGAAATCACTCGTGAAATTCCAAACGTTGGTGAAGATGCCCTTAAGGACCTTGACGAAATGGGTATCATCCGTATCGGTGCTGAGGTTAAAGAAGGGGATATCCTTGTAGGTAAAGTAACACCTAAAGGTGAAAAAGACCTTTCTGCTGAAGAACGTCTCTTGCACGCTATCTTCGGAGATAAGTCTCGTGAAGTTCGTGACACTTCTCTTCGTGTACCTCACGGTGCCGATGGTGTAGTTCGTGATGTTAAGATCTTTACACGTGCAAATGGAGATGAGTTGCAATCAGGTGTTAACATGCTGGTTCGCGTCTACATCGCTCAAAAACGTAAGATCAAGGTCGGAGATAAGATGGCCGGACGTCACGGAAACAAAGGGGTTGTCTCTCGTATCGTTCCTGTAGAAGACATGCCTTATCTTCCAGATGGAACTCCAGTCGATATCATGTTGAACCCTCTTGGGGTACCATCACGTATGAATATCGGTCAGGTTATGGAACTTCACCTTGGTATGGCAGCTCGTACACTTGGTATTCACATCGCAACACCAGTCTTTGACGGAGCAAGTTCAGAAGACCTCTGGGACACTGTTAAAGAAGCAGGTATGGATAGTGATGCCAAGACAATCCTTTACGATGGACGTACTGGAGAACCATTTGATAACCGTGTGTCAGTTGGTGTCATGTATATGATCAAACTTCACCACATGGTTGATGATAAATTGCACGCTCGTTCAGTCGGACCATACTCAACCGTCACCCAACAACCACTCGGAGGTAAAGCTCAGTTTGGTGGACAACGTTTCGGTGAGATGGAGGTTTGGGCGCTTGAAGCCTATGGTGCGTCAAATGTCCTTCAAGAAATCTTGACTTACAAATCTGACGATATCAACGGACGTTTGAAAGCTTATGAAGCTATTACTAAAGGAAAACCAATTCCAAAACCAGGTGTTCCAGAATCATTCCGAGTTCTTGTAAAAGAATTGCAATCTCTTGGTCTTGACATGCGTGTCCTTGACGAAGATGATCAAGAAGTGGAACTTCGTGACCTTGATGAAGGAATGGACGAAGATGTCATCCACGTAGATGACCTTGAAAAAGCCCGCGAAAGAGCAGCTCAAGAGGCAAAAGCAGCCTTTGAAGCTGAAGAAAATGCAAAAGCGGAAGCAACAGAAGAAGCTGCTGAACAAGAATAAGCAGTTCACTTAAAATAGAAAGGGAAGAAATAGTGGTTGATGTAAATCGTTTTAAAAGTATGCAAATCACACTAGCTTCTCCAAGCAAAGTCCGTTCATGGTCTTATGGAGAAGTCAAAAAACCTGAAACAATCAATTACCGTACGTTGAAACCAGAACGTGAAGGGCTCTTTGACGAAGTGATCTTTGGTCCTACAAAAGACTGGGAATGTGCTTGTGGTAAATACAAACGCATTCGCTACAGAGGGATTGTTTGTGACCGTTGTGGTGTTGAAGTAACGCGTACAAAAGTTCGTCGTGAACGTATGGGACACATCGAGTTGAAAGCTCCTGTATCTCATATCTGGTATTTCAAGGGGATTCCAAGCCGTATGGGCTTGACCCTTGATATGAGCCCTCGTGCCCTCGAGGAAGTTATCTACTTTGCTGCTTACGTGGTGATCGATCCAAAAGATACACCACTTGAGCACAAATCTATCATGACAGAGCGTGAATACCGTGAACGCTTGCGTGAATATGGTCAAGGATCATTCGTTGCCAAAATGGGTGCAGAAGCGATCCAAGACCTTTTGAAACAAGTTGATCTTGAAAAAGAAATTGCTGAACTCAAAGAAGAGTTGAAAACAGCTACTGGACAAAAACGTGTCAAAGCAATCCGCCGTTTGGATGTTTTAGATGCTTTTTACAAGTCTGGAAATAAACCTGAATGGATGATTCTCAATATCCTTCCAGTTATTCCACCAGATCTTCGTCCAATGTTGCAGTTGGATGGTGGCCGTTTTGCCTCATCTGACTTGAATGACCTTTACCGCCGTGTTATCAACCGTAACAACCGTTTGGCTCGTTTGCTTGAGTTGAATGCACCAGGTATTATCGTTCAAAACGAAAAACGTATGTTGCAAGAAGCAGTTGATGCTTTGATTGACAATGGTCGTCGTGGTCGTCCAATCACAGGACCAGGTAGTCGTCCGCTTAAGTCATTGAGCCACATGCTCAAAGGTAAACAAGGACGTTTCCGTCAAAACTTGCTCGGTAAACGTGTTGACTTCTCAGGACGTTCCGTTATCGCCGTTGGTCCAACACTTAAGATGTACCAATGTGGTGTGCCACGTGAAATGGCAATCGAGCTCTTTAAGCCATTCGTGATGCGTGAAATCGTAGCTCGTGATATCGTGCAAAACGTGAAAGCTGCGAAACGTTTGGTAGAACGTGGAGATGAACGTATCTGGGATATCCTCGAAGAAGTGATCAAAGAACACCCAGTGCTTTTGAACCGCGCACCTACCCTTCACCGTTTGGGTATCCAAGCCTTTGAGCCTGTCTTGATTGACGGTAAAGCCCTTCGCTTGCACCCACTTGTCTGTGAAGCCTACAATGCCGACTTTGACGGTGACCAAATGGCCATCCACGTACCGCTTTCAGAAGAAGCCCAAGCAGAAGCACGTATCTTGATGCTTGCGGCTGAGCACATCTTGAATCCGAAAGATGGTAAACCAGTTGTTACACCATCTCAGGACATGGTTTTGGGTAACTACTACTTGACTATGGAAGAAGCAGGTCGTGAAGGTGAAGGAATGGTCTTCAAAGACCGTGACGAAGCTGTCATGGCTTACCGCAATGGTTATGTTCACCTTCATTCACGTGTAGGTATCGCAACTGATAGCTTGAATAAACCATGGACAGAAGAGCAAAAACACAAAATCTTGCTTACAACTGTTGGTAAAATCCTCTTCAACGATATCATGCCAGAAGGTCTACCTTACTTGCAAGAGCCAACAAATGCGAACTTGACAGAAGGTGTTCCTGCTAAGTACTTCTTGCCATTAGGTGGGAATATCAAGGAAGCTATTAGCCAACTTGAAATTAACGCCCCATTCAAGAAGAAAAACCTTGGAAATATCATCGCTGAAATCTTCAAACGTTTCCGTACGACTGAGACTTCTGCCCTACTTGACCGTATGAAGAACCTCGGTTACCACCACTCAACTCTTGCTGGTTTGACAGTGGGTATTGCCGATATCCCAGTCGTTGAAGACAAGGCTGAAATCATCGAAGAATCACATAAACGTGTAGAACAAATCACGAAACAATTCCGTCGTGGTATGATCACAGATGACGAGCGCTATAACGCTGTTACAGCTGAATGGCGTGCTGCCCGTGAAAAATTGGAGAAACGTTTGGTTGCTAACCAAGATCCTAAGAACCCAATCGTTATGATGATGGACTCTGGAGCCCGTGGTAACATCTCAAACTTCTCACAGCTTGCCGGTATGCGTGGTCTGATGGCTGCTCCGAACGGACGTATCATGGAATTGCCAATCCTTTCAAACTTCCGCGAAGGTTTGTCAGTACTTGAAATGTTCTTCTCAACTCACGGTGCTCGTAAAGGTATGACCGATACGGCCCTTAAGACAGCCGACTCAGGTTACTTGACTCGTCGTTTGGTTGACGTTGCCCAAGATGTTATCATCCGTGAGGATGACTGTGGAACAGATCGTGGTCTCTTGATTCGTTCTATTACAGAAGGTAAAGAGATGATTGAGTCTCTCGAAGAGCGTCTCAATGGTCGTTACACTAAGAAAACTGTTAAACACCCAGAAACTGGTGCGGTTATCATTGGTCCAAATGAATTGATTACAGAAGACAAGGCTCGTGAAATCGTCAATGCCGGTGTCGAAGAAGTAACCATCCGCTCAGTATTTACATGTAACACTCGTCATGGTGTCTGCCGTCACTGTTACGGTATTAACTTGGCAACTGGTGATGCGGTTGAAGTTGGTGAAGCAGTTGGTACAATCGCTGCCCAATCTATCGGGGAACCTGGTACACAGCTTACAATGCGTACCTTCCACACGGGTGGGGTTGCCTCAAATACCGATATCACTCAGGGTCTTCCTCGTGTCCAAGAAATCTTTGAAGCCCGCAATCCTAAAGGGGAAGCGGTCATCACAGAAGTCAAAGGGGAAGTTACAGCAATCGAAGAAGATGCTTCAACTCGTACTAAGAAAGTCTTCGTTAAAGGTGAAACTGGCGAAGGCGAATACGTGGTACCATTCACAGCCCGTATGCGTGTTGAAGTTGGGGACCAAGTCTCTCGTGGTGCAGCATTGACAGAAGGTTCTATCCAACCAAAACGTCTCCTTGCTGTACGTGATGTCTTGTCAGTTGAAACCTACCTACTTGGTGAAGTACAAAAAGTTTACCGTAGCCAAGGGGTGGAAATCGGTGACAAACACATCGAGGTAATGGTTCGTCAAATGATCCGTAAAGTCCGCGTCATGGATCCAGGAGATACAGACCTTCTCATGGGTACTCTCATGGATATCAACGACTTTACAGATGCCAACAAAGATGTTCTTATTGCAGGCGGTGTTCCAGCGACTGGTCGTCCAGTTCTTATGGGAATTACCAAAGCCTCACTTGAAACAAATAGTTTCTTGTCAGCTGCTTCCTTCCAGGAAACAACGCGTGTCCTTACAGATGCGGCTATCCGTGGTAAGAAAGACCATCTCCTTGGTCTCAAGGAAAATGTTATCATCGGTAAGATCATCCCAGCTGGTACTGGTATGGCTCGCTACCGTAACCTTGAACCACAAGCAGTCAACGAAGAGTCACTCCTAGCAGATTCACAAGAAGAAGCTCCAGTAGATACTTCTACGGAAACGGTTGAAGTTGGAGAATAAGTATATAAGTCTGCACAAAAAGAGGGTCATCCCTCTTTTTGCACGTATAAATACTGAAAATTCTATGTATATTTTCTAGAAAAATGATAGTAAATTGAAATAAAAAAAACATTACTTTTAATTTTCAAAATAGTGAGCAAAACGCTTTAAAAATAAGTATAATAGTGCTAAAATAAGACGTTGCTTGTTTAGTGAATTGTTAAAAACAATGCATAAAAATATAACAATATATACACTCCCGAAAGGGGAATGGAGGAAAAATCGTGAAAAATGATTTGTTTAATGATCGTATCAGTCGATTTTCGATTCGTAAGTTACATGTAGGAGTTTGCTCAGTCTTACTTGGAACATTAGTTATGCTCGGAACAGCTGCAAACGTTAGTGCGGATGAAGCTGTAGAGGACAAAAAAGTTGACGGAGTTGCAGCTACAACAGAAGTAGACAAAGCTGAAGCTCCTGTAACTACAGAAGCAGCACCTGCTAAAGAAGTAACTTATAAAGCAGAAGCAGCACCTGCAGTTTCTACTGAAGTAAAACCTGAGCTAAATCGCGAAAAATTGGCAGCTTACGTTGCTGAAATTGAAGCAAACGTGGCAAATGGTAAATACAGCAATAAGACAAATGAAAGTATTGAAGTATTGAAGCTAAATCTTGAGAATGCTAAAAATATTCTTGAGACTGCTACAAGTCAAGCTGAACTAGATGTAGCATATCAATCACTTGTAACAACTGTTAATACTAAACTTAAAAATAAAGAAAAAACTGCAGTTGAAGAGAAAGTTGTAGTCGAAGAAAAAATAGAGACCGTAGAAAAGTCACAAGCAACTACGGGAAAAACTGCAGAAAACACAACACCAGCTGAAGGTACAAACTCAATTGCGAATACTGGTAAAAATGACCCTCGTAATGGCAAAGAGATTGACAAAAACACAGCCTTCCGTGCTGATACAGCGACAGCTACTGGAATAGGTGCAGACGTTGAAGACGCAACATCAACTCCTAAGGCTGAAAAACCAGGATATTCAACACTATCAGCTAAAGAGTTCACGAAACAGATCAACTGGCTTGATTTTGGCGATACTGCAAATTGGACCAACACAACTACAGGAGACAATGGTCAAACAGCTCTCCAAGTTGGTTCAACCTATACAAAAGAAATTATGCCTGGATATGTAGTTACTGTAAAAGTGAAGTCTTTGAAACCCTTCCAAGCAACTGAAATTTATAAGAAGCGTATGGAGGAGCGAGGCGCAACTGCTGAAGAAAAAGCTACCTATGATCCAAATGCAAAAAATGGTGTTGTAAGTGGAGTTATGACACCAGCTACTAAAGAAGCGTTTAAAAATGGTGAAGAAGCAAAAATTATCGCCGATCCTCAGAATCGTTGGACAGAGATTCGACAGGAAGGTATTAATACTGGTACAAAGCAAACCACAATTGGTTCTGAACTCAATGGTTCCAATATCGGTGTACAATTTGAAATTTCTGCTACATTTAGAGGCAAATCTGTTAAGCCAGCAGTAGTTATGGCAGATGGAGAATCAGCCAATCCTGGTGAATTGGTTCTATTCACAACAAATGGTACGGGTTGGCAACATGTCGGAGAATGGAAAAAAGGTCCAAACGGTCAACCTTATGTAGTTCAAGACACAAATTACCTTTTTGATCCTGCGAATGGATTCATTAATAACAAACCGGTTAAAGTTAATGGAGCTAAGCTTAATGGACTAAATTTGCAACTTCTGATTAAATCGGATCAAGTTGGTCCAGATAAGAAACCAGTCGCATGGAAGTACTTTGGTAGTGCTGATTTGACAACAGGTGGTCTTGGAACTGGCGTGTTTGGACCAAATTATTCATCCGGTAACGTTTCAGTACCTTTGGTTATGACGCGCGGGGCATCTGAGATTGGCTTGTATATTGCTTCGTCTGGTAAACAAGCAGCTATGCTTGGTTTCTTCCCGCTTGATGAGGGAGATGCACCGGAAAGTTATGGCAAAGCTTCTCATGCGATTGGAACAGTAGACGGAGTTACTGGTGGGAAGGTAAGTCAACCATACTTGGGAGATGTTAGCCCAGATATGGATGAAAACAACAAGGGCGATTGGGAAGGTGACGACAAATCGGTTACTGCTGACGAAGGAATCGACCAACTCTTACCAGATGACTTGAAGGGCGCGACTAATGAGATGATCAAGCTAGATCGTACTCGTCCAGGAAACTATACTTTGAAGGTTGAAGCCCATACAGATGGAGCAGATAAAGCTTATCTATATGGTTGGATTGACTTTAACCAAAACGGTAAGTTCGACGATAACGAACGCTCTGATCTTGCGACAATCACACAAGATGGTACTGTTGAGTTGAAATTCAACAACGGTAAGGCGATTACAGATCCAAGTGTTACTGAGCTTGGTGTTCGTGTCCGTATTGCCAAAGATGCAAAAGAGATTGAAAGTCCAACAGGCTTGGCTCTATCTGGTGAGGTAGAAGACTTCAAGACTCAAGTAACCTTCCCACCAAAAGGTGAGCGCAAGGAAACAAGTGATGTTCAAGGAGCTAAACAAAGCTCAACTATTGCCTTTACTCCACAAGGATTAGCTAAATATAGCCGTACTCAAAAAGCAGTCATCGACGAAAAAGTTGCACCAGTCATGGTCGACAACAAGACGAAACAAGTCGTGACTCCTGGAGCAGATGGTTATTACGCAGTAGCTGGTCAAGGTAAATACAAGATCACTGCTAATGGTAAGGACGTTGATGTAGAATTCATCCCAGAAGACAACTTTGTCGGAACTGCAGATGGTATCTCAATCCGTCGTACAGACAGCAATGGTAACGATACTGATTGGAACTCTAAAGACAAAACAGCTCTTCCTTCAATCAATGAAGTCTTGGATAACATGGATGGTCTTTACATCCCTACTGTAACTCCAAAAGATCTTGAGGGTATTAATAAAACATCTTCTGATGTTCAAGGTGCTACGCAGACAGGTACTCCTGAATTTGAATTAGAGGGCACTAACAGTAATGGTGAAAAAGTTAAAGTAACACCAGAATTTGATTATCCAGCTAAGTTTGTCAGTCCTACAACTGGCATGGTAATCAATGATCCTGTTCTAACTGTAGAAGGAGAAGGTATTTACTACCTAGATGAGTTAACTGGAAAAGTTACATTTGTGCCGGAACCAGGGTTTACTGGAACTGCTAAGGGTGTAACCTTGTCTCTAACTGCTCCAGTTGGTCGCGATAAGAACGGGGATGCTCCAGCAGAAGCTATTAAGACTGCGACAGCTAAATACATCCCGACTGTAACACCTGTAACAATTACTCCTACTAACAAGGAGTCAGTGGACATTCAAAATGTTCCTCAAACTCAAACTCCAACATTTGATTTGAGTAGTGATAAGACTGCAAAAATCACAAGCAAGAAATTGGTAGATCCAGCAACTGGACAACCTACTGATGAAACAACTGTGACAGTAGCAGGGGAAGGAACATACACAATCGATCCTACTACTGGTGCTGTGACATTTACTCCTGAAAAAGATTTTGTTGGAACTGCTAAAGGGGTAACAGTTCAAGCAACTGCGACTATTACCAATGCTAATGGTAAGACAGCAACAATTACATCAGATGCGACATACACACCGACTGTACTTTCTGCAGCTCCAACGGCACAACCTGCAACATCTAAAGATATTCAGGGAGCTGTACAAACAGGCACACCTACTTTTGCAGGTGCTACAGTTAATGTAAATGGTCAAGACAAACAAATTCCTCTGAAAGAAAATAGCTACAAGCTTTTGGATAATGATGGAAATGAAGTCTCAAACACAACAGCTTACGCTGAAGATGGTACAACACCAATTGGTACATTCACTATCGACTCAGCAACTGGAACTGTAACCTTCACCCCAACTGATAAATCTTATACAGGTAGAGTTACTCCAGTTAAAGTTCAAGCTGAAAGTACAAATGGACTTAAAGTAGATACTACTTACACTCCAGAGATTGTACCAGTAACACCAACGGCGACACCGGCTGAAACAACAAATGTTCAAGGTGCTACTCAAACAGGAAAACCAGAATTTAAAGGTGGTACTGCTGATGTTGACGGTGTTGAAAAGGCTGTAGCCATTAACGAAGCTGTTCCTGCTAAATTTGATGATGGTACAACAAGTAAGAAGGTTGAAGGAGTAGGTACTTACACAGTAGCTCCAGACGGAACAGTTACATTTGTTCCAGAAAAATCATTTGTTGGTAAAGCACCAGCAGTAACAGTAGTTCGTGAAGACATGAACGGAACAAAAGCTTCTGCAACATACACACCAACAGTAACTCCAGTAACACCAACTGCAACACCTGATGAATCAGTAGCCCCTCAAGGTGTAGTTCAAACTGGTACTGTTACATTCACAGAAGGAGATCCAGTTGCTCCAATCGACAAGGATACCATTACCCTTCTTGATGAAAATGGTCAACCAGCAGCTTCAGTAGATGCTAAGTCACCAGACGGTAAGGTTATCGGTACATTCACAGTTGATAAAGCAACAGGTGTTGTAACCTTCACACCAACAGATAAGACATACTCAGGTGATGTCGTTGCCGTTAAGGTTCAAGCGAAGGATGCCAACGGTACCCCAGCTGAAACAACTTACACACCTAAGATTACTCCAGTTGTTCCAACAGCAGAGGATGTAACTTCAAAAGATAAACAAGGTCAAACTCAAACAGGTAAGCCTAAGTTTACAGAAGGCAATCCAAACATTCCAATGGATGATGATACACCAGCTACATTTGAAGATGGTTCAACGACTAAGACAATTCCAGGTGAAGGAACTTACACAGTAGCTCCAGATGGAAGTGTAACCTTCGTACCAGAAAAATCATTCACCGGAACAGGAACAGGCGTAACTGTGAAACGTGTAGATAAGAATGGTACACCAGTAACAGCTAAGTACACACCAACAGTAACTCCTGTAACACCAACAGCGACACCTGCTGAATCAGTAGCTCCTCAAGGTGTTGTTCAAACTGGTACTGTTACATTCACAGAAGGTGATCCAGTTGCACCAATTGATAAGGATACCATTACTCTTCTTGATGAAAATGGTCAACCAGCTGCATCAGTAGTTGCCAAATCACCAGAAGGTAAAGAAATCGGTACCTTCACAGTTGATAAAGCAACAGGTGTTGTAACCTTCACACCAACAGATAAGACATACTCAGGTGATGTAGTTGCCGTTAAGGTTCAAGCGAAGGATGCCAACGGTACCCCAGCTGAAACAACTTACACACCTAAGATTACTCCAGTTGTTCCAACAGCAGAGGATGTAACTTCAAAAGATAAACAAGGTCAAACTCAAACAGGTAAGCCTAAGTTTACAGAAGGCAATCCAAACATTCCAATGGATGATGATACACCAGCTACATTTGAAGATGGTTCAACGACTAAGACAATTCCAGGTGAAGGAACTTACACAGTAGCTCCAGATGGAAGTGTAACCTTCGTACCAGAAAAATCATTCACCGGAACAGGAACAGGCGTAACTGTGAAACGTGTAGATAAGAATGGTACACCAGTAACAGCTAAGTACACACCAACAGTAACTCCTGTAACACCAACAGCGACACCTGCTGAATCAGTAGCTCCTCAAGGTGTTGTTCAAACTGGTACTGTTACATTCACAGAAGGTGATCCAGTTGCACCAATTGATAAGGATACCATTACTCTTCTTGATGAAAATGGTCAACCAGCAGCTTCAGTAGTTGCCAAATCACCAGAAGGTAAAGAAATTGGTACCTTCACAGTTGATAAGGCAACAGGTGTTGTAACCTTCACACCAACTGATAAGACATACTCAGGTGATGTCGTTGCCGTTAAGGTTCAAGCCAAGGATGCCAACGGTACCCCAGCTGAAACAACTTACACACCTAAGATTATTCCAGTTGTTCCAACAGCAGAGGATGTAACTTCAACAGATAAACAAGGCCAAACCCAAACAGGTAAGCCTAAGTTTACAGAAGGAAATCCAAACATTCCAATGGATGATGATACACCTGCAACCTTTGAAGATGGTTCAACGACTAAGACAATTCCAGGCGAAGGAACCT
>NZ_JYGT01000004.1 GCF_000960085.1 Streptococcus infantis | reverse complement strand
CAATCGGGAAGACAGGATTCGAACCTGCGACACCTTGGTCCCAAACCAAGTACTCTACCAAGCTGAGCTACTTCCCGAATTAAATTGTAATGCACCCTAGAGGAGTCGAACCTCTAACCGCCTGATTCGTAGTCAGGTACTCTATCCAGTTGAGCTAAGGGTGCTCATTTTTATATGCCGAGGACCGGAATCGAACCGGTACGATCGTTACCAATCGCAGGATTTTAAGTCCTGTGCGTCTGCCAGTTCCGCCACCCCGGCCTCTCTAAGCGAACGACGGGATTCGAACCCGCGACCCCCACCTTGGCAAGGTGGTGTTCTACCACTGAACTACGTTCGCATCGACTCTGGTTTATATTAAAAAAAATGCCGGCTACATGACTTGAACACGCGACCCTCTGATTACAAATCAGATGCTCTACCAACTGAGCTAAGCCGGCTAATTTCTATTATGCGGGTTAAGGGACTTGAACCCCCACGCCGTTAAGCGCCAGATCCTAAATCTGGTGCGTCTGCCAATTCCGCCAAACCCGCAAATATGACCCGTACTGGGCTCGAACCAGTGACCCATTGATTAAAAGTCAATTGCTCTACCAACTGAGCTAACGAGTCAAATAACTTTCGTTATTACGGTCCCGACGGGAATCGAACCCGCGATCTTCGCCGTGACAGGGCGACGTGATAACCGCTACACTACGGGACCTATGGGAGTTAACGGGATCGAACCGCTGACCCTCTGCTTGTAAGGCAGATGCTCTCCCAGCTGAGCTAAACTCCCTAGAGCTAAGCGACTTCCATATCTCACAGGGGGCAACCCCCAACTACTTCCGGCGTTCTAGGGCTTAACTTCTGTGTTCGGCATGGGTACAGGTGTATCTCCTAGGCTATCGTCACTTAACTCTGAGTAATACCTACTCAAAATTGAATATCTATCAAATTCCAAGAAAACCTTACGCTTTCATATTCTCAGTTACTTTGGATAAGTCCTCGAGCTATTAGTATTAGTCCGCTACATGTGTCGCCACACTTCCACTTCTAACCTATCTACCTGATCATCTCTCAGGGCTCTTACTGATATAAAATCATGGGAAATCTCATCTTGAGGTGGGTTTCACACTTAGATGCTTTCAGCGTTTATCCCTTCCCTACATAGCTACCCAGCGATGCCTTTGGCAAGACAACTGGTACACCAGCGGTAAGTCCACTCTGGTCCTCTCGTACTAGGAGCAGATCCTCTCAAATTTCCTACGCCCGCGACGGATAGGGACCGAACTGTCTCACGACGTTCTGAACCCAGCTCGCGTGCCGCTTTAATGGGCGAACAGCCCAACCCTTGGGACCGACTACAGCCCCAGGATGCGACGAGCCGACATCGAGGTGCCAAACCTCCCCGTCGATGTGAACTCTTGGGGGAGATAAGCCTGTTATCCCCAGGGTAGCTTTTATCCGTTGAGCGATGGCCCTTCCATACGGAACCACCGGATCACTAAGCCCGACTTTCGTCCCTGCTCGAGTTGTAGCTCTCGCAGTCAAGCTCCCTTATACCTTTACACTCTGCGAATGATTTCCAACCATTCTGAGGGAACCTTTGGGCGCCTCCGTTACCTTTTAGGAGGCGACCGCCCCAGTCAAACTGCCCGTCAGACACTGTCTCCGATAGGGATCACCTATCCGGGTTAGAGTGGCCATAACACAAGGGTAGTATCCCAACAACGTCTCCTTCGAAACTGGCGTCCCGATCTCATAGACTCCTACCTATCCTGTACATGTGGTACAGACACTCAATATCAAACTGCAGTAAAGCTCCATGGGGTCTTTCCGTCCTGTCGCGGGTAACCTGCATCTTCACAGGTACTAAAATTTCACCGAGTCTCTCGTTGAGACAGTGCCCAAATCATTACGCCTTTCGTGCGGGTCGGAACTTACCCGACAAGGAATTTCGCTACCTTAGGACCGTTATAGTTACGGCCGCCGTTTACTGGGGCTTCAATTCATACCTTCGCGTTACCGCTAAGCACTCCTCTTAACCTTCCAGCACCGGGCAGGCGTCACCCCCTATACATCATCTTACGATTTAGCAGAGAGCTGTGTTTTTGATAAACAGTTGCTTGGGCCTATTCACTGCGGCTGACGTAAAGTCAGCACCCCTTCTCCCGAAGTTACGGGGTCATTTTGCCGAGTTCCTTAACGAGAGTTCTCTCGCTCACCTGAGGCTACTCGCCTCGACTACCTGTGTCGGTTTGCGGTACGGGTAGAGTATGTTTAACGCTAGAAGCTTTTCTTGGCAGTGTGACGTCACTAACTTCGCTACTAAACTTCGCTCCCCATCACAGCTCAATGTTATAGAACTAAGCATTTGACTCAGTTCACACCTCACTGCTTAGACAGACACTTCCAATCGTCTGCTTTAGTTAGCCTACTGCGTCCCTCCATCACTACATACTCTAGTACAGGAATATCAACCTGTTGTCCATCGGATACACCTTTCGGTCTCTCCTTAGGTCCCGACTAACCCAGGGCGGACGAGCCTTCCCCTGGAAACCTTAGTCTTACGGTGGACAGGATTCTCACCTGTCTTTCGCTACTCATACCGGCATTCTCACTTCTATGCGTTCCAGCGCTCCTCACGGTACACCTTCGCCACACATAGAACGCTCTCCTACCATACCTATAAAGGTATCCACAGCTTCGGTAAATTGTTTTAGCCCCGGTACATTTTCGGCGCAGGGTCACTCGACTAGTGAGCTATTACGCACTCTTTGAATGAATAGCTGCTTCTAAGCTAACATCCTAGTTGTCTGTGCAACCCCACATCCTTTTCCACTTAACAATTATTTTGGGACCTTAGCTGGTGGTCTGGGCTGTTTCCCTTTCGACTACGGATCTTAGCACTCGCAGTCTGACTGCCGACCATAATTCATTGGCATTCGGAGTTTATCTGAGATTGGTAATCCGGGATGGACCCCTCACCCAAACAGTGCTCTACCTCCAAGAATCTTTATGTCGACGCTAGCCCTAAAGCTATTTCGGAGAGAACCAGCTATCTCCAAGTTCGTTTGGAATTTCTCCGCTACCCACAAGTCATCCAAGCACTTTTCAACGTGCCCTGGTTCGGTCCTCCAGTGCGTCTTACCGCACCTTCAACCTGCTCATGGGTAGGTCACATGGTTTCGGGTCTACGACATGATACTAAAGCGCCCTATTCAGACTCGGTTTCCCTACGGCTCCGTCTCTTCAACTTAACCTCGCATCATATCGTAACTCGCCGGTTCATTCTACAAAAGGCACGCTCTCACCCATTAACGGGCTCGAACTTGTTGTAGGCACACGGTTTCAGGTTCTATTTCACTCCCCTCCCGGGGTGCTTTTCACCTTTCCCTCACGGTACTGGTTCACTATCGGTCACTAGGGAGTATTTAGGGTTGGGAGATGGTCCTCCCAGATTCCGACGGGATTTCACGTGTCCCGCCGTACTCAGGATACTGCTAGGTACAAAGACTATTTTGAATACGAGGCTCTCACTCTCTTTGGCTGATCTTCCCATATCATTCTTCTATAATCTTTGAGTCCACATTGCAGTCCTACAACCCCGAAGAGTAAACTCTTCGGTTTGCCCTCCTGCCGTTTCGCTCGCCGCTACTAAGGCAATCGCTTTTGCTTTCTCTTCCTGCAGCTACTTAGATGTTTCAGTTCACTGCGTCTTCCTCCTCATATCCTTAACAGATATGGGTAACAGGTAGTACCTGTTGGGTTCCCCCATTCGGAAATCCCTGGATCATCGCTTACTTACAGCTACCCAAGGCATATCGTCGTTTGTCACGTCCTTCTTCGGCTCCTAGTGCCAAGGCATCCACCGTGCGCCCTTATTAACTTAACCTTACTTTTTTGACCTTTCAGTCATAAACTCTTATTAATACTACAGCGTTTTCGGTTTATTTTCTTGTTACTATTTGATATAGATATTCAATTTTCAATGTGCATTACTTGGTGATCTCTCACCAATGGAGCCTAGCGGGATCGAACCGCTGACCTCCTGCGTGCAAAGCAGGCGCTCTCCCAGCTGAGCTAAGGCCCCACAAGACCTCTCAAGACTAAACAAGACCAATGTGCATTCCTTATCCTTAGAAAGGAGGTGATCCAGCCGCACCTTCCGATACGGCTACCTTGTTACGACTTCACCCCAATCATCTATCCCACCTTAGGCGGCTGGCTCCAAATGGTTACCTCACCGACTTCGGGTGTTACAAACTCTCGTGGTGTGACGGGCGGTGTGTACAAGGCCCGGGAACGTATTCACCGCGGCGTGCTGATCCGCGATTACTAGCGATTCCGACTTCATGTAGGCGAGTTGCAGCCTACAATCCGAACTGAGACTGGCTTTAAGAGATTAGCTTGCCGTCACCGACTTGCGACTCGTTGTACCAGCCATTGTAGCACGTGTGTAGCCCAGGTCATAAGGGGCATGATGATTTGACGTCATCCCCACCTTCCTCCGGTTTATTACCGGCAGTCTCGCTAGAGTGCCCAACTGAATGATGGCAACTAACAATAGGGGTTGCGCTCGTTGCGGGACTTAACCCAACATCTCACGACACGAGCTGACGACAACCATGCACCACCTGTCACCTCTGTCCCGAAGGAAAACTCTATCTCTAGAGCGGTCAGAGGGATGTCAAGACCTGGTAAGGTTCTTCGCGTTGCTTCGAATTAAACCACATGCTCCACCGCTTGTGCGGGCCCCCGTCAATTCCTTTGAGTTTCAACCTTGCGGTCGTACTCCCCAGGCGGAGTGCTTAATGCGTTAGCTACGGCACTAAACCCCGGAAAGGGTCTAACACCTAGCACTCATCGTTTACGGCGTGGACTACCAGGGTATCTAATCCTGTTTGCTCCCCACGCTTTCGAGCCTCAGCGTCAGTTACAAGCCAGAGAGCCGCTTTCGCCACCGGTGTTCCTCCATATATCTACGCATTTCACCGCTACACATGGAATTCCACTCTCCCCTCTTGCACTCAAGTTAAACAGTTTCCAAAGCGTACTATGGTTAAGCCACAGCCTTTAACTTCAGACTTATCTAACCGCCTGCGCTCGCTTTACGCCCAATAAATCCGGATAACGCTCGGGACCTACGTATTACCGCGGCTGCTGGCACGTAGTTAGCCGTCCCTTTCTGGTAAGATACCGTCACAGTGTGAACTTTCCACTCTCACACTCGTTCTTCTCTTACAACAGAGCTTTACGATCCGAAAACCTTCTTCACTCACGCGGCGTTGCTCGGTCAGACTTCCGTCCATTGCCGAAGATTCCCTACTGCTGCCTCCCGTAGGAGTCTGGGCCGTGTCTCAGTCCCAGTGTGGCCGATCACCCTCTCAGGTCGGCTATGTATCGTCGCCTTGGTGAGCCGTTACCCCACCAACTAGCTAATACAACGCAGGTCCATCTGGTAGTGGAGCAATTGCCCCTTTTAAACAGCTATCATGCAATAACTGTTGTCATGCGGTATTAGCTATCGTTTCCAATAGTTATCCCCCGCTACCAGGCAGGTTACCTACGCGTTACTCACCCGTTCGCAACTCATCCGCTCGGTGCAAGCACCAAGCTTCAGCGTTCTACTTGCATGTATTAGGCACGCCGCCAGCGTTCATCCTGAGCCAGGATCAAACTCTCATTAAAAGTTTGAGTTCTCACTCATTTCTGTCACTGACAGATTTATTGTTTTTTCATTGTTCAGTACTATAACCTTCAGTTATAGTGCCCTGCACATTGGTTCGTCTTGTTCAGTTTTCAAAGGTCTTTGTCGCGCTTGCGACAACTATATTAGTATATCACAGTCAGTTTTCTCTGTCAACAGGTTTTTTTAACTTTTTTTATATCCTATTCCCATCAACCGCGATACACCCATAGTCCGTACGGGATTCGAACCCGTGTTACCGCCGTGAAAAGGCGGTGTCTTAACCCCTTGACCAACGGACCTTGAGTTTTTCAACTCTTTCTATTATACCTACTTTTTGGCGCTTGTCAACTGGTTTGTTAAAAAAAGTTGACTAATTAATCTTTCGGTTTACAAACAAACATCTAGTTATCTGTATGATAAAAGTAGTTTCACTCTTACAATTCAGCGATTTGATTTAGATTTACTTCGGCTACTGTATCATTACCAAACATTGAGATGATCATTTTCACTTTATTATTATCAATTTCTGTGATTTTTCCTGTGTAATCTGTAAATGCACCATCAATAATGCGGACTGTTTGACCAACTTCAACATTGATATCAAACTCTTGAACTGTTTGTCCCATTGATATCAAGATATCTCTGATTTCTTGTTCCAAAAGTGGCGTTGGTTTAGATCTGTTCCCATGCGATCCAACGAATCCTGTAACGTTTGGTGTGTTACGGACTACAAACCAAGCTTCATCGGTCATTACCATTTCTACAAGGACATATCCTGGGAAACGATTTTCTTCAACTTCTTTTTTCTTCCCATTTTTCTCAACTTGTACAGTTTGGGTTGGGATTTCAACGCGCAAGATGTTATCCAACATATTGTATGTTTGTGCACGTTGCAAAAGATTTTCTTTTACTTTATTTTCATAACCAGAATATGTTTGTAGGACAAACCATCCTTTATCAAAACTATCCATCTTTTTTCCTTTCTTAATAGTAAACTTCTTTTTAGCCTATTATTCTATTTTAAAAAATATTAATGAATCGAATCAATCCGCTAACGATTAATTGGTCAAATATATAAATCAAAACAACAAAGAAGGCAGTATATTCCATAATAGATTTAAAATCTACCCAACTTTGTTTTCGAGTTGGCCAAGTTGTATCTTTAAGAAGTGTAAAGATATCCTTAATAAAACTCATTTTTTTATCTCCTATCTCGTTTCTCGATGTGTTGTGTATTTACCACAATGTTTACAAAATTTATTTACTTCTAAGCGAGTCGGTTTGGGATTCCCACTAATTTTAATTGAGTAGTTTCTCGAACCACAAACCGCACAGGCTAAACTTGCTTTTTTAAGTGCCATAGCGCCTCCATCTTATCTATTATAACAAGAATCCCTGGCTTTGACAAGTTAAATTACACTATGCATTTTTTCTATTTTCAAAATAAAAAAGCCTAGGAATAATCCTAGACTCTATTTTACATTATTTACCAAGGTAGTATTCAGAAACTACGTTCAATTTTTCGTCAAATTCGAATACCAATGGTGGGAAGTTTGGAATTTCAACATCCATGATTTCGTCATCTGATAATTGTTTGATGTGTTTCACAAGGGCGCGGATTGAGTTACCGTGTGCACCTACGAATACGTTTTTACCATCTTTAAGTGCTGGAGCGATTTTGTCTTCCCAGAATGGAAGGGCACGTTCCAAAGTAACTTTCAAGTTTTCAGCATCTGGAATTACTGAGTCGTCAAGTGAAGCATAACGACGGTCAGTGTGAGCTGAATATTCGTCATCACGAGGCATTGCTGGAGGCAATACATCGTATGAACGACGCCAGATGTGAACTTGTTCATCACCAAATTGTTCAGCAGCTTCTGCTTTGTTTTTACCAGTCAAACCACCGTAGTGACGTTCATTCAAGCGCCATGATTTTTCAACTGGAACCCACAATTGGTCAGCAGCTTCAAGTGCAAGGTTAGTTGTTTTGATTGCACGTTTCAATACTGAAGTGTAGGCTTGGTCAAATTCGATACCAGCGTCTTTAATCAATTTACCAGCGTCAATCGCTTGTTGTGTTCCTTTATCAGACAAATCAACATCAGCCCAACCAGTGAAAAGGTTAGCTTTGTTCCATTCAGACTCACCGTGGCGAGCGAAAACCAATTTTACCATTAGATGGATTCTCCTTTTATTTTTTGAGGTCCCCCTCGTTTATCTATTCTATTTTACACAATTTTTCACAAAAAAGCTAGTTAAAATCAACTAAAAAGAGAAGAGCAGTCAACTCTTCCCTTTAATAATGATTCATTCTTCAATTTTGAATTGTTTCAAACTTGCTAGGTACAAAGCTCCACCAATCACGAGGACGATTCCACCAATCCATCCTAAGAAAGGAATCAATGCAACTACAGATCCTACAATAAATAGAATTGAAGGCGCTAATGAAATACGTTTGTCATCCTTATAATAGACAAGTGAGATAATTCCAAGAATGAGGGTTGCAATTTTCACCAATGAGAACACAACGAAAGTAAGCCCCAATACAAATCCTACAACATCTTCATCTCGAGAAATAGTTATAAGAATAAGCATAAAAATTGGTAAGAAAGCTAAAATAACTCCTGCAACAATACCAATAAATCCATCTGCTTGTGCTAGTGTTTTTGTCTTCATAAATATCTCCTTTTATTTTAATAAGGTATATTATACCATATTTTTAATAAAGTTTTTATTTTAAAAAAATACAGGAATTTTCCTGTATTTTTGTTAGATTATTTAGCTTCAAAGCCTTCTGCAACTGCGTCTGCAAAGTTTTCTTCAACGATGCTTGCACAGTTGTCACAGATAGTTGCATGATAGTGGCGTTCAGCAGTTGTTGGATCGATACGACGGCAACGGTCACACACTTCACCCGCTGCACGTTCTACAGTGAAAGCTACATCTTCAAAGGCTACTGCACCTTCTGGAGCAGCACCTTCAGCGATAGTCAATTCTGACACGATCAAGAGTTGAGCTACATTGCTGTTTACTGCTTCGAGTAGGGTTTTCACCACTTCATTTGGATAAACGGTCAAGTGAGCTTCAAGAGATTTACCGATGACTTTTTCATTACGCGCTTCTTCCAAGGCTTTTTGAGCTTGTCCACGGAAGTCCATGAAGGCTGACCATGTATCCAAGATTTCCTCTTGGTTGGCAAATGTTTGATCTTCTGGTAATTCTGACAATTGAACGAAGTCTTCCGCTTCAAACTCAAGGTATGACCAGATTTCTTCAGCAGTGTGAGGAAGGATTGGTGTCAAAAGTTTGGTGATCTTCACAAGGATGTCATAGAAGACAGTTTGCATTTGACGCCGTTCAAGTGATTTTGCACCTTCGATGTAGACAACATCTTTGGCAAAGTCAAGGTAGAAAGCAGACAAATCAACGTTGATAAAGTTAACCAATGCCTTATAGATTGTCAAGAATTCGAAGTTGGCATAAGCATCACGAATGGTCTTAACAAGTTGGTTAAAGCGAATGGTCATGTACTTGTCCACTGAACGAAGCTCTTCGTAAGCAACTGCATCCTCAGCTGGATTAAAATCAGAAGTATTAGCAATCAAGAAACGAAGCGTGTTACGAATCTTACGGTAAGTTTCAGAAACTTGACTCAAGATATCCATAGAGATACGTACATCGTTGCTAGAGTCTACACTGGTTACCCAGAGACGCAAGATTTCCGCACCAAATTGTTTTTCAACATCGCTTGGAGCAATGGTGTTTCCAAGAGATTTAGACATCTTCTCACCTTTACCATCAAGGGCAAAACCTTGTGACAAGATTTGTTTGTATGGTGCGACACCATGGTTGGCAACAGATGTGATGAGTGATGAGTTGAACCAGCCACGGTATTGGTCTGAACCTTCTAAATAGAGGTCAGCTGGGTATTTGAGCTCTGGACGGTTCACTACAACCCCATTCCATGATGAACCTGAGTCGAACCATACGTCCATGATGTCTGTTTCTTTCTTGAACTCGCCATTTGGTGAACCCGGATGGGTAAATCCTTCAGGCAAGAGGTCTTTGGCATCACGTTCCCACCAGATGATGGAACCATGTTCTTCAAAGAGTTGAGCCACATGTTCGATGGTTTCAGCTGTCATGATTGGTGTGCCATCTTCTGCGTAGAAGATTGGAAGAGGAACTCCCCAAGCACGTTGACGAGAGATAACCCAGTCACCACGGTCACGAATCATATTGTAAAGACGGACTTTACCCCACTCTGAGTGGAACTTGACTTTTTCAATTTCGTCCAAGATTTCTTGGCGGAATTTAGATACAGAAGCAAACCATTGAGGTACTGCACGCCAGATAATTGGTTTTTTCGTACGCCAGTCAAATGGGTAGGAGTGAGAGATTTCTTCTTGAGCAAGAAGCAGGTTACCTAGTTTTTCAATAACTGTTGGAACAACCTTGTCGTAGAATTGACCTTCAAACTCTGCACCAGCATTGGCCATCATGATACCACGTTCGTTGACAGTTACAGCAACTTCGAGACCATTGGCAACACCGACATTGTAGTCATCCTCACCAAAACCAGGGGCTGTATGGACGATACCTGTACCAGAATCTGTTGTAACGTGGTCACCAAGGATAACAAGTTCATCTACTGCTGTATCCCATGGGTGTTCTGTCACGATGTGGTTCAATTCTTGACCACGGTAAGTTGCCAACACTTGAACATCCGCCCAGCCAAATTTTTCAGACAAGCTGTTCAGCAACTCTGAAGCGACCACAAATTTACGAGATTCTCCAGCTGGTTGCACTAATACATAATCAATATCTGCACCAACAGTCAATCCACGAGAAGCCGTGATGGTAAATGGTGTTGTAGTCCAGACAACGATGTAAGTATCTGTATCTAGGACACCTTTGCCATCTTTAACCTTGTTGGCATAGTAAAGTGAAGTTGAAACCAAATCATGGTATTCAATTTCCGCTTCAGCAAGAGCTGACTCAGATGACCAAGACCAGTAAACAGGCTTAGCTCCACGGTAGATGTAGCCTTTATTAGCCATTTCACCGAAAACACGGATTTGCGCCGCTTCATAGTCTGGCGTCAAGGTTACATATGGATTTTCCCAGTCACCAGAAACACCCAAGCGCTTGAAGTCTTCGCGTTGTTTATCGACTTGAGAAAGAGCGTATTCACGGCAAAGTTTCAAGTACTCAACCAAGTCCATTTCTTTGCGTTTAACACCTTGTTTAGCCAAGACTTGCTCGATTGGCAGACCGTGTGTATCCCAACCTGGGATATATGGTGCGTAAAATCCTGACATAGACTTAGAACGAACAATGATATCTTTCGAAATCTTGTTCATGGCATGTCCTACGTGGATATTTCCGTTAGCGTATGGAGGGCCATCATGAAGCGTGAAATGTGGTTTTCCTTCATTTAGCTCTTGACGACGTTGATAGAGTTTTGCTTCTTCCCACTCTTTTTGCCAAACCGGCTCTTTGGTTGGAAGTCCGGCACGCATTGGAAATTCTGTTTTCCCAAGATTGAGAGTTTCTTTAAGTTTCATGTTTACTCCTTTAATATAAATTGACAATATAAAAACCACGACTCGCAAAAAGGACGAAAATCGTGGTACCACCTTTGTTCGGAAAAAGACCTAGTCTCTTTCCCTCTTTTCCCGTAACGTGGGCAACGTCAAGTCTTACTCTTTTCAGACTTGATGCTAAGAGAGGATAAATTTACCAATAGGGATTGTAGGACTTCCACCATCTCCTACTCGCTAGAAATATATTTGATAAATTCTTGTTCTCTATTATAATCTTATAAAATTAGAACTGACTCTTGTTGAGTGTTAGCATCGTCTTGAGGTCCTTCCTCATGCGATGGTTCAACAGGAGTTTCAGCAACTGGCTGAACTTCAACTTCAGTTTCAGTTGGCTCTTCAGCAACTGGCTCTGCTTCCAACAATTCTTTGTTAGCTGCTTCAATACGTGCTTGAAGTTCTGCAACTTCTTCTGGAGAGAATTGACGAGTCATGTCAATCGGCTCTTCTTCATGGTATGACGATACATCTTCACCTAGAACCTCTTGGACAACCTCCTTGAAAGCTTCGTCACTAGTTTGCAAATATGTTGCAGTCGGACGCAAAATTTCTTCCCAATCTGATGAATCAACAATAGCCAACTGACTTTCGATTGTTGATTTCAAACGTTGGTGGAAGACGCGACTCTTGTTCTTCAACTCTTCAGTTTCCACAGCAACTTTTTTAGCATTATCTGTAGCTTGTCGCAAAATTTCATTGGCTTTATACTTAGCTTCATCAAGTAAACGTTGAGCATCTTGCTCAGCCTGCTTAATGATGTTATTAGAACGGTCATTCGCAGCTTGTTTTACACGTTCAGCTGTGTCTTGGGCAATCAAAACTGACTGACTCAACGAATCTTTGATTTCGTCAAAATAAGATAGACGCTCTTCTAAGTTTTTAATATGTTGCTCTTTTTCATGATTACTACGAACCAAATCTTCATAGTCACGAACTACAATATCTAAAAATTCATCAACTTCTTCACGATTAAAACCTCTAAATTGAACACCAAAGGTTTTATCCTTAATTTCTAACGATGTAATTGGCATATTTTTCCTCACTTACTTAATAAAAAATAGAATCATTCATTGCTTCTGGTTCTTGCTCTTGCTCGTTTGACACGGTTCTCTTAGGAATATCATTCGTATAATAGGAAAGATGTTCTTCTAATCTTTTAATATAGCGTTCTGTCTCATCCTTGTTACGGACTAATTCTTCGTAGTTAATATAAATCTTATCTAAAAATTCATCAACTTCTTCCTTATCGTAGCCTCGGAATTTTGTTGAGAAAGCTTTATCTACAATATCTTTTGGTGTAATCAACATTTTTTCTCACTTGCTTAATAGTAGCTGAACTGCTAATTTTTTCTTATCTTTCTTCGTTTGACCGTTTTCTTTGAGCAAGATGATTCGGCCAAAGCGTCTGACACTTATCAAATCCCCAACTTTAACTTGATAGTCTGATTTTTCAACTATATGATAATTGACCTGAACTAACTTTTTTTCAACTAGAGCTGAAGTTTGTGAACGAGATAATTTCAATATACTTGATAAGAAGGTATCCAAACGTAAACTTGAAACTAGGATTTCCCTTTCTTGATATTCGATTTTTGACTCTATTATATCTGAAAAAGGACGTTCCACTAATCTTACAGGCAACTTGGAAATTTTTTGAATCCCATCCTGAAAAAGTGTAGTAAATCTTTGATCCACAACAATTTGAGCTTTCTGTTCTGTTACCAGAATGTCTCCAAATAACTTGCGGTCAATACCTAGTCGATTAAGAACCGTACCCAAAATTTTTGAATGGGTCAGCTGTTGAAACTTGCTGGGATACTCAATCTCAAGCAAGGTCATTTCAAAATCTTCCAAGGTTGGCGTAAAATAATCCGGCGCAAGTATCACCCTTGCATACTCTGTAGGAACAAAACTGGTACTAGTAAACGTCTTGACTCCCTTATTATTTCCCAGTGTCTCCAAGATAAAAACTTGGTGAGGGTTTATAAAAGGAGTTAAGATTGGTGCGTAATGTTCTTCTACCTGCCTTATCCATTCTAGCCCCTTGTCAATGAATGGAATATCTTCTGTTGCGAAATGTTGGTAAAGTTCTGTACTCATAACATAACCAGCAAATTGATAAGATAGCGACTGATTGCACGGATGAGAATTAGAGCTATCCAAACGGAGAAATCCAAACCTGCAATTTGAAGAGGTAGACGTTTCAGAGGTTCAAGAATAGGTTTACACAAAATCTCTAAAAACTTACCCAACTGGGTGTTATAAGCATTTGGAAACCATGATAATAGAGCAAAAGCTACAAGTATCATCGAATAGATATCTGTAGCATTTTGGATAAAACGAATTATTAGAAACATTAACGTACTCTATTTCTCTTCATGTCAAAGTCGTACTCTTCGCCTTGAGTTTCCTCTGGCAAACGGATATCTTCAATGTTAACCACAACACCAACTGGTGTCAAAAGATACATTGTATGTGCGACTTTTCTCAACTCCCCAGCAAGGACATGACGTGCTCCATCCAAGTAATCCAAACAACGACGAGCCTGAACTTCTGTCATATATTGGAAGTCAATCAAAATACTCTCGTTACCAGCTAACAAATCAACAATATCTGTTGCATCTTCGTAACGACGTGGGTAACGAACATCGATAGTAACTTTTTCAGTGCTACGATGACTTTCAATTGCTAGTTGTTGCTGACGAGCATGAAGTTTTGTAATGTTCTTTTCTTTTGCTTCAACTGGAGAAGATTCTTGAGCAGCAGCTTGCTGTGGTAATTCTCTCTTTGGAGGAACTGAAGCTAGTGGACGTTCAGAACGTGCAGCTACAACATCTGAAGCAACTTCATCTCCATCTTCTGTAAAGTAATCTATAAATTTATCAAATTTATCTTTTAATGACATGATTATTTCCTATTAAAAAATGCTGTACCAATTCGAACAAAAGTCGAGCCACACTGAATCGCTTCTTTATAGTCACGACTCATTCCCATACTTAATTCTGTCATTGGCATATTGGGGAGTTGTTGTTCACGAATGTATTGTTGCAACTCTTGCGTTTCTTTAAAGATTTTTTGCAACTCTTCTGTTTGGGCTTCAAAGGGAGCCATGGTCATGAGACCAACATACTCGATTTTATCCAAGCTAGACAAGTCTGGCAAGACTGTCAATAGTTCTTCTTTTGAAAAACCATGCTTGCTTTCCTCTCCAGAAATATTGACCTGCAAAAAACATTTAACCGTACGATTGGCACGTTTTTGAATTTCTTGAGCTAATTTCAAAGAATCTAAAGCGTGAAAATAATCAACATAAGGAATGATATCCTTGACTTTTCTTCTTTGTAAGCTACCAATCAAGTGCCAAGTAACATCTTTATCACTTAAAGCATGATACTTCTCAAGAAATTTGTCGACACGGTTTTCACCAATGTGTTTGACTCCTTGGTCAATCAAATTTGCTGCAGTTGCAATATCAACATATTTTGTTACGGCAATTACAGAAACCGAACCGTCTTCACGGCCGGTTTCTTGAATTGCTTTTGTAACCTGTTGAAATACCTGATTTGTATTTTCTTTTAAATCCATCTCTATTAACGGTTTTTAAAGAATGGTGGTGTTTCTAACTCATCTTCATCAGAAGATGGAGCTTCGAAACGCTCAACTGGTGATACGACTGATTCACCTTGACGAACGATTGAATCACGTCTCAAGTCCCAATCACCAAATGCTGATGCTTTAGGTGCTTCAGTATGGCGTTGAGAAGGAGTTGGAAGTTCAGCTGTTTCAGCCAAATCAAAGTGACGGTCGTAAGTGTGAGTGTGCCCAGTTCTTGCTGGCTCACGGAATGATGCTTGTCTTGCTTGTGGTGCTACCACTTTTTCAACTGCATCTTGACGAACTCCAGTTGCAACAACAGTTACACGAATTTCATCTTTCATTGATTCATCAATAGAAGTACCAAGCCAGATGTTTACACCATGACCAGCAGCTTGATTGACGATTTCTGAAGCTTCTTCAGCCTCAATCAAGGTCATATCCAAACCACCTGTTACGTTAACGATGACATCTTCTGCTCCATCGATTGTTGTTTCAAGGAGTGGTGAGTAGATAGCTTTACGAGCCGCTTCAATAACACGTTCTTCTCCGCTACCGATACCGATACCCATGAGGGCATTTCCTTTGTTTGCCATTACTGTCTTCACGTCTGCGAAGTCCAAGTTGATCAAACCAGGATTTGTAATCAAATCTGTAATCCCTTGAACACCTTGGCGAAGAACGTTATCTGCTTCAGACAAAGCTTCAAGAAGTGGAGTTTTCTTATCAACGATTTCTAACAAATTGTTGTTTGAGATAATCAAAAGAGTATCAACATGTTCGCGAAGTTCGTTAATACCTTCAACTGCGAATTGACCACGTTTACTTCCTTCAAAACCGAATGGACGTGTTACCACACCAACAGTCAAAGCGCCTAAACCTTTAGCGATACGAGCGATAACTGGTGCAGCACCTGTACCAGAACCACCACCCATACCAGCAGTAATGAAGACCATATCTGCACCACTGATTGCTTCAGTGATTACTTCTTCGCTTTCTTCAGCAGCCTTGCGACCAACTTCAGGTTGTCCTCCAGCACCAAGTCCACGAGTTAATTTAGGGCCAAGCTGGATAACTGTTTCAGCTTTTGTACTGCTCAAAGCTTGTACATCTGTGTTGGCTGCGATGAACTCAACACCTGAAACGCCTTCGTCAACCATGCGGTTAATGGCGTTTCCTCCGCCACCACCGACACCAATTACTTTAATTACTGCACCTTGTGCTGCTGCTGTATCAAATGAAAATGTCATATTTTATTCCTCTATCCTATTCATCAAACATGCTTCCGATCAAACTACGGAATCGTTCAGTCAATTTCGGCTTTTCTTCTGATTGATTTGGAGTTGTTGATTCAGTCGAATAAGTTGATTCAGCTGATTCAGTTGAAGTTGTTCCAAATACTGAACGTTGAGAAGTTGCAGGTTTTTCCTGACTTGGAGTTCTGAAGTCAATTGGTTGTTGACGCAAGACTTGATCTCCTCTGATAGCTCGTTGAGCCAAAACATTAACTTCTGTAAGACTTCCAGCGTATTCAGACAGACTAATCACATGGGCAAATGCTGGATTGCGGATACCTACTTGGTTTGGTACGTATAGTTTCACACGCACTCCAAGCACTTCTTGGGCAAGCTCAACAACACCTGGTAGAATAGCATTTCCACCAATCAGAGCAATACCGCCTGGCAAGTCTAGCAAATGTCTTCTTTCCAAATCTTGTTTGATTTGTTCGAAGATGTGTTTCAATCTAGCTGAAATGATTTGAGACAAGTACTCTTCAGTAACCTCAACAGGTTCTACTTCCCCAATAACTTCAACTTGGAAAGTCTCTTTGCTTGCAAGTTGCGGGTAAGCTTCACCGTAGTTAAGTTTCAAGCCTTCTGCGATCTTCTTAGAAGTTTTAAGAACTTTTGAAATGTCTTTTGTAACGTAATCGCCACCTTCTTGGTAAACATTTGTGTATTGAAGTTCTTGGTTACGGATAGTTGCAACACTTGTTTGACCACCACCCATATCGATAACAGTCGCTCCAAATTCACGTTCACCTTCATTCAGAACAGATTGAACAATAGCAAGTGGTGAAATAATCACGTTATCAACTTGAACTCCAACACGTTCTACTGTCTTACGAAGGTTGTGAAGAATAGTTCTTGGACCAGTGTAGAGTAGCCCACGCATCTCCAAACGAACACCCATCATACCACGAGGATCACGAATACCTTGGAAACCGTCAACCACAAATTCTTCCGGCACAAAAGTGATTACTTCGCGATCTGGCGTCATGCTCTTTGTCAAAGCTGATTTAACAACATTTTCAACGTCTTGATCTGTAATTTCTTTTGTGTCTGACGTTACAGGAATCATTCCTTGAGTTGGTTCCACTTGCAGTAAGTTTGCTGGAAGTCCAACGTTTACAGACTTGATTGAAATTCCTGCTTTTTCTTCTGCTTGAGAAATAGCAGATTTGATAGCCGTTGCTGCGGCTTCGATATCAACGATAATTCCATCCTTGACACCTTTACTTTTGGCGTTGCTAACACCGATTACATTTACTTCACCATCTACAAGCTCAGCAACTAACACTTTAATAGAGCTTGTTCCAATATCTAAGCCTGTAAAGAAACCATTTCTAGTCATTACATTGCGTCCTCTCTATCTTCCAAGTTTCACACTTTGATTTTTTAACAGCTACAAGAAGGCATAGCTATTCACAGAATATTATATCATAAAAATTAGTTTGGTGCTTAATTTTTTATGATTTTATCGAAGGTTTTTCATTAAATTTAGTTTAATATTATTTTACAAATTGTTATTTTTAATTTTCTATATAATTTTTATTGAATTAACCTGAAAATTTAGTAAAAATATTTGAAAACAGAATGGTTTTCAAAGTTTTCTATATTTTTTTATATAAAAAATGCCATAAACTATTTATTCAATCAGTTCGGAATCCTAGTCCACCAGTCAAAATTTCTATACTTTAAAAAAAGAAGCCAGGAGACCTAACTTCTTTTACATTTTCAACTGTTTTAATGCAGTACGTAAATAATATCCTTCTCGAATCTCTTTTCCTACACGCTTGGTGTTTTCTAATAGAGTCTGGTAGTCATCTAAAGTTAACTCCTCTATTACTTGCGGCAAGTCATGTAGTGACTCGACTGCGATACCACACTCTTTCACTAGAACAAAATGAGAGAGAGCTGACTGCTTCCACACTACAAGCGGGAATCCAGATGCCAAGTAAAGGGATGCCTTGTGAGAGTTGTTGTAGCGAAGGTACTCGCCAAAGACACCACTACAGGTTTCAGCACTATCCCCATCCCATACGAGTCCAAATCCACCCTCAAGGGCTACAGGAAGCTCGTCAGGCAGAAAAGAACCAAAGTAAGTTTCATTCTCTAAAGCTCTACTTTCATCAAAACCAACACCATAGAGGTTATAGGCAGGATTTGCCGGCAATTTATACAAGTAACCAGCTTTTTCTTGTGCTAGATTACCTGCCACAATCATCGGCTGGTCTTTTGTTTGAACGATCTTCTCTTGGAAATTAGGAATCAAATAGTCAAAAATGCCAAGGCTAACAATCTTATCTTCCGCAATTCCTTTATCCACCAAAACAGATTTCATAACCGGGTTGTGGGCGATGATTCCATCAGCTGCTTTGAGAAAACTTGCTTCTTGGAGGTACATCCGAATTCTGTGTTTTAAAGGCAGTGAAGTCATGTTGGCATGGCGGAGCACTTCTAGGTCATGAATCAAAAGATAGACTTTAATCCCTCTTTTTTGCGCTTTTTTAACCAAATGGGTGGAGAAAAAGCTATGGTGGAGCATGGGAAACTGGATCAACAACTCATCTCCTTGCTTTAGTTGATCCAAGGCTTGTCCAAAAGCCTTTGCCTTATGGCGTTGAGCCGCAAGGGTACTCATTTGATACCAATTGTCGACGGACAAGACCAAGGGGTGATAGCCTTCTTCTTTCACAATACTTTCTACGTCATTGCGCGCTTTATTTCCCGCGTTCTTTGCGTTGACATCATGCAGGAATTCTTCTTTTAAGTAGTATTTCATAGATTATTGTTTCTTTCAATCAAACTCATTTGCTACAACTTCCAAAGCACGCTCAATGATCACGTGCATGTCGTAGTATTTATAGTCTGCCAAACGTCCACAGAAGATAACCTTGTCATTTTTGGCGGCTTCTTCCTGGTACTTGGCAAACATGGCATTGTTCTTTTCATCGTTGATTGGGTAGTATGGTTCATCTCCACGTTTCCAATCAGCCGGGTATTCACGGGTGATAACTGTCTTAGGTTGTGTACCATACTCAAAGTGCTTGTGCTCAATGATCCGAGTATAAGGAATCTCACGCTCTGTATAGTTGACAACCGCATTCCCTTGATGGTTTTCCTCATCCAAGACCTCGTGTTCAAAACGAAGACTGCGATACTCCAACTCCCCATGCTTGTAATCAAAGTACTGATCAATCATCCCTGTAAAGACAATCTTATCAGCTGAAGTTTCCAGCTCTTCACGATTGGCAAAAAAGTCAACTCCAAGTTCCACTTCTACATCGCCCAACATATTTTCAATGATGACGTTGTAACCACCGATCGGAATCCCTTGGTAACGATCATTAAAGTAGTTGTTATCAAAGGTCAAACGAACTGGTAGACGTTTGATGATAAATGGTGGAAGATCTGTAGCAGAACGGCCCCATTGTTTTTCAGTATAGCCCTTAATCAACTTTTCGTAGATATCTGGGCCGATCAACTTGATGGCTTGTTCTTCCAAGTTCTTAGGCTCAACGTCTTTCATGTCAGCCGTTTGCTCAGCAATCTTATCCTTAACTTCTTGAGGAGTCTTGGTTCCCCACATAGCGTAGAATGTATTCATATTAAAGGGAAGATTGTAAAGACTGCCCTTGTAGTCGGCAATTGGTGAGTTGATATAGTTATTGAACTCAGCGAATTGGTTGACATAGTCCCACACTTTTTTGTTGGACGTATGGAAAATGTGGGCACCGTACTTATGAACGTTGATCCCTTCAATATTTTCACAGTAGATATTCCCACCGATGTGATCACGCTTGTCAATCACTTTTACTTTTTTACCGTGTTTCGTTGCTTCGTGTGCGAAGATTGCTCCAGACAAACCTGCACCAACAATTAAATAGTCATACATTTTAAAACTCCGTTAATGAATTCTACAATTTCTTATCAATGCCGACTCGGAGTCAACATTACCCTAAAAGGCTACATATTGTCTATCAAACCCACCTAAAAATTAATGCTGAAGCTAGGTTATATTTAATGTAACACTATCATTTGATTCTTTTTCGCTAAAGGTATTTGTTGTAAATAGTAAAAACATGAATATATTATATGTAGGAACAAACCAAAAGGCTTCAATCATACAGTTAAAAGCAATCAATGATAGAATTGCAACTAATAAATATTGCCCCTCCTTATACTGTTTCCTTGAGGCGACAACATAAATTATTAGTAATAGTACCACAGGTACTATTCCATATGTAAACAACATCTGTACATAGGAGGAATCTACATAGTTATAACCTATTACAGATTCTGTCTTTCCACCCGACCCGATAAATTGAACATTTCTTGTTCCAAATAAATGAACCCCAAACGTATCAAATGCATTTCTACCTAGAGCCAGCCTCCCAGTAATCAATTTATTAATCGATACCAAAAATGGATTAGACCATGAAAACTTGTATGAAAAATAGGTAACAACTGATGCGAATACAACAGCTGAATATGGTAGCAAGGCAAAAATCTTTAGTTTTTTCCCATTGCTGTAATAAAAATAAATGAAAATAACTGTCGCTAACAAGATTGACAAAGCATTTAAACGTGCATCACAGTATTTTATAATGAAAGCTGATAGCAAGACACCAAACAGCGATCTAGTCCATATAAATTTGTCTTTTAGAAGATAGGAAATTGCTAAAAATAGATAAAAACAATGTGATGCAAAGTCCGTAGGATAAATAAATCCAAACGAATTTCGAATAACACCCGCACGATTATATTGTAGATTAGGAACCATGCCAACAAGTGATAAAAGAAAAACTCCAACTACGAGAATGCCAGCTACAACTACATAGTTCCTCAAAACTACTTTCATATCTACATTAACCAAGAGGACTAGCAGCATCGAATAGACTAGAAAATTAAGCCTATTCGTTTGAACATACACTAAAACCCCCGAAAGCAATAATAGAATAGAAAGTATTAGATATTTGTATGAGACACGCATTTTATACAAAAAACGAAGCCCTAAAAGCAATACAACCAAAAATAGGAAATTTACTTTGACTTGAAAAAAAGTCCTATCCAGCATCGTAGTTGATATGGTATTAAAAAATACCACTACAGATACAACAATGCTGACTAGTAGGTTTTCAAATTTAATTTTTATCATATTTTTTGAAAAAGAATCATACAGGGTGAATTCTAAGAAAAAGAAATATTGAATCGTATGAGAAAAAATATTATTTCTTTAATCTTC
Organism: Streptococcus infantis; assembly: GCF_000960085.1. Taxonomy (GTDB): domain Bacteria; phylum Bacillota; class Bacilli; order Lactobacillales; family Streptococcaceae; genus Streptococcus; species Streptococcus infantis_C. Next base: position 143,691 of record NZ_JYGT01000004.1, on the reverse strand, counting down.
TAGTTCACTTATACTCTTCTATCCTCTCTTTCCTAACTATTTAATCAACCAAAGCGAATTTAATCTATACAAGAGTTCATTTTACAATAAGACTATAAGCTACTGAAATTTCTATTTATTCCATCCAATTTCACTTATTCATTAACTGCTGTTTCAACTCTTTTGGACTAATTACCTTTAAGAATAGTATTTGAAAAATGTAAAGTATCGCTCCTATTGTAGCAAATACCATAACATTTATAACAGGCGTAAAATTCACTGTAGTTTTTACAACGAATAGTACACCGTACATGAGAGCTGATGCTCCTATAATTTTAAATGTCGAAGCTAGAAGAGGCACTTCCTTTAAATAGTTTCTTGTAAAATACAGTTGAATAGCCCATACTAAGGCTTCTGTTAATACAGAAACAATGGCTGCTCCGATATAACCTAATTTAGGTAGTAATAATAAATTTAAACCAACACTCACAATAGCTGGAATAGTTGTCGAAATCATAAATTCTTTATTTTTATTATGTGGAATCAAGATTTGAATACCCATAATATTTGTCCAGCCAATAAAGAACATTCTAAAAATCATAATTGCTATCGCATATTTAGCATCTTGGAAATCCTGTCCTAAGAAAAATTGCACGAAATCATCATTAACAATTAAGATTCCTGCAATAATAGGAAAAATGACTAAATTGTATATTAAGAAAGACATCTGATGCATTTTGTTTACAGCCTTGTGATCTCCAGTTGATAGGAGATTGGCAACACGAGGAAGCATTACGCTTCCTAACGAAGTCACTAGTGTAAGCAAAATATTGACCAATTTTAAGGCTTGGTCATAAATTCCGACGTCTTTAGTTGAGGCTAATGCCCCTAGCATAGTACGATCCAAAGTAACATATAGCGAAATAGCTATTTGGGGCAGAAACAAGAGAACAACTGGTTTCAAGTGTTGTTTAGCATAGGACCAATCAAAATGTGGTTTCCCGATAAATTCTCTAGATGGCAACCACATACTAAACTGCCCCAATAATTCAAATATTGTTAGCAAAAACACATAAAGATATAAATCATTTGCTGATTTTACAAATAAGAAAATCGAAATAACTCCAACAAGTTTGACAGTAATATTTCTAACTGTTATCTTGCGAAAATCCTCTAACCCTTGAAATAACCAGGAGATATCCATCCCTTTAGATACCAGACTCAAGCCCAAAATATATGCAACGGGATTTTGCATAAATGACAAGGACAGACATAAGAGAATGTATAAGCATATCGACAGAATGGTCGCACCAAACTGCAAGGTATATATGCCCCAAAAGTTTTTTCTGATATCTTTACGATGGCCTGAAATTTCTTTTGTACCATAATTGGCCACTCCCAATGTCGCCAATAAAATAAAGTAGGTTACAATTGAATTGAAATAACCATAAGTCCCTAAATCAGTTGAACTAAATACCCTAGTTACATAAGGTGTTGTTATAATAGGAAGAATTATCACTAGTAGCTGGTAAGAGAGATTATATGCATAATTTTTTAAAACCTTCATTCTTACCTAACCCATCTTCTCTCTAATTTTTTCATACAGTTTTGGAGAAACCAAAAGCATCAGGTATTTCACTTTATTTTTCCCTGTTATATTTGGATTAGGAATAATATCGTTGAAGTATCTAGTGTATTCTTTTCTGATTTTATTGACAGCCGAATACATATCTGAACCGAGCATAGCATGTACTACATGTAACCCCTTAAAGACATAACGTACAGTAAGTGCTTTCTTCATTTCCTTATCATTAGGATAATCTCTCTGAACAAATTCTCTATTCATCTCTATAGCCTTATAGAAGTCTAAAAATTTATCACTATAAGAAGAATTGACAATACTTCCAGGTCTTCGATAATATTTGTATAAATTGATACACCCTACGGCAATTTCATTGCATGCTCCGATATGCTCAAAAGAGACAGCCAAATCTTCATAGATCATACCCTCTGGAAAAGGAAACTTCATCAAGATTTCTTTTTTGTATAGTTTTCCCCCTGGATGAGTTCCAACTATATTTCCATAAAACATCTCCTTCAAAGCTGTATAGCGATCTAATTTCAAAGAATCTATGTTAGTTAATGAACCTAAAAAATCTTCACTTTGGAAGTCCCTAACTTCGATGACGGAAGTTGCAACAAGATCAACAGCATACTTCTTTTGAAGTTGCACTAAATACTCAACAGTTCTACGATCATAGTAATCATCAGAATCAATGAAAATTATCCACTCAGCAGAAGCAAACTTTACACCCGTATTTCGAGCATTAGAAAGGCCTCCATTCTCAATATGCAAGACTCTAATACGGTCATCTTCTTGGGCATACTTATCACATATTCTTCCAGAATCATCAGTAGAGCCATCATCTACCAAAATAATCTCAATATCCTTGTACGATTGATTAATTAAGCTGTCAACACAATATTTCAAATAATCTTCAACGTTGTATACTGGAACAACAATCGAAACCTTTTCCATTATGATAATCCCTTCATAATAATCTCTACAATCTGTTGACAAGCCGTTCCATCCCCATAAGGATTACTTGCCTGGCTCATCTTGTTATAATCCTTTTCACTTTCCAAAAGAAGCTTAAAATTCGTATAAATTTTTTCTTCTTCTGTTCCAACTAATTTCAAGGTTCCTGCGGCAATCCCTTCTGGACGTTCTGTTGTATCACGCATAACCAAAACTGGTTTCCCTAAAGATGGAGCTTCTTCCTGAACACCGCCAGAGTCTGTTAAAATCATATAGCTTTGGTTCATGAAATTATGAAAATCAATCACTTCCAAGGGCTCAATGATTTTCATTCGCTCATTCTCTCCAAAAATCTTGCTAGCCAATTCTCTAACTTTTGGATTTTTGTGAATAGGATAGACCACCTTGACATCTTCGAACTCTTCTAAAATCCGGTTGACCGCACGGAACATGTGCTCCATAGGTTCTCCAAGATTTTCGCGACGATGAGCTGTCAACATGATGAGCTTGCTCTCTTTTGCCCACTCCAATATAGGGTGGTCGTAGTCTTCTTGGACTGTAGTTTTCAAGGCATCAATAACGGTATTTCCTGTAACGAAAATATTGGTCCGTCCTTCTTTTTGAAGATTCTCTTTTGAAACCTGGGTTGGAGCAAAATTGTAATCTGCCACTATGGAAGTAGCTTGGCGGTTAAACTCTTCAGGATAAGGACTTTGAAGATTGTAAGTCCGAAGACCTGCTTCCACATGCCCTACTTTGATGCCCATATAAAAGGCTGCCAAAGCTGTCGCAAAGGTGGTTGTGGTATCCCCATGCACGAGGACAATATCAGGTTTTTCTTGCTCCAAGACTGGTTGGATTTTTTCCAAGATAGAGGTCGTAATAGTAAACAAGGTTTGATTGGCCTTCATAATGCCAAGATTATAGTCTGGAACAACACGAAAAACGTCTAACACTTGGTCCAGCATTTCCTTGTGCTGCCCTGTTACACAGACTACAGTTTCAATGGTATCGTGTTGTTTGAGTTCATTGACCAAAGGACACATTTTAATGGCTTCTGGACGTGTCCCAAACACTAACATTACTTTTTTCATTTTGAACCCTTCCTCATCGATTGGTAAAAGTTCCGATAGTTGTCTAAAAAGATCGGATAGCTATACTTACTTTCATAATCTCTCTTTGCTTGAGCTGCTAAAGCGGCTCTTTTCTCAGGCTTTCCCGCCAATTCCTCAATTGCTTGCGTCAGGGCTTTTGGATCTTTGACCGGAACAAGCATTCCATTGCTGTCATTGACAATTTCCTTGATACCAGGAATGTCTGTTGCCACCATGGTTTTCCCATTCATAAAGGTTTCGATTACATTCAAGGCTAACCCTTCATACAAGGAAGAGGAGACTAAAAAATCAAAGCTATTGATACACTCTACCACGTCGCTTCGGTAGCCCAAAAAATGAATTCTATCTTCCAGATCTAGCTCTTTTGTTTGATTTATCAAATCATTTTTCAATTCTCCGTCACCGACAATAAACAAGGATACACTTGGATTTGTCACAAGTGACATGGCTTGGATCAGGTAGGGTAAGCCTTTTTGTTCGGATAAGCGAGCAATACAACCGATTTTTACACCAGGTGTTTGAGCAATCTCAGCAACCATGTCCTGACTTTCTTTCATGAGAACACCGTTATAGATAACTGCCGTTTCTTTTATGCCGACATCTGCTTTTAAGTTCTCATTGACAGCCTCACCGACGGCAATAGCATGAGCCTTTCCTAGGGCGAATTTATAAAGTGGTAATTTATCCTTGAAAACATTATGGGCTGTGTAGACATGGATCAATTTTGGATGGCGCATCTGCAACAAACGAATATAGAAAGCAGCCATCCGGTGATGGGTGTGGACAAGAATGATCTCGTTTTCTTTGATGATTTTGGAGAGACTAGCAAGAATCTTGAGCACAGTAGCTGGCTGTTTGCTATCGACGTCTAGAATCCGATGGTGTTGAATCCCATTCTCTGCTAGTTTATCTTCCCATAGTCCACCAGTAGACGCGACATGTACCTGATCAAATTCATCCTTGAGGTCTGTCGCCAACTGACAGACAATGCGTTCTGCCCCACCGATATCCATAGTCCGCGAAATGTGCAGAATATTATTTTTTTGCTTTCCGTTTTTCATGTACTACTCTCTTAATAAAAGTGGCATTTCCTACAAAATAGCGCTTAAATAGGCGTTTTGGTTCATTGGCCACACGGAACAACCATTCCAGATTGGCCTTTTGCATCCATATAGGTGCCCGCTTGATATGTCCTGAAAGGACATCAAAGCTTCCTCCCACTCCCATAAAGACAGAATTAACACCTTGATCCATAAATTTTTGAATGATGTATTCTTTCTTGGGAGAGGTAATCCCAACAAAAACAAAATCAGGATTTTTCTCTCGGATATCTTCTTGAATACCGTACTCATCTTCTTCAGAAAAATAACCATTACGATATCCAAGGACTCGTAAATTTGGATAGTCTTTCTTAAAGATTTCTAGCATGTCTATTAAAACTTCTTCCTTGGCACCAAAAAAATAAACCGAATAAGACTTTTCATTGGCCAACAAGAGCAATCTTTGCATCAAATCAATCCCAGCAACTCTCTCAGGAACTTGATAACCCAAAAAGCGGGAAGCAAGAACAACTGAAGCTCCATCTGCATTAATAATCTCAGAAGCGTTCACTATCTTTTTAATAGATTCATCTGTTTGACATTGATTAATTTTGTCTGCGTTCACCCCCATTAGATGGAGTGGCCGTTGCTCAAGAACAAATTTTTCAACAGCTTGGACAGTTTCGTCCATTGTTAAGGGGTCAATTCTGACCCCCATTAAATTAAAACTATTCAATTTAATCTCCCCACGTAGACTCAAAATGACCCTTACGCTCAGCTTCTTTTGGCAGTTGCATGTAATCACCGTATATTTTTGTCAAATATTCATCGGGATTTGCATGACAACTTATTTGTAAATTTTCAAATTCTAGTAATTGCGGTTCCCCGAACACTTCTTTTCTTGCGAGTTCACGTTCTCGGTAGGAACCCAAGACATTTCCGACCATAGTACTAGTCTCGTAATCATATTGTTTGATGATACTTTGCAATTTTTTATTAATTTTTGAAGTGTTTAAAAGTTTATTTAATTTCAAAGTTTTTGAAACTTTTACAATCGCATTTTCGAATGAACCTCTATCTCTCTCATGTATGCGATCGATGACAGAAATTTTAGACAAGGCACGATAGAACTTTATTTTATTTGTATGCACCCAGTAATGAATTCCGTCTTCTGGGTAACCATCTAAGGGAAAGATATCAATAAAGGGACTACACCATTCATTGCCAAATTGAATTTGGATTGAAGTATCCATAATAGAAGTATTACCTAGATTATCGTCGTGAAGTCTTAAAATAACACTTTCAGGAAGCTCTTTCTCACAGATTGACAAGAATTTTTCATAATCTTTTCTAGGCATTCCTAAATCCATATCGTCATCCCATGGGATAAATCCTTTATGACGAATGGCACCGAGTAATGTCCCACCCAAGGCGTAATAACGCAAATCATGTCTTTTACAAAGATCGATATAACTTTCTAAAAGAGTTAACTCTCCTAATTGAATTTCTCTCACTTTATTCATAGAATCATTTTGCTCCATCTCTCATCAGCACTACTTTTATTGTTTTTAATAAAATTTCGAAATCTTTCCAAATTGTCCAATCATCGATATAAGCTACATCTAGTTTGACAACATCGTCAAAATTGGTAATTCCACTTCGACCACTAATTTGCCATAGCCCAGTAATGCCTGGTTTAAAACTCAATCGACGTTTCTGTTCAGGAGTATACTTTTCATACTCATCCACTGTTGGAGGACGAGTTCCAACTAGGCTCATGTCCCCAATCAGTACATTCCAAAACTGGGGTAACTCGTCAATACTAGTTTTACGTATAAAACGACCAATTTCTGTAACTCGAGGATCATTATCCATTTTAAACATACCACCTTGCATGGTATTCTGATCCATCAATTGCTGCTTGATTTCTTCTGCATCTACCCTCATGGAACGGAATTTATAAAATGTGAAATAGCGACCATTTTTACCGACTCGGGTTTGAGAGAAGATTGCTGGTCCACCATCTTTTCGAATCATTGGAACAAGGACTATACTTACCAATCCACAGATGATCAGTCCAACAATTGCTCCTAAAATATCAATCATTCGTTTGGCAACTATGTGGCTTGGTTTGTAGAGATTTGTAGAAAAAGTTACTACATTTAATCCAGCCATCTCATGGATTTGTTTGTTTCTACCTAAATTCTTATCAAAGGCATTTAGATTAACAGTTACATCAATCCCCATCGTTTCAAATTGAGAAATAATGCTACCAATATCATAATCCTCACTTGGTAAATTTACGAAAACCTCATCCACTACTTCGTGAGTTGCATAATGAATGAGATGTTCACGCGGAACAATCGTAACTTTATCGTGTTTAAAACTTGGATCATCCAAAACACTCACTGCTACAAGCTTTCCAGAAACATCATTAGCAGTCAAGAGGCGGTCAATTACTTTCTCAGTACGTGTTGTTGCAGTTATTAAAAGAATTTTACGACTCCCTTTTAAATTATGGTTAAATTGTACCCAATATTTTTTTATAACAAAGCTGAGAATGTAGTTGAAAATTCCATATAATGAAAGGAAGTAAACCATTCCTCTTCTAGAGATTACAAATTGATCTTTCAAGAAGAAACTAGAGAAACTAATTAACAAGGCAAAAAAGATAATGTATTTTACTATCTCTAACAATTCGACCGATTGACTTCGCTTGAAGAAATCCTTTCCATATCCACTGATGTAGAAGGCAGCAAAGTGAAGAAAATAAAGGACAAAAACAGTTTTTGCAACAATTTCTGTTTCTGTTACAGAAATAAGTATATAAGCTAATACACTAACAAGTATACTCTGCAAAAACGCTAGAGTTACGTTATAGAAACCCCTTCCTTCCATATTTTACTCCCTAAACTTATTTTTTACCATAAGAACCATAGTTCCCATAACCACCATATGTACCATATGTACCATATTTTTCAAGATGAATATTGAACTTATTCAGAATTACACCAAGGAATGGTGTTCCAGTTTGTTCTAATTGGGTCTTAGCTTTTTGAACTTCTCTACGTTTAGTTGCAGAAGCCTCTGTCACTAAAATAGAAGCATCGCATTTTTGCGCAATAATTGCAGCATCGATAACTACTCCTATAGGAGCTGTATCTACAATGATATAATCAAAATACTTGCGTAGTGTTTCTATCATGACTTCAAATTTCTCACTTTGAAGAAGTGCCGTTGGATTCGGAGAAATAGCTCCAGATTGAACAACAAATAGATTTTCTACATTTGTTTCACACAACCCCTGAGATAAGTCCTTTGTCCCAGACAAGTAATCTGTTAAACCAGTGATTTTTTCTCTCGAAATGAAGACACCAGACATAACAGAATTTCGAATATCGGCATCAATTAGGAGCGTTTTATAACCAGCACGCGCAAAAGCCCATGCAATATTAGTTGAAGTCGTTGATTTTCCTTCTCCAGGTCTAACCGAAGAAATAGCAATAACCTTCAACTTATCTCCACTCAATTGTATATTAGTACGCAAAGCATTATAATATTCTTCTGCTTTTTTTACGAATGCTTGGCGTTTTTCTGATAATTCTAACTTTGCCATATTTTCTCCCTTACTTTAATTTCTCTAAATTTGGAATAACTCCCAAAAGCGAAATATGCATTACTTCTTCAATATCTTCTGGACGTTTCACACGGTCATCCAATATTTCGACCAATAGAGCTAATAGAATGACAATACTTGCTCCTGCACCAACACCAAAGATTGTATTGCGACGAATATTTGGAGAAGATGGTGATAGGGCAGGACGAGCTTCCTCCAATGTAGTTACATCAGATACTTTCGTTACAGAGATGATTTTTTGAGCAGCTACTTCTCTAAGAGCATTTGCTATTCGACTAGCTTCTTCAGGATTCCCATCTCTTACTGAAATTGACACTATACGAGTATCTGCTGGAACCGTTACTTGAACTTTTTTAGCGAGGGATTTTGCATCAAAACTCAACCCTTGTTCAGCTACTACTTTTTCTAATACATCTTGAGAAAGAATAATTTCTCGGTAGTCTTTTACCAAGTATGAGCCAGCTTGCAAATCTTGATTGGTTAGACCAGGCTTATCACCTTGATTACGATTTACCACATAAATACGTGTCGTACTTGTAAATTGAGGTTTAACTACAAACGAACTATACCCAAAAGCAACCGCACCTGTAACAATTGCTACCAATGCTATTATTAATTTACGTTTCCATAAAACTTTAAGCATTTGCACTACATCGATTTCGATTTTATCTTGTTGTTTCATTGTTTCTCCTATATAATTTCATCTTTTATAATTTTTAAAGGATTTATTTCAAAAAGCTCTTGAGCTTTTCCTTTGCCATATTTTCTACTTACTAAATCATAAGCTTCTTTCATATGAGGTCGTCTATTATCCAAGTTATGCATATCACTTGCCACAACATGAACTAAATCTCTATCTAAAAAATAGCGAGCACGTTTTTTCATAAACTTATAAGTATCCCCAAATAGTTTTGGTTTCAGAATACTAGAGCTGTTAATTTGTGTGTAGCATCCCATATTGATAAGTTCTCTTACTTTTTTCTCATCATTTTCTAAAGCGTGGTAGCGCTCAATATGAGCAATCACAGGTGTCACACCTAACATGAGAACTTTTGACAAGGCACTATGAATCTCTCGATAAGATGTATTCATACTAAACTCAATCAAGGCATAGCGTGTATCATTCAGTTTCGGTATGATATGATTTTCTAATTTATCTAGAACGTCACTAGTAAAATATATCTCAGCACCATATAAAACTGTTAAGTCAGGAGCTATCTCCTTGGCTAGTTCCTGAACGATCTTAAAATTAGTAGCAATTTTATCTTCTGGTGTCTCAAACATTCCCTTTCGTCGATGAGAAGTTGAAACAATTGTCCGAGCCCCTTGTGCATAAGCTTCTTTTAACAACGCTCGACTATCTTCTATACTTTTCGGTCCATCATCAACATCAAAAACTATATGTGAATGAATGTCAATCATCTTATTTCCCTTCCATGGTATCTTTAATAGCCGCCTTAACGGTTTCCAAGCTTGTTGGATCCACTTCTAACATATAAAGGTTGCTATCCGGCATAGCGTAGGATGGTAAATCCATACGCCCAGTTCCTTTTAAATCTTGGTTTGTGACAGTGTATTTTCCTCCACTTGCCAATTGGGCATTAACCAGATTAATCATTGTCTCTGGTGGCATATTGGTCTGAATGGAATTCTGCAAACTTTGGATAATGCCATCAAAATTCTTCAAGGCTTCTGCCGAGGTTAGTTTTTGGATGACAGCCGCTATCACTTTTTGTTGATTACGACCACGATCCCCATCACCATTTGTCAATGAATAGCGTTCACGAACAAAACCTAAAGCCTGTTCAGAATCCAGATGAACGTTCCCTACAGGGAAGTGATATTTCCCGTGTAGCGAAGTGAATTCTTGATCATTATAGACATCGACACCTCCGAGAAGATCAATCAACTTCAAGAATGAAGTAAAATTAAGACGAGCATAGTAATTCAAATTGATATCGTAGAGATTTTCCAAAGTATGGATAGAGGCATCAACACCATAAATACCAGCATGCGTCAACTTATCGTTTTGATTATTTCCTCCATCTGCTATTGGAACATAAGCATCTCTAGGAGTTGTCGTCAAGAGAATCTTCTTGGTGTCTTGATTAACTGTCATGATGATATTAACATCAGAGCGCGATACAGAGCTAATCGGTCCGTAAGTGTCGATTCCACTAACATACACATTAAAACTATTACCCGTAGTTGCTTTTGGCGCTGCAACTGTCTTTGTTAAATCTTTGATGTAGATTTTTCTTATCTTTTTAGCATAATCAGGATATTCTTGCTCAATTAAATTTTCAAATACACCATTTAAAACAATTGCCTTAGTCTCACCAGCCAATAAACTCTTGTAAGATGCCAAATAGGAAGAACTCCCCTCCACTGTTAGATTTTTACTCTGAGTTGTCTTAATGTCATCTATCAACTTTTGAATATTCTCAGCATCTGTTCCTGTTGGAGCAGTCACACTAGAAAGTTGAGAAACATCATTAATTTCGCTGTCAGCTAATACTGCCACACTCATAGAGTATCTCGAATAATTAGAAGTGGCATTAAATTGATTTGCAAGACTAACAAACTGTTGTACTGCTACTACAGCTACTGAGCTTAGTAACACTGCCAAGACAAGCATAATCAATGTAAAGATTTTAGCTTTTTTCTTCAAAATTAAAATCAGTGCCAGCAATGCCACAAGTACGAGTACTACTGAGAGAATGATATTCACAAAATTGATGGCTAAAATCTGATATCTAAAAATTAGAAACAATAAAAAACAAGCAAGAACTACATAGATAATTAACAAACCTGCGTTCAAGCTCTGCTGAATTTGACTAGATTTACTTTTTTTCAAGCGTCTGGTACTCACGAAACACCTCTACAATATATTTTAATTTAATTATATCACAAACTATATCTCAAGGCTATCTACATCTACCAAGGAAGGGCTTGCTTTTTGCAGCATATGTTTACTTTTTACATATGTTTATATATTTTGATAGTTTAAATGTTTACAGGGGACAAAATAAATAAAAACAGAGCTTTTATAAGCTCTATTTTTATTTATTTAACGTGGCTTTCGAATTCTTTTTGACTCTTTTCAACTGCATTTTTACGTTCTTGTTCCCATTTAGATTTAGCTTCAGCAAATTGAGAACTTGTAACGACATCAGTCTGCAATCTCATGTACTTGTAGTTGTTTCCAGTACCTTTGATCCCGACAAGTGAGTATGCTCGTGTGAACGGTGTTACACGCGTCACTGAAGCTCCACCACCATTTGAATTTACAGGAAGCAATAGTGAACTATCGATCAGCCAAGCTTGTGCGTCTGCATAGTTTTCATAACGTTTTGTCACGTCTGTATTTTCTGCATCTGCCGCTTTCAATTTTTGAGTATATTGGTCCAATCCGATATTTGTAATCTTATCAGTATCCTTGCTTGGATCAAGTCCTAAAATCTTGAGATAGAATCCATCCTCAGCGTTGAAAGGATTGAGATAAGTCGATGGATCTTGGTAGTCTGCAGACCAACCATCCAAGTTCAAGTCATAGTCATGATCAGCTGTGGTTGGCGCTTGGAAAGTCGCATTTGCATAGTCTTCTGTTGAAATTTGAACTACATCAATCACTACATTTTCTGCCCCAAGAGTTGATTCGACAGATTGTTTAAGCGAATTAATCTTTGGAAGCAATGTTTTGTTAACTTGGTCTACAGGCAAGTCCAAATGAATCGGGAAGGTTACACCTTGTGCTTCTAATTCTTTTTTAGCCTCTGCAAATTGAGCTTGTGCTTTTTCTTTGTTGAAGTATCCATCTTGAGCATCTTCAAGATTCATATTTGACCACTGTGTACCGTAGTTTACCAACTTAGATGCGACTGTCTCACCAAAAGTCTTGTCTCCAACTTGTACAAAAGTCGGTGGTACAAGTGTGTTACGAAGAGTATTTTTAGCAGCTTCTTCTCCATTAGACTGAGCTGAGTAGGCTGTACGATCAATTGCAAAGTTGATTGCTTGACGGAAGTTTTTATTTAAAATAGCAGCTTGGGTAGCTTGTTTTTGTTCATCACTAGTCTTAGCTGTATGATTGTATGTTTGGCGATTAACGTTAAAATTATAGTACCAAGAAGTCGCGTCCTGCAAGCTATAGACGATGTTGTCCTTGTATTTCTCTTTCGTCTTTGCAAAGTTTGAACTATTTGGGTAGACACCGGCAGATGAGTAAGCTCCGCTTTCGAAATTGCGGATAGTCATATCTTGGTCAGAACCATCAACATAAGCCAATTTAACTTTTTCAATCGTTACTTTTTCTTGGTCGTAGTAATGAGGGTTCTTCATGTACTCAAGAGATGATTTTGATGTAAATTCTTTTAACAGATACGGACCGCTATAAAGAATACCATCTGGTTTTAATTCTCCAAATTCTTTACCTTTAGAAGCTAAGAATTCTTCATTAACAGGGAATAAGATACTATTTGTAGTCTTAGAGTTCCAGAATGGTTCTGGTCGTGTCAAGGTATATTGGACAGTGTAATCATCTAGAGCCTTAACTCCAACATTTGAAAAGTCAGTATTTACGCCTGTGACATAATCATCCAAGCCCTTAATTGAGTTTTGAATCAAATCGAGTGCTTGACTCTTGTTGTCAGCTGCATACTTGATACCTGTGACGAAATCTTGCGCTTTAATTGAAGCATATTCTTCCCCATCAGCAGTGAACCATTTAGCATCCTGACGAAGTTTGTAAGTATAAGTCAAACCATCTTTAGAAACGCTCCAATCTTCTGCAAGAGCAGGAATAAGATTTCCGTAATTATCATTTTCAAGCAAACCATCCACCAAGTTGGTTACAACAGCGGTATTATCACCAGAGTAGTCCAACAGGTAGTTGAAGGTTGTCGGGTCAGCACCAAATGTTGACGAGTAGGTTTTAGCATCTGATGCTGATTTCCCGCATGCCGCCAATAAGACCGCTGCGGCAAGTGTCAACCCCGCTCCAATCAGTTGTTTTTTGAGTTTCATGATCCATTTTTCTCCTTTTATGTTAGGTTTTATGACATACAACTATTTTATCAAATTTTAGTCTAAAAGTAAAGTTATATACTATTCGACCTCTTATTTGCAATAGAAAAAAAGAAAGAAATCCTGCTAAAAACAAGATTTCTTTACGGATAGTTAAAGATTATTTAACGTGATTCACTAACTCTTTTTGATATTTGGCATTTGTTTCAATTTTTTCTTTTTGCCATTTCTTGAGAGCTTCTTCGTATTCTTTAGCAGTTACAATATCATTTTGCAATTCTAAGCCTTTGAATACAAATGGATCTCCCTTGATACCAACTTGAGAGTATGCTTTTGAGAATGGCACTGTGCGACTAACTGTCGGAGAACCACCTGAAGATGCTACAGGGATGAGAAGTGAGCTATCAGATACCCAAGCTTGTGCTTTGGCATATTTTTCATAGCGTTTGTTGAGATCACTGGTTTCTGACGCCGCATCATCCAAGAGTTTCTTGTACTCATCAAGTCCAACTTGAGCCATGACTTCTGGATCTTTCCCTTTTGTGATCCCCAAGTGTTTAAGGGCAGAACCCTTCTTAGCATCTAAGATATTGAGGTAGGTTGCTGGGTCTTGATAATCTGGCCCCCAACCAGTTCCGTTCAAGTCATAGTCTTTCTGAGAAGGCACTTTGACTTGAGATGTGATACTCATTTTCTCATTGTCAGTCATTTGAAGTACATCGATGACAACATTTTCACTTCCAAGTGCTGCTTCGACAGACTGTTTGAGAGAGTTGGTTTGTTGCACAGCAATAACATCTGTCTGTTCAACTGGAATATCCAAATGAATTGGGAATGTTACACCTTTGGCTTGCAATTCTGTTTTTGCTTTTTCAAAGGCAGCCTTTGCTTTTGTTGGATTGTAAAGAGTATCCTTACCATCTGTCAAAGCAACATCTTTCCATTGATCTCCGTATGTTACCAGTTGCTCTTGAGCCAATTCACCGAAGGTCTTTTCGCCGACCTGTACATAGTCATAAGGCACAAGGCTGGTACGGATAATCTTGTCTGCACCTTCTTCACCATTCATCTGTGCAGAGTAAGCATGACGGTCAAGAGCGAAGTTGATAGCTTGACGGAAGTTTTTATTAAGAAGCGCTTCTTTAGTTGATGTTTTTTGGGCATCATCTGTCTTAGCTGTTTTATTGTAAGACTGACGATTTACGTTGAAAGTAAAGTAATAGCTTGTCGCTTCTTGCGGACTATAAACGATCTTATCGCCGTATTCTTTCTTCGTTGAATCAAAACTTGAGCTAGTTGGGAAGAGACGAGCTGTTGTATATGAGCCTGACGCAAAGCTACGAATCAATGATTCTTGGTCAGAACCATCGTAGAAGGTAAGCTTGACGTGGTCAATTTTAACATTGTCTTTGTCCCAATAATTTGGGTTCTTTTCGTACTCGATCACTGATTTTGAAGTGAAGTTCTTCAAAATATACGGACCATTGTAGAGAATACCCGAAGGCGCTGCCGCACCGTAATCTTTTCCTTGAGAATTTAAGAATTCTTCATTAACAGGAAGCATAGTCGCTGTTGTCACCTTGGAATTCCAGAAGCTTTCTGGTTTGTTCAAAGTATACTCAACTGTATAATCGTCAACTGCTTTGACACCGACTGTTGAGAAGTCATTTGTCTCACCGCTGACATACTCTGCCAAACCTTTGATAGAGTCTTGGATAAGAGTTAGACCATCTGATTTACCATCTGCAGCATGCTTCAAACCTGTCACAAAGTCTTGTGCCTTGACTTCAGCATACTCTTCTCCTTCTGAAGTATACCATTTGACACCTTTACGTAGCTTGTAGGTGTAGGTCAAACCGTCCTGTGAAACAGACCAGTCTTCAGCAAGCGATGGAATCAAGTTCCCGTATTTGTCATTTTCCAAGAGTCCGTCGACCAAGTTGGCGATGACGTCTGATGTTGAACTTTTACTAGTAATGCTATAATCCAATGTTGTCGGATCGATGGCATATACGTATGAAAATGTCGTTGGAGCATCTGCTTTTTTCTCAGCCTTGTTACAGGCTGCCAAAAGTAGAGCTGCACTCATCGTTATACCTGCTACTGCGAGCCACTTTTTCGATTTCATCGGTATTCTCCTTTAAAATACTATTTTTCACCATTATACCCTATTTTTTTATAAAAGCAAGGGTTTTCATGGAATTTTTTAGAAAATTCAAACTAATATTTATTAAAGAATTTTTTACACTTATTTTAGAAAAAAGCTCAAGCATCTTTGGACACTTGAGTTTTTATGGGTTTAATTTGTTAATTCAACACAGAAGGCATCCCAAGGAGCCAAGGTCTGTGTAGTCAAAGCTTTTTCTACTGAGGTGTTTTCAATCAAGATAGACTTGACTGACTCTTCTACTGTAAACTCTTGCTGTTGGTTGGACAAATTGGCCACAACTAGGAAGCGACAGTCTCCATCTTTACGGATATAAGCAAAGACTTTTTCAGCCGTTTCGAGAAGTTCAAAGTCAGCACGAATCAACCAGCTATTTTCCTTACGAATGTTTACCAGTTTTTGATAAGTGTAAAAGATTGATTCTGGATTTGCTAAAGCTTCTTCTACATTTATCTTCGCATAGTTTGGATTTACAGCAAGCCAAGGTTGACCATCTGAGAAACCAGCATTTTTTGTCCTATCCCACTGCATGGGGGTACGGGCATTGTCACGACCGATGACACGGATGCTATCCATGATTTCTTCCATTGGAACACCATTTTCAAGAGCTTCACGCGCATAGTTGAGGGATTCAATATCCTCTACTTGCTCCAAGCTTTCAAACGGAAAATTGGTCATCCCAATCTCCTCCCCTTGGTAAATATAAGGAGTCCCTCTCATGAGATGAAGCAAGATGGCATACGCTTTAGCAGATTTTTCGCGGTATTCTTGGTCATTTCCCCAGATAGAAACAATACGAGGGAGGTCATGGTTGTTCCAGAAGAGGGAATTCCAGCCATCTTCAACTCCCAACTCTGTCTGCCATTTGTTGAAAATTTCTTTTAATTTCGCTACATTTAACTCTTTTTGGTACTGCCACTTGGGTTGTCCTTCCTGATACTGAAGACAGATATGTTCAAACTGGAAGACCATAGACAATTCTTGCCCATCTGGATCCGAATAGAGTTTTGCTATCTCTGGTGTTGCTCCCCAAGTTTCCCCTACTGTCAGTAAATCTTTATCGCCAAAGGTTGCCTGATTCATTTCCTTAAGATAAGGATGAAGCATAGGGCCATTGTTGACAATCTTCTGATCCGGAATCTTCCCAATCATGTCAATGACGTCCATACGGAAACCGCCGATCCCTTTATCAATCCAGAAATTCATCATCTCATAGATTTTTTGGCGAAGTTCTTCATTTTCCCAGTTGAGGTCTGGCTGCTTCTTACTGAAAAAGTGGAGATAGTATTGACCAGACTTTTCATCGTATTGCCAGGCAGAACCACTAAAAGCTGACGTCAAATTGTTAGGTTCATCACGCCAAATATAGTAGTCACGTTCGGGACTTTGAGGATTTTCACGCGCTTCGATAAACCAAGCATGCTCATCTGATGTATGATTGACCACCAAATCCATAATGATTCGAATGTCTCGTTTTTTAGCTTCAGCAATCAGCTCATCCATATCTTCCATGGTTCCAAAGATAGCTGCAATATCTTGATAATTGGCAATATCATAACCATTGTCATCCATGGGGCTATCATAGACTGGAGAAAGCCAGATTGCTGTAATCCCTAACTTCGCTAGATAGTCTAATTTGCTGGTAATGCCAGGTAAATCGCCAATCCCATCACCATTGCTATCCTTAAAACTTTTTGGATAAACTTGATAGACGACTGCATTATGCCACCATTTTTCTTGCATCTTTTTACCTCTTTTAAATTAACTTTACTCCATCATAGACTTTTTTTGCAATTTGTGCAAGCGTTTGCTTTATCTTTTTTCTCACTTTTGTGACTCTCTAGTTTCTTATCTTCTATTTTTTTTATATAATAGAAAATAGAGGTAAAATAATGAAAAAACAAGCTTTTAGTTCTGAAAAATATCTAAATTTACAACGCGACCATATCTTGGAGCGTATCAACCAATTTGACGGTAAACTCTACTTGGAGTTTGGGGGCAAGATGTTGGAAGACTTCCATGCTGCTCGTGTCCTTCCTGGTTATGAACCAGACAACAAAATCAAGCTCTTACAAGAGTTGAAAGAACAAGTAGAAGTTGTCATTGCCATCAATGCGAGCAACATTGAGCATTCTAAAGCACGTGGCGACTTGGGTATTTCTTATGACCAAGAAGTGCTTCGTTTGATCGATAAATTCAATGAATTGGGGATTTTTGTTGGCTCTGTTGTCATTACTCAATATGCTAGTCAACCGGCAGCAGATGCCTTCCGTAATCAATTAGAGAAAAATGGAATCGACTCTTATCTTCACTACCCTATCAAGGGGTATCCGACAGATATGGATCACATCATTTCTCCTGAAGGTATGGGGAAAAACGACTATATCAAAACTAGTCGCAATTTGATTGTCGTGACTGCTCCTGGGCCTGGTTCAGGTAAGTTGGCAACTTGTATGTCTAACATGTACCACGACCAACTGAATGGTATCAAGTCTGGTTATGCTAAATTTGAAACTTTCCCAGTCTGGAATCTCCCTCTCCATCATCCAGTCAACTTAGCTTATGAAGCTGCCACAGCAGACCTAGATGATGTTAATATGATTGACCCATTCCATCTCCAAACTTACGGAGAAACAACAGTTAACTACAACCGCGATATCGAGATTTTCCCTGTTCTTAAGCGTATGCTCGAACGTATCTTGGGTGAGTCTCCTTATGCATCTCCAACTGACATGGGTGTAAATATGGTTGGTTTTGCCATCACTGATAACGACGCTGCCATCGAAGCATCAAAACAGGAAATTATCCGTCGCTATTACCAGACAGTTCTTGACTTCAAAGCTGAGAAGGTTGGAGAAACAGCTGTGAAGAAGATTGAGCTTCTCATGAATGATCTGGGGATCACACCAGCTGACCGTAAGGTAGCTGTAGCCGCTCGACAACGTGCTGAAGAAACAGACGGACCTGCCCTAGCTCTTGAATTACCTTCTGGTGAAATCGTTACAGGTAAGAACTCAGAACTATTTGGCCCAACAGCAGCTGCCTTGATTAATGCTATCAAAAAATCAGCTAATATCGATGCAGAAACAAAATTAATCGAACCTGAAGTGGTAAAACCAATCCAAGGTTTGAAAATCAATCACTTGGGCAGTCGCAACCCACGTCTTCATTCTAACGAAATTCTCATTGCACTAGCCATCACAGCTATGCAAAATCCTGATGCAGATCATGCCATGAAAGAACTCGGAAATCTCAAAGGAAGCGAAGCCCATTCTACAATTATCTTAACGGATGAAGACAAGAACGTCCTTCGTAAACTTGGAATCAACGTAACTTTTGATCCTTACTACCAATATGACCGCTTGTATCGCAAGTAGATTGAAAGCTAGTTGAACTCTTTTACCCACTATCACCCCTAATCGTTAGATTCCTAATCTCTCCTAAGGGGTGACTTTATTTTACGCAAACAACCTCGGTGTCCTCCACCTATCTTATTTCCTAATTTTCAAAAGTTACTGCAGGAGTTTATTTACAATGAGAGAATTACTCAGCCCTAAAGAACAAAGACAATTAAAGATTTTAGAGTATTTATTCGAAAATCCTGATTGGATTTATCTAGATGTTTTATCTAAAACCATTGGTTACAATGCCCGCATCATTAAAAGTGATATCAAAGAATTACGTGAAATCTTTCCTGATTTTGATATCAGACACTCGACTGCAGGAATTATGATGGTGAATACACAAAATAATGGTATTGAACGAATTTACCAATATTTTTTGCAGACATCTGATTATTTTCAAATTTTAAAGGCCTTCTTCTTTTTAGATAGTCCTTTTACCTACGAACATCTTTTTGAAACTCTGGATATTTCCCTTCCGTCTTTACGAAAAAAGGTTGCGGATATCAATAAGACACTTGATGGAACCTACCGCTTTAAACTCAAGGTAACCCCAATTTCTATCATTGGAGATGAAAAAGATATTCGATTTTTCTTCTCCCAATATTTTCACGAAGCTTATAACTTTTTGGAGTGGCCTTTTACGGGAGTCAAAGAAGAAAATATTGATCGTTTTGTTTCTCTATTCTTAGGATTAGCAAAATTCCCTGCGAAATATCAGAATCTTTATCAAATTAAAACTCAAGCTTCTGTAGATTTGCATAGAATGAAGAGAGGATGCCTGGTTCAGTTGCCAGAACAAAACGCTGCTTGGTTGAACCCTATATTCGATCAGCTTCCCGATTTTCAGAATCTATTACAAGACTTGGCCCAACAATTAGATATTGAAATTACACCTGACAACCTCTGTCAAATTTTCAGTCCATTCACTGAATCTACGCTCTTCTTTACAGTTGAAGATTTCTTAGATGCCCGTCAAAGCAACGAACAAGTTAATCGTTCTTATCACGCAGCACGGGACATACTAGATAATCTAACTCGGGAATTTGGTGTCCAATTTTCCAATACAGATACCTTGATTTGGAACTTGCACAACACTGCCTTACTTGAACGAAGAGAAATTAACTCTGAATCCATCATCTCACAAAATAAAGATTATACCCTTAGAAAAATTAAAAAATTCTTCCCCCAATTTTATGATGCAACAGTACTTGAAATGGTAAGATATAAGAATATTATGGGACAAAAAGAAAAAACTTCTGCCCTTTCTCACCTAATCTACACCTTATTCACCCACGCAGAGGGCCTTACAGATCAATTATTTGAATATAAAAAGAAAGTTAGAGTCTTGGTTCTCAGTGAATATGACTTTGCCCATCCACAATTCTTGATATCCCTCTATGAATTTCACACTTCTAATAATATTCAGTACGAAACATGGGACAAGGAAACCTTAAATATTGACGAAATTAGGCAAAGCGACTATGATGCCATTGTCACTAATTTTGATATTAAAGGAATTGATAACAAGAGAATTATGAACATCAGTCGACTATCTATCCTACAAGTTGTCAACGAACTTAATAAGATTTCTATGCAAGATTTATAATTTTAAAAACCTCCTAGAAAAATTCTAGGAGGTTTTTGAAATCTATTTATTTCTAAAAATCATACAACAGTTACATTATTCAAAATCAACTGTCTGATCCTTAATCACAAGCTTGGTATGAGCTGTGATGTATTGTCGGTCAAGAGTTACTGTGATTTCCCCTTCACCATTTATAACATGCCAAGCTCCATCTTTATGAACAACCATGGCAACTTCTTGTTTATTGTTATCTTCATTCTTAACATCTAGGGCGTAGGCGTCGTCGACCCCTTCTAGCAAGACTTCTTTGTTGCTACTGAGTGTCAGTAGATAATAGGCTCCATCTCTAACACCAATATTGTATTGTTGATTCATAAATATAGTTTTGTCGTAGCTAGGTCTTGGCTCAGAAGTTTCTGATCCATTTCGAAGGATATCCGTATAAAAACCTTTTTGTTTTTCTGACTCTGCCTGTTCTTGAGATTTGATAAATTTCTGAACTGCAGCAATCTTTTCACTCTCTTGTTTCTTTGAAGCTCTCATTTGATGAATGATGACAGTTCGAATCAAAAACGAGCTTGCAAACAAGAGTCCTATGATAGTTGAAATTTTCCCTTTTTTCATCCCCGCCTCAATCTCCTTATACTTCACTATTTACTACTTTTCAATAGTATAACAAGATTTTTATAGGATGACAAGAAAAATTGAAGAGTAACAGCAGGATTTCCCTTATTCTACCGTTACAGACTTAGCAAGATTACGTGGTTTATCTACATCGAGTCCACGATGTAGGGTTGCAAAGTAAGCGACTAATTGTGTTGGTACGACCATTGAGATTGGTGAGAGGTAAGGGTGGACCGTCGTAAGAACGATATCGTCTGTATCTTTGGCAACATTTTCTTCTGCGATGGTGAGGACCTTAGCTCCACGAGCTGCCACTTCTTGGATATTTCCACGAGTGTGGTTAGCAAGAACTGGATCTGATAAGAGGGCCAAAACAGGTGTTCCATCTTCGATCAAGGCAATCGTTCCGTGCTTGAGTTCTCCAGCCGCAAAACCTTCACATTGGATGTAAGAAATCTCTTTGAGTTTGAGACTCGCTTCCATAGCCACATAGTAGTCTTGACCACGTCCGATGTAAAAGGCGTTGCGTGTTGTTTCAAGGAGGTCACGAACTTTCGCATCAATCAATTCTTTTTCTGAAAGGGTTGACTCGATAGACTGAGCTACGATTGATAATTCGTGAACTAGGTCAAAGGCTTTGGCTTTTTCGTTGCCATTTGCTTCACCGACTGCTTTTGCAAGGAAGGCAAGGGATGCGATTTGGGCTGTATAAGCCTTAGTTGATGCTACGGCAATTTCAGGACCTGCATGAAGCAACATAGTATGGTTGGCTTCACGTGACAGCGTTGATCCTGGCACGTTTGTCACTGTCAAGCTTGGGATACCCATTTCATTAGCCTTAACCAAAACTTGACGGCTATCAGCTGTTTCACCAGATTGACTGATAAAGATAAAGAGTGGTTTCTTGCTGAGAAGTGGCATGCCGTAGCCCCACTCAGAGGAAATCCCAAGTTCAACAGGCGTATCTGTCAATTCTTCTAGCATCTTCTTAGAAGCAAATCCTGCGTGATAAGATGTTCCAGCTGCAAGGATGTAGATGCGGTCTGCGTCTTGAACAGCCTTGATGATAGCTGGATCTACGACAACTTGACCAGCTTCATCTGTGTAGGCTTTGATCAACTTACGCATCACCGTTGGTTGCTCGTCGATTTCCTTAAGCATGTAGTAAGGATATGTTCCCTTACCGATATCTGACAAGTCAAGTTCAGCAGTGTAGCTAGCACGCTCACGACTGTTGCCATCATAATCTTGAACTTCGACACTATCAGCTTTCACAATTACCAACTCTTGGTCATGGATTTCCATGTATTGGTTAGTCTCACGAATCATAGCCATGGCATCTGAGCAGACCATGTTATAGCCTTCTCCAAGACCAATCAAAAGTGGTGATTTGTTCTTCGCTACATAGATGACATCTGGATTTTCAGAGTCAATCAAGGCAAAGGCATATGAACCACGGATGATGTGAAGGGCTTTTTTGAAGGCTTCAAGTACTGACAAGCCGTCTTCTTCCGCAAATTTACCAATCAAGTGAACAGCGATTTCTGTATCTGTTTGTCCCTTGAAGTGGTGACCTGCAAGGTATTCTTCCTTGATTTCAAGGTAGTTTTCAATCACTCCATTATGAACCAAGACAAAACGACCAGTCTCAGAGAGGTGCGGGTGAGCATTGTCTTCTGTTGGTTTCCCGTGAGTGGCCCAACGAGTATGTCCGATACCAGTTGTTCCCTCCACTCCAGCTGTCTTGGCAGACAATTCTGCAATACGACCAACCGCTTTCACCAAATGG
Organism: Streptococcus infantis; assembly: GCF_000960085.1. Classification (GTDB taxonomy): domain Bacteria; phylum Bacillota; class Bacilli; order Lactobacillales; family Streptococcaceae; genus Streptococcus; species Streptococcus infantis_C. The sequence goes on along the minus strand of NZ_JYGT01000004.1, from coordinate 120,787 downwards.
CTTTCAGCACCACCTAGGACAAAAATCCCAGCCGAATCATAACCACGGTATTCGAGTTTTTCAAGTCCTTGAATCAAAATATCAGTTGCATTTGTGTTTCCAACAACACCAACAATTCCACACATAGTATATACGACACAGACCAGCTGTGCTTTCTCCTTAAATTGGTATAGTCTAATTCTCGATTTGCAGAATCAGCAAAAACAGTATATACTTGTTTCTTTCACTTGTCAAGGATAAAAATTGGTATAGTTCAATTGCTTTTAAAATACAAACAAAAAACCATTCAAGAAATCTCTCTTGAATGGCTGGAAATGATAGTTGTTTGCAGCGTTATTATTGCAACAACATATATTTAAGACCAAAATCTTTACTGATAATTTTGCCCAAGTCCAAGATAGACATAAGTTCGGGTTCGTGGACAATCTTTTTTCATCTTCACCCTAAAATAAAACCTATGCTCCCTGCCGTCCTTGGTATTTTCCTTATTCAAGACAAAATAGTCCTTTTGGTTAATGGCCATGGTTCGTAAGATGTCGTCAATCAGAAAAATCAGGGGCACATTCATGGCAGAGTATTTTTGGAAATCTTCCTCGAAACGAATATAGTTATCTGAGAAATAGTCCATCTGCAATTTATTTTCATATAGCTCTCTTCTAGTCATAAACTTCCTCCTGACAAAGTTGGATTGCGAGAATGTCTTGGACCCTTAGCAGTCTATAGCTCTCATCAGTTTTAACCGAGACCTCTTCAGGAGACAATTCTCTTACTTCACCGATTATCGTACTTTTATGATTATTCCCCTTGACCACAAAAGAGCCTTTTAGTCGTCCGACGTATAGCTGGGAAAGTAACAACAACTTCTCAACTTGATCCAAATCAGTCGACAAATCGACACGATTTTTTTCTTCACTGAGCGAGCTCGTATGCTCTGATAAAAAGAAGCCCATCCACTTCTGCATCCCTGGATCCTGGTAGTCCCTCGCGGATTGAAAAGGTAAGTAAGAACGATCAATCATTTGAGTCCATCTAATCCTCCAGCAGAATGCCCTCCGATCAGCTTACTTCTGGCAATACTTCTTGAGGCATCCTCTAAGGCAGTCGCCTTCAAGAGAGAAGTAAATCCGAATTGCTCTCGAATGGAATCAATGGCAGTCTGGAGCCTTTCTTCTTTTTCTACTTTGTATACATCATCAAAAAGGGAAATCAAACCAAAGGATTCGTCCACAAATCCTGAATAACTAACGGCAACACTCCTGACGGCCCCAGAAGTATATTTGCTGTGAAATAATTCCAGGACATGACCGACCAAAATACTGGTGTTATTGGTCGGTTCAACCTTCATCTGGGTATGAATGGAGCGTTTCTGTTCCTGCTTAGAAAAACCAAGGTGGATAGATACCACTGTCGCCTTTTTACCAGCTCTTCGAAGTCTGATAGCTACTTGTTCCGCCATTTCTCGGAGGATAATTTCGATGTCTCGCTGTTTGACATAATCTCGCGGTAAAATTTGTGAATTGCCAAGGCCATGAGATTTTGGCTTATAGGGTTTATGAACATTACTCTCATCTATCCCATTGGCATGAAACCACAAGCGAAGTCCAGCTTGACCAAGTTCTTTCTTCAGAACATCAGGATTTCTATTAGCCAATTCCTTAATTGAATAAATCCCTAAACCATTCAAGCGCTTCTCCATCCGATGTCCAATCCCCCAAAAGTCGGTCATCTTTGGAATGGACCAAACTTTGTCTTCCACATCCTGGTAAGACCAATTAGCTCGCATAGTCGGTGTGTGCTTGGCTTCATTATCCAAGGCCAACTTAGCAAGCAGAGGATTGGCATTAGACATGCCGACTGTCGAGTAAATCCCTGTCTGCCGCCAGATATCCCTCTGGATACGAGCCGAAAGCATATCCAGCTTATCTTTACGAGAAATCTGCTGGTCTGGGACAAAATAATTAAGTGAACTAGTCAGATCGATAAAACCTTCATCAATAGAGTAAGGATAAATATCATCTGGACTGCTATAATTCTGAAAAATTCGTTGAATTTCCATATTGACCGCGATATACTTATCCATCCTAGGAGGGACAATCACGGTCAACCGAGCCCAGTCTTCGATAAATTTCACATAGGATGGGTCTGTCCGTAAACCTTGTTTCTGGGCATTGTAGTATGAAAATTTACGTGTTTTGATATCAAAAGGGAGGTCATAAGCACGACCTACATTTGCTTTCCCAAAGACCTTTTTAAACATAGGAGAGGAGGAAAGGATTAGACCAACAGAATTATCTGCTCGACTCATGACACAAAGGGAAGTTTTGAGGGGATGAAGTCCTCTTTCTACGCACTCAACACTGGCATAAAAAGACTTCATATCAACAAAGGCAATATCACTTTTAGGCTCTCTGGAATAATCAAAGTAGCCCATCGGCTATCCCTCCATCGGTACAAAATTACCCACGATAATGCCTACAATTCGCGGATCTTCTTCGTAAGAAATGTGAATATCCTTGTATTTAGGATTGATAGAGACCAGACGCAGACCATCTTCTTCTCGGTAAACTCGTTTAATATAGGTCTGGTTATTGCAAACCACTGCATAGACAGCGCCATCATAATCAAATCCAGTCTCTCGAATCAGAGCCACGGAACCATTTTGATATTTGGGTTCCATAGAATCTCCAGAGACCCAGGAAGCAAAATCGTGAGCTAGTTCCTCATTAAAGTAAACCGTATCAAAATTCCGATCATCATAAACTGAAGCACCGATACCAGCCGACATGCGTTCGTAGACATGATACTCGAAAAGTTTTTCTGGCATGACAGTCACTTTCTTGGCTTGTTCTTCTTGGGCCAGGTTGCGAGCATAGACTACCACCTTTTCTTTCCCTTGGTTAGAGAGGCTATTATAGAGACGGACAATCTCAATTTGGGTGAAATAGCCTTTGGGTACTTTTAAGATTTTTTCTAGCTGACTAACCTTTTCTTCAGAAGGCTCCTTGACTCCACGTTCCCAGGCTGAATAAGCCTGAAAACTAATGCCAAGCTGCTCTGCAATTTCTTTCTGTGTTAGCTTTAACTCTTTTCTCCGAGCCTTTAGTTTTTCTGGTTGGTACATGACTTCCCTCCTAGTGTGATACTTTCATTGAAGGTTGACTCTATTTTTAAAACTCAACCATTTTGATTTAGTTTTATTATATAAAAAAAGTAGACAAATGTCTACTGGGAAAATCAAATTTTAAACCTACTTGCTTCATCTTCATAAAGTGATAATGACTCACAAATAAAGAAGAAAACCATCTCATCAAATCTGAGATGGTTAATCATTTAGTCTACTTTATAAAAAACTTGTTCTGAGCTAGTTGGAGCAGCTTGACCAGCAGTAAGTCTGTTTTTACTTAAGTCAGAATCAACCCATTTCATAGTAGTCCCCGCAGGATAAATACTCATGCCAAATCCTGTAGCTCCAGATCTAACGCTAAAGTTAATACTCCCATCGTTACCCATGCTCACTTTCTCAATGTTCCCACTGTTTACTAATCCATTTTTATCGAATGTAAACTCTTGGCCAAGTCCATTTCTCCATGTCCCAGCTAGAGTAGAGTAATCTCCGTTTAGAATGGCCTGCTCATCTATTTTTTGTGATTCAGCATTCGTTTTCTCTTCTTGTGTCGAAGGTCTTTCCTCCTCCGTAGTAGTAATACTATCTTGGGTAGTCGTTAAACTAGTGGTTGTTGAACTAGTCGTTGTCGTACTAGTAGTAGAACGCTGTTCCGTTGTAGGAGTATTCACTACTTCTGCATCTTGCTTCTTATGATTAAAGAAGAGAAAACTTATCAGCACTACCGAGATTAAGGAACATAACAAAATCAACAGCCAGTTGATGCCTTTTCCTATTTTCATTTATAACTCCTTTATATTATTCTTATTTAATTATATCATACTAAACTAATACTAGGAAGAAATTGTATAAGACAAAAACTACTGGGGTGAACTTTGATTTTTTGAAACAAAAAAGACATCCAAGAGTAAATTCTTGAATGTCTGTAAACGTTGATATAATCGTGTTGATTAACGTTTTGAGGCAACTGACTTTGTCAGGTTGCAGCCACATTTGTAAGCGACTAAAGTCGCAACAACTGTGTCAATTGCACCAATTTAGTAAGAAAGTATAAAAAAGAACACCCCGAAAGGTGCTCTTTGTAAGTATAGTAATTCTTTCGAATTAACGTTTACTAAATTGTGATGCTTTACGAGCTTTCTTAAGACCTGGTTGGAAACATTTCTATTTGAATAAGTTTCAAGATGGGCTTAAAATCAATGTTTTCCCACATTTACAGAAAACAGAATTTCATCTAATTTGAATAACTTTCATTTGAATGGTGTGAATTTTACCCTAAAAATACACGAATTGAGCTAGATTTTACCTAAAAGTTCACACCATTTAAATTGTCGTTTTATACAATTTTTTGTGAACATAATTAATCAAACTACTCCCATAATTATTCGATAAATACGATAAATTTGAGGTTGTTTTAAATTAATTGCTAAGATTCTCAGCATACTATTCACTGATTATTAACTGATAATATCTACTCTTCGTTTATTAATCTATTATATTTTACCATAAAAACACACTGAAATACTTGTCTCAGTGTGTTTATTTCATTCTATTGTTTTCGTCTTAGTGAGCGATTTTTTCTGTAATAAGTTTTAATCTAATATGTTGTAGTTGATAAAATTGTAGATGATATAGGAAAGTCAAGAACAATTGTATACCTAATTAGGCAAAAGGCTATAGAACACTTAGCAGATGTATTTACTACAGATTGATTTATACCTATAACATTGGATACATTTTTTTCTCATCCAGTTTGAAAATCTGTATAGAAAGTTTCTTTTTATTGGTAGATTTATTTTTTAATTTACTCTTTTTGAGCAAATTCTTTATAGACAGAGGAGGTAATGACTTATAGTAAATATCTCTTAAACCATTATCTTCATTTAACCAAACTACAAATAAAACCACACCACCATTGGATTTATATAATTCTAGATCACTTATATCTAATAAAAATGATTTGAGTATATCATTTTTTTGCCTAGTGGCTTTAATTTGAACAGGCACTTTACCAAGTATTTCGCTTTTTTTCTCACTAGATGACTTAAGAACATGAATTTCTCCATCCCACGCTGGAGTTTTATCATTTTTATCAAAATAAGATTGAAGTAACTCATGCTTATCTATGAATGTTGACAGATGTGAAACACCTAATGTTTCAGTCTTTTGATTATTTGCCAAATTCTCACCTCAATACATTGCTCTATGTATCTTACATTATACCATTAACAAAGAAAAACATATAGTAAATAATAACTTAAATTACCCGTAAATTATACTATGAAAATTTTTATCATAAGTTCAATATATTTTCTAAATTAATGATTTTCTGACAATAAATTTACCATACACTCCTTCGAGATAATTCTATTATACTTGAACAAAAAACCGTAGTTGGGAGAACTACGGTCGCTTTTTGTCCAATCGGGGGAATTAGATTGAATAAATTGAAAGTATTCCCTCGAAATTAATTGAGGACATAAAGTGTCATAATTTAGGAGAGACACCTTATTCAGGAAATTGTACATTTTTCGGTACACAATTATTATAAAAAAAATACAGTAAAAAAGCAAGTGAAAATGGTAGCGTTTCCAATGTTTTTTCTTTATCTACAAAATGAATGTTTCTATTTCAATCTCACAAGGAACTTGGAAACTTTCTTCAATTTCTTTTTTAAATTGAGTCCCAGCATAATTTGGAATCTGTGGACCAGCATAGAAAATCTCACCTTTATCAGGGTCAACCATTCCCGCAGAGGAAATCGCCACACCTGCTACTGGACCTTTTTCGAGATAGCTAGCTACAATGTCTTTTGTTTTTTGTAAGATATGCAGACCACCCTTATGTGCCTCAGTTGCTACTTCGTGAGACTCTACAAGTTGTCCATCTTGGTCAATCAAACCATATTTGATATTAGTTCCACCAATATCAATTGCAACGTAATTAGTCATAAAGCCTCCTGTTGATTAGAGGAAACGCTCCTTAGTTTCACGAATCAATTGAGCAGCTGCTTCTACAACTGGGTGATCTTCTTCGGTCACTGGTGTAATCTGATACTGAAAAAGGAAGAATCCTTGATTTTATGAGCCTAGTAAATAGTGAATATCCAATTGATGATAGTTTCAATTACCAACACTATATTTCTAATGCTGAAATTCCAGTAAAATATGAAAATTATGTTAAAGAAATTGCTACACAATTCTACAATGAAAACAAAAAAAATAACAATATCCAATGATAGTGTTATTTTTTATTTATTTTCGACGACTTAAAAGTTTTCATATTCAAATATTTCAACTTTTCATATAATTCTTTAGCTTAAACTCTTTTATTTTTATATTTTTATCTTCATTAAGTAAGAAAGTCTCAATATCTATAATCGATATCTCCCTATCATTCTCAATTGAAATCAAAATATCATAAGAATTATTAGACAACTGTTCTTTTAACTCAACATTATATTTTCTGAAATCAAGTGTTCCCAGATTAGTATAAATCTTACCAAGTAAAGAAATATCATTAGTTTCTAACACTATCTTTGCTTGATAAATCTCATGATTTTTACCATTACTGTGTGTCACTAATTGCACAAGAACAACTATGAAACTACAAAAAGAACCAAATATCCAAAAATCAGCACCAATTGCCATACCTATACCAGCAGTAGCCCATATCCCTGCAGCAGTAGTTATTCCACTAACTTTCTTATCACGAGTAAAAATAATTCCTCCACCTATAAAGCTAATACCACTAACAATTTGAGCTGCAACCCTAGAAGTATCATAGGATGGTGTGTCTAAAAATGCTTCTTTTGAGAGAATCATCATTAAAGCTGATGTTAAAGCAACAATTATATGCGTTTTTACTCCTGCTTGCTTATTACGTGCCTTACGCTCATAACCAATTGCCCACCCACATGCACAAGCGATTAGTATTGATATAACATGCCTTAACTCGACAATACTGTTAAATGAATGGTTAAAAATTGTAGACATTAATTCACCTCGTTCTATAATGACATCGGTGTCATAAACTGTATTCTACTACTATTTTAATATTTTATCAAACAAAAAAATCGGTATTTTTTACCGATTAAAAACTTTGTCTTCTAACAATCTTTGAAGATACCTCCACAGATTCTATATTTTCTCGATTAATGATTGCTAAAACACCTTCTATCATTTTTTGGGCTAACATAGCATAATTAGGAGAAATCGTAGACAAAGCCGGAGTATAATATTGAGAAATAGGAATATTATCAAAACCAATTATTGAAATATCATCAGGAATGATAATTCCCTTCTCATAACACGCACGAATCAGTCCCTGAACCTTCTCGTCCCCAGAAACAAATATCATATCTGGATGGTTTTGTTTAGTTAAATGATTTATAGCATATGAATAAACTGAATCAATTGTAGTTAAACCATAAATAACTTGTAAATCCATTAAATAATTTTTATCAGTCAGAAAAGTACGAATACCTCTTTCACGATCCTTATTAACAAGAGACTCTCCTCCCATAAGTAACCACATACTATCAATATTCTCTTCTGATACTAATTTCATCATGTCATAAGTAGCTTGAAAATTGTTATTAGATACATAAACGACATTCGGTGTTCGAGATTCTCCAAAAACTATGAAAGGCATACTATTCTTCTGTAAGTAATTAATCCTAATATCGTCTTTACTTTCATAAAATACTATTACTCCATCTATTAAGCTTCCAGTACTTGAAATTATTGAATTACTAATTGTATCTTCTTCACCAAAGTATTCAACAATAGCGTTTACACCAAACTCCTTACAAGTTTGTAAAACTTTATCTAGCAAAGTTTGAAACCAAATCAAAGGAAATGAATCAATCTTTTTAACAGAAATCAAAATGTTTATAGTTTCTTTCTTAGTCAAATTTTTCGCATATGCATTTGGAACATACGATAATTCATCAATGACTTTTTTTATAGCTTGATAAGTCTCTTCTTTTACCTTTTCACCACCATTTATAACACGTGAAACTGTCTTTGGAGAAAAACCTGATAAATTTGCAATATCATAAATAGTTACCTTTTTATCATTTATATTTTTCACTTCAGTCCTCCATTATGGCCTTTATATAATTATTATACAATATTTACTTTTTAAAACAAGATAATTTAGTAAAATATTTTATTGTATTATAACCTTAACTTTAATTCAAATAATCTTAAATTTTGAACTCTATTCTTCTGATTCAAAAAAACAACATTGACAGTTCAAATCTTTATTCTTTACAATTTTTTCTACTTCACATCTGATAAATTTGTATGAAAATAAATTACCATAAAAATGTAAAGAATCATTTACGGTAAAATCTATTGAAACTATAAATGTATCTAATAACATTTGAACATAGCAGTCTAAGATCGGAATAATCTTTTCCTTATCAATAAGCTTTGTTAGTATATCATCAGCTGGTAAAGAAGACGAAAATACCATTTCACAAATATCATAAAAAGAATGAAATCTATACACTTGCATTAAAGAATTATATTCAAAATACGTTATTCTTCCACAATCAAAATTAATATTATACACCTTCATTTATGTACACCTTTATACATTGAAAATAATCTTGAGTAATTTTTAATCTAAAAAACAAAGGGACAAGAATAACTGCCCCTTTGTTTATTCTATATCAACTAACTTCTTCAACATAAATAACACCAACAATATCTGCTATTTCTTCCATTAGTTTAAGATGTTCAAACTTACCTGAAAGTTCTAGAGTCATAAATGATGCTATTCTTTTGTCTGGAACATCAAAATATTCAATTCTTTCAGAATTAACATCTCCAAAAGCAGTTCTTGAATCATTCAATCGAATTCCATTTTCTGCACAATAAACTAATACTCGATTATATGCCTCAGTAGATTTAACTACAATATATAATTCAATAACTTTTGAACGACTTTGAAGATATTTTTTTAAAGGCTGAAACATAGTAATCACACTCCACACAGAAATAGCTACTAACAGAGCACCTTCATAAAAACCTACTCCAATAGCTAAACCTATTCCTGCAGAAGCCCAGATTCCTGCTGCAGTTGTCAGACCCGTAACCTTCTTTTTATCTGTGATAAGAATTGTTCCAGCTCCAAGAAAACCAACACCAGAAATAACTTGAGCACCTAAACGTGTCGGATCTCCTGTTCCAAACTTATAAGATACAAATTCATTAGTCATCATAATCAAACAAGCAGCCATACAAACGATACTATGTGTACGAATACCTGCTGGTTGAGATTTACTTCCTCTTTCCAAGCCAATAATACTTCCAATGACCAAAGATAATACAACTCTAATGATAATTTCAATGTATGATAGTCCCATGCCGGATGATAGCATTAATATTTCCTTTTCTTACCGCGTGGTCTCTGTGTGAAGTATAACACAGTTCCAGAAATAATCATTAGAACAATTGTATAAACGAATACAAGAGCTTGTGCGTTAGATGTTGCTGTTTCATCACCTGCAGAACGAATCGTAATACCTAATGGTTGAGCCAATGGATGATAAAGGAATACAGATAAATCGAAATCGGTCAATAAAGAATTAAAGTTGAGTGCGATAACAGAGAGAACAACCGGCAAGATGAAAGGAATAATAACCTTCATCATTGTGTAAAATGGTGAAGCCCCCATACTTCTAGCAGCATCCTCCATCTCATCATCAACACTAAATAAGATTGCACGTACCATTCTATAAGAGAATGGAATTTTTACAACAATATAAGCGATTAGCAAAATTACTAAACTACCAACTAGAATCTGGTTAAAGACTAAAAGTTGAGGTTGGTTGAAAGTGAACAATAAACTAACTGCTAGAAGTGTACTTGGTAATAGCCAAGGAAGAAGAGCTCCGTATTCGAACAAGAAATCAAATCGAGCTTTATGTTTACGAACTACTCGCGCAAACACAACAGCAAGAACTGTTGCAGTAGTTGCAGCAATGATAGAATATATAAAGCTGACTAGGAATGGAGAAAACGCAGCACTATTACTAAAGAACAATCTGTAATTATCAAGAGTAAAGTTTGATAATGATAAGTTTCCTGTCTGTATTGCAACTGGGTCAGTAAATGAATACAATACAATGAAAATCAATGGTAACATGAAAACAGTGAACAAAGCATAAGCAACAATATGTGCAATGATATTCCATGGTTTAGATGTGATTTTTTGTTTTTTCAAAGGTGCTTTCGTTTTAGAAATAGAAATATAATTTCCGCCTTTTTCGATCTTGTTCATAATAGTAAGCAAAATCGTAGTGGCAACACCCAAAATAATTGCTAGAAAGGCGGCTAAGTCACGAGAATTTCCCATTCCAGCAAATGTTATGATCATTGGGTTAATAGTTTGGAATTCTTTCCCACCAACAATCATAGGTGCTGCTACTGCTGATAACCCACTTAGAAAAACCATAATTGTCAGAGCGAATAAAGTAGGAATAAGAGTTGGCAATACTACTTTTCTAAACACTGTAAATGGTTTTGCACCCATATTACGTGCAGCTTCAATAGTATGATAGTCTACACTACGAATTGTATTAGTTAGGAATAAGGTGTGATTAGCAGTACCAGAAAATGTCATAATAAATAGAACTGCACCATAACCAATAAACCAGTTAGGATCTAAAGATGGAATAATACCTTGTAAAAATTTGGTAATCATTCCATATGGTCCATAAACGAATTTATAACCAGTAGCCAAAACTACTCCACCATAGATTAGTGACGTCATGTATCCTAGTTTTAATATTTTAGCTCCTTTAATATCAAAATATTCTGTAAACAATACACAAAGTACACCAACAACATTAACAGTTATAATTAGTGAGAATGCTAACTTAAAACTGTTCATAATACTCTGAATCGCACGTTGAGATTTAAGAGCTCGTTGTACGACATCAAGTGAAAATTCTCCACCTTTTACAAATACATTAACTACTAAATCAAAGTTTGGATAGATAATGAAAGTTACCAAGAACCAGATTAACCCTAAACGAATGAGCCAATCTTTCCAATTTAATTTATGACGCATACTGCACCTCCTTAAAATTGCAGAACGTCTGATGGTGTGATAAACAATTCCACACTTTCTCCGACAGATCTAATAGCAGACTGACTATCGATACTTGTTACATTAATAATTTGATTTTCAGATACCTGAACAGTATAGCGAATTGTAATTCCTGAAAATTCCACATCAATAATTGAACCTTTTAAAACAAAATCCTGATCTGTTTCACGTTTGAAGCGAACTTTTTCTAAACGAATGTAACCTTTTTTATCTTCCAAAAGAACATGAGCATTATTTAGAAGAATTCCGTGAACAGTTTCATCTGTAAGTACGTTAATGTCTCCAATGAAATCACATACAAATTCTGTTTGAGAATTATGATAAATTTCTACTGGTGTTCCCACTTGTTCAATAAAACCATTATTAAAGACAGCAATCCTATCAGATAGCGTTAACGCTTCCTCTTGGTCATGTGTAACATATAGAGTTGTAATTCCCAATTCTTTTTGAAGACGTTTCAACTCTTTTCTTAAATCTACACGTAATTTTGCATCTAGGTTTGACAAGGGTTCATCCAGACAGAGAATTTTAGGCTCAAGCACAAGAGCACGAGCTAGAGCTACACGCTGTTGTTGTCCTCCAGATAATTCTGAAACGTTACGTTGCAACTGTTGATCTGAAATCTTAATTTTAGCGGCCACTGCAGAAACCTTGGCTTTAATAACATCTGGAGCAACTTTTTTAACCTTTAGACCGAATGCAATATTATCAAAAACTGTCATTGTTGGAAATAGTGCGTAAGATTGGAATACAATCCCGATTCCACGTTTTTCTGGCTCCATATGAGTAACATCTTTCCCATTAACCTCAATACTTCCAGATGAAGGGTCTAAAAAACCTACCAAAGCTCTTAAAGTTGTTGATTTACCGCAACCAGATGGTCCAAGGAAGGTAAAGAATTCTCCTTCCTTAATATCTAAATTTAGATTATCAATCGCGATAAAATCACCGTATTTAATTTGAATGTTATCAAATTTAATCATATTACTAACTTCCTTTACTTATAAATGAAAAGTCTCTCTTAATTTCTCATGTAGGTTTAGAAACTTTAGAGAGACTTGGAATTTTAAAATTTACACTTATGGCCTATTTTACATATTCTAGTTCAGCTTTTTCAACCCATTCATCCAAATGTTTTCCAACAGCTTCCCAATCAATACTTTGCGGTTTCACTTGATCAACAAATTTCTTAGTAGCTTCTGGTAACTCTTTCACTGCCTCAGTATTTGCAGGAATAGAACCAAAGTTTTTGCTGTACTCTACTTGAATTTCTGTTTGACCAAACCAATCAATAAATTCTTTAGCTAAAGCTTGTTTCTTACTAGTATTCAAAATCATTGTTTGTTCAGTTACAAACGGAACACCAATTTCAGGAGACATTACTTTAAATACAACATTTTGTTCTTTTTGTCCAACTAATGCACCAGAACCCCACATCATACCGTACTGGATTGGGTCATCCTTATCTAACATTTTAACAATTGAACTTTCACCCTTTTGAAGAGTGTACGCATTTTCCAAATATTCTTTAGCTGCTTGCCAACCTTTTTCAGAAACGCCTAATTCTCCTTTATCATCGAGATAGCGAACAAGGATACTTGCCAAGATCGCACGCCCTGTTCCCCCTGAAAGTCCAGAAATTGAATATTTACCTTTATATTTGCTGCCTAACTCAGTCCAATCTTTAGGCATTTCAGTCACGTCAGGAGCACCGATTAAAACTAATGGCTGAACAATTACAGGATTGTAGTAGTTATCTTTATCTGATAGAGATTGGTCAATTTTATCTAACCATTTAGGTTTGTACTGTACCAATAATTTTTGATCTCTAATTTTATTTGAATCAACAGCTCCAATACCAAATACCATATCAGCTACTGCATTATTTTTTTCAGCAATAACACGATCGGCCAACTGAGCACCTGGAATGTCAACCATTTTAATATTGAAACCAGCTTCTTTAGCCTTAGCAGTTAACCAATCCCCACGTCCGTTTGAAACAGAGTTAGAATAAATTACTAATTCTTGGCTCTTGTCAGCTTTTTCTTCTGATTGAGGTGTATCGCTCGAAGAATTTGATGAATTAGTTGAACCACCTGAACATGCTGCCAATGTTGTAACCGCAACCCCTGCAGCTAAAAACGATAATAATTTAGATTTTTTCATATGAAATCTCCTTTTTATTTTTAATTATAATTTTATTTTAAAATTTTTCGCAATATGGAACAAAACGTCTCATATCTTCAAATACTGTGTAATCGATACGATTTACTGTAATGACAGGAATCTTTTCAAGCAGAACTTCGGTTAATTCCTTTTTCACTTTAGTAAACTCTTCATTTTCTTCTTCAGTTAATGGAACTCGAAGATATCCAATTGAGATATGGAATTGATAGCGATCATGATTAGGGAACCGAACACCTGCTTTTTCAGAAACATATGTTCTAATTTCTTCTAATCGTTTAGCTGATTTTTCATCGGCTGGTTCTACTAAAATGTTTTGATTTCCCATTTCAGTCACACGCATATGAATATCTTCGTTTAGCAATGGGAAAATTTCTAGTTGTTTTGCAAAGTAATCATGAATTTCTTGTAATGGCGTATCCAATGGTAGATGGCTACTCCAAAATTCAGGCTCACGATTTTCATGGCAAAGCAATTCAATTACAGTCATATGAATAGAATCTCTTGGAGTTAATGTGAATTTGTCTATAAATGGTAACTCTCTATAGCGTGATTGAATGATATCAACAACTTCCATCAAATCTGAATTAGTATAAAGATTTGCTACAACTGTATTTCCAGGAAAATGATTAAATTCTCCGTTCTCTTTGAACTTAATTTTTGTTAAGTTTTTCATAAACAGACCTTCTTTTATATTTTTTGACATCGGTGTCATTCATATTTGTATTATACAATGTAACCGTTTACTTTGTCAAGCGCTTTCATTAATTTTTTTTAATTTTTTTTAATATATATATTACAAGACTACTTGAACTTTATTATTTATTGTATCCATTAGGATTTTTTGATTGCCAATTCCATGTATCTCTACACATGTCTTCGACCGTTTTTGTAGTCTTCCAATTTAATTCCTTATACGCCTTATCTGCATTTGCATAACAAGTCGCAACGTCTCCTGATCGTCTTGGTACAATTTTATACGGAATTGGAACCTTATTAACACTTTCAAATGTATTTACAAGTTGTAATACACTTGTGCCTTCTCCTGAACCAAGGTTATAAATATAAACATCTGTTTTTTCAGATACTTTTTCTAAAGCTTTTATATGCCCTATCGCTAAATCCACTACATGGATATAATCGCGAACACCAGTACCATCTACCGTATCATAATCATCTCCAAAAACACTTAGCTCTGGTCGCTTACCTACCGCTACTTGTGCAATAAAAGGCATTAAGTTGTTAGGAATGCCTGATGGATCTTCACCAATCAACCCAGACTCATGAGCACCAATCGGATTGAAATAACGAAGCAATGCAATACTCCACTCTGAATCTGCTACATGAACATCTTTTAAAATCTGTTCAAGCATCACTTTGGTGTATCCATAAGGATTTGTTGCACTTGTCGGCATTGTCTCAACGAGGGGTGATTGATTGTGAATACCGTATACAGTTGCACTCGATGAAAATACAATCTTTTTAACATTAAACTCTGACATCACTTGAACAAGAGCTAATGTACTCATAATATTATTTTCGTAGTACATTACAGGCTTTTGCACGGATTCGCCGACAGCTTTGTATCCTGCAAAATGAATTGCAGCCTCAATAGATTCTTGTTCAAAAACTTTTCTCAATCCTTGTTTATCACAAACATCTAATTCGTAAAACGCAGGACGTTGCCCTGTAATTGCTTCAATACGATCTAATACTAAAATACTTGAGTTTGAAAGGTTGTCGACAATAACGACTTCCTTGCCTAAATTTAGTAATTCTACTACGGTATGGCTACCAATATAACCAGCTCCGCCTGTTACCAATATTGCCATTTTTACTTCCTCCTAATTAATTCCAACCGATTTAACAAATCTCATAAATGCTTCATGTCCGGTTTGAGTATTCTTATAAACACCTGCATCTTCGAGAACTCTCGCAAATACTTGCCCTACTTCATTTTGAACTACGCTATGAACCTCCTCCTCTTTAAGTCCAGGATATTTTTCTTTCAATTGAACGGCCCATTCTAAATGATAATCAGCAATTGCGTTATCTTTTCCTAAAAGATATTTCTCAACTTCTTCTAACTCTGTTTTCAAACGAGGTGGTAAAATCGCAAGTCCCATCACCTCAATTAACCCGATGTTTTCCTTTTTAATATGTTGTACATCTTGATGAGGATGGTAAACACCATCTGGGTATTGTTCAGTAGTATGATTATCTCTCAAAACAATATCCAATTCATATCTCCCATTTACTTTACGAGCAATAGGAGTCACCGTATGGTGTGGAACATCTTCAGTCTTAGCAATGATGTCTACGTCTAAATCTGAATATTCTCTCCAGATATCTAGGATTTTAGTGGCTAATTCTACCAAACGATTTTTATTTTCACCTTGTAGCCTAATCACTGACATTGGCCATTTTATAATCCCAGCTTTAATATCCTCAAAGTCTTTAAAAAGAAATTCTCTCTCAAATTTTGCTTTTTCCATTGGGAAAATATGTTTTCCTCCCTGGTAGTGATTATGACTAAGGATAGATCCTCCTGAGATAGGAAGATCAGAATTTGAACCAGCAAAATATCCTGGTAAAATATCAACAATCTCCAATAATTGTTCAAATGTTTTTGACGTAATAGCCATTGGTACATGTTGACTATTCAAGAATATCGCATGCTCATTAAAATATGAGTATGGAGAATACTGGAACCCCCATACTTCGTCTCCCAGTTCCAATCGAATAATTCTATGATTAGCACGTGCTGGATAATTTATTCTCCCCTGATAACCTTCATTTTCCATACAAAGTAAACATTTTGGATAATTAGATGACTTTACTAATTTCTCTGCCGCGATTGTTTTCGGATCTTTTTCTGGTTTTGATAAATTGATTGTAATTTCAAGTGAACCATAATTAGTTTCAGTATGAAAAGCTATATTTTTAGAGATAGCTGACAATTTAATATAGTCGCTATCTTTACTTAGCTGATAGAACTCTTCAACTGCTTCCTGTGGAGAAACATCATATGAACTCCAAAAAATATCATTAAGGCGACTTGGTAATGGAACGATGAAATTCATCAGCTCTGCACCTAAACATTCCTTCGCCTCAGCTAAATCAGCAATTTTACCATTCTTTAAAGCTATTTCTACTAAATCGTCTTTTAATTTTTTAAGATCACTATCATTTGAAATCTTATCAGTTCCTTCTTCCCCGATTAAGGCCAAAACTCTATTTTTTATATATATCTGGTCCATCGGTTTATAAATTCCATATTCAATAACTCTATTAACAAAATTATCTACTATTGTCTGCATATTTACTCCTCTTTATCTATAATACTCCTCTTTCCTGATAATCTAACCATTTATAAATAGATTGTGTTGTATGGGACATCTTATCAAGAATATTAATAACTTCTAAAAATACAATAGCTTCATCAACATTTTTGGGTTCAATAAGAAAATTCTCTACTGCTTTATCTCCTAGTTTTTGACATAAATTAGATATTAAATGATATTTTTTATTATAGTCATATACGTCAAACTCATAATTTCTCTTCTTAAACCATAATAAAGCTCTCTTTAAGTACTCGCCTAGTTCAAAATGTATTTTTAACAATTCATAAAACAACGCCCCCCATTCATGCATTGCATGAACATTTTTTAAAACTATAACTATTTCAACGATTCGGTCTCCGATACGTTCAATATCTGTTGATAGCTTTACTATAGTAATAATTTTTCTCAAATCACTAGAGACAGGATGTTGTAAACAGATTAGTTCGATTCCTTTCATATCTATTTCAACAACTGCTTCATTGATAACTAAATCATTATCTACAATACTTTGTTTTTGAACTTCGGTTAGAGTGTCAAAAATTATTTCATACTTTTTTATTATAGAGTCCCATATATTTTCTAGATTGTTCGACAATTCAATGATTTCATTGTCAAAATTGCTTCTCAACATTATCTAACCTCAATAATCAAAATACTTGCATCATCTTTTTTTCCATAAATAGGATCAATATTTCTAGATTTTTTTCTTATTTCAATCAATTCTTCAAAAGAGTAGCCTGAATTTTGAGTATAAAAGTCGTAAAAACCATCAGTCATTAAAACAATATGATTACTAGTTACTTCCAAACTACCATTTATAACATGATTTATACTACTTTTATCTAGTGAACCTATCCAATATCCTTCTGGTTTATTAGCTAGCTTCCTAATATTTTGTAATATTGTCTTTTTATCAACTTCATGATTAGATTTGATTGCAAATTTTCCCTGCTCAAAAAGACAATCTACTCTATGATCTGTAATCACTTGATTGTTGACTATCATAACACAATCGCCAATCATTATGTATTCTAATTTTAAACCAGATAATTTCGCAAAAATAAAGGCAAATGTTGGCAACTGGGAATAATCATCAAACTCACACTTATCTATCTTAATTCTTTTTCTAACGTCATCTAAAGCAAGCTCGAAAATTTTCTTCAATGATAAAGAATCGTTACAATACTGCTTGAGACACTCAGAAATAAGATGAGATACTTCTGAAACTGAATAACCTATAGAGTCTTTTGCATTAAATAAATCTGTTGCTCCATCTATAATCCAGAAATATTGGTTTTTGTAATCTACGCTATCTTCGTTCTCTTTAGCGCTACCTTGTATTGAGCAAATTCTATCTATCTTCATAACGACGTTTTAAACTCCATTGTCCAAATAGAAGGCAAATTCCAATTACAGTTATAACCATCTCAGCCATTTTATTTAATCCAGTTTTTGGTAATGCATGTTGATTATCTTTTACCTTCACTACTTCACTAATATTGGTTACATCATCTTGTTTTTGTGAAATTTCTACTGTTACTACATTATCTGAATCATGATTTGATTTTTCAATTTTATCATCTACACTATTTGCTGAGTAATTATTAGCTAAATTATTTTTGTTTTCAACTACAGGTTTTAATTCCTCCACATGATTATCTGAGTGGTTATCTGAGTGGTTATCTGAGTGGTTATCTGAGTGGTTATCTGAGTGGTTATCTGAGTGGTTATCTGAGTGGTTGTCTGAATTTTGGGAAAAGATTTTATAACTTTCATTCTCAGTTATAATATTAAAATCACCAACACTATTATTTGTGTCTGAACTAGTCCCTTTAAAATCAGTTTTAAGTAAGGAAACATGATTTCCTGTTAAATTGGAAAGTTGATTATTTAGGACAGTAATAGTTCCAGCGGATTCTTCAATTACGATTCCGTCTTTACCTCCCGAAATGATATTATCAGATACTACCAAATTGTTGCTGACTCTTAATAATTCAATATTTGGCTGTTCAGCATTTTGCGAATTATTATGAATGATATTCTTTGTTACAGTAATATCAGACACTTTTCCAAGATAATCTGCACTATCTTTTGCAACACGTATTGCTTTTGTTTTAGCATCAGCAATATTAAATACATTTTCAGTAATAGTCACATGTTTATTCAGATCTAATACGTCTTTAACATTTTTATAACTATAAGCATTAACTAAAGCAGCACCATTTTCACGATAGTGTTCACTTTCCTCTTTAGTTTTCTTATCAAACCTATTTCCTTTTATTAAAATATCAGTAAATCCTGTAAAGCGAACACCCGCATACATCATATTATCAAAATGATTATTTAGAATTTTAATATTTGAAGGATTTTCAGTTGTTGCAGTTTGATAATGTGTCCCAATTGCAGTTACTAATTCACCTGATTTTTCACTTTTACCAAAATAAGAATTTTGAATCGTTACATTTTCAGATTTTTGGCCATTATCATTTAATGCATATGGAAAGCCTTTTCTGGTTAATGGCTCTATTTGAATAGACTCCTTACTGATGATCTGACCATCCTTCATAGTCTTAGGAAGAGCTTGTCCCAAAAAACGAGAGTTATCTACTAGTACGTTTTTTGAACCTGCAATTTGAATGGCATGCCCCTGATAGCTATCTTTAAAGGTAACATTACTTATTGTTACGTTTTTTGAATTTCCTATAGCAAAGGCTCCTGAAGAATTGATCAAAGGGAGATTCTTAGCTTTTGTCCTCTCTTCATTCAAAGCTCCATTCATATCAATTGTTCCACCAGAGTAACTGATATCTTCAGTTGGTTCCCACTCAACTTGATCTCCATCGTCAGTGAATAGACCCGTCATGAATACAATAGAAGGATGATTTTTGATATTGATACCATTTAATATTGTAGCTTTTTCATGTACTTCTAGGTGAGTATGACTTCTCAAAAAGACAATTTCTTTAACTAAATAAGTACCTTCAGGAAAATATACTTTTCCTCCGCCTAATCCTTTAGCAGCTGCATCTATTGTATCTTGAATTGCTTGTCTATCATCTGATACACCATCACCCACTGCACCATAATCTTTTACACTTAAAGCCGAAACTTCAGTCCCTTTTTCTAAAGCAGTGTTACTATCTCTCACTTCATTACTATTAGAAGTATCTGCAACTTCGTTCTCAGAACTAACTGACTTTGAATAAGTAGTAATAAAATCAGTCAAACTGTCATGATTACTAGTTAAGGAACCTTCTAAAGTTTTGATAGTTGAATTAGAAAGGGCACTATTAGAAACTAGAGGAGAATCTTTCATTTCATCTTCATAAGTTCCAGTATTTACCCCATCTTCTTTATATTCTTTATTAGGTATCAAAGGAGAATCAACATTACTTTCGGTTAATTGTGAAGTAGAAGAGTCAATCCCAGTAGATTTATCATCATTATTAGTTGATGAGCTTTCTAAACTATTGGTTGTTGAAGTATAAAGCTTATTCATAGATATCTGTGAAGTACTTGTAACAGCTTCATCAGCAAAAACACTTTGTACCCCCAGAAATGAAATCGCTACCAAAACAGAGCACAATCCAACCTTAAGTTTCCGAATACTAAAAACCTCATTGTGAACAAAATGCTTCATAAAACACCTCCAAATTTTTTATTGTTTTTTTAATATTTATTACTAATTTTTTTCATCAGACAAAATGACACCGCTGTCATTATCCTTATCATATATTTTCTAAACAAAATTGTCAAGGGATAACTCAATAAAATACAACATTTTTGAAAGCGCAATCATATTTAAAACTATATATCTAATCTATACACCCAAAATATTATTTAATTTCTTTCAACATTTCTAATTGGACAGAAAAATTCCATAGTGAGAATGATAAAATATTTTTGAATTACTCTGAATACTATTTCACAAAAAAATAGACCAGTTTCCTGATCCACTTTATTCTATATTCATTCACTAAAATATATTTTTTTGGTCAAATTTTGGTCATAGTTTGGTCAAAAAAACAAAAAATACTAAATTATTTTTAAAAATTAACTTGTGATGATTGCCTTAAAATAAACACTTTGCATATTCTTTGCTTTTCTTTACATTACTTAAAATGCCCTTATTCATAATCTCTTAATTTACCTGTTTTATACTGTTCAACCATTTCCCAGAGATTATGAGTAGTTAAATCTGGTACAAAAATAAATTACTTTTTTAAATGTACTAATAAATTAGCCCTTCGTCACTTATCAATTTCCCCCAGCTCTCTCAACCGTTCCTGTCCCACCTTCAACATCTCTTCCTCCACCTTATTCCATTTTCCAAATAGGCATTCGTGTAGAACTTCTGCTGCTGAGATTTGATCTACTTCCGAATCATAAACACACGATTGATCTCTTTGATAAATTTGAATTTGATTAAAAATTTTGTCATTTTCTAACTCTCGTAAGTTATCAACTAAATGTTCTACAATTCCATCATGGTGCACTTTGGGAGTCGCTCTCGCTTGACTAGGATCTATAGCATGGAGCTCCTCATAACGTATCAAGGTACTGAGATAAGACAATTCTGGCTTGGTCGCAATCAGTGCAAGTGAAACTTTATATCCTCTAGTTTCTAATAATTGGGCCGTTTTTCGGGGAACTTCTGTTGTTCTTAAGGTACCCTCGATTAATAAATGATAACCTTTTTTACTCAACTCATCTACAAGATATTCAACCATTTGTCCCGCGAATACTTTGGTATAATCCACACTATCTTTGCCATACTTTTCCTGTAGGCCAAGGTAGTTCGGATGAAAAGAGCGATAACTATCTCCATCAATGATAATGATATTACCTTGAAATTCCCTTTGTTTAATACGATGAATCGTTGTTTTCCCAGCACCACTCTGTCCACCTAGCAAGATAGCCTTGGGCTGAGACGAAGTTGTTTTACCACGAGTTAAAGAACGGATAAGCCGTTTGGAGGCTTGTTCAAAATTATCTTGACTAAATTCTTCTAGTTTCATTAAGCCACCACCAGATGACTAGCTTGTTCTAGCATACGTTCAATACCATCCAAATAGCCATTAAATCGCTCTATATCCTCAAACGTTGAAACAAGATAAATCCTCGTATTAATCAAATCAGACAAATCATCGCTCATTAGAACCCAAGGATTCAAAGTATCATCAAATGCAATTCCTTGTTCATCTTGAAAACGATAAAGTTGCGCTAAGATATTCGCCCCCCGTTCTTTAATCACTTCAATTTTCAGAGTCAATTGATAATCTTCTACTGGTGTGAGCATTTTTTCCTCCCCTACGATATCGATATACGAAACATTAAATTTCTTGCAGATACGATCTATTAATTCTGTCGAAACTCGACTTGTTCCATTTTCATAACGACTCAGACTATTTCTAGAAATACCAACAATCTTTGCAAACTCAGGCTGGGTTAATTTATGTGTTTTACGTAACGTTTTTATATTTTCTCCAATCATGTAATTCCTCCTTTTATTTATTTCTATTATAGCATAAAAAATAAAAACGCACCAATTTTGGTGCGTTTTTATCCAGCTCTAGCTGAATGAAATAATTCATCTGTTACATTGTTGACAAACCAATCATCTAATACAATGGCTTTATCAAATAATCTATCTTATCTATTTTAAAGACAAATTTACCACAAAAACACACTAAGATACTCGTCCAAGTATGTTTATTTCATCTTGGATAACTTCATCAATAAACTTAAGCGTTCATCATTTTTGAGATCTGATAACAAGCAAATCAACCTCTCATATCCAAGTTCTTTCTTCTGTTTGATTAAAGAATTCATCATAGCCACCAAATCCTCTGGCGTAAAATTCCTTAAGTAAAGTGTAATATAACTTCCTCTATTAGAAGCTAGGCTAACATGAATTGCATTATGTTCTTTTTGCCTAATTTTCATTCCTCCTGTAGACTCCCTAATATAGAACTCATACACTGTCTTTTTTGGGTAGCAATCAAATGAGTTTTCGAATTCTCTGCGATTTTTATAGAGAATAAAGTTAATGAGTGAATAATATTTTAGAAACATAGTTGTTCCCTCCTTGAGTATTATCATAATTATAGTATGCCATAAATTTCAAAATAAAAAAAAATAATTAAGGAAAAACGATACATAAGTTGTTTCTCTTATTAAATTTTTTGTAGTTTTTCATCTTTCTCTCATCCATCAGTTTTTTTACGATTCTGATTTTTCTGTGTGTTTAGCGTTGACAGGAACGTATGTGTAAGTCACGCTAAACACACAGTACTAGGTAAAAGTGAATAACGTAAAAAAATCTTATCCTGATTTTTTTATTTTAAAATTTATGGCATACTAATAATATGTAGATAATTGATTAAGTAGAGACGTAACTAATATAGCTACGTTTTTTATGTTTGAAAGGAGGTAGCTATCGTGGAAACAGTAGGTTTAAGCTGGGTTAGGAAAGAACCAGTTTTGTATTTCATTAACTAAAAAAAAATAAATGTATAGATAATAAAAAAGATGTCAATAGCAGTTTAAAAAAAAATTTTTTGATCGTAACAAAGTAAAGAATAAAAGTAAAAAACGAAAGTAAATAACAGGAACCAATTTTTGTATTTCATTTACCAAAAAAAAATAAATGTATAGATAATAAAAGTAATGTCAACAGCAGTTTAAAAAAATTTTTTGATCATAACAAAGTAAAAAATCAAAGTATAAAAACTAAAGTAAATAACAAAAGTCTAAAAATCAAATACAAAAACTAGCTTAGCTCAGTCGCTAAATTCAGAGCATTTAAACCTGAAAAAGACTAACAAGAAAAAACAACAGATTTTTATCTGAAAGATGGAACTCTACATCTTATTTGAATTGAGTCAACTTGTCATGTTGTAAAATGACTTGGTTATCTTCTTAGCCATCAATTAAGAAGCGCCCTAAGCAAAGGGAAGATACTACATCAGTGAATATAAGCTTAAGTCACTGCACTACTTCAACTTGAATTAAAAAAACCTTAAGAATTTTCTTAAGATCTTCTTTATAAGCACATTATCTACAATAGAAAGGAAAGAACTATGGCAAAGAAGAGACGTAGTCGTGCTGAACGACGAGAAGCTAAAGAGAAAGCTAAGAAACAACAGATGGATTCTCTAACAACTTTTGAGGGTCGGAAACAATTCGTCCAATCAAAAGGACTAACTAATCTAGTCACGCGCTTTAAAAAAGGAAAGGGAATCAAGCGAAATGAATCCAAAAAAACGGGAGAGGACATTCATTTAATCCATACAGACTGAACCTTACACAATTACGCTGGATCTTGGAGTAGATTCGCTTCCTTTGTTGCCTCAATAACTACTGCCGAAGATTTAGAAACCCTTGATAAATCTAACGATATTGAGGGATGGATTGACTTAGTAAATCAATACTTAGAACATTGTAAGAAATTAGGACTTTCTGCTCCAACCCAGTCAACCTATAAAGCAGCATTAGCTAAAGTCTTAGGTGTATCTTCTACTGCTTTTATTGCAACGGATATTCGATATCGAGCCGACAAAAAGAATAATCGTTTGAAGTCTAATGATGACAGGATGTCTGAAGAAACAAATAATCGCTGGTTCTCAATCGTATCTGCCACTGGGTTACGTAAGAATGAATTAAAAGCTATTACAGGTGATTCTCTACATCAACGTGAAGATGGTCGATACTATCTTAAAATCATTGGTAAAAAGCATAAATCAAAAGGAGCACGAGACCGATGGATTCCGATTATTACGCGAGATAAAGAAGAATTAGAGAGGTTTGTTGAAGAATTTAAACTAGCTGGTAAAAAGCGTGTGTTTCAAGTTCCATCTGCTTTAAAACCTCATAAATATCGTGCAGAATACGCAAAACGTCTTTATCTTCTTGTCGCGCGAGATCCCAAAGATATCAAAGATAAAAAAGAAAAAATTTATCTACGAGGCGAATTAAAAGGTGTTGTCCTTGATCGAAAAGCTTGTTTAATTGTATCACGTGCTCTCGGACACAATCGACCAGAAGAGTTTCAAAAATCCTATGCATATAAGTTAATCGCACAAGCAAACTAAATAACTTTTCCCAAACATTATGATACATCTCTCATTAAAATTAAAAAATTCAACTAAATAAAAATCGTACTGAAATTATTGATTTTTTTCTCAACATCCTAAATTTAAATGAAGAATAAAAAAAATTTTTTATAAAAATAAATAAAGTAGATAAAAACTTACTTTTTCCTTCAAAACCTTGTTACATCAATAAAAGATCGTACTGAAAGTATTGATTTCTTTCTTAACATTCTTGTTCTAAACTAAAAAAATTAAAGTAGGTAAGAGCCTACTTTTTTTCTTCAAAACCTTGTCAAGACGCGTTTTTAAAGCACTCTTAATTGAGTGTTTTTTTATTTTTAAAAATTTTTTCACAAAAAAATTTAAAAAAACACAGTTCTTAGCAAAGTTCCTGGCATACTAATTATATATGAAAAAAAAGGGATAAATTGAATTACAAATGCGGTTAAAATAATTTAACTGTTTTTTTCAATCTCTAATACTTCCTAACATAATTTCAATCAAAAATAATAGTAGAAAGGAAACCTTAAAAACTTGATAAGACAACTTAAAGTTTCTACTGAACAGAAGCATTTAAATGAGAAAGAAATTCAATCTTGTTTTAGTTTTATGAATTCCTTCTGGGGCTTTGATCGCATGGTTTTTAACTTAGGTGAAAATCTAATTGTTGACATTGAAAAACTGATAGAATTCAGAAAAACGAATCCTCGTGAAGTTAAAAAATTTAATTACAATTCAAATCAGATAGACGATTTAATTATCCAATCAAGGGAATTCGGAAGACTTGAAATTGGAAAAATTTATAAAAAAGAAAACGGAGATACTGTTAATTATTGCTTACTACAGCTGAATCATGGGGGTCTCAATTTTGAAATTCTCTCTATTTCAGCAATACGAAAGAAACTAATAAACGTTATAACAGGAATCAAACAGCAAACTGGTATTTGGATTATCCCAACTATTATTAGGGTTCTTGAAATGGAAATCGCATTTACATTTGCTACTGATTCGATTATTCATTTTCAAACAAGAAATTTATTATTGAGGAGCTTATCTAATACATCTCAAGTAAATAAAAAAGTTTATACAAAATGTTCAACTTCTGAAGATCATCATATTCTTTCAAGTAAAAAAAATGAAAACTTGTTGCATGTTCTTTACGATAAAACAGCAAAAGCAGAACATAATAAACAGATTGAATTAAACGTATCTCGTAAATACCGCATCTATAGATACGAAATGACACTGAAAGAAAAAAAAATTAAAAGTGAATTCCAGACTACTGACTTAGATAAACTACATAATGATCAGCTCTCTTCATTTGTGTATAGTGTGATTAAGAAAGGATTATCAAACTTTAAGATAATTGTTCAAACTTCAGTAAGAGATACCCAAAATAAGTTAAAAGAATTGTATGAGGAAAAAGGTAAAGATGGATATATAAAAACACTTTTTGAAACTCAACTAAATCATGCTATGGATTATTTATATCCATTAACATTGGATGAATCTATTTTCTTGTTTATTGATGTATCTGAATTTGTAAATCCAAAAAACTCTGCAAGAACTAAAAAAAATCTTATTAAAGAGAGTAGGAGGAATGACTTAAAAAATGAAAGTAATTTTCTTTCTATTATGATTACATGGCAAGTACTATATCTCTTTCGCTTAATGCTAAATACTCTATCTCTTATTACTATCCTTGATTTTGGTTGCTACAAGGATAATCAAAATAATGAACTCCTTTCTTTTAAAATCCCTAGTTTTACAAATGAAAAAAAAGATCCATTTTTTAATGAAATTATTCAAATCAAGGATAAAGACATAGGTTCATTCCTGGATTATTTTTTTAATAAAACTTGGAAAACACATATACCATTTTAATATAAATTCTGATTTAAAAAATGGAAAAGTATTGCTACAGCAACGTTTCCCTATTTTTTAACTCTTCAACCCTTGAAGACTTAAAAAACAAAATACAAACTAAAAAAATTTAAATCTAACAGAAAGAAATAAACGGGACTTTTTATGAATTTATTTATTCCAGACGAAATGATTAGGCAATTTCAATTACTAATATCAGATACTGTTAAGAAAGAACTAGATAATTTTTTAGATATTAATGAAAATACCAATCAACTTTTAAATAAAAAGCAGACTTGTGAGTACTTGAATATAACAAACAATACTTTAGACAAGTGGATTAAGCAAGGATTGCCTTGCATTAAGGTTGGTAAAACTATTCGCTTTAGCAAATCTGAAATCAATCTCTGGTTACAAAATCAGTAGTATTTCTACCGTGGTTTGTTATAATGAAATCACGGTATTTTTCTAGCTCAATTACAAAGGAGAATACTATGTCAATTTCAAAAACTAAAAATGGAACTTATCGCTTACGTATCTACATTCCTGAGGAAGTCAAGTCTTCACTAGGTGTTGATAAGAAAGTGATTGAAAAACGGTTCAAGACAAGGAGTGAAGCAAAAAAATACGAACTAGAGCTTCAAAACAAGATTGATAAAATTCATAGTGGAGGATCTGCTTTATTAGAGAATAGCAGTTCTATTCTCTTTTCAGATTTCTATCAAAACGTTTGGTGGGAATCCTACAAAGCAGGTCAGACTACTTCTGCTGCTAAACCACCATCTCAAGCAACTATAGTTGGAACAGAAATTGCTTTTAGAAAACACATCCTACCGTTACTTGGTAATTATTCAATAGACTTTCTTAATCAAAATAAGCAAGTTGTGCTAAACCTATTAACTCAAAAGGCTGAAGAATATGCAAATTTTAAAGTTATCAGGAGCTACGTTAACTCTATCTTTGACTGGGCTGAAGAATTAGAGTACATCGAAACTAATCGCCTATCAAAAACTATAAGCCGTATCAAAGCCACTAAGAAAATCGAGCTACAGGAATCTAAAAAAGATGAAGATTTATATCTATCTCAAGAAGAACTTCAAGCATGGTTTACAGCTTTTGAAAAAGATCTGGAGGCTGAAAAAATTCTATTCAAAGACTATGTTTTGTTCTATACTACCTTCTTCTTAGGAGATAGAAAATCAGAAAGCTACGCTTTGCAATGGAAGCATATCAATACAAAAGAACAGGAAATTCAGTTAGTACAAGCTTTAGATAGATACAAGAATCCAAAGTCTACCAAAGGAAACAAGAAGACAACTTTTCGAATTCCTAACGAGTTAACTGACTTGCTTCAGGAATGGAAAAAACAACAAAAAATTGAACTGGCTAAATTCAATATTATCCAAACTCCTGATCAGTATGTATTTACGTATATTGATACAAAGGGGAATGTAAACAGTTGTCTCCATGCTGATTACCTTAACAACAAGATGAAATCTGTTAAGCGTCGTCATCCAGAACTTGCACATGCAACTCCTCATAAATTACGACATACAGGAGCTACACTCGCTAAACAAGCTGGAACCTCTATGGAAGCTATTTCTGAGGCCCTCACTCATAGTGATATGATTACAACTAAGACTTATGTCAACACTTCAAACGTAATCCCAATGGCTGTTGGAGAGATTGCTTATCGTTCCCTAAATAAATAATGGTGTGAATTTGGTGTGAAAAGTGGTGTGAATTTTGCTAAAAATCATCAAAAAAACACTTCATGGTGTGAACCATGAAGTGCTTTGAAACGTTGATATAATCGTATTGATTAACGTTTTGAGAATTGTGATGCTTTACGAGCTTTCTTAAGACCTGGTTTCTTACGTTCAACTTTACGTGAGTCACGTGTAAGAAGTCCTGCGCGTTTCAATGAATCGCGGAAGTCTGGGTCTACTTGAAGAAGGGCACGAGCGATACCGTGACGGATAGCTCCTGCTTGACCAGCGTAACCACCACCTACAACGTTAACGAAAACGTCGTATGAACCTGCAGTTGAAGTAACTGCGAATGGTTGGTTGATTACAAGACGAAGGTCAGCGTGTGGGATGTACTCTTCAACATCTTTTTTGTTAACAGTGATTTTACCAGTTCCTGGAACAAGGCGAACGCGTGCAACAGCGTTTTTACGACGTCCAGTACCTGCATATTGTGCTTGTGACATACTTTATTGTTCCTTTCCTTAGATAAGTCCTGAAATATCAAGAACTTCTGGTTGTTGTGCAGCGTGAGTGTGCTCAGCTCCAACGAATACTTTCAATTTCATACCTTGGGCGCGGCCAAGAGTATTGTGTGGAAGCATACCTTTAACTGATTTCTCGATCAAACGTACTGCATTTTTAGAACGAAGTTCACCAGCAGAAATTGATTTCAATCCACCTGGGTGGTTTGAGTGAGTGTAGTAGATCTTATCAGTTGCTTTTTTACCAGTCAATTTAACTTTTTCAGCATTGATAACGATTACGAAGTCACCTGTATCAGTGTGTGGTGTGAATGTTGGTTTGTTTTTTCCGCGAAGCACGCTAGCAACAACTGCTGAAAGGCGTCCAAGAGGTACATCAGTTGCGTCAACAACGTACCATTTGCGTTCTACTTGGCCTGGTTTAGCCATGAATGTAGTTTTGTTCATGATTTCTCCTATATGAATGTCGTTTTTGTTTACAGGGCGGATGTTCCGGTCCGCAAGTTATTTGAAAGGTTCCGGGGCCTTACAAATGGGGTAAACAATACCGCCTACTATTGTATCAAAATTCTCAGATAAAAGTCAAGCGGTTGGGAAAATATTTTTTCATTTTTGCCAGATTCGTAGTCTTCTTTCACCCTTCTCCTCAAGCATGGTCTGAAAAGCTTTAGAGACCAAGTAAATGGCACAAGTCAAGAATAGGGTAACGACTAGATAATTGATCAAACGACCGTGGTCTCCAACCAATGGCGGTTTTGTCAAAAAGCCATAATCTCCACCCGTCATTAGATTAACCACAAAGATCACAGCATTCAGTGAAGATGTGATGACTAGGATTCGTTTGAAATCCAATAAATTAGCATCGTAGTCCTTCAAGAGATAAATCAAGGAATTTCCAAAGAGGGCTAAATGTCCGAAAATAAAGGACAGAATAGCGATGTGGGGGAAGGGATAGGGATCTGGCACTGGATAAACAAAGGCTGCCAAAGTCCCGAAGGTTCCTAGCACAGCAAAATACTGTTTGACTCTAGAAACACCAGGAAGCAAAAGCACTACAAACATTGCTAAACGGCAATGATAAAAGGGTAGACTTTCTGCTAGAGGCATCTGATTGACCAAATACCAACCGTAGAGAAGGATTAACTGGGTCGCCTGTAAAATCTGGAAAAATCGTTGACAAACTTTTTTATTACCATAGCGATAAGCAAGAAATACAGTCAGTGCCAATAAAGTAAATAGATTTCCATACCAAAGAAGATCAAATTGGGGTGGCTCCGTCGGCTGCGTGCTAAATAAAGCATCCCAAACATTCATGTAACTTTCCTCATTTTCATATAAGCAGACCTCTTACTCATTTCTATAGAGCCTAGCTTACATTTATTTCTTATATTTTTGTGTTCCAAAGTAGCTATCTGCCTTAAGATAAAGCAAAGCTTCTAATCAATATATTGTTCCCGCTCACCCTTATAGACCTGCCAAAGAATATCCATTTGTTCCTTAGTTATTCTTTTTTCAGATAAGGGAGGGAGAGCCGAAATGTCAAAAAATCCTAGTTCTGCAACTTCTTGATTTTCCTGAAAGCGTCCATCTAACAACTGACAGTCAAAGACGAACTTTGCATACTGCTTGTTCTGAAGTTGAAAGCGGTTGGTATCAAAAACTGCCAATAAAGAGCCTACTTCTGCCGAAAATCCTGTTTCTTCCTGAACTTCTTTTCGGATATTTTCCTTGGGAGAATATCCTACCTCACCAAAGCCACCAGGTAATGCCCAAGTATCCTCTCCTTGTCCTCTAACCAAACAAATCTTCTGGTCTTGAACAATCCAAGCCCGCACATCCATCAAGGGAGTTGCATAGCTACCTGTTGGTTTTAAAATTGCAGTCAATTCCTCTTGATCGAGCTCTGTTTGATCCTGCAAAACACTCCATAAAATCTGACGTAAATCCTCATAACGTTCACGGTCAAAAGGATCCCTTGTATAGGTCAAACCAGTATCGGTAATAGCTAACATTCTCTGCAGAGCCTTAGCAAAATCAGTTGTGCTCATTTTCTAGACTTTCTACTAGCTTAGCTAGATTCATAGAGTTAGAACCTTTAAGCAAGATTTGGTCATGCGCACCAAGACTTTCCTTGACCTGCTTGGCCATGGCTTCAAACTGGTCTTCATCGGCTGTTTTCTTGAAGTAGTACACATGGCCGATTGGGAACATTTGACTGGCTAGTTGGGCTAGGTCAGCGATATCTTCACCGTAGAAAATAACGGTATCAAGGACATCTGGGGAAAGGCTCAAAATCATTTGATTATGGAGTTGGACAGACTGGTCTCCAAGTTCTTTCATATCCGCCAGAACTGCTATTTTTTTTCCACCTTCATTTGCTGGGATAGCAGAGAAAGTTTCTAAAATCAACTTCATAGCTGTTGGATTAGCATTGTAAACATCTGATAGGATATCTGCTCCATTGGCAGCCTTTTTCCACTCGGTACGATTGCGGGTCAACTCTAGATTCTGGAAGGCTTGACCAATCTGCTCCTCAGTCACTCCCTCTTGCAGGGCAACGTAAGAAGCAATCATAGCATTAGTCGCATTGTACTTACCTGTTACTGGCAAATCAAGGGATTTCTCCAAGAAATTAGCCTTGAAAGTCAAGCTATCCTTACGCTCAGTTAATTCTGTAATCTCGAGTTCTGCACCCGGACCAAAACGAACTACTTTTTGGTCAGCAGGTAGATAATCCTCTACAATGGGATCAGCTGGCGCCAAAAGCAAGCTACCGTTCCCCATTCCATCAGCAATCTGTAATTTACCTTTGGCAATCTCTGAACGATCTTTGAAGAAGGCCAAATGTGCCTCTCCGACCAGAGTCACAATAGCTGTTTTCGGATGAGCCAGTTCAGACAAAAGATGAATATCTCCCAAGTGATCCTGTCCCATCTCCAAGACCAACTTTTCAGTATCATCCGGCATATGGAGAACTGTATAAGGCAATCCAATCTCGTTATTGTAATTTCCTTGCGTTTTGTAGGTTTTGTAGCTTGTAGAAAGTAAATGAGCCAACATATCCTTGGTCGTTGTCTTCCCATTTGAACCTGTAACAGCAAAGACATCTACTCCTGTTTTTTGAAGGTAATAAGCTGCAAGAGCTTGAAAGGCTGTCAAAACATCCTCTACTAAAATGTAAGGATGACCTGCTACTTCCTTCTCTGACAGGGTTACAGTAGCGCCGTTTTCAAAAGCCGTCTCGATAAAGTCATGACCATCACGCGCCCCCTTGAGTGGCACAAATAAATCACCAGGTCCAATCAAACGACTATCAAACTCTGCCTTGACTAGTGGGCTGTCCACATAGCTTGTCACATCATTTTTTGCACCGACAACACGCGCAACTTCGTGAATCGTAAGTTTCATGTTTACTCCTTTAAAAAGGGGCAGGGAGTCTTGCCCCGCCCTTATAGCTATCTTTACAATAGGTGCGCTTCACGCTTATTAAAGCTTTCCTTAGCAAGCTCAACCAAACGCTCGATTAGTTCTGGATAGCTAATCCCCATATTGTCCCAGAGCAAGGGATACATAGACCACTGGGTAAATCCTGGCATGGTATTGAGCTCATTTAGGAAAACTTCTCCCTTATCTGTATAGAAGAAATCACAACGTGAGAGACCAAGCCCGCCAATAGCACGGAAGGCAGCTTCTGCATTTCTACGCATGACTGCTACTACATTATCACTGATCTTGGCTGGAATATCCATAGTAATCTTGTTATCAATGTATTTTGCTTCGTAGTCATAGAAGGCTACGTCCTTGACAACTTCACCAGGTAGAGTGCTCTTGACATCATAGTTTCCTAAAAGTCCAACTTCGATTTCACGCGCATTGACACCTTGCTCTACCAAGACACGACTATCATATTTAAAGGCGAGTTCGAGAGCTTGATGGAGTTCCTCTTTATTTTCAGACTTAGAAATACCAACACTAGAACCCATATTAGATGGTTTGGTAAAGACTGGATACCTTAATTTTTCTTCAACTTCTGCGATCTTAGAAGCTAAGTCGTCCCCTTCAACAATGGCTACGTAAGGGACTTGGGCAATCCCAGCAGATTCCAAGACACGTTTAGTCGTGATTTTGTCCATAGCCAGGCTTGAAGACAAGATGTTGCAACCGACATAAGGCATTTTCAAGACTTCTAGGAAACCTTGAACGGAACCGTCTTCTCCCATAGGTCCATGAAGAACTGGAAAAACAACTGCGCCTTCTTCGTAGATGGCACTTGGAGCAATTTTCTTGTCCCAATCAATCGTTTCATTGGTCATGAGACGTTCATCTTGGCCAGGAGTTTGGGTAAATTCTTGGGTTTTGATGAAATCACCAGACTGGCTGATAAAGAAAGTTTGGACTTCAAAACGGTCATAGTTAACCGCACGCATGACACTCTCAGCTGACAATACAGACACTTCACGCTCTGCACTGCGCCCACCATATAATAGAATAATTGTTTGTTTCATATGATTGTCCTATTTCTACTAGAATACTCGCTTTTTAGTATATCACATTTGTTTATTTTTTTAAACTTGAATAGCACAAAAGAGACTGGATTAAAAATAAATCTAGTCTCTTGATTTCTTAAAGTCTTATCTGCTAACTAATTGCCTGTTCTATATCCTTACAGACTAAAGTTCTGTACGATTTTCAATGGCTCTTAGGAGCGTTACTTCGTCCGCATATTCGATATCTGCTCCTACTGCTAGACCTCGTGCTAGACGAGTAACCTTAATCCCCGCGGGTTTGAGAAGCCGAGAGATATACATGGAAGTCGCCTCACCATCTGCTGTTGCATTGGTGGCCACGATAACCTCTGAAACTTCGCTATCCATGAGGCGAGTCATGAGACTTTTGAGGTTGATGTCATCTGGGCTAATTCCATTCATAGGGGAAATGAGGCCATGTAAAACATGGTAAAGTCCGTGGTATTCCTGGATATTTTCCATAGCAGCTACATCTCGACTATCCTCTAGGACGAGGATAGTTGTTTGGTCCCGACTTGGATCTGTGCAGATAGAACAGGGATCTTCATCGGTTAAACGTCCACAGATAGAACAATAGGTCAACTCTCTTTTAGCTGAAAGGAGATTTTTAGCAAATTCGTTGACGTCATCATCCGGCATTCCAATAGTATAAAAGGCTAGACGGGTTGCTGTCTTAATCCCAATACCAGGAAGTTTGGAATAACTGTCAATCAACTTAGCAATAGGTGTTGGATAAAGCATGGCTTCCTTTCTAATTCATTGGATGGTGTTGGTTATATAAATTGATAATGTCGCGAGCAATTGCTGGCCCAACATTTTTGGTTAAATTGGTATTATGAGGAAAGACTACTGCAACTGCAATTTGAGGATTTTCTGTTGGAGCATAGGCCACGGCATTGGTATTATTAGCTTCTTGACCACCAGCTACATAGCTTTCAGCTGTACCGGTCTTACCACTGATAGAAACAGTGGCGCCATCTGAAAACGCCCGTCCTGTCGTAAGGGGACTAGTTCCATGCGATACTTGGTAAAATCCTTGGTGCAAGATTGCCATATCTGATTCAGAAATATTGACCTTGTTGATTTCCTTGGTATCTATTGCTTGGATTAATTCCCCAAGGCCACCCTTATCATTGTTGTCGTATATTCCCTCGACAATATGTGGAGCTAGACGAACACCATTGTTAGCAATAGTTGCAACGTACTGGGCTAATTGCATCGGTGTGTAGTTATCAAACTGGCCAAAAGCATTAGTTAAATAATTAGCCAAGTCAAATTTTTGGGGGATAAATCCTGTTGATTCCTCGGGCAAGTCAATACCTGTAGAAGCACCCAAACCATACTCACTAAAAGTCGCGCGTAGTTTTCCCATGGCAGACTCAAGTTGGTTGGTTTTGACTGTCATATTTGGTTGATAGGTCTGACCCATCATTCCTAGCGCAGTTTGAACCATGTAGGCATTAGATGAATATTCTAGAGCCTCAACGGCTGTAACCGGAAAGGAACCGTAATAATAAGGGGTATACCAGGAATTGATAGGGGCAGAACCTTGGAAGACGATTGGTTGGTCTGTCAAGGTTTGGTTGCCTGACAAGACTCCATTTTCCCAACCAGAACTGATGGTTGCCGCCTTAACGACAGACCCTGGTACAAAAACATTGGTCACTGTTCCTAGTGAGTCTGGTGTCAAATCTCCTGTTTCTAGATTGTGTTTAATTCCTGACATTGCCAATACAGCACCTGTCTTAGGATTAAGGGCTACTGCATAAACACCTTCTGAGTATTTAGCACCACCATTTGCAAGTTCAGAATTAAAATAACTCTTTAAGAGGCTGTCTACGCTATCTTGGAAGGCCAAATCAATGGTTAATTTGATGTTTTTTCCCTTGCTACCTTCTTCTATATTCTCTACGCTCTCCATGTCTCCATGCTTGTCCAAATGGATTTCCTTGACGGTCCGTTTCCCTTGCAAGACTTCTTCGTATTGTTTTTCAAGATAGGAAGTCCCGACGCGATCATTGAGCGAATAACCTTTTTTCAAATAAGCGTCTACTTCTTCTGCTGGAAGACCTGATTTTTCACTAGAAACAGTTCCGACAATAGATGAAAGAGAAGTTTCTAAGACCTTTCGATCCCATGAGGTAGAGATAGAAATACCTGGCAATTCCTTTGAAGCAGAAGCAATTACAGCTACCTGTGTATCACTCAAAGGATCTGTTTGAATATTTCCTGTAGCAAAATTTCCAACTGAATTGAGCTGACTAAAGATATAGATTGCCTTCTTTTCATCCTCTGAGTAGTCTAATTGACTGGAAGTAATACTCTCAGCAGCGTTGTTATAGAGTTCAGATTCGGAAAGTTGATTGCCATCTGAATCATATCGTTTATCTTTTGGAAGAGCTTCAACTGTCTTCTTATAAACTTCAGCATCAGCCAAGTAGTAATCAGCCATTTGACGGTCCGTCAACTCTGGAGAGGTGACTGTGACATAGGTCAACAATTTTTTAGAAATATCCTTCAAATCAGCCGCAGTCATCTTGTTACTTCGTGTAAAGGAAACAACTTGCTTAACGGTGTTTTGGACTAAAGGTTTACCTGTTGCATCATAAATTTCTCCACGAGCGGAACCCATGGTTACTCGAGTTTGGCTAGCAGAAGCGAGTTTGTTCTCATAAAAATCCTTATGAAGAACTTGCATATAAAGCAAACGACCAATAATTGCTAAAAAGAGCAAAATGACGATTGCAAATAACAAATTAAGCCGTGTCGGTATCGAGTGGCTATTGAATTTTCTCATACACATCAATCTCATTTCTAATCAAAATCACACTCTTCATTGTACCATAATTTAGGTAGAAAATTATGGAAAAAGAAAAGACTTTTCCTTTTTGGCCCAAAAATTATTTTCTATGATATAATGGAGGTAAGCGCTATTTTATTTGTTAGATTTGCCAAAGTAATTTTGGCAAATAGCTATAAAAGGAGTTCCATGAATAAGCAAGATATCTCTACGATTATCGACCTTCACTTTGAAGAGATGACCGATTTAGAGCAAGAAATTGCCCGCTATTTTCTGCAGGCAGATACCATAAATGATGACTTATCCTCTCAGCAAGTTACTCAAAAACTTCATATTTCCCAGGCGGCGCTCACTCGTTTTGCCAAGAAATGTGGTTTTAAGGGCTATCGAGAATTCATCTTCAAATATCAGCAACAAAGAGACACTCTTTCTGCTCCTCAACAGGATATGAATCCTTTGACTCAACGAGTTCTCAGAAGTTATGCGAATGTGCGAGAAATTTCTCAAGGATTGATTGACGATGAGCAGTTGGAACGTGTAGCTCAGATGATTGAGCAATCCGAACGCGTGTATTTTTTCGGAACTGGGAGTTCTGGTCTAGTCGCACGTGAGATGAAGCTACGTTTTATGAGATTGGGTGTCGTCTGTGAAGCCTTAACAGATCCAGACGGTTTTGCCTGGACGACTAGTATCATTGATGAAAAATGTCTGGTCTTTGGTTTTTCCCTCTCAGGAACAACACCGTCCATCATCGATAGTTTATTAGATGCCCAAGATATGGGAGCTAAGACAGTTCTATTTACAAGTTCACCGAATAAGGATACTCAAGCATTTACAGAAACTATTTTGGTCGCAAGCCAAAACCAAGCATCTTATATTCAACGAATTTCTGCTCAGATTCCAATGCTGATTATCATTGATTTACTCTACGCTTATTTCCTAGAGATTGATCGCGAAAGTAAAGAAAAAATCTTTAATAGCTATTGGGAGAATAATAGACTGAATGGTTATCGTAGAAATCACAGAAAGGGAAAATCCTAAATTGATTTTAACAATTTAGGATTTTTTATCATTCAAAATTTTTTGCATAAAATCTCGATAGACATTTATCTATACTCGCTAATTTTTCTAAAATAATTCAGCTTTCATCACTCGAATCGTCGCTTCTGAAGCGAATCCAAGAAGAGCATTGTCAGAAACGCTGGTCATTTTCACTTTGAAGTCAAAGATTGAATCAGCTTGCTCTGTAAAGTCAATCGTTGGAATCGTGATTGTTTTCTCAGTTTCACCATCTTGGAAGGTCAAGTCAGCTGTTGTGTCCTTGTACACTTTACCATGAACCCCTGTTCCTGGTTCTGTTACAACATGGACTGTTGCTGTTCCTTTGCTACCACCAACACGTTTAATGGCAACAGTAACTGGTTGGCCTTTTTGAACTTCATAGGTAGTTTCTTTCAACTCAAACATACCTTTACCAGCATTATTGAGCGTGTAGATACCTTCAGTTGCAATCGCTTTGCCAGTTTTGTTGACGAGTTTGATGGTGTGTTCACCTGGAGCCAAGTCATCTGTTTCATAAACCATCTGGCTACGTTTACGAGCTGCGTTATTAGTTTGTACGTCTACAACCTTTTGACCATCCACGTAAACAGACATTTCACCGTGATTTGGATCCACTGTAGATACGACATAAGCCTTAGTTCCATTGAAACGGTAGGTTACGCTAGCATCTTTTTGATTGGTCCACATGGATGTTCCACGGACGCCTTCAGATTCGTCATACCAGGTTGTATTTGCTTTATCAGCTGTTGTATTTGAATGGTAATCTAAACCTAGAGGATAGCCATCTGTTTTTTCGATGCTACTTGGTGTCTTATAAACAGAGAAGTTTGTCAAAATAGGAGTTGCTTGTGAATTCGTGATAGTCACACGAATCTTTTGTGCTTCCACAGGTTGACCTTGGACGAGACGACGATAACCAACAGTCGAACCTTCTCCATATGGAACCCAGCGACCATTGAGCTCAACTTCAACCTTAAATCCAGAGATACGTTGACCTTTAGCAATATCTTCTTTGAGTTCGACTACGTCAAAGCGTCTCTTTTGACCGAGATCCACAGTGAATTCACCTGTCTTGGCATCATTTGACAATGCCCAACTAGTATCATCCTTACCATCTGTTAGGTTGCTTGCTTGATACAAGTGATTCTTACGAGTAGAGCTTGCAGTTACAGTTGCTCCCTTGGCGAAGTCAGTCGCATACATTTGATCCAAGGTTGCTCGGAATTCTTGCAAGCGAGCGACATCTGCATCTGCGAATTTACCTTCTTTATTAGGTGGAATATTGAGTAGGAGTGGCGTTCCACGACCAACAGACTTGAAGTAAATATCCATCAAATCTTTGATTGATTTTGGCTGTTGATTGTCATGGTAGAACCAACCTGAACGGATAGA
Organism: Streptococcus infantis; assembly: GCF_000960085.1. GTDB lineage: Bacteria > Bacillota > Bacilli > Lactobacillales > Streptococcaceae > Streptococcus > Streptococcus infantis_C. Next base: position 82,042 of record NZ_JYGT01000004.1, on the reverse strand, counting down.
AACGTCTGCTTCACCGACTGAGTACATATCTCCTTCTTGATCTCCATGGTTGAGATATTCATTCTTCACATCGTCAGTGATTTTAGCTTTCTTGACCTTATGCCAAACTGGATCTCCAGCGATTCCACGTTCATTACCAATCCAACGGACGCTTGTCGGTTGAGCAGAGAAGATAGCGATATCCCCTTCAGCTTTCTTGATGTACTCGAACCACTTGTCAAAGGTATAGGTTACTTTTTGAGCTCCACTACCACGCGCACCATCCATCCATACTTCGATGAACTTACCGTTATTTCCGTATTTAGGATTCCCAAGGATTTCCTTGAGCTGGTTGAGGTAGTATTCGTTGTACTCTTTCTCAGTTGCAACATGGTATTTTGGATGATTGGCATCCCATGGCGATAGGTAAACACCCATATTCATGTCATACTTAGTCGCTGATTTTGAGATTTCTTCAAGAAGGTCACCCTTACCATTTTTCCATGGACTAGCAGCTACGGTATGTTTTGTATATTGAGAAGGATAGATGACAAATCCGTCATGGTGTTTAACAACCATAATTGTTCGTTTGAATCCAGCGTCCTTCAATGTCTTAATCCACTGGTCTGTATCAAGGTTAGTCGGGTTAAAGTTTTGAGGATTTTCTCTACCGTTACCCCACTCAGAATCCGTATAGGTATTCATCCCGTAATGGATAAATGCTGCTAATTCTTCCTTGTGATAATCCAATTGGGCCTTACTTGGCAGTGGACCGTAAGCTGCGATTTCTGTTTCTTGGTCCTCAGGGGAGCTTACTTTACTTTTATATTTTTCTTGTTGATTATAGGTCAATGATTGCTTTCCTTTAGTTCATATCTGTTAGTGTTACTGGCATATATTTGAATTAACTTAAATATACTATATCGAAGTCAAAAATGCAAGATTCCTTGACATTAGTAAGCAAGTTACTCTTTGCTTTTATGTAAAAAACCTAAATTGGCAAAGCCAATTTAGGAATGTTTGGTTCTAAAATGATAATAAGCACCGAGCATACCGGCAGTATTCTGATGGTGGGCAAATTCAAGTTGTGTCTTATCTGCCAAGCTTGGAACGAGGGCATCTTTCAAAGCCTTACGAATCTTAGGTTTTAAAATTGCTTCTTGTCCCATGATGCCACCGCCAAGGATGACAACTTCTGGATTAACCACATAACAAATATTTGCTAAACCTTTTCCCAGATAATCTACCATACGGTCAATCCCCTCCATACAGAGTTTATTGCCTTCGGTAGCTTCTTTAAAAATTCTTCGACCATTCCAATGCTCTACATCTTCCCCATGAGCATCAGCTACATACTTCACCAAAGCAGTTGTAGATGCTAAATCTTGGAAGGCTCCATCCTGCATATGCATATAGCCAACTTCACAGGCTGAATTGCTGAAACCATGGAAAATCTGACCATCGATGATTAAGCAACCACCGATACCTGTCCCAATGGTTAAGCATAGCGTTATGCCCGCACCATCTCCTGAACCAGATACCGCTTCTGCTAGCCCTGCGCAGTTGACATCATTTTCAATCTCACAAGGAACTTGGAAACTTTCTTCAATTTCTTTTTTAAATTGAGTCCCAGCATAGTTCGGAATCTGTGGACCAGCATAGAAAATCTCACCTTTATCAGGGTCAACCATTCCCGCAGAGGAAATCGCCACACCTGCCACTGGACCTTTTTCGAGATAGCTAGCTACAATATCTTTTGTTTTTTGTAAGATGTGTGGACCACCCTTGTGTGCCTCAGTTGCTACTTCGTGAGACTCTACCAGTTGTCCATCTTGGTCAATCAAACCATATTTGATATTAGTTCCACCAATATCAATTGCAACGTAATTAGTCATAAAGCCTCCTATTGATTAGAGGAAACGCTCCTTAGTTTCACGAATCAATTGAGCAGCTGCTTCAACAACTGGACGATCTTCTTCGGTCACTGGTGTAAGTGGAGAACGGACTGATCCGATATTAAGCCCTTCATTGATTTTCAAGACTTCTTTGATAACACCGTACATGTTTCCATGTGCAGCAGTCAATTTACCAATGATAGCGTTGATTGCATATTGCAATTCACGCGCTGTTTCTAGGTCTTTATCTGCAATCAATTGGTTGAGTTTCAAGAAGAGTTCTGGCATAGCACCATAAGTACCACCGATACCAGCTTTAGCACCCATGAGACGACCACCGAGGAATTGTTCATCTGGACCATTAAAGACGATATGATCATCACCACCAAGACTTACAAAAGTTTGGATATCTTGAACTGGCATTGAAGAGTTTTTAACACCGATTACACGTGGGTTCTTCAACATTTCTGTGTAAAGACTTGGAGTCAAAGCAACTCCTGCCAATTGAGGAATGTTATAGATAACGTAGTCTGTATTTGGTGCTGCTGCACTGATGTCGTTCCAGTATTTTGCTACTGAGTACTCAGGCAAACGGAAGTAAATTGGTGGGATTGTTGCAATAGCATCTACTCCCAAGCTTTCAGCATGGCGACCAAGCTCGATACTGTCTTTGGTATTATTGCAAGCCACGTGAGCAATGATTGTCAATTTACCTTTAGCAACAGCCATGACTTCTTCCAAGATCAACTTGCGGTCTGCTACACTTTGGTAGATACATTCACCTGAAGAACCGTTAACATAAAGTCCTTGAACACCTTTATCAATGAAGTATTGCACCAAAGCACGAGTTCGTTCTGGGCTTACTTCTCCCTCATCATCATAACATGCGTAGAAGGCAGGAATAACACCTTCATATTTTTTTAAATCTGACATAGATTTCTCCTAAGATTTCTTATTTTCTGCTTTGAGCAGATGATTTTTACTATTTTAGTATACACCTTGTGAAAAACGCTTTCAATACATCCAAGCCACTTAGATTTTAATTTCTATTCATCTTCCATAGCTTTTCATGTTTGAAAGTAGTTTCATATCATTTTCAATCTGCTTGATATTTAGCAAACAATTTTTCTATTAATCCAGCCTGGCAAAAGGCAAGAAGACCAAAGCCAAAGAGTAGAAATGCTGATCCACCGAGCACTAGAGTAAAGCCTGATAGATAGAGAAGCATAATGATTAATAAAATAATCGCAAGCATCAAGAAGAACCACACGAAGTTAAAGCTAACTAAGAGCAAGCCCTTTTGGAGTACTTCTTTCCAAGTCAAGTCATAACGCGCTGCAATAGGATAGCTAGCCAACATAACTAGTGTTAAAAATATCAGAATTCCTAAGCAAATGGCCTTAATTAGCTGGAAGCCTAGGCTGGTTTGCCCCCAGAATAGAGATAAATCAACAACGCTAATCAGAAAAATTCCTAGTTCCAACAGACCTAACTGGAGACCTAATTTCAAATTTTGCTTAAAGGCTCTCATATAAGTTTTAAAAACAGGAACACGTCGACTACTCTTAACTTCGAAGATTGTCTGATAGAGACTAATTTTTGCTACTCCGATTGTCACAATAGGCAAACAAGACACAACAAAGAGTAGGTTGACCGTCACGATGTCTAAAACCTTCTCACAAAATCGCATAAGAAAGTTATCCGTATCGAATGCTGCTTTTATCAATCCAGATCCTTTATGTGCCATTGTTTGCTCCTCCTAACTGACTAATCGATTAAAATTTTAAATAAATATTTGCGAACTTTATCTTCCATACCTGCATAGCCATTAGGCTGATGAGGTTCACCTGGGAAAAAGACTGCAAAATTGTGATAACCCAATAAAAGTGGGTATTGTTCATGACAATGGACAAAGCCGATATCGCTAGCTTCGTCAAAGGCTACAGCCTCATCTTTGACACGAGAACCGTAACTAGAATATTCATGTCCTTCAACTAATAAATGCAAATCTGCATAGTTTTTATGATGCTCAAAGCGATCATTTTCTTCTTGGTTGAGAACATTTTCCTGTACAACTAGAAAGACTTTATCTCCATCAATCTCGTATTTCCCTAATTCAAAGTTATCTTTACGATGCTCATAGAGATAATCAATAGCCTTGTCCAGATTTGGATGAATTCCCTTGTAAAAGCTAATGTTTTTTAAATCATCAAAAATCATAGTAATTTCCTTTACCTGATTAATACCTTCAGACATAAGATGTCTAGCCAGTAAGTTTATAAGTGTCTAACAAAACTTCGTGAAGCAAGCAACTCCTCTCCATTTTGTAGACACTTATATATCCTGTATTCTCTTAGTCTATCAACTATACTTCTGCATACTGATAAACAATTTGTACTATATTCAATTTTCGCAGAGTACTATCCTTTGACAGCTCCCATAGTAATACCTTGAGTGAAGGATTTTTGGAAGACAAGGAAGACTGTTACGATTGGCACAGCTGCAAGGGCAGCCCCTGCCATGATCAAACCGTAGTTTGTTGCCATCTCAGCCTGCATAGTCGCAACCCCGAGAGAGATGGTCAAGTTTTGGCGTGAAGTCAACATTACCAATTGCATGAAGTAGTCATTCCAAGTATTGATGAAGGTAAAGATTGCAAGAGCTGCAAATCCTGGTTTCACGATAGGGAAAGCTACGCTCCAGAAGGTACGAATCTCGCCACATCCATCGATTTTAGCAGATTCGAGCAATTCTGTCGGAATGTTTTCACTGAACTGTTTCATAAGGAAGACCCCAAATGGCCATCCAATCAAAGGCAAGATAACTGCCCAAAGAGTGTCATGGATTCCCATGAAGTTGACGATACGTACCAATGGCACAAGGACAACTTGTTTTGGAAGAGCCATGGCAGCGATAAAGATCGCAAAGAGAATGCGTTGTCCATAGAAACGTTTCTTAGCCAATACATAACCTGCTAGTGAAGAGGTTGCACAAACCAAGAACATAGTTACTAAAGAAATGAAGACTGAGTTCCACATCCATTGCAAGGCTGGGTTTTGCACCATCAATTGTTGGAAGTTCTCCATAGTTGGAGCTTTAGGGAACCATTGTGGTGGAATCATAATGGTATCTGGTTGTGATTTGAATGCACCTGTCAAAATCCAGTAGAATGGGAAGATAAAGAGTACAGTTAATAAGAGCAAAATGATTGTTGAAATAACAGTAAAGGCTGTTAAAGGTTTCTTTTGTGTAGATTGCATAGCTGTCTCCTTTCCTTAGTATTCTACGTCGTTTCCGAGGATCTTGAATTGAGCGAAGCTGACAAGGGCAATCATAACTGCCAAGAATACACCAATAGTATTGGCATAGCCATATTCAGTCAATTGGAAGGCTTTTTCGTATAGGTAGTACATAAGTGTACTTGTTGAGTAGTTTGGACCACCAGATGTCAACAATTGAATCAAGGCGAAACATTGGAATGAGTTGATGGTTGTGATAATTGCGATATAAAGAGTTGTTGGAAGAAGGCTTGGCCATTTAATCTTCCAGAATACTTGGAACTCAGTCGCACCGTCAACACGAGCTGCTTCTACAAGTGAGTTATCAATATTACCCATTGCAGCGATGTAAAGAATGATTGGTTGACCAACTGATGTTGTCAAAAGGATAATCATAATCGCCATCAAAGCCCAGTTTTTATCTCCCAACCAAGAAATGTTTTGGCTGATGATATGACTTGACTTAAGCACGAAGTTCAAAATACCTGATAGTGGATCGTAAATCCATTTCCAAACTACTGTTACGGCAACACTACCTGTTACAACAGGAAGGAAGAAAACGAAACGGTAGAAAGATCTAGCAACGGCATTTTGTTGGTAAGTTTGCGATGCCACAAATAGTGAGAAGAGTACTACGACTGGTACAGATCCGATTACCAAGATTACGGTATTAATCAAAGATTTTGTAAAGACAGGGTCTTTAAACATACGAATGTAGTTGTCCAAGCCCACAAACTCAAAGCTAGTCATCGAGTAGTTAAAGAAACTAGTGATGAAGCCCATGATCATTGGAGCTAAAACGAAGACGGTAAAGAAGATTAATACTGGTGCTAGGAACGCGTATGAAATAATTGTTTCCCTCATGCGAATTTTATTGACTTTCACAATTGGCACCTCACTTTCAAATAGTTTTGTTTTTTGACTATCATCTGACATTGATCTAAAATCAAAATGAAATTCTTTTAAAGATTAGCTAATGTAAGAACTTCATTTTAATTTTGACCTGTCAGTTGCTTATATTTTTAAACAAATGCCCCCCTTTTCGTACACAGATATGCACAGGGAAAAGGGGGGATTTCAGTTTTTATTTAGGACTTATTATTTAGCTGCTTTTTTGATTGTTTCGTTCGCTTTTTCAGTGAATGCTTTCAAAGCTGCAGCAGGTTCTTGGTCACCATTAGACACAGCTTGCAACATTGGGAACCAAAGTGTTCTCATTTCAGCAAATCCATCGATTGTGTTGTAGTATGGTGAATAGTATTGAGTCCAGCTACCAATTGTTTCCATACGTTTATCATCATAGAGTTTTCCAAATGAAGTACGAACTGGGAATGCACCTGTACGAACTACGTCTTTAGGACCCCATTCTTTGTCATCTGCGATGAATTGGATGAATTTCTTAGCTGCTGCGACTTTCTTTTCGTCTTTGTTGTTGAATACTGCAAATCCGTTTACAAGGTATTCAAGAGCTGGCTTGCCTGAGTCAGATGGGAATGGTACTTCAACCACTTCAACTTTACTTGCTTCCAAGAGCTTAGCTTGAATACCGTTTTGAGCTGGTGCCCAAAGGATTGTGTAAGAAGTTTGACCGTTTGCAAAGTTTTGGATATCTGCACCACCGTCAAATTGTGAACCGTTGTTCAACAAACCGTCTTTGATCCAGCTAGATGCTTTTTCAAGACCTTTAACGAATTTAGGATCGTCAGTTGTGTATTTAGTTACATCTTTGTCAGTTACAGAACCGCCATAAAGGTTAGCGATGAAGGCACGTGTTCCTTGGTCTCCCCCTTGACCTGAACTGAACAATGAACCTGGTGTGTAGCCTTTATCTTTAAGCGCTTTCAAAACTTTTTCGAAGTCATCTGTTGTCCAACCTTCTTTTACAAGGTTTGCAACTCCTGCGTCTTCCAACATTTTCTTGTTCATAGCCATGTAGAATGGTGCAGAACTGATTGGATACATGTAAGCTTTATCACCAGCTTTACTTGCTTGGATGATGTTATTGTTGTTAACATCTTTTACAAATTCATCTGTGAAGAGATCGTTCAACTCAGCCAATTTACCATTTTTACCGTATTGGATGATACGTCCTGGTGCGTCAAAGAGTACATCTGGAGCAGTTCCAGCTTCAATAGCTGTAGTGATTTTTTCAGGACCAGATTTGAAGTCGATTGTTTCTAGTTTAACTTTGATATCTGGATTTGCTTTTTCGAAAGCTTCGATGATAGATTTTTCATAAGTTCCTACACCGTCACCAGTTTTTTCTTGAGTAAAGACTGGGAATGCCCACCAAGTGATTTCTGTTTTTCCTGAATCACTTGCAGCATCTTTTTTAGCGTCTGATTTGCCGCAAGCAGCAAGAGATAGAACTGCAGCACCTGCAAGTACTGTACAAGCTAGTTTTTTAAATTTCATTAGTATTCTCCTAAATGATGATAAGCGTATCCGAAGCGGATAATGAGTATTGGCAATTTTGTATACGTTTTCATTTTATTTTGCGAATCAACCACTCTCCTCGTGTTTTAATTGTCTTATTTGAGACCCGCAACAAATCGTTCCGTAATCTCTTTTGGTCTAGTAATAGCGCCACCAACTACGATACCTCGCACTCCGTAACCTAGGATCTGCTTAGCTTGTTCTGGTGTATGAATCTTACCTTCTGCGATAACATCTACTCCTGCATCGCAAAGTTTCTTAATCAATTCAAAGTCTGGGCCATCAACTTTTGGACTGTAAGATGTGTAACCTGACAAGGTTGTTCCAACAAAGTCAATTCCAGCTTCAACTGCTGTAAGACCTTCTTCAAAGGTACTTGTATCAGCCATCAACAATTGATTTGGATATTTTTCTTTGATTTGACGGATAAATTCTTGAATGTCTAAACCATCATAGCGTTCTCTCTTGGTACAATCAAGAGCGATAACCTCAATGTCTAGAGCCGCTAATTCATCAACCTCTTTCATAGTGGCTGTGATGAATGGTTCCTGTGGCGGATAATCACGTTTGATAATTCCGATAATCGGAAGGTTTGTGACCTCTTTAATTTCCTTAATATCACGAACACTATTTGCTCGGATACCCACTGCTCCACCTTGCTCAGCTGCTTTGGCTAGCAAGGGCATAACACCTCCCGCTTCTGTATAAAGCGGTTCGTGAGGAAGTGCCTGACAAGAAACGATGATTCCATCTTTAATCTGCTCAATCAAAGCCTCTTTAGTGATTTGTGGCATCTACTTTCCTCCTTTTCTTTTTTCTTATGAGCCTATTATATATCATTTTTAAAGCGCTTTCAATAACTTGTACTAGAATAGATTGAAGTTTCAAAACAATTTTATGAAACAGATTCTGCTGAAAGTAGTTTCAGAGGGGAGCTTTCCACTCGAATCATCTTCGCTCTAGCTATTCCAGCACTTTCTATGCTTTCTATAAACGAAAGAGTCTGTAACAAATCACCGTCACAGACTCTTTCAATTTCACTATTTTTCTTAGATATCTTTAAGATTTAATAGTAGATTAATCTTCTTTTTTCTTGGCCATTCCAAACAATCCCAAGAACATACCAACAAGACCGAGAGATACTAGAGAAGTTGAAACTTCACTTCCTGTTTCAGGGAGAGCTGGTTGTTGTGGTTGAGCTGCAGGAGCTTGGTAAGTCTTATCTTGTTGTGCTACTAGAGTTACAAGTGGTTGTTCCTCGCTCTTATATTCTGGAACTTCATTGACTGCCGCTTCGACTGCATTGACATCACCTGTGAATTCTGGAAGTTCTCTCTCAAGTGTTTGGACTGCATTAGATCCACCTGTAAATTCTGGAAGTTCTCTCTCAAGTGTTTGGACTGCATTAGATCCACCTGTAAATTCTGGAAGTTCATTCTTAAGCGCTTCAACTGCATTCACGCCACCCACGAATTCTGGAACTTCATTGACTGCTGCTTCGACCGCATTAATTCCTCCTACGTATTCTGGAAGTTCATGATTGAGAGCTAGAATAGAGTTGACTCCGCCTACGAACTCAGGCAATTCATTCTTAAGAGCCTCAACTGCATTCACACCACCTACGAATTCTGGGACTTCATTGACTGCTGCTTCGACCGCATTGACGCCACCCGTGAATTCCGGAATTTCTACTATTGGTGCTGCTTGGTCGCCTGCTGTATCAATAGGTTCAGTGTACTCTGGAATTTCCGTTACGACAGCCTCCTCAGTATTCACGCCACCTGTGAAGTCTGCGCTTGTGTGAACTGGAGTGTCAACTGGGGCTACACCGCCCGTAAATTCTGGCTTCTCCTGGATAGTTCCTTCTCCATTTGCTCCACCTTCGTAATCAGGTAGTTCATTGGTTTCTGTTTCACCATTCACGCCACCTGTGAAGTCTGGACTTGTGCTAGCTGGAGTGTCAACTGGGGAACCCCCACCCGTAAACTCTGGTGTTTCTTGGAGAGTTGTTTCTCCGTTCACGCCACCTTCGTATTCTGGAAGCTCATTAACTGTCGTTTCTCCATTCACTCTACCTGTGAAGTCTGCGCTTGTGTGAACTGGAGTGTCATCTGGGGCTACACCGCCCGTGAATTCTGGCTTCTCCTGGATAGTTCCTTCTCCATTTGCTCCACCTTCGTAATCAGGTAGTTCATTGGTTTCTGTTTCACCATTCACGCCACCTGTGAAGTCTGGAAGCTCTTCAACAGAGGAAGACTCTCCATGAATAGCACCTGGTATTCCTGCACCCTCTAGATTGATTGGCAAATTATGAATACTCTCAATCGAACCTGATACGATTTCTCTTACCTCTTGACCAATGTCTTCTTTATTGACTGCAAATAACAAGGTTTTCGTATCGTATTGTGTCAAGAATGGAACTAAATTTCCATTTGCCAATTTAAGAACTGGTGCCTTGTTAACCAAAACTTCAGAGTCAAACTCAAGAGCAACAACATTCTGACCCATCCCCACAGTATTTTTTACTTTTGCTTCTGTTGGAGAAATCATATCCTTACTTAAGAAATCCCAGTTGAATTTCTTATAAGACAAGGTATATTCATTTTGTTGACTATCAGCACGCTCATATAGCAAACCAAATTCACCTTTACCAAGATCTTGCAGTGAATTATAAGCAAATTTGCCACTTTGAATTGGATTGTGTTTAAGCCAAGTTAATTCACCATTTTCTTCAACACGAGCCAAATGTACTAAACCGTTATAACGTCCTGGTCCACCAGCATTACTAAGGATGATGTACTCTTTACCATCTTGCATAGTATGGACTGCAGACATTTGAACATAGACATCTTTGACATCCGTATAACGCTTGATTGTTTTTTCCCAAGTCGCTCCGCCATCTTTACTTGTTGCAACTTGAAGATCGCCTGTTAATCCGCGCATGAAGAGCTTGAGGTCTCCGTTGTTCAACTGAACCACTGTCGATTCCGTATTTTGAGCTCCAGAATTATCCATAGTAGAAGAATGAATTATCTGTCTACCAACTGGACGATTATCATTGACTGCTTCTCCAGCCTGCCATGTTTCACCATGGTCATCCGAGTAAATAACGCGTGAAGACTGAGAACCTCTAAGTTGCGATACATTGTTTGTTGTGTAAATAGGAATTACAAGTCGTCCTTTGTGAGCACCTGTACGGAGGGCAATACCTGTACCTGGACCTGTTCCTAAGAAGTGCATCCACTCCTTACGAATGCCATATGTAATGTCTTTTGGTGCAGACCATGTTTTGCCATCGTCATCACTATGTGACATCCACAGGTAGCTCGTAGTCGCTACTCTAAAGATATTCTTGTCACTATACTCAAAGTAAACATTACCAAGTAGTTCTTCACCCTTATAAAGATCACCCTTATCACTATAAGCAGGCTTTTTAGGATCCACTACAACACGATAATCGGTTTTTCTATTTTCAGGGTCAAAAACTTCACCATTTTCACGGATAGTATAACGTCCCGCATCACCTTGTTTGTACAAGACTTGGTAAACCTTATCACCGATTTGCTCATAGGCTTGTGGTGCTTTCCCTGGTAGAGAGAATACTGCCTTCCCTTCGAGGAACATATCATAAATTGAGAAGATTCTCTTGGTTTTCGGATCTTGGACTAAAGCCATGTCAATATTAACTGGTGATGGCCATTCTGGATTTTTAGCTTTCTCATTGTCACGAGGATTAGAGATGGTAATTCTATCTCCCCATGTCTTTCCATTGTCATCACTACGACGAACGACCATACCAATATCACCCCAGTCAGAGTGATGCAAGCGTCTTTCATCCGTTCCGGCAATCAAGGTACCTTTATCTGTCTTTAGAAGTGCAGGTATACGGTAACTTGCAATACCATCTTTATTTGGCTTGCGGTTCACACCACCTTCAAATACATCTAACTTTTCAGTTACTTCTGCACCTTCAGGAAGTTTTTTCGCCAATTCACCTCTTTCAAAGAACTGGCTACGTTTTTTAACTTCTTCTGGAGAAAGGGCACGATCATAAACAGTTAGATTACGGACTTTAAGATTAGCACCCCAGAAGTTTTTGCCTGTACGTTTTGTTGTTCCGATTTGTACATGATTAACATCTGGCATGTCTTGGATGAAGCGACCAGACTTAGGACTTGTGCGCGACAAGACACCATTTACATAGACGCGAACCTGACCTTTAGGTTGATCTGCTTTTGGTCTTTCAACTGTAAAGGTTACAGAGTTCCACTGACCTGGTTTGATTTTCAAAGGAGCATCTTTATAATCACCATAGAATTGATTCCCATTGGCATCACGACCTTCAACGACAGCTGTGTTATCAAGGATTGCCATAGTGAAATACTCGTTTACTTTTGTATCACTAGAAACTGAGAATAGGTTGTAAAAACGAGGAGCAGATGCATCTGGTTTAAACTCCATATGAATAGTTGCATTCTGAAGTTTTTTCAGTTTATCGAGTTCATCATTCAAATCAACTCGTTGACCATTTGTTGCATTGGTATCTACATCTTCTTTCTCTACAACAGTATTGACATTCTCTAGTTCTTTTGCATAAAAGTCACGAGGAACATTCCCAGGCTCTTCTTCGTTTTCAGTAGCCGTAGTTTCAGTGGTTCCATCTTCTGTTGGTTTTTCAGAACCTGGGTTTGCTTGTAATTCTTCACGATTGACTTCAGTCCCTTTATCTGTAGCTGTTGTCAACTTATCTGCAAGTTCCTTATCAAGATTAGCAAGATTTCCTGTTTCTACTTCTTTAGGCAATTCTGGCAAAGCTTGACCAGTTGTTTCACCATTAGTTGTTAGAGCTTCCTGAGCTAAAACTGGTGAAACTCCAAAAACAACTGTTCCAATGACTACGGATGCAGCTCCCACTGTCAATTTTCGAATTCCATAGCGTTCTTTTTGATCAAATTCTCTCTGTTTCATATTTTTCCTTTCATTTTCACTAAAATAAAGCGCTTTCTTTCTTGCTTAAAATTTTTAACTCTCCTACATCGAAAGTTAAAAGTATCAATCGAATGGTCTCCCATTCTTTTTGATTTTAGATGCGTCTATCATTCTTTCTGGCTGCAAAAAGATGACCATTTTCTCCTTTCAAATTTTATCTTACCTTTATTATATAATAAAGATGTTACTTTTTGAGTATTGCTATATAATAGATTTTACTTCCCAATATGTTTCTAGACTTCGAAGTAATTGAAACTACTTTCTGAGCTTTGTCACAAAAAGAGCCCTGCTTTGGCAAGGCTCATCTCACAAACTTTTACTGGCAAACATAGGTAAAGGGAATTTCACTACCACATAACCAATTGTATACCTGATCATTGACATGGACATTCATGGCTTCATGAGCATATTCCGGCATGATACGATAGCTCTTTTCGCAGGTTAAACGATTGTAGATAGCAAACTGGGTGATTGGGTAACAGACATCATCATCAAGACCCGTAATCATTCTCACCTCACCTTTGATTCGATGGGCAAGATTTTTCACATCGATATAGCTAAGCGTCTCCATGATTTGTTCTTCTGTTTCATGGAATGGATCATGGAACTTAAAGTAACGGAAGAGCTCGTCGTAAGCTTCACTGGTATTTCCAATCTCTAATACGCGTCTAAAATCAGATAAGAACGGATAGATAGCCACAGTTCGTTTGATACGTGAATTGAGCCCTGCAGCCACTAAAGCCAGCGCTCCACCTTGTGAAGCTCCGTAACTAGCCAACTGCTCTTCATCTACTTGAGGCAGACTAGCTACAATTTCAACCAATTGATAAATATCTAGATAGACATCTTTGTAGAATAGTTGCTCTTTTCCTTCTACTGCACCACGAATGATATGGCCTTTTACTGTATTGCCAAGTGGTGAGCGCAAACCATCTTGTGAGTAACCGGATTGCCCACGAACATCCATCGATACAACACCATAACCAGCGACGGTAAAGGCTAGCATATCTGTCCAATCCCAACAACGTCCCATATAGCCATGAAAGTGGAAAATGACAGGCACTCTCTCTTCTGATTTTGGTAAAACTACACGCGCATAAACGAGACCATCACGTGTACCTTTAAAGGTTAACTCATAGCACTTCACATTTGGAATATGAAAATTACGTTCCTCTAGTTGGTATTCAGGTAAGACCGAAACCTTGTCAATCTCACCATCCCAAAAAGCATCAAAATCTTGAGGAACTTCATCTCTTCCTTTATATGTTTTCATTTCTTCTACTAATGCTGTATTTCTCATAGAATTCTCCTTTATTTTGTAACCGTTATCATAACTGTAGCACATATGGAGAAGCAATGCAAGAAAGAAAGGGAAACGGAAAGTGGATTTAATGTCTGACCCCTGCAAGAATCCCTCTGAAAGTAGTTTTAAAAAAAATAAAAAAGAGCGATTTCGCTCTTTTCTTAGTATTTAGGAGAAGGTTGAGTTTCCTTTTAAAATGTTTTTTGATAGTTTACTTTAATGGTCATGAGAGAGTCCTCGTTTCTTTTTGATGACTCTAGTATAGATAACAATCCTAAAAGCAAACTTATATTTTTCTTAGAAAAAGCTTAATCCAGGAAGTCTTTTTTCTCTAGATGCAAGGCAATCATGTGCCACTCCGGGTTCTCTTGCCAGTTAGGGAGGGAGCTGATATAGCTGGCTACCTTTCTAGCTTCTTCTAAAATCGGGAAGTCTTCAATAATATCGGCCACATGAAACTCTGGTAGACCCGACTGTTTGGTCCCAAAGATTTCTCCAGAGCCTCGCATTTTCAAATCTTCCTCCGCAAGGACAAAACCATTGGTCGTTTCTGTCATGATACGCATGCGGTCTTTCCCAGAATCAGTTTTTGGATTGGCAACTAGAACTGCGTAGGACTGCTTGTCCCCACGACCGACACGACCTCTAAGTTGATGAAGTTGACTAAGCCCAAAGCGATCAGCATCCATGATAATCATGACTGTTGCATTGGGAACATTAACCCCGACCTCGATAACTGTCGTAGAAACCAAGATGTCTGTCTTTCTTTCCTTGAATTCCTGCATAATCTGGTCTTTTTCATCACTCTTCATCTTACCGTGTAAGAGGGCAACTTTTGCTTTCCCTGCAAAATGAGCTGTTAACTCTTCTGATAGAGCAATGGCATTTTTAAGGTCCAAGGCTTCAGATTCTTCAATCAAGGGCGAAATAACATAGGCTTGAGAACCTTTTTGAATCTCACCTTCCAACCAAGTCAAAACCTGGGGTAATTGCTCATGCTTGATCCAACGTGTCACGATGGGTTTACGTCCAGCTGGCATCTGGTCAATAATGGAAACATCCATATCTCCAAAGGCTGTGATGGCTAAGGTTCGTGGAATCGGAGTTGCCGTCATCATGAGGACATCTGGATTTTCTCCTTTTTCACGTAAAATACGCCTTTGCCCCACACCAAAACGGTGCTGCTCATCGATGATAATCAAACCGAGTTTAGCATAGTCCACCCCATCCTGTATAAGGGCATGGGTACCGATGATTACATCAACCTCGCCCTTAGTAATAGTTTCCAAAACCGTGCGCTTTTCAGCAGCTTTCAGCGAGCCTGTTAGAAGAGCTAGTTTCAACTCAGGAAAGAGACTCTCTAGACTTTCAAAATGTTGCTCTGCAAGGATCTCGGTCGGAACCATGAGGGCAGCCTGATACCCTGCCGTTACGGCTGCGTACATCGCTAGACCTGCAACCACTGTCTTCCCACTACCAACGTCCCCTTGTAAGAGTCGATTCATGTGATGGTCCGACTTCATATCTGTTATGATCTCTTGCAGGCTCTTTTCTTGGGCTTGGGTCAAGGCAAAAGGCAACTTTTCTTTTACCGTCCTTAGTTTTTCTTGCGACCAATTCAAGACTAGACCACTTCCATGAACCTTATTTTCAGACTTGAGGGTCTGTAATTGCATTTGGAAATAAAAGAGTTCCTCAAACTTGATTCGACGGAGGGCCTGTTTGTATTCTGCCAAATCCTTAGGGAAGTGCATGGCACGAACAGCTTGACTACGGGGCATGAGTTTGTATTTGTCTAGCAAGGACTGAGGGAGATTTTCCTCTATCAAGAGATCTAGTCCCTGATCAAAGGCGGTTTTAATGACTTTAACAAGGCCTGCTTGACTAACTCCTTGCGCCAAACGATAAACAGGTTGAAGGTCGTCCTCGACTTGGGCTAAAACCTTCATACCAGTGAGACTTGCCTTGGCACGATCCCACTTGCCAAAGACTGCTAAAGTCGCTCCTAGCTCGATCTTATCTGCTAAGTAAGGTTGGTTAAAGAAGTTCACCGCGAACACAACCTCACCCTGCTTAAGACTAAAACGTAGGCGATTGCGCTTAAAACCATAATATTGAACACTAGCTGGCGTCACCACCTGACCAGACAGAACTGCTTTCTCGCCATCTTCTAGTTCTAGCACCTGCTTGGTTTTAAAATCTTCATAACGGAAAGGAAAGTAGAGCAAGAGATCTTGCAGGTTTTCAATTCCTAGTTTGGCATATTTCTCTGCTGATTTTGGTCCCACGCCAGGCAAGACATGCAAGGGTTGATGTAAATTCATGCTCCTATCCTTTCCTTTTGTTTCTTAATGATATTCTCTCGGAACTCGATCACTAAGGAGGCAAACCACCTCATAATTAATCGTCCCTCTGTAGACTGCTACATCTGTTGCAGTAATCTCCTTGTCACCGTTTGAGCCAATCAAAGTTACCTTGGTCCCCAATGGATACAGCTTAGGCAAACGAATCGTGATTTGGTCCATAGATACTCGCCCTACAATAGGGCACAATTGTCCATCCACCAGCACTGAGAAATTCTGCATATCTCGTGTCCAACCATCCGCATAACCGATTGGCAAAGTAGCAATGACTTGCTCACTGTCTGCCTGATAGGTCGCTCCGTAGCCCATGCAAGCCCCAGCTGGGACTGTTTTAACATGAATAATAGCAGTTTCTAAGGTCAAGGCTGGTTTTAGTTCATAAGGCAACTCCAAAACTTGTCCGCTTGGATTGAGACCATACATAGAATCTCCCATACGAACTGCATTAAAAATCGTTTCCGCATGCCATAGAGTAGTCGCAGAGTTACTCGCATGGACTAGTTCTGGTACTTCTTGCAAGTCAGCTAGGATTCCCTTAAAGCATTCTAACTGTTGATTAAAGTAACTATCCGACTCTTCATCAGCAGTTGCAAAATGGGTAAAGATCCCTTCAACATTAGCCCCATGTTCCTTGAGTAAAGCTTGAGCTTGTGCTGCCTCACCAGTTCTTCTAAAACCAATTCGTCCCATACCTGAGTCAATTTTAAGATGAACGGTTAAACCTGATAAGTCTGGCTCTGTAGCTATGAGTTTCTGGATCCATTCCAATCCTGCCACTGTTAAGGTAATGGAATACTCCTTAGCCAATGAAAGAGATTCAACCTCAGATACTCCTAAAATAAGAATCTTCTTAGAAATTCCTGCCTGACGAAGTTCAATGGCTTCATCGATATTAGAAACGCAAAAACCATCGACGTCATCCTGGATAGCCGTCGCAACAGCTACCGCTCCGTGTCCGTAGGCATTGGCTTTTACAACTGCCCATTTGAGGGTATCTTTGGGAATGTGCGCTCCCATTTGTTGGATATTGTAGCGGATAGCACCCAGATCGATGAGGGCTTTGGTTGGTCTATGTGGACTAGTTTTCATGATTCTCCTCCAAAATAACACTAGCTGTCACAAACTGATCTGTATGGCTGATTGATAGCCAAACTTTTCCTGAAAACGGGGATTTGCTGAAGTAGGGAGCTCCTCTTTCATTGTTCAAGATTTCCAAGTCTTGAAAGCCCAGCTTCCCAATTCCCGTTCCCATAGCCTTTGAGAAAGCCTCTTTAGCTGACCAACGACCAGCCAAATACTCGACCTGTCTGCGACCTTTGAGACTGGAAAAGCGCTCCATTTCCTTGTCTGTCAAGACACGCTGGGCAAAACCTTTTCTTTTTTCAACTGCATTTTGTATTGATGCTAATTCTTCAATATCAATTCCGTGTCCAACTATCATTTTTCTCAAAAGGAGTTGAGATACCCCCAACTCCATCCTTTTCACTTATTTTGTTAAGGTAGAATAGATTTCTTCTACCAGGGCTACTGTATTTTCCCATCCTAAACATGGGTCTGTAATAGAGCAGCCAAAAATTTCTGGTTGATTTTGTCGACCATCTGCCAAGTAAGACTCAATCATGAAGCCTCGAACTGTCTTCTTTATTTTTTCATTCCAGTCACGATTGAGCAAAGATTGGCGAACAATTCGAACTTGCTCCATATATTGTTTCCCTGAATTATCATGGTTGGTATCAATCATGATAAAAGGATTTTCAAGCCCCATAGACTCGTAACGTCCAATAGCATCTAAAAGAGTTTCATAGTAGAAGTTTGGCTCATTCTTCCCATATTCATTCATAGCTCCACGTAAGATTACGTGAGCCAAGGGATTTCCTGAAGTTTCAACTTCTTGGCCGTGAAAGAGAAAGGTTTGTTTGTTTTGTGCAGCATAAATAGCATTAAACATAACAGACAGATTTCCAGAGGTTGGATTCTTCATTCCCACTGGTGCATCGATTCCTGAAGCTACAAAACGGTGCTCTTGGTCTTCTACTGAACGCGCACCCACTGCATGGTAACTCACCAAGTCATCAACTAAGACGAGATTAGCCGGATAAAGCATTTCATCCGCTGTGGTCAATCCAGTTTCTGTAATCACTCGATAATGAAGTTGACGAACTGCCTGCAAACCATTAATCAAGCTTGGAGCCTTCGAAGTATCTGGCTGATGAACCAAGCCCTTGTAGCCATCTCCATTGGTTCGTGGCTTAGCTGTGTAAACACGCATGACCATGAAAATCTTATCGGCTACTTTTTTCTGCAAGTCTGCCAAACGACGAGCATATTCAAGCACTGCTTCTTCATTATCAGACGAACAAGGCCCAATGACCAACAAGATGCGGTCATCCTTTCCTGAAAGGATGTCTGCTAGTTCCTGGTCACGACTTTCCTTATGTTGCAATGTTTCTGCAGATAGCTGTGTTTCCGCCTTAATCGCTTCAATATCGATTTCTTGACCCTTCTCGATAAATGCCATATTATTCTCCTAGTCTTTGGTAGATTTCACGAACAAGAGCTTCAGTATTTTCCCATCCAAGACATGGGTCAGTGATAGATTTTCCAAAGACCTCTGGTTCATTTTGACGACCATCTTCTAGATAAGACTCAATTATGAAGCCACGAACATGTTTTTTAATCTTTTCATTCCAATCGCGGTTAATCAAAGTTTGACGTACGATACGAATTTGTTCCATGTACTGTTTCCCTGAGTTATCATGGTTGGTATCAATGATGATAAATGGATTTTCAAGTCCCATCTTTTCATACTGGGCAATAGTATCCATTAAATTATCGTAGTAATAGTTCGGAATGTTTTTCCCGTATTCATTGAGGGCACCACGGAGAATAGCATGCGCTAGAGGGTTCCCTGTAGTTTCGACTTCTTTCCCTAGGAAAAGGAAACTCTGTTTATTTTGAGCCGCATAAATACCGTTGAACATAACATTGAGATTTCCTGATGTTGGATTTTTAAATCCTGTTGGGAAATCTGCTCCACTGGCTACAAAACGGTGTTGTTGGTCTTCAACCGAACGAGCTCCAACTGCCATATAAGAAATCAAGTCATCTACCAAAGGAAGGTTTTCTGGGTACAACATTTCATCTGCTGTCGTCATTCCTGTTTCAGAAATAACACGATAATGCAAATGACGAACTGCCTTGATCCCATTGATGAGGCTAGGTGCTTCTTTGGCATTTGGTTGGTGAATCAAACCCTTATAGCCATCACCATTAGTACGTGGTTTAGCAGTATAGACACGCATCACCATAAAGACGCGGTCTTTGACTTCTTCTTGCAGTTTTGCCAATCGCTTGGCATACTCGAGAACTGCTTCTTCATTATCAGATGAACAAGGACCAATCACTAACAAAATACGCTGATCTTCACCACGAATAATCGCTTCAAGCTCTTGATCGCGTTGCTGTTTATTGGCCAGCGCTTGTCCTTCTAATTTAGACAAACTACGAACTTCTTCAATATTAATTTTAGGGCTTTTTGCTGTAAATACCATCATTCATCTCCTTATAAAGCAAACGGACGCCAAGCGAAAATTCAGTTTTCACTAGGCATCCGCCTGAAAATTAGTCAATTTTAACGTCGTTTACCGTGACAGTTTTTAAATTTCTTACCAGAACCACATGGACACAAGTCATTGCGTTTTACTTGACTTAGATCCAAATCAGCTGGAAGATTTGTTTGTTGCGCAGCGATATTGCGAGTTGCTGTCGTACTGATATGGTGTTCTGTTTGTGGACGTTCTTGTTCATGAATTTGTGCTTTCATCATCAAGCGAGTCACATCAAACTCAATGGATCCAATCATATCGTTAAACATACGGAAGCCTTCTGCTTGATACTCTACAACAGGGTTGTTTTGGGCATAACCACGAAGACCAACAGCATTTCTCAACTGATCAAGGGCATCAATATGGTCTGTCCATTTGTTGTCAACTACACGTAGAATCAATACTTTTTGGAATTCTTTCACAGCTTCTTCGTCACGAAGCTTGGCAACTTGACTATCGTAGACTTTCAACGCACGTTGGTATAGTTCATCCTTGATAGCTTGGTCTGACAAACCTTCTAGGTCTGAAAGTGAAATTGAATCTTCTGGAAGCAAGTTGTACTTGGCAAAGTTCAAGATTGCTTCGAGTTTTTCATCTTGCTTAGAACGAGCATGGCCATCTACAATACGTCCAATCGTACGGCGAATCATGGCGTGAATTTCAGGAGCCAAGTCACGTTCTGCAGTGATAACATCATAGCGTTGTGCGTAGATGATCTCACGTTGTTCACGCATAACGTCATCATATTGGAGGACTTGTTTACGAGTATCATAGTTATTTCCTTCAACACGTTTTTGCGCTGCTTCGACCTGACGTGTCAACATACGAGATTCGATGGCTTCGTCAGACATATTAAGACGTTCAAAGACACCTTTCAAACGTTCTGAACCAAAACGTTTCATCAAATCGTCTTCAAGTGACAAGTAGAATTGTGATTCACCTGGGTCACCTTGACGACCTGAACGTCCACGAAGCTGGTTATCGATACGACGGCTCTCATGACGTTCTGTACCGATGACACAGAGACCACCAAGTTCACGAACTCCTTCACCAAGCTTAATATCGGTACCACGACCGGCCATGTTGGTTGCGATAGTGATCGCACCACGTTGACCAGCATTCATGATGATTTGCGCTTCTCTGTAGTGGTTCTTAGCATTCAATACTTCGTGAGGTACGCCTGCTTCAACCAATTTTTTAGAAAGAAAATCACTGGTTTCAACGGCAACAGTACCTACCAAGACTGGTTGACCTTTTTGGTAACGAGCCTTAACATCTTCAACGACAGCCTTGAATTTTGCATCGAGGCTAGCGTAGAGAAGGTCTGAATGGTCGATACGTTGGATCGGACGGTTGGTTGGAATTGGAATAACACGGATGTTGTAGATTTCGCGGAATTCTTCTTCTTCTGTTTTACCAGTACCAGTCATACCTGCCAATTTTTTATACATACGGAAAAGATTTTGGTAGGTAATCGATGCTGATGTCTTCGTTTCATCTTGGATTGGTACACCTTCTTTGGCTTCAATCGCTTGGTGCAATCCGTCAGAGTAACGACGACCTTCCATTGTACGACCTGTAAATTGGTCGACAATCAAGATTTCTTGCTCTTCGCTAACCACATAGTCGATATCAAGAATCATGATGTAGTTGGCACGAAGGGCGTTATCGATAAAGTGAGTCAACGCCACATTTTCGATATCATAAAGATTTTCTAGTTTGAAGAAGCTTTCAGCCTTGTCAATACCTGAATCAGACAACCCGATTGTCTTAGACTGAATATCAATGATATAGTCATCTTTATCTAAAGACTTCACAAAGTGGTCAGCCATGTGGTAGAGCTGGCTTGTTTCAACAGCATTCGCTCCTGAAACAATCAATGGTGTACGAGCCTCGTCGATCAAGATAGAGTCAACCTCATCGACCAAGGCATAGTTGAGTGGACGTTGAACCATATTCTCTGCACGTACAACCATGTTGTCACGAAGATAGTCGAAACCAATCTCTGAGTTGGTTGAGTAGGTAATATCGCAAAGGTAAGCCTCTTTTTTCTCCATTGGAGATTTAGCTGCCAAGTTGATCCCTACTGACAAACCAAGCCATGAGTACAACTCACCCATCTCAGTCGCGTCACGTTCTGTAAGGTATTCGTTGACGGTAACTACGTGAACCCCTTTGCCTGCAAGGGCATTGAGGTATACCGGCATGGTCGCTGTCAAGGTCTTCCCTTCACCGGTACGCATTTCTGGAACGTCACCATGGTGAAGAACGATACCACCCATAACCTGAACCTTGTATGGGAAAAGTCCAAGAATACGCTTAGCTCCCTCACGTACAACCGCAAAGGCTTCGTACAAGAGTTGATCAAGCGTTTCACCATTTTGATAACGTTGCTTAAATTCTTCTGTCTTAGCTTGCAACTGCTCGTCTGTCAAAGCAGCCATTTCATCTTCGTATTTGAGGACTTTATCAGCCATCTTTTCTAAGCGGCGAAGTTCCCCTTTATCATTTTCGATGATTGTTTTTAATAAATTTGCCATTTTTTTCCTTACTTTAAATTCTGAATATTTTAGAATGTTCTTTTTATTGTAGCATATTTGACCAACTTTTTCAAGAAAGAATCCATGTTTATACAAGATAAAAAAGGCTCATTTAGAGCCTTTTTTTGTAAATGATCAAACAATTGCTAATCATCAATTTTCTTTTAGAAATTTCAAGCCTATTCTTTGGTTGTAGAATTGCCAAAATCAACCTTTGGAGCTGTCTTGGCTTCTTCGTTTTCTTTGATGGTTTCTGCTTCTTTAAAGTTCATCATATTAGCAAAGAGAACAGTTGGAAAGCTTCTTAATTTTTGATTGTAGTCAGTTGCTGCCTGGTTGTAATCCTTGCGGGCTACAAAAATACGATTTTCGCTTCCAGCCAACTCCGTCATGAGTTGTTCAACATTTTGATTACTCTTAAGCTCAGGATAGTTCTCCGTCAACACAAGCAAACGTGAAATAGCTGAACTCAACTCTCCTTGAGCTTCTTGGTTTTCTTTAGAGGTGACTGAGCCAGTTCCAATTTTTGCTCGCGCTTCTGCGATTTGGGTAAAGACCTCTGTTTCATGGTTCATTTGTCCTTTTACAGACTCTACCAGATTTCCAATCAAATCCGAACGACGTTGAAGGGCTGTCGCTACATCTGCCTGTGCTTGTTCAACCTTGGTTTGCTCTGATACAAGACCATTATAGGTACCTACTACTGAGCATCCACCTAGCAAGAGAATAGCCAGTAAAATACTTAATACATAAATAATTCCTTTATTTTTCATTTCTTAAACCTACTTATTTCTTTAAATTACATACGAACATTACCAATCATCAGATGAACCACCACCATCAAAGCCACCACCGTCCCAGCTACTAGAAGAATCTGAGCCTGAGTCAGACCAAGATGAACCCGAATCGGATGAGTCACTAAACCACCAGCCGCCGTCAGAGGAGTCTCCCCCTCCGCCACCTCTACCTCTGATAATGGCAATAATGACTCCAATAAAATATATTATCGTCAGGAACATAAAGAAATCTTTTATGGGGTCATTTTTTTGACGGCGGTTTGATGAACTAGTTCTATCTCGATTAGATTTTTTCCCACTGATACTTTCGGAATAACGTTTGATATCAGAGGAGCCATCATCAGACGAGAAGGTCCCAGTTCCTCTATAAAACTGATTGTCTAAGCCTTTGGCAATCGCTAGAATTCCTTTACTATAGTCACCAGTTTTAAAATCTGTACGACTGGCTGACAAGATCTGCTTGGTTTGATAGTCTGTTATTCTAATGGCGGTGTTATTACTGGTTTCAATTCTTGATTTACGGTCTTGAACAGCTACTACAATGAGAGTTCCAAAATTATCGCCTGAATAGCCAATCTTCCATGCCCTAGCGGTTTCATTTGCTACTGTTTCAATGCTTTCACCTTCCAGACTGTCTACGATATAGACACCTATTTGAAGCTTTTCTGCCTTTTGACTATTGGCTTCATTCAAATCACGAATCTGAGTAACTACTTCCTCTGTCAAATAATGATTTGGGTCATAAATACCGTAGTCTGGTTTTTCAGGTGCAGTGAATGCTGATAGGAAGAAAAATGCCATCAGCAATCCAAGTAGACGCACCAAGAATGGATTCTTTAACAATCTATCTTTTTTCATAATAACCTCCTTATGCAAGGAAAATTGTTTAGAGCATTATAGCATTTTGAATCTTACAAAGAAAGTACGTTTCCATTACAAAACCATGACACGAACCAGGAAAACATGTTAATTTGATGACAAGTTTAGATCTACATCTATCCCACCTCCAAGATCAACAAGGAATAATTAGGAAAATGACTACTTCATAGTCAAGAGGGGAGGGGAAGAAAAAAGAGAGCCTGAGCTCTCAGTTAAATCAACGAATTCGTAATTTTTTCATTATCTGTATTTGTAGATTATATCGATACAAGCTATCGTTACTTCTGACAATTGATGGACAACCAATTTGCTGTGCAATTTCTTCTAACTTTATTGTTGAATACTTAGTATAAGTTATTCTCTTCTTGAGTAAAAGTAAAATATCATTGGTGTCAGAAAATTGGTTAAGAATTATTCTTCCATTTACCCCGGAATCAACAGTAATCAGACTAAATAGGCGTGCGGTTTGTTCCGAGGTAAAATAATTTGAATATTTAGTTCTAAAATAATGAAATGCCTTCAATAAATCTTTTAATCTGTGGTCGGAATTAATAAACTTATAATTAAAACCAATTCCAAATTTTAACTTATGATCAGTACCTTTTTCCCCGCTCGATGTTACACCATAAATTAAATTTTTTAATCTATAATAAAGAACCCAGAAATCTTCATCAGTATGAGAGGAAGATTTATAATATTTAAAATATCTCGTAAGTCTATTTAATACTTTTTTGTCATACTTTTTTTTAGCAATGTCAATATGTACCTTTTGATCGGATATATTAAAATTATATCCAAGATACTCAAAGTTTAGAGTCTCTATAGATGGTGTGTATTCATATATCTCTGTTTTACTCTCATTAGCCGATAAATCAATTTGTTTCAATAAACTAAATAATAAATTTTTCTCACTATCTTTATCAATAGTCATATTTTTAGGATAACTTTTTATCATTAATATGTCATCTACATATCTAACATAAAAAATTGGAGCAAACTCCCTCCTTATTGCATCATCAAAATCTTCTAAGTATACTTCAGAAAGTGCATTAGAAAATGGCATCCCCAAAGGAATACCTGAAATGCTACCATTAAAAATAAACTTTTTAATAATTTCGATACTATAGTCTTTTAACAAAGATGATTTAACTATTTTTTTATATAGCTTGTGCTTATTGATGGATGGAAAGAAGTTTTTAATATCTGATTTTATAATATAAAACTTCTGAGGTGTTGCAGTTAAATCAGATTGATTACAATAAATATTCCCTTGACTTAAAAATTGAATCAATGATTTAATAATAGCATTCCTGTTTGGAACACTTAGATTAAATTTATTAATAATCTCAATGTTTAAAGCTTCTAATTCACAACGTAGTGATTCATCCCTTAATTTGTAAACGTGTCTATCACCTCGTTTAATTTCTATAAACATTGAGTTAAATTTCATAATATATACTCCTAAAATTGTAGGCAGACTGAGTGGAACAAATATTTATGCTCCACCCGAGATAATCAGCACAGAATAACTAGCAAATCTATGTGCTTTTTAAGTAACACTTGAAATAATCTTTTTGTGTGTATGAGAACTTAAACTTGTTTTAACAAGAATTAAAATATTTAGTATTCTCAAGCCTACGCTTTATATGGTACAATATAAGAGACAAAAAATCAAGGATAATTTAGTTATGGATAAACAATATCTTAAACAAGAATGGTTTTTAACAACAGAAGTTCTCCCTTCGGAGGTGCCAACATTTTTCTCAAATTCACCAATAAAAGATAATTTAGAAAATTTGATTAATCTAGTTCCAACTGATAATAAAAAATTTAACAAAAAATTCAATGAGAAATATACCATACCTCTTCGCTACGAAATACCTAAAAATAATGGTGCTTATAGGACAATTTCGTTGATGCATCCTGCTTCACAGTTAAAGTTTTTACTTTATAATATGAAATACGAATATCTATTAATTAACTTTCTTCAAAAGTCTAAATTTAATGTTCGTAAAGTTCAAAAAGCAAACACTATAACATATTCAGAAAGTAAAGCTTTAGAAAAAGAACTGTTAAAAATAGAACAAGATTTTGGTATCGAAGGAAATAATTCTATTACAAATGAAGAATTGGACCCTTTCTTTAAAAAATATTTCACCTATAATAAACATCATAAATTATCTAACATTCTGAATTCTCCTAGTTTTAATAGAGATAGTTTACGATATAGATTTTTTTCTAAACTTGATATCCAAAACTTTTTTGGAAGTGTATATACACACTCAATCACATGGGCAATTGTTGGAGATAAACATCTAGGTAAGGAGTATTCTCATCGTTCATTGAAAAATACTTTTGCTGCTCAATCTGACATAATTCAACAAAAAAGCAATGATAACGAAACTAATGGTATTATAATCGGACCAGAAATAAATAGAATAATTGCTGATATTATTCTAACACACTGTGATTTTAATATTGAGAAGAACTTAAATAAGCAAAATATATACTTCAATAAAAATTATAAAATTTATCGCTTCATTGATGATTATTACATCTTTTCCTCAACTCACGAAATACTAGAAATTATTGAGCATGAAATTTCTAGGGAACTATCTAATTTCAATTTAAAACTCAATCTTGAAAAACATCAAATTAAGGAGCAGCCTTTCTCATTAGCTGATACATCTATCATACAATTAAAGCAACTTCTTAATAGTTTCAATAACAGGAGAGAACTAAAGCTTCTGAAATTGTCACAGAATCCTCATGCTATTGAAAAGTATAAACAACTTCTTAATAGACACTCTAATGAGTATAAAATTTCAATAGGCAAGATAATTCTTAAGGAACCTACTTGGAATCATCTATATGATACAACAAGGAATATAATTAGCAATACACCCAGTTCTAAAAGGCGGGTCGTTCTATACTTTTTAAATGCTATCTCTTTAGAAATTTATGAACCAATTTTTATTAATCAAGAAACAGCATATCGTAAAAACTTTTTCAAATACCTTCGTAGAATAAATACTGCTTTAGATCAAATAAATAATATTTATTCAATTCATCCTGATTCTGATACAACAAAGTCATACATTTATACTTTAATGGAATTCAGAGCTTCAATATCTAAATTAAGAACAACAATCAATAATAACAATGATAATGAAAACTTTATAACAAATAGTGAAAATTATTTATTAGATATTGAAAATAGGATATTTGAAAATATCTATCGGATATTGAAGAGTAACTCAAATAGAATCAATAATATTTCTGATCTAATTGTATATTTGAAATTTTTTGATAAGAAGTTGAGCTCGCAGTTTTTATGTCAACTACTAGACGAAAATCCAGAAGATTACTATACACTTTGCGCTATTGGTTATTATATAATTGGATATGAAAGTAGATATAAGGTCGTCTTAAATTATTTATTTAAATCGATAATGAATTTTGTAAAAAATTACCAAACACATACGGATAGTTTATTAGAAGATGCTAAGTATTTTTATATTTTAAATGATTTTCTTTATTATCCAGAATTTCAAAACTTAAAAATAGGAAGACGATTTGCAACAAACGTCTTAGAGGATTTGAAAAATGAAGAATTAAATAAACTAGGAAGAAATTGTACCAATTATTTAATTTTTAAAGAATTGATGAATCAATCTTACTTTAACTGGAATTTACAAGAACACGATTTTAAAAAATTACAAATTAAAAAGAAAGCTACTGACAGAAAAAGTTATTCTTTTAATGATTACTAACATGATTCCAAGATGAAAAACAATGTTAAAACTTTACCTAACGCTAGCATATTGAAATTATTTATTTGTGGAAGATTATGTCTTTGGTAACCTTTTGGTACCTAAACGAACAAAAACTATTCTTTTTCATTTCAAACCTATTCTGAAAATCAAAATAAACAAAAAAACCTGAGACAAAATAGTTCTCAGGTTCTTTAACTTATTCTTATTGGAAAATAAGCAAGGTTTATTTCCGTTTTCTTGCAATCAGATGGATTGGTGTTCCTTCAAAGACAAAGGCCTTGCGGATTTGATTTTCCAAGAAACGCAAGTAAGAGAAGTGCATCAGTTCTTCTTCGTTTACAAAGATAACAAAGGTCGGTGGTTTGGTTGCAACTTGAGTCGCATAGAAGATTTTGAGGCGTTTCCCTTTGTCTGTCGGTGTCGGGTTGATGGCAATAGCATCCATAATCACATCATTCAAGACAGCTGATGGGATACGGGTATTTTGGCTCTCGCTGATTTGCTTAATCATCTCTGGTAATTTATGAAGACGCTGCTTGGTCAAAGCTGACACAAAGATAATCGGTGCGTAAGGCAAGTATTGGAACTGCTCACGGATATCCTCTTCCCAGTTTTTCATGGTGTGATTATCTTTTTCAAGCGTATCCCACTTATTGACCACGATGATCATCCCTTTACCAGCTTCGTGGGCAAATCCTGCGATACGCTTGTCGTACTCACGGATGCCTTCTTCGGCATTGAGCACCATCAAGACTACATCCGAACGGTCAATAGCACGCATGGCACGCATAACTGAGTATTTCTCTGTATTTTCATAGACTTTACCAGACTTACGCATACCAGCTGTATCAATCATGGTGAACTCTTGTCCATCAGCATCTGTAAAATGCGTATCAATAGCATCACGAGTTGTACCAGCTACGGGACTGGCAATCACGCGGTCTTCTCCCAAAATGGCATTGATCAAGCTAGATTTTCCGACATTTGGACGACCAATCAAACTGAATTTGATGACATCTGGATTTTCATCTTCGACTTCGTGTGGGAGATTTTCGACGATAGCATCCAACACATCCCCTGTACCAATCCCGTGAACAGATGAAATTGGCAGCGGTTCACCCAAACCTAGTGCATAAAAATCATAGATATCATTTCGCATCTCAGGATTGTCCACCTTGTTGACTGCAAGGATGACCGGTTTATGGGTTTTATAGAGTTTACGAGCTACGTATTCGTCTGCATCTGTGATTCCTTCTTTACCAGAAACCACAAAGACGATGACGTCTGCCTCTTCCATGGCAATTTCTGCCTGGTGCTTGATTTGTTCCATAAACGGAGCATCGACATCGTCAATCCCTCCAGTATCAATCATACTAAAAGAACGATTGAGCCATTCACCAGTCGCATAGATACGGTCTCGTGTCACTCCTTCGATATCTTCTACGATTGAAATGCGTTCCCCTGCAATACGGTTAAACAGGGTTGATTTCCCAACATTGGGACGTCCTACGATGGCAACAGTTGGTAAGGCCATGTTTTCTCACTTTCTACAATAAGTTCTTTTGTTCAAGATTTTCTCTAGTTGAGCTTGGTTCAGGCTGACCGAATTGCTCCGCAAGACGCTGACTCCAAGTGGTGGTCGCACGCGCTCCTGCGTATTCAGTCTGCACACGGTCATAGGCTTCAATAGCCTCAGTTGTTTGTTCTTGGTATTCTTCCTCAAAAACAACATTATCGAGAGGCAATCTTGGTTTTACATCGTGTTGTTGATTTGGTACACCTAGTGCAATCCCAAAAACTGGATAGGTGTAGTCAGGTAGCTTGAACAATTCTGCTAATTCAACAGATTTGTAACGCACTAAACCGATAATCACTCCACCATAGCCAAGGCTTTCTGCCGCAAGCAAGGTGTTTTGCCCAGCTAATGCAGCATCTACTGAAGTGATGAGGAGCCCTTCAACTCCTTGAGGTTGGAAAGTATCTGTATGGAGGCGAGCTCCTTTCTCTGCACGATTTAAATCACCCACAAAGAGGAGAAAGGCAGCAGACTGACGAATCGCTTCCTGAGGAACTAACTCATACAAGGCATCTTTCTTTCCTTGACTTCTGACTACAATCACAGAATAAGATTGGAAATTTTTCCAAGAAGAAGCCATTTGTCCTGCAGACAAAATAGTATTTAAATCTTCTTGAGGGATTGCTTCTTCTTTAAATCTGCGAACCGAAGTATGAGATTTCATTAATGTGATTGTTTCACTCATCGGCGGTTTTCTCCTTCTAGTCGTGTTTCCGCTGCTAAATAACGGATACGCTCCATCACACGTCTAGCTTCCCAGGTTTCATCATTTCCATTCTTGCCTTTGGCAAAATGTTTTTCCAAATCTTCAAAATTGAAATTCGAGGTAAAGAAGGTTGGCAAATCTTCCTGCATACGATATTGGAGAATGACTTGCAAGACTTCATCACGCACCCAAGGCGTTGATTGCTCCGCACCAATATCATCAAAAATCAAGACTTCAGCCTGCTTGATTTCATCCACCAAACTCTTGACATTTCCATCACCGATAGCATTTTTGACATCAATGACAAAGCTTGGATAATGAAGAAGGGTAGATGAAACACCACGTTTTTCAGACAAATCATGGGCTAGGGCAGCCACCATAAAGCTCTTCCCAACTCCAAAGTCTCCATAGAGATAGAGACCTTTACGGACTTCTGGATATTGCTCAACAAAAGTAAAGAGCTTTTCAAAAACTGGCATGCGTCCCAAGTCATCCAAATCAACTTGAGCCAAACTAGCTTTTTTAAGACTAGCTGGAAGATTGATCAGTCTGAGACGATTCTTGATAGCCGCTTCCTTCTCAGCTGCAATCAGTTCCGGAGTTTCCTCATAGGATACATCTGCGTAACCATGATTCATGACTAAAATCGGCTTATAACCTCGAGCAATATAGTCGGTATCTCCGCGAAGAAACTTATCACGTTCGGTGATGTATTGATTAAACTTAGAGATACTACGATTCAATTCCTCTTGACTAAGAGATTCCTTCTGGATAAAAGCCGCAACATCAGGATCTTTTACAATCTGCTGAACCAGGTCTTGGTATTGAAAACGGCTGGGATGATCTTTAAGCACATCTCCTACACTTTCCATCTAGTCTCCTCCTTTTCCTAATCGGTCTAACATTTCTTTTTTCTTGCGTTCTAATTCCAAGCGAGTTTCTTCACTGGTTTCATTTTTATATTCTGGATTACTCCATTTTGGGACATTGGTTTTGGCTTGATTAGTCTTAGCTACTTTTTGCTCCTGTCCCTTTTGATTCTTCTCTCTGATTCGAAGTACAGCTTCTTCAGCAGATCTGACTTTGTTATAAGAGTAATCATTAGCCACTTTCATGGCATATTTTTCATTGAGGTTGGCAGAATCAACCTTATTGAAGGTCAAGAGGATAACAATGTTGATAACCTCATCAAGCAATCCCAAGTCTGCCATCTGTTTTAACAAATCGCGTTCAGCTTGGATAATTCCTGCATTTCGTGTTTGTTTGATTCCCGCTAAAAACTGTAGGGCAGTTTTGCTTTTAGCTTCCCTGATAATAGTCGCTTCTTGGGGACTGAAATCCGACGAAACAGATTTTTGCGCTGATTTTTCACGCATACGCTTAACAGAGATAACTTGAGAAACAGCTGTCGCCTTGGCCAATTGATAGGTCTCAAACCAGGTCCATTTTTTCTCGTCAGCAATTTTAAACAGCTCTAAGACATCTGACTGTTCATCTTGGAAACGTAGGTCGTCTCTAGCCATAAGTTGACGGAAATGCTCCAAATCAAAATCATTTGAAAAATTAGCTTTTCCGAGTGTTTCCTCAGTGTTAGCCATATCTTCTATCTCTGGAAAGGCCTGACTCAAAGAAACGGCCAAAGGCTCTCCATCTGCCTGTTCTTGGCGCAAATCAGAAACTGCTGGCTCACCGATTTTTTTCTCCAATAAGGTACGATAAACCGTATGACGCAAGAAATCCGAACTAGAAAGCGTTGGATGAATAGCAAGCTCATAAACGTCACCCTTTTGATAGAGGGTAACCAAATTGAAGGCTGATAAGATTTTAAAAGCCTTTAAAAGCCTATCCATCCCAAAATTGAGATGATTGAGAATAGCTGCAAAAAGGTGTTCTTTTTGCCCATTATCCCAAAAGGCTAGGGTGTAAAGATAAAGACTCAGAGCATCCTGACCGATAATCGGGAGGTAGCACTGCACCAAAGTTGTGGGATCTTGCGACACCCGATTATTCTTTAGAAAAGAAAAACGATCATTAGGCTTCATTTATTTTTCCTTTTTCTTCTTTGAAGATTGCGTAATTTGTTTGAGAAGATTCTCGAGCTCACTCACGTCTTTAAAACTACGATAGACACTAGCGAAACGAACATATGTGATTTCGTCAAGTTCTGCTAGCTCTTCCATTACAAGCGAACCAATATCTTCACTTTGAATTTCATTATCATTGCGACTGAGGAGTTTTTGTTCGATACGATTGACCACCATGCCAATCTCATCACTAGACACCGGACGTTTTTGAGCCGAACGAATAATCCCGTTAAAGATTTTGTCTCTGGAGAACTGCTCCCGTGTGCCATCCTTTTTGACTACAACCAGCGTTCTTTCTTCTACACGTTCATAGGTCGTAAAACGATGCTGACATTCTTCACACTCACGTCTTCTTCTAATCGTATTTCCTTCTTCAGCCTGACGGCTATCGATAACACTTGATTTAGTAGCGCCACATTTTGGACAACGCATGCCTTCCCCTCCTTGTCGTTTTCTTTTCATTATACCATTTTTTGAACAATTCCCAAAATAATTCTCCTTTTAGCTTGACAAGTTTTTTGTTTAGTTGTATTATTTAAGTGGTACAAAAAGAAATGTAGAAAGGAGACTGTGATGTCCTGGACATTTGATAACAACAAACCCATTTATTTGCAGATAATGGATAAAATCAAACTGCAAATCGTTTCCCATAAACTAGAACCCAACCAACAACTGCCAACTGTCAGAGAACTGGCTAGCGAGGCTGGCGTCAATCCTAATACCATCCAACGTGCCCTATCAGATCTAGAAAGAGAAGGCTTCGTTTACACCAAGCGGACTGCAGGGCGTTTTGTCACCGAGGACTTGGACTTAATCCTCCAATCCCGGAAGCAACTATCAGAAGAACAGTTGCAGCAATTTGTGACAGGCATGGTAGAATTTGGCTATGAAAAAGAAGAACTACCAACTGTTTTGAGAGATTATATTGAAGGAGTTTAGACTATGACCTTGTTAACGTTTGAAAATGTTTCAAAATTCTATGGAGCAAGCCCTGCTCTTCAAAATGTTTCCCTTGAAATCCCGGCAGGAAAGATTGTGGGTCTCCTTGGCCCAAACGGTTCTGGAAAGACAACCTTGATTAAATTAATCAACGGTTTACTCCAACCAGAGCAAGGGCGTATCCTCATCAATGGCATGGAACCAAGCCCAGCAACTAAGGCTATCGTTTCTTATCTACCTGATACGACCTATCTCAACGAACAGATGAAAGTCAAAGAAGCTCTTACCTTTTTCAAGACCTTCTATAAAGATTTCAATCTCGAACGTGCTCAAGGTCTTCTTCGTGACCTTGGTATCGATGAGAATAGCCGTTTCAAGAAACTCTCAAAAGGGAATAAAGAAAAAGTTCAGTTGATCCTTGTCATGAGTCGTGATGCTCGTCTATACGTCCTTGATGAACCAATCGGTGGTGTCGATCCTGCAGCTCGTGACTATATCTTGAACACCATCATCAACAACTACTCTCCAACTTCGACTGTCTTGATTTCAACTCACTTGATTTCAGACATCGAACCAATCTTGGATGAGATTGTCTTCCTCAAGGATGGAAAAGTCGTCCGTCAAGGAAATGTGGATGATATTCGCTACGAATCAGGAGAGTCTATCGACCAGCTCTTCCGTCACGAATTCAAAGCCTAGTTAAAGGAGATTCTTATGTTTTGGAATTTAGTTCGTTATGAATTTAAAAATGTCAACAAATGGTTTTTAGCCCTCTATGCTGCTGTACTCTCCCTATCTGTCATAATAGGAATTCAGGGCAGCACCCTCTCAAGCACCTATTATCAAGAC
The DNA here is from genome assembly GCF_000960085.1 of Streptococcus infantis. Taxonomy (GTDB): domain Bacteria; phylum Bacillota; class Bacilli; order Lactobacillales; family Streptococcaceae; genus Streptococcus; species Streptococcus infantis_C. The sequence goes on along the minus strand of NZ_JYGT01000004.1, from coordinate 48,048 downwards.
AAGGGCGTTGTCATGTTAGTCTTTCTATCTCTGGTTTTTGGGGGTCTGGTTATTACTTTGGGCATCTCAACCTTGATTTTGATTATTCAACGATTTAAAGGAAGCGTTTATGATCGTCGTGGCTATCTAACCCTCACCCTGCCAGTATCTGAGCACCAGATTCTCTCCTCTAAACTCCTTGGAGCTTTTGTCTGGTCTTTATCAAGTACAGTAGTCTTTCTTTTGAGTCTTTACATTATCATTGCTATGATTCAACCAGACGCCTTCATATCCAACTTTGCCGAGTATATGCTAAAAAATTATACAGATGATTTCTGGTTAGCCTTGATTTCCTATATCGTTAACACTCTTGCAAGTATCCTTTGTATCTACTTTTCTATCTCTATCGGTCAACTCTTTAATGAATACCGTACAGCTCTTGCGGTTGTCGCCTACATCGCTATCCAAATAGTCCTTGGTTTTATCACCCTAAATCTTCGCATCGATTTCGACTACAATTGGGTATTATCCTTTGAAATTTTCAAAGACTTAATCCTTAGCGTCGGCTTCTATCTCGGAACCTACTATATCTTAAAGAACAAGGTAAACTTACAATAATGAATGAAGCCCCTAGCAAATAAAGCTAGGGGCTTCTTTTTACACAAAGAAATATAAAATTCTTATTTTTTAACTCAATATCAAACCTGCTACGATGGGACTGACAAATACATAGAGAATACCGGTGACACCGATAGCCAGGCCACCCATAGCCCCCGCAACAGCTCCATAGCGAAAAGCTGTCCCAGTCCCAACTGCGTGACCAGTTCCTCCAAGAGCAAGACCAACAGCTACTGGGTCGTCTATTTTTAGCCATTTTAAAAGTGTTGGTCCAATAACGCTAGTCAAAATGCCAGTTGCTACCACAACTACCAAAGTGATCGTCGCTATCCCTTGTAGCTTATCCGTAATTCCAACTGCCATGGCCGTCGTTACAGACTTTGGAAAAAGTGAAATCGCCAAGAAGAAATCCATACCGAAAAATTTTGCAACTAAAGCTGTAAAACCTGTATTTACAACAACAGCAAGGAAACTACTGAGTAGAATACTTCTAACATGGTGTTTCATGAGGTGAAAACTCTTATAAAGAGGAATTCCTAAAGCTACTGTTGAGGGAACAATCAAGTTATTGAGGTAGACCCCACCTTGATAATAGGCAGCGTAAGAAATACCCGTCAATTTCAGAAATGCAATGATAAATAAGGTCGCTAGTAGCAAAGGAGTTGTCAGAGGATGAGGGTAGCGTCTAAAGATAATCATCCCTCCTAGATAAGCTAGGATTGACAAGGCTATCCCAAAAAGTGGATTGGATACAAATTCGCTCATTTGGCACCTCTTTCTTCGTAATCACCTTCATAACGCTTTTTGATAAACTGAACGACCAGCGCAATCAAGATAATATTGATGACTGCTGCAAAAAAGACAATCAAGACAATGGGCAATAAATAGGGAGCAATCACATCAAATTTCTCCATAATCCCAACTGCAGGAGGCAAAAATAGAATAGTCATATTAGCTAGGAGAAAATTCCCAACCATGTTGACATGACGTATCCGCAACCACTTGAACTGCAAGGCTAAAAATAAAATAATCAAACCGATAATGCTTCCAGGGATAGGCAAATGGAAAAAGCTAGAGATTCCTTCACCAATCAGCGAAATCACAAAGAGAATCATTAACTGAACATATAACTTCATCGTTTACTCCACAAATAGACTTTCTGCATACCAGTTTACTCCTTTTTCAGAAAATTTCAAGGAAATACACAAGAAACCTCCTTCTTGCTATCTCATCTAAAAAGTTGTATACTAATTGCGTGCGCAAGCATCTTAGATGTAAAAATCCATTTACAACTATTATAGAGGAAAGGAGATTGATATGACTTACTTAGAAAAATGGTTTGACTTCAACCGCCGACAAGTAGAGCTAGAAGCTATTTTAGAGCAAACGATCGCTGATCAGAGCGACCAAAGTCTAACGCTCAAAGAATTCTATCTCTTGCACTTTTTAAATCAGGCTCAAGAAAAATCTTTGAGACAGATTGACTTGCCTGACAAACTTCATCTGAGCCCTAGCGCTGTATCACGGATGGTGGCACGCCTAGAAGAAAAAAACTGTGGTTTACTTAGTCGGAGATGCTGCGATCAGGACAAGCGAGCTAGTTTTATCTGCCTCACTAAGGAGGGCCAGACCACTCTTGCTTATCTACAAAAAGCAGTCGAAGAAAGTCTTGAAACAAAAGCAAGTTGGTTATCTTAAAGTTTTTCAAAAAACTTGCGTGCGCAATCAATTTTCTTGACATTCCTTTTTCCAAGGAGTAAAATGAAGACATGATTTAGCAAAGGAGAATCCTATGATTGAAATCACTTATCTAGATGCCAGCAAGCAAGAGAGAACAATGACCTTCGAGTCATATGAAGAATTTGAACGTTCTCAACATGCCTGCCTGATTGGTGTCGCAGACTATTACCCTGTCCAAAAACTAACTTACAATGGTCATGTTCTGGACTACCATGGGACTTATGGGGATGTTTTCTTCTATCTCATGAAACAAGATTTAAGCCAATATAACTAAAAGGAGAAATACTATGGCAAAAGCAATTACAGATGCAACATTTGAACAAGAAACTAAAGACGGATTGGTCTTGGTAGACTTCTGGGCAACTTGGTGTGGTCCATGTCGTATGCAAGGTCCAATCTTGGACAAATTGTCTGAAGAACTTTCAGAAGATGTTTTGAAAATCGTTAAAATGGACGTTGATGAAAATCCAAACACAGCTCGTGCATTTGGAATCATGTCTATCCCTACTCTACTCTTCAAGAAAGATGGACAAGTCGTCAAACAAGTTGCAGGTGTCCACACTGCAGAACAAATCAAAGCAATCGTTGCTGAATTGAGTTAATTATAAAATCCCTCACCTCTTATCGTGGGGGATTTTAATATACAAAAAAACTACTCTCCAATGTGAAGAGTAGGCTTTTTGCGTTTCAATTATTCTTCAGTTCCAAGGAAGTTTTTAGCAACAAGAGCTGCAAGAACTCCACCAACGATTGGTGCAAGGATGAAAATCCAAACTTGTTGAAGGGCTGCGCCACCTACCAATACAGCAGGAGCCAAGCTACGAGCTGGGTTTACTGAAAGACCAGTAATATTCAATCCAACAAGGATCAAAGCAGTCAATGACAAACCAATCACCAAACCAGCAATTGCCCCATTACCTTTACTTGCTGAAGTTACAGTCATGATCACCAAAACAAACAAGAAAGTTGCAATTGTTTCAAACAAGAAACCACCAAAGACAGTTACACCATTTGCCAAGGCATTTTCACCAAGACTTGCAGTTGACATACCTGAATTTGCCAAGAGGAAGAATACAGCTCCAGATGCAAGGAAAGCACCAACTACTTGACCAAGGATGTAGTTTACAAGTTCTGAAGATGACAAACGTTTGTTCACAAACATAGCGATAGAAACAGCAGGATTCAAGTGAGCACCTGAAACAGTTCCAATTGAGAAGGCTGCGACTACGATTGCCAAACCAAAGGCAAGAGCAATTCCAAGGTGTCCAAGTCCTTCAACACCATTTCCAAAAACAACCGCTCCTGTTCCGATGAACACAAGCATAAAAGTACCGATTAATTCAGCAACAAATTTTTTCATGTTAAGTCTCCTTTTTTCAAACTATGTATTAGTCTATCAGAAGAAGGAAAGGGTTTCAAGAAATGTGCTTAGAAAATATACCAGGAAACAAAATCAAGCTTTTAGGGGGGTTGTTTACATAAATAAGCCATCCGAAGATGGCTTTAGATAAGGCTTTTATTAACATTAATAAGCACCCTTTTGCTTTTCTTATTTTTCCAATTCAAGCAAAACACTGATAGCAGATAAAGCATAGAGCGGCGCTGTTTCTGCTCGTAGGATGCGAGGCCCAAGTCCTGCAAGGACTGCTCCTTTGGCTTCAAAACTTTCAATTTCTGCGGGTGAAAGACCACCTTCTGGACCAAAGATAAAGAGCAGTTTAGCCCCTTTTTCAAGCTCAGTGACTGCTTGGATAAGCGCTGCTGATTCACCTTCTTTGGCTGACTCTTCATAGGCTACCACGATAGAGTCAAACTGGTCCAGCTGAGATAGAAAATCTGCTTTTTTTTCAAAAAGGGTGATGTTTGGGATCAAATTCCGCTTGCTTTGCTCGGCTGCTCCAAGGGCGATTTTTTCTAGTTTTTCAACCTTTTTACCCAATTTCTTTCCATCCCACTTGGCAACAGACCAGTCAGCAGGGAAGGCCCAAATCTGGCTAGCGCCAAGTTCAGTTACTTTCTGGGTGATGAACTCCAGCTTGTCTCCTTTTGGAAAACCAGAGGCAATGGTCACATGAATAGGCAGTTCCACATTGTCAGCCAATTCCTCAACCAGCTCCAGTCGACGTGCTTCCACATTTACCACGCGCGCCAAGCGCTTAATCCCATCATCAAAAACTAAAGTCACCTCATCATCTTCTTTTAAGCGCATGACCTGAAACATGTGCTTGCTGGTTTCCTTATCCTCGATGGTGACAGGAGAGATTGCACTGCCTTTAACAAAATATTGCTGCATACTAGCCCCCAATCACACCGGAGACATCCTTAGTCTTCTTGAAGACACAGGCATTCCATTCCCCTTGAATCATATGGGTTTCGAGGAAAAATCCAGCTGACTCAGCCGACTCACGCACCATGTCCCACTTGTCCTTGATAATGCCACTCATGATCAGGTAGCCTTCATCCTTGACCAAACGATAAGCATCCTCTGTCAGATGGATAAGGATATCCGCTAGGATGTTGGCCACGATGACATCTGCCTCAATCTCCACCCCTTTCAGCAAATCGCCTGGGGCTACATGGATATTTTCCATGCCTGGGTTGAGCTCAATATTTTCCTGAGCGACGCGAACCGCTACGTCATCCAAGTCATAAGCAAAGATTTCCTTGGCACCTAGAAGGGAGCTAGCAATAGAAAGAACCCCTGAACCAGTCCCTACATCTAGCACTGATTCTCCTCCACGAAGGACCTGCTCCAAGGCAAAAAGGCTCATCTTGGTCGTTGGGTGGGTTCCTGTTCCAAAGGCCATACCAGGATCCAGCTTGATAATCTTTTCTCCCGCTGTTGCTTCATATTCTGTCCAAGACGGCACGATAGTCAAGTCATGAGTGATACGAGCTGGTTCATAGTATTTCTTCCAGTTGTCAGCCCAGTCTTCCTCAGCCAAGGCAGTCTTGCCAATCTTGACTTCTCCTAGATCCATAAAATCTGTCAATTCTGCCAAGCGAGCCTGCAAATCCGCTTCAACCGCTGCTACATCAACCGTTTCAGGATAGTAGGCAGTCACCACGATATCTTCTTGTTGCTCGACCTCTGGGAAAATTTCACCGAAGCGGTTCACATTTCCCACATAGTCCATGCTGTCTTCGATTGCTACCCCTTGGGCACCTAACTCAATCAATAGATTAGAGACCAGCTCCTCTCCCTGACGCTTCACTGTAACTTTTAACTCTTGCCATGTTTCCATTTTGTATTATCCTTATTCTTCTTAAATTCTTCAATCAAATCTGTATAGTGTTCTTTCATTGCGCTATGAATCTGCTGTTTAAAAATACCAAACATCAGATAATAAACAAATAGAACAATTCCTGCAAGCAGTAGCAAAAATAAAAAATGTACTGAAAGGGGCAGTACGAGACCTCTACCACTCAGTAAGGGTAAAACAAGCATTAATCCCCAAATAACAGCCATAGAGATCCCAGCTACTTTCGTACCACTTTCTCTCTGCTTCTTTAATTTTAAATATTCCATATAAATAAATTTAGCTTCTTCTCTAGAATATTGTCCAGTTTCTAGCTTACGCTTAACTTCCTTATTCAACGTGGTTGTTGCAATCGCAAAAATCATTATTCTTCCTCCAAATAATCCCTCAATCTCCCCTGTAGCTGAGGCACTGCCTGTTTAGAATTGAGAAATTCCTCAATGCTCATCAGTTTGTAAGCCTGTCCTTCATCTCCAAAGTTGATCTTGTCAAACTGATCCTGACTGAGCTGACCGACCATAAAGACAGACTGCCGACCTTCATAGAGCATGCTGGGATAAACCTTGCTCCAGATCAGGCACTCTTCTGTCAGATGAATTCCTAGTTCCTCATAAACTTCACGCGCTGCACACTCGAAAGGACTTTCGTCCCCTTCACGACCACCACCTGGCAACTCCCACATATTGGGCCAAGGGATATTGTCCTTGTCATCACGCAAGATGGTCAGTATCTCTTCCCCACAAAAGAGGGCAATTTTACAACCCGTAAAATCCAAGTGTTTATCCAATAATTCCATGATGTTTACTCTTTCCTATGATAACAACTAGACTCTGTAAAAGACCGAACTAGCTTTCTTCAATCACCTTTTGGCACTCTGCATCCCAGTACGCCTGCCATCTGCCATGTTTTTTAGCAAAATAAACCGTAAACTCATCATTGACATAATCTGCAACATAGCGAAGATTAGGAGGATTTTCATCAAAACTTAATATCCAAGGATGGAAGTAAAAGGTTTTCTCCCACCTTTTCTGAGTATAGCCGAGATTCTTGGCAAACTGAGGGATAGGTTGTTGCAACTCGCTTTCCAAATGGGACTGAATGGCATTGTCAAAACTATTCAAACGAGCTAATAGTTGCTTAAACTGATCCTCCTCCTCAATTTTGAAATCACCTATGAACTCAAATTCTGCAAAGTCTATAGAAAATTCAAATAATGTGATTTTACCATCCTCAACATAGTGCCCATCTTCATCAACACAACAACGAGTTCCTGACTTCAATACTCGCTCGAAATCTAAATCCGCAAAGCGATTGCGGGGAAGAATATCAACTGACGGCTCAGTTTTAGCTGACCTTCTCCTGAAAAACTGTTTGACTTTTTCTAGCATAGTCTCCCCCTTCTCCTTGAATTCATTATTTAAAAATGTCCACTTAGAATCTTTTCTAATATCTCGGATAAGGGTAAAATTCTCCCTCTTCCAAGCCTACTTTTCCTTCTTCAAAGACTTCTTGGTTCCATTCCATGACAAATTCTTCTGCTTCTGGATCTTCCAAAAAGTCCATGAGGGCATCTAGCCCAACCTCTGCAGTATCTTTGAGAAATAGGGCAAAATAAGCTAAGAATTCACGAGAAAAACCTTTCTTCGGCAGGTAAGGGATGACTGTGAGATAGTCTTCTGCATTAACTGTTGACTTGGCAGGGTTGTAAAAAAGCACCGCTTCTTCAAAGAGGATATCGTCTGATGACACCTCTCCGTCCTCATCCAGCATCTCCACTCCTGCAGCATTTTGTGCCTCTAATAGAAAACTCACTTCAACCGCATGATTGCGCTTATCCCAGCTAATCTCATAGTCAAAAGGAAAGTTCTTGTCCAACTCTTCCTGTAAAACATCTAAAAATCCGTATGTTGCCATTTTGTCCTCTTTCTATACGACTCTTTAATCGCCCCGAATACTCGGAAATATGCTAAAATAGATACTACCATATTACCACATTAGTATCAGAAAATCCATGTTAGAAAGGACTGCTATGCCAGACAATCTCGCACTTCGTATGCGCCCTAAAACCATCGATCAGGTCATCGGTCAGGAACATCTGGTCGGACCAGGAAAAATCATCCGTCGCATGGTGGAGGCTAACCGTCTATCATCCATGATTCTCTATGGACCTCCGGGCATCGGAAAAACCAGTATCGCTTCGGCCATCGCTGGAACGACCAAGTATGCCTTTCGAACCTTTAATGCGACAGTTGATAGTAAAAAACGTCTCCAAGAAATCGCCGAAGAAGCCAAGTTTTCAGGTGGTCTTGTACTACTCCTAGACGAGATCCACCGCTTAGACAAGACCAAACAAGACTTTCTCCTTCCTCTCTTGGAAAGTGGACTTGTCATCATGATTGGAGCGACAACTGAAAATCCTTTCTTTTCTGTCACTCCAGCCATCCGCAGTCGTGTTCAGATTTTTGAATTGGAACCCCTGTCTAACCAAGATGTCAAAGAAGCCATTCAAATCGCCCTGACCGACCCTGAAAGAGGTTTTGATTTCCCAGTTGAGTTAGATGATGATGCCCTTGATTTTATCGCAACATCTACCAATGGAGATCTCCGTTCTGCCTTTAACTCGCTGGACTTAGCAGTTCTTTCGACTCCGGCAAATGATAAAGGTATCCGCCATATCACTCTCGATATCATGGAAAATAGTCTCCAGAGAAGCTACATTACTATGGACAAGGATGGGGATGGGCACTATGATGTTCTCTCTGCTCTACAGAAATCCATTCGAGGTTCAGATGTCGATGCCAGTCTTCACTATGCTGCTCGCTTGATAGAGGCTGGTGACCTACCTAGCCTGGCACGTCGTTTGACTGTGATTGCTTATGAGGATATTGGCTTGGCTAATCCCGATGCCCAGATTCACACTGTCACTGCTCTGGATGCGGCGCAGAGGATTGGTTTTCCAGAGGCTCGCATTCTCATTGCCAATGTCGTCATCGATCTGGCACTCTCGCCTAAGTCCAACTCAGCCTATGTGGCTATGGATAAGGCTCTGGCTGACCTCAAAACATCGGGGCACCTGCCGATTCCAAGACACCTACGAGATGGTCACTATAGTGGAAGTAAGGAGCTTGGAAACGCCCAAGACTACCTCTATCCTCATAACTATCCAGGTCACTGGGTCAAACAAGAATACCTACCAGAAAAAATCCGTGACCATAGCTACTTTTCTCCAGAAGATAGTGGAAAATACGAACGGGCCCTGGCTCAACGCAAGGAAACCATTGATAAATTACGAAACTTGTGAAATCCTTTTCAAAAAGTTGCATTTCCCCCTTGATTTTTTTTGAAAAAGTGGTATCATATAAACATAGAAACGCTGTGGTGTACGACTTCACATTCAAGTGTTGACCGACTATTTTTTGTATTTTTAGGGAAACAAAAGACTTCTAACAGCATGTAGGCCGTCTCACACGGAAACAGCTTCAGTTAGAGCGAGTTGCCCACCTGCTTAGTTGCGCGGGTTCAATACAAACCGTGAAGTTTCGGCACCAATACAGCTTTTTATTTGCCTCCTTAGCTCAGTTGGTAGAGCAGTAGACTCTTAATCTATGGGTCGCAGGTTCGAGCCCTGCAGGGGGCATCTAAATCAACAGGAAGAAGCCTTGATTTACAAGGCTTTTTTGCTTGTCTATAACTGATTTGCCCCATCATTTGCCCCACATTTTTTTATGAGCAATCTTTCCAGACATCTCTGATTTGATTAAATTCCTCAAAAATTTTCTCCTCTAAAGTGTGTCCATATACTTCTACTAACATTGAAATATCTCTATGCCCTAGAATTTTTGCAATAACTCCAAGGTCAAAACCTTTGTGCCAGAGGTAGCTTCCATAGGTATGACGTGCTCCTTTTGTCGTGATAATTGGATAAATATCTAATTCATTTAAAAGAACACTCAAAGCTTTATTGACACTTGCAATGTCTGGTACCAAGTGAATATATCCATAATGCTGAAAAATCAATTTATACCTATTCTTGATTCCTAGCTCTTTATTAGCCTTCTCCTGTTCAATTTTTAGGACTTGTAATATCTTAATACATTCTTCGTCTATCGGTACCATCCGAATAGACGTTTTGTTTTTTGGAGGGACAAATTTATGAGAAAGGGTATTAAACCTCCTATATGTTTTTAGCAGTCCTCTGTCAAAATCAACTTCATTCCAAGTTAACGCTATTAACTCTCCAAACCTCATGCCTGTTTTTAATAGAAAATAGACGATATAAGGAACAATTGAACGTTGGTAATCAAATTTTCTCTTTACTGCTAAAAGTAAATCCAGATAGTCCTTTTCTGTATGTAAATATTTCTCTTCTGTCATCTGTTGTTCTTTGGATGAAAATAACTCGACATGTTGTGTAAAATCATCTATTAGAACTTTGTCTGCAATTGCCATTTGGATGCTCTGATGAATTCCAGTATTTAATCTACCAAGAAAATTTCTACCAACTGTTTGCCCATACTTATTCATTATTCTTTGGTATTCACTCGCACGAATTTGAGTGACTTTTTTATTTCCAAATAATCTTTCAATTGTGTTTTTACGGAGAAGATATTTTTTCTTTGTCTCTTCCGACCTACTACTCGGTAGAATTTTTAGTTCAAGCCATTCTTGATATAGATCGACAAGAGAAATATCTCTAGAAATTCTTTTCCCTAAACGAAGTTCTTGCAGAATCGGTTCAGCTTCTGACTCTGCAAGTTTTTTTGTTTTAAAACCGCTATTATGAGCAACAGTTTTTCCTTCGTTACGAATTTCATAGGTCCATAAGTTACTATCTCCTCGCTTTCGATAACGAACACTTGCCATATTACGCCACCTCTGTTCCTAGAATCTCATTTACAACACTTTTTGGAACAACCATCAAACGTTTGCGATTATAAAATGTATAGCCTCGTGATACAAGTAATTCTCTTGCCTGATGAATGATATCATTCGCTGTATGAGGGCGATAGCCCATTTCAATTAATTCTTTGTTGCTAATTAAATTATTATCCATAGTTATCCTCCTTAATTATTTTCTAAATTCAGAAACTCGCCTACAAGTAGTTTTAATTCTGTATTTAATTTAGGGAGATTCTGTATTAATACTTCTTTTAATTCTTCCGCAAATTGGTTCGTTTCTTCTCTCAATAGTTTGCGGACTCTTGTTTTTTTCTTTTTGATGCTGTCAGATTTTAAATTTGGAAAAGCTAATGATAACAGTTCAGGATTGTTGAGAAAGATAATTGTAAAGGCTCTTTGATCCACTCGAATATGATCTAGCTTATAAAACCCGAAATTATCAAGTCTACTCATAATATCTTGGACCATCTCCTCACCAATCGCTTTGGTTCTGAGTTGGAACTCTAGTCTCCACCAAAACGGATTCACATCCAAATCTAGCTTCTCTTCTCGCTTGTGAGCAATGATTTCTTTATTCTTATCATATAACCTAACTTGTACATTACTACCGCTAGAACCCCAATATTTCGTCTCTAATTCGCCCCCTCGACCATAGAAGACCTTATGTGTAACACCACCTTTAATATGTTGCAAATTAACGATTTCAGGCCTGTTGAAAATGTCAAATGCCAAATCAAAACGAGACAAACGTACCGTCAATGAATTCAATCTGGCAAAGTACATTAATTGCCTCCATACTTTCATTCCATCAAATTCTTTTAAAGTGTTAGGATTGAAATCAATCCGAATCAATTGTTCACCTCCATAAGTGGATAATTGAAAAAATATAATATTGATTGAATCATACTCATTAAGATCCTTAGCTAAAGTAAAGACATCATCTCGCACGTTATCATGTATTTCAAATGCGTCAACTCTTGTACTTATTGCCTGTTTCAGATTTTTGAAAATTCGTCTTAGGGAACCAGTGTCTGTATCCCAGAGAACCGTTAATCTATCAATACTGACATCTAGTCGCTGTACTAATTCTCCTACATCACATTGTTCTTGAATGCTTCTTAAATCTTGTATAGAAACCAACAAAATTGTCCCCCCCTTCTTTTTGATTTTTTAGGTCTCAGAAACACCGTCAAATCAACGTTTGCTCGTTCCGTCGTTCTTTGGGCGTTGCCCTAAGTGTACCTTTTTGCTGGCTGTTAGAATAGCCAGCTTTTGCTTGGCTAGAAATTGTCTGGACGGCAGTCTTCGGGACTTCGCCTGACTTCCCGTCAGGCTCGCCCTTGTCCTTGTCCACACAATTTCTAGCTCCAAGGCTTCGAATAGTCATAAGTCATAGTCTCGTCCTCAACTTCTTCCTCACTCACCAATCCTAAACTTACGAGCTATTTTTTGTATTATTTATAACTTATTTATAAGTTATAAATATATTTTATAAAAAATATTTTAAACAGTCAACTAAAAACTTGATTTGTAAGTTTATAGGTGATAAAATAAGTTTAAAATACAACATAGGAGTTTATCATGACCTTTATTATTCAAAATTTTGGACCCAATTTGGCACGACTACGCATAGAAAAAGGAGTAAGTCAAACTCAACTAGCTGAAGATTTAGGAATCGGTAAACAATCCATCTCTGACTACGAAAAACAAAAAAGCTATCCTACCTTTGCAAATTTAGATAAGATAGCAGAATATTTTAATGCAACTCCAACTCAACTTTTTGGAACGAGTAAGGAGATTGAATTAGAAAAGAGTGTTCTTGAATCGAATGAATACTCTGATAAAGTAAGTGAGATCTTAAAGGCTGTCAAATACATCGAACATTTTCTAGAAACTGATGGACAGTACTTAGAGGATTTACTTTACCTAACAAGAGGCAACCAACTATACACAGAAGATGGAGAAGAGTTGTATATGGATCCAACTTCTCCGAAAAGAACATTTCATAACCAATATGAACCTGGTTTTATTGTAGCAAGAGATAAATCCCCACTAGAACTCTTAATTGAAAATAAGGACCTATTAGATTAAATAAAAATAGCGAGGATATGAACTGCACCCCAAAAGTTAGACAGAAAAAATCTAACTTTTGGGGTGTTTTTAATCATTAAATATAAGCCAACTATCTATTTTATCTTTTGGTTTTTCCCAACTTGCAATAACACGTATTCCTTTCATTTCTGTACTGGAAATGCCTAATTTTCCGCCTTTTCCTAATAAATATAATGTATATTGCGAATCAGTATTTGCTTCATAAGAACCCTTGATGAATTTTTCATCTGTACTAACTTTCCAAGCATCTAATCTAGGAATACTAATTTTTATATCTGTTTTTTGAGCAACTATATCCAATGATATTTCTCCTTCTTTAATTTCCCTTATACTTACTTCTTTATTCTCTTTTAAATCTATTTCCCCTGACTTTGCTATGATTCCATCTTTAGATACTACAAAAACAATAGCTTTGTCTTGTTTTTCTTTGACTAGATCTTTTGGAAAATAAAATTTTTCTCCATTTGTTCTATTCAAAATACATTTTTTCCCCATCGCAATACCCACTGTATCTATTTTTTCTTTTGTTTCATTTTTTACTGTAAATGCAACATCAATATCATCACTATTTCTGTTCATGTAAAAGAATAAACCACAAATGCACAGTGCTATAACCGGTACTAATAAAGCAATCTTCTTTTTCATCTTAACACCTCCCTTATAGCTGACTTTTCAATAATATAATTCTTATGTGCTACTTTTTCAAAGTCCTTATCATGACTTACAACTACGATCGTCTTACCTTCATCATTTAATCTAATAAGTGTATCGATTACAATTTTTTTATTCTCATAATCAAGAGAACCTGTCGGTTCATCCGCCAACATAATTTCAAACGGTTTTATCATATTTCTTGCAAGGGCTACCCTTTGCTGTTCTCCACCTGAAAGTTCATAAACCTTCGATTTTAATTTGTCTGAAATGCCCATTTTATTCAAGGCAGCTTCTATAAGATTTTTCTTATTTTTTTCTTGATTGTATTTGGCAGCAAGCATCATATTTTCCTCAACCGTCATTTTTTCCACCAAAGCAAAATTTTGAAATAAATAAGCAATTTTTTCTCTGCGTAATAGCTCTCCTACTTTAGGATCTTTTATAGGGTCTCGATTTGAAAAACAGGTTACACTACCACTATCATAATTTTCTAATGTCCCAATTATATTCAAAAGTGTTGTTTTTCCTCCTCCACTTTTCCCAAAGATACAAACAAAATCTCCTTTATAAATATCCAAACTAATATTTTCCAAAATACTGTGTTCCCCATATTTCTTAGAGACATTTCTTAAGGTTATTTGCAATTCCTTTTCTTTTTGCATTTAACACCCCTCCTTTAACCTAAGTACAATGTTTCTTTCACTTTTCTTTAGTTGTAAAATTTCTATGCCAAAACATATAAAGCTTCCACAAATACCTATTATTAAACTAATCAAAAGTTTAGACATACTCCAACCATCACTAGGTATAAACTGTCCAACATAACTTGTTACTCCTGTTACCATAATAACCATAAATAAAGTAATAATACTTATGATATAACCAACGATATTTTCAATAATTTTCTTATGATGTATATCAAAAAATCCATATCCCAACAACCTAGAAACATCTATTCGTTGTCCATGATTATAAAAATATGTTTCTTTATCTATTTTTAATAACGTTGCTAAAATAATAATAGATAAGACAAGATCAATAACATATATACTTGCCTCCATCTTATATTCGTCTATTCTTGAAACTATATCATCGTAGACTGAGCTGATATAGAGTATAAACGGCTCAGATTCTGTTTCTTCAATTATGTCCTTCAAACTCTCGTATCCTCTACTAGGCTCTTTAACATATGGATGTAGCTGACCATTTACTAAAGATGATAGTTTGATTCCGTAATCTGGGAGTAATTCTTTCCCATTTACTGCTACCAAAACATAATTTTTCAAGTCTGCTTCATCAATTCTTTTGCCACTATCAAAAGAAAATACACTTTGATTATCTTTCAGCCTTACATATGTTTCTGTAATTGTACCTTGTTTTTTTATATTTTGAAAAATATGATCTTCGTGAATTTTTTCTTTGTCAAATTCAGTAATTTTAACATCTTCTGGAACAAAAACAATCCACTCATTTTCATGTATTTTATATTGTTCTATTTTATTCGTATCTTTATCTAAGAGATTAGCAATATGTAAATAATTTTTATTTACATAAGCATAATTGCCTTGAAACGGTTGTTGATTTAGATACTCCTCATCATCATTCTTTCCCTCTTTTCTAACGTTTGGGGCATTAAATAATATTGCTCCACTATCGTCCAAACTATTCCATAAGTTATTCAGCTTTGGAATAACAATTTCATGGAACTTATCATCATCTTTTGCATAACTCCAAGACCATGCACAAGCAATATTTGCATAATTCTTTGAGCGTTCCCAAGTTGGAATGTATTGTTTCATACTCAAGTAATCAGCGAGTCCTAAAATACTTACAATTGCTAAATAAAGAACCATAACAATCGACCCTGTTTTTATAAAAAAAGAACTTCTATGATAACTTCTTCTATAACCTTTCAATGAGGCAATAACATTAATTCCTTTTAATTTGAGATAAATCAATATAAACTCTATTGATATTAGCCCCCCTATTATAAAAGCAACTAAAATAAGTATTGTTTTCATTGATATCATAAATCCTAAAATATCACTAGGAGCAACTAAATATTCTATAATTCCAATCGTCAGTACAAGTCCCACTATTGCTGGTATTGCAAGAATATTTAAAACCTTAGCAATAGCTAAAGTTAATTTGTCGTATCCTAGTAAAATGGATATCGATAATTCCTTTGAAAGCATCCCATTATAAATAATTAGACAAAAGACAGTAGCTACAAATATAATAAAAATCGTAAGAATATATAGATATGCTTGTTTCTTTGTGAATTGACTAGAAACAATAAAATCCGGATTAACCACGACTTCTGTTTTTAATTTTTCATTTTGATTTATTTCTTCAATAAACTTATTAATATTTACTTCCGTACCTCTTACATGATAATCCCCATTAACTTTTTCCTTGCTGACGTTTTCAAAAGGAATTAAGCTTATATCTTTTGACGTGAGCAAACTCATTGATTTTACATTCTCAAAATCATTCAATTTGTCTTTGCTATCAGCAATAGATATATTTCTAAAAGATTTCTTGAACCATTCAGAATCATTTAGATGAATGTAAATCTTTATTTTTTGTTTATCAAATCTACTATTCTTAGGAATATATTCTTCCTTTATGAAGCTTAAATCATTTTTATTGGCTATTTTCTGCAATTCAATTATTGTTTTATCAGCTATTTCTGGCTTTGTTACAATGTTTACAGTAGTATTAAACTCTTTTATGAATATATTTAAAAACATGCCGTCTGAATAGAAAAACTTTCCGATACCAATCACTATAATTAGTAAAATTACCAATATACCCACTGTTTTTTTCATTCTGCATCATCTCCAACTTTATAAAAATAGCGAGTATGAGTAATGCCATAATGCTAAAATAACAACGTGGCAACGCTCAAACTCATTCAACTATTTTTTATTTATTGTTATTTAACATCAGCCCAAGCCCTATTACCACTTAAAGCTTTTTCCCAAGAAGCTTCTGCTCTACTTCCAGAGCTTGTACAACCCGAATAAGAGAATTGACCACTAGCACCTTGTACTGTAGTTTTATGTGTTTTATTATTGTGATCGTATTTATACCAAACATATCGACTACCTACACCATGTCTCCATTTTCCACCTAAAAAACTTTTCCATCCGCTATCATAACTGAACAACCTTGGCTGAGTATAATCTTCTTCAAATACTTTAACTTTTTGTAAAATTTTTCTTCCGAATAAAGTTGTCAAAAACTCTACTCAATCTCCGTTCCTATACCTATGAGGATTATTGTAATTCATAAAACTCCACCTCTATTTTATATATTTATAATCACAGATGATGATTCAAATTAATAATTCCATTCAAATATAAAAGAGCTATCCTTACTTATATTATAGAATAGCTCTTTGCTTTATACTTAACGGTATCTTTGAATAATTCTTGCGTTTTCTTTGCGATTTAATTTAATCTATATGGAAGTATTACTTTAGCACAAACTCTTTTATTCTCCTCTCCAATTTCAAAATTTCCACCCAAGTGTTTTACAATGTCACTTACAATTGTAAGTCCAAGTCCCGATCCATTATTGCTTATTCGTCTTGATAAATTTCCCCTATAAAACTTTGAAGTAACCATATTCCAATTCACATTTAAATTTGGAGAAACATCGTTTATAACACTTATTTTTAACATTCCATTAATTTCCTCAACCTTTATATTTATGCTTGTTCCTTTCAAAGAATAATTAACTGCATTTGTAATCAGATTCTCCATTATTCTAAGTAAAAGTTGTGGTTCCGTTTTAATCTTACTGTTTTCCAAATTTAAAAACTCCAAAATTAAAAGATGATCTTTTATAGATAAACTTTTTTCTTCTTCCCACTGGCTAAAAAAAATTTTTATATCTACATCCATTAAATTTAGTGGAATTTCATTTAAATTGAATTTTAAATATGAAAAAAAATCTTCACATAAACGATTTAAATATTTTATGTTCTCATATATAACATCAACAAACTTGTTTTTTTGTTCTTCAGAAAGATTTTTTTCGTCTTTTAATAGTGTTATATAACCTATCATATTCGCAAGAGGAGTTTTTATATCATGAGCTAAATACGTTAGCAGATCTGTTTTTTCTTTATATACCAGTTCATACTCCTTTTCAAGTTCTTTTTGGTAATTATGAAGTTCTATAAACAAATCTCGTTCCTTTGATAATGACTCATGAAATGGTATTAAATCTTTATCTTCACTTCTAAGATAATTCAGTCCAGACTCAAAATATTGATTATATACATAAAACCTTTTTTTCTGTATTATAAATGTTCCTATCAATATAGTAAGCGCCCCTAGTAAAAGTATTATATATTTACCTATTTCAAAATAAAAGGAAGCAAATTTATCTAATGGCAATTCTGGATTTACACTGTCAACAAAAAAATTATCCATTATTTTGTAAATAATGAAAAATAGGATCGTACTTAAAAATATCCATAGTATTTGATAAATAATACCTTCCACAAAAAAACTTTTTTGCTTACCCATTGATTTTATACCCCACTCCCCAAACGGTTACTATGACTGATTTTAACCCAATCTTTTCAAACTTACTTCTAATTCTTCTTACATGAACCATAACTGGATTAACTTCATTTTCTAACACCTTTTCACCCCATATTTTATAGTGTATATCATCCATATTATACACTTTACCAGGTTCTTCCATAAGCAACCATAAAATATCAAATTCTTTTGGTGTTAGTTCAATCTCTATATTACCATAGTAAACTTTATGTGTTTTAATGCTAATCTTTAAATTATTAACTTCTCTATCACAATTAATTGTATTTACAATATTTTTTGTAAATACATAACTTCTTCTAAAATGAGAATTAATTCTCGCAATCAATTCAGATGGTTCAAACGGTTTTACGATATAGTCATCTGCACCTATATTCAATCCTTGCACTCTATGAAAAGAATCTTCTAAGGCAGTAAGCATAATGATTGGCATAGTGGACGTTTCTCTTATCTTTTTGCATATTTCAAATCCATTTATATCAGGAAGTAAAATATCCAATAATATCAAGTCATATTTATTTTTTTCAAATTCCTCTAACGCCTCTTTTCCAGTATGAAAAATGCTGATTTTCCAATTCTCTGATATTAAATATATCTTAATAAGCTCTGCTAAGTTAATATCATCTTCTACAAGCATTATTTTCATTTCAGTCATTCATTTCCACCCCCCTTAAAACTAAATACATCATTTGGAGTACATTCCAATGCATTACATATTTTTTCCAAATTTTTAAGTGTGATTGGCTTGTTTTTTCCCATCTGTGCCATGACATTAGTTGTAATCTGTGCAATAACAATAACTTCTGTTTTCTTTAATCCCTTTTTGGCGAGTTGTATCCACAAGGGTTTATAATTTAATGCTATGCCGTTTCCTCTTTTCTTTAGATATAATTTTTATGTGTATTATACCATAACCATTGAGTACACTCAATTTTTATTTGAGGATTTGGTTTCATACTGATTTTTATTTATAACAACACTATATATCTAGTATGGCATAATCATTAGGTATTATAGGTTTTTCAAACCAAATTAGAAACCTTTATGAGTCATTCGTTTTTGCCCCATTTTTGCCCCACTTTTAAATCATGTCATTGAAAATACCTAAAAGTACTTCCCTAAAATCAGCTATATTTCAACATTTTTGATTACTTTCAATATAAAGATTTCTTACAAATCCATGCAGGGGGCATCTAAATCAACAGGAAAAAGCCTTGATTTATAAGGCTTTTTTTGATGTCAAAAAATCTTATTCAAACTTTTCACCATATAAAAAGTGAGCCATCGGTTTAGCCCACCTCTTCTTTTTCATGCTTAATTACGGTAAAATTGGTTATCTTTGTCGCTTACAGATTGACCGATAGACAAGACGTCTTGGCTACCGTCTGTACCTGTCAATTCATTTGCTACACCTGCTGGTGTAAAGATGAGGCGTGCACCTTCTCCACCATCGACAAGATGGATTCCTGTTGAGTAGTAGCCATCTTTTTCCTCTACTTGGCCCATTTCATACTGGAAGGTTCCTTTTGAACTTTGAATGGTCACAATTCCATCAGCTGTGACTGTAGCAGTTGTTCCAGCATAGTTTTCCCAAGTTCCAAGAAATTTTGCGTAAGCTTCTGGCGATTTTTTCTTCTCTTCCTTCTTATCCGTTTGAGTGCTTACTGAACTTGATGAGCTCGTCTCAGATTTCTGCTCCTCTTTTTGACTAGCTTCTGTTTTACTTGCGGACTCTGTAGTCACCTTGCTTGTTGTTTCCTTTTGGCTTGAAGATGACGTATTCTTGTCAGTTTTTCCACCACAGGCAGCCAAAGTCAAGGCAGCCAATAAGGTCAGGACTGATAGGCTCGTATAGCGCAATGTTTTGTTTTTCATAAAAATCTCCTTTGAAATAGATACAGATAAAAGTAGCTCGTCAGATTTTGCATATATTTGACGGCTGTCTTGTAGTCTTCAGTGTATCATTTATTTCCATATAATTCAATAGCTATCTGATATCAAAAAAGGCTAATCCAAGTAGGAATTAGCTCTTTTATTTCTAGTTTTGATTTGCTCGTTTTTTAGTAGATAAACATGGCATCGCCAAAGCTAAAGAAACGGTATTTTTGGTCGATAGCATGTTGGTAGGCTTCAAGGACCAATTCACGGCCTGCAAAAGCTGAGACAAGCATGACCAAGGTAGACTTCGGCAAATGGAAATTAGTAGAAAAAGCATCCACCACTTTCCAATCATAGCCCGGTTTGATAAAGATATTGGTCCAGCCAGAATCGGCCTGGATTTGCCCATCAAACTTACTTCCGATAGTCTCTAGCGTACGGATAGAGGTTGTTCCTACAGCAATCACGCGGCCACCATTTTCTTTGACCTGACGCAAGGTCGCTGCTGCTTCCTCAGACAATTGATAAAACTCTGAGTGCATCTCGTGCTCATCCAGATTATCTACTGAAACAGGTCTAAAGGTTCCAAGCCCAACGTGCAAGGTCAGGTAGACTAGGTGAACGCCTTTTTGCTGGATTTCTTCCAGTAATTCCTTGGTAAAATGCAAACCTGCAGTTGGGGCTGCTGCTGATCCACTCTCCTTGGCATAGACTGTCTGGTAACGTTCACGGTCATCCAATTTTTCGTGAATATAAGGAGGCAAAGGCATTTCTCCAAGACTTTCAAGTACTTCTAGGAAAATTCCTTCATACTCAAAACGGACAATACGACCGCCATGGGTTAATTCCTCAGTCACGACTGCGCTAAGTCGACCATCACCAAAAATAACTCGGGTGCCGACCTTGAGACGTTTGGCAGGTTTTGCCAAGACTTCCCATTCGTCTCCTGCTGTATTTTTCAAAAGCAAGAGTTCAACATGGCCCCCTGTTTCTTCTTTTTGACCATGAAGTCGAGCTGGCAAAACGCGGGTATCATTCATAACCAGGGCATCACCTGGCTCTAACATTTCGATAATGGAGTGAAAGTGGCGATCTTGAAATTCACCTGTTTTGCGATTGACCATCAAGAGTTTAGAGGCATCGCGCTTTTCCAGAGGTGTTTGTGCAATCAACTCCTCAGGTAAGTGAAAATCAAAATCATTTGTATTTAATGTCGTCATTCTTCTTTTCTCTTCTCATTTACTCAAATTACTTATCAAAGCGAACTTCCTCAAGTAGGTACTCGATGAAACGTTCACCCATCTTAGACAAGCTTGTCTTTTCATGCTGGATATAAACTAACTCAATGGGATCATCAATATCAAGTGGAATTGAGACGATATTGTCTCCGTTAAGATTACTATTGAGAATACCAGTCGCGATGGTATAGCCATCCAAACCAATCAAGAGATTGAACAAGGTCGCACGGTCACTAACCACGATGGATTTCTTGTGGTGTTCCTGTGACAAAATCTCTTCTGAAAAGTAGAAGGAATTATGGGTCCCTTGGTCATAGCTCAAGTATGGGAAGTCTTCCAGGTCTGATAACTGCACCTTGTCTCTTTTAGCAAGTGGATTGGATTTGCTGACAAAGATATGGGGTTGGGCTGTAAAGAGATGGTGGGCAACCAGATGGTTATCATCCAACATCTTTGAAAGGACGTCTCGGTTATAGCTATTTAAAAAGAGGACTCCTACTTCACTGCGGAAGTTCTTGACATCATCAATGATTTCCCAAGTTCTGGTTTCACGCAAAAAAAGCTCGTACTTTTCCATATCACTTTTCTTGAGCAAGGAAACAAAGGCATTAACTACAAAGGCATAGTGCTGCGAAGACACACTAAAAAGCTCGCGATGAGCGATTGGGTTCTTATAACGTTCTTCTAGGAGTTGGGTTTGTTCGACAACCTGACGGGCATAGGATAGAAACTCCATCCCATCACGTGTGAGGGTGATTCCTTTAGGATTTCGGATAAAAATCTCAATTCCCATCTCATTTTCTAAGTCACGAACTGCATTTGATAGACTGGGTTGTGTAATAAAGAGTTGCTTGGCAGCCTCATTCATGGAACCAGTCTCTACGATTTTGATAATATAGTGTAATTGTTGAATTCTCATGCTTTTATTGTACCATACTTGAGGCAATATAAAAAGGACCAGTCACTGAAAGCGAAGCTAGGCGCATATCAGTCTTTTTTTGCAGCTCATAAAAAAGAGGTTGGAAGATTTCCAACCTCTCTATCTGTTCTAGCAAGTTAAAACTAGCTGTCTTTTTTCCAAAAGATGGCTAATAAAATCATGGCTCCTAAAACTGATGGGATAATAGCCGTATCAGCTAAAATAGGCCCCCAAGTTCCAAAAAGCATTTGACCCAGGAAAGCACCAATCCAACCCAGAAACATTTTCCCGAAGCATCCCATACGTTCGCCACGATTGGTGAGAGCTCCTGCTAATAGTCCGATCAAAAGACCGACAAACATACTTCCAATCATAGTTTCTCCTTAAATTGCCCAATCTCCATTGCGGAAGAGTGGTACGCGTGTTCCATCCTCACGGATACCATCAATATCCATTTGATTAGAACCAATCATAAAGTCAACGTGAACATCTGAACGGTTAAGTCCTGCAGCTTCCAGCTCTTCTTCGCTCATCTCTGCTCCACCAACAACGCTCGTTGCATAAGCGGCACCGATAGCTAAGTGGTTAGAAGCATTCTCATCGAAAAGGGTGTTAAAGAAGGTAATGCCTGACTGAGAAATTGGGCTTGGATCTGGTACCAAGGCACATTCACCCAAGGCACGCGCACCAGCATTCTTAAAGACGAGGTCCTTCATTACTTGATCACCCTTTTCAGCTGTGATATCAACGATTTGACCATTTTCAAAGGTCACTTTGATGCCTTCGATGATATTCCCATTGTAGCTAAGAGGTTTTGTAGAAGTGACATAACCATCTGCACGACGGAAGTCAGGGGCTGTAAAGACCTCTTCTGTTGGCATATTTGGCAGGAATCCTTCGCCTTGAGCGTTGATCGCTCCGGCAGATTCCCAAACGTGGTTCTTCGGTAAGCCAAGTGTCAAGTCTGTTCCAGGGGCTGTATAGTGAAGGGCTGAGAATTGCTCTTTGTTGAGCATTTGAGCCTTGCTCTTCAAGATAGCTGCATGTTCTTCCCAAGCTTTAACTGGATCTTCTTCGTAGACACGGCAAGTCTTAAAGATTTGATCCCAAAGGAGGTCCACTGCTTCTTCGTCGCTTGCCGCATTTGGAAAGACCTTCTTAGCCCACTCTAGTCCAGCAGCAGCTGCTACAGTCCAGCTAACCTTGTTAGATTGAGTTGCGATACGCATTGGCTTCATAGCAATTCCCATAGTTTTAGCAGAAGCTGAGAGTTTTTCAGCATCCACTCCGTTCAAGGCACCTGGGTCAGAAGAACGGACACCGAGACGACTAGCTTTGTTTTCAAGAAGGTAGTTCATCTCAGCAATCTTGTATTCTGGTACATTGTCCAAACGCTCCATCGGCGCGTGAAGGAATTTCTCACGGTTTACAAAGTCATCTGCCCATTGAACGATAACTTCGTGGGCTCCAAGTGCATAGGCTTCTTTGACGATTAAGTGAGCCAACTCACGTTGCTCTACATCAATAGAGAGAGCCAAGGTGTGACCAGGTTGCACATTCACACCGTTTGCAACCAAAAGCTTAGCGTATTTTTCTAGATTTTCTTTAAAATTTGGTAAAACCATGTTGTTTCTCTTTTCTATTTTTATTTTTCTTTCAAAGCAGACAATAATCCTGCTAAAGCAATGGCAGTAGACACCATTGCCACCGATAGAAGAATCGTACGATCAGATTGTTCTAACTGATATTCAAAAACCTTTTGAGCTGGTTTGTCTTCCGCAAAAATTCTGAGTTTCATCAAATGTCCTTTCTTATTCTTCGTACTCTCCTAGATAGAGACGTTGAGCCTCTGGGCTATTCGTGAGGATATCTACATAGGTTTCATAGTCATCAAGTAGGGGCTTTCCCAAAGAGATATCTTGTTCTGGATTTATATTTTTCCCATAAAGATAGCAAAGGTAGAGACGCTCATTGAGTGTTGGAAATACTTCAATGGACATGTGTTCAGCCTGACCTACTCGTTCCCAATCCTGTTCTTTGATAACTGGTATGATATAAGCTTGGAAGAGGCCCATAAGTGGATTATCCTCCGGTTGACCACTGTCCTTATCCGCTAGAACCAAAGAACAGCGTCGACCAAAACCAGCTACTTGGCGCTCCCGTCCCTTTACCGAAACAGTAATAGGATGCCCTCCAATATGACTATAAATCCATTCTTTAGGCAGTTCATAATCTAACAGGGGGGTAATTTCTTTGACAATCGATACAGGACTATAGCGTAGAAACTGACGAGTAACTGCTTTACAAAAGAGGATATCCTCCTCTTTCAAGGTCACTCCCTTCCAGTTATTTTCTTCGTTAAAATGGTTGAAAAAAACTAGATAAGGTTCTCGCACCATTTGCGCTAAGATATAAACGCCATTTCGTAAACATATAGAAATGACTTTCCCTGATTTCCAGGGCGTTGCTCTATTTTTCTTTATCATCATTAACCACCCTCAAACCTACATAAGACATTTCAAGCTCTTAAAACAAATCATCAAACAGACTCAACTGGTTGTCCTCTGGCATATTGCCGAGAATGCCCATTTCATCCATCTTTTCAACCAAGGTTGATGAGAGTCCACCACGCTTGCGGAGTTCTGTTTTAGAGAGGAACTCCCCTTCTTGACGAGCTCGCACCAATTGCTTGGCAACGTTCTCGCCTAGACCATCCATAGCGACAAACGGTGGGATGAGGGTATCTCCATCGATAATAAACTCAGTTGCATCACTGCGATAGAGGTCCAACTTGCCAAATTTGAAGCCACGTTCCCACATCTCATTAACGATTTCAAGTGTTGTGTAGAGATCGATTTCTACGTTGGAAGCCTCATTGTTCTTGCGCTTTTCAGCAATTTCTTGCATCTTGCGTTTGATAGCTTCCAAGCCTGCACCCATGGTCTTGATATCAAAGGCCTTGGCACGGATGGAGAAGTAAGCACAGTAATAATAAATCGGATGGTGAACCTTGAAGTAGGCCACGCGAAGGGCCATCATAACGTAGGCTGCCGCATGGGCTTTAGGGAACATGTACTTAATTTTTCCACAAGATTCAATATACCACTCAGGTACATTGTTAGCCTTCATAGCTTCGATATAACCATTGCGCTCTTCTTCTGAGATTTTAAGCCACAATCCCTTACGCACTCGCTCCATAATAGTAAAGGCCATCTTAGGTTCTAAACCTGCATGCATGAGGTAAACCATGATGTCATCCCGACAACCGATAACGGTTGATAGGTCCGCAATTCCAGCCTTAATCAAGTCTTGGGCATTTCCCAACCAAACGTCGGTACCATGAGACAGACCAGAAAGCTGAAGCAACTCGGCAAAGGTCGTCGGATGGGTTTCATCAACCATCCCTCGAACAAAGTTAGTTCCAAATTCTGGAATTCCAAGCATGCCGGTTGAGGTACCGATTTGATCAGGCGTCACTCCCAGGATATCGGTTCCTGAGAAGAGGGCCATAACACCAGGGTCATCCATCGGAATATCGTTTGGATCAATGCCTGACAAGTCCTGGAGTTTTCGAATCATGGTCGGATCATCATGACCAAGAACATCGAGTTTGAGGACGTTCTCATCGATATCGTGGAAGTTAAAGTGAGTAGTCTGCCATTCAGCAGTTACATCATCAGCGGGGTATTGCACTGGAGTAAAGTCATAGACATCCATATAGTTAGGAATAACAACGATTCCCCCTGGGTGCTGACCGGTCGTCCGTTTAACACCAGCAGCTCCTTGGGCTAGGCGCTCTACTTCGGCTTCACGGTAGAACTTACCATAGTCACGCTCGTAACCTTTGACAAATCCATAGGCTGTTTTAGCAGCCACCGTACCAACCGTTCCTGCACGGAAGGCGTATTCTTCCCCAAAGATATCACGAACATCCAAGTGGGCACTCGGCTGATCCTCACCCGAAAAGTTCAAATCGATATCAGGTACCTTATCCCCATCAAAACCAAGGAAGGTCTCGAAAGGAATGTCCTGTCCATTTTTGCTGAGCTTGTGCCCACAGTTTGGACAGTCTTTATCTGGCATATCAAATCCTGAACCGTAAGAACCATCTGTGATAAACTCACTGTACTGACACTGACCACAGACATAGTGAGGCGATAGCGGATTAACCTCGGTAATTCCAATCATGGTCGCAACGAAACTAGATCCAACAGACCCACGGGAACCAACCAAGTAACCTCGTTCGTTGGAACGATGCACTAGCATCTGTGAAGCCAGATAAATTACGGCGAAACCATTCCCCAAGATAGAGGTCAATTCCTTTTCAATCCGTAGATCAACGATATCAGGCAGTGGGTTTCCATAGATTTCAAAGGATTTTTTATAGGTTAACTCGGCAACTGTTTCTTCAGATTTGTCAATGAAAGGCGTGTATAAATCACCCTTTACAACCTCCACAGGTTCAAAGATTTCTGCCAAGGCATTGGTATTTTCAATAACAATCTTGCGAGCCAAGTCTTCCCCTAGAAAGGCAAACTCATCCAACATTTCATTGGTTGTTCTAAAATGCGCCTTTGGTAGCGGAGCTGGTTGGGCAGCTTCTCCATGGCCGATCGTTCGGTTAATCATAGCTCCCTGACCTAGACTTCGCACGATGATTTCACGATAGATTTCGTCCTCAGGTTCGAGATAGTGGACATTTCCTGTCGCAAGAACGGGTTTCCCAAGGCGATCTCCAACCTCTATCAAGCTCTTGATGATGATTTGGAGTTCTTCCATGTCCTTGACCTGCTCTTTGGCAATCAGAGGTGCATAGATAGCTGGAGGCATCACCTCGATAAAGTCATAATATTTAGCGACTTCAACTGCTGCATCTACACCCTGTGATACGACTGCATCAAAGACTTCTCCTTCTGTACAAGCAGAACCTAAGATTAAGCCTTCTCGATGGGCATCTAGCACCGTACGTGGAATCCGTGGAACTCCTTCAAAATACTGGGTATTAGAGAGGGAAACCAGCTTAAAGATATTTTTCAAGCCCACTTGATTTTTCACATAGATTGTCGCATGCTTGACACGAGCTTTTTTATATGAATCTGGACTGATTAAATCAAGGTTTAATCGTGCCAAGTTAGTAACACCGTGTTTTTCTGCTACTTCTTTAATAAAGATAAAGAGCAGACGGCCAGTTGCTTCCGCATCATAGTTGGCCATATGGTGGTGTTCTAAGGCAACACCAAAACGTTTAGTCAAAGGCCCTAGACCGTGGCGTTTATACTCAGGATAAAGATTTCTTGCGAATTCTAGCGTATCGATGACAGGTTGAGTGATTTTTGGCAAGCCATGACGTTCATAATTGGCATTCATAAAGCCAACGTCAAAGGTTGCATTGTGGGCTACAAGAATGGTATCCTTACAAAATTCTTGGAACTCTTTTAAAACTTGAACCAAGGGTTTGGCATTTTTTACATGGTCATCCGTAATTCCTGTCAATTCAGTTGTAAAAGCTGACAAAGGATGCCCAGGATTGATAAATTCATCAAATTCTGCGACGATATTACCCTTATACATCTTGGAAGCCGCCACCTGAATCAAATCATTATAGATAGCAGATAGACCAGTCGTTTCAACGTCAAAGACCACATATGTAGCTTCAGAAAGATCCATCTCAACTTCGTTATAGACGATAGGAACACGGTCTTCTACGATATTGGCTTCCATCCCATAGATTAGCTGGATGCCAGCTTTCTTAGCTGCCTTATAGCCATGAGGGAAGGATTGAACATTTCCGTGGTCCGTGATTGCTACTGCCTTGTGTCCCCATTTAGCTGCTTTCGCAACGAGTTCTTCAACTTCAGGTAGAGCATCCATGGTCGACATATTGGTGTGCGCATGGAACTCAACACGACGTTCTCCCTCTGGCATCAAGTCTTTCCGTTCATAGTGGACAACTTCCTGCACATCTTGCACATTCATGGTCAAATCACGCGTGAAATTATTGACCTCAACATTCCCACGAACACGGAGCCAAGAATTTTTCTTGATCATGTCAAACTTCTGAGCTTCTTCTTCGTTTTTGACCCATTTTTGCATGGAGAAGCTAGAAGTGTAGTCTGTCATCTTGAAGTTAATCAAAACACGACCTGTTCTAGTCACCTTCTGCTCGACATCAAAGACAACTCCTTCAAAAACCAGACGATTTTCCTCATTATTAACCTCAATCATAGGAGTAATCTCTGCCTTGTCAAGTTTAGGCTTAGCAGCTACTTTCTTGGATTGGAAATCAAAGACAGGCTTATCCTCAGCTGGAGGAGGCGGCGCCATCTGTTCCAATTGTTCCATAGCCCGAAGTGTTTCTTCATTGGCAGCCTGAACAATCATTTGATTTTCCGAATGGAAAGCTTCTTGCTCCTCCTTGGTCAAATCTTCATTTTTCTCTAAAACACAAGTGAATTTAGGAAAGCCAAAAAGTTCCAGCTGTTTACTGAGATTTGGTAGGTGGTTTTTTCTAAAATGTTCTGTATCTGCTGCTTCAGAAGCCTCAATAATCAACTGATCATTTTCAACTCGAACCTGAAATCCCTGATACACGGAACGAAAACCTTGACTAGCACAAGGTCCATCTGAAAAAGCCTCTTGATAGTAGGCTTGTAGAAGCTCTCTTGAAAAATCTTTATTTTTCGTTTTAATCTCGAAAGTCGCTTGATTTCCTGTTTTTGAAAATTCTTCTTTCAATCCCTTCTTCAATGCTAAAAAGAGTTCAAAGGGGAGGATATTCTCAAAGACAAAACGAAACTCCCAAATTTTACTTTGCTTGTGTACAATAACTTGTTCAATTTCTGCCTGGGAGAAGGCTTCATGATTTCTTATCTCAGCGGGGATTCCCAACTGATTCATTAAAATTTCAAAAGTGGTTGACATCCATTTTCCTCACAATATACTCCTTCTATTTTACCATATTTGAGGCTATTTTAGCTATTTCTACCAAACAGAAAAAGAAGCCACAAAATGACTTCTTTTAAAGTGACGGTGAATTATTCTTCACCTTTGTTTTTCTTAATGATTTCTTCTTGTACTGACTTAGGTACATCTTCGTAGTGGTCGAATACCATCATGAATGTACCACGTCCTTGTGATGCAGAACGAAGAACTGTTGCGTAACCGAACATTTCAGCAAGTGGAACATAAGCACGAACGATTTGGCTGTTACCGTGTGCTTCCATACCATCTACACGTCCACGACGAGCAGTTACGTGACCCATAACATCACCAAGGTTTTCTTCTGGAACAGTGATTGTTACAAGCATCATTGGTTCAAGGATAGCTGGTTGTGCAGTCTTAGCAGCTTCTTTAAGTGCAAGAGATGCAGCGATCTTGAAGGCAGTTTCAGATGAGTCGACATCGTGGTATGAACCATCGTAAAGCTTAGCTTTAACGTCAACCATTGGGTAACCAGCAAGAACACCGTTTGCCATAGATTCTACCAAACCTTTTTCAACCGCTGGGATAAATTCACGAGGAACCACACCACCGACGATTGCGTTTTCGAATTCGAATCCTTTACCTTCTTCGTTTGGAGTAAATTCAATCCATACATCACCGAATTGACCTTTACCACCAGACTGACGTTTGAAGAATCCACGTGCTTGAGTAGAAGCGCGGAATGTTTCACGGTAAGATACTTGAGGAGCACCTACGTTAGCTTCAACTTTGAACTCACGACGCATACGGTCAACAAGGACGTCAAGGTGAAGCTCACCCATACCAGAGATAACTGTTTCACCAGTTTCAACGTTAGTTTCAACGCGGAATGTTGGATCTTCTTCAGCCAATTTTTGAAGGGCGATACCCATCTTGTCTTGGTCCGCTTTAGATTTTGGCTCAACCATCAATTGGATAACTGGTTCTGGAACGTTGATTGACTCAAGGATGATTTTCGCTTTTTCATCTGTCAATGAGTCACCAGTTGTAGTATCTTTCAAACCAACGGCAGCAGCGATATCACCTGAGTAAACAGTGTCGATTTCTTGACGGCTGTTAGCGTGCATTTGAAGGATACGTCCGATACGTTCACGTTTACCTTTAGAAGTGTTCAATACGTAAGAACCTGATTGAAGTACACCTGAGTAAACACGGAAGAATGTCAAACGACCTACGAATGGGTCAGTCATGATCTTGAAGGCAAGAGCTGCAAATGGCTCTTCGTCAGATGCAGGACGAGTTTCTTCTTCATCTGTATCTGGGTTGATACCTTTGATTGCTGGGATATCAAGTGGGCTTGGAAGGTAGTCGATAACTGCATCAAGCATCAATTGAACACCTTTGTTCTTGAAGGCAGAACCACACAATACTGGGAAGAATTCAACGTTGATAGTTGCTTTACGGATAGCAGCTTTCAATTCTTCGTTAGTGATTTCTTCACCTTCAAGGTATTTCATCATCAATTCTTCATCAGTTTCAGCAACTGCTTCAACCAATTTTTCACGGTATTCTTGAGCTTGGTCAAGGTATTCAGCTGGAATATCTTCTTCAAGGATATCTGTACCAAGGTCGTTAGTATAGATTTCAGCTTTCATCTTGATCAAGTCGATGATACCACGGAAGTCATCTTCAGATCCGATTGGCAATTGAATTGGGTGTGCGTTCGCTTGAAGACGATCGTGAAGTGTGCTTACTGAGTAAAGGAAGTCAGCACCGATTTTGTCCATTTTGTTGGCAAATACGATACGTGGAACTCCGTACTCAGTTGCTTGACGCCAAACTGTTTCAGTTTGAGGCTCAACACCTGATTGTGAGTCAAGAACTGTAACCGCACCGTCCAATACACGAAGAGAACGCTGTACTTCGATTGTGAAGTCCACGTGTCCTGGTGTGTCGATGATGTTTACGCGGTGGTTGTTCCATTGAGCTGTTGTCGCAGCAGATGTGATAGTGATACCACGTTCTTGCTCTTGCTCCATCCAGTCCATTTGTGACGCACCTTCGTGAGTTTCACCGATTTTGTGGATTTTACCAGTGTAGTAAAGAATACGCTCAGTTGTAGTTGTTTTACCGGCATCGACGTGAGCCATGATACCGATATTACGAGTTTTTTCAAGTGAAAATTCGCGTGCCATGAGGTTTGTTTCTCCTATTATTTTTTATTTCTATTCTATTATAACACGATTTAATAAAAACGGATAGGCAGGACCCACCCGTTCTCAATGTTTATCTTGTTTAGTTGGTTTCAACTTGTGAGATGGGAAGTTGAATTGAACTCGGGCTAAAGTTAATTAGCCGATTTGAGCCGGAACGGGATGCTGTGTGAAAAAGATAAACTTCCTTGTATTCGTCGAATACTGCGTCAGTTTCCTATTTTCACCTTGCATCCTTACCGTTCCTAGCATCATGATCTAGTTGAGCTCAAGCTAAAAGTCTGGAGAAAAAGATGAATCTCATTGGTTGCAATCGCAACCTGCTTTGATTCCCTATTTTCTCTGGGACTTTCTTAACGCTTTCGCATCCTATATTACCAACGGAAGTGTGCGAAGGCACGGTTAGCTTCAGCCATACGGTGAGTGTCTTCACGTTTCTTAACTGCTGCACCAGTGTTGTTAGCAGCATCCAAGATTTCTTTTGCAAGACGGTCTTGCATTGTGTGTTCACCACGAAGGCGAGCGATTGTTACCAACCAACGAAGTCCAAGTGTTGTACGACGTTCTGGACGAACTTCAACTGGGACTTGGTAGTTAGATCCACCAACACGACGTGCACGTACTTCAAGTACAGGCATGATGTTTTCCATAGCTGTTTCAAATACTTCAAGTGCATCGTTACCAGTAGCTTCTTTGATTTGCTCAAAAGCACCGTAAACGATTGAAGCAGCTGTACCACGTTTACCATCAAGCATAACGCGGTTGATAAGACGAGTAACTAATTGTGAATTGTAAAGCGGATCTGGCAATACGTCACGTTTTGGAGCTCTATTTTTACGACTCATTTCTCTTTATCCCCTTTCCTTATGCTTTTGGACGTTTAGTACCGTATTTAGAACGGCCTTGTTTACGATCGTTAACACCTGCAGTATCAAGTGCACCACGGACGATATGGTAACGTACCCCTGGAAGGTCTTTTACACGTCCACCGCGAAGAAGTACCACGCTGTGCTCTTGCAAGTTGTGTCCGATACCTGGGATGTAGGCAGTAACTTCGATAAGGTTGCTCAAACGTACACGAGCAAATTTACGAAGGGCAGAGTTAGGTTTTTTAGGTGTCATAGTTCCAACACGAGTTGCTACACCACGTTTTTGTGGTGAAGAAACGTTTGTTTGAACTTTTTTATGACTGTTGTAACCAACGTTCAAAGCTGGTGATTTAGATTTTTCTACTTTTGATTTACGCGGTTTGCGAACCAATTGGTTAATTGTAGGCATCTACATTCTCCTGTGTTTTTTTATTTTTGGTGATGATACACTTGGTGACAGCTATCATCTGTGTGTACTTTTGCAACATTTGTCAGCACGTCCCTGTACACTTTTGAGAGACCAAAAGTAAAAAGTACCGTCTATTATTGTACCACGATTTTTCTATCTTTGTCAATACATTTCTTCTTATTTTTCGACTTCCTTCATCTTTGTTTTATTACAAACCACATAGACTCTGTATCCGACCATATAGTCAAATCACCTTGTAATTGTCTAGAAAATGGTGTTTAATAGATTTGTAAGTAAGAGATCTCTATTACAACTTGATAAAGGAGAAATTATGAAAGTCAGACTTGACATTGATAAACAATATGCCGAAGAACAAATCTTCATAGAGGCACCAACCTTGTCTCCAAGAGTTCAAAAAGTTAAAGACTTTGTTCAATCGCTGGATCAAAAAGAAACTCTTAAAGGAAAATTTCAAGATCAGGTTTTTCTTATCGAAATTCAAAAGATTCAACGGATTTACATTGAAAACCGTAAAGTGATAGCTGAAACGGGTAATCGAACCTATGCACTCGACATTCGTCTCTACCAAGCAGTTGAAATTTTACCTGCTTCCTTTATCCAAATTTCCCAATCGGAAATTGTCAACATTGATGCTATCAGTCATCTTAAACTAACCTCTAACGGCTTGATTGAAATTTATCTCAAAAACGACAGTTTTACCTACTCATCTCGCCGTTACCTCAAAGCTATTAAGGAGAAATTAGAACTATGAAAAAACAAGTATTTCACGATGCCACAACTGGTATCCTCATCGGCCTCATCCTATCTATTATCTTTTCGTTTATCCACTCACCAAGTAACTACGCACCTCTCAGCCCCAACTCTTTGATCGGTCAATTCATGACCCAACATCAGGTTCATGGGTCACTCGTCCTACTTTACTGTCTGCTTATTTGGGCAGCAATTGGAGTCCTCTTTAGTTTTGGCGGTCGTCTCTTTGCCCAAGACTGGAGTCTCCTTCGAGCTACTGTCACTCACTTCTTCCTTATGTTGCTAGGTTTCGTCCCTCTAGCAATCTTAGCTGGTTGGTTCCCGCTTCACTGGACTTTCATCCTTCAGCTCATCCCAGAGTTTGCAATCGTCTACCTCATCATCTGGATTGTTCTCTACAAGAGAGAATCTAAAAAAGTTGCAGACATCAATCAACTATTGGCTCATAAAAAATAATAGCTAAAAACCCACTCACAGGACTGAGTGGGTTTTTGATTATAGTTTTTGCTTCCATTCTAGCAAGAGGTTCATGGCTTGCATAGGTGTCATATTGTAAACATCTACTTCAGCCAACTCTGCTAGGATAGGACTTTCTTCTTTTTCATCAAAGAGAGACATTTGCTCATTGACAACGTTCCTTTGATTGATAGAAAGTGGATTACCCTGACCTTGACTCTCTAGCTGAGCTAAAATAGTATCAGCTCTTGCTAGTAAGTCTGCTGGCAAGCCTGCAATCTTGGCAACGTGAATACCGTATGATTTGTCTGCTGGACCTGGTTCAATCTTATGAAGGAAAGTAACTTGACCATTCTGCTCTAGCGTAGCCACGTGAACATTTACTAGATGTTCAAGACTAGCCTCCAGACTGGTTAATTCATGGTAGTGGGTCGCAAAGAGAGTCTTGGCTCCAATATGCTCATGGATGTACTCGATAATAGACTGGGCTAAAGCCATCCCGTCATAAGTTGCGGTTCCACGACCAAGCTCATCAAAGAGAATCAATGAATCCTTTGTCGCATGACTAATAGCATTGTTAGCTTCCATCATCTCTACCATAAATGTTGATTGACCAGAAACCAAGTCATCTGCCGCCCCGATACGGGTAAAAATTGCATCAAAGATTGGCAAACGAGCACTTTCTGCAGGGACATAAGATCCCATCTGCGCCATAACCGCTGTAATGGCTAGTTGGCGCATGTAGGTTGACTTACCGCTCATGTTCGGCCCTGTAATTAGTTGAATGCTAGTATCTTCATCCATTTGGATACTATTTGGGATATAGGTTTGAGCTCCCATGACCTTTTCAACAACTGCGTGACGACCATTCTGGATATCAATCCGCGACTCTTGCCCAAACTCTGGTCGAATCAGGTGTTGTTTTTCTGCAACTACTGCCAAGCCTTGCAAGACATCGACAGTCGCAATTCCTTGAGCCAGAGCCTGTAGACGTTGGATATACTTGCCAACCTCCTCACGAATACGCATAAAGATTTCGTACTCTAGATTTGCTGATTTCTCACGCGCCTCTAGCATTTCACCCTCGATACGCGCCAACTCCTCTGTTCCAAAACGCTCAGAGTTTTTCAGCGTAGCCTTGCGGAAAAAGTGGGCTGGAACATTACCTAGCTGCGAATTGGTCACATGGAAATAGTAGCCGTCCTTTTTATTGTAATCAATCTTGAGCGTATGGATACCAGAATTTTCTCTTTCCTTGGCCTCAATCTCAGCAATCCAACTAGTCCCTTCTCTGAGAACACGACGGTATTTGTCCAAGGTCTCGTCAAAGCCAGTTCGAATAATGCCACCCTCGGTAATGACATGAGGAGCTTCCGGAGCAATGGCTGCGCTTATAAGACTCTCCAACTCAGGAATAGCGTCCAGCTGTTCAATTAGATAGGCTAGAGCCGGTTGCTCCATTCCCTCCAAAATCGCTCGAATCCGAGGAACACTGGCTAGAGTAGTCGCTAGCTGCAAGAGATCTTTGGGGTTGCTTTTCCCAAAAGAAACACGGCTAGCCAAACGCTCGATATCGTAGACTCCCTTGAGGCTTTCTGTCAAATCACTGCGCTCAAAGAAATAATCCAGAAACACTTGCACAACTTCCTGACGTTCAAGGATACGTTCCTTATCAATCAAAGGACTTTGAATCCAAGAACGTAGAAGACGCATCCCCATGGCAGTCTTGGTTTCATCTAACAACCAGAAAAGACTGCCTTGTTTCTTACCTGAGCGAGCATTTTCAACCAGATCCAGACTAGCCTTGGTCGCATAATCCATCTGCAAGAAATCCTTGATTTCATAGCGGATAACATGTTTTAAGTGATTCAACTCTCTCATCTGAGTCCGATGAACATATTGGAGTAGTTTACTGCTAGCTGCTTGCTCAACAGGAGCCAATCCTGAATCTAATAGATGTAGGTCTTCATAAGTTCCCTGTTCGTAGGAAAGAACTAGATTCATTTGACGACTGAGAATCTGCTCTTCTACTTCAGGCAAGTCATAACCAATCACCACTTCTCTCGCTTTGAGATTGCGGATTTCACCACAGACTAGAGAAAAATCTGATAGCCCCGTTACATAAAAATCACCTGTTACTAGGTCCATGTAGGCTAAACCATATTGAGACCCATCACGATCAATAGCTACCAAAAAGTTGTTTTGACTATCCGGCTTGCTACTATCAACGACCGTCCCTGGTGTAATAACCTGGACAACTTCACGCTTGACCACACCGACAGCCTGTTTAGGATCTTCCATCTGTTCAGCTATAGCAACCTTGTAGCCACGCTCCACTAGAACATCGATATATTGTTGGGCAGAGTGGTAAGGAACACCAGCCATGGGAATAGGATTTTCAGCATTTTTATTACGACTGGTCAGTGAGATTTCTAGTATCTGGGCAGCATTAACTGCATCCTCATAAAACAACTCATAAAAATCACCCATACGAAAAAGCAAAAAAGCATCTGGATATTGCTTTTTGATATCCACATACTGTTGCATACCCGGTGATAATTTTTCAGTAGTCATTCATTCTCTCCTTGTAAAAACAGTCCTGAGAGAAGCTCTCAAGACCTTATCTATCTTCCATTAACTCTAGCAGGCGTTCTTCCATCACTTTAGCAGCATGTTGATCTTTACAGATGACTAACAAGGTATTTGCTCCTGCAACTGTTCCTAAAATCCATTCATCCTTGTTGTCATCAACAACATTGGCTAAAACCGCGGCTTCACCCAATTTAGTGTGCAAAACTAAGGTAAACTCAGCTCTTGCAACACCTTCTAAGTGATGTGAAAGAAATTCGACCAAATCAATCTTTTCTGTCTCATTTGCTAATACATAATAGACAACATCGTTTTTCTTAACTTTGGTTAAGCCAAGCTCTCGCAAATCACGAGATAAAGTTGTCTGTGTCACAAAGACATTACAAGCTTCCAAACGATCCTGGATTTCTTTTTGAGTTCCTAATTTTTCTTCTGTAATCATTCGCTTAATAAGCTGATGACGTTCTCTTTTTCTCATATGTTCCTCTCGAGTGCATATTTATAACATTTTACATTTTTTTAGTA
The DNA here is from genome assembly GCF_000960085.1 of Streptococcus infantis. GTDB lineage: Bacteria > Bacillota > Bacilli > Lactobacillales > Streptococcaceae > Streptococcus > Streptococcus infantis_C. The sequence goes on along the minus strand of NZ_JYGT01000004.1, from coordinate 11,421 downwards.
AGAACATTATATCAAAAAAACTGGATATTTCAAAAAAATTCTCTTCTTTCCAAAAAAATGTAGTAAATTGTGTTAAAATAGTAGAAAAGCCCTAAAGGAGCCCTAAATGAATACAAAAGAATTGATTGCTGGCGAGTTGGCTAGCGTCATTGATAGCCTGGATCAAGAGGCTATTTTAAATTTACTAGAAACACCTAAAAACTCAGATATGGGAGACATCGCCTTCCCTGTCTTTTCATTAGCAAAGGTTGAACGCAAAGCTCCCCAAATGATTGCTGCTGACATCGCTGAAAAGATCAATAGTCAAGCTTTTGAAAAGGTTGTAGCAACAGGTCCTTACGTCAACTTCTTCCTTGATAAGGCTGCCATTTCTAGTCAAGTGTTACAGAACGTCGTTACTGAAAAAAATCACTACGCTGACCAAACAATTGGTAACCAAGAAAATATCGTTATCGACATGTCTAGTCCTAATATCGCTAAACCATTTTCTATCGGCCACCTTCGTTCAACAGTTATCGGTGACAGCTTGTCACAAATCTTCCAAAAAATCGGCTATCAAACTGTCAAGGTCAACCACTTGGGAGACTGGGGGAAACAGTTTGGGATGTTGATTGTTGCCTACAAGAAATGGGGTAACGAAGAAGCTGTCAAAGCTCATCCAATCGATGAACTTCTCAAGCTCTACGTCCGTATCAATGCTGAAGCTGAGAACGATCCAAGCTTGGATGAGGAAGCACGTGAATGGTTCCGCAAACTTGAAAGCGGCGATGAGGAAGCTCTTGCTCTTTGGCAATGGTTCCGCGATGAAAGCTTGGTAGAATTTAACCGTCTATACAATGAGTTACAAGTTGAATTTGATAGCTACAACGGAGAAGCCTTCTACAACGATAAAATGGATGCAGTTGTAGATATCCTCGCCGAAAAAGGACTTTTGGTCGAATCAGAAGGTGCTCAAGTTGTGAATCTTGAAAAATACGGAATTGAACACCCAGCTCTTATCAAGAAATCTGACGGTGCAACTCTCTACATCACACGTGACTTGGCTGCGGCTCTCTACCGTAAAAACGAATATCAATTTGCCAAATCTATCTATGTCGTTGGTCAAGAGCAATCTGCTCACTTTAAACAACTCAAGGCAGTACTACAAGAGATGGGCTACGATTGGAGTCAAGATATTGTCCATGTTCCGTTTGGATTGGTTACAAAAGAAGGAAAGAAACTTTCTACTCGTAAAGGGAATGTTATCTTGTTAGAGCCAACTGTTGCAGAAGCCATCAGCCGTGCAAAAGCGCAGATCGAAGCCAAAAATCCTGAACTTGAAAACAAAGACCAAGTCGCTCATGCTGTTGGAGTTGGGGCTATTAAATTCTATGACCTTAAAACCGACCGTACAAACGGCTACGACTTCGACCTCGAAGCTATGGTATCCTTTGAAGGTGAGACTGGTCCTTATGTTCAATACGCTTATGCTCGTATCCAATCCATCTTGCGTAAAGCCGATTTCAAACCTGAAGCAGGTGCCAACTATAGCTTGAACGATGCTGAAAGCTGGGAAATCATCAAGCTAATCCAAGACTTCCCACGTATTATTAAACGTGCAGCTGACAACTACGAGCCTTCTATCATCGCTAAATTTGCGATTAGCTTGGCCCAAGCCTTTAACAAATACTATGCCCACACTCGTATCTTGGATGAAAGTCCAGAACGTGACAGTCGTCTAGCCCTCAGCTACGCAACTGCAGTCGTCCTCAAAGAAGCCCTTCGTTTGCTGGGTGTAGAGGCGCCAGAGAAGATGTGATTCAGTACCAACAATTGGAACTAAAGTTCCTAATTGTTGGACGCTAGCCACTTTTATGCGGACTAGCTAACTGCTTCACTAGTCGTGGTTCCTAAATATAATCGATTTAGGGGCTACGACGTCGTAAATGAGGCGACTTGCCTAAATGCTTTACAGTATCATCAGTCGAAAAGCGAAGAAGTTTCGCTTTTCTCTTACCACCTACTTCTTTATCACTTAGGGAGAATTTTTATGAGCCAGTATGCTTATATCTTAGTTGTTATCAGTCTTCTTTTCCTCTTTCTTGTCAATAAATACGAAAAAGAAAAACTTCAAAGACTGCTTCAGGACCAGCTATTGAAAGACCAAGCTTTTCGTGCAGCTATCAAAGAGAAAATCCAAACGATAGAAAACATCAATGATGTCATCGACTACATCAATAAAGGTTACCGTTTAGGAATTCCCATTTCAAAAGAAATCGTTGACGAAATTCGCAACTAACAAAAAAGCTCGAGATAAAAATTCTCGAGTCTTTTTTATTTATTTTTTCTTACAACTAAGATTCCCACCAAAATAACAATTCCTAGTGATGCCATGGTTCCGTAAGTTGACAAACTTTCATCAAGAAATTTCTCAGAGAACAGTATCAGACTAATTGCCAAGAGCAGCAAGGCACTACATAGCATAATATTTTTAAAGCTTGGTTTACCTTTCTTATGATAGAAAAATCTAAGGAATTTACTCATTTCGACAAAAAATCTGTCCTCTTACAAGGATTCAAGTTCATAAAGTTCTGCAATAATAGCTGCAACCTTTTTGATGTCTCCCAGCATGCCACGCATCTCAAAATCAGCTAAAACAGGGAAACCAAAACGTTGGCTGTATTGCTTAGCTGTCAAACAGTATTGATTGTTAAAATTGCGGTTACCTGATCCTACAACACCAAAACACTTACTGGCATTGTCACCATAGGCGATAAAGTCACCTACTGGAGTGGTCAAAATTTCCACGTCTCCATTGTCAACACCATTACCGCCTTCTAGATAGGTTGGTAGAAAAGCCACATATGGATTAGTCATCTCAAAGAAGTCTTCTCCATCTTTGACCAAGTCTTTAATATGAATCTTTTCTACTTCAATGTTCTCATACTGCTCCAACAAATATGCTTTTAGCCGGGTTACGAAACTTTCCGTATTGCCACTCAAACTTATATAGACCAAGGAAATTTTTTTCATCTTTTCCTCCCTCTTTCTCGAATCCAAAAAAATAACTACCAAGATTGTATCTTGATAGTTATTCTTTGTCAACTCTTAGGCGAGTTCTTCCTCTTGAGATTCTGTTAATTCTTTTTGCTGACGCCACATTTTATAGAAGACGATTGCTAGGAAGATAACATTGAGTACGATCCCAAAAATGGCTGAACCTTTGGCACCAAGCTCCGCTCCCATACGGATGTTAGGATCTGTAAAAAGTGAAACCGCATCCTGAACGCCGATAAAGTTGTAGATAGAACCAACGATGGCAACGAAGACATAACCAAGATAAGTGTAGTTAGCCAATTGGATGTTTTTACGAACAAGGAAAAACAAAGCCACAACAACTAGAATAACAGATAAGACAACCAAGAGAATACTGAAGACAGAATGACCATGCTCCGATACCTTAATCGTATAATCAACGAGCTCCTTAGCATAAGTGGCATTAACACCTGATGCTGATGTTTCTAAATTGCTCATACCCTCCGCAGTAGGTACTGGAGATATGATTCCAAATAGCGACATTGCTGAGAGTAAGGCTGAAAAAATCAGTAATACCCATAGATAGATTGGTTTCTTTTTCATAAAAGTAACCTCCTCATATTTTTTAAACTTATTATAGCATATTTTAAAATGGATAACAAAAGTTAGAGGGTTACATCAATCTGCTTGCGGTAGGCCTTAGGAGACTTTCCACATAGTTTTCGAAAAACCTTGTAGAAGTACCCTACATTACTATACCCAACCGTATAGCAGATATCCTCAATACTATCGTTTGTAGAGAGCAAGAGTTGCTGGGCAGCCTTGATGCGTTGCTTATTGAGAAGTTCCGCAAAGGTTGAATTGGTTTCCTTCTTGATTAACTGCCCTAAATACACAGGGTTGATAAAGAGGTCCTTACTGATATCCTTGAGAGATAACTCTTTTTTGTAATCTCTACCAATAACTTCGAGAACACTGACGACATTTTCATTCATGCGGTATTGACCAAAGAAGGAAGTTAAGGTTTCTTTTGTATAAGCGACTAAGTCCTCAAAGTATGTGATGGCTTGAATATTCTTGACGATATCTGTCATATCATCTGCTTTCAGATGCTCGAAGAGATGAAAGACATCCATAACAAACTGAGTAAAGAGTTGCTTGGTGATGGATACTCTAGGTGTATTTTCTAGCACAATCTTCTCGAGTAGGTTTAACTCATCGATAATCTGCTGAAGATTTCCCTGGATGATAACTCGATAGATGGGTTCATAATATGAGAAGAGACTTTCAGACTGATCTAGATTTACCGTTCCATAGAAAAGTGCTTTTTCAGCATCAAACTTCCATTTTTCAAAGTTGGCCTGATAAGGTGCCTCAAAAGGCAGAACGAGTAAACCGTCGAATTTCTGGTCTGCAATCACAATTTGCCAGTCTTGACCTAGGACGTAGTAAGGAATGACAAAATCCCCTTGTTTTTCCTGGGAAAGTCCAATCCACCAGTTTTCTTTTTGAGAGAGATGCGCCTTAAATGCTTCTTCATCTAATTTTTGGCTTAACATTTCTGGTTCATGCACTTTCTCACGAAGCTGACCGAGGATTTTCTCAAGTAAATGCTCTAGCTCGACCTTATCAACTGGTTTGACAAGATAGTCTACAACATTGAGGTTCATAGCTTTTTTGACATAGTCAAATTCTTGATAACCCGAGAGAAGGATATAATATGCATCTGGCAACAATTCCTTCATCTCCCCAATCATTTCAAGACCTGTCTTGTCAGGCATGTTGACATCAGAAATGACGACATCTACAGGATGCTCTCGAACATAGTCCAGAGCGTCGTCAGCATGATTGGCTGTTGCGACGACTTCCATATCCCATTTTTCAAAAGGAATCAAACGCTTGAGCCCTTCTGTAATCATGTACTCATCGTCTACTAATAGTACTTTATACATGTTTATCCTTTCTCTTCGTCCTGAATGGTGATTCTATATTGAACTCCTTCTTGTTCAGCGGATTCTACACTAATGTCATAGCGGTCTCCAAAGTAGAGCACAAAGCGTTCGTGGATATTCACAATCCCAATAGACTGCCGTTCCCCACTATAATCTGCTGTGTGTTCAAAGGTTCTTTGAGTTAATTTAGCTTGGATTTCTGCTAGTTTTTCAGCAGACATCCCACGGCCATTATCGGTTACCAAGATTTCGACATAGCCATCTTTTTTCAAAGCCTTGATACTGATCACATTATCTGTTCTTCTGTGGTCAACCCCATGGGCAAAATAATTTTCTACCAAGGGTTGGAGAGTGAACTTTGGAATACGCATTTCTTCCAATTCAGGGTCAATCTTAAATCCGTATGCAATGGATTTTGGATAGCGAACCATACAGAGATAACTGTACTTCCGACAAAACTCCACTTCTTGTTTGAGTGTCGTTTCTCGCTCGTCGGAAATATTATTGCGTAGGAGACTACTGAACTCATAGATGATATCTGCTAGTTCATTTTGATTCTCCATCACAGCATACATCCGCAAAAACTCCAGAGTATTATACATGAAATGCGGATTAATTTGAGCCTGTAGCGCACGCATGTTGGCATCTTTTTGATTGAGTTCCAGTTGATAAATATCGTGAATATTACTTTCCAGCCGGTCTAACATATCGTTTGTCGTCTCAGCAATCAAAAGTAATTCTTGATCCTTTTTGTCGGTATTGATCCTCTTGGTTTGCTCTCCCTTAGTAATGGCTTGAATCGAATCCACCAAGTCCACAACCTGAAGTTGATAATCAAAAAAGGTTCTTCTTAGGGTGACATATAAGATGATGATAAAGAGAGCACTCAAACCAATGATTAGAGCTGAACTCGCTAAACTACTATTTAAAACATAGTTCTGAGGCACGGCCACTTGAACCTGATAACCGTGCGCTGTTGTTCCTACAAGCCAAGAACCTCTAGTCCTTTTTTCTCCCAAATCGAACATATCTGTTTCATAGGGCGTGATGACAGAAACAGTGACTGGAACGATTCCTCTAGTGTTATCAATCGCCTTATAGAGGACTTCCGGTGGCACTGAGATATAAATAACTCCTAGGGCCCGGTCTGATACTGGATCAGATACTGGAACGGCAAAACTATTGGCATCTGGTTTAAAGTGTTCAGCTGGAACCTTCTGTCCACTTCGATTATCTCTCTTGGAAACAAAAACCTCGGTTGAATCCTGCAGAACAATCGCAACACCGCTCACAAAATCATTTCGAACGTAGATATCATCGATATTTTCATAAATAGAGACCGAAATATAAGGAGACGCCTTTCGTTCGAGTTGCCAATAGAAATAGTCTGGTGTACTGAGACTGAAATACTTATAAATCCCTTCGATGCGAGCTTGATTTTCTACCAAACCTTGAGCCAAGCGAGTGGATTCACGGTAATAGTATTCAACCTCATCGACTGTCCGAGCCAAGACACGTTGACTAACTCGACTTGCTTCCTTTTCACGCATATCCCAGTAGGCATAGGAAAGCAAGAGAGCAAAACAAGTGATGATAGCAATCATGACCAGACTATAGAGTCTAAGAAGTGAGTGGAGACGAAACTGTTTGGTATTATTTTGTGGCCAATTTTTCATGAATACTCTCATAAACAGGCTCCAATAAATCACTAATAAAGAAGTGCCACATTCCAATGCCTACAAAAATAAGGAGGGCTGGCATGTAGAAACCAATAATAATCAACAAGACACTTCCAAGAAGAACCTTGGTCATGGCTGATAGGCTCATAAATATTCCGATAAAAGCAAGCTTTAGAGTGTTTTTATAGGATAATTCAAAGTAAACCTGCAGTTTTAAAGACACTGCATAGCCTAGAAATACCAAGGCTACTAAAAAGATATTTAGAAAGGTTGCTGCCAAGTGGATAATGGTCTGGTTGGGCAATTGAATCATCAGATACAAACCGTAAATCAAGATTAAGTCAATTCCCATAAAGGTATAAAAGCTGAGATTGCTTTTGACAAAATTACTCTTAAACAAAGCCCAGGCTTCCTTAAAACGATAAGCACGATAAGAATAACCGTGTTCTGCATATAAACTCATGAGAGTTGCACTAGCGGGCGCTATACCAAAGACCACTCCTCCTGCTAGTGTCAATAACCAAAAATAAGCTGTCGCAATCATCCCCAAAAAGAAACGATGAAAGACTAGCTCAATGAAATTTCCCACGGTTTGCCTCCTATAAATTAATCTAGTTTTATTATAACATATTTCAAGCGCTCTCAAAAATAGGAGCAGTAAATATAAATAGAAAAAAGCTATATTGGAATTATGTCCGTTACAACCATCACTTCTCTAAGTACAAGCTTGATTAGAACTTATGAATCCCAATATCAAACTATTTTCTATTAACTTTTAAAACGGTATATGGAAATTTTGATAATATTATCATATGTGTTATACTGGAATCAAGTGAAATATATACTTACAATAATCATAGATAAGGAGAACAGATGGCTTTTTTAGATCAATTGAAAGATGGAGCTAGACTTGTCAAAGAGACAACAAGCACTGTTATTTCAGAAGGAAAGCAAAATGCAGAAAACCTTCGCAAGAAAAAGGAAATTCAAGTACTACAAAATCAAATCAATGACTTGTATAGATTAATAGGCATCAAATTTGTTGAAGAACATTTAGAAGAAATAAAGGAAAATCCTCTCTATTCAATTGAAATCGCTGAAATCACTAAGCTCTTTCAAGAGCAGATTTCTCTTCAAAAATCTATTGATTCATCTGGTCAAGACCTAGTTTCTTGTCCCCATTGTGGAACAAGTCTATCAAAAAGCTTCGAATTTTGCATCAATTGTGGAAAAGTAGTAAAGTAGAGTCGAAATGAAGGATTATATTGTAAAACTAAAATGTTCGAACTGTTTCAAAAATATTGGAATCGGTTGGAAATTCTGTCCTTTTTGTGGAGAGTATGTTGATAATACAAAACCTAAAGTGGACTTAAAGTATGTCGATAAAATTTATAGAGACAACGGTCAAGAAAATAAAAATATTCCTTTCAAAAAGCCATCAACTCTCAAAAATGTAGGCGATAGGATAAAAGAAACTATCTCTGAAAAATTAGACAAAGGAGAGGAAGTTCAAGATCATACAATTTCCTTATTTACCTTTGTTCTCAAAGAAGCTATCGTTGTTACCAAAGAAATCACTGAAATTTTGAATGATGATGAGAATTTTCCATTAGAAAAAGATCATACTGGTTACTATTTACAGAGTAATACGGATGTCATCTATATAAACAATAGAAAAATTGATATTGGTAAAAAACACTACCTAAATAATCGAGATAACCTCCGTGTTGATGATACTATTTATATTTTTAGTCTCATGAACCAGAAGGATATTGAATGGAAGCAAGAGGAAATCAACACAAGTCTAGAGGAGAAAGTGGACAAGCATTTTGAAGTCCTAGATAATGGGAATATATATGTCCACCCCCTAGGGGACATGGTTTATTTGAATAATCATCTAATTAAGGATAAAACATACCTAAATAACTATGATTTAGTATCCATAAATCATCGACTTTTCGTTGTTTATAATAATTGTTTAGTTTTTCAACATGAATTAACTGAAAGTCAAGGAAAGAGTCTCGCAGATAATATCAATAGAATTGAACAAGATACACAGTTATCTGTTCGAATTCGAAAACGTCTCGCAGGAGAGAAGCTTTTATTATCAGAGATTGACTTTCAAGTATCCTCTGGGCAAATCGTGCTCATTTTAGGTGGTTCAGGAGCAGGAAAAACCACACTGATTAACGCAATCATGGGCATAGAAAAAGCGGATGCTGATATCTTATTAGGAAATATAAACATCTATAATCAATTCGACAAAGTTCGAAGAATGATTGCTAATGTACCCCAATTCAGTCTTCATCGTGAAAAAGATAGTGTTTATATGACTCTAAAAAATGCCGCAGAGATGAAACTCGTACGAGACTTTACCAAGGATTCTGCTTTATTAGAAGAAAAAATTTCAAAAGTATTAGAAACAGTCAAACTAACAAAGAAAAAAGAGGCCTTGGTATCTGAATTAAGCGGCGGAGAGAAAAAAAGATTGAGTATTGCTACTGAGTATATCGCAGATCCGGTTGTATTCGTTCTAGATGAACCAGATTCTGGAGTAGATGGCAGTAACGCTCGTTCAATTATGGCTAGCTTAAGAAGTATCGCTGATGACAATAAGATTGTTTTTGTTATTTCTCATAGTCCAGATCGAACACCAGAATTATTTGATAAAGTATTAGTTCTCGCTAAAAGTGAGGAAGAATCGTGCGGTAAACTGGCCTTTTATGGCTCTGTAGAAGATACCCTAGAATTCTTTAATGTCAATCAACTTGAACTTGTGGTGTCTGAAGTAGAGCAAACTCCAGATTACTACATCGAAAAATATAAAGAATATAAAGGAGATTAAAATGAACTACGCATCGAATAAAGAACAAATTTTGATCTATTTGGGTAAATTTAAACGAAATTTTTTAAATTCTAACGGATGGTATTCTTTTATAAGTACTGCTATCATTGCCCTTATTACTTGTATTGTTGCTGGAAAAGACGGATTTTCAACCGGCTTAGGTGCAGAAGTGAAATCCACTTCATTCATTATTGTTTGTGCTTGTATTTGGATAGGGGTTTTTAACTCTATTACATTGATTTGTAAAGAAAGAGATATTATTAAGCACGAATACCGAGGAGGCATGAACCTGTCATCGTATATGTTCGCTCATATGCTATTCCAAGCCCTTGTTTCTCTAATTCAAGCTATTATTTTCTCCAGTATTTTATTCTTATTCTATCACAACTCAATTTCAGAATTTAAAACTATCTTTGATAATGACAGTTTACGATTCATTTCTTATTTCTTAACTATATTTTTAACCATTTATTCGGCAGATGCTTTAGGTTTATTTGTCTCTTCAATTGTTAAAAATGTTGAAAAAGCAATGACTGTAATGCCCTTTGTCATTCTCCTTCAATTTCTCTTTGCAGGAAATATACCTTTAAATGGCTTTTTGCAGTTCTTATCTTATTTCACACTTAGTCGTTATAGTTTTGATGGGCTTTTAGACTTAGCGGGTTTTAAAGAGGGAGGATCATTTTTCAGTACGTCAACAAAAGTACAAGTAAATTTAATAGTTGCATGGATCCTTTTAGTTGCTTTCTCTATCCTATTGGCCTATCTAGCAAGCAAACTATTAAAATCTGTCGAAAAAGATACGAGAGGTTAATGTTGATTGAATTAGTTTAGTAAACTAGGTTTATAAATCAAAAAAGGTAGTAAGATACTCTCTTACTACCTTTTTTATTTTAAAATATTTAAAATAGTAAAATTGGAATCTATATTGTCTGTGATATTGTCTCTGCCAAATGTACACTCATAAAAATAAATAACAAGTTGATAAAATTGATATGTAATTTCAAAACAACACAAAAACGCTCTAGAAAATAGGACTAGAGCGTTTTTCTTCTATATCAATTCGTATTGAATGCTTACTTCACTTCTCAATAACATAAGCTCCGAAAACGAAGTTTTGGTAATCTAATGATAATCCATTGTTTGTAAGATTAGGTTATAAGTGTTTATTTCCAACGAAAATGAATTTTGATTGCTTAATTTAATAGGCTTTTACAGATATTTGATTTTTGTTACCCAAAGCCAGGCTTGAAAAAAGCTCGTAAAGCATCACAATTAGTAAACGCTAATTCGAAAGAATTACTATATTTTAAAAGAGCACATTTTCAAAGGATTTTTTCTTTTGACTTCAATTCCTAATTAATCAATGAACTTAATACTAGGTCTCGAAAAGAATTATGCTTCCTCTTTTTGTCTGAGTTCAAAGAGGTCTTCTACTTTCAGATTAAAAACTTGAGCAATTTTAAGAGCCATTTCCAGCGAAGGATTGTAACGGTTATTTTCCAAGTGAAGAATTGTCTCGCGTCGCATGCCGATGAGGTCGGCTAACTCCTGCTGGGTCATGCCTGTGGACTCACGAACAGATTTGAGATTAGTAATAATATTGCTTTCTTTGGACATACTTATCCTCTCCGTTCCAAGATAAGATAGACAACCGCAAAGATGAAAATCAAGGCAGCTATGCTAATAAAGATCTGGCCCATGTAAAGAGTGAGAGACCCCATATACCCAATGATAACTGCTAGAATCATCAGTGCGCCTAGTATAAAAACAAACATTAAGCTTGCTGCCTTTGCTAAATTAGCATAAAAGCGTTCGTCCGGAGTTTCCTTGACATTTTTCAAACAGAAAAAACCAAATACAATCACTTCAATAACGAGGCCAATTCCCAAAATCCATTCTTTAATACCAGAACTTTCGCTTGGGGTCG
>NZ_JYGT01000003.1 GCF_000960085.1 Streptococcus infantis | reverse complement strand
GTTGTAGGAGCTTCTGTTGTTGTAGGAGCTTCTGTTGTTGTAGGAGCTTCTGTTGTTGTAGGAGCTTCTGTTGTTGTAGGAGCTTCTGTTGTTGTAGGAGCTTCTGTTGTTGTAGGAGCTTCTGTTGTTGTAGGAGCTTCTGTTGTTGTAGGAGCTTCTGTCGTTGTAGGAGCTTCTGTTGTTGTAGGAGCTTCTGTCGTTGTAGGAGCTTCTGTTGTTGTAGGAGCTTCTGTCGTTGTAGGAGCTTCTGTTGTTGTAGGAGCTTCTGTTGTTGTAGGAGCTTCTGTCGTTGTAGGAGCTTCTGTCGTTGTAGGAGCTTCTGTTGTTGTAGGAGCTTCTGTTGTTGTAGGAGCTTCTGTCGTTGTAGGAGCTTCTGTCGTTGTAGGAGCTTCTGTTGTTGTAGTTGTTGTAGTTGTTGTTGTTGTAGTTGTTGTAGTTGTTGTAGTTTCCCCTTCACCTTCACCAGACGCAGTGTAGATGAGTGTCTTAGCAGGATAGCTACGTTCGTTAGGGAAGTTTTCAGCTTTCCACTTGATGACGTTGTTAACTACATCACCTTTTTTCTTAGCTTCAGTCAACTCAGTAGTGTACTCCAAGTACATTGGCCAGTTCCAGTTGTCACCAAAGTTGATCGTGAAACCAGTGATTTGACCTGCAGCGTTCGTAGTATACTCAGCTTTCTTAGTGAAGTTGTCAGTTGGGTCAAGTTTTGTAAGTTGCTCTTCACTTTCGATAGCTTTAGGTTGTCGAGCGTAACGTACAGCACGAAGGCTTCCTTTTACCAATACTTGTCCGTCAGCAAGCTCATCTGTGATAACCATCTTGTTCAATTTGTCTTGAGCAGCGTTCAAGATAACTTTCCACTTGATACGTTTAGGATTTTGTGGGTCTTGGTATCCATACTTGTACTCGTATTGACCAATTGCAGTAGAATCTGGATCATATGTCAAATTATAAGTTTGCTCACCATACTTAAATGTTTGTGGTCCTGACTTAGTAACATTCGCCGCATTAATAACAATATCATATTTCAATGACATTCTCTTGTTTTGTGGGTTTTTAGAGAAATAGTCAGTGAAGGTTACTGTTGTTTTACCAGTAGCTGGGTCAGCAACTGCATTACCAATGATTTCAGAACCGTTTTTGATTGGGAATTCTGACTTAACTGGCCAGTTCAATTCTTTTGGCAAGTCAAGAACAAGTGTATCACCTGCATTGATTGCTTGAGAATCTGGGAAACTAATGCTGTTTGTAGCTTCCATGGCTTGGCCTCTACCTACTTTTGTATCAGCAGTAATAGCTTTACCATTGAGGGTAATTGTAGTGTTGTTAGTATAGTTTGTTACTTCAGCACCAAAGACTGTCGTCAATGATGTCAATGAAAGTACAAAGATACTTACAAACGCTAAGATGCGTGTAACGCTCTTTTGTGAAATCTTCATCACATAAACTCCTTTAATTTAATCAGATATATCATAGCATTTTTAGAATATACTGGCAAGTCTTTTTTCGACTTTTTTTCAGTTTTTTTATAAAAATATTCAGTTTTTAGTTTTTCATTGTATTTTTTATACAATAATTGTCTTTAAAAATCGTCTTTTTTATTTTTAAGACCAATAAATGTTAAGAACATCATCAGAATTCCAATAAGACTTAACCACCAGTTCGACTGTTGGCCAGTCTCTGGCAAGAAATTATCTTGGACCACTGGTGCCTCAGCTGTTTGAGGCTCTTGAGCCGGAACTGCCAATGGCTTCAGCTCCTCCTGTTTAGGAGATGGAACTGTTGGGATGATGCTATCAGCTGGCGCTGAAGGTTCTTGCCTTGGTTGTTCAACCAGTGTTCCAATCTCAGTAATTTCTACTTGTGGTTCTTCAAGGACTTCTGAGCGAATCAACTCTTTCTTGATCACAACTCCATCCTGAAGAGTCACACGATAAATATACTGACGTTTCCCTGGTTTTCCTTTTTGTAGAAGAACTTGTATGCCTTTAGCAAGCTTAGGATTTTCAACTGTTTGCTTTGCAAAGTCGATTTCTTCTATTTGGATGTTTTCTTCCACTGTAATAGAAGAAACATACTTAGTTCCGATCTCAGTGATTTCTGCTTGTGGTTCTTCTAGGATTTCTGAGCGAATCAATTCTTTCTTGATCACAACTCCATCCTGCAACGTTAAGCGATACACATCTTGTCGTTTACCTGCTTTACCTTCTTGTAAAACATTAACAGTTCCTTTTGCTAACTCTGCATTTTCAACTGTTTGTTTCTCAAAGGCTATTTCTTCTACTTGGATGAGTTCTTCTGTTGTAATAGTAGGAACTCGTTTTGTTCCTACTAAAATAACACGATTTACTGCTTTTCGGATTACTTTCGTATCAACCAATGTTGCAGAACGTTCTTCATCATTGAAGTAGTATTTTTCAAAAGTCTTATGGATGAGTCCATCTTGGCCTTCTTGGAAGACTCTAGTTTCACCTTCTGGCAAGCTATCGTCATTGCGATATTCAGTTTCATGAGTAATAACTTCATCCTCAGTTACCAAGACTGTACGCTCAACTCCAGCACCAACTATAACAACTTGGTTGACAGGTTGAGTTGTGATAACTGTTCTTAGATACTCACGTTGAGTTTCTTTACCATTGACATAGGTTACTTGATAGTAGTCTGTTTGTGTTCCTTCTCGGCCTTCTACTTCGACCAAACGGTAAGTAACAGGCTTAGACTTATCCTCACGAACGATGATATTGTAAGGAATTGCACTTGTTGTGCTGATTTCCTTGGTTTCAGTAACTTGAGAACCGATATGGATAATTTGTTCGAGTGCTGGACTCAACTCCTTGACGCTAATCAAATCAGTCTTGACCAAAACTCCATCCTTATATGTTAGCTGATAAACTTTTTCTACTTGACCAGGACGACCTTCTTGAACAAGCTTACGTTCACCCTTCGGTAAGTTTTCATCAATGACAGTAACAGTTCTAAAGTTAGTCTCTTCGATTCGTGTATCCTGTTTTACTTTAATATTTGGAACATGTTTTGTTCCTACTAAAATGATGGTTGGAACTGCTTCTCTGACAACCTTGCTTTCAATTAATTTTGAAGAACGCTCTTCATCATTGAAGTATTGCTTTTCAATAGTCTTATGGATCAGTCCATCTTGACCTTCTTGGATGATTTTCGTTTCACCTTCTGGCAGAGTATCGTCGTTACGGAACTCCGTTGGACTTGTGATTCTCTCTTCTTGAATTTCGAAGATTGTACGTTCAATACCAGAACCTTCAACTAGGACTTTATTGACAGGCTGAACAGTAATGTCCGTTCTGAGGTGCTCACGTTTCGTTTCTTTACCATTGACGTAAGTTACTTGATAGTAGTCTGTTTGTGTTCCTTCTTGACCCTCTACTTCAACAAGGCTGTAACCAACTGGCTTGGTCTTATCCTTACGAATAATAACATTGTATGGAATTGGACTTGTTGTGCTGATTTCCTTAGTTTCAGTGACTTGAGTACCGATATGGATAATCTCATCTTGAACTTTTTGAACTTCCTTACTGCTGATTAAGTCTGTCTTAATCAAGATTCCATCTTTGTAAGTCAATTGGTAAACTTTTTCAATGAGACCAGTTCGACCCACTTGAACTACCTTAGTTTGACCTTTTGGTAGGTCTGGATCCTCAATCTTTTGAGTCTTATAGGCAATCTTCTCAGTTTGAGTATCCTGTTCTACCTTGATAGTTGGCACGTGTTTTGTACCTACTAAGATGATAGTTGGAGTTGCTTCTTTGATTAGTTTGCTGTCTACTAATTTCGTAGAACGCAATTCATCATTGAAGTATCGTTTTTCAATCGTCTTACGAAGAAGTCCTTCTTCACCAACTTGGGTAACCTTCGTTTCACCTTCTGGAAGAGTGTCATCATTGCGGTACTCAGTTGTGCTTGTAATCTTTTCTTCTTGAATTTCAAAGAGGGCACGTTCTACACCAGCACCTTCGACAATCACCTTGTCAACAGCTTCTCTAACGACTGTTGTCTTGAGATGTTCACGTTTTGTTTCGGTACCATTAATGTAGGTTACTTTATAGAGATCTGACTTCTCACCGTCTTGTCCTTCTACTTCAGTCACTCTATAGCCAATTGGCTTCGTAGTGTCTTTACGAACCTTAACGGCAAATGGAATCGGGCTTGTCTCGCTTGCTTCTCTAATTTCTTTGACACGAGTTCCGACTTGGATGATTTCATCCACTGGATCTGTAGTGATGTTAGATTCTACAAATGTACGAGATGTCTCTTCGCCATTTACTTTCGTTACAGAGTAGCGATTTGTTTTCTGCCCCTTCTTACCTGCCTGGATAACTTTGGTTGTTCCTGCAGGAAGTTGGTCTGAAAACTCTTTGAAAGTATTGTAATCGATTGACTCTGTCTCATCTACAAGCTCAGTTGTTTCCACGATAGGTGTCGCATTTCCGACACGAACGACACGGTTGACAGCATCTTTAATTTGGTGTTCAGAAACGATGGTACGACCGATTTCTTTACCATTTCGATAGCTTACCAAGAAAGTACGGATAATTTGTCCAGGACTTCCTTCTTCGTCGACAACACTTTCTCCTGCTGGAAGTGTATTGTCAGAAACATAAACTGTCTTGAATGGAACATCAACCTGCTCATCCAAAGTACGTTCTGTCATCTTAGAAGTACCAATTACTGTGATTTCATCAACAGCTTTTGGATTTTCGACTTTTGAGATTTCCTTACGAGAAACTTCGACATCGTCCTCATAGGTAACTTCATAAGTTGTTGTGATGGTACCAGGAGATCCGACTTGAGTGATCTTGCTGTAGCCTTCTGGTTGGGTTTCATCTTTTTCAATAACCTTGTTGAAGTCTTTTTCTTCGACAACAACTACGGATCTGATTGATACAACCACACCTAGACCTTTAACGACGATCTTGTCCTTCTTCTCTTTGAGAGTATTTTCATTGACCAAGGTACGGTCAACAAGTTCATCGTTGAGGTAGGTCAATTTGTATTGACTTTCAATACGGCCTTTTTCGCCTTCTTGACGAACTTCTTCGTAGCCTTTTGGTTTCGTGTAGTCGTATTCGATGACAGTTTCAAAGTCAACATCCTTAACCTCAGTAGTGTATTCTACTTTTTCAACTGCACTACCAACAGTGATAATGCGTTTGACTGGTTGGTCAATCACTGTTTCAGACGTCAGGGTCTTACCTGCTTCCTTACCATTCAGTTTTCTGATTTGGTAAGTCTTTTCAACAGAACCATTCTTACCTGCTTGATTTTCAAATAGATAAGTCTTTGGTTTTGTTGGATCCGTTCTAATTTCTGTTTCGAATTCAACAGTTTCTTTCTCAGTAACAGTTTCAAATGTTTCTGTTGCTGTACCAATCAAGACGATTTCTCTTGTTGGTTCTTGAATTACTTCTTCAGATTCAATCTGACGACCTACGACTGTATTACCAACCTTGGTAATCTTATAAACATTAACTTTCTTACCAGGAACACCTTTTTGTACGGTTTCTTTAAATCCGATAGGAAGTTCATCTGTCTCACGAGTTTCGATGATGTACTCTGTAGTTGTTGTTGTACGAAGTGTTTCAACCGTTTTGTCACCAACGATATCTACTGGAGCTAATGGCTTGCCATCTAGAGTATTACGACCAAGGAAGACATTCTTATTCTTGGCATTCAAGTTCACCCACTCACCATTGTATAGTCTAAAGAAACCATTTTTGTTTGGTGTGTCTGCAATGAATTTGTTGTCTGTCGCTGTTACTTTAACACTATCGTTGAGACGGTTGATACCAAAGAAAGCTTGCATCAAGTCCTTGATAACTGCTCCGTCTGTTTTACGAGTGACATCATAACGTTGCCATGGCTCATTGTCTTTATACTTGAAAGTATTGCTATTGACATCAATCGAAGCTGCGTTTGTACTTTCAATCGCAACCGCGTTTTTCCATCTAGATTTAATCTTAGAAACGGTCAACTCATTGTTATCAATGTTAATGCTTCCTCTAGTTTTAGTAAACGGTACTTTTGTAACCTTGTTGACACGTTTACCAGTTGTACGGTCAATAACACTTGCTACATAAGTTGTATCATCATTGATGTAAATCGGTAACTGCTTGATGTCATCTACTTCAATCTTGTTTCTTGAAATAGTAATGTCACCTGAACCGCCACCTTCAACACCTCTAGATGCTTGAGCAGTATTGTTGTTAACAGAGATGATATAGTCTGTTGAATCACCAGTAATGGTGTTTCCTTCGATGTTTAGGCTATAGTCATTTGAACTTTCGTTATTTCTAAAGAGGATACCAAACGTTCCTAGTTGTCCATTTTCAAATGGTTTTGTCAAACCTTCAATGGTATTATTTGAAATAACGTAACGACCTTTTTCAAGAGGTTTTGTCCACTTGTGGTTTTTCTCGTTTGTCAGGATAGAGATAGCTGTGTAACCACGGTAACGAGCTGGATCATCATCATCGTTTTCCAACTTAGAGTTTGGATCCTGTGTTACCTTATTGTTACGAATAATGACATCTGTCATCGGATTAGCACGGTTATAGACCTCGATACCATTCAAACGGTCTCCGAGTGAAACGTTGTTTTCGATGAGGATCTTATTCCCATCATGGATATCCAATCCTTTACGGTAGTTGTAGTTGGTATAGTTTCCAGTATAGGTAATACCATCATTGTAAGAACCAGCCATTGAGGCTGCACCATATCCGGTACCACCGTCCAAAACGTGACCGTTGTATGACAAAATATTATTGTCTACAACAAAATTACGTTGATAACCGAACATAACTCCAGCAACACGGTTATTGTGAAGGAAAGAGTTGGTTACCTTGTTACCGTCCATGATTGGAACATCTGGATCTCCGATAGACTTGACTTCGTTTGAAACTTTTTCAGAGATACTACTATAACGGATTGGTCTTCCATTGCTATCATACTCTTGCGCTGTTGCCTTACTTGAACTAAAGAAGACACCGGCTCTGTTGAATTTCATGGCACGAACATCATTAATCGTAACATTTGAAGAATCGTTTACATAGATACCGTTTGAACGTCCAAAGTAAGATTTACCTTTACGGTAAAACTCATTATCTTTAGTGTAGTCTGATGAATCATAGGCATGCTCAACCGTTAAGCGACCTACAGTAAAGTTATTCTGATTTTGAATGAGGATTGCAGACTCGTAACGGTTATCCGTCAAGTTTGTTTCTGGATCGTGCTCGCCATCTTGCTTTTTGTTAAACACGATTTTTGTATTGTTACGACTTGGACCACTACCAATCAAACCTTTTACATTAGCATAGTTCTCATCGATAACCAAGGTTTTCTTCAAAAGGACATTCCCTGAAACCATTACGGAAGCTCCACCCTCAACCTCATTGGCTGCTTTCAGAGCTTTTTGAAGAGCATCACTTGCTTCAACCTTACCAGTCGTATCTAATCCGAAATCTGTAGCTTTTACATATTTACCATATGTTGCATCTTCATATACTTTCGTATCGTTAGATGCAGCTCTTCTACGACGAACTTTAGGAGTTGTTGATTCATCTTTAGGAGTTGTCGGTTGCTCTTTAGGAGCCGTTACACCCTCTTGAGGCGTCTCTAACAACTTTTTAAGTTCTTCTTCAGGTGTTGGTTCAGCTGCTGTTTTTTCTACCTTAGGCTGTTCTGCTTTTGGCTGCTCATTTGTTGATTGCTCTTGGACAGGTTGTTCCGCTTTTGGTTGTTCTGCTACTGGTTTTTCTTCAGCAACTTCCTTCTCAGCAGGAGACTTGTCTGCTTCCTTTTCTGTCACTTCCGTTGTAGAAGTAGAGTTTTCCGGCGTTAAAGCTGCAGGCTTTTCCTCATTAGCAACCGGCTCTTTCTTATCATTAGCAGTGGCTTCACTCTTTTGATTTGTGTTCTTATTTAATGAAGTTGCTTTTTCATCCTGATTTTGAACAACTGTGTTATTTGAAAAA
The DNA here is from genome assembly GCF_000960085.1 of Streptococcus infantis. Classification (GTDB taxonomy): domain Bacteria; phylum Bacillota; class Bacilli; order Lactobacillales; family Streptococcaceae; genus Streptococcus; species Streptococcus infantis_C. The sequence goes on along the minus strand of NZ_JYGT01000003.1, from coordinate 88,886 downwards.
TCAGTTGTATCAGCTTTAACATGCACTTGACCTAATTGGACGGTCGTTAAAATCCCAATTGTCAACAGTGAATATTTTGTTGATTTTCTAATGTTCATTTTCTTTTTCTCCAAACTCTCATTTAGCCATCATCTCTTTATAAGATTTGAATTATGCATAAATATCCTTAGACTCCCTGTTTTAGGGCGCAAAATATTTATTCTATACTATTCAATAATACAGTGATAGAGGGCGAAAGTCAATAAATTTTAACCGAAATTTTTATTTATCCAACTATTATTCCTCATATAAAAATTTTTTCTAAATTCTGTGTCTTTTTGGTACTTTTTATTCAAAAAAACTAGGAAATTTTCCTAGCTTTTTCTTGTTTCTTTTATACTAAATTTCCAAATACTTCTGAGAAATCTTTGCTAATAGTTTCAAGTGAAACTTGAACTTCTTCTCGGGTTTGATTGTTCTTGACTGTTACTTGTCCGCTTTCGACTTCGCTCTCTCCAAGAGTGATAAGAGTCTTAGCAGCAAAAACGTCAGCTGACTTGAACTGGGCTTTGAGTTTGCGGTTAAGGTAATCTCGTTCTACTTTGAAACCTTGCTGGCGAAGTGCTTGTACCAACTCTAGAGCCTTGATATTTGCTCCGTCACCCAAGACTGCGATATAGACATCTAGAGCATTTTCGATAGGCAGTGCCACACCTTGTTTTTCAAGGACTAGAAGAAGACGCTCCACCCCAAGTCCAAATCCAAAACCAGCAGTTTCAGGGCCACCAAAGTAGGCAACCAAGCCATCATAACGACCACCTGCACAAACTGTTAATTCATTACCTTCGATCTCTGTAATAAACTCAAAAATCGTGTGGTTATAGTAGTCCAAACCACGCACCATGTTGGTATCGATGATATAGTCTACTCCAAGATTTTTCAACATTTGACGAACAGCATCAAAGTGGGCTTGGCTTTCCTCATCAAGGAAATCCAAGATAGACGGTGCATTCTCCACTGCCACCTTGTCTTCTTTCTCCTTAGAGTCCAAGACACGGAGAGGATTTTCCTCCAAGCGACGCTGGCTATCCTTAGACAAGGTCTCCTTGAGCGGTGTCAAATAATCAATCAAGGCTTGACGGTAAGCCGCACGACTCTCAGGATTTCCGAGAGTATTAAGGTGTAATTTCACACCTTGAACACCGATTGCTTTCAAGAAGTGGGCTGCCATAGCGATCGTTTCTACATCTGTGGCTGGATTGCTAGATCCAAAGCACTCCACACCAATCTGGTGGAATTGACGCAAGCGACCTGCTTGTGGGCGCTCATAGCGGAACATTGGACCCATGTAGTAGAACTTACTTGGTTTTTGAACTTCTGGTGCGAAGAGTTTATTTTCCACATAAGAACGAACGACTGGTGCTGTTCCCTCTGGACGGAGGGTAATATGACGATCGCCCTTGTCATAAAAATCGTACATTTCCTTGGTTACGATATCAGTTGTGTCCCCAACAGAACGACTAATGACTTCGTAGTGCTCGAAAATAGGAGTACGTACTTCTGCATAGTTGTAGCGTTTGAAGATTTCACGCGCAAATCCTTCAACATACTGCCACTTGGCAGACTCAGCAGGTAAAATATCCTGCGTTCCTTTTGGTTTTTGTAATTTCATAGGGAATCCTCTTTATAACTTAATAGTCCTATTTTACCATAAATGAGGGAATTGCGACAGTATGAGGAACAAAGAAATAGCTCTATCCGGGCATACTTTTCATCACTTTTGCTAAATACCTATTCTCTACCTGCATTTACAATCTAAGTAAGGCATGGTACAATGAAAACCATCAGATATACGAAGGAGAATTTATGAAAAAGAATATCTTGACAACTCTTGTGGCTGCCCTTGTCTACTTTCTCTGTATTGGGGTGGGGGTTCTACTAGGAAGCCTTGTTGACCATACTGGAAATATGTTTTACGCCCCTGCCTTTTCTGCTCTTGTAGGCGGTAGCGTCTATATAATCCTTTTAGAAAAAGTGCCTCGCTCTGGAGCGATTACAACGATTGGACTTATGATTTCTCTCTTTTTCCTCGGGAGCAAGCATGGTGCCGGAGCCTTTCTACCAGGAATCATCTGCGGTCTTGCAGCGGATGGTATCGCCTACCTAGGCCAATACAAGGATAAGGTCAAAAATCTTCTTTCCTTCCTAGTTTTTGCTTTTGGTACTACTGGCCCTATCCTACTTATGTGGTTAACTCCTCAGGCTTATATAGCAACCCTCGTAGCTCGTGGAAAATCTCAGGACTATATCAACCGCATCATGGTCGCGCCTAACCCTGGTACTATCCTTCTCTTTGTAGCAAGCGTCCTTATCGGCGCTCTAGTCGGTGCCCTTATCGGACAAGCACTTAGTAAGAAGTTTACACATAAAAGTTAGATAATAAAAAAGAGCCAAATGGCCCTTTTTTTATTTATGACTTAATTTCTTAGTCAAGAAGTCTCCTAAGAATTGAATTGTAAAGATAATCAAGATTATGATGAGAGTCGCAAGGACTGTTACATCATGATTGAAACGGTTAAATCCATAAGCGATAGCTACGTTACCGATACCACCTGCTCCGACCGCTCCCGCCATAGCTGTTTCACCGACAAGGGAAATCAAGGTTATAGTTGTCACACGAATCAAGTCTGGTAGACCTTCTGATAGGTAAACACCCACGATATCCCAGAATGTAGCTCCACTGGCTTGAGCTGCCTCGATAACACCTCCGTCAAGCTCTGCCAAGACTACTTGCACCTGACGAGCAAAGAAGGCAAAGACTGCAAAAGATAGGGGTACAATAGCCGCATTTGGTCCGATACTTGTCCCTACGATTAGATGAGAGAAGGGTGACAAGACAGCCAAGAGAATGATGAATGGCACCGCACGAAAGATTGACGTGATCTTGTCTAAAATCCAGAAAACAACTTTATTTTCCAAGACACCACCTGGAGCTGTCAGGACAAGGAAAAGCCCTGCAACCAACCCTAGGAAACCTCCGATGATAAAGGAAAGAACCGTCATATAAAGGGTTAAGTAGATTGCTGTTCCCCAACCAGCTTGCCCAGACCAACCCATCTTATAGACATTTGGTAAGTATGCTTTAATCAATTCTGCCATCTTACTATCCTCCCTTCAATACTTTTAGTTGCACACCAGCTTGACGAATGGCATCTTGAGCACTTGCCAAGGCTTCTTTTTCCCCTGACAAGACAACCACAAGTTCACCAACAGGAGTGCCATCCAAAATTTCAATATTTCCATAAAGAATATTGGCTGTTACTTGGTAATGTTTGTACAATTCATTCAAAAGTGGCTCATCTGTAGAAGCGCCTGCATACTTGAGTTGTACCAAAATGCTATTTTCAGATAAGTGCTCTACGATTTCTTGCTTTTCAATCTTGACCATAGCTTCATCGATACCTGTCGCCGTTGAGATAAAGTCCTGGGTCAATGGTTGCTTAGGATATGAGAAGATTTCAAGAACGCTACCCTCTTCAATCAGACGACCATCCTGCATGACTGCCACACGGTTAGCAATATCTTTGACAATCTGCATCTCGTGTGTAATCAGGACAATGGTCAAACCTAGTTTACGGTTCAATTCTTGCAAGAGTGACAAGATTTGTTTCGTTGTCTTTGGATCAAGAGCTGAAGTTGACTCGTCTGAAATCAAGATTTTTGGATCATTGGCCAAGGCACGCGCAATAGCCACACGTTGTTTTTGACCTCCAGATAATTGTGAAGGATAGTTTTCGGCACGATCTGCAAGACCAACCAAATCCAATAACTTAGCTACTTTAGCCTTCTTGTCTTTCTCACTAAGGCCAGAGTGTTTGAGGGCAAAAGCTACGTTTTCCTCTGCTGTCTTCTGACTCATAAGGTTAAAGTGTTGGAAAATCATCCCGATATCTTGACGCTTACGACGTAATTGCCCGGCAGTTAAGGTTTCTTTACCATCAAAAATCACATCATCATCTACAGTGATTCGACCTGCAGATGGTTTTTGCAAAAGATTAATAACACGAACCAGGGTTGATTTCCCTGCTCCAGAATATCCTACGATTCCATAGATATCCCCTTCTTGGATGTGAATGGTCACATCCTTGACCGCTGTGATGGTTCTTTTCTTTTGGTGGAAAGTCACATCAATCTGGTCTAATTTGATAATGTCTCTACTCATAACTTCTAATCAGCTCCTCTACTAATTCAATATGGGTGTAATAATCGGCGATTCGCACATTTTCATCTCCACCGTGGTCTCGGCTATTGGCATTTCCTAGACCAAAGGCAACCATAGGTACTTCTAAGGCATCAAATACCGTATGCATGGGACCTGTACCAGCCGTTGTTGGCAAGACAGATACGCCCTGTGGATAGAATTTCTTGGCCAGCTCAATCAAATTGAGGATGGACGGCGCACTCATGTCACTTCGATAGCTCATCTCACCCAAAGTATAGTACAATTCTACCTTATCAAAACCGTTTTTGTCTAGTTGTTTCCGAATTTTCTCTAAAACATCATGTGGATCTAAGCCAGGAACCAAACGGACTTCTAGCTTAGCGCTAGCTTCTGCTGGTAGAATCGTTTTAACTCCTTGACCTTGATAGCCTGACTGAATCCCTTCGATATTGAGCGCTGGCTCAAAAAAGAAACGTTTTAGAAAGGCGGTACGTTCCTCTTGTAAAAGTGGCAATTCCAAGCCATAAATCTGGCTGATTTCCTCTGGATTGCGTTGGGCATAGGTTTCAACCAAGGCTAACTCACGTTCGTTCGGCTCCTGCACATCATCGTACAAGCCTTCTACCAAAATACGGCCGTCGGCAGCGCGAAGACTTGTCAAAGCTTGAATGAGATACCATGGAGCTGATTCGATGACTCCACCATAGCTAGAATGGATATCCACATCGGCACTCTTAACCTCGGCATCAAAGGTCACAATTCCCTTGTTTCCACCAGAGATTTCTAACTGTTCTAAGGCATTCTTTGTTCCTTGTTCCCAGACTAATAAATCTGCACCTCGGAGTTTGTCCGCATGTTTTTCTAAATATTTATCCAAATCCATAGAGGCCGATTCCTCTGCCCCTTCCATAATGAAGCTGATATTGACTGGAAGATCATCGTGATGTTGCATATATTTTCTCAGAGCGCTCAAGCGAGCAGTGATATGCCCCTTGTCATCATCAACCCCGCGCCCATACATAATGCCATCACGCACAGAGAGTGTAAAAGGATCCTCGGTCCAAACTTGATCACCATCTGCTGGTACTGTGTCATAGTGGTTGTAGAAAATGATAGTCTTGGCATTTGGTCGTGAACTTTTGAAATGTGCCATGACAAAAGGCGCTGTATAGCTCTCGTCAATCTCAACTTCTGCGCCAACACGTTTAAAAATCTCACCTAGATAACGAGCCACCTCTTTCAGGCCGACTTGTTGGGCAAAGACTGATTTTTTAGAAATCAAGGTACGCAAAACCTCAAAATAATGTTGTGCTACATGATCCTTTTCAAACTTTTCAATTTGTTCTTGCGGGCTAGAAAAAACCATTTTCTATTTACCTTTCTACTAGGGCTTGTACCTTTGAGCAAATACAAGCGGATGTTCATTTGCTTGAGGCTCTATATAAAAGCAAGAGGTGGAAAAAATCTCTCCCACCTCCCTGTGTTTATTACCAAACTGGTTGATCTAAGCCGTCTGAAGTTTCTTCGATAACTTTTTTCACTTCATCAGTGTGGTAAGCTGCGATAATTTTCTTGATTGCATCAGCTTTAGGTGATGATTCCCAATCTTTTTTCGCAACGATGATGTTGTACCATTGTTTTGAGTTTTCGTCAGCTTGCTCTTTAAAGAGTGCTTTCTTGTAGTCCAATTTTGCTTCTGTAACAAAAGTGTTGTTGACAACAGCTGCATCAACTGATGTCAATGAACGAGCTGTTTGGCTAGCGTCCAACTCAGTGATTTTCAAGTTCTTTGGATTTTCTTTGACATTTGCAACTGTAGCAAGTTCTGTTCCTGAAACATCCAATTTAATCAAACCAGCTGATTGAAGAAGGTAAAGCGCACGACTTTCGTTTGTAGCATCGTTTGGTACTGCGATTTCACCGTTATCTGGAATTTCTTCCACTTTAGTGTACTTGTTTTCTTCTCCGTTTTTACCTGAGTAAAGGCGGATTGGTGAGATATAAGTATCTGCAATCGCTACAAGATCTTTTCCGTTTTCTTTGTTCCAGTTGTTCAAGAAGTTGTAGTGTTGGAAAGCGTTCAAGTCTACTTCGCCATCAGCAGTTGCCTTGTTTGGTTGTGAGTAGTCTGTAAACTCTGTGAATTCCAATTTGATTCCGTCTTTTTCAACTAATTCTTGGATTTTATCCCAACGTGCTTCTTCTGATCCACTACGGTTAACTGTTGCGATTTTGACAACTGTTCCGTTGTCTGCTTTCTTTTCTGAATTTCCGCAAGCTGCAAGTGTAAGGCCTGCTACTGTAGCAAGGGCTGCTACGCCTAACCATTTTTTAATTTTCATGATTCTTTCTCCTTTAAAAATAATACCGTAATAGTATCTCATACTTTATTTGATTTCGCAAATTGTTTTAAGATAGGCAGACATATAGTTTAAAACTATATGTCTACAGAATGGAAAACCATCCATCTACCAGAGAATGGATGATTTACAAACTTATTTAATGTCAGCTTCTGCTGGCAGGTAAGAACCACCAAAGAACTGTTGAGATAGTTTTTCAAGGGTTCCATCTTTATATAGTTCTTGGATGCGTTTGTCCACAAATGCCTTCAACTCATCTTGACCTTTGGCAAGAAGTGGGTAAACATAAGGTTGTTGGTCGCTTGGAAGTTCGATGACTTTCAAGTTATCCAAACCTTGGTTTTTGATAACTGTCTCTACACCGATTTTATCAAAAATCTTGTAGTCAAATTGTCCATCACTCAAACGAGACATGATTTGTTGGAAGTCAGCTTTCGTGTAGTTAAGGACAGTTGGGTTATCTGCGTGTTGTTTGTTGTATTCTTCCAATTGTTTAGCTGAGGTTGTTCCTTGAACGACTTCAGTAGATTTTCCACCGATATCATCAAGAGACTTGATGCTAGTGTCGTCCTTCTTCACAACAAGAACGTTAGGGTTTTTAGCAGTTGGTGCTGCGTAAAGGTATTTTTCTGCACGTTCTTTAGTGTAGCTGATGTTGTTAACTGCCATTTGATAACGATCTGCATCAAGGCCTGCAAAGATACCTGACCATTCTGTCTTTTCAAACTTGACAGTATACTTGTCTGAGTCTTTAAAGATAGCACGAATAAGCTCAATTTCGTAACCAGTCAATTCACCATTTTCTTCATAGTTAAATGGTTTTGGGGACGCGTTAGTTGCTACGACGATTTCTTTTTTACCAGATGTTGTAGATGTTGCTTCACTAGATGTAGCATCTTTCTTTTCACCACCTGAGCAAGCTGCCAATACACCTGCGGCAACAAGCCCAAGAGCAGCAAGCGATGAATATTTAATAATTTTCTTCATAATATTTCCTCCAAAATAGAATATAGTCTAATCTTAACAGAAAAAAAGCAATTACGCTATTATATGATTTCTATCTCTGCCATAAGTTTTCTTTATAGCTGATTTAAAAGATAAAACGTAAGGTAGCAATTAAGACCACTCCAAAAAGAACCGTACCTACCAAATTGCGGTAACGGAAGGCGACAAAGGCTGTTGGAAAGACTACTATCAAGTCTAACCATTTGATTTGAGGAAAATTACCGACCTTACCTGTTGCCACACTTGATAAAATCAAGGCAAAGATAATAGATACAGGTAGAAATTTCAAAAAACGCTCAACGATAGCAGGCAAGCCCTTATACTTGACCAAGACAAAGGGAATCACTCGTGGAATCCAAGTCACTAGGCCAGAAAAAATAACGGCTAACAAAAGATACTTACTGACCATCTAAGACCACCCCCATTGTACATCCAAGCAGTGTCGCAAGTAGGACCGCTAGCGATTGAGATACCACTGTCAAGAGTATAAAGAAGGAAAGGGCGACAACTCCTAAAATGATAAAGAGGTTGCGCAAGGGAATTCTTCTTTGCATAATCTGAAACTGAGATGTAAAAATTCCAATAAACATTCCGACTAGGGCAAAGTCAAGACCGAAAATCTCAGGATTTGGCAAAAGGCCACCTAAGGCAGTTCCGACAACTGTCCCCACAAACCAAGCTAGATAGCTGTTAAGGTTGTTTCCGTGCATCCACATAGGATTGACCTTGTCCCTATGAATCAGCTCTCCCATCAAGACCCCGTATGTCTCATCCGTCAAGAGGCTAGACATTCCGATATTATGCCAGAGACTAGTATGACGGAAATAGGTCGACGCATGCAAACTCAATAAAAAGAGACGCAGATTAATCAAAAAGACCGTCATAGCAATGGCTGCCACAGGCGCTTGAACTGCTATCAAGGCTATCATAGCGAACTGGGCACTTCCAGCATAAACAAAGAGACTCATCAAGCCCATCTCTACAGGGGTTACATATGGAGCCCCGATAATCCCACAAGCAAGTCCGATGCTGACATAGCCTAAAGCGGTCGGCATCGCAGCCTGTACTCCCTCCCAAAATCCTTTTTCTTTCATAAACCTCCTCATTCTTACAAATACATCATTCTATTGTCACAAAGCGTTCAAAACAAGAACCCTAGGGCGACTACCATCGAGATTGATCGATGCGAATATTATATTGGTTGTTCTCAGGATTATCCTCATCCTCATATTTTGTAGGATAGACATCAATCCAGAGCTCTCTCTTTTGCCCTTTCAGTTTAACCTTGTAGCGATAACCGTCATCATAGAGCCCTACCGTATCAGTGGTCATGGACTGGTAATCTGGAAGAGCTTCAATTTCTGCTTTCATATCTTGGGTTATCTTATAAAGCACTTCTTTCTGTTGAGCTTTAGAAGCTACAGGGAAATAAACCGACGCCCCTTGTAAACGATGTGATTTTGAAAAAGTAAAGGTCACGCGACCACTATAACCTTTCCATTTAAAATTTTCATAGTCGTAGAAAAGGCGCCCAGTTTTAAAGAGATAGGGATCTTTTGCACGCCAAGGATTGTGATAGCCTGTTTCTGTTTCTTCTACTATCTCATTAGGTTTTCCAAACACTTTTTCAACAGATTCGACAGGCATGTTAAGTGAAATAGAGTCAAATATGATCAATTGCGTCTTTTGAAACATCTGGAAAACCATTAGAGACAGCAACAATACCACTAGAGCAAGTGCTATACTCATTATTTTTTTAAATCTCATATTTCTACTATACTAAAAAGTTCCGGCATTTGTCCAAGATAAAAGAGTTAACACTGAGCTAACTCTTTATTCCATAGTATCAAAAGCGAGGCTTGGTTTGGCATTTAGCTCCAAGCCTGCAAAGTTTTCTTTGTTCCACTCGCTAACGCTAGCATAGGCAATCATTCCTGCATTGTCTCCGCAAAGACGTAGAGGTGGAATGATAACCTTGACATCGGTGATTTCAGCCGCCAAACGTTCTCTAAGACCTTTATTAGCCGCTACACCACCAGCCACAACTAGAGTTTTAACAGGATATTTCTCCAAGGCTTTCTTGGTTTTTGCCATGAGAATATCCATAACTGCTGCTTGGAAGGAAGCGCACAAATCCTCAGTGGACAAGTTTTCTCCCTTTTGCTCAGCATTGTGGTGGAGATTGATAAAGGCAGACTTCAACCCTGAGAATGAAAACTCCAGATTATCTTCTTTAATCATGGCACGAGGGAAATCATAAATATCCTGCCCCTGATGAGCTAGCTCGTCAATCTCACGACCGGCAGGATAGGTCAAGCCCATGACACGACCGACCTTATCATAGGCCTCTCCAACCGCATCATCTCGAGTTTCACCAACGATCTTGTAATTACCAGCCTCAGACACATAGACCAACTCTGTGTGCCCACCACTGACTAAAAGGGCTAGCAAGGGAAACTCCAAAGTCTCGACACTTTGAGCTGCCATGAGGTGACCAGCCATGTGGTTAACGGGAATCAGTGGAAGTCCGTGAGCCCAAGCAAAGGCCTTGGCAGCTGACAAACCAACTAGCAAGGCTCCGACCAAGCCTGGTCCATACGTAACGGCAACAGCTGTCACGTCCTCTTCGGTAATCCCTGCTTCTGCCAGCGCCTCCTCGATACAAGCTGTGATAACTTCGACATGGTGACGACTGGCTACTTCTGGCACTACACCACCAAAGCGCTTGTGACTTTCAATTTGACTAGCAATGACGTTGGACAAGAGCTCATCGTCGTTTTTTAAGACGGCGACACTGGTCTCATCACAGGATGTCTCAAATGCTAAAATATATCTATCCTTCATCTATTTCTCTCTTCATGATAATGGCATCCTCAACTGGATCATGGTAGTAGGCCTTTCTCTCAGCGATGACCGCCATTTTTTCTTTCTTGTAAAATGCTTGTGCTCGTTGATTTGACTTTCTGACTTCGAGAAAAATCTCCTTGTCCGTCGGTAATTGAGCAAATAAGGCTGACGCAATTCCCTGTCCCTGATAAGCTTTCTTGACAGCAATTTGCAAGACTTCTGCTTCAAATAAATTTTCCTGAACAGCTAGAAATCCAATCACTTCTGCCCCATCATATGCCAGAGCATACCAGTTCTGATCTTGAGACAGGTCTGCTTGGATTTGTTTCAAAGTCCAAGGACTGACTGGATAAACATCTGCCATAACAGCATAGATGGATTGAGCCAAGTCAGGTTGCTGTTGGATTCGTTTGATTTCTATCATAGGCGTTTGATGTAAGATTCTCCAGACTCGGTGTGATTCTTGAGCCAGTTTTCCTCAGCTTCTACACGCTTGAGGTAATTTGGCACAAAGTCATGCAAGGAGTCTGCTTCCTTATCCCAAGCCCAGAGGGCTAGATTCGCTGCATTTGGCAAGGTTTCTTGGTAGCTAGCCTCTGGTAAACGCTCTTGGATTTGCTCAGCAAAGGCTCCCACTTCTCCGACAAAGGTTACCTGTTCAGCATCCTTGACTTGCTCTAAAACTTCCGCAAAAGACAAGTGGGCTTCGGGAAGGACAGGTTGGGCATTTTCATAAAACCCTGCATAAACATTGTTACGACGTGCATCCATCAAAGGAACAACCAAACCTTCCTGCTGGCTCGGCGCTAGGGCTAAAAGGCTAGACATCCCAACTAACTCGATGTTCAGAGTATGAGCCAAAGTCTTGGCAGTCGCTACTGCGATTCGCAAACCTGTGTAGCTACCTGGCCCCTCTGCCACTACGATTCGATCCAAGTCCTTTGGTGTCAAATCTAGACTGGCCATCAAAAAATCAATGGCAGGCATAAGGGTAATGCTGTGATTTTTCTTGATATTAATCGTGGTCTCGGCAAGGAGCTGCTTGTCCTCTAAAATGGCTAGAGACAGAGCCTTGCTAGATGTATCAAAGGCTAATACTTTCATAACACATTCCTATCTTTTTGTCTGTTTACTATTATACTACAAAAGCCCCCGCATGGGAATTTTCTTTGCCCTGAAACAAAATTGTCCTGCCAAGCAGACAGGACAAGCACTCAAGAATTCAAACCAAAGTAAAACACAAACCAGACCACATAGGTCACAAGAAGAAGGAAAAACGAATACAGAGTCACGAAGCCAATCTTCCAAATGAGTTTGGCTTTCCGATACTCTAGCCGAGTATACAAAACATTTCCTCCGTAAACACAGGCAACGAATACCGAAAAGGCCAGAAGACGAATGATAATAGCTAGTTGAAACATATCCTGCCCTCCTTCATAAGGAAAAATCTCTTTTCTAACTTTATTATAGCACTTGCATCTGATGTCTTCAAATACTTATACAAGGTAAAATGAAACGCATTTCAAGCTCCTTACTTTCATGTTTCCTGCTTTTACTAATTCCCCTTTTTATGTTATAATTGAGATAATTGTAACGAATCAAGGTCAATACAGGCAGAAAATGAAATGGAAACAAACAGCTTCAAGCTGGTAATTTTTTGAATACAGCTGACCTGAAAACAGAAAGGAAACACATGATTTACAAAGTTTTTTATCAAGAAACAAAAGACCGTAGCCCACGTCGTGAAACAACACGCTCACTTTACTTAGACATCGATGCTAGTTCAGAACTTGAAGGACGCATTATTGCCCGTGAACTTGTTGAAAAAAACCGCCCAGAATATAACGTAGAATACATCGAACTCTTATCTGACAAACTACTTGACTACGAAAAAGAAACTGGCGCATTCGAAGTTACGGAGTTCTAATATGGCCTATACTCTTAAACCAGAAGAAGTAGGCGTTTTTGCCATTGGTGGTCTAGGAGAAATCGGTAAAAACACATACGGAATCGAATACCAAGACGAAATCATCATCGTTGATGCAGGGATTAAATTCCCTGAGGATGATCTTCTTGGTATCGACTACGTTATCCCTGATTACTCTTATATTGTCGAAAATATCGACCGCGTCAAGGCTCTCTTGATTACCCACGGACACGAGGACCATATCGGAGGGATTCCGTTCTTGCTCAAGCAAGCAAATATCCCTATCTATGCAGGACCTCTAGCTCTTGCCTTGATCCGTGGCAAACTCGAAGAGCACGGACTTTTGCGCAACGCTACACTTCACGAAATCAACCACAATACTGAGTTGACCTTTAAAAATCTTAAGGCAACCTTCTTTAGAACAACCCACTCGATTCCAGAGCCTTTGGGTATCGTTATTCACACACCTCAAGGGAAAATCGTTTGTACGGGTGACTTCAAGTTTGACTTTACACCAGTTGGTGAACCTGCAGACTTGCACCGTATGGCAGCTTTAGGCGAGGACGGAGTGCTTTGCCTACTCTCTGACTCGACAAATGCTGAAGTGCCAACCTTTACAAACTCTGAAAAAGTCGTTGGTCAGTCTATCATGAAGATTATCGAAGGTATCGAAGGACGGATTATCTTTGCATCCTTTGCCTCAAATATATTCCGTCTCCAACAAGCAACAGAAGCTGCTGTTAAGACTGGTCGTAAAATCGCAGTCTTTGGGCGCTCTATGGAGAAGGCCATTGTCAATGGGATTGAACTTGGCTACATCAAAGCTCCTAAGGGAACCTTCATCGAGCCAAATGAAATTAAAGACTACCCAGCAAGTGAGATTCTTATCCTTTGTACGGGAAGTCAGGGTGAGCCTATGGCCGCTCTCTCACGTATCGCTAATGGAACCCACCGTCAGGTGCAACTCCAACCCGGTGATACTGTTATCTTCTCATCAAGCCCAATTCCAGGAAATACCACTAGCGTTAACAAATTGATTAACATCATTTCTGAAGCTGGGGTTGAAGTTATCCATGGTAAGATTAACAATATCCATACATCTGGACACGGTGGTCAACAAGAGCAAAAACTCATGCTCCGCCTCATCAAGCCAAAATACTTCATGCCTGTTCACGGTGAATACCGTATGCAGAAAGTCCACGCTGGACTAGCTGTAGACACTGGAGTAGAAAAGGACAACATCTTTATCATGAGCAATGGTGATGTGCTTGCTCTCACTGCAGATTCTGCTCGTATCGCAGGACATTTCAATGCTCAGGATATCTACGTCGATGGTAATCGTATCGGTGAAATCGGTGCAGCAGTCCTAAAAGATCGTCGCGATCTATCGGAAGATGGTGTTGTACTTGCTGTCGCAACCGTTGACTTCAAATCTCAGATGATTCTATCTGGGCCTGATATTCTCAGCCGTGGTTTTGTCTATATGCGTGAGTCTGGTGATTTGATTCGTCAAAGTCAACGTATCCTTTTCAATGCTATTCGTATCGCTTTGAAAAACAAAGATGCCAGCATTCAGTCTGTCAATGGCGCCATTGTCAATGCTATTCGACCATTCCTTTACGAAAACACTGAACGTGAACCAATCATCATCCCGATGATTCTCACACCAGATGAAGATGAAGAATAATAAAAAATTCTCTGAAATCGTATGATTCCAGAGAATTTTTTTATTTAACGACAATTTCGTAACGTGTTTTGCTTGTGAAGGTTTCACCTGCTTTGAGGATGACTTGATCTTTCAGATCACTATGAATAGCATCTGGTAAAGCTTGCGCCTCAAGAGCAATCCCATTATGTTGAATCATTGGTTGACCAGCGATGATGACACTCTCATCGACAAAGTTTGCTGTGTAGACTACAAAGCAAGGAGCTTCTGTTTTAAAGAGTAAGAAGCGACCTGAACCTTGGTCATAGAGGAAACCAGCATTATCATGTCCTGCAGGAAGAGCAAATGGATGATCCAAACCAGATACGAGCTGAATTTGCTCATCATCTTCTGCAAAAATATCCTTAAGCAAAGCTCCATTGTAGATATGCTTGACCACATCACGATTAGCATCTGGAGTTTTAGCGGGCACGCCGTCAGGAGCAATTGGATAAATACCCTCTGTATTCAGTTGGAAAACATGGCGGTCAACCGTTTGAGTGAAATCACCAGACAGGTTAAAGTAGCTATGGTTGGTCGGATTAACCAAAGTATCTTGGTCCGTCGTCACCTTGTAACTAACTTCGTAAGCACCATTTTCTTCCAAGTGGTAGCTAATCCAGATTTTAAGATTTCCAGGAAAACCTCCTGTACCGTCTGTTCTTTCTGTGTAAAGAGTCAAGCCATGGTCACTCATCTCAACTAGCTCAAACAAACTAGAATCCCAACCTGTAGAGCCGCTATGGTTACAGTTGCTAGCGTTGTTGACTTCGAGGTCATAGGTTTTCCCATTCAATTCGAATGTCGCACCTGCGATACGACCTGCAACTGGACCTACACTCGCTCCATGTTTAGGACTGTTACCTACATAGCTGTCAAAATCATCAAAGCCTAGGATAACATTGGCAAAATTACCAGCCTTATCAGGAGTTACATAGCGTAGAACCGTTGCACCATAGGTCATGATTTCTAGTTGGTAGCCTGCCTCCGTTTCAAAACGGTAAGCGAAGACATCCTTGCCATCAACTTTCCCAAATACACGTTCTGTGTATGCTTTCATCCTTCTCTCCTTACTGTTTAAATTCGTGAATAATGACACCTTGAACGACACGGTTAACTGTACCTGTAGGTGATGGTGTATCTGGTCTGTTACCAACTTTAAGTGAAGTCAAGAGAGCAAATAACTGACCGTAAACGATATAAGGGAAGACACGGTAAACATCATTCAAAACGCCACCACAGCCAAGTGCTACTTCCTTAACATTTTCAAGTCCAAAGGCTTGATCGCTCAAGAGAACAACGCGACGAGCAATTTTGTCACCTGCAACTTCACGAACCAAGTCTAAGTCATACTTACGAGTATAGTCTGTTGTAGTACCAAAGACCAAAACAACTGTATCTTCATTGATCAGAGATTTTGGACCATGACGGAAGCCAACTGGACTTTCATACATAGTCGCAACCTGACCAGCAGTCAATTCCAAAATTTTAAGCTGGGCTTCGTGAGCAAGTCCGAAGAATGGGCCTGCACCTAGGTAAATCACTCGGTTAAAGTCTAGGTCTACCAACTCTTTGACATCTGCTACATTATCAAGGACTTTACGAGCTAAACTAGATAGCACTTCAAAACGTTCAGCTTTAACTGCAAATTCTGTTGGATCAAATACCAAAAGTGCTGTCAACATCATTGAAGTGAAGCTTGAAGTCATAGCAAAGCCAGCATCATTAGACGCAGCTGGTTGTAGCAACAAGAGGTTGCGGTCATCACCATGCGCTTGGAGAGCCAATTTCCCTTCAGCCGCACATGTGATAGTTACTTGATAAAGTTCATCAACCAAGGCCTTGGCCAAGTCAACTGTTGCCACACTCTCAGGTGAGTTCCCGCTACGCGCGAATGATACCAAAACAGTCGCCACATCTTTTTTCAAATAAGTTTGTGGGTTTGCTACGATATCAGTTGTCGCAATAGCATTAAAATTCCATTTACGTTCATCATAAACTTCCTTGAAGTAAGGAACGAGAGTATCACCTACATAAGCAGAAGTTCCAGCACCAGTCAGGATAACCTTGATGTAGTCATGTCTGTCAGCAATTCCCTGTAAGAAAGCTGCAATTTCATCACGGCGAGCTTGATAGGATTCAAAAGCTTCCTTCCAAACATCTGGTTGTTGGTAAATTTCACGTGTGGTGATCTCTGCTCCCAACTCAAGCAAATCTTCTTTTGTATAATCTAGCATTGAAAACCTCTAATCTAATATTGTTTCTTGATTGAAAACATGGGAATGGGAGCCGCTCCCATTCCCATGTCTATTTTCTATAAGATGGTTTTTGACATCTTATTCATCTTCATCGTCATCGAAGCTAGCCAATAAATCATTAACTTTTACAATGCTTTCTGACGCACGACTCTTGTAGTCTGCATCGATGCCCGTTAGGCTTGCATTGATAAACTCAATAACCATTGGAAGGTTCATTCCTGCATAAAGATCAATGTCGCGACCTTCCATAATCAGACGGCTCACCACGTTACATGGTGTTCCACCAAGAAGATCTGCAAAGACTAGGAAATCATCCAAACCTTCAACAGCAGCTTCAAACTTTGCAGTAAATTCTTCTGGTCCATCTTCTGGAAGAAGAGCTACCGCATGAATGTTATCTTGTGGTCCCATAATCATTTCTGTGCTACCTTTAAGTTCTTCACAGAAACGACCGTGGCTCACTAAAATCAATGATTTAGTCATAAATTATGCGCCCATTCCAAGTGCAAATTTACCAAAGGCAGAAAGAGCCAAGGCAAGCACAATAATGATACCGATAGCTTTTGTAGAGTTCATACCTTTCTTACCAAGCAACCAGAAGATGAAGGCAGTGAAGATTGCTGGAAGCAAACGTGGGAAGATTGAGTTCAAGATGTCTTGGAAGTCAATCATCTTTTCACCGATTGGCAATTTGTAAGAAATATCAAAGTTGATCATTGTTGCTACAAGAGCACCCATCATGAATACACCAAGTACAGATGCAGCTTCAATCAAAGCTGTCAAAGTACTTTGCATGTTGTTGATAAGGTTAACCCCTTCTTTGTAGGCAAATTCCAACTGCTTCCAACGGAAGATGTCATAAGCTACTGCAACTGCGATCCAAAGTAAGATACCCCAAGGTTGACCAGCGATAGCCATTGTTGCAGCGATAGATCCCATGATAGCAGGAACAAGTGAACCAAAGATAGTATCTCCAAGAGGAGCGAATGGTCCCATCAAACCTGTCTTGATACCGTTAACCGCATCTTTTGAACCAACGCCATCTTTTTCTTCCATGGCAAGGTCAAAACCAGCGATGATTGTGTGGAAGAATGGTGAAGTGTTGAAGAATTGAGTATGAACTTTCATCATTTCTTTCAACTCAGGAGTTCCATCTCCGTACATTTTACGCAATTGTGGCAAGATCATGTAAAGGTAACCTGATGCTTGCATACGTTCGTAGTTCCATCCCAATTGGAAAGTGAACAAGCTACGTTTGTTAATTTGATTAAAATCTTCTTTTGTTAATTTGTAATTAGAATTCGTCATCTTCAATTTCCCCACTTTCTGATGGTGTAGAAGGTGCTGCTACAGCAACTTTCTGGCTGTTCTTGAAGTGAACAACCGCAAGGAAGATACCCACGATAGAGATACCAATCATAGACAATCCTTTGAAGTTGTTTGCAAAGCCAATTTTTTCAGCAACGTCAGCAGGAAGAGTGCCAATGATACCAGCAACTGCTCCACCAAGACCTGTTACGTATGAGTAAAGTACAGTCAGCATAGCTGTCAAACCGAATCCCATAGCAAGGTAGTGAAGGTTACGTTTAACTGGAAGGTAACGAAGCAAGATAGCGAATCCAAGACCTGGAAGCATACGACCTGCAAGAGTCAAACCGTCAGCAATCCATTGGTATTCTTTAACAAAGTTTACAACACCTTGTACGAATTCTCCACCGAAAGCAAGGGCGAAGAATACTGGAAGGGCACGAGAAAGAGCCCAAGGAACTGCACCAAGAAGGTAGTTGCGTTCGATTGCTGCATAGTCAAAGCGTTCGATCGCAGCATCAATACGGTGTGCGAAGAATGTAGTAGTCATACGACCAAGTACGTCGAAATAAGTCAAAAGTGCCGCTACTGGTACAGCGATTGTAGTGATCGCAAGATCTGTTTCGATACCTTGTGAAACTGAGAAAGCTGTCGCAAGAACCGCACCAGAAGTTGCGTCGATACGAGAAGCACCACCGAAGGTACCTACCCCAAGTACGAATAACTGCAAGCTACCACCGATAAGCAAACCAGTTGCCAAATTTCCCATGACTAAACCAGTAATGAAACCAGCGAATACAGGGGAACCTGCAGAAGAAACGATCGTCAACTCATCACAGATTTGATAGGCTGAGTACAGAGTGAGAAGTAAAATTTGCCACCATTGTATCATAACAATGACCTCCTAAAAATTTTTTCCTATTTTAATAAACTCAAAAAGTCTGAAACTGGATCATTTGGAACCATTTGAGCAGTAAGTTTTACACCTTTTTCCGCTAATTTACGGAAATCTTCTACGTCTTTATCTACAACGTTGATAGAACGTGTGATAGCACGAGTTTCTGGTGTTTGAGACATATTACCGACATTGACTGTTTCAAGCGGCACGCCTGCTTCAACCAAACCAAGGAAACGGTCTGGTTTTCTAGCAACGATTAAAACACGTTGGCTATCGTATTTGCCAGCAAGAATGTTTGCTGCAGCTTTATCAATCGGCAAGATACTAAGTTTTACACCTGGCGGTGTCGCAAGTTTCAATCCACTCTTTTCAACATCGTTATTCACAACATCGTTGTCTACAACCATGATACGTGAAACATTCAGTTTTGCAGACCATAGATTGGCTACTTGCCCGTGGATCAAACGTCCATCGATACGGCATCCTACAATTGTCATAAATTTTCCCCCTTTATTTGTTTGAATTTTGGTTTACATGTTAATTGTATGTGTTCCTTATGTTCCCCTTCTGTTTCAAAGATAATGATGCGGTTAGCACCCTCCTTGAGATAGCTGTGTGGAATATAAAGAGATAAGGTTGGGCCGACATTCCAGAAACGTCCTAGATGGTGGCCGTTGACATAGGCAATCCCTTTACCAAACTCAGATAAGTCTAAGTAGGTATCCTTCGGCACCTCGACTTCAAAGTCGTAGGCGTAAAAGGCAGGTTGCCCGTCTGTCCATCCTTTTGAGAAATCAATCTTCTCAGGATTATCAAGCGGAAGCGGATAGTGTTTCCAATTGAGCAAGAAATGCAGATCTTTACAAACACCTGTGCGAATTCCTTTTCGCTGGGTATCTGCTAAGAATTTGTGTCCATAGTTGACACGTCCCATATTTTCAATGAGTATATCAATGTTGGAGAGCGCTTTCTTTTCCCCTTGACAAAAGATATCTTCGCCGATTTCTGTCTGGTATTGAGTTGCAATCCACTTACCATCTACAAAGAGATGGGCTCTATCTCTTCCATCAATAATTCGAATGCGTTCTTCATCAGCATCCCAACTAGCTTCTGTACGATAGAGTAGGTAGCCATAACTTTGCCCAAGTTCTTCCATTTTTTTAGGATAGAGACTTTCAATCGGACTTGATAGGTCATCCAAGGTTTCAAATAGAGAAACCTTCTCGACTAGCGGAATTGATTCAACTTCCATACTTTCCTTGTAAAGTGGTTCAGATTGCGGATACTCAGGATAGTGAGTCGCCATCATCTCCTTCACTGCGAAATATTTAGCAGTTGGATTTCCAGCTTCGTCTAAAAGACCGTCATAATCATAAGAAGTTACTTGTGGTAAATCAATCGTTCCTCGAGCTGAGCAACCATTCATAAAACCAAAATTTGTTCCACCGTGGAACATGTAAAGGTTGATAGAGCCTAGCTCCAAAACCTCGCGAACTGCTTCTGCTAATTCTTCTTGATCACGCTTGATGATTGGTTCTTTCCATCGATTAAACCAGCCATCCCAGAATTCCATACACATGAGTGGCCATTTCTTGCCATACTCATCTAAGAATTCTTGCATCTGTGAGAAATTATAAGTAGCCTTGGAACCAAAGTTCCCTGTCACAAAGAGATCATCCTCAATTAAGGTTCCAGCCTTAAGAGTTGCTCGCCATGGTCCATCTGATGTGAAAAGCGGACAAGTAACTGCTCGTTCTTCCATCAAACGTCGAATTTCCCTCAAGTAGATCTTGTCTTCACCATATGAACCGTACTCATTTTCGACTTGCATCATGAGAATGTTCCCACCGTTTTCCAATAATCTCGGAACTAGACGTGGAAGCAACTGATTATAGTAGCGACCAACCATGTCAATGAAAGCCGGGTCAGATGACCGAATTCTCATCTCCTTGGTCAAGAGCCATGCAGGTAAACCACCGAATTCCCACTCTGCACAGATAAATGGAGAAGGACGTACAATTGCATATAAGCCCAAATCTTGTGCAGTTTGAAGAAATCTCTCTAAATCAAGATTACCTTCAAAGTTAAATTTTCCTTCAGCAGGTTCATGCATGTTCCAGGCGACATAAGTCTCAACTGTATTGAAACCTAAAGCCTTGAGGTTATACAATGAATGATGCCAATCTTCCGCAGGAATTCTAAAATAGTGAATGGCACCAGACAAAACCTTGAATGGTTTTCCATTCAGATAGAAATCATCTTTAATTTCAAATCTTGCCATTCTTCCTCCTCTGAAAACGAAAAAGATTGCGCTTTCATTTATTGTTATATCAACTATAAACTAATCGGGGATTAATGTCAATACTTTTTGAAATTTTCTTTAAAAATTTTCTGTCTTTTACTAAATTTTTTCTAAAAAAATATCAAAATGCCATAAAATCAACGTTCTAAATAGAAAGCAAAAATAGGAATTAAAATTAAAATTATTTATATGTATCCTAATTTCTTATTCCGATATTTTAAATTTTTTCAGTGCTTTTCTACTCTTTTTTTCGATTTTATGTTAAAATCATAGGTGGAGAAGGAAAAAATGAGGTGAAATTATGGCAATTCCAAAGTATCAGTATATTAAAGATGAATTGAAAAACAAAATTATTTCTGGTCAATTTGCTAGTGGAGATAAATTCTACACTGAAGCAGAATTGATTTCCATGTATGATGTTAGCTCAATCACAGTGGTTCGTGCCTTGAATGATCTTGCTAAAGACGGATACATTGTTCGTCAACAAGGTAAAGGAACATTCGTAGCTCGTGCCCGCAAGCATAAACTCGTTGAATTTTCTGATGTAGAAATCTTCGAGACCAAAGACGATAAGGTAACGGTTCTTTCTATCGAACGCGGGAACGATCTTAAATATCTAGAAAAGCTCGGCCTACGTGGCGACCAATTCTACTACAAGATTGAACGTGTTCGTGAAACAAATGGCATCACCTATATCTATCACAGTTCATACATTCCTGAACAATACATCAATGCCAACTATCCAAACCTTGAATACTATAGTTCTATCTATAATCGTTTCAAATTGGACTACCACATTCACATGAATGATGAGCATTTTGAAGAAATTAATGAAATTGTATTTCCAACTCCAGAACATGCCGCTTCTGTATTAGGAATCGACACTTATTTCCCAACTGTTTTCCAAACTAAGACAACTAAGCTTGAAGCAACTGGTCAAGTTTTGGAATATATCGAGACATATAAACGTTCTGATTTCTACAAAATTAAATTCATTTCTTGTGATCGTGACCACTAATCTTTAAAAATCCTGAGGCGGCTGTCTCAGGTTTTTTATATACCCATTATAGCATCGACTCCCTTTTCTGAGAATAGCATTTCAATCAAATCTATAATTAGTAACCTTTTTACTAAAAAAGAGTCAAAACTAGAAAAATATATCTTAATTTATAAATTATTCTATTTTTTATAGTATATCTATCCAAAAACTTGACTTTATTCTAGTTAGAACATACAATATGATTTGTATATGAAAACGCTATCAAAAAAATATAAAAAGGGAGGTTTTTTAATGAAACCAGAAAACAAACAGCGCTTCTCTATTCGTAAATATGCAATTGGAGCAGCTTCTGTCTTGATTGGATTTGCCTTTCAGGCCCAGGCTGTTGCGGCTGACGGAATTGTACCTGCCACAACAGAGGACCAACCTACTATCCAAGCTACAGGAGAATCGTCTCCACAAACAAGTGAAGAAAAACTCGAGACTACTCCAACAGCAGAAAACGCTACTACAACTGCTCCAGTAGCAACTACTGAAGCACCAAAAGTTGAAGCTGCTCCTGCGCCTACCGTAGAAGAGCCTGTCAAGAACGAAATCGCTCCAACTAAACCAGAAGTAACGGAAGAAGTCAAAAAGTCAGAACCTGAAAATGTAGAAAACAAAGAAGTTGCTCAAGCCGAAGCCCCTGTAGTCACTACAGAAAGAGCAGCTCAAGTCAATGAAAAACTAGCTAAAAAGAAAATCGTTTCAATCGATGCAGGGCGTAAATACTTCTCTCCTGACCAATTGAAAGAAATCATAGACAAAGCCAAACACTATGGCTATACCGATCTTCACCTTTTAGTTGGAAATGATGGCTTGCGCTTCATGCTTGATGATATGTCTCTAACTGTAGGTGACAAGACTTATGCAAGCGACGATGTCAAACACGCTGTTGAAAATGGAACTAATGCCTATTACAACGATCCAAACGGCAATCACCTAACTGAAAGTCAAATGACCGACTTGATTAACTATGCCAAGGATAAAGGAATTGGACTTATCCCAACAGTCAATAGCCCTGGTCACATGGATGCTATCCTTAATGCCATGAAAGAACTGGGTATTGAAAAGCCTAACTTTAACTATTTTGGTAAAGAATCAGCACGTACTGTCGACCTTGACAATGAAAAAGCAGTTGCCTTCACAAAAGCTTTGATTGATAAGTATGCAGGCTACTTTGCTGGTAAATCTGAAATCTTCAATATCGGTTTGGATGAGTACGCTAACGATGCTACGGATGCTAAAGGATGGAGCGTTCTTCAAGCCTATAAATGGTATCCAGAAGATGGATTCCCAGACAAGGGCTATGACAAATTCATCGCCTATGCTAATGACCTAGCTCGTATCGTCAAATCTCACGGTCTAAAACCTATGGCCTTCAACGACGGTATCTACTATAATAGCGATACAAGTTTTGGTACCTTTGACAAGGACATCATCGTTTCTATGTGGACTGGTGGCTGGGGAGGTTACGATGTCGCTTCTTCTAAATTACTAGCTGAAAAAGGACACGAAATCCTCAATACTAACGATGCTTGGTACTACGTTCTCGGCCGTAATGCTGATGGACAAGGTTGGTACAACCTCGATCAAGGCTTGAATGGTATTAAGAGCACACCAATCACTTCTGTTCCAAAAACAGAAGGAGCTGATGTTCCTATTATCGGTGGTATGGTAGCTGCTTGGGCTGATACTCCGTCTGCTCGCTACTCTCCATCTCGTCTCTTCAAACTCATGCGTCAATTTGCAAACTCTAACGCTGAATACTTCGCTGCTGATTACGAGTCTGCTGAACAAGCTCTGAAAGAAGTTCCAACAGACTTTACTCGCTACACAGAAGAAAGTATTGCACCCGTTAAAGAAGCTGAAAAAGCCATCCGTGCTCTCGATAGCAACCTCAGCCGTGCTCAACAAGATACTATTGATCAAGCGATCGCAAAACTCCAAGAAGCTGTTAGCAACTTGACCCTCACTCCAGAAGCTCAAAAAGAAGAAGATGCTAAACGCGAAGTTGAAAAACTTGAGAAGAACAAGGTCATCTCTATCGATGCTGGACGTAAATACTTCACGCTAGACCAACTTAAACGCATCGTAGATAAAGCCAGCGAACTCGGTTACTCTGACCTTCACTTGCTCCTTGGAAACGATGGACTTCGCTTCCTACTTGATGATATGAGTATCTCAGCAAACGGCAAGACTTATGCAAGCGACGATGTGAAAAAGGCCATCATCGAAGGAACAAAATCTTACTACGATGATCCTAACGGAACTACTTTGAACCAAGCTGAAATTACTGAACTTATCCAGTATGCTAAGAACAAAGGTATTGGACTAATCCCAGCTATCAATAGCCCAGGTCACATGGATGCTATGCTTGTCGCTATGGAAAAATTAGGCATCGCAAACCCTCAAGCTAACTTTGACAAGGTTTCAAAAACAACTATGGACCTTGAAAACGAAGAAGCAATGAACTTTACAAAAGCCCTCATCGGCAAGTACATGGACTTCTTTGCTGGTAAGACTAAGATCTTTAACTATGGTACAGATGAATATGCTAATGACGCTACCAATGCTCAAGGTTGGTACTACCTCAAGTGGTATGGTCTCTACGGTAAATTTGCTGAATACGCTAATAGCCTAGCTGCCATGGCTAAAGAAAAAGGCTTGCAACCAATGGCCTTTAACGATGGCTTCTACTACGAAGACAAGGACGATGTCGAGTTTGATAAAGACGTTATCATCTCTTACTGGTCTAAAGGATGGTGGGGTTACAACCTTGCGTCTCCTCAATACCTAGCAAGTAAGGGGTACAAATTCCTTAACACGAATGGGGATTGGTACTACATTCTCGGTCAAAAACCAGAAGATGGCGGTGGCTTCCTCAAGAAAGCTATTGAAAATACTGAAAAAACTCCATTTAACCAACTAGCATCAACTAAATATCCTGAAGTTGACCTACCTACTGTTGGTAGTATGTTAGCTATCTGGGCTGATAGACCAAGCGCAGAATACAAGGAAGAAGAAATCTTTGAACTCATGACTGCTTTTGCAGACCATAACAAGGACTACTTCCGTGCTGACTACAAAGCGCTACGTGAAGAACTTGCTCAAATCCCTGAAAACTTAGAAGGATATAGCACAGAAAGCCTCGACGTTCTCAAAGCTGCTAAAGATGCTCTTAACTACAACCTCAATCGTAACAAACAAGTTGAATTGGACACACTTGTAGCTAATCTCAAAGCTGCTAGACTTGGTCTCAAACCAGCTGCAACTCACTCAGGAAGCCTCGATGAGAGTGAAACTGCTGCTACAGTTGAAAACCGACCAGAGCTTCTTGTTAAGACAGAAGAAATTCCGTTTGAGATTGTTAAGAAAGAAAATCCTAACCTTCCAGCAGGACAAGAGAAAGTCATCACTGAAGGTGCCAAAGGTGAACGTACAATCTATATCTCAGTTGCTACTGAAAATGGCAAGGAAACCGAAATAGTTCTTGAAAGCAAGGTCACAAAAGAAGCTGTCAACCAAGTGGTTGAAGTTGGAACTCCAGTCACTCATGTTGGTGACGAAGAAGGTGTTGCTCCAGTTGCAGATGCAAAACCACGTGTTGTGATTGAAGAAGAAGAAATTCCGTTTACAACTATCACTCGTGAAACTGATGCATTGCCTAAAGGAGAAACTCGTGTTGTAACTGAAGGTGTTAATGGTCGTCGTAGTCATTTCTATTCAGTGACCACTAATGCTGATGGATCTGAAGTTAAAACATTGGTTACTAGCGTCGTCGCTCAAGAACCAGTTGCTCAAGTTATCGAAATTGGTAAACTTGTCACTCATGTAGAAAATGGACAAGCATCTATTACAGAAACAAAACCAAGATTAGAACGACCTAGTCAAGAAATGTATCTAACATCTACAACTCATAAAAAAGAACCTGCTTCTATTGTGGAAAAAAATCAAAAACTTGAAATTTCAAGTAAAACAACTCCGGCAACTGTTCCTGCTGAGGAAAACAATGCACTTCCTCAAGGCCCAGCCCCTGTAGCAAAAGAAAATAAACTTCCTGAAACAGGAAACCAAGATTCAGAATGGTTGATTGCTACAGGTTTGATGGCTGCACTCACAGCTTATGGACTTAGTAAGAAAGAAGATTAGGCACAAATAAAAAAGCGAGATTGTATCTCGCTTTTTTATTATTATGATTAGTCACCCAAACCGATGCGTTCAAAGATTTCATCCACACGTTTGGTATAGTAAGTTGGGTTAAAGATTTCATCGATTTCTTCTTGAGTGAGTCGTGAAGTCACTTCTGGATCTGATTCAAGAAGTGGTTTAAAGTCTACTTGGTTATCCCATGATTGGGCAGTCTTTGGTTGAACAAGGTCGTAAGCTTGCTCACGTGTCATGCCTTTTTCAATCAAAGTAAGCATGGCACGTTGGCTGAAGATCAAACCAAATGTAGAGTTCATGTTGCGGATCATGTTTTCTGGGAAGACTGTCAAGTTCTTAACGATGTTTCCGAAACGGTTGAGCATGTAGTCAATCAAGATGGTTGTATCTGGTGCAATGATGCGCTCAGCTGATGAGTGAGAGATATCACGTTCGTGCCAGAGTGATACATTTTCATAAGCTGTTACCATGTGACCACGGATCACACGCGCAAGACCTGTCATATTTTCAGAACCGATAGGGTTGCGTTTGTGAGGCATTGCTGAAGAACCTTTTTGCCCTTTGGCAAAGAATTCTTCCACTTCACGTTGTTCAGATTTTTGAAGACCACGGATTTCAGTCGCCATCCGCTCGATAGAAGTTGCGATGCTCGCAAGAACTGCAAAGTACTCAGCGTGAAGGTCACGAGGAAGGACCTGTGTAGAAATTTCTTGAGCACGGATACCAAGTTTATCGCAGACGTATTTTTCAACGAATGGTGGGATGTTAGCAAAGTTACCAACCGCACCAGAAATCTTACCAGCTTCCACACCAGCAGCTGCGTGCTCGAAACGCTCGATGTTACGTTTCATTTCGCTGTACCAAGTTGCCAATTTAAGACCAAAAGTTGTAGGTTCAGCGTGCACACCGTGGGTACGACCCATCATGATAGTGAACTTGTGTTCTTTCGCTTTAGCAGCGATGATGTTGGTGAAATTTTCAAGATCCTTGCGGATGATATCATTGGCTTGTTTGTAGAGGTAACCATAGGCAGTATCTACCACGTCAGTAGAAGTCAACCCATAGTGAACCCACTTGCGCTCTTCACCAAGCGTCTCAGAAACCGCACGCGTGAAAGCCACCACATCGTGACGAGTCTCCTGCTCGATTTCCAAAATACGGTCGATGTCAAAGTCCGCTTTTTCACGGATCAAAGCCACATCTTCCTTAGGGATTTCTCCCAATTCAGCCCATGCCTCGTCAGCCAAGATTTCCACCTCAAGCCAAGCACGGTATTTATTTTCTTCAGTCCAAATGTTCGCCATTTCTGGGCGAGAGTATCGTTCGATCATTGTTTTATTTTCCTTTCTTTTGACGTTTCACATCAGCTAGCAACCAACAGTCGTTTTATTCAAATTCTTCTTTCCCAATCCACACAGATGGGTAGTGATCTAGTGTATTCAAATCCGTATCCAGCGGGACATCATAGATAGCTAAATAGTTTTCAGGATATTGAGCCGTTAGCTCTTCATACTTAGCTTTTACTTTTTCGTGATCGCTACTAGCATACAAGACCTCGACTACTGCTCCAGTCTTATCTTTTTCAACAAATGCGTTGACGATGAGTTGAATCATAAAACCTCCTAAATCGAAATGCCCTTCATATTTGCTTCCAGAATAGGCATCTTGACACCTAACTCTTGACCAGTCTGATAAACACTTTGACAGCAGTAAAAAATGTCCTGTTTATCATTGTGCAAGGTCATGATTTTTCGGGTCAGCTCATTTTTAGCAAACATGACTTTCATGGCTTTGCCGGCTATCCAAGCGGGAATTTTGTAAGGTAAGAGTTCAGCTTTGTAAAGCTTCAAATTCACGCCACGCGCTTCTACGACTTTCAAAGCCTCTCGAATGGCCTTGATGGCCAATGACAATTCCGATGAACTATTCATCAAGTTCAAAGCCAATTCTTCTGGGTTTTCCAAATTTCCTGAACGAGCAGCTGTCGAAGTGACACCCGCATTAATCGCCATGTGAATCCAAATCCATTCGAGCATATCATGAGGTACTTCCCACTTCAAATCTGCAGAAGTCAGTAAATCCGTCAGATCAGCATAGTTAGAAATCTGTGCTTTTTGCTCACCTTCTAGCATTAAATGGTCGAACAAGACACCATCCAAATGGTCCTCTTGCATGTGACCTCCAGCTGTCGGAAAGGCCAGAATATAGTCATAATCTCCTGCCCACTCTTGGACCTCTTTTCGAGTATCCCAGAAATTACAAAAGAAAACGAGGGTACCTTTAATATTATTTTTTCGTAAGGTTTCCACGGCTTCTTTGACAAAACCATGACGCACACTGAGAAAAATAAAATCGTATTCCGAATCAGCTTCTGCCACATGAACCTCATAGGTGTCGTGTTTGTTTTCACCTTTGGAATGATAGCGACCATCTAGCAGATCAACTGACAACTCCTTCGGTGCATTGTTTTTCTTACTATCTCTCAGTACGTGTTCCACTTGATGGCCTGCTTTTTGAAAGGCGTAGGCATAAGTCGTCCCGATCACTCCGAGTCCTAGAATCGCTATTTTCACTTAAAAATCAATCCCTTTCCCAAATTCCTCAACCTTATCCGGCACATCACTAAACAAAGTCACATGTCCCATTTTACGGTTGTGCTTTGCTTCTAGTTTACCATATAAGTGGAGGTGAGCGCTTGGATTTTCTGTCACATATGTTTCAGCAGCTTCGACGTGTTGGCCGAGGACATTGAGCATGACAGCTGGTGCATGGAGGTGGGCTGCTGGAAGTGGTGCTCCGAGAACACCCAAGATGTGCGTGTCAAACTGGGAGAAGTCGCAGGCTTCAATCGAATAATGCCCTGAATTGTGTGGACGAGGAGCAATTTCGTTGACAATGATGTCATCAGCGGTTGCAAACATTTCCACACAGAGGGTACCAGAGAGATTCAGTTGTTCAGCGATTCGTACTGCCATGGCTTTGGCTTTTTCAGCTAGACTTTCTGAAATGCGAGCAGGCACGATGGTTTTTGAAAGAATGTTGTTGCGGTGGATATTTTCCTGAACTGGGAAAACCGTCACATCCTTGCCATTACCAGACACGATGACAGAAATCTCAAGGTCAAAGTTGACGAATTCTTCCAAGACACAGTCTGCTGAATCGGCTAGAGCATAGGCCTCTTCCAAATCTGCTTCTGAACGAATAACCTTTTGACCATGACCATCGTAGCCACCGGTCGCTGTCTTGAGGACATAATTTTTCGACAGATCGATATCTGTCAAATCTTGGTTTGAGGTCACAACCTTGTAAGGAGCCACAGTGACTTGGGCCTTGTTGGAAAGAAAGTCCTTCTCAAAAATGCGATTTTGAGAAATGCGGAGTAGATCTGTTCCTTGTGGAAGCTGGCCTTCTTTGATAACGGCATCCAAACCATCAGCATCGACATTTTCAAACTCATAAGTGAGAACATCACAGCGGTCCGCCAACTGACGTAGAGCATCCACATCGTTGTAAGGAGCTACGATGATTTCCGCCACACGGGAGGCTGGGCAATCAGCTGCTGGATCCAGCGCGATAACCTTGTGTCCCATGTAGATAGCTGAGATCGCCATCATCTGACCGAGCTGGCCACCACCGATGATTCCAATGGTTTTAGTTGAGCTCATTTGTAGACTCCTCTGCGATTTTTCCTTGTTCTTCAGCAAAGTTAGCAAGCGCATCTGCAATGGCCTTGTCTTCTACTGAGAGGAGACGGAGGGCAAAGAGGGCAGCGTTAGTCGCACCCGCTTCACCGATCGCCATGGTTGCGACTGGTACCCCACCTGGCATCTGAACGATAGAGTAGAGCGAATCCACACCACTGAGGGCACGTGATTTGACTGGTACGCCGATAACCGGAAGGGTCGTTTTAGCTGCGACCATACCTGGCAAGTGAGCAGCGCCACCTGCACCAGCGATGATGACCTTGATGCCACGGCTACGTGCTTCTTCCGCATGTTTGAACATGAGGTCCGGTGTGCGGTGTGCGGAAACAACTTTCTTTTCGTAGGCGACGCCGAAGTTGTCGAGGACTTCAGCGGTTTTTTGCATGGTTGCCCAGTCGGATTTTGAGCCCATAATGATGGAAATTACTGGTTTCATAGTTAATATCCTTTTCTTTTTTGATAATGGTCTTAGGTGGTGGGGACGGAAGCAAACCTTCGGTTTCATTCCTAAACTTTGAGCCTAAGGTATCAAAGTTTCCTCCGACCAGAAACAGTTTCTATTCTGGTCTTTTCACCACGGCGACCATTATCTTACTTTGGCTCGCTTTCGCTCGCCATGACAAAGTTAGTATCTGTTAATCTTTTATGGCCTTGCTACCGATATCGTTTCGATAGAAGAGGCCTTCTGTGTTTTGTTTGTTGAGTTGATTGTAGATAACGTTTTGGCCATCTTGAACGGTATCTGCTGTGGTAACCAGCATGTAGACGCGTCCGCCGTTTGAGAGAAGGTCTTGCCCATTTTCAGCGAATTTAGCACCAGCATAGTAAGTGATGATGTCACCATCTGTCTTGGTTGGAAGCTTGACACCCTTCTCATAAGCGAGTGGATAGCCATTTGATGCTACAACCACGCCCAGTGTCACACCCTTGTCCGTCCAAGTGATGGCTGGCTCTTTGTCATCCAAAATATCAGTGATGTTTTGTGCAAAGTCAGATTTCAAACGAGGCAAGATGATTTGCGTTTCTGGATCTCCAAAGCGAGAGTTGAACTCAATGACTTTAGAACCATCAGCTGTCAAAATTAGCCCCGCGTAAAGGACACCAAGGTAGGGACGCCCTTCTTTAATCATACCTTCAAGAACTGGCTTGACAATGGTGTCAACCGCTGTGTCAACCACGCTCTGTGGTAAGTGAGGAACTGGTGCATAGGCACCCATCCCACCAGTGTTAGGACCCTTGTCGCCATCATAAGCACGTTTGTGGTCCTGAGCTGTAGGCATGATGTAGAACTTGTCCCCATTGACAAAGGCAAAGAGAGAGAACTCTTCCCCGTCAAGGAATTCCTCGATGACCACACGCGCACCTGAGTCACCGAATTTATTGTCCAAAAGCATTTCATGAGTGGCTTCGACTGCTTGCTCAACTGTCTCCGCAACGACGACACCTTTACCTAGGGCCAAACCGTCTGCCTTGACGACGATTGGAGCGCCTTTCTCCTCGATATAAGCCTTGGCTTCCTCAAAATCTGAAAATGTCCCATAGGCTGCTGTCGGAACATCGTATTTGACCATGATTTCCTTAGCAAAATCCTTAGACCACTCCAGCTCAGCCGCAGCCTTGGTCGGACCAAATGCTTTGAGTCCAGCTGCATTGAAATCATTTACGATACCAGCTGCAAGGGCATCATCCGGTCCAATAAAGGTCCAAGCAATATCGTTCTCTTTTGCAAAGTCAATCAGTTTAGAATGTTCGGAAATAGAGATATTTACCAAATCAAGTCCATCTAAGGTCATCCCATCATTTCCAGGCGCCACGAAAACTTGCTCAACGTCTTTAGACTCCAACAACTTTTTGGCAATCGCGTGCTCACGACCACCTGAGCCAACAACTAACAGTTTCATCTCTCAACCTCTTTTGCGAATTATTTACTAATATTATATCATAAACGTTCGTTTTAATCTTGTTTCGTTAAGTTTTTTTAAACAAAAAAGGAAAGAAACTGTTTTCTTCCCTTTTATTTTCTTAATGTCTAAAATGTCTCACGCCTGTAAAGACCATGGTCAAGCCGTATTTATCAGCCGCTTCGATTGACTCTTGGTCACGGACTGATCCACCTGGTTGGATGATGGCCTTAATACCTGCTTTGGCGATTTCTTCCACGTTATCCGCAAATGGGAAGAAGGCATCTGAAGCAAGAACAGCGCCGTCAAGACTGTCTTTAGCTTGGTCAATAGCAATACGGACTGAAGCTACACGGTTGGTTTGACCAGGGCCAACACCAAGTGTCATGTGATCATTGGTCACGATGATACCGTTTGATTTGACGTATTTGATAGCTTTCCAAGCAAACTCAAGGGCTGTCGCTTCTGTCTCAGTTGGTTGGCGTTTAGTCACTACTTGCCAGTCAGCAGGACTTTCTTTCACCACGTCTTGGTTTTGAACGAGGAGTCCACCGACAACACCTGTATATTCTGCTTCCACTTCACTGGCGTCTTGAGCGTCGAATGGCAAGGCAAGGATACGCAAATTTTTCTTTTTGTTGGTCAAAATGGCTAGCGCTTCATCCGTATAGCTTGGTGCAATGATGATTTCGAGGAAAACACCATGCATCTTCTCAGCTGTCGCAGCGTCAACTTCACGGTTGAGAACGACAATACCACCAAAGATAGATACTGGGTCAGATTCATAAGCGTAGTCCCAAGCGGTTTCGATATCATCAGCTTGACCGATCCCACATGGGTTCATGTGTTTGAGAGCCACCACGGTTGGACGATCTTTGAAGTCACGGATGATACGGATAGCGGCATCAGCATCACGGATATTGTTAAAGGACAATTCTTTACCGTTAAGTTGTTTAGCTGAAGCAATGGAGTAAGCCGTTGGTAAACCTTTTTGGTAGAAGTCTGCATCTTGTTGAGGGTTTTCACCGTAACGCATTGGTTGCTTAAGGTCGTAAGTCAAAGTAAGTTTTTCAGGTTTTGTTTCACCCACTTGAGCTGTGAAGTATTCTGCGATTAAGGCATCATAGGCTGCTGTGTGACGGAATACTTTGGCTGCCAAACGTTGGCGAGTTTCGTAACTTGTTTCGCCGTTTGCTGCCAATTCGTCAAGCACAACAGCATAGTCAGCAGGGTCTACCACAACCGTTACGCTAGCGTGGTTTTTCGCTGCTGAACGAAGCATGGATGGTCCACCGATATCAATGTTCTCCACCGCGTCAGCGTAAGTCACATCTGGTTTAAGGATGGTTTCTTTAAATGGATAAAGATTAACCACAACAAGGTCAATCAATTCGATCTTATTGTCCTTAGCAGCCTCTAGGTGACTATCGAGGTCACGACGAGCGAGGAGACCACCGTGGATATTTGGGTGGAGAGTCTTAACACGACCGTCCATCATTTCTGGGAAACCAGTCACATCGTCAATAGCAATGGTTTCCACCCCAGCATTGTCAAGGGCAACCTTGGTCCCACCTGTCGAGATGATATCCCAACCAAGTTTTTTGAGTTCTTGGGCAAATTCAACAATGCCCGCTTTGTCTGAGACTGAAATAAGTGCTCGTTTAGTCATTTTTCTCTTCCTTTTTAAAAAGTTCTTCAGCTACTACAGTCGAAAATTTTCTTTCAGCTCTAGCACTTCCTTATTTGCGTGCAACTCCCAAACGTTCCAATACTTCTGGATAGAGCTTGTACTCTGTTTCGTGGATGCGAGTTTCGAAAGTATCAAGGGTATCACCTTCAAGACGTGGCACACGGACTTGTTTGATGACCTTACCGGTATCAACACCAGAGTCCACCCAGTGAATAGTAACGCCAGACTGGTCAACTCCTGCATTCCAAGCATCCTCAATACCATGAGCTCCTGGAAATTCAGGGAGATAAGCCGGATGAATATTGATGATACGACCTTCATAAGCTGCTAGCAAGATAGGGCCGACGATTTTCATGTAGCCTGCGAGACAAACCAAGTCAATCTTGTGTTCATCCAAAAGTTCGACAATGGCTCCTTCATAGTCTGCCTTGTTTTCAAATTCCTTGAGTTCAAAAGCGTAGGATAATACCCCAAGCTTTTCGGCACGCTCTAAGACATAGGCATCCCGGTGATCTGAAAAAACAAATTCTACTGGAAATTGTTCCGCAATCTCCTGAAAGTTTGAGCCGTTTCCAGAGGCAAAAACAGCAATTTTTTTAGCCATTATTTAATCACCACACTTGCATCTGTCTTCTTCACAATACGACCAATTTCATAAATAGGTTCGTCAAGAAGTTCTTTGACACGTTCCACATTCTCTGGTTTAACCGCAAGCATGAGACCGATACCCATGTTGAAGATTTCAAACATTTCTTCGTGTTTGATTTGGCCATATTTTTCAAGGGCTTTGAAAATTGGAAGAACAGGAACCTTGCTTTCATCAATTTCAGCAGCCAAATCATCTGAGAACATACGTGGTACATTTTCGATGAAACCACCACCCGTGATGTGGGCAATCCCATTCACCAATTCTTCTTTGATGAGTGGCAAAGCTGCTTTGACGTAGATACGAGTTGGTTCGAGTAGGACTTCCTTGAGTTTCTTACCTTCCAACTCTGGGAGAACTTCTTCCCCTGTGTAATCAGCAAAGACACGACGAACAAGTGAGTAACCATTTGAGTGGATACCGCTTGAAGCAAGCCCCAGAATCACATCGCCTTCAGCTACTTTTGAACCATCGATGATTTGAGATTTTTCTGCAACACCAACAGCAAAACCAGCCAAGTCATAGTCATCTTCACCGTACATACCAGGCATTTCAGCTGTTTCCCCACCGATAAGGGCTGCACCAGCTTGCACACAACCTTCAGCCACACCAGCAACAACTTGTTCTAGTTTAGCTGGTTCATTTTTACCAGTTGCGATATAGTCGAGGAAGTAAAGGGGCTCAGCACCTGCAGCGATGATATCATTGACACACATAGCCACACAGTCTTGTCCGATAGTATCGTGTTTGTCGTACTTGATAGCCAGCATGAGTTTAGTTCCGACACCATCTGTACCTGAAATCAAAACAGGTTCTTTGACACCTGTTTTTGAAAGGTCAAACATGCCACCGAAACCACCAAGAGCTCCCATAACACCTGCACGCTCCGTACGTGCCACGTGTTTTTTGATCCGTTCAACAACTTCATAACCCGCTTCAACGTCCACACCAGACTGCGCATAAGCATTTTTATTCGTCATTTTATTCATTCCTTTTCTTTTTTTGAGAAAGACTGTGACGTATTTTTAGATAAACAATTATTTTATCTAAAAATACTAGTCAGGTCTCTAGCTTTGGTCCCATAGGAGAAAGCGTCTACTGACAAATGCTTTAGCTTTTAGTCAGTAGTGAGACGTGGAGCGTATGCATTCTTATTTGTCATTTGTTTATACCTTTTCCTTTCCTTCAATGGGGAATTTTATTTGTAAAAACTCGTTTTTTCTTCCAAACTTCTACGATATTCTTCTTCATAGTCATAGAGAGGAGTTGGATATTTCCCATCAAAGTAAGCCACACAGAGACCGCCATTTGGCGCATCTGTTTCAATCCCAATAGAGTCAATCAAGCCATCAATCGAAAGATAAGTCAGACTATCCGCACCAATGATTTGGCAAGTTTCCTCAACGGTATGATTAGCCGCAATCAACTCCTGACGTGTCTGGATATCAATTCCGTAGAAACATGGATAGGCAAGAGCAGGACTCCCAATGGCAACGTGAACTTCTGATGCCCCCGCTTCTTTCAAGAGTTGGACAATACGACGAGATGT
Organism: Streptococcus infantis; assembly: GCF_000960085.1. Taxonomy (GTDB): domain Bacteria; phylum Bacillota; class Bacilli; order Lactobacillales; family Streptococcaceae; genus Streptococcus; species Streptococcus infantis_C. The sequence goes on along the minus strand of NZ_JYGT01000003.1, from coordinate 53,379 downwards.
TGTTCCTCGCACGATAGAGTCATCAATCATGACCACACGTTTTCCTTTAACGACACCAGAAACGGCAGACAATTTCATTCGAACTCCTTGCTCGCGCAATTCTTGAGTCGGCTGGATAAAGGTTCGTTGCGTATATTGGTTCTTGATGAGCCCCATTTCATTTGGCAGACCTGATTCTTCCGCAAAGCCCATAGCTGCACTGAGTGAGGAGTTTGGCACACCTACCACAATGTCAGCTTCATGCTTGAACTCACGTGCTAATTGAGCTCCCATTCGCTTACGAGCCGTATGGACATTGACACCATGGATATTGGAGTCAGGACGGGCAAAGTAAATGTACTCCATGGAACAGATTGCCAGCTGAGTATCGTTTGTATAGCTGTCATACTGGATGCCATTGTCATCAATAATGACAATCTCACCTGGTTTCACGTCGCGAATCCACTCAGCACCGATCACTTCAAAGGCACAGGTCTCAGATGAAACCACTACTGCTCCATTCGCCATTTTCCCAATTGACAGAGGACGGAAACCATTTGGATCAAGCGCTGCAATTAACTTATCTTCAAACATCAAGAGATAAGCAAAACCACCTTTAACTAGACTGAGCGCTTCCTTGATTTTACCCATCAGGTTTGGATTGTGGCTACGACGAATCAAGTGAGCCAAGATTTCTGAATCAGAAGTCGAGCTAAAGATTGCCCCTCTTTGTTCCAATTCTTGCTTGAGAGATTCTGCATTGGTCAGATTCCCGTTATGAGCCAAACCAAACTGCATATCGTGAAAGCGGAAGAGGAAAGGTTGGATATTGTCTACAGAAGCTTCTCCCGCAGTCGCATAACGCACGTGTCCAATCGCTCCAGTTCCTGTCAATTTATCCAAATTAGCAGGATTTTTGAAGACTTCTGATAAAAGCCCCATATCACGATGACGCTTCAATTGTCCATGATCATTGGAGAGGATTCCTGCCCCCTCCTGACCACGGTGCTGAAGACTATGGAGTCCAAAATAGGTTAATTTGGCAGCGTCTGGGTGGCCCCAGATACCAAAAACACCACATTCTTCATTAAGAGATTTTACTTCGTATGTCATTTTATATACCTAATTTTTATTTGTGTATCATTCCTTAACAATACTACAGCGGAATGATACGGTAGAAGCTCGTTTCACTCACAACAACAAATCATTTACAATTATCGCAAGTTACATCTACTTGATTTTACATTCACTGATGGTTATCTATTAGAAAATCTGCAAAGCCTATTTCCCAGTAAAGTATTTAACTGCTGACGCAAAGAGGTGTTGGTCTTTATTCCCTGGAATATTTTGGAAGAGACCGTCTTCGAAACGTTCTGAGTGACCCATCTTACCAATAATTTGACCGTTCTTGCTTGTGATACCTTCGATCGCATTGACAGATCCGTTAGGATTGTATTTAGAATCCATGCTTGGTTTACCTTCGAAGTCAACATATTGGGTAAAGATTTGACCATTGTCACGAAGCTCTGCAAATTCCTCAGCTGTCACGACAAATTTACCTTCACCGTGTGATACTGGGATGGCATGGATGTCACCAACTTCTACTCCAGCAAGCCATGGTGAGTTCGTGTTGGCAATACGTGTTTCAACCATCTTAGCCACGTGTTGGTTGGCATCATTGTAGAAGAGTGTTGGACTCGTGCTGCTTGCATCTTCAAAGTTACCGTATGGAAGAAGACCTGATTTAACAAGGGCTTGGAATCCGTTACAGATACCAATAATCAAACCACCACGTTCGATGAAGCTATCAATAGCTGCACGTACTTTTTCATTGAGCAAGATGTTAACGATAAATTTAGCTGATCCATCTGGTTCATCCGCTGCTGAGAAGCCACCTGCAAAGAAAATAATATTTGCTTTTTCGATATTGTCAACCATAGTGTCAACAGACTTGACAATCGCCTCTTCATTCAATGTGACAAATGGTACCAAGTTGACTTTTGCACCTTCTTTTTCAAAGGCCTTAGCTGAATCGTACTCAGAGTTAGTACCTGGGAATACCGGGAGGTAAACCACTGGTATCTCAACTGTTTCTTTGGCTTTGATCACAGCATCTGATGCCACTGCAGGTACTTCTTCCAACTCAGTTGCTTGTGCAAATTCCGTTGGGTAAACCTCTTCCAATTTACCTTGAAAGGCACTGTCAAGTTTGTGTCCATCAAGCGTTACACCATTGACAGTAAGTGTAAAGTCAGCTGCTGTTTGTCCAATCTTGGCAACACCTGAAATTTCTTCCGGAGATGTGAAGACGAACCCACCTAATTGAGCTGTCAAGGCAGTCTCAAGATTTTCAAGGGTTACAGTGGCACCAATATGGTTACCAAATGTTGCAAGGGCAAGAGCTTCAACCACACCACCATATTTGACAGCTGATGCAGATGTGACTTTATGGTCAGCTTGGATGGCTTCAAATTGAGCAAAGTTAGACTTGATAAGATTGAAGTCAATTTCTTGTGCCAAAGCTTGACCAGGAATGTAGTAAATATTTTCAACAGCAGCTTTGAATTCTGGAGAAAGAACCTTACGGCTATCTGCAGTTGTTACCCCAAAAGCAACCAATGTTGGTGGTACGGTCAATTCTTCAAAGGTACCAGACATAGAGTCTTTACCACCGATAGATGGCAAACCAAGTTGAATCTGAGCTTCAATGGATCCAAGGAGAGCAGCTACTGGTTGACCAAAACGCTCTGCTTGTTTATCCATACGCTCGAAGTACTCTTGGTAAGAGAAGCGAGTCTTAGACCAGTTTGCACCAGCAGCAACCAAACGAGCAGTTGCTTCGATAACCGCATAAGCAGCGCCATGGTATGGAGACCATTCTGCTACATAAGGGTTGAATCCTTGCGCCATGACAGAAGCAGTTGTGGTCACACCATGTTGGACTGGCAATTTCTGTACAGAAGCTTCCGTTGGTGTGATTTGGTAACGACCACCAAGTGGGTGATTGACTGTTGAACGACCAACTGAGCTATCAAAGATGGTTTGTAATCCTTTTTGACTGGCATGGTTAAGGTCAGCCAAGACTTCAAGAGTATCAGCTTCGAGGGTTTCAGCAGATGTTTGACGTTCTTCTGGAAGCTTGACATCCTTGTCAACCACCTTAGCATCTACAACCACACGTACACCGTTTGTATCAAGGAAACGACGTTCCAAATCAACAATGGTTTCACCATTCCAGTGCATGACAAGGTTTGGTTTCTCAGTCACCGTCGCAACGACAACAGCATCAATATTTTCTTTGTTACATTCAGCAACGAAAGCATCTACATCTTCTGGACGAACCACTACGGCCATACGTTCCTGAGATTCAGAGATAGCAATTTCTGTACCGTTCAAACCTTGGTATTTCAATGGCACTTTGTCTAGATCAATTTCAAGACCATCAGCCAATTCACCGATAGCCACACAGACACCACCAGCACCAAAGTCATTTGATTTCTTAATCAGACGGGTCACATCCCCATTACGGAAAAGACGTTGAATCTTACGTTCTTCGATGGCATTCCCTTTTTGAACCTCAGCACCAGCTGTTTCAACAGATTCAACTGTTTGAACTTTAGAAGAACCTGTCGCACCACCGACACCGTCACGTCCAGTCTTACCACCGAGCAAGATAATCACATCACCTGCTTCAGGTTTTTCACGGACAACATTTTCCTTAGGAGCCGCACCGACAACTGCACCTAGCTCCATACGCTTAGCAACGAAACCTGGGTGGAAGTATTCACGAACATAAGTTGTTGCAAGACCAATTTGGTTACCGTATGAAGAATAACCGTGAGCCGCTGTTTTAGAAATCACTTGTTGTGGCAATTTACCAGCACGTGTTTCTGAAATTGGAGCTGTGATATCACCAGCACCTGAGATACGCATGGCTTGGTAAACGTATGAACGTCCTGACAATGGGTCACGAATGGCACCACCGATACAAGTAGCTGCCCCACCAAATGGTTCAATTTCAGTTGGGTGGTTATGAGTTTCGTTTTTGAACATGAGGAGCCATGGTTCTTTGATACCATTAACATCCACTTCAATTTCAACAGAGCAGGCATTGATTTCATCAGACACTTCCATGTCATCCAAACGACCATTAGCACGCTCATAACGGCCAAAAATAGTGGCCATATCCATCAAGGTTTGAGGTTTTCCTGTACGTCCCAACTCATCACGCATGGCAATATACTTGTCATAAGTCGCTTGCAATTGTTTTTCAAATTTAGAAGCTGAAAAGTCGATGTTTTTCAACTCAGTTTCGAAAGTTGTATGACGGCAGTGGTCAGACCAGTAAGTATCCAAAACCTTCAACTCAGTCTCAGTTGGTACACGTCCAATGGATTTGAAGTAATCTTGAATGAAGAGAAGATCATCCACTTCCATGGCCAATCCTTGCTCCGCCTTATACTGTGCAAAATCTTCTGCCGTATAAGTTTCAAAGAAATCCAAGCTTGGAATGGTCTTGTCAGACTCAGAGAAATCCTGTTTCGCAATGCCAACAGTGATATCTTTGAAACGAGAATCCACTGGGTTCAAAAGGTAGTTTTTGACAGCTTCCAACTCATTTGCATCAATATCCTTGTTAACCAAGTAAAGTTGTGCTGTGTTCACTGTTACATCATTTGAACTACCAAGCAAAAGCAAAGCTTCTTGTGAAGATGCCGCACGTTGGTCAAATTGACCAGGCAAACTTTCGATCGCAAAGAAAGCATACTTCTCAAGATCAGCCTTAACCGTAGCTTCATCCAAAACAGTATCTGTCACTTGCTCAGAGAAAATATGTTTTTCCGCACGCGCAAACAAGTACTCTGCCAAACCAAAGACATCGTAAACCTGAACAATCCTAAGATCCTTCAACGTTTTCAACTGAAGATTATGCTGCAATTCTTTTACTAAAGACTGAGATTTTACACGAAAATCAGCTTTTTTCTCAACGAAAATACGTTTATCCATTTTATTTCCTTTATCTATTTCTACTTAAAGATTGTAGTGAAGACCAAGTATTCTATTTGTAAAAGGCTACTTCAATCCTTGCAATTTTTCCAATACAACTTCATAAACATCTGTCAAGCTACCAAGATCACGACGGAAAACATCCTTATCCATGTGATGACCTTCCGCATCCCAAAGGCGACAGTTATCTGGTGAAAATTCATCTGCCAAGATAATCTTGCCATCCTTATCAAAACCAAATTCCAATTTGAAGTCAATCAAACGAAGACCAATTTGTGCAAACCAATCTTTCAGCAATTCATTGATCCGACGCGTTTCTTCCTTGATATAAGCAATTTGCTCATCGTTAGCAATATCCAAGAACTTGACATGCTCATCATTGATAAATGGATCATCCAATTCATCATTTTTATAGTAAAATTCAACGATTGGAGTTTCCAAATCCAAACCTTCTTCAACGCCAAAACGTTTAGAAAAAGAACCGGCAGTCACGTTACGAAGGACAACCTCCAAAGGAATGATTTTAACCTTCTTATTCAATTGTTCGGTATCAGAGATACGTTTTATAAAGTGCGTCGCAACAGCCGCAGCATTCAATTTTTCAAAAATAAGAGACGAAATCTGATTATTTAGCACACCTTTACCTTTAATAGTCTCCTTGCGAGCTCCATTCAGCATAGTGGCCTGGTCCTTGTAGACCGACTTAATCACATTTTCGTCTTCTGTAGTATAGATATCTTTAGCTTTTCCCGTATAAATAAGTTTACTGGACATTTTCTTGTTCGCCTTTCGTATTACTTTACATCATTCTAACACAACAGACGCCAAAAATCAAATATTTCACGAACTATATTTGATATCATATCTGAAAAGTACAGAAAAATCGCAAACGAATTTTCATTTGCGATTTTCTAAGATTGATTTGAGTTAAAATGAGAACTTTATTCTTGTTCCAAAAGGAAAAATAAGTATTCAGAATCACAAAGTGGATATTAAAAAATATCTTAAACTATTTTTCATTCTACTGCTAAATTCTCATACATTCATTTCGGTAGGGTATGTCAATCTCACTATTACACACTACCAAAGTATTAATTGAATCAAATTATTACTACTAATCAATTTGTCTTAATCAAGTAAGGAGCTAATAAAAACTGCACTCCAAAAGTTAGATACAAAAATCTAATATTTAGAGTGCAATTCATTATTTAATTTTTTATTATTAGTTATTCAAGGCTGCTGCCATTGTAGCTGCAACTTCTGCTTCAAAGTCGTTTGCAGCTTTTTCGATACCTTCACCAACTTCAAAGCGAGCGAACTCAACTACTGAAGCGTTAACTGATTCAAGGTAAGCTTCAACTGTCTTGCTGTCATCCATGATGTAAACTTGTGCAAGAAGTGTGTATGCTTGGTCAACTTTAGTGTTGTCAAGCATGAAGCGATCCATTTTACCAGGAATGATTTTATCCCAGATTTTTTCTGGTTTACCTTCTGCAGCCAATTCAGCTTTAATATCTTCTTCAGCTTGAGCGATGACTTCATCAGTCAATTGAGCTTTAGAACCATATTTAAGGTGTGGAAGAGCTGGTTTACCAACCATTGCACGGCTTTCGTTATCTTGATCGATAACGTGGTTCAATTGTGCCAACTCATCTTTAACAAATTGCTCATCCAATTCTTTGTATGAAAGAACTGTTGGTTTCATAGCAGCGATGTGCATTGAGATTTGTTTAGCAAGCGCTTCGTCTCCACCTTCGATTACAGAGATAACACCGATACGTCCACCATTGTGTTGGTATGCTCCGAAGTGTTGTGCATCTGTTTTTTCAAGCAAAGCAAAACGACGGAATGAGATTTTTTCACCGATTGTAGCTGTTGCAGATACATATGCAGCTTCAAGAGTTTCACCTGAAGGCATTGTCAAAGCAAGTGCTTCTTCGTTGTTAGCTGGTTTACCTTCAGCGATTACTTTAGCTGTAGCATTTACCAACTCAACGAATTGAGCGTTTTTCGCAACGAAGTCAGTTTCAGCATTTACTTCAACTACTGCTGCAACGTTACCGTTAACAAATACACCAGTCAAACCTTCAGCTGCAACACGGTCAGCTTTCTTAGCTGCCTTAGCCATACCTTTTTCGCGAAGCAATTCGATCGCTTTTTCGATATCACCTTCAACTTCAACCAATGCTTTCTTAGCGTCCATAACACCAGCACCAGATTTTTCACGCAACTCTTTAACAAGTTTAGCTGTAATTTCTGCCATTTTGATTCTCCTATATTTTTTAAAAATAGGAGAGCCGGGCTAAGCCCCGCCCTCCTAGGTAATTACTATTTATACGAATTAAGCGTTGTCGCCTTCAACAACTTCAACGATTTCTTCGATTGAGTCTGCTTGAGCTTCTGAAGCTGCAAATTCTGCTTCAACTGCTGCTACAGCATCTTCACCTTGGCGACCTTCGATGATAGCGTCTGCCAATTTAGCTGTGATCAACTTAACTGCGCGGATAGCGTCATCGTTAGCTGGGATGATTACATCGATATCATCTGGATCAGTGTTTGTGTCAACCATCGCTACAACTGGGATTCCCAATTTTTTAGCTTCTTTAACAGCGATTTGCTCTTTATGTGGGTCAACTACGTACATTACATCTGGGATGCGAGGCATGTCTTCGATACCACCCAAGAATTTTTCAAGACGAGCGCGTTGTTTGTTAAGAAGTGCAACTTCTTTCTTAGGAAGAACGTCGAAGATTCCTTCTTCTTCCATACGTTTAATTTCTTTCAAACGAGCGATACGTTTTTGGATTGTTCCCCAGTTAGTAAGGGTACCACCCAACCAACGGTGGTTGATGAAGTATTGACCTGAACGTTCTGCTTCTTCTTTAACAGCGTCAGCAGCTTGTTTCTTAGTACCAACAAACAATACAACTGCATCGTTAGCTGCTGCATCACGCATAAAGTCGTATGCTTGGTCAGCGTATTTTACAGTTTGTTGCAAGTCGATAACGTGGATTCCGTTACGTTCAGTGAAGATGTACTTAGCCATCTTAGGGTTCCAGCGACGAGTTTGGTGACCAAAGTGTACACCAGCCTCAAGAAGTTGTTTCATTGAAATTACTGCCATGAGTATTTCTCCTTTTTTGTTTTTTCCTCTTCTTGATTTCAGCTTGCAAAACAACCCAAAGGCAACAATTTCACAATTCATCAAGAATGAGTATTATCGTTCACACGACAAGTTTCATTCTATCATAATTGGAGCTTTATTTCAAGTAATTTTGTTATTTTCTCCTTATTAAATTACCAGTTAAAAGCTCTAAATTTAAAACATCTCAACATACACTGCTGAGATGTTCTAATAGCTAATTTTTTTAATTTAATGTAGTGGTGTTTATGCTATCTACTTCGAAGTTTCTTACGAATCTTATAAGCTAGATTAAACAAGAAATATAACGAACTAGTTGGATAGTTAAACTCACCAGCAAACTCCTCAATAGTGGGATTAAACTTAGATTTAAAATTAAATAACCCACCCTCTAAATTATTTTCAATTCCACCCATATTATGAGTCTCTGCTCCACGTTCAAATGAATGCTGAGCAGTCTCAAACCATGTAGGAATAGCAGGTTGATAATGTCTAAATTCCTCATTCATTCCAGCATATAAGTTTTCAGAAGTTTTCCCAAATTCAATGGTTAAAGTTCCAGACAATGGAACGACACTGTCTCCTCTATCAATATGGCTCTTAAGAAAAGAAATTTCTTCCTCTAATCGTTTTCTCTCTTGCTGATTCTCTTTTATTTTGCCTTCTTTCGTTTTATCAGTAAATTTCTGCGCTATTTTAAGATTCTTTTCGAGTTGCTGCTCAACTTCTTTCAGTCTATTAGGTAAATCTAAATAGCTCAGTGTGATAAAAGAGTGATCAGGATAAGTAGTCAGTAACTTCTGATAATAATCTTTGCCTCGTAAACTGATATTCTTACGAGACTCTGTTTTCTTCATTAAAAATGAAAATTCATCTAATAAGTCGAGTCCACCGAATTTTACTTCCAATCCTTTATTTCTTGCAGTTCGGATTGCCTGTCTAGTAGACTTGGATAGTTGATCCAACGAGAAGTTTTCTTTATGAATATTAGCTTGAAAACGAGGTTGTATGTTTTCTGCCATATCCTTTGTCAAACCTGTCCAATGAACTTTGTTTTTTTGCAATTCCTCAACAATTTCAAAAGTTTTAGAATTTTGAATAGTTTCTTGGTCGATAAGACTTCGACTGATAAACAAACTTGGATCAAATTTAACCATTATTGCATGGCTTTTTTTAGCAAGTTTTTTCAATGTTAAAAGCACAAATTTCAGAAGTTCTTTATCTTCATAATTAATAACTGGGCCTCTTGGAATATAGAACATGGAAAATCCTAATGGAAGAGGCTGAATTAAGATGTTCGCTACTCCAACTAGTTGATTTTCTTTATAAAATCCAACTCTCTCATTCCCCCAAGTATCCTTTATCTTGGACCAATCACTACTCTGCAATAAATTTCCTTGAGGATGATTTTGTAAAAATAAATCCCACTCTTTGACATCAACATTCGTTTTATAAGTAAACATAATTCCAGTACCAATTCCCTTTAGAAACCATTTTTTATTAACAAGCTACACTCGTACTAAATCTCTAAATTTCATCTAACTTTAACTAAATAATTATTAAGAATAGAATACAAAATAAGTTCAAGTAATTATATAATGAAATTTATTTTTCAGCACTATACAAAGGGTGAGATTAATAAAACCTCACCCTAAATTTAGTAATAATCAGTATATTAGTTTGGATAAATGTATCTTACCGTACCACGTGATGCTGTAGGATTAAACCATCCACGATAATTTCCGATTGGTTGAGTTCCGCTACCATCATAGTTACATTCTGAAACTTGAATGCGAGTTGGAGACTCCACAGCCGTAACAACTGCTACGTGTCCATATCCTCCATCATCCCATGAAGCAATTGCACCAACTTGTGGTGTAGAACCTGTACGGAATCCAGCTGCTGCTGCACTAGCTGCCCACTGACCACCATTACCCCAGTAATCGCCAGCCCATGGTGCTAAAGTTTTAGCTCCCCATGTACATTGACCTACAGGATAACTTGAAGCATTTGAACTATAAGTTGGTCGTTGACTTACCGTAGTTACTGCAGGTGTGTAGCTTGAATCATCATCTGATGATGATGAAGATGTTGAAGTAGAAGTTGCTTGTACTTGTTCTGTAAAAGTTGTTTTCGCAGAAGCAATCAGTGTTTGTTGTTGACTTGCTTGTTTAGCTTTATAAGCCGCCTCAGCTTCTGCTGCTGCTTTTGCTTCAGCTTCTGCTGCTGCTTTTTGTTCTAACAAAGTAGCTTTTTCGCTCTCTGCTGATGCTTTTTCAGCTGCAAGATTCAACTCAGCTACTTTCAATTCAGCTTGTTTTGTTGTCAAAGCTTGAGCATCGTCAGCAAGCGTTTGTTGGTTAGCAATGACTGTATTGATTGCTTCGTTGTTTGCAACTTGTTTTTCAGAGATAGCTTTCTTATCTTCTTTTTGTTGCTGCAACATTTTATTGTTTGCTGATACGATTTCACTCATGGCTGCAACACGAGAAATAGCTTCTGTGATTGAGTCAGAGTTAATAATCGTATTGATGTAACTTGTAGCAGTTCCGTTTGTTTGTGCACTACGAGCTTGGTTTTCAAGTGATTCATTACGTGCTACGATATTTTTTGAAAGCTCTGCAATTTCACCTTCAAGTTTTTTAGATTCTTCTTGAAGTTTTTCGTTTTCAGATTGTAATTTTTCTTGTTCTGATTGAATAGCTGAAACTTTAGTTTGAATTTCATCTACTTGTTTTTGAGCTTCTTTCTGTTGAGCTGTCAAGTTACTAATTTTACTATCTTGAGCAGCAATTTTTTCATCTGTTGTATTGGCTTGAACACTTGAAAGAACAGCTCCTTGTGAAACTAATACTGTACTTAATAAAAGTGATGCTAGAATTTTTTTCTTCATAAGTGTAAATACTCCTTCTTTAAAAAGACAATACTAGTATATCAAAAAAAGGCCTAATAAATATTACGCCTTTATTACAGTTTTGTTTCTTTCTTATAGATATATTTTTTCAAAAATATATTGGAAAACCAACATCCATAAACAGTTCAATATTAGAGTAGGCACAAGACTATAAACCATAAAAACGGATAGATTTTCAGCAGTTAGTCCGACCACCCCTGCCAACATAAAGCTACCAAACTCAAAAATGAAGGTCATCATTAAGACAGCAAGCAATCTGGTCCATCTATTTAACAAAATGACAGAGTTACTTTTATAAACAATTGCTCCAATAATCACAAAAAGGAGACTTGCTATTCCAATCAAATGGAAGAAGTAAATATCGTATACAAGTCCTACAACTAGGCAATAAGCTAAAAACAGATACTCAGATACTTCTATCGTTTCAAATAATAAGAAGATAAAAATAAAGTGGCTAACAATTTGTATATGTGGGAAAAAACTATTTACAAACTGCCCTAAATGGCTATCGATCAAGATAATCAAGGGCAATAGTACAAACATTCCTATCTGCCTAAAAAGTCTCATGACGCATTCCCCACTAACTCTACAACCTTAAGATTCATTGGATCAGCGTGTAGTTTAACCATAACTTCTCTAGTTAGATAGTCAGTACTATGTGTCACTGATACGACTTCTCCTACAGGGATATCTGTAGCATTAAAGTTTCCCAAACCTCCAGTCACCACTTTGTCGCCTTGGCTAATGTCGCCATTGCTATTGAGCTGGCTGATTTTCAAAAGTTCTTTTTCCTTATCATAACCGATAATAATACCATAAATGCTACTAGAACCGTGCTGGATTTTAACGGAAATCTTCTCTGTATTCTCAGCGTTTGTCAATAAATTGACCACAGTTGAGTTGTCTTCTACTTTTTCAACACTTCCAACCAATCCTCCACCAGCAACAACAAGCATGTTTGTCGTTGCTCCTTGTTGAGAACCAACGTTAACTGTTAATTCTTGTTTCCAGGTTGATGGAGTTCTCATGATGACATCCGCAGCAATTAACTTGGTCACATTTAATTTGGACTTCATATCTAATAACTGACGTAATTGCTCATTTTCTTCCTTCAGACTGTTTGCTTCATTCGTTTCTTTTTCCATTTGATAGAGTTCTTTTTTAAGAGTTTCATTCTCATTATAAGCTCTCGTCAAATTTCCTAAATCAGACTTTGTAGATTCTAACCATTGAAATGGCTTTTGAACAATTCTATCTATCAGAGAAATGCCATCTCCAACTTTTGTCACAACCGCACTTGATTTCGTCATCACTAAAAAAACTGAAACTATCAATACGACGACAAATAGAACAATGATATATTTTGATTTTTTAAAACGGTTCATACCTCTACCCTATCTCATTCTATACTTCACTCTAGGATTTTAACAAAAATAGAATACCACCCAAGACACAAATAAGTAATAGAGCTACACTATCTTTATTCATCCATTTCAACTGTCGATACTGACTACGTCCATTCCCGCCTTGATACCCTCTAGCTTCCATAGCTGTAGCAAGAGAATCTGCTCGTTTCAAACTGGTAGCGAACAAAGGTATCAAAATAGGTATCATAGCCTTAACTTTTTGGATTACATTCCCTTCTCCAAAATCAACACCACGCGCCTTTTGAGCATTCATAATGCGAATCGTATCATCCATTAAGGTTGGTACAAAGCGCAAACTCATAGACAACATAAGCCCAATTTCATGAACAGGAACCTTGAGTCTTTTCAAAGGTCCAAGCAAGGACTCTACTGCTGTTGCCAAACTTAGTGGCATGGTCGTCAAAGTAAGTAAGGTTGAGAAAAAGATAATCAACACAAAGCGACAAAAAATAATCCCAGCCTGTTCAATTCCATGACTTGTGATTTTTATAAATCCAATCTCGAACAAGACATCTCCATCTGAGATAAAGAACAGTTGAAAAAGGGTTGTAAAAGCAATCAGAAAAAACATAGACCGCAAACCTTTTATGAAAAAAGATAAGGGAACTTCTGATAAAGCTACAAAAATGCCAGTTGCAACGAAAAGGATCAAATTTGTTATTGGATTATTGGCCCAAAAAACAATCAAAATTAATAAAATCATTGCCACTAACTTACTACGAGGATCCAAACGATGAACAATCGAATTTCCTGGTATGTAACGACCTAAAATCATGTTATCCATTGATGAACTCCTTAAACTCCTCTATCGTTATCGGCAATTGTTTGAAAGAAAGTCCTCTGTCAGCTAATCTTTGAGCAAATCGTGTGATTTTAGGAACACCCAATTGGATTTTTTCCATAAATTCGACATTTTGAAAAACAAGACTTGGCTTCCCACTCTTGACTAACTTTCCTTTTTCCATTACGTAAACTTGGTCAGCAAATTCTGCTACATCATCCATAAGGTGAGTCACCAAAACAATCGTGATACCATCTTGATGAAACTTTTTAAACAAGGTCATCAACTCTTTTCGGCCAATTGGGTCCAAGCCTGCGGTTGGCTCATCTAAAACCAAGATCTTAGGTTCCATTGCTAAAATCCCAGCAATAGCAACCCTTCTCATTTGTCCTCCTGAGAGTTCAAATGGACTACGTTCAAAAAGTGACTCGTCAATTCCCACTAAAGCTAATTTTTCACGCGCGATAGCTTCTGCCTCTTCTACAGAAACTCCAAAATTTTGAGGACCAAAAGCCACATCTTTTAAGACTGTTTCCTCAAAAATTTGATTTTCAGCAAACTGAAAAACCAAGCCTACTTGTTTGCGGATTTGACGAATTTGCTTATTGACAGATGTTGATGTAATCAATGTATCAAAGACACGAACACTTCCCTCTGTAGGAACTAGCAAACCATTCAAAAGTTGAAGGATTGTAGACTTTCCGCTTCCTGTATGCCCAATAATCGCAGTATAAGAGCCATCCTCTATTGTCAAACTGACATCAGACAAGGCAGCTGAGGCAAACGGCGTTCCTTCTTGATACGTATAACTAACATTGTCTAGAATAATTCCCATAAAGCCTCCTCAAGTTCCTCTTCTGTAAGATAGAACTCTGGCAAATTCAAACCACTAGTACGTAATGATTCTTTCAATTGGTTGACAAAGGGTTGATCTAAGCCAATTTGATCTAAATCTGACCTAGAAAATAATTCTCTAGGAGTGCTTGTTGACTCGACTTTCCCTTTTTTCATTACTAAAACACGGTCACTCATAGCAACCTCATCTAAATCATGCGTAATGGAGATAACTGTCATCTGGTGGTCTTGGCGAATCTTCTGGACTATCTTAATCAACTCTAGTCGTCCTTCTGGATCCAACATACTTGTAGCCTCATCCAAGATTAAAATATCTGGTCGCAGAGCTACAACTCCTGCAATTGCCACTCTCTGTTTCTGACCTCCAGACAAGCGAGCTGGTTCTTTTTTTGTAAATTCCGCCATCCCAACTAATGACAGAGCTTCAGAGACTCGTTTCTTCATCTCTTCAAGCGGAATACCTTGGTTTTCTAGGCCAAAAGCAACGTCATCTTCAACAGTTGCTCCCACGAACTGATTATCGGGATTTTGAAATACCATACCAATCTTACGTCTTTTCTCCCAGACATTTTCCGGTGTTAGGCAATCACCATCTATCCAAATTTCTCCAGATTCAGCCTCGAGTAAGCCATCAATCAAGCGAACTGTCGTTGATTTCCCACTCCCGTTGTGACCAACGATTGACAACCATTCTCCACGTTTCACGTGAAACGAAATGTTATGAACATCATAATGTTCTTGATCTGCCTGGTATCGAAATGACAGATCCCTAATTTCAATAATCGATTCCATATCTAGCGAAAGGTTCCTTTAAATAAATATGCGCTTCCCTTGAAGTAATCATAACCAGAATAAACTGTGAAGAACAAGGCAATATAAAGAGTTATCTGACCGAGTAAATTCCAATGGAATAACAAGAAGATAATCGCGAACATCTGGCTAAATGTCTTGATTTTTCCTGGCATTGCTGCAGCTAAAACAGTCCCTCCGGTTTCAACTAAAAGCAAGCGCAAACCAGTAACTGCAAGTTCACGACAAATGATAACAGCCACTACCCAAGCAGGAGCCATATCAAGACCAACTAGCATAATAAAGGCCGACATAACCAACAACTTATCAGCCATTGGATCAGCGAATTTCCCAAAATTGCTAACTACTTGCCACTTTCTAGCTAAATAGCCGTCTAGGTAGTCAGTGATACTTGCGATGGCAAAAATAATTGCTGCTATTTTATGTAACATAGGAGACTGTCCAAATGATAGAAGGAGAACAAAAATCGGAATAAATAAAATTCTACCAAGCGTAAGTATGTTAGGAATATTTTCTTTTTTCATAGTATCCTTCCTTAGTTTGAACTCACTGTTAGTCTAATCCAACCAGTTTGACCAGTTAATTTTGCAGTGTCAATTTCTTGATTATCGATTTTAATTTTAACGCCTTTTACAACGCCTAATGTGATTGTTACCGGAGAGCCTTTAGAAATTGTTGTTTTAGCTGTTTTGTTATTTGGCTCGAGAGTAGTTCCTCCAGCTAGATCCGTATCTGATACACTAATCCAACTTGTTGCATCCGTCACAGATAATTGAAGTTCAGCAGTATCTTTAGAAGTTTTATACTCTACTGATATAACATCTCCCTGACCTGAAACAGTCACAGTTGATGCTTCACTCGAACTTGATGGACTAGTGGTTTGGTTGCTAGTTGTTGTTTCACTAGTTGTTGTATTTGTAGTAGTTACAACATTATAGTTAGCTGAAGTTGTTTCTGTTGGTTGTGTTTGAATATAATTCCAAACATAGTAGGTAACGAAAATTAAAATTGATAAGGAGAATAAGACGAAGTAAAAAAGCGGAAGCAGGGAACGTTTCTTACGATTAGAACGTCTACGACCAGATAATTCTATCTCATCAACATCAACTTCTTCATAGGTAATCATACTTCCCGAATCATAAGCATCTAAAACTATACTTTCGTCTAACTCAACTGCCCAAGCATACTTTCTCAAAAAAGAGCGAACATAAAAGGGACTAGGTAATTTATCAAAATCATCTGACTCTAAAGCTTCTAGCATATGCAGTTGAATATCTGTCTTGCGCTGCAACTCCTCTAAACTCAACCCCTGGTTTACTCTTGCTAAACGTAAAACTTCACCGATTGTTTTTTTCCTCATACTTATCATTCCTTCTTTCTAGTCTATTTATTTTCGATTCTTATAGTGGAAAAATTGTAAACTCAACCATCTCACTATTATCGATAAAATGATGTCCTACCTCAAGAACATCTTCTAAGGTCATTTCCTGTATAATCTTTGGCAAATCAAACAAGGTTGATTCATCAACGTGCGACTGATATTGAGTCGCAATAAATTCTAAAGAATTCAGATTATGGAGAAACTCTCCATAAATTTCGCTTTTTATTAAATCAAGATGTTCCTCTGACACATCCGGATCAGTTACAAAATTCTTAATTGCCTTTCGAAATTGGTGTGAAATGGCAACAGGTTCTTTTGTATCCATTGTCAGCATCAAAAAATTAAAACGATGATTGATTTCAACCTCCATAGATAATGAAGAATCTAGTTTCCCAGTTTCATATAAACTTTGAAATCTTTTTGAGGTCCATCCAAACATCATCGAAAACAAGGCCTTCAACAATACACCGTATCGATAGCAGTCTTTATTCTCCATCTCAGCATTTGTTCGAACTCCAATTGCTAATTTAGGAGAAGCCACATCCATACGAATGCTCTCTACCTTCTTTACAGGGTGTAAAGCTATCTTTTCTCTAGCGGTTTTAGTTATCTGATTTCCAGTATGTCTATTAGAAAAATAATTTTGTATTAATCCTAAATCAAAGTTCCCAACGAGAAAAACATGGCTGTTGACAGGTGTGTAAAACTCATCAAAATTATCTCGTAAATCCTCTAAACGAATATCTTCTATCGAATCTTCAGTCCCAACAATATCTGAAGCTAGTTGAGTTTTCGGATATAGATTTGCAAGTGTTTTAAAGAACAAGCAAGAATCAGGATCGTCCTGATACATTTCGCGTTCTTGTTGAATGATATCCTTTTCACGTTCAACAGATTCTTCAGTAACATTAAAGCTAGTAACAAGATCGTCAAGCAAGTCTAAACACTCAGTAACATTGTCAGAAGTTGAAAAAAGATAGCTTGTGTTTGTAAAGCTTGTAAAGGCATTGCTTTCTGCTCCTAGTTCAGTAAAAGCAGCCATAATGTCTTCAGCATTTTCTCTTTCAAAGAGTTTGTGTTCTAAAAAATGAGCAATCCCACTAGGATATGTTTTCTTTCTCCCATCTCTAACTGTAAACTCTATGTCAACCGAACCAACTTGGACAGTGACTACCCCGTAAACTTCATTAAAGTCATTTTTCGGAAGTAAAGTAACTGTCAATCCGCTTTCTAATTTCGCTTGATAAAGAGTTTCCTTTACAGCAGGATAAAATTTCTCTTGAAAAGTTACTCTAGTCATTCTGCTCCTTCCATAAAATAGATAGCCTGCAATTTTAGACTAGATGCAGCTTTACAAATCGCATCCT
This sequence comes from Streptococcus infantis, assembly GCF_000960085.1. Classification (GTDB taxonomy): domain Bacteria; phylum Bacillota; class Bacilli; order Lactobacillales; family Streptococcaceae; genus Streptococcus; species Streptococcus infantis_C. Next base: position 35,716 of record NZ_JYGT01000003.1, on the reverse strand, counting down.
TGTCAACTTGTTCTAGTTTTTCTATCAAAGTCTCTAGGTCTAAAACTGACTTACCAAAAAAGATAGTTAAGTATTCTCTATCTATAATCGAGTCTTGGTTATCTTGACTTAACAACATATTTCTGCGAATCATTTCCTTAGTTTGATTGATTTCTGCATCTGTAAATCGACCATTTTTGATATCGGATAATTGATCATTCATCAGTTTCCGTACTCGATTTCGGTCTTGACGGTTAATACCAGCAAAGAGTCGCAAAAAACCACTAAAAAGATCTAAATGACTAGATACTGTATAAGCCAAGCCTTCCTTTTCCCTTACTTGAGTAAACAATTTAGAGTGTGGAAAAGCCCCAAGTAGACCATTTACAAGAAGTAAAGCCATTTTTTGATCATCCCCATAACCAATCGTGCTATGGTAACCCATCTCTAAAATGGACTGACCTAGGTTTCTCCTGATAATTCCTTCTCTAAGAACATTTGAATACTCTTGTCGATATTGAATGTTTACAGTTTTTTTACGACCTGTCAACTTATATTTCTTCAGGCTTTCTAGAACTTCAATTTCATTAAAGTCTCCTAAAAAGAATAAATCAATCCTATCTTCTTTCAGCATTTTTTGAAAACTTGAATAGCAAGATTTAGAAGTCTCTTCGGAAATTCTGGCAATCAAATCTTTAGGAACTAACTGCATTGATTCATCTTGGAAAAACAACTGGTCTAATTCTTTATGTGCAAAGAAGAAAGGATCCTCTAATTCTGATTCTAGTCTCGCCAACAATTGTTTTTTCTCAATTTCAAAAGTATTTTTCTCAAATCCATCATCATCCAACAAAGGATTAAATAAAACTTGATGCAATAATTCTAAAATCTGCGCAGTCAATATATTTTTCTTACTTAAAAATTCATCTCGAACATATGTAAGACTAACATCTACAAGGTGACTTTGTCCTCTTCGATAAGCATGAGTTGATAGATCTGCCCCATACAGAGCTGCCAGATGTTTCCTAAGAATTTGAGCTATTGGATAACTTTTATTTGCTGTTTCAAGCATACTGGCACTTAACATGCGACCAGAAATCAAATCCAGAGATAATGAAGCTGTGAATCGCATGGTTATTTTATTTGTCTTAAACTTTTTAGAATGGATAAAATGCACTGCAATTCCAGGGAATAACTCCATCTTTTACCTCCTTTTACATAGAGTTCTATTATACCATGAAAACGAAAAATTTTCTTGTTCTCTTTGACGCTTTTGAAATTAAAATCGTTTTCATATCTTAGGTTTTCCTTCCACTATTTTAAGTAAAATATGGTATAATACCAAAGATTGAGGTGAACTATGGAATACAAATTATTTGAAGAATTTATTACGCTCCAAGCTCTTTTGAAAGATCTTGGAATCATCCAAAGTGGTGGCGCTATTAAATCATTTTTAGCGGACCATCTTGTATATTTTAATGGAGAATTAGAAAATCGTCGCGGCAAAAAAATTAGAATCGGCGATACTATTGACATTCCTGATTTAAAAACTCAAATTGTTTTAGTTCAACCAAATCCTGAAGAACTTGAGGAATTTAAACAAGATAAAATCGAGAAAGAGCGTGTAGCTAAACTTGTTAAAGAAATGAATAAAAAGGTTCAAAAAAAGTCAATCAAAAAGAACCAGCCACCAAAAGCAAAAAGTGCACCACGTTTCCCAGGTAGGTAAATATGTGGCTGAAAAACTTATCCATTAAACAATTTCGTAACTATCGAGATACAGAAATTGATTTTAACCCAAAATTAAATGTATTTGTTGGTCGGAACGCTCAAGGAAAAACAAATCTTCTTGAAAGTATTTATTTTTTAGCTCTAACAAGAAGTCACAGAACAAAGACTGACAAAAATTTAATTCAATTTGAAGAAGAGCAACTACAAGTTTCTGGAATCTTGCAGAAAAAAACGGCAACTATACCACTTGAAATAGACCTCACACAAAAAGGTCGAATTACAAAAGTAAACCACTTAAAGCAAGCTCGTCTTTCTGATTATATCGGACATATGAACGTTGTCTTATTTGCTCCAGAAGATTTACAGCTTGTCAAAGGTGCTCCGGCCATTCGTCGTAAGTTCATTGACATAGAATTAGGGCAAATCAAACCGATTTACTTGTCAGACCTGTCAAGTTATAACCACATCCTTAAACAGAGAAATAGCTATCTAAAATCTACACAAAATATTGATGACACTTTTTTATCTGTCCTTGATGACCAACTTGTAGAGTACGGATGTCGTGTAATGATTCATAGAGCTGACTTCTTACAAAAAATGGATCACTTTGGAAAGAGGAAACACTTTGATATCTCAGACCAGTCAGAAGAGTTGTCAATTTTCTATCAACCTTCTGTAAACTTCGTTGACAAAGAATATTTAGCTGATTCTTTCCATGTAGCACTCCAAAAAAGTAGATCTAGAGATTTATTTAAGAAGAATACGGGAGTTGGCCCTCATCGGGATGATATGACTTTCTTAATCAATGGAATAGACGCAAGTTTTGGTAGTCAAGGACAGCATCGTAGTCTAGTTCTTTCTGTAAAACTTGCTGAAATCGAATTGATGGAAAGCATCACCAAGGAATCTCCAATTCTTTTACTTGACGATGTTATGAGTGAACTTGACAATAGTCGTCAACTTAAATTGTTAGAAACAATTTCTCATAATATCCAAACCTTTATTACAACTACTAGTTTAGACCATCTTCAAAACTTGCCTGATACCCTTAGTGTATTTACAGTAAATAATGGTCAAATAGTTGTAAATTAAAGTTTACAGTTTTATCAAAACAAAAAATCTCCTGTCAAACAGGAGATTTTTTTATTACATTGAGTAGTTTGGAGCTTCATTAGTGATTTGCACATCGTGTGGATGGCTTTCTTTTAGACCCGCACCAGACATTTCGATAAATTGAGCATTGTCATGCAATTCTTTAAGATTAGCTGCACCACAATATCCCATACCAGAACGGATACCACCAATCATTTGGAAGACGATATCAGCAGCAGCTCCTTTATAAGCAACACGTCCTTCAATTCCTTCTGGAACAAGTTTGTTCGCTTCATTAACAGAACCTTGGAAGTAACGGTCGCTTGAACCTTTCTTCATTGCGGCGATTGAACCCATACCACGGTAAGTCTTAAACTTACGTCCTTGGAAGATTTCAGTTTCACCTGGAGCTTCATCTGTTCCTGCAAACATTGATCCAAGCATTACTGCATTTCCACCAGCAGCAAGAGCTTTAACAATATCTCCAGAATACTTGATTCCACCATCAGCAATGATTGTTTTACCATATTCACGCGCCACTGCTGCAGCATCGTAAATAGCTGTAACTTGAGGAACTCCAACACCTGCGATTACACGAGTTGTACAGATTGAACCTGGGCCAATACCGACTTTAACAACGTCAACACCTGCATCATAAAGAGCACGCGCACCTTCAGCAGTAGCGATGTTCCCAGCAATCAGTGTACGGTCTGGGAAATGAGCACGAATTTCAGCGATTTTACGAAGTACACCCGCTGAGTGACCATGGGCAGTATCGATAACAATAGCATCAGCTCCTGCTTCAAAGAGGGCTTCTGCACGTTCAAATGTGTCAGAAGTAACTCCTACCGCACCAGCAACTAGAAGACGACCGAATTCATCTTTTGCAGCATTTGGGAACTCAATCACTTTTTCAATATCTTTAATGGTGATTAAACCAGAAAGACGACCCTCTTCGTCAACTAAAGGTAATTTCTCAATACGGTGTTCTTGAAGAATACTCTCTGCAGTTTTTAAGTCTGTACCAACCGGAGCAGTAACTAGGTTTTCACTAGTCATGTGTTTTGAAATTGGTTGATTGTAGTCAGAAATGAAACGTAGATCTCGGTTTGTCAAAATACCAATTAACTTACGGTTTTCAAGAGTTTCAACCACTGGGACACCACTGATACGGTAACGGCCCATGAGTTCATCTGCTTCAGCGATTGTATGTTCAGGAGTCAAGAAGAATGGATCAATGATAACACCATTTTCAGAACGTTTTACCTTACGAACTTCGTCAGCTTGTTGCTCAATAGACATGTTTTTATGGATAACTCCAAGTCCACCTGCACGCGCGATTGCAATGGCCATTTGGCTTTCTGTTACAGTGTCCATTGCAGCTGTAATAATTGGGATATTTAAAGTCAAATTATCTGCCAATTTTGTTGTTAAATCCGCATCATTAGGCAACACATGACTCTCTGCTGGAATGAGCAATACATCATCAAAGGTAAAACCTTTTTTCAAAAATTTAGTGTCCCAATTAGACATTGAAGTTTCCTCTTTTCTTTCTTTATTGAGCAAAACGCTTTTTGTATTGTATCTATCATACCATTCTATGAAAATTTGTCAATTAAATTTATAAGAGAATAAATAAAAAAACTATCCCTCTTATTTTAAAGAAGAGATAGTTTTGTAGTTCAAATTTTACCCATTAGTGAAAGTAATTTAGACCCATTGCAGCTTTTACTTCTGATAATGTTTGGCCAGCAACTTCTCGAGCTTTTTCACTACCTTTTTGGAGCATATTATAAACCTCACCCATATCTTTAGCATATTCTAGGCGACGTTCACGGATTGGACCAAGTTCACGTTCTAGGATTTCAAGTAGGTAACGTTTGGTCTTAACATCCCCAAGGCCTCCACGTTGATAATGTTCCTTCATTTCAGCAATTTCTTGAGCATCCTCAGGGCGACCAAATACGTCTAAGTAATGGAAAACCATATTTCCTTCAATCTTACCTGGATCCTCAACACGAATATGGTCTGGATCTGTATACATACTCATCACTTTTTTACGCAAAGTATCTGCATCATCAGCTAGGTAAATTCCATTATTAAGTGATTTCGACATTTTGGCATTACCATCAAGACCTGGTAAACGTCCCGCACCTTCATGCTCAGGATAAATTCCTTCTGGTTCTACTAAAACATCACAGTTATAGGAATGGTTGAAAGAACGAACAATTTCACGTGTTTGTTCAATCATCGGCTTTTGATCATTCCCTACTGGAACTAAGTTAGCCTTAAATGCTGTAATATCTGCTGCTTGCGCAACTGGATAAACTAAAAATCCAGTTGGAATACTTTCTCCAAAGCCTTTTTGAGCAATTTCAGTCTTTACGGTTGGATTTCGTTCCAAACGAGCTAATGAAACTAGGTTCATATAGTACATAGACAGCTCTGCCAATTCTGGAATCTGACTTTGAATGAAAATCGTTGCTTTATTAGGATCTAATCCCACTGCAAGATAGTCCAATGCAACATTTCCAATAGACTCTACAATAGTTTGTGGATCTTTTGCATGGTCAGTTAAGGCTTGCTGGTCAGCTAAAAAAACAAACATGTCATATTTATCTTCTTCCTGTAGTAAAACACGGTTTTTTAAGCTACCTACATAGTGTCCAATATGTAATTTCCCCGTTGGACGATCTCCTGTTAAAATAATGGGTTTACTCATAATATTCTCCTTTGATATGGTCCTTTCAATTATAGCATTTTTTTGATAAAAAGACAGATAATTTTTTTAATCAAACAATAGTTTTCTAGCTATAAAACCGTAAAGAAACTGTCAACTTACTTTACAAAAAATTGACAAATAAAAATTTGAATATTTACTAATTTTCTAGTAGAATTAGAGTATTACATATAATAGGAGAAAAACATTGCTAACAGTATCTGATGTCTCACTACGCTTTAGTGACCGCAAACTTTTTGATGATGTCAACATTAAATTTACAGAAGGAAATACCTATGGTTTGATTGGTGCTAATGGTGCCGGAAAGTCAACCTTTTTGAAAATTCTAGCTGGAGATATTGAACCAACAACTGGTCATGTCTCTCTAGGACCAGACGAACGTCTTTCAGTTCTTCGTCAAAATCATTTTGACTATGAGGACGAACGTGTTATTGATGTTGTCATCATGGGAAATGAAAAACTTTACAACATCATGAAAGAAAAAGACGCCATTTATATGAAGGAAGATTTTTCAGACGAAGATGGTGTTCGTGCTGCTGAACTTGAAGGAGAATTTGCTGAACTAGGTGGTTGGGAAGCTGAGAGTGAAGCTTCACAACTTTTACAAAATTTGAATATCCCAGAGGATCTTCATTATCAAAATATGAGTGAACTTGCAAATGGTGACAAAGTGAAGGTGCTCCTTGCTAAAGCTCTATTTGGTAAACCAGATGTCCTTCTTTTGGATGAGCCTACCAACGGTCTTGATATTCAATCTATTACCTGGTTAGAAGATTTCTTGATTGATTTTGATAACACAGTTATTGTCGTATCCCATGACCGTCACTTCTTGAACAAAGTATGTACACACATGGCCGACCTTGACTTTGGAAAAATCAAACTCTACGTAGGTAACTACGATTTCTGGAAAGAATCTTCTGAACTAGCTGCTAAATTACAAGCTGACCGTAATGCAAAAGCAGAAGAAAAGATCAAACAACTTCAAGAATTCGTTGCTCGATTCTCTGCCAATGCTTCTAAATCAAGGCAAGCGACTTCACGTAAGAAAATGCTTGACAAGATTGAACTTGAAGAAATTGTACCTTCTAGCCGTAAATATCCATTTATCAACTTTAAAGCTGAACGAGAAATTGGTAATGATCTATTGACAGTCGAAAATCTATCTGTCAAGATTGATGGCGAAACTATTCTTGACAACATCAGCTTCATCTTGCGTCCAGGGGATAAGACAGCTCTTATTGGGCAAAACGACATCCAAACAACTGCCTTGATTCGTGCGATTATGGGTGATATCGACTATGAAGGAACTGTCAAGTGGGGAGTTACAACTAGTCGCTCTTACTTACCAAAAGACAATTCTGCTGATTTTGCAGATGGCGAGTCGATTCTTGACTGGCTCCGTCAATTTGCAAGTAAAGAAGAAGATGACAATACCTTCCTTCGTGGATTCCTCGGACGCATGCTCTTTTCTGGAGACGAGGTTAACAAGCCTGTAAATGTCCTGTCAGGGGGGGAAAAGGTGCGCGTGATGCTTTCAAAACTCATGCTTTTGAAATCAAACGTTCTTGTACTTGACGATCCTACAAATCACTTGGATTTGGAATCTATTTCAAGCTTGAACGATGGATTGAAAAACTTCAAAGAATCTATCATCTTTGCCAGTCACGACCATGAGTTTATTCAAACTTTGGCTAACCATATCATTGTCTTATCTAAAAACGGTGTAATCGACCGTATCGATGAAACCTACGATGAATTTCTTGAAAATGAAGAAGTTCAAGCTAAAGTCAAAGAACTTTGGAAAGATTAGGAATAACTTTAAAAAACTCAGTTGATTTAACCAACTGAGTTTTTTTATTAATTACTTGTAAATCATTCATTGTTTCACGTGAAACTTTTTTAATCTTCATCCATTTTTTTAGGTTGATAAGCTAGCATACCTAATCCTATGAATAGAACTAAAGTTACGAGAAGGAAAATTACCTGATGATGAATATTTCCTGTCATAGAAATGGTTTGTCTCAATCCTGAAACTGAATAACTCATTGGTAACCAAGGATTAACAGCTTTAAAGAAATCATTTGTCAAAGCAAGTGGATATGTTCCTGCACTCGAAGCTAATTGTAATAATAGCAATATTAGAGAGAAGAAAGCACCCAAACGACTATTCCATGTTGTTAATGCAGTTACCATAGACATAAATGTTAAGCTTGCGATAATAATTAAGAACAAGGTTCTCATTTCATGATTTGCTGTTAGACCAATAAGATGAACGCCACCATAGACTAAGACAGCGGCTAAAACAGCTATAACTCCATTTATCTCGAAGCGAGACTTAAACCACGCCCAGCGACTTTCAGGATGACGACCTGAAGGTAATTTAGCAAAAATCATATTTGTTGATAATGCTGCAACAAAAAGTGCAACTGATATCATGTAAGGAGCCATTGCAATCCCATTTACAGGAACCTGATCATTATCTGTCTTTGAAAGACTTAAGGGTTCCGCTAATGTTTCTGCATTTTTTGACTCTGTTGATGCTGATTTTAATTGATTGCTTGCGTTACTTAATCCTTGTCCTAGATCAGTAGTTCCTACTTGTAAACTTTCAATACCAGCAGTTAAAGTTGCTCCACCTTCAGCTAATTTTCCAGCACCATCTGCAATTTTTGCTGCTCCATTTCCTAATTGAGAAGCACCTGAAAGTAACTGACTGGATTTGTCTGCTAATTGACCAGATCCTGATTGTAATTTATCAACTCCTGCCATTAATTCTTGACTCTTTTGATTCAATTGGTTAGAGCCAGTTGATAATTTTTCAATACCAGATACCAATTCTGGAGTTTTTTCAACTAATTGACCAACTCCTGCTGTCAAGCTAGAAGATTTTTGTGTCAAGGTAGTTGAGCCTGAAACTAGTTGATCCAAACTACCTGTCAAGGTGGAATTTTTTTCACTTAGTTGACTTGCGCCCTGAGAAATTTTATCAACACCTGCAGTATATGCATTTACACCTGATGCAATCGACTGACTAGCAGGAACTAATTTACTCGTCACTGCTCCCTGCATTTCTGTTAATCCACTTGACAATCCTGTCAAAGAAGTAGAAGCAAGCGGTAATACTTGATTGGCTTGATTTTTTAATGTCGAAAGATTTGAAGATTGATTTTGTAAGTTTTCTAAACTTCCCTGTAAACCTTGTACTAAAGCTATAATTGACTGAGCCGATTGAATACTATCAGTCGAATTTTGAGATACAGAAGCGCTTATCTCAGCTTGTTGCTCACTTGTCAATGATTGATAAGCTGCTGTCGATTGAATATTGGCTAATGTAGTTGCTTTTTCAGACTGAGCACTTGCTAGCATTTGATTAGAAAGAGAAACTATACTTGATAAAACAGAAGATAATTGTTTTGTATCTCCAACATCAATATTTTGAATGGCTTGATTTAACTGATTTAGACCAGAAGATAATTGATTAATTTGATCTTTTTGCTCAGACGAAGTATCTAACTTGCTAGAAAGTTGTTGAATCCCTTCACTTAATTGCTCCACACCCATTCGAAGTGTAGCTGATTGACTAGATAACTGATTTGCACCTGTTGCAAGATTTTCCACTCCATTTGTATAGGCACTAACACCAGATGAAAATTGATTAAGACCAGTATTGAGCTGAGAAACACCACCAGTATAGGCCTCTACACCAGTATATAATTGATTGATTCCTCCTACTAATTCAGGACTTTTAGAAGCTAATTGACCTAATCCGCTATCTAATTTACTTACTGCACCAGTATATGTAACTAAACCACTATTAAAAGTCCCTAAGCCAAGATGAAGTTGTTCAACACCAGAAACATAAGAGGATAATCCTTTAGTAAACTGCTCCGTTCCATTTGAAAATGTTAAACTTGAATCTGCTAAAGAGTGTAGGTTAGTAGTCAATGTCTGACTTCCTACAGCTAACTGACTGGCCCCGTTAGCCAATTGTTCACTCCCATCGGCTGCCTTCGTTAAACCGGATTTTAAATCACCCATCTTTTGAAATAAAGCTTTCGTATAGGATTCGGTTACATTAGCAGAAACATTCTGTTTTAACTGTGTCATAGCAGAATCACTCATCTTACTTGCAATGAAGCTATGTCCACTAGAAGTTTGATAGTCAATGTTCATTTGTTCTGGGTGATCTGTTAAAATAGAAGCAGCCTTTTCAGACAAATCACTTGGCAAAGTCACTACCATATAGTAATCGCCATTCTCTAGTCCTTTTTTTCCTTCTTCCTCATTTACAAAATGAAAATCCAAGGATTTATTGTTTTCTAAATTAGACACCATGTCTTTTCCAATGCTCATTGTATTTCCATTGTAAGACGCTTCTTTATCATTATTAACGACCGCTACAGGCAACTCAGATAATTGGCCATATGGATCCCACATAGATGATAAAAATATGATGTTGTATAAGGCAGGAATAAGAGAAATCCCTATCATTACAATGATAAAGGTTGGTTTTTTAAAAATTGCTTTCCATTCTTTAAACATATTGTCTCCTTTTTTTACACATATTGTCTAAAATTTTGATATAATAGATTATACATTAAAAAATCCAAAATACAAGGTAAAAATTCATTTTTTTGACACTACGTCTATTTTTGTTCACAAGGAGAAACTATGACAGAGAGTAACAAACGCTTAAAAACAAAACGTACTATTGAGAATGCTATGGTTCAATTATTAATGGAACAACCATTTGATCAAATTTCTACTGTTAAACTAGCTGAGAAAGCTGGAATTAGTCGCTCTAGTTTTTATACTCATTACAAAGATAAGTATGATATGATTGAGCATTATCAAAGTAAGCTTTTTCATACCTTTGAGTATATTTTCCAAAAACATGCTCATCATAAAAGGGATGCTATTTTAGAAGTATTTGAGTACCTAGAGTCTGAACCATTACTAGCTGCTCTTCTATCTGAAAATGGTACAAAAGAGATACAAAACTTCTTGAGAAATAAACTTCACATTATGCTTAGCACTGACCTCCAAAAACGCTTTATGCAATTAAATTTAAACAATACTGAGTTAGAGTATAGTAGCATTTATCTAACAAACGCACTATTTGGTGTATGTCAAACCTGGATTGCTCATGGAAAAAAAGAAAGTCCACAAGAAATGACAAACTTTCTTATGAAAATGTTGGGAGATGCAAATTAGAGACAAAAAAAGAACACCAATGGTGTTCTTTTTGTTTAACTCCGCCAGTAGGACTCGAACCTACGACATCATGATTAACAGTCATGCGCTACTACCAACTGAGCTATGGCGGATAATATAGTCCGTACGGGATTCGAACCCGTGTTACCGCCGTGAAAAGGCGGTGTCTTAACCCCTTGACCAACGGACCATCTATCTGTAGCAGATATAACCATTATATCAATTTCTTACTAATTGTCAATCACTTTTTAGATTTTTTCTCCAGAATATCTCTTAATTTCCGTACCTTTAGACGAGTAATTGGACAACGATGATCCTCATAAAAAACCACTTCTAAATTTTTTCGATCAATTTCCCTAATATTTCCTACATTGACAAGAAATGATTTATGAGCAGAATAAAATCTTTGAGTATCTTTATCTTTTTCTTGAATATCCGCCATAGTACCATAAAATTCTTTGGCAAAATTCTTACCAATAATCCTTAATTTATGAGATACTCCTGTTGTTTCAATATATAAAATATCATGGTAGGGAATTTTCAAATCATTTCCCTTGTAATTATAGTCAAAATAATCCACAACATCTTTATTTTCAAGCAGCATACTTTTGGTATATAAGATACTCTGTTCGATACGTTTTTTAAATAATTCATCATTGATATCTTTATCAACAAAATCCAAGGCTGATACTTGATATTTGTAAGTTAAGGTAGCAAATTCTGATCTACTAGTGATAAATACGATAATTGCATAAGGATTGTGGCGACGAATAAACTGTGCTACCTCAAATCCTTTTTTCTCAATTCCATGAATATCAATATCTAGAAAATAAAGCTGGTTTACTTCATCATTTTCGATGTATTCCTTAAATTCTCGTTCTTTACCTGTTGTTTTATAAGAAATAGGAATATTTAATTCCTTTGAAATTTCATCTAGGGTTCTTTCTAATCTGACCTGATGTTGAATTACATCTTCTAAAATTAATACTTTCATTCAAACTCTCTCTTAAATCTAATAATCTGTCTAAACGTACTATCTTCCATCTCTGTTTCTAAAATGATATTTTCATACTTATCCAAAATCTCTTTGACATTATTAAGGCCAATTCCTCTATTTCTACCCTTAGTAGAAAAACCTAGTTCAAATAAGTCTTCTGAAGGTGTCATAGTAATTTTACACGAATTTTGAATCACGATAACTGTTTCTAAATCCATCTTAATCACTGCAACCTCCATTTGTTTTGAGGAACTTTCTGCAGCACCCTCAACGGCATTGTTCAATAATACGCTCATAATACGCACAAGATCAAGTAAATCGATTGACAATCTTGTGATAATATCCTTTACTTCTAGTGTAAACTCTACGTCCTTATTTCTTGCATATACAATGGATTGTGCAATTAAACTTCGTAAAGCTGAATCTTCTATATTATTTAAATCAAAGTATGTATACTTATCTGAACGTAATTTTTGATTAGCTTTGACTAGAACTTGATTGTAAATCCTGTCAATTTCCTGTAAATCTTTACTGTCAATCGCCATTTGCATACTGACAAGCATCCCTGCATAATCATGACGAAAACCACGGATTTCGTTATACAAAGCCACAATTTCATCTGTGTAAGTCTGTAAATGTTCTTGTTCAAATTTTTTCTGATTTAGAGCAATTTCTCTTTCAACTTGGACCTTCTTGGCATTCATTGCAAAGAAGATTAGTAATAAACAAATAAAGACAATTGTTGCTAAAATACTACTAAAACTATTAAAATGTTCATGAATATTCAACATATCTGAAATGAATAATAGAATATGTAGAGCAAAGAAAGCAAAGATGACCTTTTTAAAAAATGGATAAAGGTAATCTTTATCAAAATAAGTAAGTTCAAGATGAAAATAAATAATAATTTTTTTAGTGATAAAATACGTCAGCATCAAAACCACTACAAAAAATAAATCTTCATATTTTATTAAGAAAGAATCACCTGTTATAGAGGATATGATTACTGCTATAAATGTATGAGTACTTTGATATAATAAAGACAATAATAAACTAATAAAAATAGCTTTGAACTTATTATATTTTTTAAATCCTATTAAATAAGCAAAGATAATACAGGTAAATGAAATTTTTTCCATTCCTAATCCATGTAAAGAAGTTAAATAGAATAAAATTTCAACAATAGACTGTAATATAAATACCCAAGAAATAAACAGATATCTTTCTTTTTTTGTTGCCTTACAAATGAGTTCATAGCTATTTGTTAGAATAAGAATATGAAGAATAACTATGAGTATTTTCAATAAATCCATTATATCTCCCTATAATGTGTTCTCTTTTTCCTTATAAATGAACTTACAAACCTATTATACAAAATGTGATTTATATTATAAGTAATCATTCTCAACTGCACATTTTTGTACCTGAACTGTCATTTTTTTACAAAAAACGCTGGGTTTCCCCAGCGTTAAATCTAGTATATGATCCCAGCAGGATTCGAACCTGCGACCGTTCGCTTAGAAGGCGAATGCTCTATCCAGCTGAGCTATGAGACCTAACTAGTTTATCTTATCAAAATAATCGAGAATAGTCAATCCTATTTATGATAAGGAGAACCTTGTTGAATGGTAAAAGCTCGGTATATCTGCTCTGTTAATACGAGACGCATTAATTGATGTGGGAGAGTTAAACGACCAAAACTTACTGATAGGTTAGCTCGTTTTTTCACTTCATTGGATAATCCTAAACTTCCACCAATAACAAAAGTTAAGGTTGAAAAACCATTAATAGATGCTTGTTCTAACTGTTTACTGAATTCTTCAGAAGACAAGGTTTTCCCTTCAATAGCTAAAACGACAACAAATTCTCTATCTCCAATTTTTGAAAGAATTCGATTTCCTTCTAAATCCAAGATTTTTTCATTTTCAGAATCACTAGCACGATCTGGTGTCTTCTCATCAGCTAATTCAACCATTTCTACAGTAGCAAAACGAGAAATTCTTTTAGAATATTCAGCAATTCCATCTTTGAGATACTTTTCTTTTAGTTTTCCAACCGTTACAATTTTAATTTTCATGTTTCTATTTTATCATAATCGTATTCTATTCACATCTTATTCACAAATAAAAGCGAAGAAAGTAGCAATAAATTCACAAGTTTTTAACAGTTTTCCACAGATTGTTGAAAACTAAATAATTTTAAGCATAAATTAAGTTAGTAATTTTATACTTTTACTAACTTAATAAAATATGGAGGATTGTATGAAACACTTACATAATTTTTCGAAAAAGATTGGGAAACTTTTACTCATTGTTCTTGTTGGTTTTTTTAGTGGTATTTTAGGTAGTCTGGTAATTCTTCAATTCAACCAAAAACAAGAAATCACAAAACAAAATAGTACAGGAATCACTCAAACAGCTGTAAAAAATGAAAATTCTACTACTCAAGCTGTTGATAAAGTTAAAGATGCTGTTGTCTCTATTATCACTTATTCAGGAAACTCTCAAAATAGTTTTATTGGAACTGATGATACTGATATAGATTCAAATACTGAGCAAGTTAACAGTGAAGGTTCTGGTGTTATTTATAAAAAAGAAGGTGAATCTGCCTATTTAGTTACTAATACTCACGTTATTAATGGTGCTAAAAAAGTTGACGTTCGTTTGACTGATGGAACAAAAGTCCCAGGTGAAATTGTTGGTTCTGATACCTATTCTGATATTGCAGTAGTTAAAATCTCTTCAGAAAAAGTTTCTACAGTTGCTGAGTTTGGTGATTCAAGTCAATTAGCTGTTGGAGAAACAGCTATCGCAATCGGTAGTCCTTTAGGTTCAGAATATGCAAATACAGTTACTCAAGGGATTGTATCAAGCTTGAACAGACATGTTTCTTTGAAAGCTGAAGATGGTCAAGCCATTTCAACGAATGCTATCCAAACAGATACAGCTATTAACCCTGGTAACTCTGGAGGTCCTTTGATTAATATCCAGGGACAAGTTATCGGTATTACATCAAGTAAAATTGCCTCAAATGGTGGAACATCTGTAGAAGGCCTTGGTTTTGCTATTCCTGCAAATGATGTTATTAATATTATTAAACAATTAGAAAAAGATGGAAAAGTAACTCGACCAGCGCTTGGTATCCACATGGTTAACTTAACAAACCTCAGCACAGCTGACCTTCAAAAATTAAAACTTCCTGATAATGTTACTTCTGGTGTAGCTGTTCGATCTGTTCAGAAGAATATGCCTGCCAATGGACATCTACAACAATATGATGTCATCACAAAAGTAGATGATACTAAGATTTCATCTACAACTGAATTACAAAACGCTCTATATAGTCACTCTATTGGAGATGAAATGACTGTAACTTATTACCGTAATGGTAAAGAAGAAACAACTAAAATCAAGTTGGACAAGAGTACTAGTGATTTAAATCAATAGTTTACATATTTGTAAACTTACTTTACAGAATATCAAAGTTGTGATACTGTAGAAATATGGAAGAATTTAAACTCATTCGCATCAGTGATATTCAAAAAAATCCCTATCAACCACGTAAAGAATTTTCAGAAGAAAAAGTAAAAGAACTCGCTCAATCTATTAAAGAGAATGGTCTGATTCAACCGATTATCGTTCGTCAATCTCCAGTTATCGGATATGAAATCCTAGCTGGAGAAAGACGATATCGTGCATCAATAGCAGCTGGGCTAACAGAAGTTCCCGTAATCATCAAAAAACTATCTGATCAAGATATGATGATTCACTCAATCATTGAAAATTTGCAACGTGAAGACTTAAATCCGATTGAAGAAGCAAAAGCTTATCAATCTTTAATTGATAAAGGGTATACTCATGCAGAAATTGCTGATAAAATGGGGAAATCACGTCCCTATATTACCAATCTTGTTCGATTGCTAACGTTGCCTGATTTTATTCAAATTGAAGTAGAAACTGGAAAATTATCTCAAGCACATGCTAGACTTCTAATCCAACTACCTGTTGAAGAACAAAGAAAATTACTCTATCGTATTCAGACGGAAGATTTATCAGTTCGGCAAGTAGAACTTCTACTTCAAGAGAAAAAAAAGAAGAAGAAAAGCAAAGAGAAAGATCACTTTATCAAAGAAGAAGAAGAAAATTTAAAAAAATTGTTGGGATTAGATGTCCAAATCGTCCTTCAAAAAAAAGAGGCAGGAAAAATAACTATCTCTTTTCATAATCAAGAAGAGTACCAACGTTTTATTAACAGCCTGAAATAAGGCTGTTATTTTATTTTTCTCAAATCACAGACTTATCCACTAAATTAGTATGAATAAAACCGATAAAATCACAAATAAAACCTTTTATCCACAAGTTGTGGATAAATCTTTTAAACATTGTGGATTGTTTTTCACAAGTTGTGGAAAAAATGCTTGCTATATGATAAAATAGGTGTAAGATTATACCTTTTAGAAAAGGAGGAGTTTGTTGTTGAAAGAAAAACAATTTTGGAATCAGATTTTAGAATTAGCTAAAGAGAGATTGACACGATCAATGTTTGATTTCTACGCAACACCTGCTGAATTAATAAAGGTCGAGGGAAATGTAGCTACCATATTTTTGCCAAGATCTGAAATGGAAATGGTTTGGAGTACAAAACTCAATGATATTATTGTAGCTGTCGGTTTCCAAATCTATGACACTGAAATAAAAGCACAATATGTATTGACCAAGGAAGATTCTAGTACCTCCGAAATAACAACAACTGTTGAGAATTCTAATCTTCAACAAGAACAAACTATAAAATCTATTCCTTATTCAGAAACAGGATTAAGAGATATCTATACATTTGATAATTTTATCCAAGGTGATGGAAATATTTGGGCTAAATCCGCTGCTTTAGCTGTATCAGAAGATCCTGGACTAACTTATAATCCACTTTTTATATATGGGGGACCTGGTCTTGGAAAAACGCACTTACTCAATGCTTTAGGGAATGAAATTCTCAAAAAAAATCCTAACGCGCGTGTAAAATACATCCCTGCCGAAACTTTTATTAATGAATTTTTAGAGCATCTAAGACTCAGCGATATGGATAATTTTAAAAAAACCTATCGAAGCCTAGATCTCCTTCTTATTGATGATATCCAATCACTTAGTGGAAGAAAAGTGCAAACTCAAGATGAATTTTTTAATACTTTCAATGCTCTACACAATAATAATAAACAAATCGTTTTGACTAGTGACCGTAGACCTGAACAACTAGAAAACCTACCTGAACGTCTTGTCACGCGCTTCTCATGGGGTCTAACGACAGATATTACACCTCCGGATTTTGAAACTCGTATCGCTATCTTAAACAGTAAAACAGAGGATTTAGATTATCATTTTCAACCTGACACAATCGAATATTTGGCTGGCCAGTTTGATTCAAACGTACGTGAATTAGAAGGTGCCCTTAAAGATATTAGTCTCATGGCTAAAATTAAACAAATCAACACTATAACTGTGGATATTGCATCAGAAGCTATCCGTGCTCGAAAACAAAGCGTCAGCACCATGATCGTTATTCCGATTGAAAAAATCCAAGAGGAAGTCGGTAACTTTTATGACGTCAGCGTCAAGGAGATGAAAGGAACTAGACGTGTTCAGAATATTGTTCTAGCTCGTCAAGTTGCTATGTACCTAGCTAGAGAATTAACTGATAACAGTCTTCCAAAAATTGGAAAAGAATTTGGTGGTAAAGATCATACAACCGTCATTCATGCTCATGCAAAAATCAAATCTATGATTGAAACTGATGATAAATTACGTATAGAAATCGAAACCATCAAAAAGAAAATTAAATAACTTGTGGATAAGTATTTAAAATGTTACTGATTTATTCACATTTTTTAAACAAGTATAACTTCTTGATTTTTCTAAGCTAAACTTCGTTTTCCACAGATTTCACACAGACTATTATTACTATTATCCTTCTAATAATAAAAATAAATAAAGGAGATTCCATGATTCATTTTTCTATTAATAAAAATTTATTCCTGCAATCATTAAATATTACTAAACGTGCTATTAGTTCAAAAAATGCTATTCCTGTTTTATCAACTATCAAAATCGATGTTACTAACGAAGGAATTACATTGATTGGATCAAATGGTCAAATTTCAATCGAGAACTTTATTTCTCAAAAAGATGAAAATGCAGGTCTTTTGATTAACTCTTTAGGTTCTATCCTTTTAGAAGCTTCATTCTTTATCAATGTTGTATCTAGTCTTCCAGATGTGACTCTTGATTTCAAAGAAATTGAACAAAATCAAATTGTATTAACAAGTGGAAAATCAGAGATCACGCTAAAAGGAAAAGATAGCGAGCAGTATCCACGTATCCAGGAAATTGCAGCAAGTAATCCTTTAGTTCTTGAAACAAAGCTTCTTAAAAAGATTATCAACGAAACTGCCTTTGCAGCTAGTGTTCAAGAAAGTCGTCCAATCTTGACTGGTGTACATTTTGTCTTGAGTAATCATCAAGAATTAAAAACAGTTGCGACAGATTCTCACCGTCTCAGTCAGAAGAAATTGACGCTTGAGAAAAATAGTGATGATTTTGATGTTGTCATCCCAAGTCGCTCTCTACGCGAATTTTCAGCTGTTTTTACAGATGATATCGAAACAGTAGAGATTTTCTTTGCAAATAACCAAATTCTTTTTAGAAGCGAAAATATTAGTTTCTATACACGTCTCTTAGAAGGTAATTATCCAGATACCGATCGTTTGATTCCAACAGATTTTAATACGACAGTGACTTTTGACGTTGTGAATCTACGTCAATCTATGGAACGTGCTCGTCTCTTATCAAGTGCAACCCAAAATGGTACTGTAAAATTAGAAATCAAACAAGGAGTGGTTACAGCACATGTAAATTCTCCAGAAGTTGGTAAAGTAAACGAAGAAATCGATACAATTGCTGTATCTGGTGAAGATTTGACGATTAGCTTTAACCCAACTTACTTGATTGAAGCACTAAAAGCCTTGAACAGCGAAAAGGTTACAATCAGCTTTATCTCATCAGTTCGTCCATTTACTCTGGTACCAGCTGATACAGATGAAGATTTCATACAGCTGATTACACCAGTTCGTACAAATTAATGGAAAGAGGTTGAGCTTAGCTCGCCTCTTTTATGATATAATCGAAAATAGAAAAGGAGACTAGCTATGTATCAAGTTGGAAATTTTGTTGAAATGAAAAAACCACACGCTTGTACAATCAAATCAACTGGTAAAAAAGCTAATCGTTGGGAGATTACACGTGTAGGGGCAGATATTAAGATAAAATGTAGTAATTGTGATCATGTGGTCATGATGAGTCGCTATGATTTTGAAAGAAAAATGAACAAAATCATTGATTAGAGACACTCACTTGGAGGGTTAGCAAGTTTTCCCTTTTTGTGTTATAATATTGAAGATTGAAATGTGAACGGAGAATGAGAAACTATGGCTTTAACAGCAGGTATCGTGGGTTTGCCAAACGTTGGTAAATCAACCCTATTTAATGCAATTACAAAAGCAGGAGCAGAAGCTGCAAACTATCCATTTGCGACGATTGATCCAAATGTTGGGATGGTAGAAGTTCCAGATGAACGCCTCCAAAAATTGACGGAAATGATTACTCCTAAGAAGACAGTTCCAACAACCTTTGAATTTACAGATATTGCAGGGATTGTTAAAGGTGCGTCAAAAGGTGAAGGTCTTGGTAATAAATTCTTGGCCAATATCCGTGAAGTGGATGCTATTGTTCACGTAGTTCGTGCTTTTGATGATGAAAATGTCATGCGTGAGCAAGGTCGTGAAGATGCCTTTGTAGATCCACTTGCAGATATTGATACCATTAACCTAGAGTTGATTTTGGCAGACTTAGAATCTGTGAATAAACGCTATGCGCGTGTGGAAAAGATGGCACGTACTCAAAAAGATAAAGAATCAGTTGCAGAATTTAACGTTCTCCAAAAGATTAAACCAGTTCTTGAAGACGGTAAATCAGCTCGTACCATTGAATTCACAGATGAAGAACAAAAAGTTGTTAAAGGTCTTTTCCTCTTGACGACAAAACCAGTTCTTTATGTAGCGAATGTGGATGAGGATGTTGTTGGAGACCCAGACTCTATTGATTATGTGAAGCAAATTCGTGAATTCGCAGAAACAGAAAATGCAGAGGTGGTTGTGATTTCTGCGCGTGCTGAAGAAGAAATCTCTGAGTTAGATGATGAAGATAAAAAGGAGTTTCTTGAAGCCATTGGTTTGACAGAATCAGGTGTGGATAAGTTGACGCGTGCAGCTTACCATTTACTTGGACTTGGAACTTACTTCACAGCTGGTGAAAAAGAAGTTCGTGCTTGGACCTTTAAACGTGGTATGAAAGCTCCTCAAGCAGCTGGAATTATCCACTCAGACTTTGAAAAAGGATTTATTCGTGCAGTGACCATGTCTTATGACGATTTGGTGAAATACGGATCTGAAAAGGCTGTAAAAGAAGCTGGACGTTTACGTGAAGAAGGAAAAGAATATGTCGTTCAAGATGGCGATATCATGGAATTCCGCTTTAACGTATGATCAACATTTTTAATAGTGTCAATCAGGTTGGAAAAAAATTCCAACCCTTTTGGCTTTTGAAAGGAAAAATAAATGACAAAATTACTTGTAGGATTGGGAAATCCAGGAGATAAATATTTTGAGACAAAGCATAATGTTGGTTTTATGTTGATTGACCAATTGGCTAAAAAACAGAATGTCACTTTTACACACGATAAGATATTCCAAGCTGAATTAGCCTCATTTTTTCTTAATGGGGAAAAAATTTATCTTGTGAAACCAACAACATTTATGAACGAGAGTGGAAAAGCTGTACATGCCTTATTAACTTACTATGGTTTGGATATTGAAGATTTACTAATCATTTACGATGATCTGGATATGGAAGTTGGGAAAATTCGTCTTCGAGCTAAAGGATCAGCTGGTGGTCATAATGGAATCAAGTCGATTATTCAACATATTGGTACACAGGTTTTCAATCGTGTAAAGATTGGTATTGGTAGACCTAAAAAAGGAATGTCTGTTGTTCACCATGTTTTGAGTAAGTTTGATCAAGAAGATTATATTGGTATTTTACAGTCAATTGACAAGGTTGACGATGCTGTAAATTATTATTTACAAGAGAAAAACTTTGAAAAAACAATGCAGAAATATAATGGGTAAGGGAATGGCATTAATCGATTTCTTTTTAGAGAATAAACAAATCCTATCTTGGCATGAGAACTTACCACAGAAACAAAGACAATTATTACTAGGTCTTTCTGGCTCAGCAAAATCGTTAGCGATTGCTAGTAGTCTGAAGAGTCAGGATAAGGTTTTAGTGATGACTTCCACATATGGAGAAGCTGAGCGTCTGATTAATGATCTAATCTCCATATTAGGTTCTGATCTGGTTTATCCATTTCTAGTAGATGATTCACCAATGGTTGAATTTTTGGTATCATCTCAGGAAAAGATTTTTTCTCGGGTTGAAGCTTTGCGTTTTCTAAGAGATGAATCTCAAAGAGGGATTTTAGTTTGTAACGTCGCAGCTAGTCGAGTATTCTTGCCGAATCCTCAAGTTTTTGATGATAGTATCTTAGAACTTCAAGTGGGGCAAGAATGCGAACAAAGAGAATTAAAAAATCACTTGATTTCTCTTGGTTATAAGAAAGTTACACAAGTTCAAAGTCAGGGAGAATTTAGCCTTCGTGGAGATATTCTAGATATATTTGAAACCTCTCAAATTTGTCCTTATCGGATTGAATTTTTCGGTGATGAGATTGATGGCATTAGAGAATTTGATACTGAAACTCAATTATCAAAAGATAGTAAAACTCAAGTACTAATCTATCCAGCTAGTGATATTTTGTTAACGAATGAAGATTATCATCGTGGTCAGAAATTTTTAGAACATGAGATTGATAAGGCACTTTCTCCAACTTTAAAGTCTTACCTAGAAGAAGTTTTTAGTTGTACGAAAGAGCAAGTTCTTCATGCAGATATTCGCAAGTTTTTGTCTGTATTTTATAAAAAACAGTGGACCTTGATAGACTATTTGAATCAAGTTCCTGCTATATTTGACGATTTTCAAAAAATCATGAATCAGTATGATATTTTTGATAAGGAGACAGCTAACTACTTTACAGAGGATTTACACAATAGTAAAGCTGTATCAAGTTTACAATATTTTGCTGATGTAGAAAGTCAAATTAAAAAATACGTACCAGCCAGTTTCTTTTCAAATTTCCAAAAGGGGCTTGGTAATCTAAAGTTTGACCATCTTTATCAATTTAATCAGTATCCAATGCAAGAGTTCTTCAATCAATTTTCTTTTTTGAAAGAAGAAATTGAACGTTATAAAAAATTAAAATATACAATTGTTCTTCAGTCAAGTAGTAAAACTGAACTCAAAAAACTGTCAACAATTTTAGACGAATACGAAATTCAGGTTGATAATAGTAATGGAAGTGAAATCTGTAAAGGAACTGTCAATCTTATTGAAGGAAATCTTCGTCATGGCTTTCATTTTGTAGATGAAAATCTTGTATTTATCACTGAATATGAAATTTTTAAGAAGAAGATTAAGCGTAAATATAGAAGACAAAATATCAGTAATGCTGAGCGGTTAAAGGATTATAATGAGCTACAAAAAGGAGACTACGTCGTTCATCAAATTCATGGTATTGGGCAGTATTTAGGAATCGAAACGATTGAAATCAAAGGAATTCATCGAGATTATGTGAGTATCCAATATCAAAATGGAGATCGAATTTCTATTCCTGTAGAACAAATCCAAACCTTATCTAAGTATGTTTCAAGTGATGGAAAAGCTCCAAAGCTAAATAAGTTAAATGATGGACATTTTAAAAAAGCTAAGCAAAAAGTTAAAAATCAAGTTGAAGATATTGCGGATGACTTAATTAAACTGTATGCTGAGAGGAGCCAACTGAAAGGATATGCATTTTCAAAAGATGACGAAAATCAGGTTGCTTTTGATGAGGCTTTTCCCTATGTTGAAACAGAAGATCAACTTCGAAGTATAGAAGAAATCAAAAAAGATATGCGAGCACCTCAACCAATGGATCGACTCTTAGTTGGAGATGTTGGGTTTGGTAAGACAGAAGTAGCCATGCGAGCTGCATTTAAAGCTGTCAATGATCATAAACAGGTGGTCGTTTTAGTACCAACTACCGTTCTTGCGCAGCAACATTACAGTAATTTCAAGGAAAGATTTGAGCAATTTGCTGTAAACGTAGATGTTTTGAGTCGCTTTAGAAGTAAAAAAGAACAGACTGAAACACTTGAAAAATTGAAAAAAGGTCAAGTGGACATCTTGATAGGAACTCATAGAGTTTTGTCTAAAGATGTTGAATTTGCAGATTTAGGATTGATTATCATCGATGAAGAACAACGTTTTGGTGTCAAGCATAAAGAAGCACTCAAGGAATTAAAAAAGAAGGTTGATGTTTTAACCTTGACAGCTACACCAATTCCTCGAACGCTTCATATGTCTATGCTAGGTATCCGAGATTTATCTGTCATTGAAACCCCTCCAACAAATCGATATCCTGTACAAACCTATGTCCTTGAACAGAATGATCGTGTCATTCGAGATGCTGTATTAAGAGAAATTGATCGTGGTGGTCAGGTTTACTATCTTTACAATAAAGTTGACACAATTGAAAAGAAGGTTTCAGAGTTACAAGAACTGATTCCAGAAGCTTCTATTGGTTTTGTTCATGGTCAAATGAGTGAAATTCGTTTGGAGAACACACTACTTGACTTTATTGAAGGTGAATATGATATTTTAGTAACCACGACAATCATTGAAACAGGAGTGGATATTCCAAATGCCAATACCTTGTTTATCGAAAATGCAGACCACATGGGATTGTCAACCTTATATCAACTTAGAGGTCGAGTTGGTCGAAGTAATCGAATCGCTTATGCCTATCTTATGTATCGACCTGACAAATCTTTGACAGAAGTTTCAGAAAAGAGATTAGAAGCTATCAAGGGATTTACCGAATTGGGTTCTGGTTTCAAAATTGCTATGCGCGATTTATCTATTCGTGGAGCGGGTAATCTTTTAGGAAGTTCGCAGTCCGGTTTTATCGATTCAGTTGGTTTTGAACTCTATTCTCAGTTACTGGAAGAAGCAATTGCTAAGAAAAATGGAACTGACAAGAAACGTGGAAAAGGAAATGCTGAGTTAATTCTACAAATTGATGCCTATCTTCCAGATGAGTATATTTCGGATGAACGACATAAAATTGAGATTTACAAGAGAATTCGTCAAATTGACAACCGTGTCAACTACGAAGAATTACAAGATGAGTTGATAGACCGATTTGGAGAGTATCCAGATGTAGTTGCCTACCTCTTAGAAATTGGATTAGCTAAAGCTTATCTAGATAAAGTATTTGTCAATCGAGTTGAAAGAAGAAATAATAAGCTTGTCATTCAATTTGAAAAAATATCGCAACAACTATTTTTAACACAAGATTATTTCCAGGCTCTTTCTCAGACAAATTTGAAGGCTAATATTTCTGAAAATCAAGGTTTAATCGAAGTTGTTTTTGATATTCGAAATAAAAAAGACTATGAGATTTTAGAAGGACTCTTAACCTTTGGAGAATCGTTAGCGAAGATAAAAGACTTAAAAGAGTCACATTAGGGATTACCTTTTTTCTTCTATAAAAGGGATAAAAATGGTACAATAATAATTTGAGGTATTATAAGATGAGATTAGATAAATATTTAAAAGTATCACGAATTATTAAACGCCGTACGGTAGCTAAGGAAGTTGCAGATAAAGGGCGAATCAAGGTAAATGGTATCCTTGCTAAAAGTTCAACTGATTTAAAAATCAATGATCAGGTTGAAATTCGTTTTGGAAATAAAATGTTGCTTGTAAAGGTGCTCGAAATGAAAGATAGCACAAAAAAAGAAGATGCAGCTGGAATGTATGAAATTATCAGTGAAACAAGGGTAGAAGACGATGTATAAAAAAATAGTCCAAATGAATAATTCATTTATTCAAAATGAACACCAACGACGTAAGTACATGATGGAAGAACGTCAAAAACGTAATCGTTTTATGGGTTGGGTTTTGATTTTGATTATGTTGCTATTCATCTTACCAACTTACAATTTAGCACAAAGTTACCAACAATTACTAACACGTCGCCAGCAACTAGCTGATTTGAAAAAACAATATCAGGACTTGAGCGATGAAAAGGATAAAGAAGCTAGTTTAGCAACTAAGCTAAAAGATGAATCCTATGCGGCTAAATATTCCCGTGCAAAATATTATTATTCAAAAACATGGGAGGAAGTTTATACAATTCCGGACTTACTTCCTAGGTAATGCGAAATGGAAAATTTATTAGATATTATCGAAAAATTTTTAAGTCAGTCAGATGAAAAATTAGATGAGTTAGCTCAAAAGAATCATCTGTTACGACTACAAGAAGAAGAGGGGAAAAAGAATGCGTAAATTTTTAGTGATATTACTACTTCCTATTTTCCTAAAAAGCGTTCAAGTAGTAAGCACTGAGAATCCAGTTATCATTCCAAAACAAGAAGTTTATTCTTTAACTCATACTCCATATCATTTTTATTATCAAGATATTATAGAATCTCCAAAATTTTATGGTGAGACGCCTGTTTATTCTACAGAAGACCTGATTAATGAATCGGGTAAAGTAAATGCAGAAACAAAATTAACCGTTTTAGAATGGCGATTAAATAAACAAGGACAGCCTGTCTTTAAATTGTCAAATAATCAATTTGTAATGGCTGATAAACGACTTTTATACGATAGTTCCATCGTAAACGATTTTTCTAAACGAGTATGGTTAGAACCAGGATTTGTCGTTTATAATAGTCCTTATAATCAACAAGAATTAAAGTCTACGTTAGTACCTTATCAAGAGGTTGAAGCAGACATGTCTGTTTTTGCTGAAGGTCGTGAATTCTTACATATCAAACAAGCTGGTTGGGTTTCGACGGATTATATTTCTGATGATGATAATCGTATTCAGAAAGTACAAGAGTTGCTATCTGCAAATTATCAAAATGAACAGTTCTCTATTTATATTAAACAATTGAGTACAGGTAAGGAAGCTGGCATTAATGAAAATCAAAAAATGTACGCTGCTAGTGTTATGAAATTACCTTATCTTTATTCTGTTCAGGAAAAAATCAATCAAGGTGATTACCAACTTGACACGAAATTGAAGTATGTTTCTGAAGTTAATGATTTCCCTGGTTCTTATAAACCGGAAGGAAGCGGAAGTCTCCCTAAAACAGCGGACAATAAAGAATACACAATCAAAGATTTAATCACAAAAACTGCAAAAGAATCTGACAATGTAGCTCATAATATTCTTGGTTATTATATTACCAATAAATCAGATGATGTCTTCAAAAAAGAGATGACTACGATTGCTGGTAATGAATGGGATGTAAACGATAAGTTAGCTTCGGCTAAAATGGCTGGTCAAGTTATGGAATCTATTTACAATCAAAATGGTTTTGTTTTAGAGTCCCTATCTCAGACTTCATTTGATAATCAGCGGATTGCTAAAAATATTTCTGCTAAGGTAGCCCATAAAATTGGGGATGCAGATGAATTTAAACATGATGTGGCAGTAGTCTATACAGATTCTCCTTTCGTGATTTCAATCTTTACCAAAAATTCTGATTATGATACTATTTCTAAAATTGCTAAGGATGTCTACGAGGTCCTAAAATGAGAGACCGAGATTTTTTAAATCATTTTCTAGAAAAAGGTTATTTTAAAAATCATTCAAGCGTTGTGCTAGCCTTGTCTGGTGGATTGGATTCGATGTTTCTCTTTCATCTTCTTTCAAACTATCAAAAAGAACTCGGGATTGAATTATTTTTAGCTCATGTGAATCATAAACAACGACCAGAATCAGATATTGAAGAAAATGAATTAAGAAAACTGGCAGAAGAAGTTGGAGTTCCAATTTATGTAGCTGGTTTTACGGGAGATTTTTCAGAAGCAAATGCTCGTCAATTTCGCTATGAATTTTTTAGAGAGGTAATGGCGAAAACGTCATCTACAGCTCTTGTAACAGCTCATCATGCAGATGATCAGGCTGAGACGATTTTTATGAGAATAATTAGGGGTGTTAGATTACAACACTTATCAGCTATTAAAGAAAGACAAGAGTTTGATAAGGGAGAGTTAATTCGTCCTTTGCTATCTTTTTATAAGAAAGATTTTCCTGAAATTGAGCATTTTGAAGACAGGACAAACAAAGAAAATTCCTATTTTCGTAACCGTGTTCGCAACCTTTATCTACCACAATTAGAAAAAGAAAATGTTCAGGTAAAGAGAGCATTTTTAGAGTTTGGGAAAGAAGTATCAGATTATCAGATTGCTCTGGCTGAATTTTCTCAAACGATTGATGTAGAAGATTTAACCCAATTTCTATCGTTTTCAGAAGCAATACAGCGAGTTTTACTACAACAATATCTTAGTCATTTTCCAGATTTAAATATTACAAGAGAACAGTTTCAAGAAATCCATCATATTTTAAGGACCAGAAGTCAATATCATCATCATTTAAAAAATGGTTATGAACTTGTAAAAGAATATCAACACTTTCAAATTTGTAAAATCAGACCAAAGTCTGATGAAAAAAGTAGTAACTGTGTGTTAGACTATCAAAATCAAGTTCATTTTGAAGGTTATCTGTTTTCATTTGGAATTCCTCTAGAAGGTAAAAATATTCAAAAAATCAATGTTTCTCGTGAAACATCATTGATTTTACGTCATCGACAACCAGGTGATTATTTGATAAAAAATGGTCATCGAAAAAAATTAAGACGACTTTTTATTGATTTAAAAATTCCTACAGAAAAACGGGGAAATGCTATTATCGTTGAGCAATTCGGACAAATTTGTTCAATTTTAGGAATTGAACTCAGTGATTTGAGTATAAAAATGAAAAATGATATAATGAACACTATACTTTATATAGAAAAAATAGATAGGTAAAATCATGTTAGAACAAGATATCAAGAAGATTTTGATTTCACAAGATGAAATTACAGAAGCTGCTAAGAAATTAGGTGCTCAATTAACAAAAGATTATGAAGGGAAAAATCCAATTTTAGTTGGAATTCTAAAAGGATCTATTCCTTTCATGGCAGAATTAGTTAAATATATCGACACTCATCTTGAAATGGATTTTATGATGGTTTCCAGTTACCATGGAGGTACTGTAAGTAGCGGTGTTATCAATATCAAACAAGATGTAACTCAAGATATTAAAGGTAGACATGTTGTTTTTGTTGAAGATATTATCGACACTGGTCAAACTTTGAAAAGTTTGAGAGATATGTTTACTGCTAGAGAAGCGGCATCTGTTAAGATTGTTACAATGCTTGATAAACCAGAAGGCCGTACTGTAGAAATCGAAGCAGACTACACATGTTTTACTATTCCAAATGAATTTGTTGTAGGCTACGGTTTAGACTATAATGAAAATTATCGTAACCTTCCTTATGTAGGTGTATTGAAAGAGGAAGTTTACTCAAAATAGAAGGGTAAGTTGTTGAATGCAAAAGCAAAATAATGGTTTTATAAAAAATCCATTTCTTTATTTGTTGATGATTTTCTTGCTAGTGACGGGATTCCAGTACTTCTTTGCTGGAAGGGCTGCAGGACATAGTCAACAAATTAAATACTCAGAATTGGTGCAGGAAATCACTAATGACAATGTAAAAGAAATGACCTACCAACCAAGTGGTAGTGTTATCGAAGTGTCTGGTGTCTATAAAACTGCTAAAACAGAAAAACCGGAAACAGGTATTCAGTTTTTCACACCATCTGCAACAAAAGTAGAAAAATTTACAAGTATTATTCTTCCATCGGATACTACTGTAGCAGATTTGCAAAAATTAGCTGGGGAACACCAAACACAAATTGAAGTGAAACATGAAAGCTCAAGTGGTATGTGGATCAATATCCTAGTTTCAGTAGTACCATTTGCCATTTTATTCTTCTTCCTATTTTCTATGATGGGAAATATGGGAGGAAATAGCGGACGTAATCCGATGAGCTTTGGACGCAATAAAGCTAAGGCTGCTAATAAAGAAGATATCAAAGTACGCTTTTCAGATGTAGCCGGAGCAGAAGAAGAAAAACAAGAACTTGTTGAAGTTGTTGAATTTTTGAAAGATCCAAAACGCTTTACAAAATTAGGTGCCCGTATCCCGGCTGGTGTTCTCTTAGAAGGACCTCCGGGAACTGGTAAAACATTGCTAGCTAAAGCAGTGGCAGGAGAAGCTGGCGTACCATTCTTTAGTATTTCAGGTTCTGACTTCGTAGAAATGTTCGTCGGTGTCGGTGCAAGCCGTGTACGTTCACTTTTTGAGGATGCTAAAAAAGCAGCACCAGCTATTATCTTTATCGATGAAATCGATGCCGTTGGTCGCCAACGTGGTGTCGGTCTTGGTGGGGGTAATGATGAACGTGAACAAACTTTGAACCAACTCTTGATTGAGATGGATGGTTTTGAAGGAAATGAAGGAATTATCGTTATTGCGGCAACAAACCGTTCAGATGTTCTTGATCCAGCCCTTCTCCGTCCAGGACGATTTGACAGAAAAGTGTTAGTAGGTCGTCCAGATGTTAAGGGACGCGAAGCGATTCTGAAAGTCCACGCTAGAAATAAACCGTTAGCAGAAGATGTAGACTTGAAGTTGGTGGCGCAACAAACTCCAGGCTTTGTTGGGGCTGATTTGGAAAATGTGTTGAACGAAGCAGCTTTAGTTGCAGCTCGTCGCAATAAATCAGTGATTGATGCTTCTGATATTGATGAGGCAGAAGATCGTGTTATCGCTGGACCATCTAAGAAAGATAAAACTGTTTCACAAAAAGAACGTGAAATGGTTGCCTACCACGAAGCGGGACATACTATTGTTGGTTTGGTCCTATCAAACGCACGTGTAGTGCATAAAGTGACAATCGTTCCTCGTGGTCGTGCGGGTGGTTACATGATTGCTCTTCCAAAAGAAGATCAAATGCTACTATCCAAAGAAGATATGAAAGAACAATTAGCTGGTTTGATGGGTGGACGTGTTGCTGAAGAAATTATCTTTAATGTACAAACAACAGGTGCATCAAACGACTTTGAACAAGCTACACAGATGGCGCGTGCTATGGTTACTGAGTATGGTATGAGTGAAAAGCTTGGACCTGTTCAATATGAGGGCAATCATGCAATGTTTGGTGCTCAATCTCCACAAAAATCTATTTCAGAGCGTACAGCTTATGAAATTGATGAAGAAGTTCGTGCATTGTTGAATGAGGCACGCAATAAAGCTGCTGAAATTATTCAATCAAATCGAGAAACACACAAACTTATTGCGGAAGCCTTATTGAAATATGAAACATTGGATAGTACACAAATCAAATCTCTTTATGAAACAGGGAAAATGCCTGAATCAGTAGAGGAGGAATCACGTGCTCTATCATATGATGAAGTCAAATCAAAAATGGCTGAAGAAAACTAAAATATTAGTAGACTAGATACAAGAGAGGGTAACATTATATCCTCTCTTTCTTATTATAAAAATCAATCTATGAAAAGATAGTAAAAAATTTCAGAAAAAAATAATCTCAAGTTCTTGACAAGCGCCAAAAAGTGGGTATAATAGAAAGAGTTGAAAAGCTCAGGGTCCGTTGGTCAAGGGGTTAAGACACCGCCTTTTCACGGCGGTAACACGGGTTCGAATCCCGTACGGACTATGGGTGTATCGCGGTTGATGGGAATAGGATATAAAAAAAGTTAAAAAAAACCTGTTGACAGAGAAAACTGACTGTGATATACTAATATAGTTGTCGCAAGCGCGACAAAGACCTTTGAAAACTGAACAAGACGAACCAATGTGCAGGGCACTATAACTGAAGGTTATAGTACTGAACAATGAAAAAACAATAAATCTGTCAGTGACAGAAATGAGTGAGAACTCAAACTTTTAATGAGAGTTTGATCCTGGCTCAGGATGAACGCTGGCGGCGTGCCTAATACATGCAAGTAGAACGCTGAAGCTTGGTGCTTGCACCGAGCGGATGAGTTGCGAACGGGTGAGTAACGCGTAGGTAACCTGCCTGGTAGCGGGGGATAACTATTGGAAACGATAGCTAATACCGCATGACAACAGTTATTGCATGATAGCTGTTTAAAAGGGGCAATTGCTCCACTACCAGATGGACCTGCGTTGTATTAGCTAGTTGGTGGGGTAACGGCTCACCAAGGCGACGATACATAGCCGACCTGAGAGGGTGATCGGCCACACTGGGACTGAGACACGGCCCAGACTCCTACGGGAGGCAGCAGTAGGGAATCTTCGGCAATGGACGGAAGTCTGACCGAGCAACGCCGCGTGAGTGAAGAAGGTTTTCGGATCGTAAAGCTCTGTTGTAAGAGAAGAACGAGTGTGAGAGTGGAAAGTTCACACTGTGACGGTATCTTACCAGAAAGGGACGGCTAACTACGTGCCAGCAGCCGCGGTAATACGTAGGTCCCGAGCGTTATCCGGATTTATTGGGCGTAAAGCGAGCGCAGGCGGTTAGATAAGTCTGAAGTTAAAGGCTGTGGCTTAACCATAGTACGCTTTGGAAACTGTTTAACTTGAGTGCAAGAGGGGAGAGTGGAATTCCATGTGTAGCGGTGAAATGCGTAGATATATGGAGGAACACCGGTGGCGAAAGCGGCTCTCTGGCTTGTAACTGACGCTGAGGCTCGAAAGCGTGGGGAGCAAACAGGATTAGATACCCTGGTAGTCCACGCCGTAAACGATGAGTGCTAGGTGTTAGACCCTTTCCGGGGTTTAGTGCCGTAGCTAACGCATTAAGCACTCCGCCTGGGGAGTACGACCGCAAGGTTGAAACTCAAAGGAATTGACGGGGGCCCGCACAAGCGGTGGAGCATGTGGTTTAATTCGAAGCAACGCGAAGAACCTTACCAGGTCTTGACATCCCTCTGACCGCTCTAGAGATAGAGTTTTCCTTCGGGACAGAGGTGACAGGTGGTGCATGGTTGTCGTCAGCTCGTGTCGTGAGATGTTGGGTTAAGTCCCGCAACGAGCGCAACCCCTATTGTTAGTTGCCATCATTCAGTTGGGCACTCTAGCGAGACTGCCGGTAATAAACCGGAGGAAGGTGGGGATGACGTCAAATCATCATGCCCCTTATGACCTGGGCTACACACGTGCTACAATGGCTGGTACAACGAGTCGCAAGTCGGTGACGGCAAGCTAATCTCTTAAAGCCAGTCTCAGTTCGGATTGTAGGCTGCAACTCGCCTACATGAAGTCGGAATCGCTAGTAATCGCGGATCAGCACGCCGCGGTGAATACGTTCCCGGGCCTTGTACACACCGCCCGTCACACCACGAGAGTTTGTAACACCCGAAGTCGGTGAGGTAACCATTTGGAGCCAGCCGCCTAAGGTGGGATAGATGATTGGGGTGAAGTCGTAACAAGGTAGCCGTATCGGAAGGTGCGGCTGGATCACCTCCTTTCTAAGGATAAGGAATGCACATTGGTCTTGTTTAGTCTTGAGAGGTCTTGTGGGGCCTTAGCTCAGCTGGGAGAGCGCCTGCTTTGCACGCAGGAGGTCAGCGGTTCGATCCCGCTAGGCTCCATTGGTGAGAGATCACCAAGTAATGCACATTGAAAATTGAATATCTATATCAAATAGTAACAAGAAAATAAACCGAAAACGCTGTAGTATTAATAAGAGTTTATGACTGAAAGGTCAAAAAAGTAAGGTTAAGTTAATAAGGGCGCACGGTGGATGCCTTGGCACTAGGAGCCGAAGAAGGACGTGACAAACGACGATATGCCTTGGGTAGCTGTAAGTAAGCGATGATCCAGGGATTTCCGAATGGGGGAACCCAACAGGTACTACCTGTTACCCATATCTGTTAAGGATATGAGGAGGAAGACGCAGTGAACTGAAACATCTAAGTAGCTGCAGGAAGAGAAAGCAAAAGCGATTGCCTTAGTAGCGGCGAGCGAAACGGCAGGAGGGCAAACCGAAGAGTTTACTCTTCGGGGTTGTAGGACTGCAATGTGGACTCAAAGATTATAGAAGAATGATATGGGAAGATCAGCCAAAGAGAGTGAGAGCCTCGTATTCAAAATAGTCTTTGTACCTAGCAGTATCCTGAGTACGGCGGGACACGTGAAATCCCGTCGGAATCTGGGAGGACCATCTCCCAACCCTAAATACTCCCTAGTGACCGATAGTGAACCAGTACCGTGAGGGAAAGGTGAAAAGCACCCCGGGAGGGGAGTGAAATAGAACCTGAAACCGTGTGCCTACAACAAGTTCGAGCCCGTTAATGGGTGAGAGCGTGCCTTTTGTAGAATGAACCGGCGAGTTACGATATGATGCGAGGTTAAGTTGAAGAGACGGAGCCGTAGGGAAACCGAGTCTGAATAGGGCGCTTTAGTATCATGTCGTAGACCCGAAACCATGTGACCTACCCATGAGCAGGTTGAAGGTGCGGTAAGACGCACTGGAGGACCGAACCAGGGCACGTTGAAAAGTGCTTGGATGACTTGTGGGTAGCGGAGAAATTCCAAACGAACTTGGAGATAGCTGGTTCTCTCCGAAATAGCTTTAGGGCTAGCGTCGACATAAAGATTCTTGGAGGTAGAGCACTGTTTGGGTGAGGGGTCCATCCCGGATTACCAATCTCAGATAAACTCCGAATGCCAATGAATTATGGTCGGCAGTCA
Source organism: Streptococcus infantis (assembly GCF_000960085.1). Taxonomy (GTDB): domain Bacteria; phylum Bacillota; class Bacilli; order Lactobacillales; family Streptococcaceae; genus Streptococcus; species Streptococcus infantis_C. Next base: position 2,119 of record NZ_JYGT01000003.1, on the reverse strand, counting down.
GACTGCGAGTGCTAAGATCCGTAGTCGAAAGGGAAACAGCCCAGACCACCAGCTAAGGTCCCAAAATAATTGTTAAGTGGAAAAGGATGTGGGGTTGCACAGACAACTAGGATGTTAGCTTAGAAGCAGCTATTCATTCAAAGAGTGCGTAATAGCTCACTAGTCGAGTGACCCTGCGCCGAAAATGTACCGGGGCTAAAACAATTTACCGAAGCTGTGGATACCTTTATAGGTATGGTAGGAGAGCGTTCTATGTGTGGCGAAGGTGTACCGTGAGGAGCGCTGGAACGCATAGAAGTGAGAATGCCGGTATGAGTAGCGAAAGACAGGTGAGAATCCTGTCCACCGTAAGACTAAGGTTTCCAGGGGAAGGCTCGTCCGCCCTGGGTTAGTCGGGACCTAAGGAGAGACCGAAAGGTGTATCCGATGGACAACAGGTTGATATTCCTGTACTAGAGTATGTAGTGATGGAGGGACGCAGTAGGCTAACTAAAGCAGACGATTGGAAGTGTCTGTCTAAGCAGTGAGGTGTGAACTGAGTCAAATGCTTAGTTCTATAACATTGAGCTGTGATGGGGAGCGAAGTTTAGTAGCGAAGTTAGTGACGTCACACTGCCAAGAAAAGCTTCTAGCGTTAAACATACTCTACCCGTACCGCAAACCGACACAGGTAGTCGAGGCGAGTAGCCTCAGGTGAGCGAGAGAACTCTCGTTAAGGAACTCGGCAAAATGACCCCGTAACTTCGGGAGAAGGGGTGCTGACTTTACGTCAGCCGCAGTGAATAGGCCCAAGCAACTGTTTATCAAAAACACAGCTCTCTGCTAAATCGTAAGATGATGTATAGGGGGTGACGCCTGCCCGGTGCTGGAAGGTTAAGAGGAGTGCTTAGCGGTAACGCGAAGGTATGAATTGAAGCCCCAGTAAACGGCGGCCGTAACTATAACGGTCCTAAGGTAGCGAAATTCCTTGTCGGGTAAGTTCCGACCCGCACGAAAGGCGTAATGATTTGGGCACTGTCTCAACGAGAGACTCGGTGAAATTTTAGTACCTGTGAAGATGCAGGTTACCCGCGACAGGACGGAAAGACCCCATGGAGCTTTACTGCAGTTTGATATTGAGTGTCTGTACCACATGTACAGGATAGGTAGGAGTCTATGAGATCGGGACGCCAGTTTCGAAGGAGACGTTGTTGGGATACTACCCTTGTGTTATGGCCACTCTAACCCGGATAGGTGATCCCTATCGGAGACAGTGTCTGACGGGCAGTTTGACTGGGGCGGTCGCCTCCTAAAAGGTAACGGAGGCGCCCAAAGGTTCCCTCAGAATGGTTGGAAATCATTCGCAGAGTGTAAAGGTATAAGGGAGCTTGACTGCGAGAGCTACAACTCGAGCAGGGACGAAAGTCGGGCTTAGTGATCCGGTGGTTCCGTATGGAAGGGCCATCGCTCAACGGATAAAAGCTACCCTGGGGATAACAGGCTTATCTCCCCCAAGAGTTCACATCGACGGGGAGGTTTGGCACCTCGATGTCGGCTCGTCGCATCCTGGGGCTGTAGTCGGTCCCAAGGGTTGGGCTGTTCGCCCATTAAAGCGGCACGCGAGCTGGGTTCAGAACGTCGTGAGACAGTTCGGTCCCTATCCGTCGCGGGCGTAGGAAATTTGAGAGGATCTGCTCCTAGTACGAGAGGACCAGAGTGGACTTACCGCTGGTGTACCAGTTGTCTTGCCAAAGGCATCGCTGGGTAGCTATGTAGGGAAGGGATAAACGCTGAAAGCATCTAAGTGTGAAACCCACCTCAAGATGAGATTTCCCATGATTTTATATCAGTAAGAGCCCTGAGAGATGATCAGGTAGATAGGTTAGAAGTGGAAGTGTGGCGACACATGTAGCGGACTAATACTAATAGCTCGAGGACTTATCCAAAGTAACTGAGAATATGAAAGCGTAAGGTTTTCTTGGAATTTGATAGATATTCAATTTTGAGTAGGTATTACTCAGAGTTAAGTGACGATAGCCTAGGAGATACACCTGTACCCATGCCGAACACAGAAGTTAAGCCCTAGAACGCCGGAAGTAGTTGGGGGTTGCCCCCTGTGAGATATGGAAGTCGCTTAGCT
>NZ_JYGT01000002.1 GCF_000960085.1 Streptococcus infantis | reverse complement strand
GTTCAGTACTATAACCTTCAGTTATAGTGCCCTGCACATTGGTTCGTCTTGTTCAGTTTTCAAAGGTCTTTGTCGCGCTTGCGACAACTATATTAGTATATCACAGTCAGTTTTCTCTGTCAACAGGTTTTTTTAACTTTTTTTATATCCTATTCCCATCAACCGCGATACACCCATAGTCCGTACGGGATTCGAACCCGTGTTACCGCCGTGAAAAGGCGGTGTCTTAACCCCTTGACCAACGGACCTTGAGCTTTTCAACTCTTTCTATTATACCTACTTTTTAGCGCTTGTCAACTGGTTTTTGCTATTTTTTATTATTTTGGTCCAAAATCTTTTAAGACAAGTTGCAACTCTTTAAGCATAGCTTTTCTGCCTTTAAATCGTTCATCTGCCATCAATCGTTCGAAATATTCCAACTTCTCCTTTCCTAAACCAGCTCGATATTTCTTAAGCATTTCTTGTAGAGCGTACGACTCATCCAAGACAAGTCCTCCCTCCCTTAATCTGTGGCTAATTTCACCCACTTCTTCATATGCTTGACGATCTAATTTTCTTTTATAACTCTCTTGTTTTCGCACAGCATCTAAAATCCGATTGCGAAATTTTGTTTTAAAGTAAATATAGAATTGTTTATTTTTTTTCTCCTTGAATTCTGGGTGGTTCTCCATTAATTCATGAAGACAAATCATTCCTTCTTGGTCCCAATCTTCTTTTTCCCATAAATGAAGATAGTACTCCTTTCGGCACTTGTGTACGATAGCTCTTACTTCTTGGTAATTTTTTTCTAACATGATTACCCTCCTTTTCTGCATTCAGTATAGCAGAGTCAACCTTCATAAAAGTCTTTATTCTTTATTTTGCTTCTATTCTTGTCTAAATTTATACATTAGATACTAATACATCTCTTTTAGATTTCTTTTGAATCATTTCAGGACGCAAAAAAATGACAAGAATTCATTCTTGCCATTTAAGAATTATTGGAACAAATCTACTATTGTATCCCATATTGTTTTTGCTTTTTCTTTAATCTTAGCATCTGAAATTGCTCGTTCTGCTTCATCGATAAGATTCTGAGCTCGTCCTCTAATATCGGTTATAGTATCACTTGATTGCGTTCCACCACTGTCAGTAAAATGATTTTGAGCATTTTTAGGTGCTATACCGTTTAGTTCATAAGCATTCTTAACTGTAAAAGTACTTCCCGGCGTATAAGGAAGGATTGTTTCAGCCATGCTTCTAAAAATATGAGCTGCGCCATTTGAAGTCGAGCCTGATAGATAATGATTTTCGTCCGTAGTCGGGAAACCAAGCCAGTGACTGATTACCACATCAGGCGTATAGCCAATAACCCACTGGTCACTTGTATATACTGGGTTAAAAGCCGCTTCAGTTGTACCAGTTTTTCCAGCTAAAACATAGTCATTAGGTGAAGAACTTATTCCTGTACCATTTGTAAAGGTTCCAAGCATCATACTTGTCATTTTATCAGCTACCGATTTGTCAACCACTCGTTTTTGAGTGTTTTTGTGAGTAGCAATGACTTCTCCACTTGCATTTTCAATTCGTGTAATAAAATGTGCTTCAGGCATTAAACCTTCATTTGCGAATGCTGCATAAGCTTGCGCCATTTGTAGTGGGTTAGTTTCCACGCCACCACCTAGAGCTACACCTAACACGCGATCCACATTCGTTAAATCAAGTCCAAATTTTTCACCTGATTCAAAAGCCTTATCGATGCCAAGTTGTTTAACTGTTGCTACTGCAGGGAGGTTTAAAGATTCGGCTAAAGCTTGATACATTGGAATTTCTGGTGACGTTTTGATTCCAGCGTAGTTATCGACCTTGTAGTCTCCATATTCCATGGTATGATTATCCAACTCTTTATTTAAAGCCCAACCCGCTTCGACTGCTGGTGTATAAACTACTAATGGTTTAATCGTTGACCCTGGACTTCTTTTTGATTGAGTTGCATAGTTGAAATTTCGAAAACCAACTTTATCATCTCCGGCAACGCGACCAACAATCCCTCGAACTCCACCCGTTTTTGGTTCCAAAGCGACACTACCTGACTCTGCATGTGTCCCATCTTCAGCCGTTGGAAAGAGAGATGTATTTTGATAGATTACCTGCATATTTGCTTGGTAATTTTGATCTAGCTCCGTATAAATTCGATAACCGTTATTAACGATTTCTTCCTCTGTTAGGTTATACTTTTCAATAGCTTCATTAACAACTGCATCAAAATAAGAAGGATAACGGTAGTCTGATATTTTTCCTTCATAAACATCCTGAAGCCGAGATGCCATGTCAACACCTGCAGCTTCCGCTTCTTTATTTTTATCAATATAGCCAGCAGCTACCATATTTTGTAGAACAGTATCTCTGCGATTAGTAGAGTCTTCAATGGAATTCAAAGGGTTGTATAACTCTGGCCCTTTAAGCATTCCTGCTAAGGTTGCAGCTTCATCAAGTGTCAATTGAGAGGCTGAAACTCCGAAGTACTTTTTACTTGCATCCTCAACACCCCAAACTCCATTACCGAAGTAGGCATTGTTCAAGTACATGGTTAGAATTTCTTTTTTACTGTATTTTTTGGTTAATTCTAAAGCAAGGAAGAATTCTTTAGCCTTTCTCTGCACAGTTTGGTCTTGTGAAAGATAAGCATTTTTCGCCAACTGTTGGGTAATTGTAGAACCACCGCCCGAACGACCAGCTGTTAGGATAGCCAGGAAAAAGCGCCCATAGTTAATTCCACTATTTTTATAGAAACTTCTATCTTCTGTCGCAATAACAGCATTCTGCAAATCTTCACTAATATCAGAAAGTTCGACATAGGTCCCTTTTTGTCCTGACAGGGCTCCCGCTTCTTTCTCTTCTCGGTCAAAAATCAGAGTTCGAGTTTTTAAAGCATTTTGCAAATCTGTAACATTTGTCGATTTTGCTAGGGCAAACAGATAAACTCCAACAAACAAGCTAGTACTGAGTCCCAAAATCAGAAAGATTTTTGTCAGATGATAGCGACGCCAGAATTTTCGGATAGAACCAACTGACCCAGATTTCTTCCGTCCTGATCTTGAACGTCGTAAATTACTAGACCCGTTACCTTCATGTTCAACTTCATTAGTCTCTGTTTCTTCAATTTCAGATTCTTCTTTCTTAAATAAGGAAAGAAATTTTTCAAATAATGTATCTAATTTCATGCGTTTATTTTATCATCTTCCCTATAGGAAGACAAGAATTTAGCTAGTCCCCTGTCCAAATAGACTAATTTTTGTTACAATATCTGTATGAAATTTACCTTTACTATACCTGATTCTTTGCCTGAAATGACAGTCAAACTTTTTCTGGAAGAGCAACTGTTAATCCCTCGAAAAATACGACATTTTTTGAGAGTTAAGAAACATATCCTTATCAACAAAAAAGAAGTTCATTGGCACCAAACTATCAAAGCAGGAGATGAATGTCAATTGATTTTCGACGAGGAAGATTATCCTGCAAAAGAAATTACTTCGGGAGACGCCAAACTTGTAAATGAAGTCTATCAAGATCAACATTTAATTATCGTCAATAAACCTGAGGGTATGAAGACACATGGAAATCAGCCAGATGAGATAGCTCTTCTCAATCATGTCAGCGCCTATGTCGGTCAAACCTGCTATGTTGTTCATAGACTAGATATGGAAACAAGTGGTCTCGTACTGTTTGCGAAAAATCCATTTATATTGCCTATCCTCAATCGATTATTAGAGAAAAAAGAGATTTCGCGAGAATACTGTGCCTTAGTGGAAGGAAAAACAGAAGCCAAAGAACTTATCTTTCGAGATAAAATCGGCCGCAATCGCCATGATCGTAGAAAAAGAGTTGTGGATCAAAAAAATGGTCAATATGCCGAAACTCAAGTAACTCGGTTAAAACAGTTTCAAAACAAAACCAGTCTCGTTCGGTGCAGATTGAAAACAGGACGTACTCATCAAATTCGAGTGCATCTATCTCACCACGGGCATCCAATCCTTGGAGACCCTCTCTACAATCCACATTCAAAAACTAAGAGACTGATGCTACACGCATTCAAACTATCCTTTGTCCACCCTCTAACTTTAAACAAGTTAAGTTTTACTGCGCTATCAGATACATTTGAAAGAGAATTAAAACAAAATGGATGATAAAACCATCCATTTTTATTATAAGCAAAAAAGCAAGGCCAGTTGACCTTGCTTTAATTGACTCAGGAATTATTTAGCGATTTTAGCGAAGTATTCAAGAGTACGTACAAGTTGTGCAGTGTAAGACATTTCGTTGTCGTACCATGATACAACTTTAACCAATTGTTTACCGTCAACGTCAAGAACTTTAGTTTGAGTTGCGTCAAACAATGAACCGTATGACATACCTACGATATCTGAAGATACGATTGGATCTTCTGTGTAACCGTATGATTCGTTTGAAGCTGCTTTCATAGCTGCGTTCACTTCATCAACAGTAACGTTCTTTTCAAGAACAGCTACCAATTCAGTAACTGATCCAGTTGGAGTTGGAACGCGTTGTGCAGATCCGTCAAGTTTACCGTTCAATTCTGGGATTACAAGACCGATAGCTTTAGCAGCACCAGTTGAGTTAGGAACGATGTTTGCAGCACCAGCGCGAGCACGACGAAGGTCACCACCACGGTGTGGTCCGTCAAGGATCATTTGGTCACCAGTGTAAGCGTGGATAGTAGTCATCAATCCTTCTACAACACCGAAGTTATCTTGAAGAGCTTTAGCCATTGGAGCCAAGCAGTTTGTAGTACATGAAGCACCTGAAATAACTGTTTCAGTTCCATCAAGAACATCGTGGTTAGTGTTAAATACAACTGTTTTAACGTCGTTTCCACCAGGAGCAGTGATAACAACTTTCTTAGCTCCGCCTGGGTGCAAGTGTTTTTCAGCTGCATCTTTCTTAGCGAAGAATCCAGTTGCTTCAAGAACGATTTCTACACCATCGTTAGCCCAGTCGATTTGTTCTGGGTCACGTTCTGCAGAAACGCGGATGAATTTACCGTTAACTTCGAATCCACCTTCTTTAACTTCCACAGTTCCGTCGAAACGACCTTGAGTTGTGTCATATTTCAACAAGTGTGCAAGCATAACTGGATCTGTAAGGTCGTTGATGCGAGTAACTTCAACACCTTCTACGTTTTGGATACGACGGAAAGCAAGACGACCGATACGACCGAAACCGTTAATACCAACTTTAACTACCATTAGTGATTTCCTCCTTATGAAAATCATGAAAATTTTATTGTGAAAAGAGTAACTTGAATCACTACAAATCACCTTTCAACAAACCTATTATATAACTATTTTAGTTTTATTGCAAGCGCTGACGTTGATTTTCACTTCAGTTTTCTACTTTGCAAAGACTCAAATTTATATAAGTTAATTGAGCCAAAAGCCTTTCAACATAGATATTGACAGTTAGTTACAAGCCTTTCTTTCTAAACTTTTAACCTCATCTATTTTGAAAAACTATAAAAAAGAGACAGGATTACTCCTGCCTCTGACTGATAATCAATTATTTAAGACGTCCTGGTCTTTCTTTGTAACCATAGTAAGCATCTTCGATGATTTCTTGCATATGATCAACCATTGGAAGACGTGGGTTTGCAGGTGAACATTGATCTTCATAAGCAAGGAAGGCCAATTCACGTGAATGTTCTTTCCATTCTTTCTCGTCAATACCTTGTGCTTTGAAGTTCATTTGGATACCTACGCGCTCACCGAGTTCGTAAACAGCTTTAGCATAAGATGCAACCCCTTCTTCTGGTGTAGAAGCTGGAAGGCCAAGCATACGAGCGATATCTTGATACTTCTCATCTGCACGGTAGTAGTTGTACTTAGGCCATGTAGCTGTCTTAGCTGGGCGCGTACCGTTGTAACGGATAACGTATGGAAGCAAGATTGCATTTGTACGTCCGTGAACTGTGTGGAATTGTGCACCAATCTTGTGAGCCATTGAGTGAGAAATACCTAGAAAGGCATTCGCAAAGGCCATACCAGCAATAGTTGAAGCGTTATGCATTTTCTCACGCGAGTGGAAGTCTGCATTCTTCACTGAGCTTTCCAAGTTTTCGAATACAAGTTTGATAGCTTGAAGAGCAAGACCATCAGTGTAGTCGCTAGCCATTTGTGATACGTAAGCTTCAGTTGCGTGAGTCAATACGTCCATACCAGTGTCAGCAGCAACAAATCCAGGAACTGTCAATACCAAAGCAGGGTCTACGATTGCCACAGTTGGTGTCAATGAGTAGTCAGCGATTGGGTATTTACGGTTGTTTGCTTTATCAGAGATAACGGCAAATGGAGTTACTTCAGATCCTGTACCAGATGTAGTTGGGATAGCGATGAATTTAGTTTTCTTACCAAGCAATGGGAATTTGAAGGCACGTTTACGGATATCCATGAATTTTTGTACAAGGTCACGGAAGTCCACTTCTGGTTGTTCGTAGAAGAGCCACATTACTTTAGCAGCATCCATTGGTGATCCACCACCAAGAGCGATGATTGTATCTGGTTTGAAGGAACGCATGATTTCTGTACCACGTTCAACAGTTGTGATATCTGGATCTGGCTCTACATCTGCAAAGATTTGGTAAACAACCTTATTGCGACGAAGGTCAAGTTGTTCGATGATACGATCAAGGAAACCAAGTTCTACCATAGCGTGGTCTGTAACGATCATGACACGCTCAACGTCACGACATTTTTGAAGGTATTGAATTGAATCACGTTCAAAGTATGTTTTTGAAGGAAGTTTCATCCATTGCATGTTATTTCTCCGTCTTCCGACTTTTTTGATATTCAAGAGGTTAATGGCGCTAACGTTATCCCCAACTGAGTTACGTCCGTAAGAACCACATCCGAGTGTCAATGATGGCAAGAAGGCATTATAAACGTCTCCGATACCACCGAAAGTAGAAGGTGAGTTACAGATAACACGAATAGCTTTAACAGCTTTACCAAATTCTTTAGTCAATTCTTCGTCAGCTGTGTGGATGGCTGCTGAGTGACCAAGACCGTTAAATTCAACCATTTGACGAGCTTTGGTAATACCATCTTCACGGCTTTCAGATTTCAAAACTGCGATAACTGGTGACAATTTTTCACGAGTCAATGGCTCATTTTCACCAACTTCTTTACATTCTGCAGCAAGAATGTTTGTTCCTTCTGGAACTGTAAATCCTGCTTGTTCTGCAATCCAAGTTGCTGGTTTACCAACGATGTCAGCGTTCAATTTCGCACCAGCACAGTTTTTGCTGTTTGCTTTCACGCCGAAGCAGAACTCTTCAAGAAGTGCTTTTTCTTTCTTGTTTACAAAGTAAGTGTGATAAGATTTGAACTCTGCTACAAATTCATCGTAAATTTCTTTATCAATGATAACCGCTTGTTCAGATGCACAGACCATACCATTGTCAAATGATTTAGACATTACGATATCGTGAGCAGCTTGGCGGATGTTAGCTGATTTTTCAACATAAGCTGGAACGTTACCCGCACCAACCCCAAGAGCTGGTTTACCACATGAATATGCAGCTTTAACCATGGCATTACCACCTGTTGCAAGGATTGTTGCAACACCTTCGTGGTTCATCAATGCGCTAGTTGCTTCCATAGATGGTTCAGTAATCCACTGTACACAGTTTTCAGGAGCTCCTGCTTTAATCGCTGCGTCACGCACGATTTGAGCTGCATGAGCTGATGATTCTTGAGCTGATGGGTGGAATGCAAAGACAATCGGATTACGAGTCTTCAATGAAATCAAAGCTTTAAAGATTGCTGTTGAAGTTGGGTTAGTTGTCGGAGTAATCCCACAAACAACACCAACTGGTTCAGCAATAAGAGTCAATCCTGTTACGTCATCTTCTTCGATAACACCAACTGTTTTAGTGTGGCGCATGTTATTTACTACGTGCTCACAAGCAAATAGGTTTTTAGTTGCTTTATCTTCAAATACTCCACGTCCAGTTTCTTCAAATGCATGAAGAGCAAGTTCTCCATGTGCGTCAAGCGCTGCAACTGAAGCTTTTGCTACGATATAATCAACTTGATCTTGATCGAGTTTACGCATTTCTTCAAGAGCAACCAAAGCTTTTTGCACCAAACCATCGACATGCTTTTCAGCAGCGAGTTTCTTTTCCTCTGGTGTTACAGTTTTTTTATCAGCCATATTTTCCTCCATAGCTTTCAAGGATTGTAAGTCCTTTGTTAATTTTTTCACAAGATTATTATAACTCTTTTTTTTAAATTTGTAAACAGTTTCATAGACATTTCACAAACTTTTTTTAGTTGTTTGTGAAAACAATTTCAAATATATTCACACATGCGCTTTTTCACTCAAAGTTTGTGAATTATTCCGTAAAAGTTTTATTTTTCACAAACTTAGTTGTAAAACAGTCTTGTAAGCCATTTTTATTTCCATGTAAGCGCTTTCTAGTTGTGCAGTGTAATACCTCCTCATAGAGGAGGTTATTGTGCTTGTTGGAAGAGCCCTTGTTTAAAGTCGCCTTCATAGACAACTTCTTGCTCTGTAGTCAGTTTTCCTTTTCCTTCAGCTTGGCCGTTAACAAAGTCACCTTCATAAACCCAACCATCCTTAGCTTGGTAGGTTCCTTTTCCATTAAATGCGCCATTTTTAAACTCACCGGTGTAGGTATCGCCATTTGAGAAGGTCATTATTCCTTGGCCATTCATCTTTCCACGGACGATGCTCCCATCATATACAATTGAATCACCATCCAGTTTTAAGACTCCTTGTTTTGGCATATTCCCTACAAATACAAAAATAGCACAAAGGACTATAACTACTACCGTCGCAATTTCTAAACGAGGACGTGTTATATAGACACTGTATTTATCATAGAGTTTTTTTAAATTATCCATTTTTTTCCTCATTTTCTAAACGTGCTAGCCAAGCTTGGCAACCAGCTAAAACTCGATCATAAGTTTCATTGAAATCACCTGTATACCATGGATCTGGAACACTTTCAGAAGCGAACGCTTCTATCTTGTGCTGTTGTTTTTGAGGACACATTCGAGTCAAGTCAAGGAGATTCGATTCGTCCATACCAATGATATAATCAAAATATTCAAAATCATCCTTAGAGATTTGTTGTGATGTTTTTGATGAATCATAAGGAATACCGTGAGTTTTAAAGATTTTCTGAGTTCCTTTGTGAATTGGGTTGCCGTGTTCCCAAGAAGAAGTTGCTCTACTTTCAATCTCATATTCATCGGTTAAAGATTTCATCACAAATTCTGCCATAGGACTCCGGCAAATATTACCAAGGCAAACAAAAACAACTTTTTTCATCATTGTCCCTCATCTTCATAGAAAAAGGGGTATAAGATCAACCCCGTTTTATTCTTCAATCGCACTTTCACCGTCGATGACTGTACCTTCTGATGTAACAGCTTCTTTCAATGGCAAGACTGATTTGATTGCTCCGAGTTCAAAAGTCAAGTAAACTCCGTCTACATCAAGTACGATCGTTCTGTTTTCGGTATCAACTTCATCTACTGTACCGTATAAACCACCGATAGTAATGACTTCATAACCTTTTTGAAGTTTATTGAGACTCTCCATGCGTTTTTCAGCTTGTTTCTTTTGAGAACGTTGCATGAAGAACATCAAGCCGAACATCAAAACAAGCATAATCAAGAATGTTAAATTCCCACCCATTATTTTTTACTCCTTTGTAATTCAGATAAAACTACTATATCAAATTTCACTTGTTTTTACAAGATTATACCCTGGTTTTGGGACAATAAAAAACCAGAGCAAAGCTCTGATTTTTCTTACTTCAAGTTGTTTACAATTTCAACTAAGTTTTCTACTGTAAAGCCATATTCTTCTAAAACTTTTGAAGCTGGAGCAGACGCACCAAAGGTATCAATACCGAGAACCGCTCCATCAAGACCGACGTATTTATACCAGTTTTGGGTTGCTCCCATTTCGACTGCTACACGGCGACGAACTGCATTTGGTAAGATTTCTTCTTTGTATGCTGCATCTTGTGCATCAAATACATCTGTAGATGGCATGCTGACTACGCGAACTTTTCCACCTTGGCTTGCCAATTCTTTAGCAGCTGCAACAGCTAGATTCACTTCTGAACCTGTTGCAATCAAGATAGTGTCAAAGTCTGCTGCATTTTCATAGACAACGTAAGCACCTTTTGCAACCTTCTCGAAGTCTGTTCCTTCCTCAACAGTCAAGTTTTGGCGAGTCAAGACAAGGGCAGTTGGTGTTTTCTCACTCTTCACTGCGAGATACCAAGCTGCTTGAGTTTCACGCGCATCTGCTGGACGGAAAACGTTGAGGTTTGGAATCGCACGAAGGCCTGACAAGTGCTCAATCGGTTCATGAGTTGGCCCATCTTCACCAACTGCGATTGAATCGTGAGTAAAGACATAGGTTACAGGAAGACCTTGTAGGGCTGACAAACGAACTGCCGCTTTAAGGTAATCTGAGAATACGAAGAATGTTCCGCCATAAACACGAAGTCCACCATGAAGAGCCATTCCGTTCAAAACAGTTCCCATTGCAAATTCACGAACACCAAATTGGATATTACGGTTCAAGCGATTTGCATCGTCCTGAAGTCCGTCAGTTTTGATGTAAGTCATATTTGAATGAGCAAGGTCAGCTGATCCACCAAGGAAGGTTGGCAATTTAGCAGCTACTACATTCAAGGCATCCTGGCTTGAGTTACGAGTCGCTTGAGAGAAACCATTTTCTAAAGCTGGGAAGTCTTCTGGAGTCAATTCAACTGGATCGCGTCCTTCGATGATGGCTTCCACTTCTGCAGCCAATTCTGGGTGAGCTTCTTTATAGTCTGCAACTAGTTTTGTCCATGCTTCATATGCTGATGCACCACGGTCCGCAACATTTTGTTTGAAATCAGCATAAACTTCTGCTGGAATTTCAAATGGTTCGTAGTTCCAACCAAGTGCTTGGCGAGTTGCTGCAGTTTCATCCGCTCCAAGAGGAGCGCCGTGTACAGCATTAGTCCCTTGTTTGTTTGGAGAACCATAACCAATAACTGTTTTCACTTCGATTAAAGATGGTTTTCCTGAAGCCTTAGCTTCTTCAATAGCAGCATGAATAGCTTCTAAGTCTGTCCCATCTTCTACCAATGCTGTATGCCAACCGTAGGCATTGTAACGGTCACGAACACTTTCTGTAAATGAATCTTTTGTCTCACCATCCAAGTTGATATCATTTGAATCATAGAGCACAACCAACTTGTCTAGTTTTTGCAAACCTGCATAAGAAGCAGCTTCACTTGAGACACCTTCCATCAAGTCACCATCTCCACAAATAACGTAAGTGTAGTGGTCAAAGATGTTATAGCCTTCGCGGTTGTACTTAGCCGCAAGGAAACGTTCTGCTTGTGCAAAACCTGTCGCAGTCGCAATCCCTTGTCCTAGAGGACCTGTTGTTGCATCAACCCCTGCTGTATGACCAAATTCTGGGTGACCTGGTGTTTTAGAACCCCATTGACGGAAGCTCTTCACTTCATCCATGCTCACATCTTCAAATCCAGAGAGATGAAGAAGGGCGTAGAGGAGCATTGAACCATGACCTGCTGAAAGAATGAAACGGTCGCGGTTAATCCAATTTGGTTGAGCTGGATTGATACGAAGTTCTTTAGTGAATAGGCTGTATGCCATCGGTGCAGCTCCCATAACCACCCCTGGGTGACCTGAGTTTGCTTTATTGATAGCGTCAATACCTAGAAAACGAATCGCATTAACAGATAGATTTGACATAGAATTTCCTTTCTCTTTGAGGTGATAAGTATACCACTCATCCTATTTTACTATTATATGAAAAAATACCTAGAATAGCAATAAAACAATTTACTATAAAATGACTCAGCCGATTAGATTAATTTCTGGTCGCTTGATAGTAAGGTAATAATTTTTCAAAACCTCTATCAAGTCCATCTAGAACCTTATCTAGGGTATCTTCATCGGCTATTGGAATATCAACTTTTACTAAAACCTTACGAATCTCCTGATTGGATAATTCTTGTCTTAAAAGTTTCCTGTTCTCTTCAGTAGCTTGTACTCTATAGCTTTCATCGTTTTTCTGAACCCAATAATAGATTCCATCAACCACTGGGATATCCAAGATTTTAGCCTGTTTTGATAAGGTCTTTTCATCTTTCTTTCTCTCTACAAAGCTGATTTCTATAGAGATTCCCCAATTATTCTGATTTCCATACAAACGAAGAGCCATCATGGGCTCTGTTACATGTCCCTCTCTCTGTAAATAAACCCAGAAATGTGGTCGTAATCTCTGCGCTTGATTCATCCATTGACTGGTTGGGTGTAAATTCCAATCGGAATGCCTAGCTTGAAAACATTCCGCTAGGTGAGTAAATGCCTTTCGCGCTTCCTGCCCTTTTTGACGCAGGTCTAGCATTTTATCCTTTTCAGCTCCTGCTTTGTCAGGATTCCGGTACTGTTCTCCTTGATAAGCAAGATAGTCCTTGAATTCTTTCATTTGATTCCTTCTTTAGTGAGAAAAAAATCAGGAAAAACCTGATCTTTTATTTATCTTATTCTGTATCAACTACAACGTAACGGTTTGGTTCATCACCTTCCGAGTAACTCGTTACACCTTCCATTCGTGAGATGATGCGATGAATAATTTTACGCTCGCTACTTGACATTGGATCTGTCATCTGACTACGTCCTTCTTCCAAGACACGTGTAGCCAATTTTTGCGCATAGCTCTGCAACACTTCTGCACGATGTTCCACATAGTCATTCACGTTAATAGTGATGTAGAAAGTTTTTGAATAACGGTTATAAAGGTAATTTTGTGCCAAAAGTTGAAGAGATTTCAAAACTTTACCATGATAACCAATAATACGACCTGGCTCATTTGTATCAATTTGCATATTGATAGAGCGACGGTTAGAGGTACTAGAAATAGTTCCCTCAACATCCATATCATCGATGATTGCTTGAACATAGTCCGTCACTTCTTCAACAACCTTTTCAGTGTCATAAGTTGGTTCGACTTTCAAACCAAGGTTTTCTAAATCACTACTTTGCTCTTCGTCATCATTATCTTGAGTTTCTTCAGGTTCCAATTCTTTTAAAACAGCAATATGCCCTGTTTCCTCTAAAATCGTACTTGCTTCTTTATCGTTTTTAAGAATTTCAGCCTTGACTTCTTCAGAAATTTCTTGACCTTCTTCTTCAATTTTCTTGATAGCTGCAACTACATGCCCTAAATCAACTGTCGCTTCACTGACTGTTTTAACTGGGTCATTTTGATCATTAATTTCTTTTGGAACGCCTTTGATAGCCTGCTGATTTGCTTTTACAACAGTAGTCTCACTAATTGCTTCGATATCAACTTGAGCTGGTTTCTTTCCGAAAAGCCCAAAAAATCCTTTTTTCTCTTTCGAAACAACCTTGATATGAGCTTTCATTCTCGGAATATTTAATTCATTCAATCCTTTTTGGATTGCTTCTTCAACAGTTAAACCTGTAAATAATACCATTATCAGATTTCTCCTTACTTTTTCTTTTTCTGTGCTTTCTTCAGAGCTTTTCTTTTCTTAGCTTCTAGATCTCTTTTAGCCTTCACATCCGCTTCACGCTCTTCAATGATTTTGAAGGGATTGTTCAGTAGGTAAGTTTGCAATACTTGATAAGCGTTTGAAACCGTCCAATAAAGAGCAACACCGCTTGGTGCAGACATTGCAAAAAAGAAGATGATGACAGGCATTCCATACATCATCGCTGTCATTGCACCATTTTTTTCAGGCAAGGCTTTGTTTGAAAGCCAGCTACTGAAGAAAGTGAATAAGGCAGCTAGAATTGGTAATACCAAAGTAGTGTCAGCTCCACCTAGATTGAACCACAAAAAATGGCCAGTCTTCAAAAAATCTACGTACGATAAGGCTTGGAAAAGGGCCAATAGAATTGGCATTTGAATCAAAAGCGGCCAAAACGATGCAGATTGCTTAATTCCTAATTCTTTAAATAGTTTGCGTGTTTCCTGATCTAGTTTAGTGCGACTTTCCATATCGCGACCTGGATAACGTTCGCGCAATTCTTTTATACGAGGCTGCGCTTCTTGCATTTTTCTGGATGCCACCATTTGCGTTTGAAAGACCGGTAATAAGATTGTTCGAATCAAGACTGTGAAAATAATGATCCCTAAACCAATACTTACATTAAAGGACAAAAAACGAATGGTTTCAGCAAAAAAATAAACAAGTTTACTCCAAAAATCTGACGAATCAGCAGAAACTTCACTAGTTGCACAAGCAGTCATTACCAACAAGGACAAACCTAGCATACTAGTCAATTGTAATTTCTTCTTCACTCCTATTTCCTTCCTGGTATATCTTTGCTAATCTCAAAACATGAAGTAGGTTTTTTTCGATTTCTGCATATTCTAGAGTTTCAACGCCTTTTCGAGCAATGACAACAAAGTCTACATTATCAACTATCTGGTGACTGTTTTTAATCAAAACATGTCGAATTCTTCTCTTGATTTGATTTCTTGTTACAGCATTTCCTAACCTCTTGCTAACTGATAAGCCTACTCGAAAATGTTGTTGCTGGTTTTCTAATCGATAAATAACAAATTTTCGATTAGCTACACTTTTCCCCTCTTTAAATATGGCGTCGAAATCTTTCTCTTTTTTTACACGAAAGCTTTTTCTCAAAAATCATACTCCATCTAATAAAACTACTACTATTATACCATAAAATTTCAAAAAGCCAATCATGGCAAGGTTTTAGGCTAGTTTGACTTAGAAAAAAGTAGCCATTTTTAAAAAAATTGGTTAGAATCAATGATATTTTAGTAGTTTTTTGAGAATACAAAACAAAAGTCACTCTTACGAGCGACTTTTTGTAGGAGATTATTATGAAAAAGTTTAGGATTTCTATTAAATAAAGTTAGGAGGTCTTTATTTAATGATTAGAGTATACATACTTATCCTTAAATTGAACTTAAATCATTTTATTTTTTATTAATTTTTAAAACTATGAATTGGAGCTGGAATCTGTCCTCCACGAGCAATGAAATCAGCCGAAGAAGCTCCATTGACTTTCATAACTGGGGCAGTTCCCAATAAGCCACCAAATTCAATCATGTCGCCTTCTTTACCCTTTGGAATGATACGGACAGCTGTGGTTTTCATATTAATGACACCAATTGCTGCCTCATCCGCAATCATAGCCGCAATCGTTTCAACGGGGGTATCCGCAGGAATGGCAATCATATCTAACCCGACTGAACAGATAGCGGTCATTGCTTCTAATTTTTCTAGATTGAGAGAACCATTTTGTACAGCTGCAATCATACCTTCGTCCTCAGAAACTGGAATGAAGGCACCTGATAAGCCACCAACTTGGTTACAAGCCATAACCCCACCTTTTTTAACCTGATCATTCAAAAGTGCTAGGGCTGCAGTCGTCCCATGAGTTCCAACTGTTTCCAATCCCATCTCCTCAAGAACACGAGCTACAGAATCTCCAACTGCTGGAGTTGGAGCTAAGCTCAAATCAACGATTCCAAAATCAACTCCAAGTCGCTCACTAGCCATTTGACCAACTAATTGACCAATACGGGTAATCTTGAAAGCTGTCTTTTTAACAGTTTCAGCAACTACATCAAAGCTTTCCCCACGAACTTTTTCCAAGGCACGTTTAACAACACCTGGACCAGAAACGCCAACATTAATAATAACATCTGCTTCACCAACACCATGGAAGGCTCCTGCCATAAAAGGATTATCCTCAATTGCATTGGCAAAAACGACTAGTTTAGCAGCCCCCATATCCGAAAGTTCAGCTGTTTCCTTGATAATTCGTCCCATATCAGCTACAGCAGTCATGTTGATTCCTGACTTAGTTGAACCAATATTGACAGAAGAACAAACCTTATCTGTCTCTGCTAGAGCACGTGGAATAGAATTTATCAGAATTTCATCCCCTTTTTGGTAACCTTTTTGTACCAAGGCAGAAAAACCTCCAATAAAGTCTACCCCAATTTTTTTTGCAGCCTTATCCAATGCTTTAGCCAACACTACATAATCTGTCGCATCTGTTGCTGCTCCAATCAAGGAAAGAGGAGTTACCGATACGCGTTTGTTAACAATTGGAATCCCAAGTTCCGCAGCAATTTCATCACCGACAGCAACTAAATTTGCTGCCTTACTAGTTATCTTATCATAAATTTTATCTGCAGCCTTATTGATATCAGGATCAATACAATCAAGAAGTGAAATTCCCATGGTAATGGTTCTAATATCAAAATTCTGCTCTTCAATCATTGCGATAGTTTCAGTAACTTGTCTAATATCCATACACGCCTCCTAGATATTATACATAGCATCAAAAATCGCAGCACTCTGAATATTGATTTTGACATTCAAAGTCTGACCAAAAGCCTCAAACTCATTTCTCAAACGAGTAAAATCTTGTTTTTCTTCACTAGATACCACAGCCATCATTGTGAAGAACTCGTCCAAGACAGTTTGTGAAATGTCATCAATATTTAATCCTAATTCAGCAATTTTAGTCGCAACACCAGCAACAATTCCGCCCTTATCTTTTCCAACTACAGTTATAATAGCTTTCATATCGGCCCTCCATTTTTAAACTATAGAAAATTTAGTTTTGTGTTTTTCTTTTTTTCTCAGTATAGCACATTTACAACAAAAAAACTAAAAAACGCCTGCTTACGAAATTGTTCTTAAAAGAAAAACAATTTCGTAAACAAGCGTCTACCCGATCATCTTATGATGAGTGTTCCCGCTAGGACAAAAGTCCTAGCGGTAGACCAGAGCTAGACTAAGAGCACAGGGGCTCCATCATCATAACACTCAACAAAATTGATGATTTTATACTAATTCGATGATCGCCATTGGCGCTGCATCACCACGACGTGGTTCAGTTTTAAGGATACGAGTGTATCCACCGTTACGGTCTGCGTAACGAGGTGCGATTTCTGAGAACAATTTTTGAAGAGCTGTAGTAGAAGTGTACTTGTCAGTTGCTTCATCATAGTTTTCAGATGCGATTTCATTACGTACGAAAGCAGCAGCTTGACGACGTGCATGCAAATCACCACGTTTACCTAGAGTAATCATTTTTTCAACAGTTTTACGGATTTCTTTAGCACGAGCTTCAGTTGTCACGATTGATTCGTTGATCAAAAGGTCAGTTGTCAAATCGCGAAGCATTGCTTTACGTTGTGAGCTAGTGCGTCCTAGTTTACGGTAAGCCATGTATTCCTCCTTTATTTATCTTTTAATCCAAGACCCAAATCAATGAGTTTGAGTTTCACTTCTTCCAAACTCTTGCGTCCAAGATTTCTTACTTTCATCATCTCTGCTTCAGATTTTTCTGTCAAATCATGCACAGTATTGATACCAGCACGTTTCAAACAGTTATATGAGCGTACAGATAAGTCAAGTTCCTCAATCGTACGTTCCAAAATACGGTCGTCCGATTCAGTATCAGCTTCTTTCATCACTTCTGCAGATTTAGCAATCTCTGTAAGATTTGTAAACAAATCAAGATGTTCTGTCAAAATGCGTGCTGAAAGCCCTAAAGCATCTTCTGGAATAATAGTTCCATTTGTCAAGATTTCAAGGGTTAATTTGTCGAAACCATCATTGCTTCCTACACGAGCAGGTTCTACTTGATAGTTAACTTTTGTAACTGGTGTATAAATAGAATCTACAGCAAGCGTTCCAACTGGTGCATTATCTTTCTTATTTTCGTCTGCAGGTACATATCCACGACCACTATTTACAGTCATAGTCGCTTTAAATGAAGCACCTTCTCCGATTGTGAAAAGATAATGATCTGGATTTACGATTTCGATATCACTATCAGTCAAAATGTCTCCAGCTGTAACTTCAGCAGGCCCTTCGACATCAAGTTCAATAGTCTTTTCGTCTTTTACATATGATTTAACTGCAATCCCTTTAATGTTCAAAATGATTTGCATCACGTCTTCGCGAACACCAGGAATTGTATCAAACTCATGTAATACTCCATCGATATCGATAGATGTAACAGCTGCTCCTGGAAGAGAAGCAAGAAGTACACGACGAAGAGAGTTACCAAGTGTTGTACCGTATCCACGTTCTAGTGGTTCGATTACAAACTTGCCATAATCTTTATTTTCATCAATTTTTGTTATATTTGGTTTTTCAAACTCGATCATTTAGTTACTCCCTCTTAAACGAAAAGCAGTGTAAAGGTAATGATTATACACGGCGACGTTTTGGAGGACGAGCACCATTGTGTGGCACTGGAGTCACATCACGAATTGCTGTTACTTCAAGACCAGCGGCAGCAAGAGCACGAATAGCTGACTCACGACCAGAACCTGGACCTTTTACAGTAACTTCAACTGATTTAAGACCGTGTTCTTGTGCAGATTTAGCAGCAGCTTCTGAAGCCATTTGAGCAGCAAATGGTGTAGATTTACGAGAACCTTTGAAACCAAGAGCACCAGCTGATGACCAAGCGATTGCATTACCATGCACATCAGTAATCATAACAATAGTGTTATTAAATGTAGCGTGAATATGAGCAATACCAGATTCGATATTCTTTTTCACACGACGTTTACGTGTTGGTTTAGCCAAGACTTTTACCTCCTATATTATTTTTTCTTACCAGCAATCGCAACAGCTTTACCTTTACGAGTGCGAGCATTGTTTTTAGTGTTTTGTCCACGGACAGGAAGTCCACGACGGTGACGGATACCACGGTATGAACCGATTTCCATCAAACGTTTGATGTTCAAGTTTACTTCACGACGAAGGTCACCTTCAACTTTAATTGCATCAACTTCACGACGGATAGCATCTTCTTGATCTGATGTAAGGTCGCGAACACGAATATCTTCTGAAATTCCAGCAGCTGCTAAGATTTTCTTAGATGTTGCAAGTCCGATACCATAGACATAAGTCAATGAGATAACTACACGTTTGTCATTTGGAATGTCAACTCCAGCAATACGAGCCATGTTTTCTCCTTTCTATCTTATCCTTGACGTTGTTTGTGTTTTGGATTTGCTGGGCAAATTACCATAACACGGCCATTACGACGAATTACTTTACAGTATTCGCAAATTGGTTTGACCGATGGTCTTACTTTCATTTCTTATCCCTCCAAGTTTTTCGATTATTTAAAGCGGTAAGTGATACGTCCACGTGTCAAGTCATATGGACTCATTTCAACAGTAACACGATCTCCCGCTAAAATACGAATATAGTTTTTACGAATTTTACCAGAAACTGTTGCTAAAATCTGATGTCCATTTTCAAGTTCAACCGTAAACATTGCATTCGGCATTGTATCGACTACTTTGCCTTCAACTTCAATCACATCGTCTTTTGCCACGCAAAAGTACCTCCCTAAATTTCGATTTGATGCCTCTAGACACAGAGACAACAATTATAAGTCAGACTAACTCAGTATAACATTTGTCAAGACATTTTGCAAGTCTGAAAAACGCTTTTATTTCAAATTTGTCAATACCTTTTCGATATCTTTAAAGACATCATCGATATCTTGGTTACCTTCGATATCATGTACTAAACCTTTAGCGCGATAGTGAGCAATGATTGGTTCCCCTTGAGCAATATTAACATCCAAACGACGTTTTACTGTCTCAGGTTTATCATCTTCACGTTGGTAGTAATCTTCCTCTTTGTAATCAACTGGTGGATTGAATACTTTATGGAAAGTTTCTCCAGTTTGACGATGAATGATACGTCCGCTCAAACGCTCTAAAAGACTGTCTGGATTTACTTCGATGTTGATAACACCTTCAAGCTCAATACCAAGTTCAGCCAATGTTTTATCTAAAGCATGCGCTTGTTCAATAGTACGTGGATATCCGTCTAATAAGAAACCAGTTTCTTTAATATCATCTTGAGAAAGACGTTCTTTAACAATTCCATTTGTTACTTCATCTGGAACCAACTCGCCTTTGTCAATATACGACTTAGCTAGCACACCCATTTCAGTTTGGTTAGCCATTGCCGCACGGAACATATCACCTGTTGAGATGTGGGCAACGTGAAATTGTTCAACGATTTTCGCCGCTTGTGTCCCCTTACCTGCACCAGGTAAACCCATAATCAAAAGATTCATGATTCATACTCCTTTTTTATTTTTAAATAGAAGCAAAAATTCATTTCAACTCCTATTTAAAAACAAAATAGAAGAGAGGAGATAAAAATCTGACAATGTCTTTGATTTTTACACTCCACTCTCTGAGCAATAGTGAATTTTATTTTCTATTACAATTATTCTGTTGTATCTAAGAAACCAACATACTTACGTTTCAATAGATATCCTTCCAATTGTTTAATTCCTTCAATACCTGTAGAGATAATGATTAGCAAACTTGTTCCCCCAAAAGCAACAACTTCTGAAAGACCAAATAAATCTTTAGCTACGATAGGTAAGATAGAAATAACACCTAGGAAGAGAGATCCGACAGTAGCGAGACGACGAAGAAGTTTTGACATGTACTCCTCTGTCCCCTTACCTGGACGGACACCATGGATATAAGCTCCACTCTTTTGTAAATTTTCTGCTGCTTTCTCTGGATTGATCTGTACAAATGTATAGAAGAATGTAAAGAGAATAATCAACAGAGCATACAATGCAACACCTGTTGGGGTTGAAGTAGATACCAACTCTTGAGCGGTTTTTACCCATTCCCAATTAAGGCCAGACGCACTTACGAATTGTAAAATTGCTGCCGGTGCTGCTGTAATAGAGCTGGCAAAGATAACAGGGATAACCCCAGCAGGGTTAATCTTCAAAGGAAGATAGGAACTTGATGGTGCACCTTGAGCTACCTTTGTATACTGAATTGGGATCTTGTATTTAGCTTGTTCAACATAAGTTGTAAAGTAAACAATTACCAATACAGCAACGATTAAGATGGCAACAAAAATTAGAGACGATGTCAAACGACTGCTTGGTACATTGACAAAGTAATCTACATAGATGCCTTTAATCATATCAGGAATTGAAGCAACAATCCCTGCAAAGATAATCATTGAAACACCATTCCCGTATCCCTTATCTGTGATTTGTTCTCCCAACCAGGTCACAATCATGCTTCCTGCGGTTAAGATTCCACCAATTACAAGGAAAACTTGTGGTGTAAGTGGTACAGTCAAAAGTTTAGCTCCAGATAGAGCGTTAAAACCAGCAGTAATCCCAACTGATTGAACAAATGCAAGCACAAGTGCAATGTATCGAGTTGCCTGGTTTAACTTTCTACGACCAACTTCCCCCTGTTTCCCCCACTCTACAAATTTTGGTAATAAATCCATTTGCAAGAGTTGGACGACGATTGAGGCTGTGATGTACGGGCTAACACCAAGTGCAAAAACTGAGAAGTTTTTCATGGCATTCCCTGACACCAAGCTCAACATATTCAAAAAGGATAGTCCACTCAAAGCGTTCAAGCTATTTGCATTTACCCATGGCACAGTAATGCTTGTACCGATACGGAATACAAATACGATAAAAATTGTAAATAGAATTTTTGATCGAACTTGTTTAACTTTGAATGCTTCTCTCAATAATTTAAAAAACATAGGTCACCTCACTTAGATGACTTCAACAGAACCACCTTTAGCAGTGATAGCTTCTTCAGCTGATTTAGAGAATTTAGCTGCTTTAACAGTCAATTTCTTAGTCAACTCACCGTTACCAAGAATTTTGATACCTGATTTTTCAGATTTTACAATTCCTGATTCTACAAGTACCACTGGAGTTACCTCAGCACCGTCATCAAAGGCGTTCAATTGATCAAGGTTTACAATAGCATATTCTTTAGTGTTGATATTTGTAAATCCACGTTTTGGAAGACGACGGAACAATGGAGTTTGTCCACCTTCAAAACCAAGACGTACACCGCCACCGCTACGAGCTTTTTGACCTTTTTGACCGCGACCTGATGTTTTACCGTTACCTGATGAAGTACCACGTCCAACACGGTTGCGTGACTTACGAGAACCTTCTGCAGGTTTCAATTCATGAAGTTTCATTTATTTTTCTCCTCTTTTGTAAAATGCTAGCGCCGATAAAGGAGAAAAGGTTGTCTCCCTTATCAACTCGCCTATACTGTGTCATTTAAGATGACTATATCTAGTTTTAGGGGATGGTCATATGCACATCCCCTAAACAATCATTAGTTTACTTCTTCAACTGTTACCAAGTGAGATACTGCAGTGATCATACCACGGATTGCAGGGTTATCTTCTTTAATAACAGAGCTGTTCAATTTGCCAAGTCCAAGTGCTACAACAGTTTTACGTTGTGATGGAATGCGTCCGATTGGAGACTTAGTCAAAGTAATTTTAATTTGAGCCATTTTATCCCCTTTCTTATGCCAAATCAGAAACTGAAATACCACGAAGGGCAGCAACTTCTTCAGCGCGTTTCAATTGTTTCAAACCTTCAACAGTTGCGCGAACAATGTTGATTGGAGTGTTAGAGCCAAGTGATTTAGATGTAATATCTGCCACACCTGCCAATTCCACAACGGCACGAACTGCACCACCTGCGGCAACTCCAGAACCTTCTACAGCAGGTTTCAACAATACTTTAGCTCCACCGAATTCTGAAAGAACTTCATGTGGAATTGTTGTTCCAACCATAGGAACTTCGATCAAGTTTTTCTTAGCATCTTCTACTGCTTTGCGGATTGCTTCTGGAACTTCTTGAGCTTTACCAGTACCAAATCCTACACGACCGTTGCGGTCACCAACTACTACAAGAGCTGCGAAACGAAGACGACGTCCACCTTTAACAACTTTTGTAACACGGTTAACAGCAACTACGCGTTCTTCAAGTTCTACTGCATTGTCTTTAAATGCCATTTTCTAGTGTCCTCCTATTAGAATTTCAATCCGTTTTCACGAGCTGCATCAGCCAAAGCTTTCACACGTCCGTGATATAGATATCCACCGCGGTCGAACACCACTTCTGAAATACCTTTAGCACTTGCACGTTCTGCAACGAGTTTACCGACAGCAACGGCTTGTTCAGTTTTAGTTCCTTTTGAAACTTCTTTGTCAAGAGTTGAAGCACTTGCGAGCGTTACACCCGCTACGTCATCAATCACTTGAGCGTAGATGCCTGTATTAGAACGGAATACGTTCAAACGTGGGCGATCAGCAGTTCCAGAGAGTTTTCCGCGTACACGACGGTGGCGTTTTTGGCGGAGTTTGTTTTTATCTGGTTTAGAAATCACAGTTTTCACCTCTTTATTTTAAATCATGTGCTATGCACAAAGTTGGTAATGAGGTTGGTGGTTGACAATCAACCACTCAACATTATTTACCAGTTTTACCTTCTTTAAGACGAACATATTCGCCAACGTAACGGATACCTTTACCTTTGTAAGGTTCTGGTGAACGAAGGCTACGTACGTAAGCAGCTGTTTGACCAACTACTTCTTTTGAAATTCCGCTAACAACGATTGTTGTTGGGTTTGGAAGTTCAAAAGTAATTCCTTCTGGAGCTTCAACTTCGTCTGGATGAGATTTACCAACAGCCAAGACAAGTTTGTTTCCTTGAAGTTGTGCACGGTAACCAACTCCACGCATTTCAAGTTCTTTCTTGAATCCTTCTGAAACACCAATAACCATGTTGTTCAAAAGGGCACGAGTAGTTCCGTGGATAGTTTTCATTTCTTTTGAATCGTTTGGACGGTGAAGAGTTACTTCAGTACCTTCCACACGAATTTCAATATCTTTTGAGAACTCACGAGTAAGTTCCCCTTTAGGTCCTTTTACAGTTACAACGTTGTCATTGTTAGTGAGTTCAACACCAGCAGGCAACACGATAACTTTATTACCAATACGTGACATGTTTTTATTCTCCTGTTAAATTGTCAGGCCTTGTTGGCCAGTTTTCACGGGGTTAAATCGATTTCTCGATTTGAAGGAACATTTAGGTTTCAATTTCAAAGTGAATATAGGCATCGTCTCGCAGGCATAACTTTGGGTTAGACAAGAGACGATAACGACGAGTCACAAAGAAATTGGGAGCTAAATATTACCAAACGTAAGCGATAACTTCTCCACCAACATTCTTTTGGCGTGCTTCTTTATCAGTAAGCAAACCTTCAGAAGTTGAAAGGATAGCAATTCCAAGACCGTTAAGTACTTTTGGAAGATCTTCACGTTTTTTGTAAACACGAAGTCCTGGTTTAGAAACGCGTTTCAAGTTAGTGATAACTCGTTCACCGTTAGTTCCGTATTTCAAGAATACACGGATGATACCTTGTTTGTCATCTTCGATGATTTCTACGTTCTTAACAAAACCTTCGCGTTTAAGGATTTCAGCAATCCCTTTTTTGATGTTTGATGCAGGTACTTCAAGTACTTCGTGTTTTGCTTGGTTAGCGTTACGAATACGAGTTAGGAAGTCTGCGATTGGGTCAGTCATAACCATTTTATTTTTCTCCTCTTACTAGTAGTTTGCAAGTTGCACTTGCTAGTTAATGATTGAGCTAGGCTCAGATAGTTCTGATATATGCAAACGAGAATATACTCATTTGAACACGAGCTACAACCTGGGCAAAAAAGATAGATTTGTCTTAGAGCAGCGCTCCTGCACCAAATCTCCTATTTTTGCTATGGTTGTTACGCTCTTTGTATCATGATATTACCAAGATGCTTTTGTTACACCAGGGATTTGACCTTTATATGCCAATTCACGGAAGCAAACACGGCAAAGTTTAAACTTGCGGTAAACTGAGTGTGGACGTCCACAACGTTCACAGCGAGTGTATGCTTGAGTAGAGAACTTCGCTGGGCGTTTGTTCTTAGCAATCATAGATTTTTTAGCCATTAGTTATACCTCCTATATTATTTTGCAAAAGGCATTCCAAGGCCTGTAAGCAATGCACGTGACTCTTCGTCTGTGTTAGCAGTAGTTACGATAACGATGTCAAGACCACGAGTTTTGTCAACGTCATCAAAGTTGATTTCTGGGAAGATCAATTGCTCTTTCACACCAAGTGTGTAGTTCCCGCGTCCGTCAAATGATTTTGTTGGAACACCGTGGAAGTCACGTACACGTGGAAGTGATACTGAAACCAATTTATCCAAGAATTCGTACATACGTTCACCACGAAGGGTAACTTTTGCACCGATCGCAACACCTTCACGAAGACGGAAGCCGGCGATAGATTTTTTAGCTTTAGTGATAAGTGGTTTTTGACCTGAGATAAGTGCTAATTCTTCAGCAGCTTTTTCAAGGCTTTTAGCGTTTGATACAGCTTCACCAACACCCATGTTCAAAACGATCTTATCCACTTTAGGAACAGCCATCACTGATGAGTAGTTAAATTGTTCTGTCAAAGCAGGAACTACTTCATTAAGATATTTTTCTTTTAAACGATTTGCCATTATACTTCTCCTTTCCTTCGTGATTAATCAAGCACTTCGCCTGATTTTTTGTTGTAGCGAACTTTTTTACCGTCTACAAATTTGTAACCAACACGACCAGCTACACCATTTTTGTCCAAAACTTGAACGTTTGATACGTGGATAGCTGCTTCCTTCTCGATGATACCACCTTGAGGAAGTTCGTTTGTTGGACGTTGGTGTTTCTTAACGATGTTAACACCTTCAACGATAACTTTGTTTACTTTTGGAAGGGCAGTAAGGACAACAGCTTCTGTTCCCTTATCTTTACCAGCGATTACGCGAACTTTGTCGCCTTTTTTTACAAACATTTTTTTCTCCTTTTATTCTTACGCCCAATGGGCACCCTGGCTAGGCCAGGGGACTGTGTTTGTTTTTTTATTGATTAAAGTACTTCTGGAGCAAGTGACACGATCTTCATGAAGCCACCTTCACGCAATTCACGTGCAACTGGGCCAAAGATACGTGTTCCGCGAGGAGTTTTGTCGTCACGGATGATAACTGCTGCGTTTTCGTCAAATTTGATGTATGAACCATCAGCACGACGAGCACCTGATTTAGTACGAACGATAACTGCTTTAACAACGTCACCTTTTTTAACCGCACCACCAGGAGTAGCTTGTTTTACAGATGCCACAATAACATCACCGATGTTCGCAAATTTACGTTTAGAACCACCAAGAACTTTGATAGTCAAGATTTCGCGTGCACCGCTGTTGTCTGCGACTTTCAAACGAGTTTCTGTTTGAATCATTTCAGTTTTCTCCTTTCAGGCTTGATTAGATGATAACCGCTTCTTCAATAACTTCTACAAGACGGAAACGTTTTGTAGCTGAAAGCGGGCGAGTTTCCATGATACGTACGATATCGCCTTCTTTGGCAACATTGTTTTCATCATGTGCTTTGTATTTTTTAGAGTAGTTAATACGTTTACCATAGACTGGGTGGTTACGTTTTGTTTCAACTACAACTGTGATTGTCTTGTCCATTTTGTCAGATACAACACGTCCAACAAGAACTTTACGATTATTGCGTTCCATTGAAATTTCTCCTTCCCTAGTCTATTATTTCGCTTCAGATTGAACTGTTTTGATACGAGCGATTTGTTTTTTAACTTCTTTCAAGCGAGCTGTTTGTTCTAATTGACCAGTAGCAGCTTGGAAACGAAGTTCAAACAATTCTTTTTTCAATTCGTTTTCGCGCTTCGCGAGTTCTTCTTGAGAAAGACCACGAAGTTCTTTAACAAATTCTTTTACTTCATTAAGTTTCATGCCTTCTCCTTATTCTGCTTCACGTTTTACGAATTTACATTTAACTGGCAATTTGTGGCTTGCAAGACGTAGCGCTTCGCGAGCGATCTCTTCAGATACACCAGCAACTTCAAACATAACTTTACCACGTTTAACTGGTGCTACCCAACCTTCAGGTGCCCCTTTACCAGATCCCATACGAACCCCGATAGCTTTAGCTGTGTATGATTTGTGTGGGAAGATTTTAATCCAAACTTTACCACCACGTTTCATGTAACGAGTCATGGCGATACGAGCAGCTTCGATTTGGCGGTTAGTGATCCAGTGGCTAGTTGTAGCTTGAAGACCGTATTCACCGAATGCTACTTCTTTTCCACCTTTAGCTTCACCGCGCATTTTACCACGGAATTCACGACGGTGTTTAACACGTTTAGGTACTAACATTGGTTATTTACCTCCTTTAGTGTTTTTACGAGCTGGAAGAACTTCACCACGGTAGATCCATACTTTAACACCAAGTTTACCGTATGTAGTATCTGCTTCTTCCCAAGCGTAATCGATATCTGCGCGAAGTGTGTGAAGTGGAACTGTACCTTCAGAGTATCCTTCTGCACGGGCGATATCTGCACCGTTCAAACGACCTGATACTTGAGTTTTAATTCCTTTAGCTCCAGCACGCATAGCACGTTGGATTGCTTGTTTTTGTGCACGACGGAAAGCAACACGTTGCTCCAATTGACGAGCAATTCCTTCACCAACAAGGTGAGCATCCAAATCAGGTTGTTTGATTTCGATGATGTTGATGTGTACTTGTTTTCCAGTCAATTTGTTAAGTTTTGCACGGAGTGCATCAACGTTAGCACCACCTTTACCGATAACCATACCTGGTTTAGCAGTGTGAAGCGAAACGTTAACTTTGTTTACTGCGCGTTCGATTTCAATAGTTGAAACTGCTGCGTCAGCAAGTTCTTTTTGAACGAATTTACGGATTGCAAGATCTTCATGAAGGTAATCCGCGTATTCTTTTTCAGCATACCATTTGGCATCCCAATCACGGATGATGCCGACACGCATACCAATTGGATGTACTTTTTGACCCACGATTTTACCTCCTTATTTTTCTGCAACAGCTACAGTGATGTGAGCTGTACGTTTGTTGATTGGTGAAGCTGAACCTTTCGCACGTGGACGGAAACGTTTCATAGTTGGTCCTTCGTTTGCGAATGCTTCAGATACTACCAAGTTAGCTTTATCCAAACCAAAGTTGTTTTCAGCGTTAGCTACAGCTGAGTTCAAAACTTTCAAGATGATTTCAGCAGCTTTGTTTGGAGTGAATGTCAAAATTGCGATTGCATCGGCTACGCTTTTACCACGGATGTTGTCAAGAACAAGACGTGATTTACGAGGCGAAACACGTACTGTGCGAGCCATTGCTTTAGCTGAAGTAATTTCTGCCATTTATGTTCTCCTTATTTTCTACGTGTCTTCTTGTCGTCTGCGGCGTGACCTTTGTAAGTACGAGTTGGTGCGAATTCACCAAGTTTGTGACCTACCATGTCTTCTTGGATGTAAACAGGTACGTGTTTACGTCCATCATAAACTGCGATTGTGTAACCAATGAAACTTGGGAAGATCGTTGAACGACGTGACCAAGTTTTGATAACTTTTTTCTTTTCGTCGTTAGCTTGAGCTTCAACTTTTTTCATCAAATGCTCATCGACGAAAGGTCCTTTTTTAAGACTGCGTCCCATTTTAATATTTTCTCCTTTAAATATAGTACCACAGCGGCTTGCGCTCACGAGGAGCGCTACCGAGCTGGCGGATTATCTAGCACTTAAGCGACTAGTTTAAAATTATTTCTCGTTGCGACGACGAACGATAAGTTTGTCAGATTTCGCTTTCTTGTTACGAGTTTTAAGACCAAGAGCAGGTTTGCCCCATGGAGTTGATGGTGCTTTACGACCAACTGGTGCTTTACCTTCACCACCACCGTGTGGGTGATCGTTAGGGTTCATTACAGAACCACGAACTGTTGGGCGGATACCTTTCCAACGGCTACGTCCTGCTTTACCAAGGTTTACAAGTCCATGTTGTTCGTTTCCGACAACACCAACTGTTGCACGACAAGTTCCAAGAATCATACGAACTTCACCTGATTGAAGGCGAACAAGAACATATTTACCTTCTTGACCCAATACTTGAGCTGATGCTCCAGCAGCACGTACCAATTCTCCGCCACGACCTGGTTTCAATTCGATGTTGTGGATCAAAGTACCAACTGGGATGTTAGCAAGTGGAAGAGCGTTTCCGACTTTGATATCTGCTTCAGGACCTGAAACGATACGTTGACCAACTTCAAGACCTTTTGGAGCGATGATGTAAGCTTTCACACCGTCAGTGTAGTGTACAAGAGCGATGTTTGCAGAACGGTTTGGATCGTACTCGATAGTTTTAACAACTGCTTCAACGTTGTCTTTGTTACGTTTGAAGTCAACCAAACGGTAGAAACGTTTGTGTCCACCACCTTGGTGACGAACAGTGATACGACCGTTGTTGTTACGACCAGCCTTGTTCTTCAAAGCAACAAGCAACGTTTTTTCTGGTGTGCTTGTTGTGATTTCAGCGAAATCCAAAGAAGTCATATTACGGCGACCGTTTGTTGTTGGTTTATAAACACGAATTCCCACGATATTTCCTCCTTAGATTATTCAGCTTCAGCAGCAAACAACTCGATTGCTTTTGAATCAGCTGTAAGAGTGATGATAGCTTTTTTAGTTTTGTTAGTAAAACCAGTGTAACGTCCAACACGTTTAGCTTTAGGTTTTACGTTGATTGTGTTAACATTTGCAACTTTAACACCTTCAAAAGCAGCTTCAACAGCTTGCTTGATCAAAAGTTTGTGTGCGCGAGTGTCAACTTCAAATACATATTTCCCTGCTTCAAGTTGAGCCATTGAGCTTTCAGTGATAACAGGTTTTTTGATAACATCATACAAATTCATTATGCAAGAACCTCCTCGATTTTAGAGATAGCTGCTTGAGTAACAAGAAGTTTGTCACTATTTGCGATGTCAAGAACACTTGCAGTTGTAGCAGTCGCAACTTTCACGTTTGGAAGGTTACGAGCTGAAAGAGCTGCGAATTCGTTTCCTTCTTCAAGAATAACAAGGACTTTAGAATCGATGCTCAAAGCTGCAAGAACTTTTGCAAATTCAGCAGTTTTTGGAGCTGTAAATTCAAGAGAATCAACGGCTACAAATTTGTTTTCAGCAACTTTTTCTGAGTAAACAGATTTAAGTGCAAGGCGACGAACTTTTTGAGGAAGTTTGTACGCATAGCTACGTGGAGTTGGTCCGAAGACGATTCCACCACCACGCCATTGTGGAGAGCGGATAGAACCTTGACGAGCACGTCCAGTTCCTTTTTGACGCCATGGTTTGCGTCCGCCACCTGAAACAGCTGAGCGGTTTTTAACTGCGTGAGTTCCTTGACGAAGGCTAGCGCGTTGGCTGATGATCACATCAAACACAACAGATTGGTTTGGTTCGATACCAAAGATTGCATCGTTAAGAACAACTTCGCCCGCTTGTTTACCAGTTTGGTCGAATAATGTTACATTTGCCATTTTGACTGTGTTCCCCTTTCCTTATTATTTACCAGCTTTAACTGCTGACTTGATAGTGATAAGAGATTTCTTAGCACCTGGTACGTTACCTTTGATAAGGATAACGTTCTTTTCTGGAACAACTTGTACAACTTCAAGGTTTTGAATTGTTACGCGGTCGCCACCCATACGTCCTGCAAGGTTTTTACCTTTGAATACACGGTTAGGTGCAACAGGTCCCATAGAACCTGGACGACGGTGGTAACGAGAACCGTGAGCCATAGGTCCACGTGATTGTCCGTGGCGTTTGATAACACCTTGGAAACCTTTACCTTTAGATGTACCAGTTACATCAACAATGTCTCCAGCTGCGAAAGTTTCAACTGTGATTTCAGCACCAACTTCCAAGCCTTCAACGTTTTTGAATTCACGAATGAAGCGCTTAGGAGCCGTGTTAGCTTTTGCTACATGTCCTTTAGCAGGTTTGTTGCTCAATACTTCGCGTTTGTCATCGAAACCAACTTGGATAGCGTTGTAACCATCTGTTTCAACAGTTTTAACTTGAAGAACAACGTTTGGAGTTGCTTCGATAACTGTTACAGGGATCAATTCGCCAGCTTCAGTGAAGATTTGAGTCATTCCCACTTTTTTCCCTAAGATTCCTTTTGTCATGAGAAAATAGTTCCTTTTCTATATTTTTTTATTCAAAAAGTTTTTAACGAGCGTTTTTTATGCTCAAGGTATCAAGCTTTAAATTAAAGTTTGATTTCTACGTTTACACCACTTGGAAGATCCAATTTCATCAAAGCGTCAACTGTTTTTTGAGTTGGGTTGATGATGTCGATCAAACGTTTGTGTGTACGCATTTCGAATTGTTCGCGAGAATCTTTATATTTGTGAGTCGCACGAATGATTGTGTAGAGGCTACGCTCAGTTGGAAGTGGGATTGGACCCGCAACTTGTGCACCTGTACGAGTAGCTGATTCTACGATTTTTGCAGCCGCTGTGTCAAGCGTACGGTGTTCGTAAGCTTTCAAACGGATACGGATTTTTTTGTTTGCCATCTTTTTCTCCTTTTCGTCTATTTAAGATAATAGGCTAGCTCCACAAGAAAACCGACGCGCGTTGCGTGGCAATGCAACCGAGCGTGTCGCAACCTCTTGCATCAAAGCTAAGGCTGTAATTTACAGCACCATAATAGAATAACACAAAGCCCCTGCGATTGCAAGGGATTTGACAGGATTTTTTAAATTTTTTAGATGAAACTGTTTTCGTACATTTCTGAAACAAAAAAGACAATCTATTCTCAATTTATATATATCTTTTCCTATTTAAATAGTTCTTTAATAGTCATTTTCTATTTTAAACTGATTTTGAGATTGGTTAATTAACACATCCGCCTCTTTTTCTGTTTCTTGATAATAACGGCGATATTGTCCGCGTCTGATTTGATGAGTCTCACGAACAAACGAGGCTTTGCTTTTCCTCACAGTCGTATCTCGAGCTAGACGTCTCTTTAATTCGGTCTCCTCATCTGTGTAGAAACAAATGGTTTTGTCAAAAAGTTCCTTGGGTAAAAAACCAACAGACATCCCTTCGACAATCAAAATCGTTTTTTCTCCAGATAAAATCTCACTAGCCTTCCAGGGTTCCTCAATTGTTAAGATGTCCATACCCGCTTGCAGAGCAAGAATATCTCTTTGTAAACTTGCCAGCTCATGCGCTACCGGTAAACATGCTGTCACTTTTTGGTCTGGTGTCTCTTTAGGTACCACTAAATGTCGTCCCGAAGTAATGTAGGGATCTGTCTCTAGTAAATTTACCTTTTGGGAATCAAGTTCTTGGTACAATTCTTGAGCAAAAGTTGATTTTCCTGAAGCTCCATGGCCGTAGATACCCAGCGTTTTTACTTTTCCAGTTTCTATCTCTGAGACTAGTTGTTCTATTAAGTCTTTTTTCTTCATTCTCTCTTCACCTGTTCATAGCTTTCTTTTCCATCGTTAAGCTTGTCCCAAATGACTACCTTTCCACTTTGAAGAGACTTTTGCACATCGATAATCCGTTGGTTGGAAGAGCCACGGAACTGAAGCATGAGATTACGCTTGCTTTTATCATAGCGACCATCTACCAGGATATCAATCAGGGATAAAAGTTCTAGTTTATCAGGCGTCTCCAACATCATTTCTTCCCAGGTGTATCCTGTCCAAGACCAGATGTCTTTTTCTGGCAATTCCTTTCGAATGCGTTTTACAAGGGGCAAAAGAATACCTGTATTGAGGAATGGCTCTCCTCCTAGCAAGGTCAATCCTTGAACATAGGGCTGTGCTAAGTCTGCCATAATCTGTTCTTCCAACTCTGGCGTATAAGGAATTCCTGCATTAAAGGACCAGGTCGCTACATTGTAACAGCCCTCACAGTGAAACATGCAGCCGGCTACATAGAGAGAATTGCGCACCCCTTCTCCATCGACAAAGTTAAAAGCCTTATAGTCAATGATACGCCCTTGACTAAGCTCCTCACTCTTCCACTCGCCAGGTTTTGGTGTATTCCATGTCATACTTCTACTCCAACTCTATCCAATAGCGCTCCGTTCCATTACGAACATCCTCTAACTTCCCACCATTAGCTAAGATAACAGCTCGGCTGGCAGGATTTTCTGTGCTACAAGTCACAAGCGCTCGTTTAATATTCTTTTCTTTAGCAACTTGCAGACCTTGATGGAGAGCTTCCTTGGCATAACCTTTTCCCCTTTCAGAAGGGCGGATGGAGTAACCGATATGACCAGCATAATTCAGCAATCCCTCATTTAGTCTCAATCGCAGATTCAAAAATCCTATAGCACGACCTACATCATCAAATGATACAAATTGAATAGAAGGAACGCGATTTTCAGGCAAGTTTATTCCCATTTCTTTATTAAGGTTAGTTTCTAGCCAATTCTCATAATCAAAGTTCTCAGCATCCCAAAATCCACCATCGTGGGCTGATTGAGTCTGTTCAAACTCTGCCATCATGTTTAGAATGGTTCCTTTATCTGCCAATGTTGGTCTGCGTAATCCCATGTACTCCTCCCGCTATGAGAAAAGTGAGAGGGGACTCTCACTTTTTCTTGTTCTTATTTAAAAATTGTTCTCTAAGGCTGGCTACTCGATCTTTTTTATTGACTCCACCCTTTGAATGCTTTTCGTGGAATCGTTGAACCAAGGCCTTACCCTTATCGTCTAATTGATATTTTCCCATGCTATCTCTTTCTAATTTGTTACTTCATGCCCTGCTATTTTAATAGTAGAACCGTTCATGTGTTTGACACGCGCAGCAATTTCCTTGTGGCGTCCATTAACCATCGGACGCGCTTGTGGGTTTCCAAGATATCCGCAGGTTCGTTTAACCACATCTACTGTTTTAGGATCGCTATTACCACAGTTGGGACAAGCAAAGCCTCTCTCAGTTGGATCAAAATCTCCTTCAAAATCACACTTGTAGCAACGATCAATCGGAGTATTAGTCCCTAGATAACCTACACGATCATAAGCATAATCCCAAACAGCTTCCAAGGCCTTTGGATTTTGTTGAAGAACTGGGTACTCACAGTAGTGGATAAATCCACCTGATGCACCCGCTTCTGGATAAACCTTCTCGAAGTCCAATTTTTCAAAAGGAGTTGGATTTTTTCGGACATCATAATGGAAGGAATTTGTGTAGTACTCTTTATCTGTGATGTCTGGAATAGAACCAAATTTC
This sequence comes from Streptococcus infantis, assembly GCF_000960085.1. GTDB lineage: Bacteria > Bacillota > Bacilli > Lactobacillales > Streptococcaceae > Streptococcus > Streptococcus infantis_C. The sequence continues at coordinate 73,578 of NZ_JYGT01000002.1, read as the reverse complement.
TCTGTATCCAGGCGACAGAAGCGGTCTGTTAAACTTTCAGATGGAGTTGAGTAGATTGAGAAGTGATAGCCATATTGGTCTGACCATTCTTCTACTCGATGTTTCATGTCTCTAATGATATCAAGGGTGAATTCTTTGGCTTCTGGATTATTTTCCCAATTGTTGCCAAAGAATACTGTTGCCACTTCATAGAGCCCGATATATCCAAGCGAAACAGTAGCACGGCGATTCTTAAAGAGTTGGTCAACACTTTCTTCTTTTCCTAGGCGATGACCGAAAGCACCGTATTGATAGAGGATAGGCGCATTAGCTGGCGTCGCCTCCTTGGTTCGCTCTACACGATAGACCAGTGCATCTTCTGCAATATTCATACGCTCATTGAAGATTTCCCAGAACTTATTTATGTCGCCTTCAGATTCAAGGGCAATCCGAGGAAGATTGACCGTTACCACACCTAGGTTCATACGACCTGAATTGACTTCAACTCCATTTTCATCCTTCCAACCTTGGAGGAAAGAACGACATCCCATCGGAACTTTGAAAGAACCTGTCAACTCGACAATCTTATCGTAAGACAAGACATCTGGATACATACGCTTAGTTGCACACTCAAGAGCCAACTGCTTAATATCGTAGTTAGGCGAACCTTCCTCCAAGTTAAGTCCTCTTTTAAGTGTGAAGATGAGCTTAGGGAAGATTGCTGTACGATGTTCTGAACCCAGCCCCTTGATTCGAATATTCAGGATTGCCTTTTGAATTTCGCGTTCAAAACGACTAATGCCTAAACCGAAACCAAGAGAAGTAAATGGCGTTTGCCCGTTTGAGGTAAAGAGGGTGTTAATCTCGTACTCTAAAGATTGCATGGCATCATAGATGTCTTTTTGAGTTTTCTTCCAGGCGTATTCTTCGTGCTTGTCAGGTAGGACCCATTCCTCTGCATCTTTAAGGTGTTTTTGATAATTTTTCTCTGCATAAGGAGCCAAAACTTCATCTATACGGTCTGCCGAACAGCCCCCATACTGGCTAGATGCGACGTTTGCGATGATTTGTGAAATTTGCGCCGTCGCAGTTTGGATAGATTTCGGACTTTCTACCTCAGCATTCCCAATCTTAAAACCATTTTCTAACATACCCTTAAAATCAATCAAACAACAGTTGGTCATAGGAGTGTAGGGGCTGTAGTCCAAATCGTGATAGTGGATATCCCCTTTTTGGTGGGCATTTGCCACATGCTTAGGAAGCATTTGAAGTCCGATGGATTTTCCAACAATCCCTGCCGTCAAATCACGCTGGGTGTTAAAGACATCACTGTCTTTATTGGCATTTTCATTGACAACTGCCTGATCTTTGTTGAGAAGTTTATGAATGCTAAAGTTGATGTCTGTCGCTTTTGAGCGCTCAAAATCCCTTTGTGTTCGATAGGTAATATACTCCTCGGCCAAGGCATATTCTTTAGCTTCCAACAACTCGTGTTCTACGATGTTTTGAATTTCATAGATTTTTACACCTTGTGGGAAACGGCTATGAATCTCGTCAACGATACGTTCAACGAGGGTACTAAGTCGCTTTTCGACCAAAGGAGTTACATCCATAATCTTTTCCGCAGCCTTATGAAGCGCTTTGTCAATCTTATCTACATCAAAAATAACACGTCTACCGTCACGCTTTTCAACGAATAAAGTTGGATCAGGGACAGTCTTCTCTTCCAATACAATCATATCCATACCCTTTTCTTAAATATAATATTGATTCTAAAAAGTATTATATCACTAAAAAAATAAAAATCAATATCTTGTGTCAAAAAATAATTTTTTTTTAAAATAACACAAGATATTGATAATTTTTATTTTAATTTATAGAGTTTGAAATCTTTGAATTCACTTTGAACCGCTTGATAATTTTCAGCTAAAAGCTGCTCTACTTCTGTCCATAGAGTTGTCTTTGTATTTACAACAATCATCTTTGGTTGATTATCTCGTAGATCATTTACAAGCTTAGTACGATTTGCATCAAGCCCTGTATGTAATCTAGGCGATAGCAACTGACTAGCTGACAAGCGTTCGCTAGCTTTATAGCTACTTGTCAGATTATCCCAAACATAGATACGATCTGTAGCTTGAGTTTCCCCTTTGACCTTAGATTCAATGCTTGTACGTTCTTGATATTGTTCCGCATGGAGCAAATATCGTGATACTACAGGTGCTAAAAATAGGTAAGCCAGAGCTACAATTGGCAGATAGGCATTTCCCTTTAGAAAAGCTCCCCATACCGAAGTTTCTTCTCTGCGTCTTCTACGACGGCTGGCTCCCTCTAATTCCCACGTGCGAATTCGAGTTAACAATAGAATAGACAAGAAGGGAAGGAGCTCAACCATACGACTACCATTGATAAGATCTGTAGAAAAAATTTCTAAAACTAATACCAAAGTGACAGCTATTGCAGCAGAGATTGATAAGACTGATTGCTTCAAAGGTTTCGATTTGAAGAGTCCTGTCAATGCCAATGTCAATACTCCGAGACCTATCGACAACAATCCATAGAAGAGGATATTGTCGAATAATCCTGGGTTAGACGTAAAGTTTAAACTATCTAATGGATAGAGAATTTGACTAATGGCATTTCCGAAGCTACCTTTATAAGCTGTGTAATATCCGATTGAATAAAAGAAGATTGAAAAACCAAGGCCCGCTGCAAAGAATTGATAGAGGCCATGAGTCAAGTTGTTGCGTCCAACATTAAAAGCTGTTACAGCAAAAAATAAGACAAATGCATATAAAGTTGTCACCAAGGGTGCAAAGAAAAATGCTAGAGCTAGGCTAATCCCAATACGGATGAAACCTCTGTCATGACTTGGTTCTACCAAATAAGCTGTTACTAAACTCAAGGCATAGAACAAGAATGGGAGGGCAAGAATAGTTGCATATCCCCCACCAAAACTAAGAGCACTAGCCAGGATATAAAAGACCGTCAACACTTGTTGCGATTGCTTATTTTGTTCCATCAGATTGTAAGCCGAACGGAAAAGAAAGAATCCGGCACCTACTAAGGCTAACCAATTAAAGACGGCAAATAAAATACTGCCCTTGGTTAAATATTGTAAAAAGTAATAGAGGAGACCACTAGTACCAAAATAATCTGAATAGATATCCCCACTCTGATGCATAGCCCATCCATTATAGAAATCCTGAGCCTGCTCTGGACTTAGCAGTCCTAATAAATAGGGTAGAATCACAGACACAAGTACTACTAAGGTACTCAAAATTAGGATATTAAAAAATGGTAAGTGGGCAGGTTGACGAGTTTCAACCTCAAGTTGCTCCTCATTCTCTACTGGAGCATCCTGACTCCCCATCCAAGTTGGAGTTGGTTCGTCTTCTAATCTGCCATATACGTTCATTTATTCTCTCCTATATTTTAATTTGTTCTAGTATATCAAAAAGTCTAGTTCTTGTCAGCCTGCGGCAGACGCTTACACAACTTTTCAGACAAGGAGACAAAACGTTCAATCTCATAAAAACGATGATAAGAAGCTTTTTTATAGTGGTCTAAAAAAGTTTTTTCCTCTACTGTCAGCATAATCATTCCTCCTTTTCTCTTCATTCGGAAAAAGAAGAAAAATCTAAAAAACTGAATTCCCCAAAAGAGAATTCAGTCTTTTATCTTTAGTCAGCTTTCTTTTCTAAGTTTTTTGAAATGCTTCGATTTTTACCTTCCAGGTACACCATCAGAATAGAAATATCTGCTGGGTTTACACCAGAGATACGGCTGGCTTGACCGATGGTTTCTGGATTAATGAGCTTGAACTTCTGACGAGCTTCAGTCGCGATAGAGTCAATATCATCCCAGTCAATATTGGCTGGAATTCGTTTTTCTTCCATGCGTTTCATCTTGGCAACCTGATCCATGGCTTTTGAGATATAGCCTTCGTACTTGATTTCGGTTTCAATCAATTCGATAATCTTGTCATCTAACTCTTCAGCAGCAGGTCCGATGAAGGCCACCACATCTTGGTAAGAAACTTCAGGACGACGAAGGAATTCCTTGGCAGTCACCGCATCTGTCAATGACTTGAAGCCCATTGCTTCAACCTTAGCATTTGTTTCCTTGACTGGCTTGAGTTTGATGCTGTCTAAACGCTTCATTTCATTTTCAAATCGATTTTTCTTGATTTCAAAACGAGCCCAACGTTCATCGTCAACAAGCCCAATCTCGCGCCCCATCTCAGTCAAACGCATATCAGCATTGTCATGACGGAGAATGAGGCGGTATTCAGCACGACTGGTCAAGAGACGGTAGGGTTCAATGGTACCCTTTGTTACCAAGTCGTCAATCATCACTCCGATATAACCGTCGCTTCGTTTCAGAATCAACTCAGGCTTACCTTGGATTTTCAGAGCCGCATTGATACCAGCGATAATCCCTTGGCCAGCAGCTTCTTCGTAACCTGACGTTCCATTGGTCTGACCAGCTGTGAAAAGTCCTGAGATTTTCTTGGTTTCCAGAGTCGCACGCAATTGATGAGGCAAGACCATGTCGTACTCGATAGCATAACCAGTTCGCATCATCTCTGCATTTTCCAAACCTTTGATGGAATGTACCAAGTCACGTTGCACATCCTCAGGAAGGCTGGTTGAAAGCCCTTGAACATATACTTCTTCTGTATTGCGACCTTCTGGCTCAAGAAAGAGTTGGTGACGTTCCTTGTCCGCAAAGCGAACAATCTTATCCTCAATCGACGGACAATAGCGAGGTCCCACTCCCTTGACCACACCTGTAAACATAGGCGCACGGTGGAGGTTGTTTTGGATAATCTCATGACTAGTACCGTTGGTGTAGGTCAACCAACATGGCACTTGGTCCTTGACATAATCTTCGTCACGTGAAGTATAAGAGAAGTGATTAGGTGTCTCATCTCCTGGCTGAATCTCTGTCACATCGTAGTTGATAGAAGAAGCCTTGACACGTGGAGGTGTTCCTGTCTTGAAACGACCGATTTCAAGCCCAAGTTCCTTGAGATTGTCAGCTAGGTTAATCGAAGCAAGGCTATGATTTGGTCCTGATGAGTACTTGAGATCTCCGATGATGATTTCCCCACGGAGGGCAGTCCCTGTTGTCACAATAACTGCCTTGGCAGCATACTCTTGATGAGTTGCCGTACGCACACCGACAACCTTGCCATCTTCCACCAAAATCTCATCAATCATAGTTTGACGTAGGGTTAGATTTTCTTGGTTTTCAACTGTCTTGCGCATTTCCTTAGAGTAAAGCTCCTTGTCAGCCTGCGCACGAAGGGCACGAACAGCTGGGCCTTTCCCAGTGTTAAGCATCTTCATCTGGATATAAGTCTTGTCAATGGTCTTGGCCATTTCCCCACCGAGAGCGTCGACTTCACGCACGACAATTCCCTTGGCAGAACCACCGATAGAGGGATTACATGGCATGAAAGCCAGCATTTCAATGTTGATGGTCGCAAGCAAAACCTTACAGCCCATACGGCTGGCAGCCAAGGAAGCCTCGACCCCAGCGTGTCCCGCACCAATTACAATAATATCGTATTCTTCCGTAAAATTATAAGTCATTTCTTAACCTTTCAAAAATTTCTCGCAAATAGGGAACTAACTTCTCCTCCTCTAGAGCTTGATCCATGGTAACCCATTTAAAGTGTGTATGTTCTTCAGGATCTAATCTGATAATTGGCTTCTCCTCAACCCACTCTGCTTTATAAACTAAGCGAGTAAAGACCGTATCCTTAGAGGTATCCAGTTGACTATCTTCGTGAAGAAGTTTGAGCGAACTGCTATCTAGCCTAATTCCCGCTTCTTCAATGCATTCTCTAAGAGCTCCATCTCGCGGAAGTTCACCCTTTTCAACCCCGCCACCAGGAATATCCCAGTAAGTCGGATAAACGTTGGGTTGTCCTCTTTTAATTTCCGAACGCTGAATGAGCAAATAATCACCACCACTATGAACAAGTACATGGGCAATAAGCTTAACCATCATTTTCTCTCCTATTCGTTAAGATGGATGTGTCGTAATTGTCCATCCCAATTTGGCAGGGCTGTTTTCAAAAAGGCTGGAACTAGCTGGGTATTCTGGAGCTTATCCAAGTCAATCCACTCGCAGGGCTGAGATTTCTCATCTTCCTGCATGGTCAATGGGGCGTCCTCCAGTAGATCAACCAGATAATGAAATTCGATGTTGTGATAGGAAACACCGTCCTGTTCAAAACGATTTTCAACCACGAAAGCTAGCTGCCTAGCCTCAGCTTTGACACCCAGTTCTTCGATCACTTCACGGACTACCGCGTCTTCCGTGCTTTCATTGACTTGAATCGCACCGCCAATAGTGTAATACTTGTCCTTGTCTTTAGTAACTAGAAGTTTGCGATTTTGGAGAATCAACGCTGTCGCCCGAACACCAAAAACCGTATTTCCCACCTTTGTCCGAAAGTCTTGTTGAGTCATTTTTGTCCTTTCCCTTAAACGACACAAAAACAGTCAAAACTCGTAAGAAGTGCAGGACAAAAAGCCTGCAACATCCATGAGCTTTGACCATCATTTCTATTGCTTTTATTATTGTAGCAAATTGAGAACATTTGTCAATCTAAATGTACTATGATTGGCGAATTGCTTCAAAAGCTCCTTGGTCAATCTCAACTGGGTCAGAGAAAGCATCCAGAACAATCCCTCTCACAGGAAAACTCTCTATCCCTTCCGCTGCAAACAAACAGTCCGTAAGAGATAATTGCAACCAAGAAAAGCGGTCGTAATAGTCTTTGGGGATGTCTTGAGTTTCTGAGAAGCAAGGATAAAAGTAGTCATCTCCCTTTTGCAGAATATCCGGTTTTAGGCGAGCACCTTCTTGTCCGTCACTCTCATCCATCAGAGAAGGATTGAAGGGAACCCAGACTTTAGCCTGCTTCAATTCTTTGAACAAGACCTCTATCGACTCTGTCGTTTTCTCCCTTAAATACTGTTTTTTGTAGTCAGAGAGAGTCATTGATTTCTCTTTTTTAGCCGTTTTCTTCTTAAAAAACTGAAACATATTCAATCCTCTTAGAACATCTTTAAATGTACTGACAAACCTTGCCATCACGGTAGGCATTGTCAATCAAACCACCACCGAGACACTCTTCACCATCGTAAAAGACAACTGCCTGCCCTGGTGTAATCGCACGTTGTGGTTCCGCAAAGATGACCTCTGCCTTGTCTCCTTTGACATGTACAGTCACCTTCGAGTCTGGCTGACGGTAGCGGAATTTAGCCGTACATTCTAGCGTAAACTCCTCTGGCATGTCACGAGTAAAGTGAACTTGACTAGCCTCTAAGCTAGTTGACATGAGCGCTTCATGATAGAAACCTTGTCCTACATAGAGGATATTTTGGCTCAAATCTTTTCCGACAACGAACCAAGGAGCATTGTCGCCGCCGTGTTGACCACCGATACCGAGTCCCCCACGCTGACCAATTGTATAGTACATAAGGCCCGCATGCTCGCCCATATCGCGACCATCCACAGTCATCATGCGACCAGGTTGAGCTGGTAGATAATTGCTGAGAAATTCTTTAAAGTTCTTTTCTCCGATAAAGCAAATTCCTGTTGAATCTTTCTTCTTGGCAGTCGCAAGTCCAGCTTCTTCAGCTATTTTTCGGACTTCAGGTTTTTCCAAATGCCCCAAAGGAAACATGGTTTTTTGGAGTTGTTCTTGCGACAGTTGACTGAGGAAATAGGTCTGGTCTTTGCCATCGTCCACGCCACGAAGCATGTGAACGATGCCATCCTCATCACGCGCCACTCGAGCATAGTGACCAGTCGCCACATAGTCAGCCCCCAAGGTCATGGCATAGTCCAAGAAAGCCTTAAACTTGATTTCCTTGTTACACATAACATCTGGATTTGGCGTGCGTCCTGCACGGTATTCCGCTAGGAAATACTCAAAAACGCGGTCCCAATACTCTTTTTCAAAGTTGACAGAGTAGTAAGGAATGCCAAGTTGGTCTGCCACTGCAGCCACATCCTTATAATCTTCGGTCGCCGTACAGACGCCGTTTTCATCTGTGTCATCCCAGTTCTTCATGAAGATACCGATCACATCGTAGCCCTGATCCTTGAGCAAGAGAGCCGTCACCGACGAATCAACACCACCACTCATCCCCACGACAACACGTGTTTTAGAGTTATCACTCATGGTAGTTCTCCCATCTATTCGTTTATTCACGATTGAAGGTCGTGTTTGCTATCACGATTGAAGGTCGTTTGAGCAGTTTTCATTATAACATGCTTAGATAGAGAAGACAAGAAAGAGGCTGACAAATCTAGCAATCTCTTCTGTAAATACATAAAATTAAGAACACAAAAAAGTAATTCATACCTAAACTTCTATTCTCTTTAAAAACTTATTTTTAAAATCAACTAAAAATGATATACTGTAATAAGGAGGAATGCGCACATGATTCCTTACATATACCTTTATCCACGTGCGTAGAACTATTGTGAACAACTACAAAGATATTCTAAAATCAAAAAATACTATTTTTATTATTACACTTATTGCAGGTATTGGACTTTTAACAGCCTTAGTCCTCCATCAAGAACATGTTCAAGCAGAGAGAGGAAACGTTGCTCTCATCAAACAACAAAAAAATCAACAAGATGTTGAATATGTAAAAAAGGCTATTAAAGACTTCAACATCGATTCTGAAAGCATAATAGATGATTGGAAAAAGATTCAGGAATTGAAACCAACCACTGATGCTGGTAAAAAGACACTAACAGACTTTCTCACTTCTACTGCCGATAAAGTCACAAAGCATTATACTGAAAAAGCTTTAAAATTATATATAAAGGATTCTGATAGTCAGTTTCAAGATAAACAAACACTCGAAACAACCATTACTTCCTTGCAAAAAATAATAGACATCATTAAAAACATTAATTCTGCCATCGACCAAGCTGTTCTTGAAGAAAAGATAAAACCAATTCAAGAACTGATCTCTAAATTCCAAAAACAAGTTGAATTCTTGACAAAAAAAGAAGAACAAAAATCTAACCAAACAGAAACAACTAGTAGCGTTCAGAGGACTGAAGTCTACTATTCGGATGATAGCAGCTACACTCCAACCTATACTGAATCATATGGAAGTATAAATAATTCTCAAGCACCTGCAGCTGAGCAATATTCGTCTGATAGCGCTGGCAGTGAAGGAAATCATAGTGTTGATACACAAGGTCAACCTTCTAATTCTTCCGGTTCTCAAGCAGAGTCTAATAACCACAGTGATTAGACTGAAGTTCACGAAACAAACCGTTCATCTTACTAATTCGAGTGAAAAATTCCGTAAACATCATTAGTATTAATGAATCTGCCATCACTAATCTTTAAAAAGTATCTCTCATTAAATAAAAATAAAAAAAGAGCCTTTCAAGACTCTTTTTTTATTTCTTAGTACCAACCGTTGTTAAGCCAGAAGTTCTTAGCAGCTGTCCATGAACCGTAACGTCCTGAAACGTAAGCATCTGCTACACGTTCTTGGTTTTCTGCTGAATAGTCACCGTTCAAGTATGAATCTGTCAATTGGTAACGTCCGATGTAGCGTCCGTTTGTAGCTGTGTAGCTACCACCTGATTCTTTTTGAGCAATCCATTCTTTCGCTTCTGCTTCAGATCCGCTTACAGTCGCAGCTGGTGTTGTGCTCTCTTCTGCTACTGGTGCTGGTGTTGCAGTTGCTGGAGCAGAAGTTTCTTCTACAACTGGAGTTTCTTCTGCAGTCGCTGGGGCTGGTGTTGAAACCGGAGCTTCAGTATTTGCAGATGGTGCAGGAGTTGTCGTTGCAGGAGTCGCCGCTACAACTGGAGCTTCTCCTTCAATAACTAAAACTTGGTCAACATAGATGAGGTCAACGTTTTTAATGTTGTTCAATTTAGCCAATTTATCAACTGTTGTGTTGTAAGTTTCAGCAATTTCTGAGAGAGTATCTCCAGCTTTGACTGTGTAAGTTTTTGATTCTTGTGCAAAAGTTAATGATGGTGCTAGGAAAGCAAGTACTACTGCTAATCCCGCAAATTTAGTTTTAATGTTTGATTTCATTTAAAAAAGTTTCTCCTTCTTTCTTATACTACCATGATACCCTTCTATTGTTACTATTTGTTAACGATTTTGTGTAGAAATGTTACAGAACTGTGATTTATTTACTTAAAAACAGCTTTTTTTGTTACAAAAGCCTTGTTATTAAAGGGTTTTTGGTGTTTTTAGAGATTTTGGAACGGAAATAAGCACTTACATCTAAACTTTGCTATAATAGAAGTAAGAATCTTTTTAAGGGGAAACAGATGCAATCACTTCGTTTTCAATCTGTCTTTGATATTATCGGACCAGTTATGATTGGACCATCTAGTAGTCACACGGCAGGAGCTGTTCGAATTGGGAAAATTGTTTCATCAATTTTTGATGATACACCAACTGAGGTCGAGTTCCAGCTTTTTAATTCTTTTGCAAAAACCTATCGTGGACACGGGACAGACCTTGCCCTAGTCGCTGGGATTTTGGGCATGGATACAGATGATCCAGAAATTCCAAATAGTTTAGAAATTGCTCATAAGCGTGGCATTAAAATCGTATGGACCATCCAAAAAGATAGTAATGCTCCCCACCCAAACACCACAAAAATCACTGTGAAGAACGATCGTAAGACTATCAGTGTAACAGGAATCTCAATCGGTGGTGGTAACATCCAGGTGACAGAACTAAATGGCTTTGCCGTATCTCTCAACATGAACACCCCTACCATTATCATCGTTCATCAGGATGTCCCTGGTATGATTGCTCATGTGACAGAGGCCTTATCGCGCTTTGATATTAACATCGCTCAAATGAATGTAACTCGAGAAAAAGCTGGTGAAAAAGCCATCATGATTATCGAAGTTGATAGTCGTAACTGTGAAGAATCTATCGAAGAAATTCGTAAAATTCCTCATTTGCACAATGTCAACTTCTTTCAATAGGAGAAAATATGTTTTACTCTATCAAAGAATTAGTCGAACAAGCCGAACTTGATTTTCAAGGAAATGTTGCTGAACTCATGATTACGACTGAGTTTGAGCTAACCGGTCGTGAACGCGAAGAAGTTCTCCTACTCATGGAACGTAATCTTGAAGTCATGAAAGCTTCTGTTGAACTTGGCCTTAGTGAAAAGAAATCTCGTAGCGGTTTGACAGGTGGTGATGCTGCCAAGCTTGACCACTACATCAAAAAAGGAAAGACGCTGTCTGACTTCACTGTCTTGTCTGCGGCCCGTAACGCTATCGCCGTTAATGAACACAATGCCAAGATGGGATTGGTCTGTGCAACTCCTACTGCTGGTAGTGCCGGTTGTCTTCCCGCTGTCCTCACAGCTGCTATTCAAAAGTTGGGTCTAACTCATGAACAACAACTAGATTTCTTATTTGCTGCGGGTGCTTTTGGTCTTGTCATTGCGAACAATGCTTCTATCTCAGGTGCCGAAGGTGGCTGTCAAGCCGAAGTTGGTTCAGCTTCAGCCATGAGCGCTGCTGCCCTAACCCTAGCTGCTGGCGGAACGCCTTATCAAGCGAGCCAGGCCATCGCCTTCGTTATCAAAAATATGCTTGGTCTTATCTGCGATCCCGTTGCAGGTTTGGTTGAAGTTCCATGCGTTAAGCGTAACGCCATGGGAGCAAGCTTCGCCTTTATCGCAGCCGATATGGCCTTAGCTGGTATCGAATCAAAAATCCCAGTTGATGAAGTCATTGATGCCATGTACCAAGTGGGCTCTAGTCTTCCAACCGCCTTTCGTGAAACTGCCGAGGGAGGCCTTGCTGCCACACCGACAGGTCGTCGCCTTCAAAAAGAAATCTTTGGTGAATAATTTCATCATTATGAGGAGAATCAATGTCATCTCTATCAGCCATCTTTTTCGATCTAGATGGAACCCTTGTAGATAGTTCAATCGGTATTCACAATGGGTTCACCTATACTTTCGAACAACTGGGAGTCTATAGTCCAGATGCAAAAACCATCCGTAGCTTTATGGGACCACCATTAGAAACAAGTTTCGCTAGTTGCCTCCCAGCAGATCAAGTTGAAACAGCTATCCAGCTTTATCGTTCCTACTATAAGGAAAAGGGAGTTTACGAAGCCCAGCTCTTTCCACAAATCAAAAGCCTGCTAACTGAACTAGCTCAACAATATCCTCTCTATATCACAACAACCAAAAACACTCCAACAGCAGTCCATATGACAAGCAACTTTGAAATCAATCATTTCTTTGACGGTATCTATGGTTCAAGCCCTCAAGCACTTCACAAGGCGGATGTCATCCGTCAAGCTTTGGCAACTCATAACTTGGAGCCAGAAAAAGTGGTTATTGTTGGAGATACCAAGTTTGATATGATTGGCGCCCAAGAAACTGGTATTAAAAAACTAGCGGTGACTTGGGGATTCGGCGATGAAACGGAGCTCATGACCTATCATCCTGACTGGATTGCTCACCACCCAACAGACATTTTACAGCATCTACAATTAAAACGTTAAACAAAAGACTCCCAGCCTAAAAGTTAGGTTTGGGAGCTTTTTGTCTGATCATAATGAGGAGAATGACATTCCCCATATTCGTCCAATTATTCAAAAGGGGAAACTTCTTCGCTTTCAACTTCTTTAGGCCTATTGGTTGTTACTATTTCTACTTCCTTACTTGGCATAGCTAGCAGAACTAATAGAGCAAAACGTCCGACCATTGGAACAAAGTGAAGGAAGATAAAGGCCCAGTGGAATCCAGCATCACGCAAACGGCGAACCGACAAAGCTAGTGTTGGCACTAAGATTGCTAGGTAGAAAACTGCATAAATAATAACAACTAAGCCAAACACCATAAAAGTCGCTTCGCTCACTGAATCGTCTATCGAATCCATCACGGCACTAAGAAATACAGTGTAGAAATAGATAATCCAGAAAGGAATAGAAAGGATAAAGTTTCCTAGCCAAACCCACCAGTAATCTGGTCGCGTTGATCGTCCAGTGAACTCTGCATAATTCTTAAAAAAATTCTTATACGCGTTAATCATGAGATACTCCCGACTTTTATTTTCATCAATATAACTAACTATTCAGTTATAGAACACTCCCAAATCTATTTTTAGATATGGGAGTGTTAGATATTTGCTTAACAATATAAAGAAAACTCTAAAACAGTTTCACTTGCAAAACCTAAACTTCTTAGTTTTTGTCTGATTCTTCTAATGGTGAAACTTCTACAACTTCTTCAGTTTCATTGATGGTCACTACTTCTACTTGTTTCGTTGGCATAGCTAACAAAACTAAAAAAGCAAGAGGTCCAACCATGGGAATAAAAATGATAAAGATTAGAGCCCAGTGGAAACCAGCATCACGTAGTCGACGAACTGTCAATGCAAGTCCAGGTAAGAAAAGTGCTATACCGAAGATCATATAGATAATAGCAATTCCACCCAAGGCCATAAGAGCCGCCTCATTTCTTGGATTTGCGAGTGCCTTAAAATATACTGAGTAAAAAGGGACAAGGAGGATCATGTTTCCTAGCCAAACCCACCAATAGTCGGAACGTGTTGAACGACCTGCAAAATCTACATAGCCTTTAAAGAAATTTTTATAAGCGTTAATCATAAGTTACTCCCTAATTTTTTATTTACTATAGTTTACCATATCTGTTCAATAATAACAAGTTTGTTCAAAAAACTCTGAAAGTCTCTCGAAATCTAGAAAAAAGATACTATCCGCTCTTTCTCATAAACAGAAGTTGCAGATAATATCTCATCTTTTTTTATTCAGCATGTGTTGTTTCATTAGCAAAAGCTATGATTGCTCTCTTCAATTCAGAACCCTGCATAGTACGGAACTCTTCAATCTTCTGATTGATCATTTCAAGAGGCATCACATTTACTTTACCAACAAAAATCTTGTCCATAACTTGGTTTTCAACTAACTCCGTAGATACAAGTAACTCTTCATATAGTTTTTCACCTGGACGAATACCTACTTCTACGATTGGGATCTCATTTTCAGTATGCCCACTGAGTAGAACCATTTTCTTAGCCAAATCGTAAATACGTACAGGTTTACCCATATCAAGGATAAAGACTTCCCCATCCTTGGCATAAGCTCCCGCATGAATCACCAAACGACTAGCTTCTGGAATGGTCATAAAGTAACGAGTCATTCGGAAGTCTGTCACCGTAACAGGTCCGCCTTCAGCAATCTGACGTTCAAAGACAGGAATCACACTACCACGACTACCGAGAACATTTCCAAAACGAACCGCACAGTAGGTTGATTGGCTACGTTGGTTAAAGCCAGTCACAATTAACTCAGCTACACGTTTAGTTGCTCCCATTACGTTTGGTGGATTAACGGCCTTATCTGTCGAAATCATAACCATTTTTGGTACTCTAGCAGCGTCAACTGCTCTAGCAACATTATAGGTTCCAAGGATATTATTCTTGAAGGCTTCTTTTGGATTGCGCTCCATCATTGGAACATGTTTATGGGCTGCAGCATGGTAAACAATCGCTGGTTCGTACTGTTCAAAAACTTGAAGCAAACGATCGTAATCTTGAATATCAGCAATGACAGGAACAAAATCAATTTCCTGGAACTTGCGAATCAATTCATGGTAAATCAGATAAATAGAGTTTTCTCCATGACCGAGCAAAATGACACGTTCAGGGTTGAATCGACTAACTTGACGGCAGATTTCTGAACCAATTGAACCTCCGGCTCCAGTTACCAAGATTGTTTTGCCAGTGATTTCAGAACCCAGACGTGATTCATCAAGCTGAATCTCTTTACGTCCCAACAGGTCCGTGATATCAATTTTCTGGAAACCACCTACTTGAGGCTGGATACCTTGCACAACTGACTCAATCATCGGCATTTTGAAGCATTTTACACCGATACCGTTACACATTTGCAGGATTCGTTCATATTCAGATGGATCTAGAGACGGAATCGCAACGATAACTTTTTCAACTCTGTAGCGTTTAGCCAATTCTGGTAGATCATCATAAGACCCCAAAACTGGGATTTTCCCAAGTTTTTGTCCTTTTTTCTTTTCATCATTATCCAAAATCCCAACTAGTTCAAGGTCACTAGTAGGATGTTGGTAGCTGTTCATAAAGAGCGCGCCACCATCACCAGCACCAATCAAGAAGGTGCGACGGTGTTCTCCAGCTCCATTTCCCTTTTTACGTCTTGAGTAAATCAACTGCCAAGTGATACGAGGAAGTAGAATCAAGAAAGTTGTTAATAGGATAAAGAGTACGATAAAGCGGATAGAAAAGAGCGGCAAGAAAGCATAGCAGATCACATAAGATAAGATACTACTGATAGTCACTCCGAAGAAAATCTTCATGAAATCTGTTATTTTGCTATATCGACTAATACTAGCATTAAGCCCCCAGAATCCAATCATCAGTTGGTAGAAAAGGAAGGTTAGACCTGTGTAAATGACATAGTCTACCGGGGCTGGATTAATCAAGCCATAAAATAGAATATAGGAAACAATAATTGATAAGACCATACTGGCAATATCAAAAAATCCCCAAAATATTTGTTTCTGTTGTTTATTTAATACTTCAACCAGATCAATTACGTAATCTGTAATTTTTTTATTCATGTGAATGGTATCCTCCTACACAGAATCACATTTACTAGCAGTGATAAGATATAGTTTTAAAATCCTATCAGCTAGACATTACTTGCTTTTTCTTAGAAGTTTCAAAAATATAAACTGTCGCACAAATCCTGGACATAGGGCAACGACAACTTGGATTAAAACACTTTTCAGATATTCGCCATAAGAAATCTGTCCACGAGCGTGCATTCTCTTTCGTGCTTGGCGATAGAGTTTAAGATAGCGAAGACCTCCACGTCGTTCAAACATCCCAGCTCCCACGCGCACCTTACATAGAATTTGATCCACATTTCCAGTTCGAGCTCCTGCACTAATCATATTGAGCCAGAGAAGATCATCTTCCATATAAAGGCCATCCTCATAGTTACCAGCCTTGAGCACCATTTCTTTTTTGAACATAACCGTCATATGATTAAAGGCACTTCTCATACGTTGGTAGGCAATGATATCCTCATGCTTAGTCGGTACACGACGGTAAGACACAATCTCGTCAGGTTGGTCGATAAACTCTGCGATATGACCACCTAGCAGGTCCAAGTTTTCTTTTTCCATCAATTCGAACTGTTGTTCGAAACGGTCTTCAACAGCAATATCATCTGTATCCATACGAGCAATGACGTCATATTGGCACTGTAAGACACCGTACTGAAGCGCTAAACCTAAGCCACGATTTTGCTCAAGTGGGCAACGTTTGATTGGAATACTTGACTGTGCTTCCAATTTCTCCAAAACTTGATACAGTTCAGGTGTCAGCGGACCATCTTCGACGATGACCACTTCGCTAGGTTTGAGCGTTTGATGTATGATACTCTCTACTGCCTCTTCCAGAAAGGCTGGATTTTCTTTAACATAGACTGACATCAGGACGCTAAATTTACGATTTTCAGACACAGTAGTTCTCCAATGTATAGATTTTCTTTCACTATTTTATCACAATTTTTCAGACTTTCCTATTTTTATTTGAATCCCAGAAAAAAACTAGTAAATATATTGTCCTTATTTTCTATGATTTCTATCGGCTACGTAGCGAATCACGTCAGGTCAACTTGACATCTTTAGGAAAAAAAATTAAAATAAGCTGTTATCAAAATCAGCTTATTGAGGTTCACATGAAAAAACGATCACTCTTTTTTATTCTAGGAATTATCTTAATTGGAGCGGTCTTAAGAGCTCCTTTCACAGCTTTACCAACTGTTTTGGGAGATATTGCCCAAGGTTTAGGCGTGGAAGTTAGTTCACTTGGTGTTTTGACCAGTCTCCCTCTCTTGATGTTTGCCCTCTTCTCCTCTTTTGCAACTCGTTTAGCTCAAAAAATTGGACTCGAGCATCTTTTCACCTATAGTCTTATCGTATTGACCATCGGTTCAGTGATTCGTATCTTTAATCTTCCTCTACTCTATCTAGGGACTTTACTCATCGGAGCAAGTATTGCAATCTTTAACGTGCTCCTTCCTAGCGCCATTCAGGCCAATCACCCACAAAAGATTGGCTTTCTGACAACCATCTATGTGACCTCTATGGGGATTACAACGGCTCTTGCTTCCTATCTCTCAGTCCCCATTACTCAGGCAACATCCTGGAAAGGCTTGATTCTCTGTTTATCCTTGGTCTGCTTACTAACTTTAGTTGTCTGGTTCCCCAATCATCGTCACAATCATTTTCTAAAAGGAAGTGAGAAAAAACAAAAAAAAGAGAATATCTTAAAAAACAAGGAAGTTTGGGCTATTATTGTATTCGGTGGACTTCAGTCCTTACTCTTCTATACCAGTATGACCTGGTTACCTACCATGGCAATCAGTGCTGGCTTATCTCACACAGATGCCGGTCTTTTAGCTTCGATCTTTTCTCTGACTAGTATCCCCTTCTCGATGACTATTCCAAGTTTAACGACTCGTTTGTCCAATCGTCACCGTCAAATCATGCTAACAGTCATCTCTATCGCCGGATTGCTTGGAATTGCCATGCTCTTATACCCGAGCAACAGCTTCCTCTACTGGTTAGTAGCGCATCTCTTGATTGGTACTGCCTGTAGCGCTCTTTTCCCTTATCTCATGGTTTGCTTCTCCATCAAAACTAGCTCGCCTGAAAAGACAGCCCAATTGTCTGGACTTGCCCAGACCGGAGGCTACATTTTGGCAGCTGTCGGTCCAACTCTCTTTGGTTACAGCTTTGACATCTTCCATTCTTGGATCCCAGCCGTACTGACTCTTTTAATGATTGATATCATCATGACAATCGCTCTCTTTATGGTGGATAGTTCGGATAAGATTCTTTAGTTTTTCAAAAATCCATCACCGCTATAAACAATACAAAGCCAGACATCTGTCTGGCTTTTTGTAAAATAATCTTTCCGAAATCAGATAAACAGTATTTGCAAAATGTCTATATTTATCTATAAAAAAATCTGTAGTAGATTAATAGATTATTTTATGTTAAAATAAAGTTGCGCATGATCAGATTTTTGACTTGTGTGTTCGCAAGTATTAACAAAAATGTTACCAGAGTGTTCAGCTCACTCCAGTAATCCCAAAACTAAGGCAAATAGGCTTCTTCTGGAAAAAGTTGCAGTATGTTTTATCTCTGCTAAAGGAAGATTTCTATACTGTCGTTCGCATAAGAGTTTTCATGCGCTTTTTTATTAAGGATAAGATAATGACTAAATTAAATCGATTAGAAACCAAGGATGACTTTGCAAGGCTTCTTGGTTTTAAAAACGCCAGATACATTAACTATTTATTATACATTATAAAGACAGATAATTTGTATGACTCTTTCACAATACCTAAAAAAAATGGTGGAGAGAGAGTTATACATGCACCTAAAAAGGAGCTAAAATTTCTTCAGAAAAAATTAGCTGATGTTTTATGGGAGTGTCACCTTGAAAGCATAGAATCTAAAAAAACTCTTCAGAAAAGATTGGCTGCTATCTTATGGGAATGCTACCTTAAATGTTTAAATTTTAATTATATAGAGAATAATTTAGCCAATGTTTTATGGGAGTGTTTTCTGAAAGTTTTGGAATTCAGACCTAAAGAAAAAAATCCTGTACTGTCTCATGCATTTGAAAAGGGTAAAAGCATTATAACCAACTCTCAAATGCATCGAAACAAGAAATATATCCTTAACATTGATCTGAAGGACTTTTTTGATTCTTTTAATTTTGGGAGAGTAAGAGGCTTCTTTATAAAAGATAGAGATTTCGCTGTTTCACCAGAAATTGCTACTGTAATCGCACAAATTGCGTGTTATCAAGGTAAGCTTCCACAAGGATCCCCGTCATCTCCAATCATCACAAATTTAATTACTAGAATTTTAGATTATCGGATTGTCAAAATTGCTAAAAAATATCGTTTTACATATTCTAGATATGCCGATGATATGACTTTTTCGACAAATCGTGAACTAAACTCTAATAAACTGAGAGCAAGCAAAGAATTAGATAACTTTTTAACTGAATTAGAGGAGGTAATCATCTCATCTGGTTTTGAAATTAATCCTAACAAAACACGATTGAGTAATAACATGCAACGTCAAGAAGTTACTGGACTGGTTGTCAACAAAAAGATAAATGTAAAAAGAGAGTACATAAAAAATACTCGCGCAATGGCCTTTCAATTATACAAAGATGAAGCTTTTGAAATAGATAAGAAACCAGGAACGATCAATCAACTAACAGGACGCTTTGCTTTTATTTTCCAAATAGATCAATACAACAACTACTTACTTTATAAAAAGTCCCTGATACAAAATAATCTGGATTCACAAAAATATTTATTAGGCAGAAACTCATCAAAAAAATCTGAATCGAAATATTATTGGAAGTATATCTTTTATAACAAAGATTTACGAAAAGAATTATTCTATAATAAAAAACATAATACTTATAATTTACCTAAAGAATTTTACAGTATAGGTAAGGAAGAAAAGAAAATGTACATGTCTCTATTTAACTCTAGAGAAAAAGAGTACAAGAAATTTCTATTTTATAAATATTTTTTCGAAAATGACAAACCTATAATTGTAACGGAGGGGAAGACCGATCCACGATATATTAAAGCAGCTTTAAAAAAACTTTATAAAAAATATCCAGAACTTATTCAAAAAGTAGGAAATAATTTTGTATTTAAAATTGAATTTCTAAATCATACTAATACGATAGAGTATCTTTTTAATGTTCCTGAAGGGGGAGAAGGATTTAAATATTGGTATAATTATTTTTCTGACAAAGAGGGGGTACAAATGAGTGATAATGAAAAGGTACTATATTTGAATTATATCGATTATTTTGAAAAGCTAACAAAAAAAAGTCCTAAGAATCCAACGATTTTTTTATTTGACAATGAGCCATCAGGTAATCCTCTTTTTAAATTTTTTAATTATGCTACAGATTTAAACGTTAGTAGCAATAATCTTGGTCAAGTTAGAGGTACATCATTTAATAGGATTACTAAGAAAAATAATTTGTATATAATGGCAACGCCATTATTATCTACTAGAAATAATGGAAATTCCTCTGATATTGAATATCTACTATTATCTCGTAATCCATCACCTATTTTAAAAGGGAAGACATTCTCCAAAGGTGGTGGTGCTAATCATTATGGAAAAGATATTTTTTCAAAGTATGTTCTAAAGAATTATAAGAAATTCGATTTTACTGAGTTTATTCCATTACTAGACGGCATAAGAGATAATATCCTAAATTATTAATCATGATTCTTGCTTATTTTTAAAATATTGACTTCTATCAAATATCAAATTTATACAAGGCATCCTCCAATCTTCTAGTTTTCACTAGGAGTTTTTTATATATAAAAATTTTACACATATTACTTGACAGGGCTTACAAATAGATGTATGATGTATGTGTAGAATAATTATATATAAAATTTTTACATACTAAAAAAGGAGGTGCCCCATGTATTTTCCAACATCAGCGGCCTTGATTGAATTTCT
This sequence comes from Streptococcus infantis, assembly GCF_000960085.1. Taxonomy (GTDB): domain Bacteria; phylum Bacillota; class Bacilli; order Lactobacillales; family Streptococcaceae; genus Streptococcus; species Streptococcus infantis_C. The sequence continues at coordinate 52,942 of NZ_JYGT01000002.1, read as the reverse complement.
CATCTTGGCCATCCTAGAACAAGGGGATTCCTATGGTTATGAAATTAGTCAAACCATTAAACTCATTGCCAAAATCAAGGAATCTACCCTCTACCCCATCTTGAAAAAACTGGATACCAACCGCTATCTGACTACATACTCTCGCGAATACCAAGGTCGGATGCGGAAATACTACTCCTTAACAGAGATTGGGGAGGAGCAACTATTTGTACTCAGGGAAGAGTGGACACTCTACACTGACACTATCAACGGCATCATAGAAGGGAGCATTCGCCATGACAAGAACTGAATATTTGAATCAGCTTGAAGCCTATCTGATGAAGCTTCCTCAATCTGATCGCATCGAAGCCATGGACTACTTCAAAGAACTCTTTGATGATGCTGGTCCAGAAGGTGAGGAAGAGCTAATGACTAGTCTGGGAAGTCCTAAAGAGGCTGCCCATGACATCCTGACTACACTTCTTGATAAAAAAATCAACGAAGAAAATTCCAATAAGAACAACCGTCAGGTTTTACAAATCGCAATCCTCGCACTTCTGGTTGCACCTATTGGGATTCCAGTCGGTATCGGCATCCTCATGGCTATCATCGGGATTTTTATCGCTGCGGTTAGTGTACTTTTAGCCTTCTTTGCTGTATCAGCAGCTGGACTAATCCTAGGAGGCGTTCTCCTATTTGAAAGCTTCTACGTTCTGGCTGAATCGACATCTGCTTTTATGCTGATTTTTGGTGGAGGTTTGCTAGCTATTGGAGCTTCATCTTTAGTTCTGCTGGCGACTTCCTATGTGACCCGTTTCTTTGGAATACTAATCCTTCGACTTATTCAGTGGATTCTTAATAGAGGAAAGAGAGGTGAAAGTCATGCGTAAATTAACAAAAGGATTTCTTATCTTTGGTGTTGTTACTAGTATCATCGGTTTTGCCATGATGATCATCGGCATCCAAACCGATGGTGTCAGAAACCTCCTTGCAATGTCACAAAAACCAGTCTTTGAGAGCCGAATGGAAGAGCTCGTTTTTGATCAAGATATTGAAAATCTTAACATGTCACTGACAGAACATTCGTTAGTCATTAGAGAATCTAGCGATGACAAGATCCACATCCAGTATCATCCAACCTTCTCTGAAAAAGAAAATCTTCAACATTCTCTCAAAGAAAAAACTCTTGAGATTTCAGACACCAAGTCAACTACACGTCGTTCTGTGGGTTCTAGTATCGAGGGAATCCTATTTATCGCAAGCGGAGTCTCTAGACGTAATGATGAAGTCGTTCTATCACTACCGAAAGGAAGAGAATTAAAAAACCTAACAGCGCAGGTTAATCATGGTGTCCTTTCGATTGCCGATGTAAAACTCAGCAATGCCAAGATTCTGTCAAATGGCTTTCTTCTTCGTATCACTAATAGCGAAATCAAAAATAGCCAGCTGACCACAACTGGAATTGTCAATGTATTTGGAACAAGTCTAACAGATAGTCGCATCCAAGCAGACCATGAACATATCACTACAGACGATATCCAAGTGCACGGTAAGGTAGAGCTAAAGGCAAAAAAAGATATGGTCATCCAGTTATCCAAAAAAGAACTTGAGAGAATCAATCTTAACCTCTCATCTGAACACGGCGCTATTTATCATCGAACTCGAGAAGGAGTTCATCCTGTCCAGGGAAATCATGAAAATAAGGACGAAGAATTCTCCAATCCTTACAACGTAGAGAAAAAAGATACGCAAGATCTCCTCGTCGCAAAGGCAGGTCAAGATATCAACATTCCAGACGAACCGGATCGCTCACCCAATGCGAGAAATTATGAATAATAGTTAATCATTACTACTCAAACAAGAAATAAAAAGGAGGTCTCATCATGACTCAAGAATGGTTCGAAAGTGCTGATTTCGAGAAAACAGCCAACAATGAGAAAAAAGATAACCCATCTGACTCAGTCATTCCCCAAGAAGAGTTAAAAGAAAAAGAAGAGTTGCCAGTGGTTGAAGAAAGCCTTCAAGCCAATCCTGAAGAACAAGAAGCTGACCTAGAAAAAGTAGAGAATGGCGAACACGAAGAAATCGTAGCAAATACAGACAAGTCAGAAGAACCTGTAGAGACTGAAGAACATGAAGAACTGGCAACAAAGACAGACCAAGCAGAAAAACCAGTTAAGGAAGCACCTCAGCCTAGCAAATCTTTGGAAAGTCCATTTGTTCCAGATCCTGTCCCTACAAAAACTGCAATCTTCAAAGAAGAATTGGCTGATTTTTGGGTCTGGTTACAAGGTGCTCTTAAAGAGCCAACAGCAAGCATTGATACAGATAAAAAACATAGTTATAATGCCTTTACCCTGCTGACTATCTTTTCTGCTCTTAGTTTCTTCTGTGCGATTTATCATATCAAGCATAACTACTACGGCCATATGGCGGCTATCAACTCTCATGTCAGCGAGCAGTTCCCTTCACTGAATCTCTTTTCTATCTTCTCCATCTTGGTAGCGACAAGTTTATTCTTCTTTTCTATCCTTATGGGTGGATTTGTAGTTAAACGTTTTGTCAATCAGGACAATGACTGGACGCTGGAAAAAGCCTTGCAAGAGTACAGCAGACTCTTCGCCCTTCCTCTCCTGCTCACAGGTATTGCCAGTTTCTTTGCCTTCTTTAATAGTCTACGCTTTGCGGCTCTTCTCTGCCTCATTAGCATTGGTCTGGTACTTCTTGCCAACCTCTATATCATCTCCAGACCAAGTAAAGATAGCCAAACTGATCCCTTCTATCGCCTTCTCTTGGCATTTCTAGTTAACGGTGGTATCCTATTTCTCTTCTTCCTAGCAGAAATGACTCTAGTTTTTGAATATCTACGAATCCTAGCTTTTATGTAAGATAAAGGCAGCGAGAAAGAAAGATATTAGCTTTAGAAGATCATTACTATAAAATTTTAGAAACAAAAAAGCGAACAAGACAGAATTCTGATAATCAGAAAACTAATCTTGTTCGCTTTTTAACTTATATTTGGACTTTTACTCCAAATTTCTTTTTTATCTATTTACTAAGGCTTCAAAATCCTCTCCTGAAACAGGACCTACTTCTACTTGGTTAGCATCTAAGTCCTGATAAAGTTCTTTTGGCAAAGCTCCTAAAAAGGCTTGGTAATCCAGTCTAGCTACTGCTTCATAATCTTCTGGTTTTGAGCCATCCCCAGAGATTTTTACCAAATCAATCTCCCAAACAAGTTCCTTGCCTACCAATTGCTCAACGTAAGGCACAGGAACAACAGGACCTTTTGGCAAAATAGTCTTAACCCCCTGAGCCAAGTGATAGATGCCGTGGATCTTACCCTCACCATCTGGATAAAATTTCGCACTTGCAGGGTAGGCATCTGACTCTTGAACCTTTTTGACTAATGCTTCAAAACGTGCCACTCCATCTTCTTCCAAAAAGCTTTCTAAGTCCTTCTTATCAAAGTAAATAGTTGAAAGAATTCCTTGGCAGAAGGCCAAATGAGCATCCTTATCAGCTAGATAGTTTTTAATAGTTTCTTGGAAATAGTTTTCCAAATCAAAGTCTGACAATCCTTCAACTGCTTCACCAACCTTGCTAGACAAGGCTTGTAAGAGAGCTTCTACAATCTCCCAGTCAGCTCTTGTAATCAAATCAGGAATGATTACTTGATAGCCTTTTTGAGAATCTACATAACGAACTTTAAAGAGAAATTGAGACTTGCCTACGATTCCACACTCGATATACTCAAGGCGATTGAGGGGTTGACGGAGATAGACTGCATCATAACTATGTGACTCTAAGCCATCTACTAGGGCCAAGACTGACTTAGCTGTAAGAATCTCCTGTTGTCCTAAAATACTTTGTTTATTTGGAATAAAAAATGTTTTCACTATAAATAGTCTCCTTTGAAATCGTTTACATATAGTATACACCATTTTCCTGAAAGATGCAGAAACAAATTTAAGATTTTTTGGTCAAAAGCATAGAAAAACAGCCCGTCAGGACTGTCCTACTTTTATACAACTTCAGAATGATCCAAGTTCTCACCAATCGCTGCTAAACGCTCGATGACTTGATCTTGTGTCAATTCATGCTCTAAAACATAGCGATTGCGTGGGTGGACACGGCACTCGTGCGAACAACCACGGAGATATTTATCTTCGTTGTCTTCTGATGCCAAGATACGACGGTTACAGAATGGATTTCCACAGTTGATATAACGTTCACATGGTGTTCCATCAAACCAATCTTTTCCGACGATTGTTGGGTTGACATGGTTGACATCGACTGCAATACGCTCATCAAAGACGTACATTTTCCCATCCCAAAGTTCACCTTGAACTTCTGGGTCTTTTCCGTAAGTGGCGATTCCTCCATGCAATTGGCCAACATCTTTGTAGCCTTCACGAACCATCCAACCAGAGAATTTCTCACAACGGACTCCACCAGTACAGTAGACGACAACACGCTTGTCCATAAATTTTTCCTTGTTATCACGAACCCATTGTGGCAACTCGCGGAAATTGCGGATGTCTGGGCGGATAGCACCACGAAAATGACCTAGGTCATACTCGTAGTCGTTACGAGTATCAAGGACAACTGTATCTTCGTCTAGAAGAGCTTCTTTGAATTCTTTTGGAGACAAGTAAGCACCTGTTGTTTCAAGGGGATCAATATCTTCGTCAAAGTTTTCATCTTCTAAACCAAGGTGGACGATTTCCTTTTTGTAGCGAACAAACATCTTCTTGAAAGCTTGTTCTTCTTCCTCATCAATCTTGAACCAGAGGTCTTCCATACCCGGAAGGCTGTGAACGTAGTCCATGTATTTTTGCGTTGTTTCGTAATCACCAGAAACGGTTCCGTTAATTCCTTCGTCAGCGACTAGGATACGACCTTTCAGGCCGATTGATTTACAGAAAGCCAAGTGGTCAGCCGCAAATTGTTCTGCGTTTTCGATAGGAACATATTTATAGTAAAGTAAAACACGAATAGGTTTTGCCATAAGATTCTCTTTTCTAAGATTAAATTATCAGAATTTTTTATTCAACTACACCAGTATACTCCCCCAAGAAAGCGAATGCAATTTATTTGACCGAAAAATGAAAACAAGGCCTGAAAACAGGTCTTGTTTAGCTGAATATTCGATGAAGAAAAGTTATCAAAAATGGCAAGGTAGCCACAATATTATTGATAACATGAACGATATAACCGGGATAGATACTCTTGGTATAGCGAGTTAGACCCGCATAAAAGATTCCAAATGTCGCAAAAACAAGAATATCTAGTACACTGGGAAAGCTTGTAAAGTGAGGAAGAGCAAATAAAACCGAAGGAAGAATCAGATCAAGCCCAAATTTCGAATCTTTAAAGAAGGCATGTTGGAGCAATCCTCTATAAATCAACTCTTCCATCAGAGGCCCTAGAAAAAATAAGGATAGGTAGAGTCCCAACTCGGCAAAATTTGTCTCACTATAACCAATCAACACAGCCCAACCTTCATAGGTAGACTGAACATGTCTAGCCGTTTGGAAATTAAACGTTATATGAAGCACAGCTACGAGAATTGTCAGCACTGTATACCACAGCCATTTTTTCTTAGGAATAACAAAAAGATATCCATGACCTGTCTTGACTAATATCCATACCATCAGTCCGATGAAGACTAGACTGACAAGATTTCGAATCCAGAAAAAATTGCCAATTTGAGAAGAAAATTGCCAATAGCTTTGGATTATAAGTGTTAGCTGAGAAAGTCCATATACGAAAAATAAGTAGGATAAGATTGCACTGATTTTGAAAAGAGGATGGTATTTTTTCATATGTCTGTAACCTATTTTAAATGTAAGAGCAAAACTCTGAACAAAATGCAGATAATTATATGCAAATATTGAAAAAAGAATCACCACCTTATCTAGAAGACTCTAGACAAGGCAGTGATTGCAATTTTTAGGAATGAATACACGAAATCAATTATTCTTATGATTTTTTGCTTTTCAAGAATTCGTCGTATTGTTTTTGCATTTCATCCAATACTTTTTGATAAGCACCTTCAGATTTAAGTTTTTCCATCAATTCTGGAATAGCTTTTTCTGGGTCTACAGTACCAGTGTTGATAGCTGTATCGAATTGTTGCATAGTGTTAGTGATAGCTGAGATTTCAGATTTCACGTTGTCAGTGTTGAAGATGAATCCAAGCGCTGGAGATTCTTTTGCAGTTTCCAAATCTTTCTTAGATTGTGCAATTTGTTCATCTGTAACGTTTTCGTTGATGTAAAGAATCCAGTTGTTACCAGTGTTCCATCCTGACATATGAGTGTTTCCTTTGTATCCATCAAGGACTTTAACACGGTTTTCTTTACCTGCAACTTTTTCCCAGTTCTTGCCTTCTGGTCCATAAACAAGTCCGTTCAAGAGTTCTGGGTTAGTGTTCAAGAGGTTCAACACTTCCATTGCTTTTTCTTTGTTCTTAGAGTTGTTTGAGATTACAAAGTTAGCAACTTGAGTTGTTTGGTTTTTCTTGATGAAGTTAGTAAATGGTTTGATTTGGATATCTCTGTTAGCAACACGAGAAAGCAAGCTGCTACCGTAGTCAGCTGGTCCTACTGTTTCTTCGCGAACAAACCAAGTATCTTGAGTAAGGTCATATGAAGTTTCGCTTGTTGCTACGTCTTTTGGAATGTATCCTGCTTCATAGTATTTGTGCATAGTCTTCAAGTGTTCAACGAAACGAGGAACTTCGTAACGGTTTACGATCTTAGTAGTGTCGCCTTCAAGGTCGATGACGAATGGAAGACCATTTGCAACTGGGTAGTCAAAGTTTTCTGATGGGATAAAGTTTTTACCAACAGCGAATGGCATTACATCTGGAGCTTTTTCTTTGATTTGTTTCAATACTGGTTCAAGTGTTTCGTATGAAGTTACACCTGAGATATCGATTCCATATTTTTCAAGAAGTGGGCCGTTGAAAGCAAAGTTTTGTGAAGATGCAACGTTGGCTGCAACTGGAACAGAATAAATCTTACCGTTTATAGTGTTACCTTTGATGTAAGCTGGGTCAAGTGCTTTGTAAAGGTCAGCTCCTTCTTTCTTGTACAATTCTGTCAAGTCAGCATAAGCACCTTTTTGAGCGTTTACGACATAGTTATCTGCAAAGGCGATATCATAGTTTTCACCTGATGAAGTGATAACTGACATTTTCTTGCCGTAGTCACCCCAACCAAGGTATTGGATATCCAATTTAGCACCAACTTTTTCTCCGATGATTTTGTTTGCATTTTCTAGCAATTCATCCAAGTTATCTGGTTTGTCACCGATTTGGTACATTTTAATAACAGTCTTATCACCTGATGACGATGATGATGATTCAGCAGCTTTTTGGTTGTTTCCTTTAAGGTTACCACAAGCTGCAAGTCCAGCAGCCAAAGCTAGAAGGCTAGCTGAAGTAAAAGCATATTTTTTCCAGTTTTTCATGATAAAAACTCCTTTTTTTATTTTTAAATTTAAAACAATTTTAGTGATCTACTTTTCACAAGAAAAGTTAGATAGGGTAGAGAAAACTTGTTTCTCAGTGTCTCTTATTCTTTAACACCACCGATGGTTAAACCTTTTACAAAGTAGCGTTGGAAGAATGGATAGAGAATCGCAATCGGAACAGTCGCAACAACGACCATGGCCATACGACCTGTTTCTTTTGGTAAGGCAACAGCAAGTTGTCCTGACATACCAACTGACTTAGCAATGTAATCCATGTTGTTTTGAATTTGCATCAGCAAATATTGCAATGGATACAAGTTATCACTCTTGATGTAAAGTAGGGCATTGAACCAGTCGTTCCAGAATCCAAGTGCTGTCAAAAGTGTGATAGTCGCAATTCCTGGAAGAGAAAGTGGTAAACAGATTTGGAAGAAGATCCGAGCCTCACTAGCCCCGTCGATACGAGCTGATTCGAGGATTGCTTCTGGGATAGTCTTCTTAAAGAAGGAACGCATCAACATGATGTTGAATGGTGATAGAAGCATTGGAACAATTAAGGCCCAAATAGTATCACCAAGGTGAAGCAATTGAGTCACCACGATATAGCCTGGTACCAAACCAGCATTGAACAACATACTAAGAAGAGCAAAAACTGTAAAGAATTTGCGATACTTAAACGTTGAACGTGAGATGGCATAAGCGTAGGTTGTGGTGATGAATACGTTTGTTAATGTACCAACCACTGTCACAAAGGCTGAGATAAAGAGCGCTTGTAGAATCTTGTCCTTGAACTGAGCCAAGAACTCAAAACCATCTAAACCAAATTGTGATGGGAAGAAGCTATATCCATATTGAACGATACTCTTCTCATCTGTAATTGAGATAATGATTACAAAGATGAAAGGCAAGATACAAGAGAAGGCCAGCAAACCAGATATAATACTAAAGAAGATATCTGCTTTTTTGCTGAAGGAGTGTATGCCAACATTATCAATTTTTTCTTTTTGAATTTTTTTTGCCATATGCTCCTCCTTTCTAGAATAGTGCTGAGTTAGGATCAACACGTCTTGCAAGTAAGTTTGATAGGATTACGAGAATCAATCCGACGACTGACTGATAGAGACCGGCTGCTGATGCCATACCGATATCTGCTGTTTGGGTCAATCCGTTAAAGACATAAACGTCCAATACGTTTGTTACACTATAAAGCTGACCAGCGTTGTGAGGGATTTGGTAGAAAAGACCGAAGTCTGCGCGGAAGATGTTTCCGACTGCAAGGATGGTCAATACTGTCACAAGCGGTGTCAACTGAGGGATGGTTACGTTACGGATACGTTGCCATTTGCTAGCACCGTCCACTGTCGCTGCTTCGTAGTAAGTTGGGTCAATACCCATGATAGTTGCATAGTACATCACACTACTATATCCAAAGCCTTTCCAGATACCTAAGAAGAGAAGGAGGTACGGCCAGATGCTGATATCAGCGTAGAAGTTGATACCCTTCATTCCGAGAGCTTCTAAGGTATGGTTGATAAGCCCTTTATCGATATTTAGGAAAGCATCTGTAAAGAAACTGATGATAACCCAAGATAGGAAGTAAGGGAACAACATAGATGTTTGGTAGATTTTAACCATTTGCTTAGAGCGAAGTTCACTAAGGATAATGGCAATACCAACTGACACAACCAAACCGATAAAGATAAATCCAAGATTGTAAAGTACAGTATTTCGAGTGATGACAAAGGCATCTTTGGAACTAAACAAGAATTTAAAGTTATCTAGTCCGACCCATTTACTATTTATAATACTGTGGACGAATCCTTCACCAGTCATATGGTAGTCTTTGAAGGCAACCACATTTCCAAATACTGGGATGTAGAAGAATAAAATCAACCATAGTGTCCCTGGTAGAACCATTAAGAGAAAAATCCAATTATCTCTTAAAGTTTTTGAAAACTTGTTCATAATTTCCTCCCTTTTAATTTTCTAAAACTTCATAATCTCACATTTTTTAATCTTGATAACGTTTACAAAAATAGTATACTCTTATTTTTAGGACAGTTTAAACTACAAATTATAGAAAAAACTCCACAAATTATTTTATGTGGAGAACTTTTTTATATAAGAATAGGTTTCACGGGAAACTTTCTTCCTGAATAAAGTTTTTCTAGGTCGTATAAATAGTCGAAGCTGTCGCAATAGTATGCCACTGATTAGCCGTTGTGGCTGCGAAGTCCTTATCTGCGTAGAAGTCAGTAAATGGCAAGATGTCTACTTCTAGTTCGTCGATACGTGAGATAGAACCAGCCAGATAGGCTTCAATACGACTTTCTGCTCGCTTGATGCGTTGCAAGAGCCCACCCATACGGATATCTACTGTATCCAAGCCAAAGACCTTGTTTTCTTTCAACCATTGCTGACTAAAGAGAGCATGGAAGTGTTCAATCTGACTTCTGAGTTTTGGTAATTCTTCCCTAGCGATTTGTTGCAAGCTCTCTTTATCATCTGCTTGATAGGCTTGACGGATACGTCGTCCCACATCAACCTTGCCACTTAAAATAGCATTCAACTGAGCCTGAGTCTCAAAGAGATAGGCGTAAGCGCCCGCTTTTTCTTTGATAGCAGCAAGAGTCTCAGCTGCTTGGGCAAAGTGAGGTTTGTCCTGTTCAGGAGTCATGTGTTTGTCAAGAATTGGGCAGAGAACATCCTGATAAAAGACATAGCGGTTGGGGTTGATACCATGTATATTACCTGGTAGGTCTGGCAATAGGTTGGCAAGATCAAGTTGCATGAAGTCCTCAACGGATAGACCTGTATTGGTCTTGAAATGGGCAGATAGACGCTCTAAATCATTACGATAGCTGAGTTCCGCCCAGATTTGCAAGCTAGGCAGAATAGAGAACTGGGCTGTTTCTCCACCATTATCTGCCCAGCCAGTCACAATAACTTCCTTAATCTGATTGGCACGGCAAGCTTTATTGGCTTCAAGAGCGATTAGACGACTGAAATGATTGTGTGGTGTGAAGCCAATCCACTTCCAAGCACCACCTGCAAAGGCGATATCCTGGCTAATCTTGTGGTGATTATTAAAGTTACGGTTGTATTTTTCCTCGCTATCTTGGTAATAATCCCAGTAAACCAAGGTCACACGGTCTTTGAGACGGTCAAGGTAAACACGAGTTTCTTCTGGAATTTCCACCTCACGGTCGTACTGGCCATCTGCTGACATGAGCTTGAAGAACATATCGCTCCACATCTGGCAGTGGAAACCATACTTGTCTGCAATATCCAACACACGCTCCAAGTGTTGGCACATGAGGAGGCTACGATCAACCACACCGTTTAGGATAAGGTAACGTCCCAAACCAACCAAGTGGGCTTCGTCCATGCCGATATTGACCTTGCGTGTTTGTAGCTTAGACAAAGTGGCAAACATACCGTCAATCAGGTCATAAACCTTTTCTTCACCGATGAGGAGAATATCCTCTACATCGCGGAGTTCTTGCACTTCTTTGACGCCCCATTTGACAAAGGCTGACAAGTGGGCCAAGGTCTGGATGCATGGGACAAAGGTCATGTCAAACTGCTGGGCGTATGCTTCAATTTCCTGTAACTCTTCAGCTGAATACGCTCCACGGAAATAACCAAAGTAAGGTTGCCCCTCAATCTGATAGGTGTCTTCCATATAGAGCTCAAAGGTTGAATAACCCATGAGAGCCAAAACTTCAATCATCTGCTTGGCAGATGCAACATTTAGAACCGCATTACGGGAACAATCCGCCATGTAGGCTAAATCTTCATAAGCCGCTTGTTCTTCAATTTCTACCTTGTCCCCTTCTGCTAAAGCTGTTGCTAGCACAGATAAAGCACGGTAGAGTTGATGAGGTTTACGGTAGGTCAGTTGATACTGCCCCTTATCACCCTTGATAGAGATAGAAGCTTGGTCAGATTGAGCGACTGCCACCTCTACATCTGATAGAGAAATGTGACTTTTTAATACTTCGATAGCTTGCGCTTGTTTGGAACTAAGTCCTGTAAAACTTACCATTGGTTTTCCTCCTGTAACCAGTTGACAAGGGCACCGTAGAGATTGGCATCTGCCTGATAGGTGCAAGCTTGAATGACTGGCGCAATTGTATATTCTTCATATCTTTCCACAAAGGTGTCTACTGCTTTTTGCACACCTTTGATAAAATCTGGGTTTTGACTGATAGAGCCACCTAGGCTAATGACATCTGGGTCGATTAGATACTGGATATTGAGTAATCCTTGAGCTAGATTACGATTCATACGCTCAATGGCTTCTTGGCAAAGGGCATTGCCTGCTGCAGCCTCTTGGTAAACCTTACGTCCATCCCAGTCTGACTGACCTGATTTTTCAATCACATAATGAACCATGTTTCCTGTAGAAGCTAGTTGTGACCAGTTATTGAGTTTTTCTGCTGGTTCGATAGTTGTCATGTAACCAAACTCTCCACCCAAGCCATGGCGACCACGGTGAATTTTGCCATTGATAATCATAGCACCGCCAATCCCTGTGCCAATGACAACACAGGCTGCATTTTCAATCTCAGGATGAGCTAGCAGTTCACTAAGTCCAACACAGTTGGCATCATTTTCTAGATGGACAGGGAGTTGGTGATGAGCAAGGGTCTCATACCATGAAAAACCATGGATATAAGGAATGGCACTAATCCCCTCAATCACTCCTGTTTCTTGATTGACCGCTCCTGGCACACTCATGGCAATCCCACGATAGTCCTGTTCTGACAAGCGTTGGTCCAACCAAGCTAGCAAATCTTCTAAAGTTTCTGGAGTTGGGGTGCTGGTTTTATCTAAAATCTTTCCATCAGGAGTTAGACTAGCAAACTTAATGCCAGTCCCTCCGATATCAATCGTTGCAATGGTCATGGCTTTCACCTGCAAAAAGGAGCGAATCAGCAGTTGGTTCTTACTTTTTCGCTCCTCCTTTCTGTTTATGTTTACTTTTTGAAATTAAATTTCTTCTTTTTGAATGAGTTCTGTACGAATTTCCTGTGGCGCCAATAGTCCTGAATGGACTGGGTATGGGCGTTCCAGCAAGTCAAGAATGGTTTGTTGTTTTTCAGACACGCGGATATTTTCTTGACTCATGTTGTAGTAACGAAGAACGTAACCTTCTTCATTTTCAGCTACCTTAAAGGCTGTCGGACAGACTTGTGGAAAACTAAGAGCAGCATGGGTGAAAAGACTACCAGTAGCTGCAACACTTCCTTCTTGTTTTTCAACTTGAAGGGCTGTAAAAGGCACTTGGAAGGCTTTGGCACGACGGAAAGCAGAGAAGCGTTCGCCTGCTTGGTGACATTCTACTGCAAATTCAACTTCGATATCACGCAAGCACTGAGCTTCCGGCGTTGGAAAGTAACCCCAGTCACCGAGTTCGCCTGAAGCACGAAGAAGGGTTACAGCCATGGTGTCATCTCCAAGAATTTCATACTCGTGCAATCCTTTATTGGATACTGTCACTCCTTTAACATCATCATACAAGCTGACAAAGGCTTGTTGGTGTTGTGGATTTTCAGGATTTTCCCAAGAAGCTGCTGGTTTATTTGGTCTTTTCACAACTTCATAGATGCTTTCAGAATCATTGCTTGGACGAGTGTTATGAGTTTTCACCAAGAGACGGATGCGGTGATCCTTGGCTGTATTAGTAAAGCGAGTCTTGAAGCGAATCTGTGGATTGTCCACAAAGACGGTCATCTCAGTTTCAAGAGAAATAGTTGTCAACTCTTCTGAACGACCTGCATCTCGTTTCATGAACTCGATGATACCTCTTTGTTCTGCATCCAATTTTTCATCTGCACTGATTGGAATAGTCAAGTCATGTTTGAGCAATACCTTAGCATAGCGAGCATTGTTTTCTAGGACATCGTATCCCTTCAATTGAGCATAGATTGGATCAGTTCCTTTTGGTTGGAAGTAAATGTACTCGTTACCAATATCTCCACGGTCCTCGAATTGGATGAAATCTTCGTAGGCTTCGTTTGTAGTCTTGTCATAGACTGTGATTCCTTCATCTACACTCACTGTTACGAATGGGGTATCAATGACTCCGTTTTGGTAAATACCATCACGGTGATCTACTTGACCTTCGACCAATTGGAAACTTGCCCAAGAAAGCGGTGCAAGGTGGATTGGAATTGTCACGCGCACTTGGCGTGCAATATAGGGTTGGCGGAATTTATCCTTAGGCAAAGTATAGCCAAAACTTGCACCCAAGTCTTCAATCTTGGCTTCAAGGACATGGCCATCTAAATCTTCAACATGGTAATCTGGCAAGGTCACGGTTGCCATCTTCTTGTAACCTTCAGTCGGATGCAATTCTTTAAAATCACAAGTCACAACATCCACTACAACACTAACTGTATCAACCTTGTCATGTAAAGCTGTGTTGACAACGGTAAAGAGGTGGTCGCTTTGCGCTTCCTGAGTTGCTATTTTATGTTTCCATTCATTGAGAAGGTTTGTTTTGACGAATTTCCCAACTTGGTTGACCTTGGCAAAGCGAGTTTCCATTTCACGGTGAACTTCGTCAATACTACATCCGCAGATACTATCGTGTGGTGCATTTTGCAAGAGCACTTTCCAAGCATAGGTCAATTGATCCTTGTGGTTATGTCCACCAGTGATGATGGTTAATGGTTCTACTACTTGCTCAAGTAAGTTACTATTTTCCTGGAAGGCTTGTTTGAGATAAACACGTGAAGAAGAGGTATTGGCAAGGGTATACCAGCCATCCGTTTCCTGACTGGTCAATTCACCTGTAACTGTTGATAGGTGTTCAGGAAGTGCACTTTCGACAGCTTGAACGTATTCATCAAAGGAGCTATGAATAAAAGTCACGTCAGGGAAAAGTTCGTTCGCCACACGAATAGCTTCACTCAAGTTTCGTTGAACTGGTTGGTGGTCACAGCCGTTCATCATCAACCATTGGTTGGTCGATGCATAGTCACGAACATCTGCCAATTTTTGTTTCCAGAAAGCCAAGGCTTCGTCTTTATCTACTGGAATTTCGTTTCCGTTACTGTACCAGTTAGCAAAGAGAATACCGAGTACACGGCTACCGTCTGCACCTTGCCAGTACATTTCAGAAAATTGAGAAGTGAATTGCTCATCTTCGAGGACTTGGTTGTCAAATCCGATTGGTTTCACCCCGCGTCCAAAGGCTGCTACGTGAATACCTGATTTTTGAAGGATTTGAGGTGCTTGTCCCATATTTCCAAAGGTATCTGGGAAGTAGCCAATCTGCGTAGATTTGCCCCATTTGGCACATTCAGCTTGACCAATCAAGGTATTGCGGACATTGGCTTCACTGGAGATCAAATAATCATCCTGCAAGATATAGAAGGGACCAATCTTAAGCTTGCCCTCGTCAATATAACGTTGCACCTTGTCACGGTTTTCAGGGCGAATTTCTAAATAGTCATCAAGGACGATGGTTTGGCCATCCAAGTGGAAACTTTTGAATTCAGGGTCATTTTCAAAAAGATCAAAGAGATTGTCAAAAAGTTCCACCAATTGCATCCGGTGACTTTCAAAAGGTAGATACCACTCACGATCCCAGTGACTGTGAGAGATGATATGTACAACAACATTTTCCATGAGTAAAACCTCATTCTAACTTAAATTTAAAAATATATTTGTGATTCTTTACAAGAACCTATCGAGCTAAGGCTCATTAGCGAATATCTAGGTAATCCAAGACCAATTCGCAGAACATCATGTTGGCCCATGAGAACCATTCACGAGAGTAGAGAGTTGGATCATCTACGTGAAAGCTTTCATGCATGACACCTGTTCCGCCATCACAGGCAACTAGTTGGTCTAGCAAGTATTTTTTCTCAGCTTTATCTGTAGCTGTTAAGCCTTGGATAGATAGAGCAATCGGCCAGATATAACGATAGAAGGTATGTGAACTTCCGAGTCCACTTGCGTACTCTCCTTGGTAGAAATATGGATTTTCAGGGCTCAGGATAGTGCGACGAGTTGCTTGATACACTTCATCGTTAACATCACAGTAACCCAGATATGGAGCAGCCAACAAACTTGGTACGTTCGGATCATCCATGATGCTAGCATTTCCTAGACCGTCTACCTCAAAGGCATAGATCTTCTCGCCCTTACTATTTGTAGTGTAGGCGTAATTTTCGATTCCTTCTTGAATCTCAGCTTGGAGTCGTTTGGCATCAGCAATAATACTTTCGCCATCAGCTAGATTCAATTCTGCAAAGATTTCTTGCACATAACCCAAGACAACCACTGCAAACATATTTGACGGAATCAAATAGCTATACTGACAGCAGTCATCACTTGGACGAAAGGCTGACCAGGTCATCCCTGTCACAGCAAAGTCTGGGCCAAAGCCGTTATTGACCAAGGTATCTTCCTTACGATCGGTATCACGAACGAAGCGATACGGTGAGTTCTTGTGGTCTTGTTCAACCGTCCATAAATGAAGAATTTCCTTAGTCGCAGTGACAAAGGTTTCATCAAACTGGCTAGTCTCACCAGTTTCCTTCCAAAGGAGATAAGCCAATTGCAAGGGATAGCAAAGCGAATCCACTTCATACTTACGTTCCCAAATCCAGCCATTGAGGTCTGTGTGATCAGTCTCGTGATGACCCTTACAGTTCTCCTCAATATTGAAAGAGTTGGCATAGGGATCTTTGAGAATCAAGGTCATCTGTCGTTTGACCAAACCAGCAATGGTCTGACGCAAACGAGGGTCTCTTTTAGCTACATGAAGATAAGGTCTAAGCTGAGCAGTTGAGTCACGAAGCCACATAGCTGGGATATCCCCAGTTAGTACAAAAGTTGAGCCGTCTTCTAAGATTTCAACTGTATTATCCAAGGTGTCTGTATAGCAACGTTCAAAGACATCTACCCATTCAGGATGATCTTTAGCACGCTCTGCCACCTCATCTAGCCACTCTCTAACAATTTCTTTTGAATAAACCATAAATTATTTTGCCTCTTTCAAACAGATTTTCATTTTCAGTATATAGCTTTTAGTCCAGAAAATATATACACAAATGTTAGTCATTTCTCTACAAAATTGTTATATTTGAAAGTCATTTTCTAAAAGTCTCCTTTTTCTGATATAATGTAGAAAACTACTGAAGGAACTACTATGAAACCTATACTTGAAAGCATTGATACGCGTTTTGGAACAGCCAGTAAACACGCTTTTTCTCGAGGCAATACACTACCCTACACCGGAGTGCCATTCGGCATGAATTACTTTGTCCCCCAAACTAGTGACCAGGAAGGATCTTGGTTTTTTGATCCCCATCTTCCTATCTTTCAGGGTATTCGACTAACTCACCAGCCTAGCCCTTGGATTGGCGACTACTCTTGGCTCTTGCTGACACCAGTAACAGGAGAAATCAGCGGCGACTCGCTCTTCCATCGTCAGTCTTCCTATAATCTTGAGCGTGCTATTTTCAATCCTCATTACCTCAGGATTTTTTCAGAGCGTTACCAGATTGAAACTCACTTAAGTCCTACTTGCTATGGAGCTTCTATTCAACTAAGACAAACACAAGGCAAGAACCTCTCACTCTATGTTCATGCAGCTGATGATTTAACATTAGAGCAAGTGGATCATCGTACTATCGACATTCGACAAAGCGGATTAACGGAAACAAACAAAAGTCCCCTAGCCATGTTCACTGCCCTCACATTTTCAGTAGAAATCTTATCTATCAAGCAAGAGGGACAGGACTGGCGTATTGATTTGGCTGGAGTGGAAACTCAGGTTCAACTAGCGACTTCCTTTATTTCCAAAGAACAAGCCCTCTTTAATCTTCCTAAACAAGATTTTGAAGACACGAAAACAAACGCCAAAGCGAGTTGGGAAGATCTTCTAGGTCGTTTTGATGTCGTAGAAACTGGGCCAGTAGATCGAACATTTTTTGACCACTGCCTCTACAGACTTTTCCTTTTCCCGCAAACCTTTTATGAGGTGAATGAGCACCGTGAAAACATCCATATAGACCTAGCTTCAGGAACTATCAAGCCTGATCTACTCTTTACCAACAATGGCTTTTGGGATACCTTCCGTACTTCATTTCCACTCTTTGCCTTGATCATTCCAGAGCACTATCGTCAATTTCTCGAAGGCTTCCTCAATAGCTATCGTGATACTGGATATCTGCCTAAGTGGCTTGCACCTGACGAAAGAGGAATGATGCCTGGAACCCTGATTGATGGTCTGATTGCAGATAGTGCTTGTAAAGATATGGCGCCTGAACTTGAGGAGGAATTTCTCAAAGCTATGCTTGAAACTGCGACTAAGGCTGATCCAAAAGCTATCAACGGACGACACGGTCTGGCCCAATACCAAGAGCTAGGCTACCTATCCACAGACTATCACGAAAGTGTCAGTCACACGCTAGACTATGCCTACAGTGATTTTTGCATCTCTACTTGTGCAGCAAAATTAGGTCAAGAAGATCTAGCAAAAACCTATGCTCACTATTCTAAAAACTATCAGAATCTATTTGATCCTGAAACAGGCTATATGAGGGCGCGTGATGTAGATGGCAATTTCCGTCCTGACTTTTCTCCTTATAGTTGGGGCCGTGACTACGCTGAGTGTTCAGCTATTCAAGCCAGTCTCGGTGTTTTACATGATATTTCTGGCCTTAGTCAACTTATGGGTGGAAAAGAAGCCTTTAGCAACTATCTCTTAAAAGCTTGTCAAAGTCTCCCACTCTTTGAAACGACGGGTTATGGATATGAAATTCACGAGATGAGCGAAATGGCAACAGTGCCATTTGGTCAACTAGCCATTTCAAACCAACCAAGCTTCCACATTCCTTATCTCTTCCGCTACAGTAATTATCCTCAGTACACCAGTCTCTTAATCAAGACTCTCCGTCAAAAAGCCTTTCGAGCTGGCTGGGATGCCTATCCAGGTGATGAGGATAACGGTAGTCTCTCCGCCTGGTATGTCTGGTCTGCTCTCGGATTTTATCCAACCTGTCCAGGAAAAGCATCTTACGACCTTGGGATTCCACTCTTTGATCATCTACGTGTCTATCTGGCAGAAAAAGAACAGTGGTTAGATATTCACGCGCATCAAAATCATGAACACTTCTATTTTGTAAAAGACTGCCGACTGGATGAAAAAGAAGTTCAAAGTATTAGTCACCAGGATTTGTTAAACGCCCAATCTCTCGATTTTACTCTCAGTTGGCTACCAAACCATCAATAAACTAACCCCCTTTGTGTCTGACAAAGGGGGTTCTCTTTTATACAAAGTTATCCACAGGTTGTGAATAACATTCAACCCTTTTTCAAAAATCATTTTCAAGCATTTCCAAAATATCTTTCCAATTCTATTCTCTATGTTTTAGAATAGAAAGCATCCAACAAAGCTTGTTATATCAAGATTTATACTAGTTTATCATCTCTTATAATTCCTAAATTTCTTGCCACCTTCCAAACCATTGCTATAAAAATATTTTTGATAGGCTAACGTCGAGTTATCCACAAGTTGTAGATAATCTTTTTCTCAATCAACAAGCCCCACTCTCTATCTGTTAGCTATCCTTTACATTTTTTATAGTAAATTTTGAATTTTGTTAGGCGCTTTCAAAAAAACATGATATACTGAAATTATCAGAAAAGGAGACATTATGAAAAAAGATCAACACCAACTTAATTGGCTGATGGTTTCTCTGATCGCTTTCAACATGGTTTGGGGGCTAGGAAACGTCGTCAATAACTATTCTCAACAGGGAATTTCAGTCGTCGTATCTTGGGTTTTAATCCTCGCACTCTACTTTATCCCTTATTCTCTCATCGTTGGACAACTAGGTTCCACCTTTAAGGAAAGCGGAAGCGGTGTTAGTGACTGGGTTGAAAAAACATCAACCAAACGTTTAGCCTACTTTGCTGCTTGGACCTACTGGGTTGTGCATATCCCTTACCTCGCACAAAAACCTCAAGGAATCCTGATTCCGCTTGGCTGGGCCTTGCAAGGCAACGGTCAATTTCTAAAACAAATTGACTTCCACTGGATTGTTATTCTCTGCTTACTTATCTTTGGACTTTTCCTCTACCTTTCTACAAAAGGATTGGCGACTCTAAAAGTCATCGGTAGCTTGGCAGGAAGTGCTATGCTGATTATGTCTTTACTCTTTGTGCTTTTGGCTGTCGGTCTGCCTTTCATTAAACCAGACATCCAATTTGCGACACCGCACATGGACCAACTGAGCACCTACATTCCAAACTTTGATTTTTCTTATTTTACAACAATCTCACTATTGGTCTTTGCAGTTGGTGGTTGTGAAAAGATTTCCCCTTATGTTAATCAAACTCGCAACCCTGCAAAAGAATTTCCAAAAGGTATGATTGTAATGGCAATCATGGTGGGTCTCTCTGCTATCCTCGGATCAGTTGCAATGGGAATGCTATTTGATGGCAATAACATCCCTGAAGACCTCATGCGTAATGGTGCTTATCAAGCCTTCCAAATGTTAGGAAATTATTGGGGCGTTGGAAACCTCTTTGTCGTAATCTACGCTCTTACAAACATGGTCGGACAAATCGCGGCGCTTGCCTTCTCCATTGACGCACCATTACAAATCCTTCTCAATAACGCTGATGAAAACTACATCCCAAGTTGGCTTCGTAAACGTACTGAAAAAGGTGTCCTCATTAACGGTTACCTCCTTACAGGTGTCCTCGTTAGCCTTATCATCATCCTTCCAATTTTTGGTATTCAGGAAATTGACGGACTTGTAAAATGGATGACCAACCTTAATTCTATCGTAATGCCAATGCGTTATCTCTGGGTATTCCTTGCCTATATGATGCTCAACCGTGCGTGGAAAACATACAAAAATGCCGAATACAAGTTTGTGAACAATCCTAAGCTTGGCTTTGTTATCGGTACTTGGTGCTTCCTCTTCACTGCCTTTGCTTGTATCCTTGGTATGGTTCCAAAAATTAACTACGCTGAGAATCCAACTGCTTGGCAATTCTCTCTTCTTACGAACATCTTGACTCCAATTATTCTGATTGGATTAGGTGTGATTCTACCAGTACTTGCCAAAAAAGAACAAAAGAAACAAATCAAATAAATTCTACTACTAGCTAGATAAAATCGATTTTATCTTTGCTTGAAAGAATTTTCTCAGCAAAAATCCCCTTTGAACAGTAACGTTCAAGGGGATTTCTTTTTGTTTAATAGTCTATTTTTTACTTGGCCTCATACCAAGTTACGCCTTCATTTTCATCAGCAATGAGGGGCACACTGAGTTGAATGGCATCTTCCATGGTTTGTTTGACGAGTTTTTTGATGGCAGCTAATTCTGACTTAGGAACTTCAAGAACGATTTCATCGTGTACTTGTAGAAGCATCTTAGTCTGATAACCACCTTCTACCAATGCTTTATCCAGCTGAATCATAGCGATTTTGAGAATATCTGCAGCCGATCCTTGGATAGGTGAGTTGATAGCTGTCCGCTCTGCGAAACCACGAATATTAAAGTTGCGCGAATTAATATCTGGTAACTCACGACGACGTTTGAAGAGAGTCTCTACATAACCCTTATCACGCGCCTCACGAACCACTTCATCCATATAGTTTTTGATACCTGGGAAGCGTTCAAAGTAGGTATCGATGTAGGCTTTAGCTTCTTTACGGCTGATGCCTAGATTATTGGATAAACCAAAGTCTGAAATTCCGTAGACCACTCCGAAGTTTACAGCCTTGGCATTGCGACGGTCGTTTGGAGTTACATCCTCAGGACGTTCAATTCCAAAGACCCGCATAGCTGTCGAGGTATGGATGTCAGCTCCCTCTTGAAAGGCCTTAATTAAGTGTTCATCCTTAGAGATATGGGCCAAAACTCGTAGTTCAATCTGTGAGTAGTCCGAGCTGAGAAGTACGCTATCTTCCCACTCTGGTACAAAAGCCTTACGAATGAGGCGACCTTGTTCCAAACGAACAGGAATATTTTGCAAGTTTGGATCAACACTAGACAGACGACCTGTCTGAGTCAAATCCTGCACATAGCGGGTATGAATCTTACCATCCGCTAAAATCCAGTCCTGTAAACCAATCACATAAGTGGATTGAATCTTAGCAATTTGACGATAGTCAAGAATTTTCTTGACGATTGGTGCAATAGGAGCTAGACGCTCCAAGACATCTACTGCTGTCGAGTAACCTGTCTTGGTTTTCTTGGTGTATTCGAGTGGGAGCCCTAACTTTTCGAAAAGCAATTCCCCCAGCTGTTTTGGTGAGTTGATATTAAATTCCTCACCAGCTAGTTCATAAATCTCTTGCGTCAGCTTTTCGATGACGAGCTCATTTTCAGCTTGCATCTCAAGCAAGGTTTCTTTTTTGACCTTGATCCCAGCGATTTCCATCTTAGCTAGAACAAGGGCCAGAGGTTGCTCCATTTCATAGAGAAGGTCTAGTTGCCCATTCTCATTTAACTTGTCAAGTAAAACAGGCTCTGTCTCAACCAATACAGCAACCTTGCGAGCCAAGTGTTCCAAGAGTTTCTCTCGCTCTGGGATAGCTTTTTTGACACCTTTACCGTAGAAGGTTTCATCATCGACCAAGTATGTTTGACCGTAGAGACTAGCAATGGTTGAAATTTCATTATTCTCGACTGTTGATAGGAGATATTTTGCTAAGCGACTGTCAAAAGCAGGACCCTGCAAATTCAAACCAAAGCGATTTAAAAGGACTTTTGCTTTCTTAAAGTCATACACTTTCAGAGGTGTTTTTTCTAGAAAATCCTTAAGAATCGGATCCTGCAGAAGTTCCAGCTTATCTGTAGCATAGAGCTTGTCTCCGCATGACCAGGCCAAACCAACCAAATCATCTGTATGGTAGTTTTCCCCAAAGAGTTCAAAGTGAAAAATGGAGTCGGCGCTCAGCATATCTTGACTCACTTTATCCACCATAGTGAAATTCAAAATCTCAGCTTGGTTAGTCTGAGAAGCATTCAAGGCTTGTTTGAGCTGCTTAAAGCCCATCTCATCGTAGAATTTCCCAAGGTTTTCCACATCTGAACCGCTATAAACCAAATCATCCAGTCCAATCTCAATCGGCGCTTTCGTGTCGATGGTAGCCAGTGTTTTAGATAGGAAGGCTTGTTCCTTATCATTGACAAGATTTTCCTTCATCTTGGAAGCCTTCATGCTATCGATATTTTCATAAATGCCTTCAAGCGAGCCATGTTCTAACAAGAGCTTAATACCGGTCTTTTCACCAATCTTGGTTACGCCAGGGATATTGTCTGATTTATCTCCCATGAGAGCTTTAAGATCAATGAACTGAGCTGGTGTGATGCCCATCTTTTCCATGAGATATTCTGGTGTAAAGGCCTCAAACTCAGCTACACCTTTCTTGGAAATTTCAACCACGGTATGTTCATCTGTCAACTGGATCAAGTCCTTGTCTCCACTGACGATAGTTACATCAAAAGATTTCTTTTCAGCCAAGCGTCCCAAGGTACCAATGATATCATCTGCTTCATACTGGGCCAACTCATAATGACGAATCCCAAGATGGTCTAGCAACTCACGAATAAAGGGAAATTGCTCACGAAACTCATCCGGAGTCTTAGCACGGCCACCCTTGTAATCTGCATACATCTCTGTACGGAAAGTTGTCTTTCCTGCATCAAAAGCAACCAGGATATGACTAGGTTGGACTCGTTCCAATAGGTGATTTAGCATCAGGTGAAAACCATAGATTGCATTGGTATGTAGTCCATTGTCATTTTTAAAACGATCCAGTTGCTGGTAAAGCGCAAAGAATGCTCGGAAAGCAACTGAAGAACCGTCAATTAATAATAATTTTTTCTTGTCCATACACCCATTATAAAGGAAAGCAAAGAAAAATACCATTGCTAAGAGTTAGATTATAGGAGAAGGCTTATTGAGTTGATTTTTCTACTCGCGCACCATTACTGTCAACTTGGAACCCATCGATTGTCGTATCTACTGCCAATTTTCCAGATGAGTTTACGTAATAATATTTCCCTGAAACCTGAAACCACTGACTAGCCTTCATAGCACCTGAGCTTTCGAGGTAATACCAAATGCCCTTATCCTTTAACCATCCCGTCTGCATTTCTCCAGATGATTTCAAGTAGTACCACTTAGATCCGTCTTTTAGCCATCCTGTTCTCATGGCACCACTTGTTTGGAAATAGTACCAACTTCCGTCTATTTTTTTCCAACCAAGAGCCACTTTGTCATTTTCATAGTAGTACCAGATTGTCCCCTGTTTTTCCCATCCATTCTTAGAGGTTGCCGTTTTAATTAAGGGGATATAACGTCTATTCCCACTTCGTGACATATAACTAATCCATCTATAGCCATCCTTTTCAAGAGTTTGATCATAATGAACACTCATTCCAGGTTCATAGTAATCGATAATAGTAGATGTCAATGATGGCTGATTCATAATAGCTACTTTTTCTGTAAAGTAATGAGTTCCACTAGAAGCTAGTACAGATTGATTATTTCCTACACTAGCAGTCCTCACATCTTTAAAATGAATGAATCCAGTCATAGAACTTGCTTTTACTGTCCTACGATGATACGTTTCTGTGTAATCGTAATTGTACTCCTCGATTTCAATCATGTCTCCAATCACATTAGAAACCCAAGCTACGTGACCATGCGTTCCCCTCGTGCTCCAAGCAATAGCCCCAATCGCTGGTCTCTGATCCACACGATAGCCTTCTTTTTGAGCTCGATAGCCCCATTCCTTCGCATGCCCATAAGCAGCTGGTAGTTCAAACCCATTAACACTACTTAATCGAAAAGCAGCAAAAGATGTGCACTGTCTTGAGTATAGGCGCCATTTATCAATATTTTGATTTCCATTTTTATAATAATAGGGATAATCATCTCCACGTGCCTGTGAGCCATTGTTTACCTGATTAGCATGAACAGTTCCTCCACCAAACAAAAAAGCACCTGCTAGCAATAATGAAGCTGTTCCCACCGTCGTTCTCTTTAGAAAAGTTCCCTTTTTACTATATGTCATTCATTCTCCTTCGAATAGATAAATTTTTGAGGTTGACCTCATTTATATCATTCGAAAGAAAAATAAAAAAAGTGAGAAAACTCTCACTTTCAATCTTAATCCAAATAGTGAATCAAATTCTTTTCCGTTAAAATATCTGAATATGTGAACGATTCAACATAGACATTGGCTTGTTTGTCTCCTTCAACATTTCCAAATTCAACGATAAAGAGCGATGGATAAACTTCAATGAGTCTTCCTAAGCGATTCTTTTGGCGTTTACGACCATTTTCTAAGGTCATTTCTACGACTTGTCCTTCATGTGCCTTGATTTCCTCTTTGATTTTTTTCATCTTGGCTACATCTGTAAATGCATCTGTCATCTTTGTTCCTCTCTCTTCGAAATACTTGAAAATTTGTTATACTCTTTTTGGAAAATCAATTCTACCGTTCCGCGTGCCCCGCTACGGTTCTTCTCAATAATCACTTCTACTTTGTTATTTGGAAGGCCTTCCTCTTCTTCGCCACCACGCTCATAATAATCATCACGATAGAGAAAGGCTACGATATCCGCATCCTGCTCAATAGAACCGGACTCACGAATATCTGATAATACCGGTCTTTTATCTTGACGTTGTTCAACACTACGTGATAGCTGACTTAGCGCAATTACAGGTACCTTTAATTCCTTGGCCAGAATTTTCAACTGACGTGAAATCTCTGACACCTCTTGTTGGCGATTTTCTCTGCCTGTCCCAGTAATTAGCTGCAGGTAGTCAATCAAGATTAAACCAAGATTGCCTGTTTCCTGAGCCAATTTTCTAGCGCGTGACCGAATCTCTGTAATTCGAATCCCAGGCGTATCGTCAATATAAATGCTTGCTTTAGCAAGATTTCCCTGAGCAATGGTGTACTTACGCCATTCTTCCTCACTGAGTTGCCCTGTACGAATAGAGTGAGACTCTACCAGCCCTTCGGCAGCTAACATACGGTCAACCAGACTCTCTGCACCCATCTCGAGAGAGAAAATTGCAACGGTCTTGTCTAGCTTTGTTCCAATATTTTGAGCAATATTTAATGCAAAGGCAGTCTTACCAACCGCAGGTCGAGCAGCAAGAATAATCAACTCCTCCTCGTGCAAACCAGTTGTCATATGATCCAAATCTTGATAACCAGTTGCAATCCCTGTAATATCAGAAGTTTGTTGTGAACGAGTTTCTAGGTTTCCAAAATTAAGGTTTAGAATGTCTCGAATATTTCTAAACCCACTACGATTGGCATTCTCGCTGACATCAATCAAACCTTTTTCTGCACGCGCAATGATTTCATCTACTGGACTAGAGGCTTCATAAGCTTGATTGACTGATTCTGTCAATTTGGCAATCAAGCGACGAAGCATGGCTTTCTCTGCTACAATCTTTGCATAGTACTCAGCATTAGCAGAAGTCGGTACAGAGTTGATAATTTCAACAAGGTAGGATAGCCCACCAATATTTTGCAAATCACCTTGATTATCTAAAATCGTACGAACAGTTGTTGCATCAATGGCTTCGCCACGATCTGATAAGTCAACCATGGCCTGAAAAATCAAACGGTGAGCATACTTAAAGAAGTCTCGAGAGTCAATATATTCTCGAACAAACACGAGTTTACTCTCATCGATAAATATAGCTCCCAATACAGATTGTTCTGCCAAGATATCCTGGGGCTGAACTCGTAGTTCCTCTACTTCTGCCATCAGATTTCCCTTCCTTTTACAAAATAATTACTTAGATCTAGATTAGCCTTCTTTTACACGAAGATTGATGACGCTAGTTACATCCTGATAAATTTTTACTGGAACATCAATCAAGCCAACTGAACGAATTGGAGATTGGACTTGAATATGACGTTTATCAATTTTAATTCCAAATTGTTTTTGAAGTTCTTCCGCAATTTTCTTGCTTGTAATTGAACCGAAAGTTCGTCCGTCCGGACCAACTTTTTCAACAAACTCAACAATTGTTTCTTCTGCTTCAAGTTTCGCCTTAATTTCTTGTGCTTCTGCAAGAAGTTGGGCATGTGCTTTTTCTTCAGATTTTTGCTTACCACGCAACTCGCCAATTGCTTGAGAAGTCGCTTCTTTAGCAAGATTTTTCTTAATCAAAAAGTTTTGTGCATAACCTGTTGGAACTTCCTTGATTTCGCCTTTTTTCCCTTTACCTTTTACATCTGCTAAAAAGATTACTTTCATTCCTCTGTCTCCTTTTCACTAAGTTCATTAGAAATAATGGTTTTCAATTTATCACCTGCTTCTTGCAGACTCATATCTGTAAGTCGAGCAGCTGCCAGGTTGAAGTGGCCTCCGCCACCCAATTCTTCCATAATCCGTTGCACATTAATCTTACTACGACTTCGTGCAGAAATGGAAATATCCCCTTGGCGGTTTTTTGCAATAACAAAGCTAGCTTCAATACCTGACATGGCCAGCATCGTATCGGCTGCTTTACTAATCACTACAGTATCATATTCCTTAGTATCCTTGGCCTGAGCGACAAGAATAGAAGGTTGTACAGCCTGTCCTTGTAAGATGAGTTCATTCACCAATCGATACTCTTCAAAGTCAGTCGCCGCAAGTTCCTGGATCACAACACTATCACTACCACGTGTTCTTAGATAGCTCGCTACGTCAAATGTTCGGCTAGTCACACGAGAGGTGAAATTCTTGGTATCTAGCATCATACCGCCCATCAGAACACTTGCTTGAATACGACTCAATCGTGATTTCTTAGAGTTTTGGAATTGGATTAATTCCGTTACAAGTTCGCTTGCACTACTTGCTCCACTCTCGATATAGGTAATCACTGCATTGTCTGGGAAATCCTGATCCCGTCTATGATGGTCAATAACAATCGTTTGCGTGAATAAATCATAAAACTCTTTTGACAAGGTCAAGGCCGTCTTAGAGTGGTCCACCATTACAAGCAAAGAACGATTAGTAACCATCTCCATAGCCTGATTTAGAGTAAGGAGTTTTGTTACCCCCTCATTCTCTAGAAATTGAATGGCTCGATGAATATCCGGAGACATTTGTTCAGCATCATAGACTACATAACTTTCATCCAGGACATTACTAGAGAACAATTGCATTCCAACCGCAGAGCCCAAAGCATCCATGTCTAAGTTTTTATGACCAACAACGAAAACATGATCAACACTCTTCAATTTCTCAGAGATTGCCGTCATCATCGCTCTAGTACGTGTTCTTGTTCGCTTAATAGAAGCTGCAGAGCCTCCACCAAAATAAATTGGATTCTTAACTTCGTCATTCTCTTTTACGACAACTTGGTCTCCACCACGAACTTCTGCAAGGTTAAGATTTGATAAAGCAACTTTACCAATGCTCTCATGGTCTCCATCACCGTATGATATACCTATACTCATAGTTAACGGCAACTCTCTCTTTTTAGCTTCTTCACGGAAGGTATCAATTACAGAAAATTTATCCTGCATCAATTGCTCCAATACCGTATAGTCGGTAAACAAGTAAAAACGATCCATGGTCACTCTGCGAGAGAACATCTTATGTTTTCCAGTAAACTCTGCGACATAATTCGCAACAAAACTATTAATATGGCTGATATCTGATTCAGATGTTTCATTCTCTAAATCATCATAGTTATCTACCGAAATGACACCGATAACAGGGCGACTCGTAACCAATTCTACTGTGGCTTCATACTCTCCAGAAACATCAAAAAAGTAGAGTACACCTGAGTTTCTATCTAGGTGTACTGCATAACGTTTTTCTCCCACATTGGCATAAATTCCAGGTGAAGATATGGATGTTTTTATAATTTCTTGAACTTGAGAATAGTC
The DNA here is from genome assembly GCF_000960085.1 of Streptococcus infantis. Taxonomy (GTDB): domain Bacteria; phylum Bacillota; class Bacilli; order Lactobacillales; family Streptococcaceae; genus Streptococcus; species Streptococcus infantis_C. The sequence continues at coordinate 24,576 of NZ_JYGT01000002.1, read as the reverse complement.
AATTTCTCCATCTTCTGTTGTCAGCATTAACTCTGCATAGGGATTGAACCACTCAATCTCACTACTTTCCATGTTTAGTTTGACAACTCCCACCGGCATCTGTTCTAAGAGTGAACTTAAACTATCTTCCGCTTGATGGTTTACGTACTGGATTTGTTCAATTTCTGTTTTCTGATAAGATCTCTTCTGAAAATAAAATAGCAAAAGAAACACTACCATCAAGAAAAATAAGCATGTTATTGTGACTAGGTTATTTTGAAGAAAAACAACCAATACAGTCATAATTATAAAGGAAATCCCAACAAATAAATATATAAAAAAGGGATTCATTTCATTTTTTTTCATTACAAACCTCTTGCGCAATATTATACCATATTTGCACTGAAAAAGCGACCTTTAAAGAAGGAATAGCGCTTGTACTCAAATGTAGCATTCCTTAAAACAAAAGGTGGTTTACACTAGTGTAAACCACCTTTTTAGTCTAATCATATTAAGTGTTATGATTCTTTTACTTCAAGAAGGCCAATGTCTCCATCTTCACGACGGTAAATTACATTTGTTGTTTCATCTTCAACATCAATGTAAATGAAGAAATCATGACCCAATAAGTCCATTTGAAGAAGGGCTTCTTCGAGGTCCATTGGTTTTAAATCAATTTGTTTTGAACGAACTACTCTTGGCTGAGTAACATCTGACTCTTCAACCAAAGCATCTGTGAATAATTGGCTAGTTGATACTTTATTTCTGTTCTTGCGTTCGATTTTTGTTTTATTTTTACGAATTTGACGTTCAATCTTATCTGTCACTAAATCAATTGATCCATACATATCTTGAGAAACATCTTCTGCACGGAGAGTAATAGATCCAAGTGGAATCGTAACTTCTACCTTAGCAGTCTTTTCACGGTATACTTTCAAGTTTACACGTGCATCTAATTCTTGATCTGCTTGGAAGTATTTTTCGATCTTTTCGAGTTTAGAAACTACATAATCACGAATTGCTTCTGTTACTTCTAGGTTTTCACCACGGATACTATATTTAATCATATAAGTACCTTCTTTCTAAACATATTTGTTTTTCTACATTTATTATAACGCTTTCATAAAATTATTGCAATCTTTTTCCTCATCTTACGAGGGAAAATGTTCGAACCTCCTCCGCTCCTGCGTTCTCAAGCAATCTCTTCACACGATTAACGGTTGCTCCAGTAGTATAAATATCATCAATCAAAAGAATCTTCTTGGGAATCGTGACACCAGCTTTAATAAAAAATGGAAGTTTTGTGGCCAAACGTTCTGAACGATTTTTTGAAGAACTTGCTCTCTCGTCATTTTTTTCTAAAAAATCATGATAGGAGAGTCCTGTAGCTTCAATTAAACCCTCAACCTGGTTAAATCCTCTTTTGGAAAACCTTTCTGAACTTAAAGGTATTATAAGAAATTGAAACTCTTTGTATTTTTTTAATCTCTCCCTTAAAAGCGATGCGAAAATCTTTCTCAGAAGATAGTCTCCATCAAACTTATATCGACTAAAGTAATCCTTCATTGCTTCATTATAAGTAAAAATTGCTTCATGGCCTACGTCAATTCCCTCTTTACACCATAATTGACACTCTTGACACGAAGTTGACACTCCTATTTTGTAGCAGTTTGGGCAATGCTCTTCCCCGATCTTTTCAAAATTTAAGAAACATACTGAACAGAGTAAACTCTCCTCCTTTTTCAACAAAAGAAGACTACTGAAGGTTAGATTATTTTTTAAATGTTGTCCACAGAGTAAACAAGTCATAAGCCTGCCTCCTTGTTCATCAGTTTAATTTCTTTAATGGCATTCTTAATCGAACGATTCAATCCATCATGAAAGAAAATCAAATCTCCAGTTGGTCTATCCATGCTACGACCAACTCTCCCTCCAATTTGTATGAGACTTGATTTTGTAAAGAGACGATGGTTGGCTTCAACGACACATACATCTACACACGGAAAGGTAACTCCGCGTTCTAATATGGTTGTGCTTATCAATATGGTTAATTCTCTATCCCTAAATGCTTGAACTTGCTCTAATCGGTCTTCAGTAACCGAAGATACGAAACCAATTTTCTCATTTGGAAACTGCAACTGCAAGATTTCCTTTAACTTCTCTCCTTTTCTAATCTCTGAAGCAAAAATGAGTAATGGATAGCCCGATTTTCGTTGTTTTTCTATATAGCTTTTTAATTTGGGTGGTAGACGATGTTTTTCTAAGTAATTGTCCAATTCAGATAGCCAGACTGGTTTGGGAATTATTAAGGGGTTACCATGAAACCGCCTTGGTAGACTCAACCTTTTTAACTCTCCTAAGCGAACCTTTTTATCCAATTCATCTGTAGAAGTTGCTGTAAGGAAAATGCTGAGTCCTTTTTCCTTTACACAATTCTTTACAGCTTTGTAAAGCATCTTGTTGTCAACATAGGGAAAAGCATCAACTTCATCAACTATTAGTAAATCAAAAGCTTGATAGAATTTTAATAGCTGGTGAGTTGTTGCAACAACTAGAGGTGTCCGAAAATAGGGTTGAGACTCACCATGTAAAAGCGCGATGTCACAGGCAAAATCATTTTGTAGTCGCTTATGTAACTCCAAACAAACATCTATCCGGGGGCTCGCTAAACAAACTGCCCCACCATCATTAATGACTTTCGCCACAACTTGATAAATCATCTCTGTTTTCCCAGCGCCAGTCACGGCATGAACTAAAGTTGGCTGCTGACTTTCTACAGCTTTAAGTAATCCTTTTGATACTTTCTCTTGAAATGGAGTCAATTGTCCCTGCCATTTAAGAACCTCTTGTTTTGGAAATTCTTCCTGAGGGAAATAATATAAACTTTGATCACTCCTAACTCGCTTCATCAACAGACATTCTCGACAGTAGTATGCATCAATGGGTAATAACCATTCTTCTTGAATCACACTATCACATCGTTGACAAACTAGTTTCCCCTTCTCTTTTCGCATACTTGGAAGTTTCACTGCTAACTCACGCTTTGCTACACTTAATTCCTCTTCAGTAAAAAGACGTCCTAGATAAGTTGGATCTATTTTCATACTTCTTTATTCGTAAAATCTAGAACTTTATCCTATTTTTTAGTACAATAAAAATATGGAATGTAGAACAATTAAAGAGGACGGACAAGTCCAAGAAGAAATCAAAAAATCCCGCTTTATTTGCCATGCAAAGCGTGTCTATAGAGAGGAAGAAGCCCGCGCTTTCATTACTGCTATAAAAAAAGAACACTATAAAGCGACCCATAACTGCTCTGCTTTTATTATTGGTGAGCGCAGCGAAATTAAACGAACTAGTGATGATGGAGAACCAAGCGGAACTGCTGGAGTACCAATGCTAGGAGTGTTAGAAAATCACAATTTAACTAATGTCTGTGTGGTTGTTACTCGTTATTTCGGTGGTATTAAGCTAGGTGCTGGGGGGCTCATTCGCGCTTATGCTGGTAGTGTCGCCTTAGCTGTTAAAGAGATTGGAATTGTAGAAATTAAAGAACAAGCCGGAATTCAGATTCAAATGAGTTATGCTCAATATCAAGAATATGGCAATTTTCTTAAAGAACATAATCTCATGGAACTTGAAACAAATTTCACTGATCAGGTCGAAACTATCATCTTTGTTGATAAGGAAGATAAAGAAGCTATCAAAGCTTCTCTCATAGAATTTTTCAATGGAAAAATCACCTTAATTGATCAGGGGTTACGAGAGGTTGAGGTTCCTGTTAACTTAGGGTAAAATAAAGAATACTAGCTTATCATCTAATTTTCCTCATTTATATCTGATATAAAAAAATCCTATCGCCTCGATAGGATTTCTATATTTTACAAAAGTCAAAGTTAGCGTTATACTAGTAGCATCTTATATATAGAGGTGCTAATATGGCGATTTATAACAATATCACTGAACTTGTCGGTAGAACACCGATTGTTAAATTGAACAACATCGTACCTGAGGGTGCAGCAGATGTTTACGTAAAACTAGAAGCATTTAACCCAGGGTCATCCGTTAAAGACCGCATTGCTCTAAGCATGATTGAAAAAGCTGAACAAGAAGGTAAACTTAAACCTGGTTCTACTATTGTAGAAGCAACAAGTGGGAACACTGGTATCGGTCTTTCATGGGTTGGTGCTGCTAAAGGCTACAAAGTTGTCATCGTTATGCCTGAGACAATGAGTGTTGAACGTCGTAAAATCATCCAAGCATATGGTGCTGAACTCGTTCTAACTCCAGGAAGTGAAGGTATGAAAGGCGCTATTGCTAAAGCTGAAGAAATCGCTGCTGAACGTGATGGTTTCCTACCTTTGCAATTTATCAACCAAGCTAACCCAGAAGTTCACGAAAGAACAACAGGAGCTGAAATTCTAGCTGATTTCGGAGCTGACGGTTTAGATGCCTTTGTTGCCGGTGTTGGTACTGGAGGAACTATTTCAGGTGTTTCTCATGCTCTTAAAGCTGCGAATTCAAACATTCAAGTTTTTGCAGTTGAGGCAGACGAATCAGCTATCTTATCAGGTGAAAAACCTGGACCTCATAAGATTCAAGGTATCTCTGCTGGATTCATTCCAGAGACACTTGATACACAAGCTTACGATGGTATCGTCCGCGTAACATCAGACAATGCTCTTGCACTTGGTCGTGAAATCGGTGGAAAAGAAGGGTTCTTAGTAGGTATTTCTTCTGCTGCAGCTATCTATGCAGCAATTGAAGTCGCTAAAAAACTTGGAGCAGGTAAAAAAGTCCTTGCACTTGCACCAGATAACGGAGAACGTTACCTATCTACAGCACTCTATGAATTTGAAGTGTAATCTCCTAAATACACTAAATAGAAAAAGTAACATGCCAGGCATGTTACTTTTTCTTATGTTCTATTTTTAATAATTGCTAATACATCTGCGACGCTATTGAGGTTGTCGATTTCTTCATCACTAATTTCGATTCCAAATTCGTCTTCGATTGTTAAGATAAATTCCATCAAATCCACAGAGTCAGCATCCAAATCATCCTTCAAACTCAAGTTTTCGGTTACAACAAAGTCTTCCCCTTGACGTTCTTGGATAATCATAACAACACGGTTAAAAATTTCTTTATCTGTCATATTATTCTCCTGAAAATTCACGCGCAGTTTGTGCAACTACATCTGTCTCAAGCATGGTACGAATCTGACGAAGCGTACTGTATACAGCCTTAGCGTCACTTGAACCATGAGTCTTAACAACAGGCGCCTTAACGCCAAACAAGACGGCACCACCAACATCTGAATAGTTGAGCTGTTTTTTCAAACCTCTGAGATTATCCTTGAGGAGGAATGCACCGAGCTTGGCTCTAAGTCCACCACCTACAATGGCATTCTTAAGTAATCCCATGATCCCCATAGCAGTACCTTCAATAGCTTTGAGAACAGCGTTTCCCGTGAAACCATCGGTTACGACTACATCTGCAACACCATCCATCAAGTCACGTGCTTCCACATTCCCGACAAAATTCAAACTCTCGTCAGCTACTAATAAGTCATAGGCTTCCTTGCGTAGTGGATCTCCCTTACTGCTTTCTGTACCGTTGTTGAGAAGGCCAATACGGGGATTTGCAATGCCACGAACATTCTTGGCATAGAAGGAACCTAGAATTGCATATTGATGGAGGTGATGAGCTGTATTTTCGGCATTAGCTCCGAGATCCAGCATATCAAAACCCTTACCATCAATCGTTGGCAATGTTGACATAAGCCCAGGTCGGTCGATATTTTTGATACGACCAACGATGAAAAAACCTGCCGCTAACAAAGCACCTGTATTTCCTGCCGAGAGAACAGCGTCTGCTTCTCCGTCCTTGACAGCCTTAGCCGCCAAGACCATACTAGCATTTTTCTTTTTGCGGATAGCTTTTGTAGGCTCGTCGTCAGAGTCAATTTTCTCATCTGTATGAATAATGCTGACACGCTCTGCGGCTGTTAGATATTGTTTGATTTTACTTTCGTCTCCGTAAAGTTGAATCTCAATATCTGAAAAGTCAGCAAGGGCTTGGTTAACACCCTCAACGATGGCTTGTGGTGCGTAATCGCCACCCATTGCATCTACTGCGATTTTTTTCATTTGTCTTCCTCTTTCAGTAGTTGTCCCCAATCTGCTAGGGAATCAATAAACTTCTTTGATTTTAGGTGAATTCCAACATACTCTTCGTAAATCTGGTCCATAAACTTACGCAATTCTTGCTTGATTTCTGACTTAAGAGAAATGGTTTCTAAAGTTTCAAAATCAATAGCTTGAAATTGATTGAGCAGATAAGGAATATTAGGATTCAGATGACATCGTCTTTCATCCTCATGGTAATGTTCTGGACAAAGACAGCCTCCGTATTTGAAGGAAAAGTCAAAGGCCTGACCCACACGATGACAAAAAGTACACTCGTTAAAATTAAGGCTGATTCCGAAACGTGTCAAAATTTGAATTTCAAAAATATTGGTCAAAACTTGATAATCTAAGCCCTCTTCCATCAACTCCAAGGTCTTTTGCAAAAAAGCAAACAAAGGAGCATCTTCTTGATTATCCTGCAAACTCGCATCTGCCAAGGCCGCAACGTAAGTCGCATAAGCCATAACAAAGAGGTCACTATTGATTTTCGGGAAAGTCTTCACCTCGTGGTAATCCTCGATATAGCTGAGTCCATCATCGTTAACCTTTAAGAGAAAACGAGCCAGCACCAAGGGTTGAATGACTGGAGCAAGTTTAGATTTGCTAGCATGTTTCACAAAAAACATCCGTTTCCCAGCTTGCTCTGTAAAGATTTTGACCAGCTTATCATCCTCACGAAAGTTACGATTGTAGAGCACCAGGCCTTGACTCGTAATAGACTGAATCATGCTTCCTTCATATACTCCTCAAGTCGTTTTATAGCTTCTTTAATCGTTTCCATGCTGGCTGCATAAGATAGGCGAACATACCCTTCTCCGTACTGACCAAAGGCAGCACCTGGGATAAAGGCAACAGCCTTCTTATGAGCAAAATCTTTTAGAAAAGCAAAAGAATCTTGATTGTAACCTGCAGGAATCTTAGCAAAAATGTAAAAAGCACCATCTGGTTTGATAATCTCAAAGCCAAGGTCAGTCATCTTCTCGATAATGTAGTCTCGACGCTGGATATACTCTTTCTTCATCGGTTCTGCATCATCTTTACCAGCTGTTAAGGCTTCTACTGCAGCATGTTGCGCCATAGTATTCGCAGCAGTTACCAAGTACTGGTGACTCTTTATGAGTTGAGCTGTGAAGTTTGCTGGTGCAAAGATAAAACCTAAACGCCACCCTGTCATGGCATGGGATTTAGAAAGACCGTTAATGATAATGGCTTGATCTCTCAGCATGGTTCCCAAAGAGACATGATTTTCCCCTGTATAGGTCAATTCTGAGTAAACCTCATCACAGACTACGAAAATCTCATACTTACGTAGAACGTCTGCCAAGGCTTCTAATTGCTCGCGACTATAAGTGATACCAGTTGGATTAGCTGGATAGTTGAGAATGACAGCCTTAAGCTTGTCACCCTGCTCCAAAATTGCCTTTTCCAGCATTTCAGGAGTCAGAACAAAACCATTTTCAGTTGTATCAATCTCGACAATCTCTGCCCCAACTAGATTGACAATCGGCTCATAGCCAGGATAGGCAGGAGCTGGTAAGAGAACCTTGTCTCCCTCTTCTAAGATAGCTGTCAAAGTAGCTGATAAAGCCTCTGTCGCACCAATAGTGACTAGGATTTCATTTTCAGGATTATAGTCTAGCTGGTATTTTTCTCTTACAAAATTACTAGCCGCCTGACGCAAGGTCAGTAAACCGCTCATCCCTGTATAGTAGGATTGGTCTTGATCAATGGCTCGTTTTGCAGCCTCCTTGATATGATTTGGTGTTGTAAAATCCGGTTCTCCCAGTGTCAGACGTAACACTCCAGGAATCTCTGAAATAGCCTGGTCAAACTGACGAATCAAGGAAACTTGAATCTTATCTAATTGTTTATTAAAGCGCTTGGTTAAGTCCATAGATACCCTCCTTGATTAAAGAACATATATCTATTATACTACAAAAGCTCCTTGACCGCAAAAATCCATTTAGTTACAGCGTGCTTCCAACTTTCTATTTTACTTTTCTGATAGACAAGCTTATAATAAGAAGTGCTTATTTTCGGAGGTTTTTATGTCATTTCTATCAAAAAATTGGGCCGGACTTCTAGTCTGTCTTATCATTTCTATCATCTCTTGGTTTTTAGGAGGCTTCTTACCTGTTGTAGGAGCGCCAGTTTTTGCTATTTTTATCGGAATGATTCTCCATCCCTTTCTCACTTCCTATAAACAGCTGGATGCTGGTTTGACTTACAGCTCTAAAAAATTACTCCAGTACGCTGTCATCTTGCTTGGATTTGGACTCAATATCTCTCAAGTTTTCGCAGTTGGAAAATCCTCACTTCCTGTTATTCTCTCTACTATTTCTATTGCTTTAGTTGTAGCCTATCTTTTCCAACGCTTTTTTGACCTCGATACAAAGCTGGCTACCTTGATTGGAGTTGGTTCTTCTATCTGTGGAGGCTCTGCCATTGCGGCAACCGCACCTGTCATCCATGCTAAGGAAAAAGAAGTCGCTCAAGCCATATCTGTTATCTTTTTCTTTAATGTCATAGCTGCGCTTATCTTCCCGACCCTAGGAAGCTGGCTTCACCTATCAAACGAAGGTTTTTCTCTCTTTGCAGGGACAGCAGTCAACGATACTTCTTCTGTAACGGCTACAGCTAGCGCCTGGGATAGTCTATACAATACCAACACTCTGGAGGCAGCAACCATTGTCAAACTGACCCGTACCCTAGCTATTATCCCTATTACCCTCTTCCTCTCCTACTGGCAAAATCGTCAACAAGGAAATAGCCAAGGGGTAAAACTTAAAAAAATCTTCCCTGTTTTCATTCTCTACTTTATCCTGGCTTCTCTGCTAACGACTATCCTTACTTCCTTCGGTGTCAGCAGTAGCTTCTTTGCACCTCTCAAACAACTCTCTAAATTCCTCATTATCATGGCCATGAGCGCTATCGGTCTCAAAACCAATCTCATCACCATGATCAAGTCCAGCGGTAAATCTATTCTCCTTGGAGCCCTCTGCTGGATTGCCATTATCCTGACTAGTCTTGGCATGCAAATACTCATCGGTATTATCTAAGACAAAAGGTAGCCTAAAGGCTACCTTTTTATTGTTCAAGAATTAAACGTGTATGTTCTCTTTTGATGCAACGATTCATCACAATATCATCACATCCTCCAGCACGCAAGATTTCTTCCGCTTCTAGACTTTCAAGTCCTAGTTGCGCCCAGAAAATTTTAGCATCCGCCTTGAGAAAATCTCTTGCCACGTCTGGTAGAAACTCACTACGACGATAGACATTAACGATAGCGACAGGGAAAGGAATTTCAGATAGACTGGCATAAGCCTTTTCTCCCAAGATTTCCCCACCTGCAGCCTTAGGGTTTACTGGTATGATTTTATAGCCACGAGCCTGCATTTCCTTTGTCACTCGATTGCTAGTTGTTTCCTCACGGTCAGACAAGCCCACTACTGCTAGAGTTTTACTGGTTTCTAGATACTGACGGATCACGCCATCACTTGGATTGATAAATTCTTGAGTCATAAAAATCCTCCTTTTTCATCAGTATAGCATATTTTGAAAGGGTTTGCAGAAATTTACTATAAAAACAAAAATCAAAAAATCCTCCCAAAATTAAACTATTTCATCTAATTTGAGGAGGATTCATAAATTTTTTATTTATAGATTATTCTCTTGTTGGTTTATACTGAAGGCTTTCTCCATGTTGTTTGACAAAGTCACTCATCTCTGAGTCAGGAATTTGTCGAAGGTAGAGATTAGCACGAATCGTATCATCTTCTTCACGACAAGTAGAAAGGACAAGATATTTATCCTTAGCTGATACCTTAACATTTGGTTTCTTAACCTCTGCAGTATCATAAATAGTAGTTAGCTGTTTCTCAAAATCCGCATCATCATCAAAAGAAGTACGGTAAAAAGCTGTTTCTTCTGGAACAATAATCATGGCAACAGCTTCATAATAATACTTTCTCTCTGGAGTTTCAATGACAACATAAGGGTGTGCATCAAAATATTCTTGGCGACTGAAATAGTTCACATCTTTAAACATACGATGATCAGGAACTTTACTACCACGAGCGTGACCAAATAACCAAGTCAATCGATCACTAAAGTCCTTCTTGTTATCAGCGTCCATAAAGACTGCCCCCATTAAAGGCTCGTTAACACCATCAAAGCGCTTATCTAAATAAGTCGCATTATCCGTTGTTTGAACAACTGGTTCATCCAACTGTGTGCCAGGAATATATACATAACCAACTGTTTCAGAGTTTGTTGCAAGTAAACCTTTAAATTTATTAGCAAGATATTCCTTTTCTTCTGCGCTAGCAGTATAAGCTTGCTTTGGCGCTTCCTGAGTAACGGTAGTCTCAGTCGGCTTATTCCCACTTGATTCTGAGAAGCTGTTATTATATATAAACAAGGCTCCCAAAGCAACGATAACTACTGCAGCGATAGAAGCAATTATTTTAGTAATTGGTGTTTTCTTTGTTCTAGAGTGTCCACTCATTTTTTATACCTCGTTATTTACTAAAAAAATCACTGAAACAAAGTTTCAGTGATAGTATACTTCACCAAATAAATAAATTATTTAGCAGCGTGTGTTTTAGGAAGGGCTTTTTGACCTGCTTTTGCAGAAGCTCCAGCTTTTTTAGCAGCTGCATCTGCTTTTTTAGCTTGGTCTACAGCACCTGGTTTACCATCTTCTGGTTTAGTTGCTGCTTGATCAGCTGCTGCTTGATCAGCTGGTTGTACTGCTTGATCAGCTGCTACACCATGGTTAAGAGCTTTATCTTCTGCATCACGCATTTCACGTGTTTTATTGTCTTGAACGCCAGTTGGATCGTTCCAGTATTTACCTTCAGCATAAGCAGTGTCACGGTATGCATCTTGAAGACGAGCTACATATTTGTTACGTACTACATTACGTGCTTCAGTACGAGCTTCCTCTACTTTTGCTACGTATGAACCGTAAAGGTGACCTGAACCATAAGCTTCAAGCGCTTGTTTAGCTGCAACAACAGCTGCATCTTTTTCAGCTTCAGCGTTAATTTCAGCTTCGTGTGCTGCTACTTGTGTATTTGCTTCGTCAGCGATATCACGTTCTGAAACGTAGTGTTTTTGAATCAATGCATTTGAGCTATATGAGTTGTCAGATGCAAATGCTGGAGCTGCTGCAGAAAATACTGCAAGAGCTGCTACTGATGATAATAAAACTTTCTTCATTGTTTTATCTCCTCTTTAATTTTAAAATTTAATTTATAAGGACAACCCTTATTACATCAAATTATATCATATAAATCTAAGTTGTCAAGCTTTTTTTAAAATAAATTTATTTTTTTCTGGTAAAAAATAAGTAAAATTCATTCTAGTTTAAAAAATCAAATAATATTCTTGAAACAATTGATACAAAAATATTTAAACTCCGAACAATACAGACTTCTGTGTTCGATAGGGTTCTGAATTTATAAGCGTTTTTTTATTTCCTCAACTGTAAATTTAAATAGTCTTCTCGATACTAAACAATGGAGAAAGAGGACGTTTTTCGTGGATACGGATGATTGCATCGCCTAAAAGATGAGCGATAGAGATTTGCTCAATCTTATCAATCAAACGTTCCTCTGGTAGGTAGATAGTATCCAAAACAACCAATTTTTTAATGGCTGATTTCTGGATGTTGTCCATAGCTGGCCCTGAAAGAACTGGGTGCGTACAGCTTGCATAAACTTCAACAGCTCCTGCCTCAGCAAGTGCATCCGCTGCATGACAAATAGTCCCAGCTGTATCAATCATATCGTCAATCAAGATACAAGTCTTGCCTTCTACCTTACCAATGATGTTCATCACTTCGCTAGTGTTCATTTTGTCTACGCTACGGCGTTTATCGATAATGGCAATTGGAGTTTTCAAGAACTCTGCTAATTTACGAGCACGAGTTACCCCACCATGGTCTGGACTGACAACAACATAGTCAGAACCAACCATACCACGGCGCTCAAAGTAATCCGCAATCAAAGGAGCACCCATCAAGTGATCAACAGGAATATCAAAGAATCCTTGAATCTGTGCCGCGTGCAAATCAATCGTCAACAAACGATCCACTCCAGCCACTTCAAGCATATTTGCAACGAGTTTTGCAGTGATTGGTTCACGCGCTCGAGCCTTTCTATCCTGACGCGCATAACCGTAGTAAGGCATCACAACGTTGACAGATTCTGCACTAGCACGCTTCAAAGCATCAACCATAATCAAAATCTCTAGTAGATTGTCGTTTACAGGTGAGCTAGTTGATTGTAAGATAAAGACATGTTTCCCACGGATAGATTCTTCGATGTTAACTTGAATTTCTCCATCTGAAAATTGACGAACAGTCGATTTTCCCAATTCTATTCCAATCTCTTGCGCTACACGCTCTGCCAATTCTCTATTTGAAGAAAGGGCAAACAGCTTTAAATCAGAAAAAGACATGATTTCCTCCAGTATTTATGTATCACTTGTGTTTTTTCACAACATTTTCCATCTACCATTGTAGCGCTTTTTTCTTGATTTTTCAATAAAAAATAAGACAAGAGTAGACATTTATCCTCTTGTCTTATGCTATTTTATATTAGTGATAGTAAAGCAAAAATTTATCTATTTTAGCATCCTATTTCTGCCTACGAGAAGCACTTTCACATAAAAATTAGTATACTTCGCTCATTCTTCCTGTGTCCACATCGTAAACAGCTCCTGAAATTATGACATCATCTGGGATCAATGGGCATTCCCGAAGCAATTTCATATCCTCACGCACACTTTCCTCGACATCTTGGAAAGGAAGAAAGTCTTTGCCAGATACATCAACCCCCAATTCACGTTTTAAATGCTCTTGGAAGTCCTCGTTATTGAAGGTTTGGGCACCACAGTCTGTATGGTGAAGTACCACAATCTCTCTTGTTCCCATCTGTTGTTGGGAAATTACTAGGGAGCGAATCATATCATCTGTCACACGGCCACCCGCATTCCGTAAAATATGGGCATCTCCCAGAGCTAACCCTAGAGCTGGCGCAACGTGTAGACGCGAATCCATACAAGTTACGATTGCAACCTTGGTCTTGGGTTTAATGGATAAATGCAAATCTCCATGTAGTTCTACATAAGCTTGATTGGCTTTTAAAAAATTTTCAAAATAGGACATGACAACTCACTTTCTAGTCTGCCAGATAATTTGAACACCAAATTATTTATCTCCTATCTTACCATCTTTTCTTTGTCTTGTCAGCTGTCAACTTTCATATAAAAAAACTGGGACAGATACATCCAGCGTCTAGCTTGGGTTTCTGTCCTAGTTTTTTAAATATTATGAACCTTTTTGGATATACTTGTTAAGTGAGCCTGCAAAGCTTTGAAGATTGAGACTTTGTACATAGACCTCACCAGTCCCTCGGAAGGTGTTCACCACTCCTTCCCCTGTACCGATAGATTGCCAGAAGCCATTTTCTAGGTGAATATCATAGTCCAAAGACTGGCTCCAAGCCACCACATGAGCATTATCAATCGTTACTTCTTGGTTTTGCAGTTCAATTTTTTTAATCGAACCAAAAGCATTGGCCAAAAGAGTTCCTTGACCTTGAGTAGTCATCACAAAGAAACCGCCTTGCCCTCCGAACAGAGCTTTCCCAATAGATTGGCGCTCCATTGTATAGAAAGCTGTACCATCAAGAGCTAGAAAGGCTCCATCATTCAATCGATATTGCTTTTCACCTATCTCAAGAGCAATCACTTGACCAGGAGTATCTGGTGCTAAAGCAAGATTCCCGTTGTCAGACTCAGCAACAGCTTGGGTGATAAAGGTACTTTCACCAGAAACCATTGAACGCCCTACAGCTTTGACAAAACGTCCCAATCCAGATCCGCTAGCATTGAGCTGGGTATTGAGACTTACATTGGGTGTATGGTAGACCATGCTACCGCGCTGAATAAAGACCGTTTCTCCTTGATTGAGCGATAACTCTACCAAAGGAAATTGCATTTGACTATCCATAGAAAATTTCATCAGAAATTCCTCCTTTTTTTATAAATGTTAACAACAAAATAATTTGCAATCTAATACCGAGTAAAACGATTAAGAAAATACTTTTTTCAAGACTTCTCCGATAGTTGTCACTCCAATCACCTGAATTTCCTTAGGTGGCTTGATACCTGTCAAAGAATTTTTCGGTACATAGATTTTTGTAAATCCAAGTTTAGCAGCTTCATTGATTCGTTGTTCGATACGATTCACGCGTCGAATTTCTCCAGTCAGACCTAATTCTCCTACAAAACATTCCTGAGGATTGGTTGGCTTGTCCTTATAACTTGACGCAATAGCAACTGCTACAGCGAGGTCAATGGCAGGCTCATCTAACTTGACACCACCAGCCGATTTAAGATAGGCATCCTGATTTTGCAAGAGAAGACCTGCACGTTTTTCCAAAACAGCCATAATCAGGCTTGCACGATTGAAATCAAGACCAGTCGTAGTACGTTTAGCATTTCCAAACATAGTCGGTGTCACCAAAGCTTGAACCTCCGCCAAAATCGGACGTGTCCCTTCCATAGTCACAACAATTGATGAACCAGTCGCCCCATCCAAGCGTTCTTCCAAAAACACTTCACTAGGATTAAGAACTTCAACCAATCCACCTGATTGCATCTCAAAGATTCCAATCTCATTGGTCGAGCCAAAACGGTTTTTGACCGCTCTTAAAATACGGAAGGTATGGTGGCGCTCCCCTTCAAAGTAAAGTACGGTGTCCACCATATGTTCCAACATACGTGGGCCAGCCAAGGTTCCTTCTTTTGTCACATGCCCCACGATAAAGATGGCGATGTTATTGGTCTTAGCCAACTGCATGAGTTCAGCCGTTACCTCGCGTACTTGAGAGACTGATCCCTGCACCCCTGAAATCTCAGGAGACATAATGGTCTGAATCGAGTCGATGATAAGAAAATCTGGTTGGATACGCTCCACTTCTGCCCGCACACTCTGCATATTGGTTTCTGCATAGAGATAAAACTCACTGTCGATATCACCCAAGCGCTCTGCACGGAGTTTGATCTGTTGAGCAGACTCCTCCCCACTAACATAGAGAACTGTTCCTACTTGAGATAACTGGGTTGATACTTGTAAGAGAAGGGTTGATTTTCCAATCCCTGGATCTCCACCAATGAGGACAAGACTTCCTGGCACCACACCGCCACCAAGCACTCGGTTAAATTCCTCCATCTCAGTCTTAGTTCGATTGACATTGATAGAAGTCACCTCAGCCAATTTCATAGGCTTGGTTTTCTCACCTGTCAAGGACACACGCGCATTTTTGACTTCTGCGACCTCAACTTCTTCTACAAAAGAAGACCAGGCTCCACAGTTTGGACAGCGGCCTAGATACTTGGGTGAATTATATTCACAATTTTGACACACAAATGTCGCTTTTTTCTTTGCTATAATAAACCTCTTTCTAAATCTCTATCTCACACTCAATCACTTGGCAAAAATCAATCTTCTCGTCTGGCACAAATTGACGCATGAGCATTCGATGAGTGACAACAACGACTGTCTGATAGTCTCGATACTTGCCCATAGATTCTAGAAACCGAGACCTCATTTCCTCAGCTGTCTCATATTGAATAGGACTATTAGGCGGTAAGGATCCATTATTTCCTAGAAACAGAGTACGAGCTTTTTCAAAATTCTCTACGCCACTTTCATAGACTTGCCATTCATGCAATAATGGTTCCACTCTCAAAGGAAGTCCAATAGCACTAGCAAGATAAGAAGCCGTTTCTAAAGCTCGCGTCACTGAAGAAGCTACTAGCAAATCAGCTGATTGGAACAAGGGATTTTGGCAAAGGTCCTGAGCCTGTTTCCTTCCCTTCTCAGATAAGGGAGCTAGATCCATTCCAAATCCGGAATAAGCATGCTCCTCTAACACACGATAATCTGGCTCCCCATGACGGACAAAGATAATCTTCATCTTAGTGTCCTGTCGAACCAAATCCACCAGTCCGCACGCCGTCTGCTTCATCTCCATCCGCAATCAAGAAAGGTGCAAAGACAGCCTGAACCACACGTTCCCCAACTTCAAGAATCACTTCTTGGTCAGTAATGTTTTTCATCTGAGCAAAGATATGGCCTTCATTTCCTGGATTTCCATAATAGTCTCCATCAATGACTCCCACAGAGTTGATCAAGACCAAGCCCTTCTTACGAGGATTTGATGAACGGTCATAAAGATAGAGGACCTCAGTTGGTTGCATATAGGCTTTAACACCCGTTGGGACGAGAACAATCTCTCCAGGAGCAATCACCGTACGTTCAGCAACTTTTAGATCGTAACCAGCTGCATGTGCTGTCTCACGCTTGGGTAACAAAGTTTCATCTGTAAAACTAGAAACTAATTCAAAACCACGAATTTTCATATTTTCCCTCTTTTTAAATCTTATATTCTAGGCTATTTTATCTTATTTATTCGAAAAAAGCACGAAAAAAGAGCACACAATCCACATCGCTTAGGGCTGCTGGATTCCTCCCCTGACCCGCTTCACGCAGAACTGTTGCTCCACTAGCTATTATACCACATTCCCTTCTGTTTTTAAAGAGAAATTATTTTTTCCGTCGATTTCGGAAAAAGTCCTGCATAATCCCCGCACACTCACTCTCTAAAATGCCTGTCTCAACGTCCACACGATGATTGAGTCTCTCATCCGTCAAGATATCATACAAGCTTCCAGCAGCGCCAAATTTCTGGTTTTTAGCCCCGTAGACCACGTTCGGAATCCGTGCGAGCCCAATTGCCCCACTACACATGACACAAGGCTCAATGGTCACAAAAAGCGTACAATCAAGCAAGCGCCAACTCTCTTCGCTCAGATTAGCATTCTCTATAGCCATAATTTCTGCATGCATGACTGCACGTTGCAATTCCTCGCGCGCATTATGGCCTCTCCCTATGATTTTACCGTCCTTGACAATCACGCAACCAATCGGGATTTCATCATGCTCTAAGGCGATTTCTGCCTCCTTTAAGGCCTCTCTCATAAAAGCTTCTTTTTCTTCAAGTGTATAATCCATCTCTTCTCTCTTCCTAGCTATCAATTCTATCATTATATCACGTTTTTGAAGACAAAAAAAGCCACCGAATGCGGTGGCTTTATAGGGAGATTATTATGAAAAAGAAAAGTTTAGGAAATTTGTTACAACAAGTTAGGAGGTCTTCTTGTAACTGTCTATAGTATATCCGACCTGTCTTAAACAAATCTTAAAAAATCTCCTATGACCAAACACTTTCTAAAATATTAGTCTGTTCACGACCAGGACCTACTGAGAATGTTGAAATACGCACACCCACCAATTCGCTAACACGACGTACATAGTTACGTGCATTTTCAGGAAGGTCTTCCAAAGTACGTACTCCAGTAATATCTTCATGCCAACCTGGTAGCTCCTCGTAGATTGGTTTACAACGTTTCAATTGTTCAAGACTAGCAGGGTAATAATCAATACGTTGACCATCAAGATCATAGGCCACACAGATTTTTACTGTATCCAAACCACTCAAAACATCGATAGAGTTCAAAGAGAGATTTGTGATGCCAGACACACGACGGCTATGGCGCATAACAACTGAATCAAACCAACCTACACGACGCGGACGACCAGTGGTTGTTCCATACTCATGCCCCACTTCACGGATACGATCTCCAACTTCATCAAATAGCTCAGTTGGGAAAGGACCATCACCAACACGACTTGTGTAAGCTTTACATACACCTACAACCTTGTCAATCTTGCTTGGACCTACTCCAGAACCAATTGTCACACCACCAGCAACAGGATTTGAGGAAGTAACAAATGGATAAGTTCCTTGGTCAATATCAAGCATAACGCCTTGAGCCCCTTCAAAGAGAACACGTTTACCATTATCAAGCGCATCGTTCAAAATAACAGAAGTATCTGTCACATATTGCTTGATTTGTTGGCCATACTCATAATATTCTTCAAAAATATCATCAAATGAAATAGGTTCGCTATCATACAATTTTACAAATTGACGATTTTTCTCAGCAAGATTGCGTTCTAAACGTTCACGGAAAATCTCTTTATCCAAAAGATCTGCGATACGGATACCCACACGAGCTGCCTTGTCCATATAAGCTGGACCAATTCCTTTAATTGTAGTACCAATCTTATTATCACCCTTAGCTTCTTCTTGCAAGCGATCTAACTCGATATGATAAGGCAAAATAACGTGCGCACGATCAGAAATACGTAAATTATCTGTTGTAACCCCTTCTTCATGGAGATAAGACAATTCTTTTACAAGAGACTTTGGATTTACAACCATTCCGTTTCCAATTACAGAGATTTTTTCTGGGAAGAAAATTCCAGAAGGAATCAAGTGTAACTTAAATTTTTTTCCATCAATCACAATCGTGTGACCTGCATTGTCACCACCTTGGTAACGAGCAATCACCTCTGCATTAGCTGAAAGAAAATCAGTAATTTTTCCTTTACCTTCATCACCCCATTGGGTACCTACAACAACAACTGAAGTCATAATAAATTTTCGTCTGAGCCTAAAGGCTCGTCCTTTCTCATATACATGGCGGGACTCTCACCCACAATTATATCTTACAATTTATTATAAGAAAAAAACCCCATTTTATCAAGAATAAACACTAGAAAAGATTAGGGTTTTCCTTTGATTTTAAAATAAATAAAGTAAAAATTTAAGATTATTCTATATATTTTTTATTATATATAAATTAACGTTCGTAATAAATGAAAATGACTATATCTACTAACAATAATTGAATGTTTGTCCAAGTAAATGATTAAGATAGATACGATAAGCTGCCCTAAAATGACAGAGAATAAAGTCTTTCTCATCCTTTATTCTGAAACGAACTAAATAATAAAGTAAGAATTTTAAATGAAACGATTCCCAATCATCATTAGACTGAAAAAGTAACGCATATTCCCCTTCAATCTGTTTGAGAAAAATAAAACAATGATCATAATACTTTTGAAGCATATAAAAAACCTTTCTTATTGATAAAACTAGTCTATCAGAAAGGCTAATTAAAAAGATAATTAATCCTATATAATAAAAATTTCAAGCTAAGCGAACTTCAAATAAACGAAAGAAGTAAGAATAGATGAAAAAAGGTTCATAAAAAAATTTATACGTATACTGAAGAAACAAAAAAACGTTCCTTAGAACGTTTAAAAACTCCGCCAGTAGGACTCGAACCTACGACATCATGATTAACAGTCATGCGCTACTACCAACTGAGCTATGGCGGATAAAAGCTAAGCGACTTCCATATCTCACAGGGGGCAACCCCCAACTACTTCCGGCGTTCTAGGGCTTAACTTCTGTGTTCGGCATGGGTACAGGTGTATCTCCTAGGCTATCGTCACTTAACTCTGAGTAATACCTACTCAAAATTGAATATCTATCAAATTCCAAGAAAACCTTACGCTTTCATATTCTCAGTTACTTTGGATAAGTCCTCGAGCTATTAGTATTAGTCCGCTACATGTGTCGCCACACTTCCACTTCTAACCTATCTACCTGATCATCTCTCAGGGCTCTTACTGATATAAAATCATGGGAAATCTCATCTTGAGGTGGGTTTCACACTTAGATGCTTTCAGCGTTTATCCCTTCCCTACATAGCTACCCAGCGATGCCTTTGGCAAGACAACTGGTACACCAGCGGTAAGTCCACTCTGGTCCTCTCGTACTAGGAGCAGATCCTCTCAAATTTCCTACGCCCGCGACGGATAGGGACCGAACTGTCTCACGACGTTCTGAACCCAGCTCGCGTGCCGCTTTAATGGGCGAACAGCCCAACCCTTGGGACCGACTACAGCCCCAGGATGCGACGAGCCGACATCGAGGTGCCAAACCTCCCCGTCGATGTGAACTCTTGGGGGAGATAAGCCTGTTATCCCCAGGGTAGCTTTTATCCGTTGAGCGATGGCCCTTCCATACGGAACCACCGGATCACTAAGCCCGACTTTCGTCCCTGCTCGAGTTGTAGCTCTCGCAGTCAAGCTCCCTTATACCTTTACACTCTGCGAATGATTTCCAACCATTCTGAGGGAACCTTTGGGCGCCTCCGTTACCTTTTAGGAGGCGACCGCCCCAGTCAAACTGCCCGTCAGACACTGTCTCCGATAGGGATCACCTATCCGGGTTAGAGTGGCCATAACACAAGGGTAGTATCCCAACAACGTCTCCTTCGAAACTGGCGTCCCGATCTCATAGACTCCTACCTATCCTGTACATGTGGTACAGACACTCAATATCAAACTGCAGTAAAGCTCCATGGGGTCTTTCCGTCCTGTCGCGGGTAACCTGCATCTTCACAGGTACTAAAATTTCACCGAGTCTCTCGTTGAGACAGTGCCCAAATCATTACGCCTTTCGTGCGGGTCGGAACTTACCCGACAAGGAATTTCGCTACCTTAGGACCGTTATAGTTACGGCCGCCGTTTACTGGGGCTTCAATTCATACCTTCGCGTTACCGCTAAGCACTCCTCTTAACCTTCCAGCACCGGGCAGGCGTCACCCCCTATACATCATCTTACGATTTAGCAGAGAGCTGTGTTTTTGATAAACAGTTGCTTGGGCCTATTCACTGCGGCTGACGTAAAGTCAGCACCCCTTCTCCCGAAGTTACGGGGTCATTTTGCCGAGTTCCTTAACGAGAGTTCTCTCGCTCACCTGAGGCTACTCGCCTCGACTACCTGTGTCGGTTTGCGGTACGGGTAGAGTATGTTTAACGCTAGAAGCTTTTCTTGGCAGTGTGACGTCACTAACTTCGCTACTAAACTTCGCTCCCCATCACAGCTCAATGTTATAGAACTAAGCATTTGACTCAGTTCACACCTCACTGCTTAGACAGACACTTCCAATCGTCTGCTTTAGTTAGCCTACTGCGTCCCTCCATCACTACATACTCTAGTACAGGAATATCAACCTGTTGTCCATCGGATACACCTTTCGGTCTCTCCTTAGGTCCCGACTAACCCAGGGCGGACGAGCCTTCCCCTGGAAACCTTAGTCTTACGGTGGACAGGATTCTCACCTGTCTTTCGCTACTCATACCGGCATTCTCACTTCTATGCGTTCCAGCGCTCCTCACGGTACACCTTCGCCACACATAGAACGCTCTCCTACCATACCTATAAAGGTATCCACAGCTTCGGTAAATTGTTTTAGCCCCGGTACATTTTCGGCGCAGGGTCACTCGACTAGTGAGCTATTACGCACTCTTTGAATGAATAGCTGCTTCTAAGCTAACATCCTAGTTGTCTGTGCAACCCCACATCCTTTTCCACTTAACAATTATTTTGGGACCTTAGCTGGTGGTCTGGGCTGTTTCCCTTTCGACTACGGATCTTAGCACTCGCAGTCTGACTGCCGACCATAATTCATTGGCATTCGGAGTTTATCTGAGATTGGTAATCCGGGATGGACCCCTCACCCAAACAGTGCTCTACCTCCAAGAATCTTTATGTCGACGCTAGCCCTAAAGCTATTTCGGAGAGAACCAGCTATCTCCAAGTTCGTTTGGAATTTCTCCGCTACCCACAAGTCATCCAAGCACTTTTCAACGTGCCCTGGTTCGGTCCTCCAGTGCGTCTTACCGCACCTTCAACCTGCTCATGGGTAGGTCACATGGTTTCGGGTCTACGACATGATACTAAAGCGCCCTATTCAGACTCGGTTTCCCTACGGCTCCGTCTCTTCAACTTAACCTCGCATCATATCGTAACTCGCCGGTTCATTCTACAAAAGGCACGCTCTCACCCATTAACGGGCTCGAACTTGTTGTAGGCACACGGTTTCAGGTTCTATTTCACTCCCCTCCCGGGGTGCTTTTCACCTTTCCCTCACGGTACTGGTTCACTATCGGTCACTAGGGAGTATTTAGGGTTGGGAGATGGTCCTCCCAGATTCCGACGGGATTTCACGTGTCCCGCCGTACTCAGGATACTGCTAGGTACAAAGACTATTTTGAATACGAGGCTCTCACTCTCTTTGGCTGATCTTCCCATATCATTCTTCTATAATCTTTGAGTCCACATTGCAGTCCTACAACCCCGAAGAGTAAACTCTTCGGTTTGCCCTCCTGCCGTTTCGCTCGCCGCTACTAAGGCAATCGCTTTTGCTTTCTCTTCCTGCAGCTACTTAGATGTTTCAGTTCACTGCGTCTTCCTCCTCATATCCTTAACAGATATGGGTAACAGGTAGTACCTGTTGGGTTCCCCCATTCGGAAATCCCTGGATCATCGCTTACTTACAGCTACCCAAGGCATATCGTCGTTTGTCACGTCCTTCTTCGGCTCCTAGTGCCAAGGCATCCACCGTGCGCCCTTATTAACTTAACCTTACTTTTTTGACCTTTCAGTCATAAACTCTTATTAATACTACAGCGTTTTCGGTTTATTTTCTTGTTACTATTTGATATAGATATTCAATTTTCAATGTGCATTACTTGGTGATCTCTCACCAATGGAGCCTAGCGGGATCGAACCGCTGACCTCCTGCGTGCAAAGCAGGCGCTCTCCCAGCTGAGCTAAGGCCCCACAAGACCTCTCAAGACTAAACAAGACCAATGTGCATTCCTTATCCTTAGAAAGGAGGTGATCCAGCCGCACCTTCCGATACGGCTACCTTGTTACGACTTCACCCCAATCATCTATCCCACCTTAGGCGGCTGGCTCCAAATGGTTACCTCACCGACTTCGGGTGTTACAAACTCTCGTGGTGTGACGGGCGGTGTGTACAAGGCCCGGGAACGTATTCACCGCGGCGTGCTGATCCGCGATTACTAGCGATTCCGACTTCATGTAGGCGAGTTGCAGCCTACAATCCGAACTGAGACTGGCTTTAAGAGATTAGCTTGCCGTCACCGACTTGCGACTCGTTGTACCAGCCATTGTAGCACGTGTGTAGCCCAGGTCATAAGGGGCATGATGATTTGACGTCATCCCCACCTTCCTCCGGTTTATTACCGGCAGTCTCGCTAGAGTGCCCAACTGAATGATGGCAACTAACAATAGGGGTTGCGCTCGTTGCGGGACTTAACCCAACATCTCACGACACGAGCTGACGACAACCATGCACCACCTGTCACCTCTGTCCCGAAGGAAAACTCTATCTCTAGAGCGGTCAGAGGGATGTCAAGACCTGGTAAGGTTCTTCGCGTTGCTTCGAATTAAACCACATGCTCCACCGCTTGTGCGGGCCCCCGTCAATTCCTTTGAGTTTCAACCTTGCGGTCGTACTCCCCAGGCGGAGTGCTTAATGCGTTAGCTACGGCACTAAACCCCGGAAAGGGTCTAACACCTAGCACTCATCGTTTACGGCGTGGACTACCAGGGTATCTAATCCTGTTTGCTCCCCACGCTTTCGAGCCTCAGCGTCAGTTACAAGCCAGAGAGCCGCTTTCGCCACCGGTGTTCCTCCATATATCTACGCATTTCACCGCTACACATGGAATTCCACTCTCCCCTCTTGCACTCAAGTTAAACAGTTTCCAAAGCGTACTATGGTTAAGCCACAGCCTTTAACTTCAGACTTATCTAACCGCCTGCGCTCGCTTTACGCCCAATAAATCCGGATAACGCTCGGGACCTACGTATTACCGCGGCTGCTGGCACGTAGTTAGCCGTCCCTTTCTGGTAAGATACCGTCACAGTGTGAACTTTCCACTCTCACACTCGTTCTTCTCTTACAACAGAGCTTTACGATCCGAAAACCTTCTTCACTCACGCGGCGTTGCTCGGTCAGACTTCCGTCCATTGCCGAAGATTCCCTACTGCTGCCTCCCGTAGGAGTCTGGGCCGTGTCTCAGTCCCAGTGTGGCCGATCACCCTCTCAGGTCGGCTATGTATCGTCGCCTTGGTGAGCCGTTACCCCACCAACTAGCTAATACAACGCAGGTCCATCTGGTAGTGGAGCAATTGCCCCTTTTAAACAGCTATCATGCAATAACTGTTGTCATGCGGTATTAGCTATCGTTTCCAATAGTTATCCCCCGCTACCAGGCAGGTTACCTACGCGTTACTCACCCGTTCGCAACTCATCCGCTCGGTGCAAGCACCAAGCTTCAGCGTTCTACTTGCATGTATTAGGCACGCCGCCAGCGTTCATCCTGAGCCAGGATCAAACTCTCATTAAAAGTTTGAGTTCTCACTCATTTCTGTCACTGACAGATTTATTGTTTTTTCATTGTTCAGTACTATAACCTTCAGTTATAGTGCCCTGCACATTGGTTCGTCTTGTTCAGTTTTCAAAGGTCTTTGTCGCGCTTGCGACAACTATATTAGTATATCACAGTCAGTTTTCTCTGTCAACAGGTTTTTTT
>NZ_JYGT01000001.1 GCF_000960085.1 Streptococcus infantis | reverse complement strand
GTTCAGTACTATAACCTTCAGTTATAGTGCCCTGCACATTGGTTCGTCTTGTTCAGTTTTCAAAGGTCTTTGTCGCGCTTGCGACAACTATATTAGTATATCACAGTCAGTTTTCTCTGTCAACAGGTTTTTTTAACTTTTTTTATATCCTATTCCCATCAACCGCGATACACCCATAGTCCGTACGGGATTCGAACCCGTGTTACCGCCGTGAAAAGGCGGTGTCTTAACCCCTTGACCAACGGACCTTGAGTTTTTCAACTCTTTCTATTATACCTACTTTTTGGCGCTTGTCAAGAACTTGAGATTATTTTTTTCTGATATTTTTTTATTAAATCTTAATCTTTAATTTTAAATAGTAGTCTTCCTAGACCGAAAAGCACTATAAGGGGAGTAAAAAGGGGAACAAACCCAGAGGCCAACATTTTAAGATAAAGAAAAAAGCCCACTGTTGTAGGCTTTTTGTAAAACAAATCTTAAAATTAAAGCATTTTGTTGTAGAATTCAACGATAAGTGCTTCGTTGATTTCTGGGTTGATTTCATCGCGTTCTGGCAAACGAGTCAATGAACCTTCCAATTTATCAGCGTCGAATGATACGAATGCTGGACGTCCAAGAGTTGCTTCAACAGCTTCAAGGATTGCTGGAACTTTCAATGATTTTTCGCGAACTGAGATCACTTGACCTGGAGTTACACGGTATGATGGGATATCAACGCGTTTTCCGTCAACAAGGATGTGACCGTGGTTTACGAATTGACGAGCTTGACGACGAGTAGTCGCAAGACCAAGACGGTAAACAACGTTATCCAAACGACGTTCCAAAAGAAGCATGAAGTTGAAACCAAGGATTCCGCCTTTGATTTTTGTAGCTTCTACGAACAAGTTACGGAATTGTTTTTCACCAACACCGTAAGTGAAACGAAGTTTTTGTTTTTCAGCCAATTGCAAACCGTATTCTGACAATTTAGAACGGTTGTTTGGTCCGTGTTGTCCTGGTACGTAGTTACGACGTGCCAATTCTTTACCTGTACCTGTAAGTGAAAGGCCAAGGCGACGAGCTTGTTTCCAAGATGGTCCTGTATAACGTGACATGTGAATGTCCTCCTGATATAAATAATATTTCGGTGGAAATAGTCACTTAGAAAGCCCTGATTCGTGCAGATGCCCTTCGCCTAAACAGCCAAGGTTACTTATCATAAGACACCTGTTGACGAGCTTCATGCTTTCCTGCTGCTATTTCACACAAAGACTATTATATCATGAATTATTGAATTTGTAAAGGGGAGTTAAGCTTTATTTTCACTACCAGAAAGGTTGAGAAGGAGGGTAAAGGTGCTTCCTAGGCCGTACTGGCTGGTAACTGTGATTTCTCCACCTAATTGATGGGCTAATTCACGCGCAATCGCAAGACCTAATCCATGACCACCTGTTTTCATATTACGCGAAGTTTCAACACGATAAAGGCGTTTGAAAATATTCTCTAAATCCTCTGTGGCAATGCCCTGTCCCTCATCGGTCACACTGATTGAAAGCTGATGCTTCTCCAGTTTAGCTACCACTTCCAGCTTGGTTCCTGGAGCAGAGTATTTAAAAGCGTTATTAACCAGATTAACCAAGATACGAGAAAGCTTGGCATAATCTCCTTCAAACCGGGCAGACTCTGGAATCACTTGCAAGTGGACATCTCTCTCCTCCTGCTCAATCAAAAATTGAAATTCACTCATGCACTCAATCAAAAGCTGATCCAGAAAAATGCTGTCTTTTCCAGTCGTCTTCTCCTGATTTCTAGCTGTATTTAGGCTCAAAAAATTCAACTCTTCAACCAGTTTATTAAGCCGTTCTGTCTGGCGTCCAATGGTTGCTAGATAATGGGCTTGTTCTCCTTCCTTGATAACCCCGTCCAAAATCCCTTCTACCGTCGCTTGGATCGAAGTGATGGGGGTCTTGATATCATGCGACAACTGGGCAATCATCAAGCCCTTTTCTCGTTCGCTTTCTTCCAAGGAATCAAAGGTCGCCTGTAAATCATGTGACATTTCATTGAAAGCTTGTCCTAACTGCTGAAATTCCACAGGCCCTTTAACCTCAAAATTTGAAGGAAAATCCTTGTCCGCTACTCGCTTGGCATGTTCCTTCAGTTTACCCAATGAAGTAAAGACCGGTGATAGGAGATAGAGACTAATCCCAGCACCAACAAAACTTGCCATGAGAGTCATTCCCACTAGGAAATAAATCTCTCTTTCGTCAATTAACATTCGCTGGACCGCCCAAAAAACTACGATAATCGTTAAGAGTGTTGAAATGATATAACCCACTAGAATATAACTTTTTAATTTCATTGACTACCTCGTGCTTTCTCAATTTTATAGCCCAAGCCCCAAACGGTTTTGATGGTGGGCGTTTCTGCACTGGCATATTTAGCCAACTCCTGCCTCAATGCATGAATATGAACATTCAAGGTATTGGTATCATCCACATAGTCTTCTTGCCAAACCTTTTCATAGAGATCTGTCTTAGAGAAAACCCGCTTTGGATTGCTGGCTAAAAGCCATAAAAGCTCGAAGGATTTGACTGTTAGATCAAGCGATACACCTCCGATAGAAACCTCATGACTACCGTGATTCATCCGTAAATCCCCGAGACTGACGACTTCTGTCTCACCTCCACGATGAAGGCGACGCAAGATATTGTGGACACGTAAAACCAACTCACGAGGGCTAAATGGCTTGGCAATAAAGTCGTCTGCCCCCAAGCTTAGTCCATAAATCTTGTCTTGCTCACTGGTCTTAGCCGTGATAAAGAGAAAAGGCTGATCTGGAGAATGATACTGAACCTCACTAATCAAATCATAGCCATCCATCCGAGGCATCATGATATCTGTAATAATCAAATCAATCGGTTTTCGCTTGAAGATTTCTAAAGCCTCTACTCCATCATGGGCCACCAAAACCTGATATCCTGCCTGAACCAGATAGCGTTGATGAATATCTGTGATTTCTACCTCGTCGTCAACGAGTAAAATGGTCTTTCCCATCTGTCTCTCCTTTGAAAAAACAGTGCTATACCACAATAGTATAACACTATTTTAATCGCTTTACGAACATTCTAATCGCTATCTGGATTTTTCAAATCCTAGATAGAAAGTCTGTAGCCAGACTAGTCATTTTCCTCTCTTTTAGCTTTTAAACCGAGGCCACCTAACAGTCCGGCCAAGGCGAGTCCAAAGAATCCAAGAGTAGTCATTGAGGTTTGGGCTTCACCGGTATATGGAAGCATGCCTTTTGGTTCTTTCATTTGATCAGCCATCATTGGACTTGATACCTTATTATTAGATGCCATCTTGCCTTCATCAGACATCTTGCTTGAGGCTGCTGGAGCTTGGTCTTGCTTCATACTTGGAGTTGCCATTAGCTGTCTAACATTCATGGTTTTGTCTCGCTCTTTGTTAGGCATCATCTTATCCTGGCTAGCAGCTGGCATTTGAGCTTTCATATTAGAAGCACCTTGATGACTATTCATCATTGGAGTCAGCATAGCTGAACCATTAGAAGATGGAACGAAATCTGACTGCATCGGAATAAGAGACTGATGTCCATTCAAGTTCACTGTCAAATCCTTAGTCGCTACCAGATTTGTCAAATCGGCCTTGCCATCTTTTGCACCGTACACTTTAATAGTAGCTTTATAGCTTTGAGTGCCGTTTTGTTTTAACAAGTCAAGCAGCTCTTTGTCAGATTTGCCTTGAGTACCTGCCAAGTCCACTTCATAGAAGTAAAGGCCTTTGCCTAATTTTTCTACTGGTGGAAGGGCGGGATTTTTGGCTGAGCCATTATCTGACCATGGAGTCTTGTCTGATGCCTTCAGAATCAAACGAGTCAACATACCGTCACCGGCGAAGAATTCGTATGGAATGACTCGGTTGACACCGGCTGTGAATGGACCTGGGAAGTTGGCTTTATCCAAGTATGTAGCTGGGACGTCTACCGTGTCTTTAGTGTTGTCGGCTACACCTTTTTGTACTTCAACTGGAGTGGTCAAGCCGTTCAAGTTGACATCCAAATTTTTAGTCGCTACGAGGTTGCTTAAATCGACCTTACCATCTTTCGCACCATACACTTTAATAGTAGCTTTATAGCTTTGAGTGCCGTTTTGTTTCAAGAGGTCAAGAAGGTCTTTATCTGATTTACCTTGAGTGCCAGCCAAATCCACTTCATAGAAGTAAAGGCCTTTGCCCAATTTCTCTACTGGTGGGAGAGCAGGATTTTTAGCCGAGCCATTGTCTGACCACGGAGCCTTGTCAGAAGCTTTCAAGATAAGGCGAGTCAACATACCGTCACCAGCAAAGAATTCATATGGAATGACTTGGTTGACACCGGCGGTGAATGGACCTGGGTAATTGGCCTTGTCCAAGTAAGAAGCTGGAACATCTACTGTGTCTTTAGTGTTGTCGGCTACACCTTTTTGTACTTCAACTGGAGTGGTCAAGCCGTTCAAGTTGACATCCAAATTTTTAGTCGCTACGAGGTTGCTTAAATCGGCCTTGCCATCTTTCGCACCGTACACTTTAATAGTAGCTTGATAGCTTTGCGTACCATTTTGTTTCAAGAGGTCAAGAAGGTCTTTATCTGATTTACCTTGAGTGCCAGCCAAATCCACTTCATAGAAGTAGAGACCTTTGCCTAATTTTTCTACTGGTGGGAGGGCAGGATTTTTAGCTGAACCATTGTCTGACCATGGAGCCTTGTCTGATGCCTTCAGAATCAAACGAGTCAACATACCGTCACCAGCAAAGAATTCGTATGGAATGACTTGGTTAACACCGGCTGTGAATGGACCTGGGAAGTTAGCCTTGTCCAAGTAAGTAGCTGGGACATCTACTGTGTCTTTGGTATTGTCGGCCACACCTTTTTGAACTTCAGCTGGAGTGGTTGCTGGTTGAGCTTCACTTGCCTCACGGTCTTGTCCAGAGACTACAGGAGCAGAATTTGTTGCAGGTTTAACCGTATCTTCTGTTTGTTTCTTAGATTCTGGTTTTGCTTGCACTTCTTCTTTGGGAACTACTACTTGGTCTTTATCAGCTACATCCGCTTTTTCTGGAGAGCTTGTAGAATCCAAGCTTACTTTAGGTACTGAATCTGCCTGTTCTGAAGGAAGAGCTACATCGACTGCTTTTTTTAGAGCCTCTGCTGGTAAGTCGCTCTTTTCACTCACCGAATCTGCATCTGGCACGACTTGAGCAGTGGTCGGATTGACCACATCAGCACGCGCAGAACTTGGTTGTCCGACCAGGACAAAGAAGCCACTAGCTACAACAACTGAAGCAACACCGACACTGAGACGGCGAATAGACCAACGAGTATATCTCTGATTTGGATTGAATTTCATAGGATTCTCCTTAGAGTTTTCTTTTTTTGATGACTCTAGTATAATCTCCTGAAATTAAAAAGGATTAAGAAAAAGTTAAAATTTTTCTTAAATCCCTCTTATAAAATACTTATATTGACTCAATAATCTTTTTCTTCTACTCATTGAGGTTTGCAAGATTATCTAAGTATTGGTTATTAATAATAGCCATGATAGAGGTATCAGACTGTAAAAGGTCTTCCGGTCCGAATTGAACATCTAGTGGAGCATTCTCGTATTTACGAAAACCGAGTATATTGAGATTATAGCGTCCTCTAAGATTTAATTGGCTAAGACTCTGACCTACCCAAGATGCAGGGATTTTCATCTCAACAATGGAGACATTCTTATCCAACTGAAAGACGTCTACGCTATTATGAAAGAGAATCGTTTGTGCTAATGAACGACCCATTTCATACTCTGGCGAAATAACAGAGTCTGCACCGATTTTTTCAAGTACTTTTTTTGCTGTATGACTTTTGACCTTAGCAATAACAGTTGGTACTCCCAAATCCTTGCAATGCATAACCGCAAGAACACTAGACTCCAAGTTTTCACCAGTTGCGACCACAACCGTATCACAGGTATCAATCCCGGCTGATAACAAGAGTTCTTCATCTGTGATATCTCCAACAACACCGCGAACTAAAACAGGTTCAAATTGATTGATAAGTTCCTCATGGTCGTCAATAGCTATGATATTGATATCATGCTTGGCAAGCGCTGCGAGAACACTGCTCCCAAAAATTCCTAAACCTAAAATTCCGATTGTCCGATCTGACATAGTTTATCCTTTCCTATCCTATGGTAATATCTGCTTTCATATAGTGGATCATATCTTTCTTATCTGGTTGATACTCAGCCAAACTAACTAATAGCGTCAGTGGCCCAATTCGTCCGATAAACATCAGTAGCATGATAATGCTAAGAGCTAATCTGCCTAACTCTGGTGTCAAATTTGCAGTTACTCCGACCGTAGCAAGGGCAGAAATTGTTTCAAACATGATGTAGATAAAGCGCGGATTTCCTTCTGCGGTTACCCCTAACAGAATCAAGCCCAGCAAGAAAGTTATCAAGAAGATAATAAAGACACTGAATGATTTTTGGACTGTCCGAGGTAAAATTGTTCTCCGAGCTACATTGGCATGGGGTAATCCTAAAAGTTCACTGCGTGCAAATACTAATAATACAAAGAAGGTTGTGATTTTAAGCCCCCCAGCTGTTCCACCAGGCGCCCCACCGAGAAACATTTGTAAGATATAAATCATCAAAGTAACAGGCCGAGCCTGGGTGTAATCAATAGAAGCAAAACCTGCCGTTCTCATACTAACTGTTTGGAAAAAACTGACTAGCAATTTATCAGGGATGCTGAGATTGCCAATCGTTCCCGGATTGTTCCACTCTATCAAGAGGGTTGAAACTGTTCCAGTAAATAAAATTCCAGCTGTCAAGAAGAGAACCAACTTGGTATGGAAGCGAAGCCGACGTTTTTTCTTGCTCAACTGCGTGGCCAGGTCAAACCAAACCATGAACCCTAGACCGCCTGTGATGATCAAAGCAGCAAGCACTAGATTAATCAAAGGATCAGTTTGAAAAGCTACTAAACTTGTACTTCCAAAATTATCAAAACCAGCATTACAGAAAGCTGAAATAGCTACGAAGATAGAGGTAAAAATTCCTCGGCCCCAACCAAATTCCGGAACAAAACGAAAACTTAACAGGAAGGCTCCGAGTCCTTCAACGATAAAAGTCGTCAAGAAAATCGAACGTATGAAAACCATTAAAGAATGAGTTTCTCCATAACTAAAGCTCTCCAGAATTGTTTCACGGCTACGAAGACTTAGCTTTTGCTTACTTTGAATATAAAAGACCCCTATAAAGGTCATGAGACCCAAACCACCAATCTGGATCAAAAACATACAGATTAACTGACCCCAGATGTTATATGTAGTAGCTACTGGTTGAGTAAAGAGTCCCGTCACACAGACCATGGATACTGCTGTAAAGAGATGGTCGAAATAGGTCGCTTGGGAGCTTGTTGCTTGCACAAATGGCAGACTCAAAAGGAGAGAGCCTGCGAAAATAACCAAAGCAAAACTTAAAAAAATTCGACGAGCAGGTGATAAACGTCCCAAGGTCGTGTTTATTTTTTCCGAAAATGATTTGAATAACATAGTTACATTGTACCATAAAAACAATTAAAGCAGTCACATATGACTAACGATTTCAAGACAGAGTTCTAAGGCCTTGTCAAAAGCTTCTGAACCCCAATCGCGGCTATCATAATTTTCTAAATCCGCTAGAGAGTCGGCTGTAAATAGAAGTTGTCCCCAAACGACTCCTCGAAGCTGGGCAACTGCTGCAAGAGCTGCACACTCCATCTCCACAACTGCACAGCCTTCTTCCTTACGATAGGCAACTTTTTCAGCCGTTTCTCGGTAAAAACCATCTGTCGACCAAGTCATGACCTCCTCGTAAGGAATGCCTAGTTGTTCCAAGACTTGCTCAATGGCAGAGATAGCCTCAATCTGCATCTCCATATAACGAGAAGGCGCTACATAGTGGTAGCTGGCCCCCTCATCTCGCAGAGCGCGAACAGGGACGAGAAAGGCATTTTCCTCTATATCGGCTAGGACTCCACAAGTACCAGTGGAAATGATTTGCTCCACACCATAGCCAATCAACCAATCCATAAACTGGGCCGCTGGAGCGGAACCGACAGGCGCTTGGGCAAGACACACTTTTTCACCTTTGTAGTCCATGACATAAACCGGGTAGGTCTTAGTGGCAGAAACAAACTCCCCTACGCAATCTGCTTCTACTTCCTGAGCATAGCGGTCAATCTCTTCTTCCAAAAATGCATAGATGCACTTCTTTGGTAACTGTAAATCCAAGCCTTCGTGATTCGGCATGATGACTGCCTGAGGATTATCGTCAAACTCTAAAATAGGAATAGCATGTTTTTGAATCATAGAATACCTCCTCTAAATTTTTACTATTATAACAAAAGCCAAACGAAAGTCAAGACGGGAGGCTAAGTCAAATCATAAAAAACCTACCTTAAGTAGGAAACAACAATTAAATGCTTTTTCCTCTACTAACAAAATTGCTAAAACTTAGGAATTAGTTTATAATAGATTGAATTTGAAAAAGGGAGGTTCTTATGAAATTCTATTCATACGACTATGTTCTAAGCCAAATCAGTCAACAGGATTGGGTCATGATTATTGTGTCGACGCTCTTAGTGATTGTGACTGGATTCTTTGCATTTAAGGCTTTCAAAGATAAAAGAGGGAGTAAGTTCCGTGAATTATCGCTCATTTCTATTTTGACGTTAATTGCTTTTGTATTGATTAGCATTACGAATCTTCAAAACAACCAATCCAATGATAATCAATTTCGTAGTTCCTTGCACTTCATCGAAATTGTATCAAAAGAGTTAGGTGTTGATAAGAAAAATGTTTATGTCAACACATCAGCAGTGACTGATGGGGCGATTATTAAGGTTGGCAACAATTTTTATCGTGCCATTAGCGGGACTGACCAAGATAGCTATTTATTAGAAAAAATGGAACTCTATAAATCAGATG
The DNA here is from genome assembly GCF_000960085.1 of Streptococcus infantis. GTDB lineage: Bacteria > Bacillota > Bacilli > Lactobacillales > Streptococcaceae > Streptococcus > Streptococcus infantis_C. Next base: position 6,336 of record NZ_JYGT01000001.1, on the reverse strand, counting down.
TTGAACTCGTGGAGGTTGAAAAATGATAAGCTTTTTTGCTACGATTGCAATTAAATTAGCCTTGGGGCTACTTTCTCTTGTTTTTGTTATTAACGTAACAGGTAAAGGAAATTTAGCACCAAGTTCTGCAGTAGATCAAATCCAGAACTTTGTTCTCGGGGGTATTATCGGTGGGGTTATCTACAATAGTTCTATCACCATCATCCAATACATTGTTATCCTTATCATCTGGACTATTCTCATCCTGCTCCTTAAATGGTTGAATACCAATATTTCCTTTTTCAAACACTTAATTGACGGGAAACCAACTATTATCATAAAAAATGGAACATTAGATCCTGAAGCCTGTCGTTCAAAAGGTCTAGCTGCAGCTGATGTTGCTCTGAAATTGCGCGCTCAAGGAATTTTCCAATTGAAGGATGTCAAGAGAGCTGTGATTGAGCAAAACGGACAGCTGATTGTCGTAAGAATGGGTGACGAAAATCCTAAGTACCCAGTGATTACAGATGGTGTTGTCCAAGTTGAAATCTTAGAAACCATTGGCAAATCCGAGGAATGGCTAACTGAGAAATTGAAAGAAAAAGGTTTCGAAGAAGTCTCAAATATCTTTATCGCTGAATATGATAAAGGTCAATTGAATGTTGTAACCTATTAAAAAAATAAACTGATGCTTTTCGTATCAGTTTTTTGCTTTTTAGTATAAAAGGGTATATACTTAAATTAATATCTAATGTAATTTAGATAATACAAAAAATTAACGGAGGTATCCCCCATGTCAATCGAAGAAAAATTCAACCAAGCTAAAGGTTCTGTTAAAGAAGGTTTTGGTAAACTAACTGGCGATACAAAAACTCAAGCAGAAGGAGCTGCAGAAAAGGTAGCTTCAAAAGCTAAAGAAGTTGCTGAAGATGCAAAAGAAGCTGTCGAAGGCGCAGTATCTGGTGTTAAAAACATCTTTAAAAAAGACGGAGAATAACTCTTTCTCGTCCTAACAACAATAAAAATCTCCCTTCTCTTTCGAGAAAGGAGATTTTTATTTTATGGACGTCCATCAGGAGCGGGACCTCCAGGGCCACCATTTCCTTGAGGACCACCACCAGGTGCTCCTCCGCCACCAGGCATAGAATTGACGATTTCAGTTTGTTTTTCACCATTGAGATAGATATCTCCACCTGTGTAGGTCGCTGTTCCGTCAAAGTCAAATCCTGTTTGACCAGTCATTTTAATAGTCCCGCCAGTAACTGTAATGTTTCCATTTGAGTCAATTGGATCTGTGTCCCCTTGGCCAACTTCAACTGTCAAATTCCCACCATTCATAGTAAAGAAGATTTCGCTTTGTTGGGCGTTTTTGTTAGCTGCATTAACACCATCATCTGTCGCGTAAATAGTAATGTCCCCACCGTTAATAGTGATTGACTTACCTTCAAGCCCTTCTGTAGAATTCTTAACAGTGTAGGTACCACTATCGATAACCAAATCACCTGATGCATGGATACCATCATCACCGGCAGTAACAGTAATAGTATTGTCAGAGAGATACATGGTTCCAACAGATGTATCGTCATCATTGTCTACCTTGACGCCGTCCTCCTTGGCATCGACGGTCATGGTTGTGCCAGTAATGTTAAGTTCATCATTGACATTAAAGGCATCTCCGACTGCTGTGATGTTGTAGGTTCCACCTGTTATGTGAAGCGTATCATTGGTCTTGATACCGTTATTTTTCTTGCCATCTACATTGAGAGCTCCTTTACCATTGATGGTCAAGTCCACTTTAGAGAAGAGGGTAGCATCTGCCTTGTCATCACTGTTTGAAGCTGAATCTGACAGGCTATTTGTGGTACCATCTGCTAGAGTGAGGTAGACATGGCCAGCTGATGTTGCAGAAATTGCTGCATTGGTGTTGGTCATAGTGACACCATTTAGAACGATGTGTACGTCATCTGAACTTCCAGCTTCAATCTTGATTTGAACTCCGTCGGATTGACCAGAAATTACATAAGTTCCTGACTTAGAGATTGTAACGGTAGAACCTGATACGGCTACTCCATCACCTGATACCGTCGCCGTTGATCCTGACAGAGTTACTGTTGCTGCTGTTTTTTCATCATAAGAAGTATCATAGTCCTTATCTGTAAAGTAACTAGATGTTTTCTTATTAGTAGTTACTGTTGTCGTTGCAGTACTATTGCTAGCTGTTGTATTTGAGGTTGACTGGGTACATGCTGTTACCAGTGCTAGAGTTGTTATACTTGTTAATAGGAATGTCCATTTTTTTGCTTTCATACTCATTTCCTCGTCTTTCATTTACATGATCCTAGTCTACGGGAGTTTCCTAAAAGAAGCCTAAATTTTTTCTGAAAGTTTTCTTAAGTTTAGTTTCAATTAAGTTAAATTTAACAATAGTTTTAGATAAACTCCTTAAAATCGTATACAAGCAAGTTCATCCTTGTTTAAAAATAGTATAAGTGAAGATTAGAGGAGAAAGATTTATGAAACCAATCGAAACAACTTTCAAACGGATTGAAACCAAATATGTTGTCTCAAAAGAAATTTTAGACAAACTCATCCAAGATTTAAAGGAGTATTTGGTAGAAGACGACTACCACATTTCAACCATTTCAAATATTTACTTTGATACAGATAACTTTGATGTCCTTCAAGAGGATCATCTAGGCAACAAGCGTAAAGAAAAAGTGCGGATGCGAACTTATCTTAGTAATCCTAAAGTAGATAGTCAAGTATTTTTAGAAATCAAGACCAAGGACCAAGAAGGAGTTGGGCGCAAGTACCGATTGCTATCAACTCCTAGCTCCATCATAAATTTTATGACCAAGGGACGATTAGATTCTACTATTACCGACAAAGTCGTCATTGAAAAGGTTAAAAAACTTCATCAGGATTACAAGCAAGCCATCAAGCCTCGCATGTATATCTACTACGATCGTTATTCTTTGAAGGAAAAGAAATACATTGAGGGATACGATTATAATAAAATCCGTGTCACGATTGACCAGAATCTAGTCTATAGAGATGAAAATGTCAGTCTTTTCGCTGGAAACCATGGAGATGCTTTACTAGATAACGATACTGTAATTATGGAGATTAAGGCTCCTGGAAACAAACCCCAGTGGTTACAAGACATCCTAGACAAGTATGGTTTGATGGAGCACAAATTTTCAAAATATAGTTGTGCTTACCACAAATCTCAAGGGCTTCCTTATGCGCCACGACCCAGTTTAGAAAGATCAGGTACCGCTTATGCTTAATCTATTTAACTCAATTTTCAACAACGCCACTGCCAGTGCAGACCCCTTCCAACTACTGCTGGCACTTCTAGTCAGTCTAGTCCTCGGTTTAGCACTTACTTGGACCTACAAATATCGGACCCTCTACACCAGAGAATTTGCTATCAGCTTGACTCTGCTTCCCTGCCTTATGACCTTGGTTATTTTTCTGGTCAATGGAAGCTTGGGAACTTCAATTGCTGTAGCAGGAACTTTTAGTTTGATTCGTTTCCGTTCTGCAACTAGTGGTTCAAGAGAACTGATTGCAATTTTCCTAGCCATGATTATCGGCCTAGCTTGTGGGACAGGTTATCTCTTTCTGGCAATTCTCTTCACGCTCTTTATCTTGGGCGTTTGGTTCCTTCTGGAACATCAACAGGTCAAAACTGACAATCAACGTCGTAGACTTTTGACAATCACGGTAGACAATCAAGAGAAGATACAGGAAGCTATCCAATCAGCTCTGGATCAATTCTGCTCAGAAATTGACATGATCACAATCAATAGTACAAATACAGGTGATAACCTAACAATCGTCTATGAAGTCGAGCTCAAATCTGATACCGACGACTTCCAAATGACTAGCTATCTGACACAACAGATCGAGAAATGTGACGTCGCTTTGACTAAGAAAGCTAAAAAGAGAAAAAATCTCTAGCAAAAAAGAACAGCATTTTGCTGTTCTTTTATTTTTCTTCTTTGACTGGAATTTCTTTGATAACTCGTGCTGGATTGCCTGCTAGAACTACATTGTCACCAAAAGATTTAGTAATGACAGCTCCTGCTCCTGCAACAACATTATCACCTAGTGTAACGCCTGGAAGAACAATAACCCCACCTCCTGCCCAGAAGTTTTTACCAATCGTGATTGGTTTTCCAAATTCTAAACCTGAATTTCGTTCTTCTGGATCTAGAGGATGAAGAGGTGTCAAAAATTGGCAGTTAGGACCAATCATTGCATTGTCGCCAATGATAATAGGACAAACATCCAACATGGTCAGATTCCAATTGGAATAAAAATTTTCTCCCAAATGAATATTGACACCATAATCCACCACCAAACGAGTATTGACATAGAGATTTTCACCAGTTGAGCCAAACCATCCTTTGATGATTTCCATACCTTTTACTGAATCGACTTCTGCATTAAAAGCTGCTTGCTTTTTTCGTGCTTTTTGTGCTAGAGCACGAAGTTCTGGATCGAACGGGTGATAAGGTTCTCCCGCAATCATTTTTTGGTATTCACTTTTCATAGTTTAGCGTCCTTGTTTGTTTTACAAGATTGTAGCATAGTTCTATCCTTAAGACAAGTAGCAAAGAGATTAAAAAAACTAGTACATCTTTGGATGTACTAGTTTTTAAGTAGAAAGTTGACTATTTCTTTTCTGTAAAAATCAGATTAGTCTTCTTTCTTTTTACGAGCGATAAGTCCAAATCCACTCAAGACACCTACTAAACCAAGGGCAGCAAGGCTAGCATTTTCCTTAGTACCTGTATTTGGCAATTGGTTAGTTGTCCAAACGACCTCTTCAGTTACTGGGGCTGGTTTTTCTTGAACTGGTGTTGGCACTGGATCTGGTGTTGGTACTGGATCTGGTGTTGGCACTGGATCTGGCGTTGGCACTGGATCTGGCGTTGGCACTGGATCTGGCGTTGGCACTGGATCTGGCGTTGGCACTGGATCTGGCGTTGGCACTGGATCTGGCGTTGGCACTGGATCTGGCGTTGGCACTGGATCTGGCGTTGGCACTGGATCTGGTGTTGGTACTGGATCTGGTGTTGGTACTTTCTCATAAACGTGCTCTGTATCACCGTTTGGAAGTTTCTTAGTCTCTACGAAGCGGTAACCTGGAATATCTCTATTAGGATTTTCACCGTCTTCGATTGGATATCCTGGAATCTCGTTACCTTCCTTATCCTTATGACTTGTCTTCACTTTTTCATAGACATGTTCAGTGTCACCATTAGGCAATTTCTTAGTTTCAACGAAACGGTAACCTGGGATCTCAGCTTTAGGTTGTTCACCATCCTCTGTTGGATATCCTGGGATTGCTTTTCCTTCTTTATCTACGAATGTAGTAACAGGAATTACAGTTGGTGTGTACGTTGCAGAAGCTTTAGTACCATTCATATCTTCACGAACAACTGTCACTGATGGAGCAGATCCAGTAAATTCTGGTTCTGGTTTAAAGGTTACAGTTCCGTCAGGAGCTACTGTATACGTACCTACACCTGGAATAGTCTTAGTTGTTGAACCATCGTCAAATGTAGCTGGAACATCATCATTCATAGGAACACGGCTATCGCCTTCCTTGAATATTGGTTTACCAGATTGCTCTTGACCTTTTGGACCAATTGTTGTTGCCGGTTCACCTGTAGGAGTTACTGGTGTTACTGTTGGTGTGTACTTACCTGTTACTGGTGTACCATTCTTATCTACACGTTTAACAGTCACACCTGTTCCTGTTCCGATGAATGATTTCTCTGGTACGAAGGTTACACTTCCATCTGGAGCTACTGTGTAGGTTCCTTCGCCTGGAATTGTTTTCGTTGTTGAACCATCTTCGAATGTAGCTGGCGTATCATCATCCATTGGAACTACTGGATCACCTTCTGTAAACTTAGGCTTACCTGTTTGAGTTTGCCCTTGTTTATCAATTGAAGTTACTTCTTCAGCTGTAGGAGTTACCGGAGTTACTGTTGGTGTGTACTTACCTGTTACTGGTGTACCATTCTTATCTACACGCTTAACTGTTACGCCTGTTCCTGTTCCGATGAATGATTTCTCTGGTACGAAGGTTACACTTCCATCTGGGGCTACTGTATAAGTACCTTCGCCTGGAATTGTTTTCGTTGTTGAACCATCTTCGAATGTTGCTGGCGTATCATCATCCATTGGAACTACTGGATCACCTTCTGTAAACTTAGGCTTACCTGTTTGAGTTTGCCCTTGTTTATCTTTTGAAGTTACTTCTTCAGCTGTAGGAGTTACCGGAGTTACTGTTGGTGTGTACTTACCTGTTACTGGTGTACCATTCTTATCTACACG